>CAZBRD010000003.1:0-419913 GCA_964494205.1 uncultured Phycisphaeraceae bacterium | reverse complement strand
ATACAAACTTGCCGGAACGGATCCGGCAAGTACTACGGGCTTTCATACCCATCTAAAGGTCGCCCTCCGGTTGAATCAACTTACATCCAATGAGACTCGGATGCTCATCACTAATAATCCTGCACAGCTGGCTCGCGTCGGCAAAAGCTCGTTGCACCGTGATCTTCTGCCCCGGTTTCAATGTACCGCCCGCGATCACCTTGGCCATCATGCCACACCGCCCGACGACCGCCTCCTTCAGCTTGGGATCAATTTGATCCAACACATAACACGGCTTGCGAACTGAGGTTAACTCAAGCACCACGTCGGTTCCGAGTATCAAGCGGTCACCGACGAAGAGTGATTGCACGTCCAGATCGCACACCGTCAAGTTTTCGCCCATTAGGCCGGGGGCAACCGCGTACCCTTCGGCACGGAGTGCGTCTAGCAATTCGATGTCCTGAATCGAAATAGCACGATCCTCACGACAGTGTTTTTTGTGTTCATGAAAGTCACCCTGCAGGCCTTCAGATGTCACCCTCGCTTCCGGTACCGGACGCTTCGGGATTCCGCCGGAAGAAACATTTACCGCCACGACCGTCGCCCCCTTCCTAGACATGTCGCCGAAAGTCCTATCCATGGCCACGACAATACTCCTTCGACATTACTTGTTCTACGACACGGTGTAATACTGTCGCTACGCGAAGCGAGGTTCAACTATCTTGGCTTTGTACCCCCACGATGTTATTCACCAGATCGAACACAGCGTCGTGCACAGCATCCCCAGTGCCTTTGATGATGCTTTCGTATACGCCGCGGTAGAGCTTTGTTTGGGAGCAACCCGTCTGCGAAAAAGCGATTGCTACTAATACCACTAGCCATAAATAACGGACCGTATTCTTCGTCATTTGATTTCGCTCCTAGAATTTGAACGCATATTGCACATAAAACAAATCGGCGTCCTCACTGACACCAGTCTCCACAATGAAGTCATCGTGCCAAAAATGAGAGTAGCCGACTAACAAGGTCGAGTGCACGTCTATCTTCCACTGCACCGTGATATCCAACTCATTACCAACTTGAGAACTGCTGCGACCTGTAGGATCCCGACGCCCTGGTTGGCCAGAGACGTTATAGAGGGCATCCTCCTCGTCGGCCAACCAAAAGGCGTGGAACGCCATGGCTGTGCGCACCTTTTCCGACACCGGCCAAGAGGATAAGTTCACATTCCAGTCCGTTATGTTCTGCCTCCCAATCAAATCGAGAAAGCCGAAATACTTATGGCCCAATGGGAACAACTGATTAAACGTACCTACCTTGCGGTCGAATGGATTATTGTCACCACTAGCCCAATCGAAGCCACTGCCCAATCGCGGTTTCCAAGGAACATCTTCGAAGGTGTATCCGCCATCGACCGTCGTGCTCCAAGCCTCGATGTTATCGCTGGCCCAATGCCCCCACTGACCGGCCACTTCTGTTTCGTAGTCGAAGCCCGCCGTCTTGCCCCAAAAACGTGAACCGAGAGTGTAAACATCACGGTCGCCCGTGTTTCCGTTGGGATTGGTGGGATGGCCGGTGTCGTCCAGTGCCAGGGCATAGGCATCAACCCCGTGTCGAGGAATCCCTTTGAATGACACGTACATCCCATTGAAATCAACGTCCTCATCAAATCGATCATGTTGCTCGCGCTGCACAATCACCGGCTTGGCATACCATACATCGATGTCCCATTTGTCGAATCTGGCAAATAGCTTAACAGCATCGAACCGGCGACGGACGTTCGTCCATTCCGCAGGGGATACGAAGCGCTCATTGCCATACGAGAGCTCCTGACGGCCAACGCGCAGTGTCCAAGGCTGCTCCTCGCCGAGCAAGCGCAAGTCGAAGAACAGCTGCTGCAAGTCCCATTTGTTTTCATCCGTGGGTCGCGGCATCAAGTCCCGGTCGATGTCGGACGCCGTAATTCCCTGCACGAAGACGCGAAATAGTTTGTGATACTTGAAGTCTGCGTGAAGTAGGAAGCGATCGAGGCTAAATTCATCGGTAGTCGGTTCGGTTGAACCGAACGACTTGTTTGTCTCCACGTCAAACTGATACCGGAATTCCCCGCCGAGACTGAGTCGCCAATCCTCTCCGAGGTGAATGTTCTTGATCGGATCAAAGAAGTCTTTCTTGTACGAATCGATGGTTCCATCGAGATAAGAAAAATCGTCGTCATACCGCAGGTTCAAGTACTTGGGTCTGGTTTGCGGTGGGACGGGTTGAGTTACCTCCGCCGTTTTCGTCGATTCGTCTACGCTGGAACTAGGTGCCGTTTCGGCCCTGAGGTATGACGCCATCGTTAGGATTGCGAATGTGCCTGTTCCGTTCGTAACCCATTTCGTTGTTCGCTTCCGGCCTGTACACACTAATACTCTCCAACTTTTCATCATTCTTGCTGGCTCCTTTGATCAAGACGAGGAGCATGACAACGGGCGACCGAGTGATGATAGAATGTGGCAGTCCCGCATCCATGCGAATCCACGTACCCGACACAGCTTCAATTACGTCTTGCCCGAGCGAGACCGTCGCCTCGCCGTTCATGAAGTACAATAGTGCCGGGCTTGAGGCCGTGTGCTCCGAGAGGCGCTGCTCCGATGAGAAAGTAAAGAGCACGCAGCGAACTTTGTCATCCTCAAAGAACTGTCTAGTGAGAATTCCGTCTTCCGGAATTGGTTGTTGCCGTAACGGATCCTGTATGACCGAGTAGCCCGGCATCCGTGAACTCCTATCGTTTCGCCGGCACGAGTCCGGCCGCGGATACGTAATTGCGATGTCTTAGTAAGCACAAGTAATAGAAAGGGCATTCCATGAACTTCGACCGTGCTCGTCGCGTTAACGCCGTGTCAACGCCTTCTGCGCCCATTGCCAGGCGGCCACCGTTCGCGGAAAACCGCACGTGTTCACTGCCAGGAGGATCGCTTGTTCGATTTCTTCTCGCGAGGCGCCTTCTTGGCGCGCCCGTCGTGTGTGGCTCTGCGTAGCCGTTGTCAGTTCGGCGCCGACGCAAATACCCAACTTAATCAACTCACAAGTCTTGCGGTCGAGGGGGCCGGATTGATCCACTGATTGCGCAATACTCTCATGAGCGTTTGCAATTTCTGGGAACTTCTTAGTGAATTGCCTGAAGGTAGCGGGTAGGCTCTTGTCACTTGCTTGTCGTCTTACCGGCATCGATGGTTCTCCATATCTTGCTAGACAGATTCTGAATTGGCTCGTTCTATGGTTGTTGCCCTTCGAACATCAAATCGCGTAATTGTTTTGTCTGCTCATCGGCGGGATTCAACTCGTATGCCCAATTGATTTCGCGCCGGGCGTCATCGAATGATTGAGTCATCCAAAGGGCCAACGCCAGGTTGTAATGAGCATCGGAATGGGATGGTTCCAATTCAACGGCGCGAGTGAGATGTTGCAAAGCACCGCGAATTTCACTCAACTCCAGAAGGCAAACACCCAAATCGCAGTGTGCACGAGCGAAATCCGGCTGCACTCGAACAGCGTCGTTGAGAGCCGCGATGGCATTCTCGATCCGGCCTAGCGTATGAAAAGACCCGGCAAGTTCGTAGAGAAGCTTTGGATTCCGTCCCGCAAGCGCCATTCCCTCCTGCAATATTCGATTGGCCTCTTCGGGATTATTTTGTTTTGTCAAAGCCTTGGCCAATCTCAGGCGCGCCTCCTGGTTACCGGAATCTCGCGTCATGAGACTGCGATAGATTGTTTCAGCATCTACCCACCGATCCGTGCGGACAAGGAGCTCGCCAATCATCCGATCGTTTTCGGGCATGCAGAACAGACCCCAGAGGTTGGCACTCTTCAAATGACGAAGCGCGCGATCCACAGCCTCATAATTTAAGTCAGTTCCGGACAGGGCGACATTGAAATCTCTACGCCCGCTCCAAGTTTGATAGTGAACAAAAGCACAGTGAATGGTAAATGAAGCAAAGAGCCCCATGAGAGTGACAAAGGCCCATCCGGCAGGTCGAAGCCGATGGGCCGCCTTGAGTTTCATTCGCTGGAACTTGACCTCTGGCAGTCGAACCAATCTCGAGGCAACGACGGCCGAATACGCGACGATTGCACCGAGGCCCAAGCTCATCAGGAAGGGTACGCGATCATACAGGCCTCGGAAGGTCAACAACGTTACCACCATTACGACAACGATGATGAACTCCTCTGACCAGGTGAAATCGTAGCGCCTATCGATTGGCGTTTGGCTGACGGTTCGCTTGAACAGGCTTGGTCGCCCGAATCCGAAATATAGGGCCTTGTCCGGACAAGCGGCAATGCAGTCGAGGTCTTTCAAGCAGCGCGGGTTGATGATCATCGCATGGCGTGCAATCTCTTCGTGAACGCGAACGTGAGACGAGCAGACGGCGGTGCATATTCCGCAATCCTCACAAGATTTTCCTGACTTGAGTCGAATTCGCCCGGGCGCGAGGCGGTCAAGCAAGCCAAAAACGGCACCATACGGACAGCCATACGCACAGAAACTCCGAGACCCGAGAACGTAGACGATCAGAAAACCGACCACACCAAACGTCAGAATCGCGACGCCAGGTCCCGGAAGATTTCGCCAGTAGTTCTCGGTCATGAACGAGGCCCATCCCTGGCCATCGGTTCGAACGTGCAAAATAGGAAGTGCCCGCCCGTCCCAAAGTCGGACGACCTGAGGCCATGCGAACATGTAAGCCGCGGCCACAATCGGCACCCAAAACAATGCACGGCTGCGGATCGCTTTCGGACGAATTCCAAGTTTCTCTAGGGCCCACGAGCACAAGTCCTGCAGGGCCAAGATGTGACACCCCCATGAACAGAAGAATCGCCCGAAGATAAGCGTGGCAATCATCGCGACCACCATAAACAAAAAGCCGGCGGTCACGATGCCCAGTTCCAGGGTGTACATCACTTCGTTTAGTTCGAGCGGCGCAAGCGTCTTGCCGGCCACGAGCCAATGGACGACGTGAGCCGTCATAAGCACGTAGACGAGAATCAGCGTCCCCATCCGCCATCTCGCGAAGCGAGAACGTTGCCTTCCGACATCGACTTCCCCAAGTGGCGCGGACACGCGCGATACCGTCTTGACCCGCGTCATTGGGCGATCACCTCGCACCGAGGGCACTCGTCTACGATTTTCTCACCGCACGCTTTGGTCGCCACCGAACTAGACACAGACTCGTCGCCCGGATGTTCAGGCAACAATCGGTCACCGCAGGCGGGTTTGAAGCGCGCCTGGAAGAACCGCAGGTATTTCGGTTCGTGCGTGAATTCAAGTCCGCCAATGGACTCACGCTTGTGCCACAAGTCGATGATCGATTCGGCGGTCACGTCCATATGCGCTTGCGTATACACACGGCGCGGAAGAGTCAGGCGGAGCAGTTCAAGTTTGGGAAGGTGGTTACGCCCGGTTTTCGCATCTCGACCGGCGGACACCACGCCGCGCTCCATCCCGCGCACACCGGAGTCGACGTATAGCGCGGCTGCCAGGGCTTGCGCGGGAAGTTGCTCCTGCTGAACATGCGGTAAGAACGCTTTAGCATCCACGAACACGCCATGCCCGCCGATCGGATGAACCACGGGTACTCCAGCCTCCATCAACAAACGCCCCAAGTATTCCACTTGACCCACGCGGGCGCGCACATGGTCGAACTCGACAGATTCCACAATGCCTCGGGCCATCGCCTCCATGTCGCGACCGGCCATTCCTCCGTAGGTGTGCAGGCCTTCGTAGATCACGACCATGTTGCGAGCCTTTTCGGCCAGTTCGTCGTCGTTAAGCGCCAGGAATCCGCCGATGTTCACCAGGCAGTCCTTTTTGCCGGACATTGTGCAACCGTCTGTGTAGGAGCACATCTCGCGCAGAATTTCCGCAATGGTTTTTTGCTCAAAGCCGCCTTCGCGGAGCTTGATGAAATAGGCATTTTCGACCGCGCGAGTGGCGTCGAGAAACAAGCGAAGGTCATGTTGCCGGCATAGGGACGACACGCTCTTGAGGTTTGCCATCGATATCGGCTGGCCGCCTGCCATGTTGACCGTCGCCTGGATCGATACATAAGGAATGCGATTTGCCCCGACCTCGCGAATCAGACCTTCGAGCTTTTTCAAGTCGACATTGCCTTTGAACGGATGCTCGCTCGCGGGGTCGTGGGCTTCATCGATGATCACGTCCACGAACTGACCACCCGCCAGTTCTTGATGCAGGCGTGTCGTTGTGAAGTACATATTTCCAGGAACGAAGTCTCCTTGGTGAATCGTGATCTGGCTGAGTATGTGTTCCGCGCCGCGACCCTGGTGCGTGGGAATCGTGTGTTGATAGCCGTAGTAACGGCGGATGGTATCCTCTAGGCGGTAGAAGTTTCTGGAACCGGCGTATGCCTCATCGCCCAGCATCATGCCCGCCCATTGATAATCGCTCATCGCGCCCGTTCCGCTGTCGGTGAGCAGATCGATGTAGACATCTTCGCTGCGCAACAAGAAGGTGTTGAACCCGGCCTCGGCGATCGCTCGTTCGCGTTGCTCGCACGTGGTCATCTTCAACGGCTCGACCATTTTGATCTTGAACGGCTCCGCCCAACTGCGGCGTATGCGGGATCCACTGTTGACCGCCATCGGCATTCTGCCCTCCCCTTTCGATAAATCCCTCTCGTGCGTCACTGGCCTGTGAACGAAGTTTGGAACGCGATGAAGTCCGTCATATCCACGCGTTGGTCGCCATCAAAATCGACGCATTGACACCCGTCAGTTGAGAACACACTCGGTCCGGTGAGACAATTAGACACCTGTACATAGTCGACCAAGTCGACGTCTTCGTCGGAGTCAGCATTGCCACGCAAGAAAGCGCTTACCACAATTGCATCGGAGACCATTTGGATGGGCGCGCCTTTGTTAGTATCAAGCCAAAGCTGATGCAGTGTTTCTCCCCAATGATCGGTGACGTTCGCATTGCGCAACGCTTCGATGTAGTGTTTGGTGACCGTTTGATAGAACACTGTAACGACAGCCTTTGCTGTACCATCTGGAACCCAGAAGTATGTGTCATCCCAATGTTCGCCGTCAGCGAAATTGATGCCCACGGCCGGCGCACCAGCGGCTGCGTATGTTGCATTGTTGAATCCTCGCGGCGGAATGCGTGTATCCTTCTCGATTACGTCGGCCAGTGCCATGTGCGTGGTCACGCCAGCGGGGTAGCCGGTAACCGAAGATGCGTATTCGCTGAGCCCCACGTGCATTTCATAGATTTGAGTCGATTCTTCATCGAGTTCGGCTGTGGCGGGGTCGTAGTGGCCGTACTCGCGAAGTAGAACATCATTCTCATCGAGACATTTAACGTTTACCCAGATTCGACGCCCCTCGATATGGCCCGTCGGGATCTTGTGCCCGCTTTCATTGATCACCCGCGTGCGCACTGATCCGCAAGCTTGTTGAAGTTCGAGCGAGGCGGCCCGTTGAACCATTGAAACTGCACTCGCTCGCCCTACAGCTAGCGCCGACTGACTGACGGCCGGGTCTTTTTCGTAATAGCGCGCGATGATTTCCAATACCCATGCTGAGGCACCCGCGAACTCATGACGCGCCAGATCGGTTCGCTCAGGGCCGAAGAAGCAGCCTCGCCCTGTCGCCTTGGGCATATGGCAATCCTGGCACGTGCTTACTACAGTCGGACCTGTGCCGCCAAATCGTCCGCCCATGTCCACGCCGCCGTTGGCGAACGCACTCAGCTTCCACTCAGTAAAAGTCCGTTCCAATGGAAATTGTTGAGCAAGGTCTTCGGTCGGCGTCGACTCGTTGATGTTGTTGTAACGATACGTGCCGTCCACTTGTCGCGTAACGGCCACATTGCCCACATCGTGACACGTGCCGCAAAAGTTACTTGAACGGTGAAATGAAGACTCGACGAAGTCGTGTGGTGCCAACGCGTCGCTGTAGGGACCTCGCCGCAATCCCGTGGGATCGAGCACGAACATCGAGTTGCCGTAGAACTCAGGGACTTCCGCCAGCGCGTTCAGAATCGGTAAATCCTGGGCAGGACTAAGACCTGGCTGATAAACAGGATCAACCATGCTGTGACAGAAGTGGCAACTGACTCCGTCGCGATCGACGTCGTTTAGAGTTGTCCCATCCGACACGTAGGCGTGCCCCGTCACGAACGACAATGGAACGTGGCAGCGCATGCAGAAGTAACCGACATTACCGACATCTTGATTGGCGGTGGTCATTTGCGCGAAGAAGAGTGGATCGCGACCAGCTTGCCCCATCAGACTGCCGGTCCAATTGGCATGCGGTTCATTAGCTGGATCGTATCCTCCGTGGCAGGCTATACAGGTGTTGGATGTCGTGATGTTGTTCGGCGATGTGTCACCGATTTGCGTGCCCGACAAGTGAAAGTCCTCAATTGCCATTGGAACAACTTGGGCATGGGCTTTGATCGAAACCGCCAAGAACAAAGCGGTCAGCCACACGCTAGCCCAGGGCACACTGCACCCGCACTGGTTGTACGTCATGGTTTTCCCCCCGGCTCCGATTTATGGAGCATGGTTAATTTACGAATTCCCTGCCGAGCGCCGAAGCGTACGTCTCGACACATTGGCGGCATGCCCCGGAATCGGACTGCCATGTCGGCACCGCCCGTTCGATGGCCGCCGCGATTTCCGCGCCAACATCAAGGTCGAACGCATACCAGTCATATGTTGGAAAGCCACAGAGTGCACACACTTCACCGAGTCGTTTCGACACCGCTTGGCTTACTAATGACGATTGAGCGTTGAGAACCTGCTCGGGTTGAATCGCCCAGTTCATGAGTTGACCATGCGTGAGTCTCTGCCTCTCGACAATGCGGGAGAAGTCATCAGCCGACGGAACGATTCCGTGATGCGAAAATGCTCTGACGAAGGCGCTCTTGAGCGTCGTCAATTCACTTAGGTGTGCCCGTCCGGCACGAGCCAATCGGGCCACAACATAAATGCGCCACAAGACCTGATAACGATCGCGTTGGTTATTGTGATCCCAGATTGAACCTGCGAAGGCATCCGGCAGGTAACCGAACTCGTCGTCCAGCATATCGCACACAAGCATCAGCTCACACCGAAGCCAGGGGCGCAACTGGTCCGCGCGCTGCAGCGATTCCGGGCAAAGTTGCAGGAGCAGTGTCCGGACAATACCGGTCGGGCCAGTTTCCGGCTGCTTGACGAACAGATCGACTACTTGTGATTTCCCTCGGGCCGCCGGCACCGTCACGCATTGATTGATACGGTGTTCTATAAGCGGAAACTCGCCCAGTGCATCCGCAACGACTTTGCTCATTTTCCAGTGCGCGAAGAGATCGCCATACGCTTGTCGAAAGGAACACTGACGACGCTCATGATCGGAAATCTCGTAAAGGTGGTCGACCCGCGCATGCAGCTCACACTCCAAGCGCGCATCTCCCCGGGTTGCGGCAAATACAGCCTGCTCGACAAAATTCGGATGAAAGTCTAAACGCATACAGCTACCTCTCCTGGGCGAGCTGAACGCCGTTGATGGTCAAAGGAACCAGCCGATCATCGCCTTCGTCACACTCGTTTGATGTTCCATGGCAGTTGATCGTGGAATCAGCCTGTGGGTCGATCGGGCGAAGTTCCAAGTAATTCGGACCCATTGAGATGTCGAATCGACGGCACTCCCCCGCAATGAATTCTTTCGCCAATTGTGCAAGTCGACCATAGAAGCCATCTCCTTCGACGGAAAGGACGCGGGAGCAGAACGCCGGCAGCCATTGGGATAGATGGTCTTTGATGAACGCGCGCTCTGCGTCGCAGCACGCGTCAACCAGCTCTGGGGCATCGGACTCCAATCCAACCGCTTCTTTGGCGCACAAAACGCTGAGAAACTCGCATTCCACAGCAAGGTGGTCCTGCCGATCCGAACCAGGCCCTGCTAGCTCCATTCCGAATGCTGCATAAAACCCGGCCACATCTGCGAGTTCACTTGCCTGTTGAATAATCTCGCTTCGCCCATATTCCAATTCGTACGGTGGGCAAGTGCCGCGCACGGCGTGGCCAAAAAGCGCCACATATGATTCCCGCTGACATTCCAAGTCGTCGCCTGCAAGTTGACGTATGGCGCGCAGGTGATGGATGACATGGGATAATGCACTCGCGGTCGCGTGGTCCAGCTTCTCGAAGGAGGATGGGCGGTCAAGCCATAACGTCGAATTTGAAAACGCCCCAAAGGCATCCCCATCGGGGTATCGCCACCCCGCGGCCAACAGGGCGTACATTCTGCCTCTGATCTGTGCCAAATCGAGATCGCATTGAGTCGATGCGAGTGCAACCATTGAGACTTCTCATCCTCTCTTCGCGCAAGCGCGATTCGTATTTCGAATCATCGAGCGCCACGATTGGGCGCGCCGCTCAAATGGAGTTTGCATGCGCCGCGGGTCGCACATGAATCGGTTCCTCTACTTGGGTTCGAAAGATCTCCTTGCCCGCGCGGTTGAAAGCAATGATTGTGTCGTTGTACATCTCGAATTTCTTGCCGCCCCGTTCTGTTTCGTAGACCTTGGGCCCTTCCTGCATTTCGTATCGATCGATGATCTGATTGGAACGACGAAACAACTGCAGGACGGCCAGCAACTCTCGATCGGGATTCTTGTATCGTTCCACGGCTTGCTCGACACCCGGCCCGAACATTTGCTCAAGGAACTTAGTCGGAACCCACCGCGGCGGTATGTAAAACCCATTGGGTTCCGTGCCGAATTGTGGATAGAGCGGCAACGCCACCTTCGCCACGTGAATCAGGTAGTACAATGGATTGTGCCGGTCCTCGACCCAGATGTTGTCTTTGTCGACCTTGACGAGCCCCTGCATGCGCACTTGACCAATGCATGCCGCCATGCAGCGCGTTTCCATGGGCACACCGCTCGTCTCTGGGTCCAATCCCTCAACGCGCGGATAGCAGCCGATGCACTTCTCACTCGTGCGCGTGGTGCCTCGGTAGATTGACTTCTTGTAAGGGCAGGCTTCGACGCACTTGCGGTATCCGCGACATTCACTCTGATCGATTAGCACGATTCCATCTTCGGGTCGCTTGTAGATGGCATTGCGCGGACAGGCCGCCAGGCATGCTGGATACGAACAATGATTGCAAAGCCGTGCCAGATAATAGAACCACGCCCTGTGCTTCTTCCCGTCGGACAGATCTTCGCCCTCGCCAAAGTCGAGTGGCTTGGTGGGCCCTTTCACCGGCACGTCCTCGTGAATGTTGGGAAACCGCCATTCTTCATCGCTCGGCAAAAAGCCAAGCACCTGGTTTGGCTGGCCGCCGCGAGCGACAAACTCCGGCGATTCGAAAATCGTCTTGCCGGAAAACTGGCCATAGGGTTTTTTCGGATCGCCGTTCGGATGGTCCTGCCATTTCTGATTTCCCGGATTTGCCTGTTCGAGGAGATCGAGAATCTTTACATCCCAATTCTGTGGGTATCCGCCGTATGGCTTGGTTTCGACATTTGTCCACCACATATGCTCCTGGCCCTTGGCGAACGTCCATGTGCTTTTGCAAGCCATCGTACAGGTCTGGCAGCCGATGCAACGGTTGATGTTGATGACGAACGCAAACTGCTCTTTCGGCGACGCTTGCTCATAGGGATAACCCATCGGGCGACCGAGTTGCCAGTTGAATACCGTGGGCATGGCTCTCTCCTTCGTGATGTCCTTGCTTTCGATTATTGAACTCGTCCGACGGATTGCTTCGCCAACTCATCAGCCAATGCTAGGTATCTCTCGTGTTTTCCCGCGCATCCATTGGATTTCTCGCCGCGATTGAAGGCACGAATCATCAACTGTTGTTCTTCGGCGCCGAGCACATCGTCAGCCATGGCGAACAGCACGTTGTCTTCCTTGAAAATATGTTGCCGCAATAACGCGATGTAATCAGTGGTCGCACGACGCACACTCTCTTCAGCACGGCGGTCGCCCTGTGCTGCGGCATCAAGACTTGCCGCTAGTCGACCAAGTAAGGCCCGGCCTTGCTCGTGCTCGTGGACCATGCAACCGATCGGACCACCTTCTCGAGGAATCCCGGCACTCTGAAGAATGGGGAACAACTCGTCCTCTTCCTTGGCATGATGGCAGCCGTCTGCAAAGTTGCGCAGAAAGTCCAGCGCCTGCTCAAAGAACCGTTTGTCAATCGAATCGCGGAGTAACATAGCTTCGGTCGCATTCAAGACCTTCTCAATAATCCGGTGCTCATCCTTCAATATCTGAGTCGCCGTTGTCGCTGCGCTATGACAACCACAGGCACTGATCATGTTCATCATCCTCTCACTTTGATTGAGACACTATTCAATCACACACAACCCGATTTCTCCGCGCGTGACCTGATGGAAGAGCGGCTGAGGGATCTTCATTGGACCCCAACGAGCCAATACGTCGTCTACTAATTCGATCACTTCATCCTGACCAAGCACTTCATAGGCCATGTTCGGCCCTGCATAGCCCTGAGTCGTAAACATCTTCAGAATACGTGTCCGGTCGAAACCGAGTCGTGCGTATTCGTCCGCAAAGCACTCGGCCATTACGCGGATCGTGCTGCGCGGAGGGGGCTCGTCGTCACTCAGCACGACACCGTGTAACGTCATTGGATCGGTTGGGTCTGGGTCGTCATACGGCATGGTGGTTTCCTCCG
This sequence comes from uncultured Phycisphaeraceae bacterium, assembly GCA_964494205.1. GTDB lineage: Bacteria > Planctomycetota > Phycisphaerae > UBA1845 > UBA1845 > JBBTCX01. Next base: position 407,238 of record CAZBRD010000003.1, on the reverse strand, counting down.
TTTCGGTTCGGATGGGAGTGCCAATTTCCTGTCACTCCACGAACTCCTCGATCTTCTCTCCACTCGCATAGTCACCGACAAATCCACCAGCCAGATATCGTTTCATGGCGGCGTTCTCCGCCGCGGGCGAGAATCCGCTTAGAGCGGGGGCCCATACACCCTTGCCGCCAAGGCCACCGTCCTCCGCCTTTGTGACACGAACCAACGTCTCTTTTGGCACGGTATTGATCGCGTGATTGTCCGCTTCGCCGCCGAAAATAAAGCCCATCATCACCTTGGCTTTGTGAAATAACGTGTCCGTCTGGTGCATAGGCATGTGCCAGTTGCGCGTCACACTCTGTTGGGATCCGTACCGAAGGTTGGCTTGATAGCCGTCGTCACAGAGCGCGCGGCCATCTTTCCTCGTCTCATGCGCCTTCACGCTTTTTTCAGTCGCGATATAGGGCGAGTGCTTCATCATGATTACGCTGTAGGGATAGGCCGGATTGAAAACCGCCCGCAACATCAGGCGTGCTACCTTGTAATACGGATCATCCGGCTTGGCCCCGACGTAGGGACGGTCGGCCGGGTTGGCGTCGACGTAGACATAGTCTCCATCGTTTATGCCAAGGTCTTTGGCCGCCTGTGGGTTGATGTGCAACTGATGTTCACCGACATACGGTGCCCTCCGATCCATTCGCCAAGGATCGCCGAAGTTGCTGTCGTAAATCATGTGCCAGTCGACATTGCTCCACGATGAGTGGACGCGATGTCGCGTTTTAGGTGTCAGGCAATAGAAGCTGAAGCCTCGTTTCCAGAGGAAGTTCTGCGTTTGTTTGACCTCGCGCCAGGGTAGCTTGACGTTGCGTACCGTGCGCGCGTCCCAATGCTCTGCGTCGGTGGGGATTCCATAGTCGTTAGGACGAATGTATGGATTGCTGGTGACGATGACGTTCGGAAGATAAGGCGTCGCCTCGGGGCCTTCGCGGTGCACAATGAAATTCTCGCCGTATTCAATCGCCTCCGGCACATCGGCATATGCGTGTAGTCGACCCGTGTCGGTGTAAAACGGTTCGCTGTCTTGAACCTGCTCCCAGAACGGAATGCGCGGGTACGTTCGAAAGAGCAACAAGGCACCGCCCGGCGTACCGTATTTGCCGGCCATGATGTCATCGAGTTTGTATCCGGTCGTGGTCGTGCAACTGTCGAGTAAACGTTGCAGATAGACTCGTCGTTTCCCTTCATGCTCAAACTTGAAGTAGTTATAGAATCGCTTGTCGCCAATTTCTTCACCCACCGCCTTGGCGATGTTGGCCAGTATCCACAGATCGTCCTTGGTATCAAAAACTGGTTTGATCCCTCCCTTCCAAATCTGCATAAAGGGGTTCGAGCACGAGGCGGTAATCTCGAGATCTTCGAACTCCACCCAGCTGTTGGCCGGCAGTCCGAAATCCGCGTATTGGACCGAAGAGGTCATTACGATGTCTTGCGCAATGATCATCTCGATATTCGGATTCACATTCTTGAACATGTCGTACGCGTGCTTCGCGTTGTTGAACAAATTCACGTTGGTGAAGTGCAGGGCCTTGGTCGGTGTGGGCATGTGCGACTTGCCCGTAAACACCTTGCGCCCATCCTTGGGCGTGTCGACGATCAGCGGACGATCACCATGGTTCCAGTACGCGGGTTCCTCGTCCTTGGTGTACGCGTGGGCGTGTACATCTTTTCCGTGGGCGTTTTCGTCTAGATTCGGCTCGAACGGATCTTCCGCGACCCAGCCCTTGAATCCCGGGCCGGTGATCTTGCTTCCTTGGAACAGCGCCGCCTTGTAATTACCCGCCCAGCCAAACACACCTGCGCCGGGTTTTCCAATGTTGCCGGTGAGCATCATCGGCAGGTACGCCGCTCGGTTTGCCTCCGTCGCATGGAACCAGTGATTGATGCCTTCGCCCTGGTGAATGGCCACTGGTCCGCCGTTTTTCGTCGTCTCCCAGATGTCGCGGGCAAGCTGCTCAATCAAAGACTTCGGGGCATGTGTGATTTCAGCCACCGAGTCGATGTCATAGTCTTTCAAATGCAGCTGATACAGTGCCCATAGCGGCATGACTTCGACTTCGGTTCCGTTGAGAAGCTTGATCGTCCACGAGCCATCCAGTGCGGGATCAGTTTTCTTGGCGGCCATTCGCTTGCCAACATCGTCACGAGTCAGTGCAACTGGTTTGTTGGTCTCTGAATCCCAAACAACGCGATCGCCAAGCTTGTTCTGTTGTTCTTCAGTAAGACCCTGAACCTTATAGCTTGCACCATCTTTAGAAAGGTCACTCTTGTAGTCAGTGAAGATTTCGTCGGCTCGCAGCCTTGTCAGCGTATCTGTGCGAACGAGCAACGGAAAATCCGTAAATTGCTTGATGAAACTCCCATCGTACCACTTGTTGTCGATCATGATTCTGGTTACACCGAGCCACAGCGCCGCGTCCGTGGCTGGTCGAATCGGTATCCACGCATCCGCTTTCGTACTGGGAGCACCGTACTCCGGCGCAATGACCACAATTTTCCCGCCGCGCTCCATGCACTCGATAAACCAATGCGAATCCGGCAGCTTGTTTTCCACCAGGTTCTTGCCGTTCATGATGATGAGCTTGCTGAAACGCAAATCGTTGAAGTCGCAATCAGCATTCTGCAATCCATGAACCCACGGTTGGCCAGGTGTCTGGTCTCCGTGCCATGTGTAGTTGCTCCAATTGCGACCTGCTTTCGCCTTTTCGGGACCAACCTTGCGGATGTGCGCGTCAAGCAGTGCCATGCTGTTGTTGAGCCGGTACATCCCGTATTTGCCCATGACGCCAAGCAAACCCATGCCGCCGCGCATTTTGAACGTGCGCGTGCCCGCGCCGCCCATTTCTGTGATCATCTCCTCGGGGTAGCCTTGAGCACGTAGGAGTTTGGCTCCCTCTTCCCCGCTATAACGCTTTCCAATCGCGAGGTACGCCTTGGCGATGAATTTCATCGCCGTGTCCCAATCGATCTTCACGTGTACGTCTGACCCGCGACTGTCGAATTTGTATTTGCTCTTGTTTTCCGGCGTCAGCTCGGGAAAACCCGCCTCCGCCCAATCCTTCCAACCCTGTCGAATGATCGGGTGCTTCAAGCGGTACGGCCCGTAGACGATGCGATGAAATGTATACCCCTTGGCACACTGTCTTGGATTCCAGTTCGCGGTTGCTTTGTTGCCATATAGATCAGAGTAGTCTTGGTAGTTGTATTGGGTGCCCATGCGTGTAATGACGCCGTTTCGCGTGTAGGCCATGACGCGGCAGGCATGCGTGTCATTCGGCGAACAAACCCAACTGAAGGAACCGTCATACTTGTATTGGTCGCGGTAGATCTTTTCCCAATCGCGCGCCGGATAGTACGCAAGCGGATTCACAATGTCCGGTCGAAAAGCCAGTGATCGTAGAGGCCAGCCGAGAGCCGTCGCTGCCCCCAAGAACGCACCACCAGTCTTTAGAAAATCGCGCCGGGTCGTTCCATCGATTCTGTCCAACATGGGATCAACTCCGATTTCTCGCCGGTGTCCAGCAATGGCACCGCTAAATCCGAACCGTTTTGAGCACCTATTCGATCACCAGCTTCTGCCAAATGCTGATATTCTTCTTGCCGTCTCGATCACCGGCGCTACCGTTCCAAATCGCGAATGAGACAGGCAGGTAGTCGCCCGGACGAAACGAGCGTTCATTTTGTTCATCGCAGGTGTGCGGCAGATCAAGCGCGCGCTGCACTTGGACGTACCAGACCCCACGCTCATAGACCGCTTGGCCTTGAACCAGCTGGAAGTTGGCTGGCTTCCCTGCCAGCGTGCCCGGCCCGCGGGCCGACAAACACTCAACGGGAGTTGCAAGCGTGGGATCGGCGACCAGGTTGCCGGCACCCCAGGCGGTAACGTATTCAGGGTTGTGGTTCGTGATCGGTGTTCGATTCCATTCCGTCGACGCCGTCGACGCTGCAGCCAGCGCCACTGGCGGATAATCATCGATCGTGCGATCAGGATAAGCGTGGTCTACGTCTTGGTATGCGGTTGTAATGTTCTTTTGGCGATCTGCCTTCCACATCCAGATGTTGACGCCACCATGGTCCGTCTTGTCCCCCATATAGAAAGGGGGATCGCTGGACATGGAGAACTGAATCGCCACCGCATCGCGAAACTCGTTGTGCTTGACGGCTCGGTCATCCACCGTGGGATCGAGCCACGAGAATCGAAGCGCAAGTTCCAAGTCGTTGTGCAGCGCCTGTACCATGACGCCCTCAATGCGATCTTCCGTCCACCACAGCGGCGTCATGCCAACGTACAACGGGCGAGCTTGCGACCACGCCAGATCCATCGGACCTGTGGGTAAATCAGCATGTATGTTGGGGGCCACAAACGTTCCCTGCCGCAACAGGGCGCGTTCTTGCGCACCAACCCGAGCCAGAGATTGAACGTAGTGAATCAAATCCCACATCTCGTCAGACGTGTAATTTCCTTCCGACGCGGGCATCGGAGTTCCCTTCAGCCCCTTCAGGATGCGCGCGTACAGTTGGTGTCCATCGCTCCCACCTTTGAAAACACCATTGACAAAACTTCGAGGCGGAACCGGATATCCCTCCGCATCGAACTTCACCGCGTCGGCTACGGGGTGACCATCCACACCGTGACAACTCGCGCACGCTTCGAGGTATATCCTGCGCCCGTTGAACCAACGCAAATCATCGAATAGTGGTTCGGCCGGCACTGCCAATGGCGCGCCGGGCTGAGTTCGCTTGGCCAATAATTCGGGCAATTCACTTGCTTGCCAGATACCGTCCGCGACGCCTTGTTCAATCGCTGCCTTCGTGGCGTCGTAGTGGATCTTGCGCACATACTTGACCAACGCCTGCAAATCAGCAGAAGGCAAGTGTCCCCATGGCGGCATGGCCGACCCAGGCATACCGAGGTTGATTGTACGAAGCAGGTCGTCGTCAGATGGAACTTGATTCTGGGTCGAAGAGAGTTTGAAATTACCTTGTTGGAAATTTCGCGGACGGGGGCTCATTAGGTAGGCGAACTTGCCCGCGCCATTCCCCGTATCACCGTGGCATATCGCGCATTGTTTGGCGAATAACTCCTGCCCCCGGAGCAGGCTCGCGGCATTCGCCGCGGAAGTGTTCGGAACTTCCGACGGATCGAACTTGGAATTGACGTGTGGTTTCTGGAGTCCTTGCGACTTGTTGCCCGGTTTCGTACTGCTCTCGGCCGAAATTCTGCCCCAAGGAGCCAAGCCACCCACAAGAATGCCAAACAAAACGACGAAAGGCGTCGACTGGCTCTTCCTAACGCTAACTAGCGACATCGTTCGAATTCGTTCAATTGTTGAAATAGTCATGCCGTTTTCCACCGAATCGTTGGACCGACACACTCCTGGCCGCAATTCGCTTTCTTCGTGGCCACATCCCCTAGCGAGGTCTCGCACAGAAAGCGCTCAAACGTCTCATTGACCGACTTCCACCGTGCATGCCCGGCACATGGATCCTCGTCATTGCAAGTGGCGTTCCCGAAGGGACAGTTTCTTCCACTTGGATTAGGTCTTGATTGAAAGGGACAAAGCACTTCAGCGAGTCGAATTTGTTCGGCTGGACGCGACATGCGGAATCCACCGTTCTTCCCGCGGGCACCTGTTAGAAGACCCTGGCGAACAAGATCGGCCAGGATTTTCGAGAGATACTTCTTCGGAATTCGCGCCATGGCCGCGATAATCGACGCGGCGATAGGCTGTTCCTCATGGTGTTGTGCAAGGAACACCATCGCTCGCAGGGCGTATTCACTTGTGACGGTCAACATGAAGACCTCGCCGTATTACACGATATGTCTATAAGCATATCGTCATTTAGCCACTTCGTCAAGAATTCGAATGAAAATCGGAACGAATTCGTCGCGATGACACTTTGAGGACCTGCCAAACTACATCGACAAACTCACTACTCCCGCTAATCTGCCGTAGTCCATTTGAATGATCGAGACGCAGCTACTGTTGGGACATCTCGTTAGCCAAAGGCGGGAAATGGCCTTTCCTTAATAAGTCCATGCAGCCTCTTAACGATAAGACCATAAGCATGTAGACTGAAAAGGATGTTAGGCAAGACCAGTGAATACGCGCTCCGTGCCTTGATCTGTTTGGTGCGACATGGCGGGGAGAGTCAATTGACCGGCGAGCAAATCGCTCGGGAGACAGGAATTCCCAAGAAATACCTCTCGAAGATCCTCAGTGATCTAACGCGAGAGAGAATCCTCGACGGAACTCGCGGAAAAACGGGAGGCTTCAGACTCAACGAGAGCGCAGCGGACATCCGATTGATGGACGTCGTGATTCTGTTCGAACGGTTTGATGACACGAGATGCCCTTTCGGAAACACTGAATGCAACAATCGCTATCCGTGCGGAGCCCATGATCGCTGGAGGGTCGTTAAGGAAACTCAGCGGGCGTTTCTGGAAGGTACATCGATCCTGGAGATTGCGCTACCCCACAAAATCGCGAGGAGTTCACTTCCAACTAGCGCCAAAGAAACAACGCCGCGTCGAAAGAACGTACGCAAATAGAGGAATAAGTCCATGGAACACACGGACAGTGTTGGTGATTCTGGCACATCAAGACGCGGTGTACTCGCAACCCTGGTCATGAGTCTGGGGTTGATCTTGGGATATGGCTTGGGGGCGTTCCATTTTTTCCGGTACCTCGTACCGTTAAGTAGTCGCAACAAGAAACGCGAGATGTTTGTTGGGACGTTGGATTCCATTCCTGTCGGCACAAGCCTGCAAGTGCGCGATCCACGAGGGCAACCAGTCGCTGTCACGCGAACCAGTAACGACGCCAATGATCCGGCTGCGGGGTTCAAGGCGCTGTCCAGCACTTGTCCCCATCTGGGCTGTCAAGTTCATTGGCAGCCAGGCACGCAGTCGTTTTTCTGCCCCTGTCACAACGGCAGGTTCGACAAGGACGGAATTGCAACTGAGGGTCCGCCCGCGCGAGAAGGAAAGAATCTGCATACGTTTGACATCCGTGTTGATTCCCGCAGCGGCTGGGTGATGCTCATGGTGCCGGCAGAGGATGACGGTCATGGATGAGCCTTCGAGCGGCACAAGATCGCACCCACGCTCATCGGGCGGGCGATTGTGGCAAATGCTGCCCGTCGACTGGGGGCGCATCGAACAAGTCACAAATGAGCCGGTACCCGGTCACATCAAACGCTGGTGGTTTGCGCTGGGCGGAACGCCTGCGTACTTATTCTTGATTCAAGTCACCACCGGTATTCTGCTCTCGTTTTATTATGTGCCCTCCCCCGACCACGCGTATGAAAGTATCGGTCGCATCACGGGTTCAATCCCCTTTGGCTGGTTCATTCGCAGTGTCCACAAATGGGCTTCGCACCTGATGATTATCACGGTGATCCTTCACATGTGCCGCGTCTACTTCACGTGTGCGTTTCGACACCCGCGGCAACTCAATTGGGTAATTGGTTGCGGGTTACTGGTATCAACGCTCACCATGGGTTTTACAGGATATTCGCTGGCCTATGAACAGCTCAGCTATTGGGGCATAACTGTCGCCACGCAGCTCATGTCTGCAATTCCACTCATCGGCCCAACCATTGCTACATTCATGCGAGGGGGCGATGAGATCAGCCCGAACACACTGACGCGCATGTACAACCTGCATGTAGGAATTCTGCCCGTTTGTATGATTGTCCTGATCGGGCTGCATGTCTCGATGCTGCGACTGCACGGCGTATCCGAATTGTCATTCGTGAATCCTCAGCCGCCTGATGATATGACGCATACACGTAGGACCAGGCGCCGAATCGGCCCAAACCTCATGGCGTTGGTAGCCTCTCTGGGTGCCTTGGGCTGCGCGTTGTTGGCGGCGCTAAATCCCGCACCAGTGAGTCTCATTGCTCATTCCTTAACCATCGAAGGCAGTCGCATTTTCTGGATTTTACTCGGCGTGTCGTGTGCCACCAGCGCTGTGCTATTGGCTAAGGCGCACGTTCATGGCCTCATGATTTGGCTGACTATCAGTATCCTCGCATTGGGCAAACTAGTCTTTGACCTGTTGCATGGTGAGGCGTTACACGCCATCGGCTGGGTGGCGATTTCTGTGATATTAGCCATCACCGTGGTCTACGGCGCGGTATGGCATGGGCGATTCGAAGAAACGGAAAAAGCAGATAAGCCTTTCAACTTCTTCCCCGACCACCTCATCACTGAAATTATGATCGGCACTCTGCTCCTGTTTCTGCTCACGCTGCTCAGCCTAGTATTCCCTGCACACTTGGGCGAGAAGGCGAATCCTTTACTGACGCCTGAGCACATCAAGCCTGAGTGGTACTACTTCTTCCAATTCCGTTTGCTCAAACTGACAGGCCTGAATACAGCCGTAACGCTCACGGGTTTCATTCTTGGACTTATAGTGCTGTGGCCCTGGGTCGACCGATTGTTGGAAAAAATAGCGCCAAAGAGGGACTTGGGTGTATACATCGGAATCGTAGGCTTCCTCCTCTATTTGGTTTTTACCGTTTGGGAAGCCGCAGCTTGAACAGGCATGTTCATCGGTGCGATGCGCCGGTTTCTGTTTGGAGTAATGTCACGTGTCTTTGAATACCAAACGTATCGTAGTGTTTGTCTTGGGACTCGCCCTGTGCTTAGCCCTCATCATTGTCGCAGAAATGGAATCCCGCAGGAGCCTGCCTCCGACGCAGATGCCCGTATCGACGCTGCTGGCAATGATTCCTGAAGAAAGCCACCAGTGCATCGAATGTCATGCGAAATCAAACCCCGGCATTGTGGAACATTGGAAAGGCAGCACCCACGCACGGAAAGGCGTAGGATGCGTGGAATGCCATCAAGCCAAACCACAGGATGTAGATGGCTTTGACCATTACGGGGCGCATATAGCGACAATCGTGACTCCGCTCGATTGCGGCGGTTGTCACCCGGTCGAGGCCCATGAATTTCGCGATAGCCACCACGCTGCCGCCGGCAACATTCTCGCCTCTCTCGATAACTTCCTCGCCGAAACGGTGGAAGGCTCTCGTGTCATGTTCAACCCGCACTCGCCGACACCCGGCAGAGACATCGACATGGTCAATGGGTTAGCCAGCGCGTTCTCAGGTTGCCAGCAATGTCACGGCAGCAAAGTCGCATTGGCCGCCAAAGACGGCGGAATGGTAAACGTCGACGATCTGAAACCCGACGCAACAGGAGTTCCCACGAATGCCGAAGCGGTCGCGCGAATTTCGAGGACGCAAGACGGCCGTCCACTGTACCACGCGAGCACTTGGCCAAACACGGGGATCGGCCGACTCAACCTCGACGGCTCTCATGGATCGTGCTCGGCATGTCACAGTCGTCATGACTTCTCACCGCGCCGCGCCCGCCAGCCGGAAAACTGCGGCAAATGCCACCTCGGCCCCGACCATCCGCAAGAAGAAATCTATGAAGAGTCCAAGCATGGCGTCGCCTATCGCGATCTGCGCGACCAAATGAACCTTAATGCGACGGACTGGGTATTAGGCAAGGACTATTCAGCCGCGCCTACATGCGCAACGTGTCACATGTCCGGAAACCTTCGCAATGGCGGAAAGACCACTCACGATCCTGGCGAACGGATTTCATGGACAAACCGTCCACCAGTCAGCGTCGTCATGGATACAGACGTGAACCACAAAATCGTTATCGATACCGACCCCGCAGTCAGACAGAGCAAGATTCATGACTCATGGGAACAGAAGCGCGGACGCATGAAGGATGTTTGTTCGCACTGCCATACGCCAGACTATGTAAACGCCTTCTACAACCAGTACGATGATCTTGTCATTCTCTTCAACGAGAAATTCGCCAAGCCGGGGCAGGCAATCATCTCTTCGCTTCGCACGAACGGAATGCTGAACAAGACTGAATTCGACGAGAAGATCGAGTGGACATGGTTCCTACTCTGGCATCACGAAGGCCGCCGCGCGCGTCATGGCGCTAGCATGATGGCGCCGGATTACACTCATTGGCATGGGATGTACGAGGTAGCCGAGCGATTCTACATGCATCTGATCCCCGAAGCTCGCGAGTTGACCGCTCACGCGGAATCGCAGGGAAAGTTTGAGCAGGCCAAGGCTGCCAACGCCGTAATTGACGAAATTCTCAACCGGCCAGAGCACAACTGGTTCGTCGAAGGCGCCGAGGAACAGGCTGCCCAGATTCAAAAAGCCATGGAGCAGCGATACGGGACGGAAGGTGACTACAAGGTGGAGAAGAGGCCTTAGAACATCGCCTGCTACGCACGTGAATTCGGGCTATGTTTCTTGGAACGTCTTGGGAGGAAAAGAGGCACGATCGAAACGTCGTACAGAACAGTATCGAATCAGTAAGAACCCTAGGATTCCACCCATACTCGGCTAGCCATGGTTTCGATAACCGCCATCGGCGCAAGATGGTCAAGGTATCGGGCCGTGGTCGTGATGTTCGTGTGGCCCAACTGTCGCGAGATGATAGCGATGTCGACGCCTTCGGCCCGAAGTTGGGCGGCATGGGTGTGTCGGAAACCATGGGCGTGGACGCGTTTTTCGATTCCGGCTTTGAATGCCAGGCGTTTCAGCATCACGCGGACGTAGGATGTCGACATTGATTGACCGTCGAGCGTGCAGAAGACCGGCTGCCGACCCTTGGCACCAAGCGATTGTCTCTTATCGAGCCATCGCTGAACGATACCTGCTGCACCGGGGTCGATTCCTATCGTTCGCGATCGACCACCCTTCCCATTCAGAACACGAATGATTCCATTGTTCAATTCGAGGTCCTTAGCGTAGAGCGACAGCGCTTCGTTGATGCGAAGGCCGGAACGATAGAGCAATGCGATCAGCGCACGATTGCGAATACCCGTCGGCGCGCGATGGCTGCAAGCACGCATAAGTTTCGTTATTTCGTCGTCGGTCAGCACTTCTGGCGGCAGATGCTTATGCCGCCGTGGTTTTCTTCCATCGCCCACATAGATCGACCCATTGAACATCTCGTCCTCCCAGTAGAAACCGCCACCCAACGCGAGTGTCACGCCGTGACACCCAGTTGCGCTTTTCCTGCAAAGCGTAACTCAGTGCTACCTCGGGGTGGCCCACCGGGGAAGAACGTAACTCTATGGAAAGAAATGGATTGCCAGCATGACAGCTAAGCGAACCCTGAAGGAGTTCGGCTTGCCTTTAGTAGGGTATGGGGTGAATCCGAGGCCAATGGCCATCGATCCCGCGACGAGTGCGACGCGAGCCATAGGCCACGATGGTGATACCGCCAGGCATGTTCTCGGCGGCTTCGAGGGCCAGCGCCATGGCCGTCCAGCGATCGGCGTGGCTGCCCGCTTCGCGCGGCGCCGCATAACGCACATTCCCTGAAACCGTTACCGTGCGCGCCACGGAGTGGAGGTCATCGATCAGCGGCCGATGGTTCGGTATGTTCACGTCTCCGCGTTGAAATGCAGCCAATATTCGCGAGGCCAACGATTCCTTCACCGGTGCGGTCATCGTGATCGGCTCGACCACGCTGCCGAAGTTCTTGACCAGCTGCTCGGAAAGCTGCATGCCCAGTCCGCTCTGATCGATGCAAAGCCGACGAAATCCACGTAAGCGCAGGATGCTGGCCAGCAAATCGTATTGTTCGGTAAACGGTGCCTGGCGAAGATCGACGGCGCCCAGCCATCGATAAGATTTGTCTTTCTTCTCCAGCAAGACGAGCACGGATAGATCGTGCTTACGGCCCACGTCGTAACCGGCGATGAGACAGCCGGTTTGCGGAACTTGCTTGATATTCAGATGGTATTCCAGCGTTTCGTCCACCCGCGCCAGCAGCAGATCGTAGGGTAGTAGCGCGTGTGCTTCGTCAACGAACTCGCACTCGTAGGCCGAGCGCCAGGTCACCTCGTCGGCCACAGCGGCCCGTAACGCGTCGATATCGTGGGGCGCACCGCCGTCCTTGGCGTCGTAGACGCTCACCTTGTGACGGGACCAAGCCGGATCGCCGTTGTGCCACAGCCGATGGAACATTCCCGCCTTCGGCCCCGGCGTGGATACGACGCTTAGCCGAAACTGCTTGTTCGTCGAAATGGTCGGCACGATGGCCAGCCAGAGTGCATCCACGTCCGGAATCCACGCCGCCTCATCGATGACGACGTGACCACTGTATCCTTGGACGGTCGCCGCCGCCGAAGGCAACGAGACTACGCGACCGCCGGTCGATAGCTCGATGGCTTCGGCGCTTTGTTTGTTGACTTGGACAATGCCATCACCCGCCGCCGTGACCAGCGGCAGGAGCTGCCCGGCTTTGCGGAGTAACTCCGACGCCTGCCGTTGACTGGCGCTGACCACCACGGTGGTTTCCCCGTAGATCGCCGCGTGCAGGGCTTCGGTCGCCACCGCCGTCGACATGCCGATCTGCCGCGCCTTGCAGCAGACACGCAGACGCGAATGGTCTTCCAGCCATTTTCGTTGATGAGCCCACCAGCGGAGGCTGGAGCTTTCGTGCTCAGCACAGTCGGAGCCTCGATGCTCAGGAGGGGCGGAGCCTGCATGCTCAGCATGAGGCTCAGAGTGTGCGGAGCATGGATGCTTAGTGCAGGCGGAGCCATCAGGCTCAGAACGAGCGGAGCACGCAGGCTTGCCGAGGGGCTCTGGGGATAGCACTTCGGCGCTCATGGTTCGTGTGCCTCGTCAGGTGGGATGGGAATCGGCGCCGATGACTTGAAGCCCAAGACCGCCGAGACACTGGCCAATGCAGCCTGCACGTCACCGCTTCCGTTAAACGTGATTCGCTTCTCGTCGCCGTCGAGAGCCTTGTGCAGCAACTGCAGCAGACCGACAAGCTTGTCACCGGCGGTGGTGCTGCCTTTGACCGTGCGAATGAGCAACTGCGTGATGCCGTCGTACATCAGTCCCGCGATGACGTCGATGTTCTGCGTTTCGTCAGGGTCCATTCCCAACTGCGAAGCGATCTTTACTAACTCGGCACGAGTCTTGGCGGGTTTGATTCCCACACGGCGAAGGGCCGCAGACAATGATCCACTCTCACGCGGTCGACCCGTCGGGTTTCCGCTCTGACCCGGTGGCCAGCGATGCGGAGCCAGCCACGGCGCGCGCTCAGCGTTCGGCGGCTCCTCGACCGGAACCGCCAAGTCTTTCTCAATAGTTTCGATGCTGTCGCTGTCGTTCATCATCTCGGTGCCTCCATTTGGCACGAAATCCTAGCGACTCCACTCCCCCACCGTTCCAGCCTCTGGAAGAACTTCACTCCAGAATCACGCGAAACTTGTGACCGCAAGCACATTGCACCCACCACAACGCGCTGCCGTCGCCTTGGTTAGTCAGTGTGCGGTACTTGTGGAGTTCAACGCCTTTGCACGCCGGGCAGCGTGGCCGCTCGACGGTGATCGACTTCAAAGGTTGCCGATCCTGTCTAGGTTTGGCTGCCATCTACACTGCTCATCTTTCTCTTGAGTCGCACTGAATCAACCGCCAACGACAAGTCCGGCGTCGACGGCGATTTCTGACACAGCTTGATTGCCCGAGACCGTCCAGCCATCGACCGGTCCTTTTGCGAATAACTCCACGCGCGGGCCGGGACTGGCGCGTCCGATCATGTGCCGAACAGGCTCCGGCTTGTGGCCATCATGCGCCGGCCTGATTTCGGCCCAACTTTTCAATGAGTGATCGAGGAACGAACACGAGCCACGAACGCCGAGCAGCAGGAACTCATGGGCGACTCGCCAATAGTCGCCGAGGTTCGAATCTGGTTTGATCCATACGAAACAACCCGCGTAGTCGAAACCCCATGCGTCGATGACTTGTTTGGCGTTGAACAGATGGGCGTCAGTGGTCCATAGATGCACGTGGGCGTCGTCCGCAACGATCGACTCGACCGGCAACACGCAGAGATCGTCGACAGTCATCCTCGGACCACACTCATCGCTCCACGGCGGATCGGCGTAGATCGTGCCGAAACGCGTTCCCGAGTCGACCAGCGCTTGCCATTGGCCATCGCACGCAATGCGCACTAACGCTTCATTTCGACGGACGACGGAATTACCACGTCCTCTTGCCAGCACGCTGGCCGTAGTTATCTCGCGATGGGCTTGTCGGATTTCTTGAAGATGCGCTTCGAACTCCTCCTCGGGCACGGACGCGAGGCGCTGCCAGCGACTCGATTGCATCTTGTCGATGCCGAGGTCCTTCAGTCTCGGGGTACTCTCCCGCGGTAACATCGTGTTACCACGGAGAAGTTCGCCTTTGTTCTTCTCCATCGTCGCCAGCATCTCACCCGCTTTGCGCTGCGCTCGCAGATGGACTTCGGCGGCTTTGTTCTGGGCCATCAGACCCAGTCTGGCCGCTTTCGCATACGTACGCGCGGCTTCGGCCACGTCGGCGATATGCTTCACATCCTCTAACGAAGATGCTTCCGACAGCGCTTTGACCGCACCGTCAAGTTTGGCCATAGACGTCGAGGATTCGACAACTTCACTTTCCATCACTTGGTTCATGACTTTCGCCTCCTTTGTTTTGGGGGAAATCGGTTTGGCCTGGGATTCGTTCAGCCTTCTTCCCGGTGAACTTCTCCCAACGTTGGACGATCACATCGCAATACAAACAATCGAGTTCCATGAGGAACGCACGGCGTCCGGTCTGTTCGGCGGCGATCAACGTCGAGCCACTGCCGCCGAATAGGTCGAGGACGTTCTCACCCACGCGTGAGGAATATTGAATCGCACGAACGGCTAACTCGACCGGCTTCTCGGTCAGATGCACCATCGCGTTCGGAGTGATCTTCCTGATGTGCCAGAGGTCGGTCGCGTTGTTCGGCCCGAAGAACGAATGTGCCGCGCCTTCGCGCCAGCCGTAGAAGCAAATCTCGAACGCGCCCATGTAGTCCTTGCGGGTCAAGACGGGCCACTCTTTGTCCCAGATAATGCCTTGGCTGAAATACAGTCCGTGTGCTTTCAATACCGGCGGATAGTTTCCGAGATTCGCGTAGCCGCCCCAGATGTAGAACGTGCGACCCGGCTCAAGCACACGGGCGGTGTTGCCGAACCACGCGCCCAGCATCTGATCGAAGGCTTCGTCGGAAACGAAGTCGTTGGCTAATGGTCTGTCCTTCGGTCGGAGTTTCCGATGCGTCGGTTTGCCAGATTGCGCACCCGTTGCCACGTCCATCTCGTGATAGCGCGAGGCCGTGCGTTTCTGCGCGCGGTGGAGGTCGAACGATTGATGGTGCGTCAGGCCGTGTTCGCCGAACGACGACAATCCGGCCGCGATCGCGTTGTTTGAACGAGGTTCGACTTTGACGTTGTAAGGCGGGTCGGTGTTAACCAGGTGAATCGATTGGCCATCGAGAAGCCGATCAACATCGCTCGCCGATGCACTGTCACCGCAGAGCAACCGATGGTCACCGAGTATCCACAGGTCACCCGGCTGTGTGATAGCCGCGTCCGGCGGTTCCGGCACATCGTCTGGATCGCAGAGACCTTCCTTCACGCCGGGATCGAGCAACTTGGCCAATTGGTCCTCGTCAAAGCCCAACAGCGACAAGTCGACATCCAACGCGCGGAGTTCTTCCAATGCACTGGGGAGTTTTTCGAGATCCCATGTCGCGAGCGTGGCCGTTTGATTGTCCGCGATGCGGTACGCCTTGACTTCGGCCTCGGTGAGGTTGTCGGCGACATGCACCGGCACCTGCGCGAGTCCGAGCTTCATCGCCGCCTTGAGCCGCGTGTGACCGACGATGATGACGCCGTTGCTGTCGACGACGATGGGTTGCTTGAAGCCAAAAGCCGCAATCGAACGAGCGACTGTATCGACCGCCGCATCATTCAACCTTGGGTTGTTCTCGTACGGCTTGACCTGACCGATGGGCCATAATTCAATCTTCAAGCGTCACCTCCATGTTTCCGGCGTACACTCACTTCGCATGCGTATTGTTCCATAAATTGGAACGAACCATTCCAGCCGCTGGAAGCTATTTGAACATTGACGTGCTTGGATACCTCCACGCCGCGCCCGTTGGCCACCAAACACGCAGAGAGGCACCACGTTACGACGCACGGACGAAGTGGTACCGAAAGACGCACCCGCCGTATTCATTCGCACCGATTGCCAAAGAACGCTTTTTCTGAGGCGCGATGCAGTGACCACACCGTGCGCGGTTCGTTTGCGTGACTCGATTCGGAATCGAAATGAAACTTACTTCCCACTTTCACCCCTCCCCCTCGCGTACGCGCGTGCGCATGCACACACGCGCGGGCGGGTAGTGGGTGAAAGAGAGAAATAATGAATATATATATTATATTATTAGTATTTTTCATTCTGACTTCCTTCTCTCTTTCTTCACCATCATTCACCCAATAGACGGTACACCATCTTCGTTCGACCCTCGGTGGCTACGGCATCAACGGCTATGTCACCACGTTGCGTCAGGGTTTCGATAAGTTCACGAAGACTCTTGGCGTCAGTCTTCATCCGTTTGAGCAAAATGCTGTGCATCATCTCCCGTCCGGGGGCTTCTCGTAGTTTCTTGAGGAGGCGAAGACACTCGGCATGAAATGGGTTCTCAGCGACATGGCTGGCGGCCATGAACAGCATCCGGCGAGTCTGGTGTCGCACAAACGCAGACGCCCAGCGTGCAGCCTCTATGCCGATACGCGGTGCAAGATGGTTTTCACTGATGGCACAGATTAGCGCAAGCTTGCGTATTTGTTCACTGACCCGGCCCCAGACAGTCGTACCCACCGAGTCACCCGCGGCTTCGGCCCTGGCGTACTCAACCTCCGCCTCAACCCGAGCCTCGACGAGTATGGCCGACGCTTCGTCGGTGATTTCCACGACGGCCGAGACCGGGTGACAATCCTGCAGGTTCCCGCGCGCCGGACGATAATCAACCCACCACCGCGCTGCTTCGAGGACACGAGGAGGAAGGTCTCGTACCCGCGGCTCCTGACCCTTGCCACGCGGTCCTGATTCGAGAATCACCATGCGCGCAAAGAATCCGTTCGTTAGCATGCGTTCCGAGAGCGCCTCGTAATAGTGGTTTGGTATCGCCGTGCCAAAGAGGACCAGGTGCGGTTGATCAATAACACCGGTTGAAGGTTTCCCCGCTTTGCGTCGCATGGGAAACACGCTGCTCGATGACGAGTACATGGTGAGCAGCGTGCCCATCATGCCTTCGTAACGCGCATCTTTCGCCTTGTTGATCGCCTGCAGCATGCCGTCAATTTCGTCGGTCTGGAACAGCATGCACGGCGTCACCGCCAAAGCATCCTGAATCCCTTCGCCGGAAGCGAAGCGGTCACCCAGGCAATCTAACAGACCGACTTCATGAACGATGCGGGTGTTAACCTTTCGCGGCCAGTCCTTCCCTGCAGATGAATGGGCGAGGCCGAGAACATAAATATTGGTGCGGTTGTCGCCGGAATCCCGCACCTTGCGGCCCGCCAAGAAACCCTGCAGAGCTAGCGCCCCACCGAAGGCCATGACCGGGTTGGGGTACGGCGCTGTTTCGAGGCAGAAGTCCATCACTTCGCCGACGAAGCCGGGTATGCGAAGAAGCTCTTCGGGCAGAGGACCTGGATCAACGAGGGCAGGTTCTCGAACAGATTCCGTGGCAACCGCCTGCACGCCAAACCGGAAGCCTGACAGGTCGACGTCGCCATGCGCATGAAGAGGCTGCTCACACGCAGGATCAACAGCGCGCTTCAAATCATGCCAGGTAGATGACTCTCCACGGCTGTGCTTGTTGCAATAAGCCAGGAGTCCATCATCCCCCACCAGCACAGCGATGTCCGAGTCGCCGGTCGATTCGATCTCGGGATTGATCGGGCACCGCTCCAGACACAGCAGCGTCTTGTTGCCGTTGCGCCGCTCGGATTTCACAGTTACGCGGTGTTCTTCCAGCCACCGGCGGACACCGGATGGGGTGTGTTCGAAGTGACGGCCATTGTTATTGAAGTCAGGCGCGGCTTTCGAATTCCGAATACTAACCTGGTTCGAGGACGTTGCCGCGAGTGACTGCAACAGTTCGATTGGAACGACGACAATCTCTTCCGGCACTTCGATAAACTCGGATCGACGGTGCGGCCTGTCTTCGACACCGGCTACACCACGCAAGTCATCCCCCTTGCGTGACATGGTGCCGATGATCTTGACGATGCGCGAGGCGTTATGCACGGCGCGGTCGATGCTCACGGTCTCGTCGTCGAAGTGCTCCGACAGTGCGTGGAGGACCGCCTTCACCAGACCGTCGTCCTCGCTGGGCAGGTCGATGTAGTACAGCAGGTGACAACCATTGCCGGATTGCGACAGCACTGGCGCAGGCCAGCCGTTGGCTGCCAGGAATGCTTCCACTTCCCGACCACGCGCAATGGCTCTAGTCAATTCAGCGTCTGTGGCGCTGACGCCCGAAGGTCTTTTGGGGTCGACGTCGATGAGCATCCAGCGACGCTTGACGATGTCTTTGTCGCCGGTGGTTTCGTTGGCCCGTTGTTTGAGGCGGTTCGCTGCGCGGGCCAGCAACTCGGATTTGACGGGATTCAGCGTGACGTATATGCCGGGGGCGTTACCCGTTGAGTCGAGTTTGACGATTTCATTCACTGCTTGGTCAAGCGATGCATAATCGAAATAACCAGAACATGTGTGGTCATACCTCCCATCGCGGCACTTCGGCGCGCGCACTTCGAATACGTCGCCCGGCTCAACGAGCAATTCCAGGTAGCGGCGAATGACAACAGCGGGAGCATCCATCAGAATGGCACCTCATCGAGGTCGTACTCCACGATTTCGTTAGGCAATGCCTCTTCCGATTCCAAACGCGGCGGTAAGTCACCCAACCGACAGTCCACCACGCGATCAAACGCCTCGCCCGCCTTGCGTTCGATGGTAATTGTCAACGTTGGAGCCAACGCCCCGGCGCAGGCGAGATCCACGGCTTCCTCGACCGTGTCGGGCACTGCCTCGTGGGAGCGCTTTTTCCACCACAGAATCGATTTATTCCGTGCGAAGCCGTCGTGTTCGAAACAAACCCATTCGCTGACGAATTCATTGAACCCGATGCGGTACTCCACGCGCATGGTCGGCGGCGTACCAGGGGCCGCTTTCTTCTTGTGATGCACGCGGTAAGAGACTTCCTGCACGTCGTATTCAGTGCGCGTGACCTGGTCGGACAAAATGCCTTCGTGGCTGGCGGTCGCGTCGTGTTGTCGATTCTGACGCGGCGGAAACGTGTGACCGCATTCAGGGCATCGTGAATACGCGGTCGCGATCAATGCATGGCATTGAGGGCATTCTTTCGCGGGTCCCTCTCCCCCACCACTAGTCGCTTCACCAATTTTCAGCAGGTCAACGGGTCCGTGACGCAAGACGTTGCCGCCGAAGTCGAGCACGAGGCAGTCGCTTTTGCCAGGATGTAGCCGAAAGCCACGTCCGACCATCTGGTAATAGAGACCCGGCGAGAGCGTCGGGCGCACCAGCCCCACGCAATCGATGTTGGGAGCGTCGAAGCCGGTGGTCAGCACGTTGACGTTGCACAGGTATTTGAGCGCGCCAGCGCGAAAGCGCTGGATGAGTTCGTCACGTTCGAAAGGCAGCGTTTCACCGCATACGAAGCCGCACTCTTGCTTGTGCCGTTCCTCCATGACTCGGCAAATGTGTTGCCCGTGCTGAACACCCGAGGCAAAGATAAGTGCGCTCCTGCGCTCCTTGGTTAGCTCAATGATTTCGCGGCAAGCCGACAGGACGAGGTTGTCGTCGTCCATCAGCGACTCGACCTCGCCCGCGATAAATTCGCCACCACGCACATGCAGTTGTTTAGTGTCCGGCTTAAGCGTCCCGGCTTTCGTGCGCAATGGACTGAGATAGCCTTGCACGATTAATTCGCGCACACCTATTTCGTAACAGATGGAGTTGAGGATGTTCTCCGGCGCGCAGATAGTGCCCGACCTCAGTCGAAACGGCGTGGCGGTTAGCCCGATGACGCGGACATGGGGATTAACCACCCGCGCCTCGGCCAGAAACGTCTGGTACATCCCCTCGCCGTCGGGCGGAATCAAATGCGCCTCATCAATGATGATCAGGTCAGCGGGCCCGACGTCGCAGGCGCGCTCAAAGACGCTCTGAATCCCGGCGATCGTTACCGCATAGCCGAGATCGCGACGCTTCAGTCCGGCGGAGTAGATGCCCACCGGTAAGTCTGGCGCAATGATGCGCAATTTCTCGGCCGACTGTTCGAGCAATTCTTTCACGTGGGCCAGAATCAGCACACGACCGCCCCACTGCTGCACCGCGTCACGGCAGATACTTGCGATGACCGGCGTCTTTCCGCCGCCGGTGGGAATCACCACGCACGGGTTGTCGTCGCGCTCGCGCAGGTGCTGATAGACCGCATCCACGGCCTGGCGCTGATAGGAGCGTAAATCCATTGTTATTTCTGCCAGGGCGGTTTGGCGCTGGGCGAAGTGATGGTTAATCCAGAAGCATCTTTCTTTGCGTACTCCTTGATAACGTTTGTCAGATCGCCCGAATCATTGCGCTTCTTTACGCCGACCGTAATAATCAGCGGAATATTGTGCAGTTCGACGCTGTCTCTTGGAGCCATCACTCCCACGGCATGGCAGATGGCTGACAGCTCACCACGGGCCATTTTGACTGACTCTGCGTTGGGATTGTCGAGATTTAGTCGTGACCAAACTAGGCGTCCCTTGTATGCCCCCTCAAGCACCTGGAACGTCAATTCCAGGTACGATCCGTTTCCCTTCTTAGTGGGCTTCTCTTCACTGTCTGTGATGGCGGCGAGGTATTTGCCCGCGGGGATCGGTTCAAAACCAAACGATGGATCGATTTCAGATGCGTTAAAACCGGCAAGATTCGACATTGGATTAGACTCCTTTCACATTGGTAGTTTGTTCTAGTTCCTCTGATTTCCCGTACTCGGGCCAATGTTCACGGATGAGATTGAGTGCCAGTTGCTTGTCACCTCGCGCGAAGGCGTTGTACACCCGCCAATCGAGCGGCAGTACATCAGGAAGTCCGAGGCGATTCTTTGCGACGTGCGAGGGCCGCTCGGTAGTTCGGAGGATGCGCGCACCAGTGCCAAGGCCTTGGATGCGCTTGCGGCCGAAACCCTCGTCGGTGGATTTCGTATGCACCGCGTATGTAGCGAACAGTACTTCGTCGCACCATTCTTGGACCAACGCCGAGGCCTGCTTGTGCAGGCGCGGGGAATAACGGTCGTAGGTATCCGTTTCGGGATTCGAGAACTTCTCGATTTGCGCATGCGCGATCAGGATGATCGACATGCCGCGCTCATTGCGCAGCGCATCCAGGCCAGCGAGGAACGCGCGCCAATGAGATACGGCGAACGTGTAGCCTTTCGCGTAACCGATGTCTTCGATCGAGTCCACGCCGCGGTCTTCGCAGACCTTGGTCCATATCAGCCGCTCCAGCCAGTCGAGACTGTCGACGACGATTGTTTTGTACTCATGCTGCTCGCTGTAGAGAGCGGCCAGCGCATTCATGACGTGGCTGTAGTGAGAGGCGAGCGGGAAGTACTCGCAGTTGATTCCTCCAAGGCCGTCTTCTGTTTGGATAAAGACCGGTCTGTCTGATATGGCACCAAACGTGCTCTTCCCAATGCCGTGCGTGCCGTAGACGGTTACTCGACGCGGTGACCCCTGCACGCCTCGCTGAATCTGATTCAACAATGCAACCATCGATTGCTCCTCAGGTGAAAACACAAACTGGGATCGTTAATTTGGCGATTCAAAGGCACATGCCTCATACTTTCTTGCAATGGTGGGTGCAGCGGAGCGACGTATCTCGGATGCATCCTCACCGAATTAGCGGGTCAGAATCGCGGTGAACATTTGAATGACCGAGTTGCCAACGTCGGTGCGTTCCCCGATTCGAAGCGTTTGTTAAATCCCCGCTTCTTCAAGTGCTCGCTCGGCTTCTTCGAAGCGTTTCCGTTGTTCAATTTGAGAAGTTGAGCGCGCACGACACTTTTCCCGTCGGGCTCCGATAGACATCGTTGCCTCACATGATTTAAAGTGTCTCGTATCCGCGTCCGCGAGCTTACAGCCGAACTCATTCAACCAGGCTGCCGTTGTATAGATCTGACCACCGAAACGTACGTGTTGAAGTCGAATGCGTTCACCATTTCGAGACTTCAGTCCTTTTCGGCACCACCGCCAAACACAGTTCGCGGAAGGTCTTCCGGGTGTGAGCTTGGCGACGTCGGTTAGCGTAATGAGCGAATCTTCGCCGTTAGCTTTGAAGGACGACGTTCCGAGAGGCGTAGTCACTTTCACCCTCCTCGCCGATTGGCCGCAATTCGTGCAAGTGCGGATTTCACAAGCGCGATTGAGTCCTCCGACCACACCCTTGTGATCCCGATCCGCATGCACGGTTCGATGTGGTACTGATCCACTGCGTACTTAACTTGATGAATTGTCTTGCCGACTCGTTGAGCGAGTTGTCCCAGCGTCAACCAGTTGCGCCCGTTCGATAGGGTATTACTCACGTCGTTTGCTCCTGTGCGTCGCGCACTATTCACGCGACTTCAACAGACATTTTCGATAGCAAACGATTAGAGGTCGAACGTATTTCGGTATCCGGTACCTTGGTACTCAGGTACTTTTTCGATAGCGCGCCGGTGTGGCCTTTGCGAATTGATAGAGTCCTTTGTCCTGTAGTTCGTGAAGCACTTCGAGTCCAAGGTTTCGATTGACTCGCGCTTTCCGAATGATAGTTTCCGACTTGGTGTTCTTGCCTTCTGGTAACTCATTGATGGCTTTAAGTAGTGCGTCGCGGATTGCCGCCTTGTTCTCCGCCGCATTGGACGCTGACGCGGACTTTTTCGGTGAATCGTCTTTCCCTTTCGTTTCTTCAGCCGATGGTTCTCTAGCTATCAAATCCAATCCCTTGAGTAACCGCAATAACGGCTCGCCTTCGCGGGGTCCCATTACTGCCGAGAATCCACATTCGATAAGGAATTGAGGGTGAAGAGGTGCAATAGCCTTTTCCACCGAAGGAGTGTCAGCACGGTACGACATCTCGATCCACTCTCGCTTTGTCGCTTCCAGGTACCACTCATTGGAGTCGATAGCAAAAGCACGGAACACGTTTGTTATTCCGTCATGAGTGTTGCTATCCCACTTATCCATAAGTGATGCATCTTTGCAATTCAGCATGAGGCATTCGACGTCTCGGATAAACCTATTCCAATCGCCCTGCAATAGCTGGAATGTTCCGTCGGCTTGCTTACCACGAATCTGAATCTCGCAATGAAGAGTGGCCGCCTGTTTGCGAATTACCGTTCTAATTACAGGTCGAGCATTTGCGATTTCCGCTTCGACGCTTTCAAGTACCTTACGAATGCGTTTGGCGACAGTAGCGCGCGTTCGACTACGCCTCGCGTTTGCCACCTTTTCGCAATCAGCGTGAATCTCGCCGAACCAGCCAACCATGCGTTCGGGCTTCGCCCAACCTCGCACCGTCGCAAACGTGAGTAATCGAACAAACGACTTCGCTAGGTCATTTGCCGACATTGGAACTCCCGTTGCGTCCTGAATCTGCGTTGCAAGTAGAGGCTTGCCATTGACCTGCCGAACGACTTGCGGGATTGGTCCTGCGTTTTCAAGTGCGTGAGCAAGGTAATTGAGTCTCTCAACTAGCTTATCTAGTTGGCGCAATGTGGGTCGAAATGGGAGTCGATTCACATCCACCTACTTTTCGGGACGGTCCGGGCGAGCCGTCGGAAAGTAGGTGCAAACCAACGGCTCGACCCAATCCGCTTGGCGGGTAATTACTCTGCCATCCCGTTTCAATTCTACTTAACTTCGTCGCGCTCGACGAGGTCGTTTCGCATCCGTTCCGCTATGCGATGGAGCGAGTATGCAGAAGCCACGCACGCGAGCCAAATGTCGGCGATCGCGATGCAGATAAAGCCCATAGCGCAAACGGCGATCGCGCCACCTTGAGCAGCAGTGTTGCTACCTGACTGCGACAAATAGAAAACACTAAATGCAATGGCGATCCATCCAACAATACGTAAACCGAGCGCGAGAAATTCCCGCAGGATTTGACCTGATTCACCATGTGACAACCCGCCAAATGTGCGCGCTCCGTACCTGGTTGCCCCGAATAACGGCTCGATCGGCGTCGGCGGTGGTTCCGGCTCAGGCTCAGCCGCCAGCACATGCCCGCACGATCCGCAAGTCTTAGCTGTTTCCTTGCAGGGATGTTCGCAGATTGGACAGTAAATTGTGTTCATCGCTCTAATCGGTTCTCCATAATGGAATCATGGGAACTTCAGGCATCTCCCCGGGAATGACCCGCTCCCCACGCGCTTCTCGTTTTGAATACTCGTCGTATTGGCGCGTTCGACTGTTGTATCGTCCCATCGCTATTCTGTTCCAGCGATCCAAGGCTTCCGCCTTCAACACTTGGTCGGTTGCGAGATTGTACACACCCTCAAGAACGCTCTCGTAATCATCTGTCCCGCAATACCACACGTTTGACCAACCAGCACTCCGTAGTTCGGCACGATTGGTGCTAAAGCCCTCGCGCTTCGCCATTTGATCCTTGCATTCGCGAAGCCACTCATTGCGTTGATTTTCCGGTAGGAGTTTCGCAAATTGGATCGTCACTATGCGCAGCCTCGAACACGATGCAATGATTGGCTGTCCGCGAGAAAGAACCTCTTTGTATGCTTCTGCGGCCTGTTTGAACTTCAGTAGTTCAGGCACTTCAAGATTCAACCGGGACGCAGCGCTCTTCATAGATTCGCTGAGTGTTTGAGTTTTGGTAGACGGGTGGACTGGTTGCGTTAGCTGATGGATCTGGGATGTCGTTGGTTTGCCAAGTGGTGCGACAGGTTTTGTTGTGATGCGCACAAGAACAACGGCAGCAATGAGAGTTAAGACGCAAATTGCTAGGGACCACGGCAGCCACGTCTTTCGATTTCTATTTTTGAATGAAGTAAGATCTTGTCGACTGTGAACTACGTCCCCCACAAGCATATGCCCGCAGCGACGACAGACCATAGCTGTCTCACCGCAAGGAGTTTCGCAGTTTGGACAGTAGATTTGCATCGAAGGGTTCCCAACAAAAAGAGCGTCGAACCAAGGACGCTCCGGGAACCCCCGGCAAGGGGCATGGAGAACGTGCCCTGGCCGACGCCCCTTGTGGGGGCGCGGCACCAAGGCACTGTTTCTCCAAATGAAAACTTGCCGGTTTTTCCCGGAAACAGCGACTTAACGCACAGCGCGTCAATTCATATTTTTCGTAGCCGCGTTCATTTATCGCAGCTCTCGGTGAGTATACAAACAGTTGGACAGAATCAAGACCGCTAGTCGAGACGAAAGCGTGCCGCTATGCGGCGAAGGCTTAACCGAGGTGTCGCATGATCTCGATTATCTTTGTACGGTCTCGTTCAGCGTATACGGCATCTGTGATTTGCGCGCTCGCGTGCCCCAGCGCGAGCTGGGCAGCTTCTAAACCAAATTGGCGTCGCAATGTAGTGGCAGCGTTGTGGCGAAGCTGGTGCGGGTGGAAGCGATGGTCGCGACGCCACGCCAAGAGGTCAAACCACTTTTCGTCCTGCGCCAATCGGGCCTGCCACTGCCTGGTTGTTTCACTGTCTCGTTTCGACAATTCACAGGGCGGCGGAAACGCTCGATCGCAGGCGTATTGAATCGCGCGGCAATAAGAATTCGTGGTATACCGTTCTCGCGGTTGCCGTTTCGGTTGCTCCCGTCGATTCGAACCAGGTACGTTTCCGCACGACGTTGGCGTCTTTCGGTTCAAACTCAATTTCTGGCGTCGCTTCGCTTCGGCGTCGATGGGACTGAACAAGAACGCATTTGTAGGCCGATCCGCCAGGAATGGTCGAATCACTTCCTGGGCTTTGGGCCCGAAGTAGATAACTCGCTCTTTCTCTCGATGTGAGTTCTTGTGGATTTCGGGGTGGTAGGTCCAGACTTCGCTCTTCGCTTCGATCTCGATGTCGATGACCCGCAGACCAAGGAGCTCACCTGGACGGGCGCCGGTGAGCAATTGCAATTCGACCAATGCGCCAACCGGTCGACTCAAATGCGGCCGTACAGCATCGATGAGATGGTGGGGCACCGTGCCGACCCTCGGATTTTCTCTTGCGTCTGATCGCCCTCGTCGCAGCGGTTCCAAGGTGCATAGTGATTGATGAACCGAGGCGGGCACGAGTTCCCTTGCTGCTGCCCATTTGAACACGTGGCGTAGCCGTTGGATCTGCGAGTTGATGTATTTTCGCGTCCACGGCGACCGCGGAGGTGTCGCCGATGCGTCTCCTCTAATCATTGCATCACGCAAGAGTCGAAGATTATTCGGGCCGAATTGCTCCGCAGGCGAGCGACCGAAGTATTGCTTGATGAGCTTGAGCGCCCCAGCCAAAGACTGAACATGCTTCGGTCGGTAGTAACCCTCCGCCCAACGCCAATATTCGAGAATGATCTCGCTGACGCATGGACCAGAACTTTGCACCACGATGCTCGACCGCATTGCTTCTTGCGGGGGAAACCGTCTTGCGTTGGCTTCCCACTGGGCAATGACGCGATGGTAGGCCTCGCGACTTTCAGGCGTGCCAAACTCTCCAAGCCGAAAGTCACGACGTTGGCGAGTCACCGAATCGGTAAGCGTGACGATGGCCTGGGTCTGACCTTTTCGATGTCGATACGATGGAATTTTTGTACGAAAACGAACTTGTGATGGCATGTGCGATCTCCCGAAGGGAATTGCGCGGTCAAAAACCGCGCAATTATTCGCTTCAGGCCGCACTGCCGAACACCGGCAGGTCACTCTATCTCTTGAGGGCGGCGTTACTTATAACTATAGCGGGCGAAGGGACTCGAACCCTCGACGTCCAGCTTGGGAAGCTGGCATTCTACCACTGAATTACGCCCGCGTTTCATAGCTCGTTTATTTTTAACGAGTTACAACATCTAATTTCGTTTATTTTTCTACTTAATGTACAAGTTAATGTACCGCATTCTAACGCAACAATACCGCGTTTTTCAGCCTTTGGAAAGCTAGATTTCTTTTGACTGAAAGAACGTGTCGCAAGAAAATATCCGGTGAGGTTCGTCAGATACTTTTATCACAAAATAATTCAGTCGTGGCAGCGGATAAGCTTTACATCCTTACGCGAGAGGACGGGACGCAGTACCTCGTGCGCGCAAGTACGAAAGATGACGAAACGGCGAATAATATCACGGTCGAAGAAGTAACCACTCATCAACGGATTCAAGCAAAGTCAACTCAGTTACGCCCACTCGACGCCATCGGCGAAAATTAACCTTACCGTCAATCCATTGGTTGCTAAGTAGTACGGGAGGGAACCATTCCTTCCTACGTGCCGAGGGGGGGCCGGTAAATTGTCTCGACCGCAACCGGTTCTCTCTCAGCCTTCATTCCGATTTGACTACTGCTAGCTCATCGAGGTATTGGTTCGCTCGACTGTTTTCGTTAGAGCCGAGGTAATGGTTGATTGAACCCGACCTGCCTCGGCTCTTGCGTTTCCAACCAGTTGAAAAACAAAGTCAAGTTGTCGATAGCGAAATGTTCGGGTAGCGTCGATGCATGCCAATCGCAGAGACAATTACAACCGTCATAACAATGGCGTCCACGCTGAAGACGCTGCTTGATCAAGTCAAGACAATCAAGGATCCAGCAACCGCGATGAGCATTTTGCAGGTTGTTATGGAACTTCAAGAACAACTAAGTCACGTAAAGGACGAATTGCGAGATTTGCAGGACGAAAGCGATCGTGAGGCCAAAAAGCAAAGTCTGCGTGAGGAGCTGATTCTTGAGTACAATGCCTATTGGTTTCATGACCACTTGAATTATCAACCCTACTGCATTGGATGCTTTGACAAAGAAGGCCGCCTACAGACCTTAGCACGAAATGATTTTGGCGGCCCTAACAAGATGACCTTTTCAACAGGATTTTGCCCAAGTTGCAAGACCGAGTATTTGAACGTTTATCGTCGACCTCATCCAGAATCAGGCAAACCACCACCCGCAATCTAACTCCAAAGTCCCCCACTCTTCTTTCAAGCTGCTGGAAAATAATCGACGGTTGAATCAGAATAGAACATTGCCGGAACGATGGCGGAAAGGAGGGTATCGCCCGTGAACCTAGTCAAATGGTTCTTCGTGAAACGGCCCCCGATGGTCAATCCGCTCACCGAGGAACGTCGGGGTGCCCTTGTCGTCGTTCTTCTCTTAATAGATAGCAAGCCCTGAATCGGGGAAGAGGATGGGCTGAGGACACATTTCGTCCGAGTGAGCATTGCTATCGGGATAAAAGTAGGGAGACAAAACGCTTGGAACTTCGGTTTCAGGCGTTTTTTGTTTTTCGCATTTTCCGGTATCCATTACTACCCCCCCTGCTCGCAAAATGCGTTAATTCTTATCTAATACGTTTTTCGTTTTCTTCGTTCCAATCAAATCGGGATTACTAGATTTATTATCTTTCTTGTCGGGCAATTTTCTGTTGGTACTGCGAATTACGCGGGAATGCTTTCTTGACATTTTCAGTTAGTGCCAATCGGTTGTCACCTTTTTAGTAGATTCATTATCTTTTGCGGGCTTTTTATTAGTTCTATTTTATGCCACAGCCTGTCACCTACTTCCAGCTAATTTTGCTCATTCGTTGGATTTTCCTAGACATTCAATAACGGCGATGATAGAAACAAGTATGGCAACAAGACGCTACATTCCCGTATCCGTAAGAGGCATATTGTCGGAATCCGAAGCTCGACGCATTCACCATGCTCACCGTCTACAGGTTCGGGCACATAACCTAAAAGCTATGCTCGATAGAACTGACGTTGTGCTCAATACTCGGACTGTGGACCTAACTCGTGCGATACGGGCTCTAAATCTGATCAACAACATATTGTTAGATAACGCAGAAGCCGTTGACCGTATGAAGCAATCGTCAATCGCCGTAGCTCAGCCCCGAGACAAGTTGACAATCGATGCGAAGCCAACGCTTAGACTTTGCAAGGATGCAGGCTAATCCGTGTAGCCACGATGGACCGTGATAAGAAATGTTCCAAACAAATCGGGAGGTAATAGGAGCAACCCATGAAACTACTGAGGCAATATCTTTCCGAGAATGCAATCCTCGTCGAAGACGGACAAGTACCTGTCACTTGCGAACAATGGCTAAAGTTCGAAGTAGTCGACGGCATTTATGAAATACTCAACGGGGACGTTTCGCAATTGTATGAACGCATCGACGGAATAATCTACCCTTTCGACCCGACCTTGGACGGGATGAACGAAGACTCCATCTGTTACGTTTGTCAGGGATTGGCTGAACCTGCAACGCTCGTTGAACTTGGAGCCAAACCGGGTCACCGCACCTGCGTACAATGTTTTCTCGATTTGCAAAACGATATCGAGGAGGCTTGCTTAGAAGCTGAGAACGACGACAACGACTAAATGAGGATTGCTTCAGTCCCCTCCCCCGACGAGTAGAGCCAAGCAGAGTTGCCTGCTTTGGCTCTACTCTATTTTCATGCAGGTGATTAGCAGTGAGATATTCAATAATTGCTCATGTCGCAAATTATTTTCAACAGAATGGCTCTAGATTATTGGATTGGCTCACTTACTCATCGACGTAAAACCGGACAATTTCCTGTTGCGGTATGGTCGACAGCGAATCTCTACGCTCAATTTAATACCCCACAAGATGTTCGTAATTGGATTCCGCAAACTAATCCGGCTGCTCAGGTTCATTTACAAAGTACGTTGCAATCCAGTCTGAATCGGGCGAACGATTTCTGGATCGTCATCGAAAGTAATGGAACAAGTTGGATTCAGACTTATAGCGTTGCGGATATGACGCGGGTACGCACGTTGTTTCCATTGGTGAAACCATCGTTCGTAACAGAGTTGCGGCAGAGGCTGTTCGCTGAGCTAAAGACGGTCGATAATAGGCTTAGAAAATAATTTTCATTTCTGATTTGCTTTTGTTCCAAGACTTCGCATGTTTTGTATAGGAACAATGCGACCAACAATGAAAGGAGCAAGAGTTATGCAATTCCGTCACAAGTTTCGCGAAGTCAATGAACGCAAGTACAAGTTGCTGCATGGTGGACCCGGTGGAATCTTCATCACCGGAACGCCAACAGAGTTACAGCAACTCCACGCAAAATATGAGAACATGAGGGTATCGGCCAGACATTATGGCCGTGGTCTGAAATCGACGTTGGATGCTCTTGAGAAGCAACTTGCTGATGCACGCCAGAAAGCGAAGAACTTTGACCGGTATTTTGGTGGAAAGAATGCGACGAAGAGACTCAATGCAATTTGCAATCAGTATGCTCCAGAACCAGTGGTTGAAGGCAAGAAATAATTTTGCCAAATAAAGGGTATTCAGATTCTTTGCTGTATAATATAGTATGGTGGTCCCAAATAGTATGTTAGTAGCACAGTAACCGCGATAAGTTTCCTCAAAAGTATTCCACCACCATCCGTTGAAAAAACGGGCTGACCCGGTTGTTCTGTGCTACAACCGGGTCTTTTTTTGTTCATATCAAATCGAGACTCAGAAACAACTGAATAACTTGGCATTGACAGCCCGCATCGCATTTCATGCGTCAGAGAGACTGGGAATCGTTATTCATCAGATTTGCCGTAGCCTTGAGTCGGCTACTTCGTGGAAAACATACTCTAGCCTTTGTTTAGTCATTATTTGAACAATAATGGAATGAGCCGGATCAACAACTTTCGGCCATGAAACGAAGTGAGTTAATGGCGGTTGGTAGCAACGTACTTATAACCGCGTGGTTGGGGTTGAAAGCTCAGCAAACCACAAACGCATCGGGCGACGTTCATTTGTTCCAAACAAATGGATTAAATGCTGGCAGGTTCACTATTGAACTAACTTTACTGGCGTAAGCCAGGGGTTGGTTCACTCTGAGTAGTACTACCGAGTGGTAAGAACTAACAGGAGTGTAGATATATATAACCACAAAGTGATTGCTAGTGCTGAGCTACGTGCCCCAAAAGGCAAAGCCTTTTGGGGATAATATATGCTCGCTCGCAAGCTCACGACCATACATACATATATATATTTGTTTGTGTTCACCATTCATATTGAGGAAAGACTTTACAACGGCTCGCGAGTTTTGATTTGCTGGCAAATCAAAATCGCTTCGCGGGGAAAGAGAACAAGATTGAAGGCTAGTGGAACGCAAGAGTAGAGCCTCAGCCGATTGCTTTTTTGCGGGCAAAAAAGAATCGGGCGGGCAAGTTGGATGTATAGTTTTCTTCCTTTGAAGATGGCTCACAAACCAGAATATCTCGGTTGTCGCGAGCGTAGCGAAGCGATAACCGTAGAAATCCTCCGCAAGGAGGATTTCGTTGGAAGAGCAACGCTGGGCAAGCACCCGCCCAGCAAGACAATAGGAGAACTTTTTGATGGCAAAAAGAGAATGCAAAAGTAAGAGTACCCCGTTGATACCCTGTCATCTTTGTAGCTCATCGATGATCAGAATCAGCAAGAAAGACGGCAGCCATTTCTATGGCTGCAAAGATTTTCGAACAACGGGATGCAAGGGTTCTTTGTGCCCCGAGATCGCTCGGAAACGCTGGGAAGAAAATGGATGCAGATGCATCGTTAGATTCTTTTGGCCCGCACCTTTGGAAGTGATAACCAACGCAACTAACGCTGATTTTGTTTGGTTGAACTAAGGGTTGATCGTACCCAAACGGTTGTACCGTTTGCTTACGCTTTCGTTGAAATACTCGGTTAGCCTAGAGTCATCCGCGCCGATTATATCGGCGAGTTTCTTTAGAGCTTTCGAACATTCATTCAGTAAATGAACCTTATCGTTCGATTGGCTGTTGATGCTCATTCTGCTTCTTGATCCGCCAATCGACGGCATGTCGATTGATAGTTCGTTGTCCATTAGAACTTGCATCGCGGTACGCGGCTGTTGCGGAACTACAGAGTGAGAAATGTTACCAAGGATTCCTTGAAGTTCTTTGGGCGGGTTGAAGATCCCGTTCCGTAAGGCTCTCATGGTGTTCTTTTCGGTGGTCATGATAATCGCTTCAAAGCGGCCTAATTGAGAGGCTTGTCCCAATGCATCTCCAAGGAACGCATCCCGCAAACTCTTGAGATTGTTTCTTTCTTCAAGGGTATTACTCAGGATTGCCTTTCTAATGCCATTAGCATCCATCTGACCTTGAATCGTACTTACATCAATCGTTGAGAGTATTTCGTTGAGAATCTTGTTCTCTTTTTCTAAGGCCTCGTGTACTGCCTTCACCTGTTGCCCACTTCCAAGAACGCCGAAAGGATTAGTTTTTGCAATCTCTAGTTCTAATTTTCTCAACTCGGTTTCAGACTGCCCCAGGTTCAAACCTAGATTCAAATGCTCTCTTGCTAATGCCTTTTGAAGTAATGCATCCGGTTGAGCAACGGAAACCTTGTCTATTTTTTGGGCAAACTTTTGAACCTCTTGAGTCGCTGTCTCAACAGCTTTGTTCATCTCTTTAGTGGTCTCAACCACTTCTTGATTCTGTTTCACTACGTCCACAATGCCATCGATTTGATCTTGTATTCGTTTACGCTGCTCACTCAACTTAGCAATCTGTTTCTGCTGCTCAGGGGTAAACTCTGCATTTTGTACGTAACCAAAGGAACCTACGTTGAGTTGTTTTCCAGCAGGCGACATATTCAAGAGTTGAGCATCGATTTTAGTTCTTGAAGCTCTGAGATTATCCCCCATTGCTTCAAACTTCTTAGCCTGCTCAAGCAACTTACTGATCAACGGATTCTGAGTATCAAGTTGCTTTTGCAATTGCTCAGAAGTCGCGGTAAGCGAGTCGTCGTACATGTTCGCCCCGAGAATGATCGGAGCAGATAAGACCATGCCCGAAGCTACGCCAGTACCGATACCGCCAGCTATGCCGGATCCCGCGTAACCGCGACCCGCCAACTTAGCTCCTTGAAGCAATCCCTTTCCGCCAAGTCGCAACGCAGATGGCCCCAAAGTTAGAGCGGCTAGGCCGCCAACAACTTCTGATGTCGAAAGACTACCTACGATTTCGGCAAAACTTTTGAGAGTTGGTGTTAAATCCTTCAACAACGGAACAAGGTCATTCGCCAAAGTTCCCGTTAGTCTTTCTATCTCACTCTTGAGTTTTTCGTTGACTTCAACTAACGATTTCTGAGCTTCTAAGATTGGATCGCCAGTACCCCTAGAACCGATCTCGATGGCGTTTAACGCTCTGATTGATTCAGCAATATTGCCTTGGTTCATAAACTGGCGGATTGCTTGTTCAGGATTTTGATTAGCCGTAGATAAAAAGCCTTGTAGTCGAGCAAAATCATTCTGAAACGACTTCGTTAGCTCTAACGTCAAATCATTCGCAATATCAGAACCTAATCCGCCTAATGACTCTTGAAGCTTCAACAAGCCTTGGATTGCTTCCGGCTGTCTGCCGATTGCTAGTTGCGGTACT
Source organism: uncultured Phycisphaeraceae bacterium (assembly GCA_964494205.1). Classification (GTDB taxonomy): domain Bacteria; phylum Planctomycetota; class Phycisphaerae; order UBA1845; family UBA1845; genus JBBTCX01. The sequence goes on along the minus strand of CAZBRD010000003.1, from coordinate 373,662 downwards.
CCTTGCCTTAGAAACTGATCAACAAGTTGTGCCCGTGAAACAGGAGCCAACTTACCTTGAAAGGCTTTGATCTGATTTAGGGCGGATATTCCACCAGAAACAGCAAGATTAACCCTTGATTCTGCGATAGCCTTCACTTGCTGCAACGCTTTGAAAGCTAGTCCTAATGAACCAACAGATGCGGCAACTCGCGTTATCGAAGAACCTAAACTTGTGAACGATGAACCTAGATTTCGTATGGTCCGCGACTGATCCGACAAGGATTTAGTAGTTCGTTGGATTGATGCGTAGATTTTGTTTTGCTCAGTAACAAACCGTTGCATCGTCCTATGTTGCTCAATCCATTGTTTATGAACAGCCTGAACAACTCTCGATTGCTTTTGTAGTTCATTAGTCAACTTGGCAACGGTACGTTGCAAGGCTTCCGTGATTCTCAAATCGGCTGCTGATGTACTATTTGAAGGTATTTCTGTTGGCATTATTCATCATACAAACTCAATAAAGGAATCTCCTTGTATAATATAGAAACTATTGCAATGAAAGGAGGTAATTCTAATGAGAAAGCCAAAACCGGTTTACGATCACGTTGCACTGACAGCGTTTATTAAGAAGGCCATCAAAGAAGAATCCAAAGAGAATCCATTAACAGATAGACAGTTAATTGCGATGTATCGCAAGGAAACAGAAATAGATGTACCCACTACGGTTCTTTGTCGCACTAGAGAGAAAGCCGGTATTCCGGTCAGTGCAATTCGCAATTGGGCATACAAGTCCAATTTTTGGGATGTACCAAAGTAATGCGACGAAAGAAGCATAAGCCAAGAGTTTCATCGCGAGCATCACAGAAATCCGTTCTCGATCACTTGTTGATGCATTACTTAGAGCTACAGGCGGATGATTACGATAACTGTAGTCGCAGTCGAGACTCAGAGAGAATGAGAAGAGTCATCGATTCAATATTAGAAACAAGACTTAACCGAAAGGAGCAACAAACATGCGGAAGACAAAGAAAGACAAACAGATTACGAAGCGACAACAGCCAGCGTGCAAACGATCAATAGACAAGAGCGAAGAGGCTCTTCGATGGATGACGCTACTTGAAAGACTCAGAGCACTCAACGAAGAAGAAAACATTAGACCTCTTCTCGTTCAACGTATCTCTTATTGCATTAGTCCCGAACTAGAGTCTTTCAAATGCCCCGCAAGCAAAGGCAACTGATGCAAGCGGAACGAAACGTTCTAGCATTGTCGCGACTCTATCCAAACTTGTTGGACGATACTGTTGAGGCATATCGAGGCGAGCTTCACTCTATATTCGTCGCGTACCACATCGCTATCGCTGAACGCGACAAACTCGCGAGGGAGTTTCATTGCCCAGAAAACAAATAGATTTCCGCTCTAAAAAGAGTAGCAACGCGATAGCCTATTTAAGCTGGGAACCCGTTTCTGAAAGTGCAAAAAGCACGCCTCGTCCCGGAAGTAACGGACACTATCGAATCATCTTTCGGCGAAAGTTTCCGTTCTATCTGTATCGATCAGCGTCAGCCATGCGATACGACGAGTACCTCTCTTGGGTTACTTCCGGCTCACTTGGAAAATATTGGAACAACTTTGTAAGAGGAGTTTACTAATGGTTAGATTTCAAGTTCTGCATCACCGTGAGAACGATCCCGATACTACGAATCGGCTCACCGAAATCATTATCCAACAACAAGGGGAACCTGAAGCTTCGTTCTTGATGAGTCAAGAATGTTTCAAGCAGTTGGTTCTCGATTTGACTAACTCAGCAACGCAACTCGTTCCGTTAGATGCTGTACTTGATGCAGATACTTACGATAACGATCCAGAGGATTAAATGAGTAGAAATCAATCGTTCTTACGTCCACCTAGCAACTTGAAGACTTACCTCGATACCGCTCGCGACTTTCCATTGAATGCATTTCTTGTTCACAGGGGCGAGCATGAGCAGATGAAGAAATTGATTGAGACATTCCACAAAGAGAACCCTAACGCAAATCAGAACCAAAAGGCATTGGCTAAAATCTTTTTCATCACGTACTTGCAGCTTCTACGGTTACTCGACCGTCGTTGTTTCTTCGATGGAACAGAAACCGCAGCAACTCGAATTGACTGCTACTATCTGGAGCTTTCTGAAGAGGCGACAAGACGCAAAGAGAGGGAAATGAAAGAGTGGTATTTCTCAACACTTCGTAGTTTCTTAGACCAATGCAAAATCTGCATGGCAAACAGTATTCAAATCAATGTTGGCTCAGATATCGAATCGTTGTTCAGTTTGAATCAAACGGACAAGGAGAAACTTTCCGCTAGTGCCTAAAAGAAACGTCGGTCAACTCAGCCCCAAAGAAGTTCAACTCGTCAACTATCTGAGACAAGACCCGATAGCGTTCGCCCGTATTGCTTGCAAGTTTGAACCTAACGCGAAGCAAGCAGAAGTTCTGACAGCCAATCTAGAAAAACTCAAATCCTGTCTCTTTTGGCTGCGACAAGGTGGAAAGACTACTACGCTATCCATCTACATTGCTCACCGTTTATTCAGCGAAGACAACTATAACGCTTACATGTTCGCTCCATCAGGCGAGCAATCGCGTATCCTTTTTGAGCGTATCGTTCATCTTTACGAAACAAGCGATTTCCTGAAACGGTACGTACCGTTTCGCGTTCGCGGTAACGCTATCTTCGTTGGAACAAAAGAGTGGGGATCAAAGGCAGAATGGATCAAGACAGGTTTGACCGCAGAAAATGCTAGAGGCAGATCGGTCAAAAAAGGGTTGATCGTTTTCGACGAAATCAGTTCGTTTCTGTATCCAGAACAAGTCACGCAAATCATTGAACCGTTTATCGCTTCCCAAGGGGGAGGAGAAGTCTTTCTATCGAGTCCAGGCGAAATAGGTTCGTTCTCTCATCAGCTTTACCTTGACCTGAAAGAACAACAAGAGCTTGCCATCAGAGACAATCGGAGACCACGCCACAAGGTTTTTGAATGTAAGTGGTCTGATACTCATCACCTGTCAGCAGAGTTTGTTGAAGAGCAGCGAAGGCTACTCACGAAGCAAGGTAGAGAATGGTTCTTTAGACGCGAGTTTCTAGGCGAGTGGACGGTAACAGAAGGAGCCTTCTTCAATCGTGATCATGTCCAATCTTGCCAAGTGAATGAGCCACTAACGAAAGGCTCAGAGAAAGATTGTTGGATTTACTCGTTAGATCCCGGCCTAGACCACTCCCCTAGCGTCTTGCTAATCGCTCGATGGAATCCGGTTCTACGTCGATTAGAAATCGTTGAGTGTCTTTCGATGGTTCGCTCATCGAACAAGTACGTCAAACAAGATGAACATCAGCAAATCGACGGCTATACCGATTTGATTGATCTCGTTATCGAGTTGCGAAGATCGCGACCGATTCACCGTTTCTATACCGATATCGGAATCGAACAAACCTTAGCGGAAGTTTTGAAAAATACGTTTCGCGTCAACGTCGTTGAAATCCGCATCGGTGGTTACAACGCGAAAGTAACCGCACTATCTGACTTGGCTCGCTCACTCGCTAATCAACGCATCGTTTGGGAAGATCAACGAATAACGAGACAACTCTTGAACTTCGCTCCCCCCAAGAATCCTTTGACTCAGAAATACGAGTTTCAAGATCGTGATTACGACATCATCTCTGCTTTGACTCAGCTTAATCGTTACCTCGGCGATCGTATCGAATCGCCGTTTCACGTTGACATAGGAACAAGAGCGATTTGGTAAACTTCATTCGCAACTTTTTTCAAAAGAAAGCTGATAATTACGCTGTCGGATCAGGCAATCAACAAACCGTTGATCCGCAATTGCTCTATAACTATCAAGGCAAAATCTTCTATCGCTCACTTCGCCCCTCTGAACGGTTGCATCTTTATCATGCGATACATTCCAGCAATCCAATAGGACACGGTGCCGTTGAGGTTCTAACCAAAATGGTCAACTCAACGATGGTTCCTGAATCGGGCGATCCTGAAACAGATGAGCAGATGCGTGAGGTTTGGAACGACATCAACGGCCATGAAGTCAACGCCATGTTGATCCGCTCATCGCTGATCTACGGCTACGCTGTTGGAGAAATCGTTTGGAACAATCGTACTCTTGACCTTGAGCGTATCGTCGTACCTGAATCGCATACTATCCGGTTCGTTTCAAATAATTTCGGCGAAATAGAATCAATCAGACAACTAATCAAACCAACAGCCGAACCAACCATACCCGCCAGCAAGATGATCATCTGTAGGAACAACCCTACCGATTCATTCGATTTGTATGGTTGTTCGTTGTTCTCGGCAGCCGTCGATCAATTTGAAGCTCTTTGCCAAATCTTAGATGCACAACTCAAAGTTTATATGAGACTCGGTAAACCGAGATATCAAGTCAACATACCATCGGAGGGACTAATGGATGAAGAGTTTCGAGACCGTATTGCGAAAACTAAGAGCGTATTTGACCAACTTGCAACAGGCACAGACCTCTACATGCCTGAAGGAGTCGAAATTAACATCATCGGAGCCGAAAGTTTCGGACAAAAGTTTGAGGCAGAAACCCGACTCCTTATCAGCACTATTCTTTCTAGCATCGGACTGCCTCCCGCATTGATGCACGTCAACATTCAATCAGCCGGAACAGAAAGCTACGCACGTCAAAGTATCCTTTGCTTACAAACCATGCTTTCAACTCTCCAAGAGTCGTTAGCTAAATCATGGAACCAATCATTTTGGCCACTAGTTCAACAACTCTACGGAATGAAAACAGCCCCAAAGATGTGTTTCGATAAGCCAAGATTGCTTGAACAACAACAAAAAGAGGCTGCTCGACAAGCTTACGAACAAAACGATTGGAACGAAGTTCTAAAAGGAAGATCGCTTGAATGGTACATCTTACGAAGAGATGCATCACTTGATGAGTACGACATCACGGTTCTTCAACAAGCAATCGAACAAGCAAGGATACAGCCGCAATCAGAGAGTAATACTAATCCGAATACCAACAAGAAAAGTACAACAAAACTTACTGACGAATCGCTATCAAACGATTCGAGTTACTAAGGAGCCCTACATGCTAAGAGATGTACAGTTACGCTATTACGATACTCAACCCAACATGGATAAGATCAGAGCCGTTGCCGGTAATCCAAACTTGCAACCCGATCAAGTTCTTTCGTTCGATTTCATCATCGCTAATGACAAGCTCAACCGCAATCATTCTGTCATCCATTCAGACGGGCAGAAGAAGGCGGTTGATAAGTGGGTAGGTTTGCCAATTCTGTATCGTGATCACGACGATAAGACCGTCACGAATCAAATCGGCAGAATCTATAACGCTTTCGTCGAAACTCGCGGAGATGGCGTCTATACGCTTGGACGCGGTTACTCAGTTAGAACCGATGACCTGAAAGACATCCTCAGCAAGATCGAAAACGGTATCAACCGTGAGATGAGTTGTGCCTATGAGCCTATCAAATCAGTTTGCTCTAAATGCAACGTCGATTTAGTCGGCAACTCACGTACCGATTGCCCGCAAGGTCATATACCGCGAGATGGTCATATCGTAGACCTAGAGTTTACACCCGCTCATCTCTCGTTTGTTGCTCGTCCAGCCGTTGATAACGCTGGCGTGATACATGCTCAAGAGATAGCCAATCTGCGATTGTTGGCGGATGACGGTCGCGTTTACCGAAGCTTCGCAGAACAAGAGTTTATCAAATGGTTTTCAATAAAAAACCCCGCAATAGATGCAGAAGAAGTCAAGAAAATGGCCAACAAAATGACGGCTCAAGAATTGCTTCGACTTGCGGGAATAAGTGAACAATCTTTCCGCGAAACCATCGGTGATGGATCGCAACTCGTTCAGATGAGCGAAGAGCCACGGAAAGAATCAATACCCGTCTATAAAAACGTCAAAGACATTTTCAATCAGAGGAGAAAGAACTAATGGGAACAGTAGCCTTAACAAGCGGCCCCGTTCGCTCAAATGTTAGAGCGAAAGTAGCTATCGCCGCAGATCATCTATTCAAATATTCGTCAACTGAGAATGAAGTTACGACAACAGGAGCAGGCGAGCCGTGTCATGGAATCGCCTTGCAAGCTGTTGAAGCTGGCGAGGCTCTTAACTTCGCTGGGGATTGTCATTCAACAAAGCACTCTGGCGTTTACGAGAACGTCAATTGCGTTAGCTCTTATGCCGCTGGCAATCAATTTCAGAGTGATGCTAGTGGAGCCATTACTACATACTCATCAGGTACGGCTTGTGGTTGTTTTCTCAACTCAGGTAGTGCCAACGATGGTTTATGCAAAATCTATTTATACGCGAGGTAAGTAAGAAGTGAGATACCAAGACAACACCTTTCAACGCTTGGATTGGAACAGTGATCCAACGCCAAGCAATCACGTTTTTTCAACAGATGACTATCTGCGTTTGATGAACGATCCGAAGAAACGCGAGCAATACGATCAATGCAAGGCGAGAGTAGCATCCGATCATCTTTCGCCGCAACGCATGTACAATACTGCTGAGTTTGCGGATTTTGTACCGGTTCAATTCCTTGAGCCAATTCTTGAACATGTTTCTTACGCGAGCGTAGCAGGCAACATCGCTAATCAAGTCAGCGTGAATACTGGTTTGACGTTCAAGTATCGCGAGTTTGAAAACTTTCAACGAGCACAACGCGGTGGTGAGAATACCGAGTTCGAAAGAAAACGCGGCTCACGAAGATTGAACGAAGTCCCGTTCTATACCAATGGGTTACGCTCTTATGTCACCGAAGAAGAGAAGCTTGATCTGGGTTTCGACGCCATGCGATTAGAGCTTAATACGATGGCTGCTTCGATTGCTCTTGAACGTGATTTGCTATGGATGGATTCTCTGCATCGAGCAACATCGGGCAGTAACGCAACGACGTTTAATAACGCTTTGCAAACTTCGGACGAATTGGATTTGCAGGGTTTACATGGCGTGATCACTTGGATGACTCAACCATTTGCAGCAGCAACCAGTAGTATCGAACTAACGAATCCGTTTACGTCATCGACGGAACAAATCGAGCATCTTCAAAGGCTAGGCAAGTTCAAAACAACCGACGTTATTTTGAATACAAAAGCGTATTGGAACATCATCAAGAATACGACTCTGCAAAACCAACAGATTTGGAGCAACTCAAGGATTCTCGATACTGGCGAGTTGCAGGTTCCTCTTCTTGGCGTGCGGATTTGGAAGGCAAATATCGGTTACTTCACCGATGCTGACGACGTTAATTCGTGGATTGATACCGATGATATTTTCTTTGTAGATCGCAACGCTGGCGGTGGTGGAACTATCAACGCCAAACAACCACTCCAGGTACGCAATTGGTTTGATAATCCGGCAAGGGTTGAAGACTTCATGGTTTTTGAGCGAGTTGGTTTTGCTGTTCAAAATCGCAGAGCTTTGATTCGCGTTACGAGTGGTTCATAAGGAGGAGCAAGATGGCAGATTACATAGAGATGACGCTAGACGACATTTGGGATTTGCTTGATGAAGATCCCGACGACGATGAGCTTATCGAAATCGACGAGGAACTAGACGAATGGCGATCGAACTAGAACTAGTCGTTACCGAAGAAGATACCTCGTTTGATCCGCTCAATACCGTTCAAGAATTGATAACCTTTAGTTCGTTTCGCGAAGGTGATCCTGAAGGTACTCGTCCGCTGTTTCGTAAGAGTCAATTTGAAATGGCTCTTGATAATGCTCGGGCGGAAATCTTGGATCGAACCAAAGGCAAAACTAACAGCGAGTTTGGCGAACGATTACCTATCATCAAAGAAGCTGAGTTGTACCTCGCAACAAGCAGGCTCTATCACTTCTACGCAGAACGTCTCGGTATCCTTTCAACGGATGCAAATCTTGTTGGGGTTGGTAACGTGCAATTAGGAGCAGATACTCCTCCCCCACTTGGTTTGAACAGCAAGATGGATTTCTTGCGTGATCAAGCAGTCAAAATGCATGATATCGGTATCTCACTTTTGATCGGTAAACCTTATAGCGTGAGCATCGGGACCGAGGAACCCCGACTTTCAAAGTCTCGATGCTTACGCTCTGATTACTGGGATAGTTGCGGCAACTATGTTTAACGATCAAACCGACTTCCAATTGTTCGATCGCGACTTTCGCAAGTTGCAAAAAGAAATCCTCGCAATCGAAGACGCGGTTAAGGATTGGACGAATGATTGCAACATGGTTGAAAAAGCCTTGCGGCTCTACGAAATCCATCAATGGCTGTCATGGGTACTTAGTAACGCAGATTCTTTTGAAATCTTCGAACTAGTCGAATCCGTCATCGATGAAGTTGACTCACTCTTTGAATGCATCGATTTTCGCATGGCCATGCAAAAAGCTTATGAGTGACCTTTTTTTCATCGCAGCCAACGATTTGAGTAATGCCGCTGATGAAGCTCTTGCGAATCAAATTACAAATCTCGATTTGGGCGAAATCTTCGCGGACAAGTCAAGTTCTGCCAGTTTCAGACTTGGTAACGATGGCGGGTCAATTGACTATAGTTTCACTCTTCTCAAGGATAATCTGAATGATTTTGACTTCTCTTACGTGGAATTGCCGCAAGGTGGTTCCATCGGCGAAGGCGGAACAACAGATACCCTTGTATTAACGATTACAGGCTATCCAGACGCAGGAAATCGCTTGTGGGTACTGACTCTAAGGGTTGATGGTGGAAGTGGCACCAGTGACTTGTTATTGAGTTTTGCGACAGTTGGTTCACGCCAAGACCGTGAAAGTGAGTTTCCATCAAGATTTACGAGTCAAACGGCTGTTTTCTCTGATCAGATACTTAGGAGCACCGAACCAATCAAATTACTCAGGTTCGACCCGATACCGTACAACTCAACAGACTCAACAGTTATCGTTGAATCCAAGCCAAGAAACCTTGAAAACGGAAGTTTTCGATTCATTACGCAAAATGATCCTTGTGAGCGGTTGAATCCGAACAATCACCTTTGGGGTTACTCATTGAGTGAGATTTGGATTAGAGGCAGTTTTCAACCGGAAGTTGACGAAGTAACCACTTCTTTCACGCATCGAAACAACGTCATCAGCTATCAGAGTACCGCTAGTCTGATACTGCCTGCTGAGTTTCACAGTGATTTACAACGCTTATGGGCATTATTCACGCCAGCTAACGCGAGCGAAGATGCGAGTTACAAGCGTACCGTTTTCATTTTCGAACGAAACGATGAATACTGGACCTTGCAAGATTTGGTACTTCCACCTTTAGGCGATATCGCTACGTTCATCGAAACAAGATTGATTCAGATTCACAACGCGGCAACCAACAGCCCCATGTTCTACAATCCGTTTTCGTTGATCTATCCGATTGATTCGGATAAACCGATAGCTAGCTTTCCATGCAAGTTCCAACTTGCAATAGAAACTGTTTCAGATACTTCAAATGCATCCAACTCAAGCAGCAACTCAAGTTAAGCAACAGGATTCCTTTTGCTTTGACCAAAGAATAGAAAATAATTTTCAGCGTCTGAACTGGCTGCGTCCGTTTTTCGCCCCCCTACTTTTCGTTTTTTGATTCATCTGTCATCGATGACCTTCTTCTGTCATTCGCTCAAGTTATTCATCTGGCATGACGTAGCGGGACAGGGTTTCTCAAGGCTACTTTGATGCCAGATGAAGGGTTCAGAGGGGTTTCTGGTAGCGGAGCTTTTGCGAGTTTGTATGCCAAAGGTATTCCTTTTTCTGGCTCCTAGTGCCCTCCGATGGCACTGTCAACAACTACATGGTCAAAGTATGCGTTTTTTGATGTTGAACTTTTGAGCTGTTCTTGCGTGAAAAACGCCAGTATTTTCTACTGCATTTTCCACGGTATTTTCAGATACCTTGCTCGCTACAGAATTGTCTAACTTCTTTAGGGCTTAACCGTAGGATTCTAGCGATTCGCTGAGAATCCCAATTCATCATTCGATACCTTCGGATTTGTGCTGCGAATTGAATTACTTTACTCTTCTCTTTTGATGGTGGTTGAGTAACGCTAATGGTTCGGGGGCTGTTGATGACGTTCTTAAACTCGTGATTTGGCATTAAGCTAAGATCGTTCTCTGCATGACAGTGATCGCAATCCCAAATCGTTGTTTCTTTGAAGTATTTCGCTTGGGCTACATCTTGCGGGATCCAAAAGCAATTGCCGCATTGTTTGTTCTTGCATGGCAAGTAAACGAGTGGGGTTGATAGAAACTCTTTGGGTATCTTGTTCTTAGTGAACGTAGAGCGGGTCATTCTTTCCAAATCTCCTTCGTTCTTCTTTGCAAATGTATCTGAGTTGAGCCATCTTTAAGACTCCATCTGTTGAGTTGATTGTTCCTACGTTGATTTGTTCGCAATAGGTTACGTAGAACCATCTGCCAGGTTGAATTACTGAATCGTTCACAGCAAATGAGTTACCTGTTGGCTCTGTTAGCTGAACGATGTTATTACCAAGATTGTCTTTGACTCTCACTTGTCGGGTGTTATCAACGGATTCTAAGAACAGAATCGTATTACGCGGTAAGTGACAATCTTCGGTGATACGAATTAGCGAATCTGTTGGTTCCACGTTTTCAGCTAGCGTCAATGCTCGATACGGCTGGACAAGCGGATGCATCGTTCTGAAAAGTGAGTGTTCGATCTCGCTGGCGTAGTGAAGCATGGTCTTGTATTGCGACTCAAAATCTGATGCGAGTGAATAGACGGTGATTAAGACGTTGTAAGTCTCTGTCGTATTTTCGAGGGTGAGTGGTTCGTTCTGTTTTGATTCAAGTTCGATAGTAATTGCCGGATAGTTCGGCAGGCTCTGAGGATTTCCCAGGTAGATACCATCCAGAAAGCTACCGTAATGAGTTTTTTCGATAGCTGACGTTATTAGCGGATAATCGCGTGATAGTGGCTCATCGATGATGATGGTTCGATTGTCGGGGATGCAAGTGATTTGTTTGATTTCTGCTGTTGTTGGTTGATCTGGTTGCGGTTTGTTGAGTATCGCGAGTCTATCGTTCAATTTGAATCGGCGAGTTGAAGTAACGGTGATTTGAGTATCGCCGGTTAATAAGTTGGTTGTGATGGCGATTCTGCCAACGATGAATCGTTCGATAGTTGTTTTGATAGCTTCAAGTAAATTGATCACCTTGCATTATACTTGTTGATACAGCCGATTCCTTTTTTGGGCGGAAAACCAAAGAGCCAACAAACGGGTTGGTTCGCTTGTTGGCTCTTTGGCAGGAAATAAATATGCAACAGACTATACAGCTTCTTTCAGGCTGACTCCTTGTTCCAACAAATAATAAACTGATTGTCTGCGGATTTTGAGTTTGTCGGCGATATCGATAACCGACATACCTTTTTGCCGCATTTTTTGAACTTCAAGATACTTCGTTGGATTTCGTTTGCGGCCTACATGGATCCCGCGTTGTTTGGCTGATTCCATGCCTGCTTTGATGCGTTCTTTCAGAACTTCGCGTTCGAAGCTGGCAACGCTGAGTAGAATTGACGCGATGAGTCTGCCGGTTGAGTTGTTGAAGTCGATGTTCTCAGAAATCGAGACAACGCGAATACCTTTGTTGCCTAAGTCTGCGAGGATTTGTAGGCCATCGCGGGTGTTTCGGGCGAGTCGATCAAGCCTGAAAACGACGAGGCAATCTATCCTGCCGCGATCGATTTGCCACAAGAGTTTCTTTAGCTCAGGGCGATCGATGGTAGAGCCGGATTGTTTATCTTCGAACCATTTCAACTCTGACGTATTGACGTGATTGAGTTTCGCCCATTGTTTGATGGCGTATCTCTGCGATTCCGTTGTCTGGGATTTGTTGTCTGTACTCACCCTCACATAGGCCGCCAGCTTTGGCTTGGGTTTCATTTTTTGGGCTCCTTTTAGCGGTTATTCGCTATCGGGGAACCTAGCGCGTTCGGACGCAAGCAGCAACCTTTTTCTGTCTATTTTCTGGCGAATATATGATTAAAGTCTGGACTGGATTTGCGAAGTCGGAATTAGGGCGATCTCCGCAGAACTTGTTACGGAAATACCCAAGGGCAGTACTCATATAATAGGCTGAAGAAGAACCCGATGGGTATAGTAACAAGAAATCCGAGAATGAATGCCTGTACCCCTTTGGCGATCTTTTGCTTTAGTGAATAGTTTGGATCAAAGACGTTAATGAAGGCAAAGAATAAGCCACTCATAATTGAGAACGCAATCGTACCGACAAATGGATACCAAATACTAATCACCATTGATGTAGCCTTATTGCCTGCAAATGGCGGAGTATGGCGACACTACGCTAGCTGTCTATTTGCAGTTAGACATTTATTGTCCAACCCCCGCCCCCGATCTCGTAGGGCCCGTATTCTTCGCCTCGGACATTGATCCAAAGTTCACGAGAATCCTCGTAATCACCTGCTGTTTCAAATTGTGCATGTCCTTCGTCGTCTGTATATTCTTCTAGGCTGCCCCCCTGCCAGAACCCCGCAATAATAATCTTGACTTTGGTGCCTGCAACTGGTTCACCCTCGCTGTCTACAACATACACATCAAGTGAATGACTCATTTCGCAACTCCTCTCTCACAAGACCCTTCCGATTGTAGCTCCGATTGCCGAGAAGACTGCAAGCTCAATACATTTCATCGAAACAAATGAGAACCAATCTTCTCGCGTAACCGAGTCGCGATCGGAGCCGACGTTTTGGCAGTATAAGTCAAAATGACGAGTCCGCGTCGAAGCAATGGAAAGAACAGCGACGAGAATAATGCAAGCAGGGATTACGACTAACAGATTCTTGGTTAGCTGTACGATCACGCAGGCGGCGACTAGAGCGATGTATGAAGGCTTTAGCATCTTTATTGCTTCTTAAAGAATAGGATGACGACGAGGGTAACTAGGCCAAAAAAGATAGTAAGGAAAGCAGTTCTTTCGGTCGTGAATCTATCTTCAATTCGCTTGATTGCAGCATCGACGGTCGAAGTCGCCTTTTCTCGATCGGTTACTATTTGTTCCTTTATTTCAGAGCTTGATGATTCAAGAGTTTCGATTGCTTGACGTGAGTCTGATATGAGCTTGCGAATGTTAGCCGTTTCTGGCTTTCCTGCTTCTAACGCTGCAATTCTCTCATTCAGCGTAACTAATACATCGGAAACCTCGCCTAGAATGTCGCCTGTCCTTTGATGTAGCTTTGTATGCCGTACAGCGATATCCATAATGTCGTCCTCGACAACGGTTACAAGAAAGCCGGAAAACTTGATTGCTTGCCAAAGCAAAAACAAAGCTACAATGGCAGGCAAATAAGATGAGAGGAAAGCAAGAAATGGTTGATTAGGATACTTCAATACGAGCGATACTGACGCGACTATATGTGCGAGTAGGGTCAAGTAGATGACTATGCTCGCTCGTCTTGTTTTCGGAGTCTTCATTGTTAGTTCCCTATTTGATTCCTTAATGCTCAGCGATCGCCTTACGAGCCTTCGCAACCATCTTCGGATTGCGTTTCAAGCAAGCTTATTTAGTACTTTTGCAACAGTATGGAGTACATCTGCATCGCCCCCACGAATCGTAATTTGCTTTCGCTTTAACAATGCGACCAACTCGATTAGTCGAGTAATTGGAGACCGAGCAGAGCAATCATACAGGAAAACAAACTCACCATGTCTTTCTAACGTACTATCGCTAGCAATAGCGATTTCTAATCGATCAAGACGATACTTGATGCGACCACGAACATTCCTACCGAGTCGAATATTACCGATAGCATTGCGAAGGTTCTTGACCTGTACGTAGCAACAGCCGTTCTTGCGAACTGCTTTAGCAATGTCTTCCATGCTTTCAAGCGAATCGTAAATCATCATCACCACACCACCGCATGAATTATTGATCTTTCTTTTGGGCGAAAAAATGTTTCTCTATCGCTTCTGAGATTTCTACGATCTTCGGATGATTTGCTTCGCGAAGAACGTACTTATCTTGAATCCCTGTCTTATGACCCGCAAAGAACTTCGCGTAATACGGATCAACGCCAGTAGCTATCGTAATAGCTGCATCTCTCATACCTTCAAAAGTGATTTCTTCGCTTAGCTTCGCTCCTCGTCGCAAAGTGATCATCACCTGTTGAATGGTTGAGCCGGTTATTTTATTACCGTGAGTCGAAACGAACAAGTAATCCGATTGATGAGGTTTCTCTTTTCGGTATTCACGGATTGCCTCAACGGTTCTACGCCAAAGTTTCGCTACTCGCGGATGACTGTTCTTCGTTCGCCTGCAACTTAGGGTTGCTTCTTCAAGGTCAATATCTTCGCGTTTGATGGATGCGACTTCGCCCGAATGCATGCCGCAATTGAGACCGAGGAGCAGAATGGTTTTCATTCTCGGTTTCTTTGCTTGCTTGAGAAGAGCCTTTAGTTCCTTTGGCGTGATTGGTCTGGGACCATCGGAAACCTCGGCGGGATTTTTCAGGATAGCAAGTTCATCGAGCAATTTGCGATAGTCTGCCTTATCTTTCGTATATTCTAGACCGTAATTGACGACAGCTTTAACGGCGGCAAATCTCGATTTCACGTAAGCAGCTGACAACCCCTTGTCGAAATGCGTCATCACGGCTGAGCCGTATTTTCGAACCATTTCGTTCGTGATTTCGCGGGCATGAATGACCGGACAAAACGCTAGAAACTCGGTCCACCATTCTTTCAGGTTGAGCTTGTATTTCTTCTGGAGTGGTTTTCCGAGTTTGTTTCGCTTGTTCTCGACGTAATCATCAACGATCTGTTTCAACGTGAATTGCGGTTTGTCTGGCGTAACCGGATAGTCGGCGAGATGCGGAATGTTCAAATCAATGGCAGCCTGTTTCGGATTGAACAATATCAGTGAGCGTATTCTCTCGCGTTCAATTTGAACCATGTCTCCATACGAAGATAATGCTTCAAACGGATCGAACGGTTCTGTTTCGATACCTTGTTCTTGTTGCCATTTTCTGAATCGAAAGATGGCGAGTTTCTCATCCGCTCCGAACGAAATATCTGATTTTCCAACAGGGTAAAAACGTCCATTGGAACGCAGACAAAGACCGGTGATTAGTTCGCCCCAAGTGGCTGTGAAATGTTTTTGCGGCCTACCTCTTTTTCGTACCATAGGCCCGATAATACATCAATTTGAAAACCGCTGCAAATGTATAAAATGTACATTATTATCTACGAATCGCGGTTATTGATAGCGTGGCATGATCAATTTTCATTCAACTGGCATTCTACCACTGAATTACGCCCGCGGAAAGCAACGGCAAGATCGTCATCATGTGCCGCGACATTAAGTTGTGCGATTAGTAACCAAGGTTACAGATAACTTTACCCATTGAACAGAGAGCTCGCAACCAAAGGAGATGTCCTTTGATTTAAGAACACAGCGAACTTCGTAAGTGGTCCCTGGTGCAAGGGCTTTGAGCCAGTAAGCGTGGGCAGATAAGTAAACGGAAACCGTGACCATCTGACACCTTCGCTGGCCTGGATCGTCCTGCACATTGTGTAGTCGGCTCCAACAAGACCTGTAGCTCGGCCAAGAACTAACATTCCGGAATGCCTTGCCCCCCTTCGATAGCAACCGATCGTTCACTCGTCCGTGCGATCAGTGCCAACGATTTGGCACCGACGGTGTTCTTCGCGTTGTGAAACTGGCCCTTCCAAGATTCAAAGTGAATTTCGGGTGGTTGCCGATTAGGCCAGTTAGGGGCGCTATCTGGCCACCTGCCACTGGTTTTCTCTGGGAAATGTGGGGGCCTTGGCCAATTGTAGCGCCGACATTCAAGTCGAATTCATGCGGATGCCCGAATTGTTCAAACCTGGGCATCCGGCCCATGCTTGAAATGATACCCGCACCAGTCACTCCGCGCGACTTGGCGGCTTGGCTTCTCGCCGTTACAATTCAAAGCGAAATCTTGGGGTCGTAGCTCAGTTGGGAGAGCGCCTGGTTTGCAACCAGGAGGTAGCGGGTTCGAACCCCGTCGACTCCAGTAACCATTGCATAAGCTCCAGCCAATTCCCGATTTGCACGTCTTGATCTTTACACGTTGGTTAACAGGTAGAACCCAACTCAAAGGCTACCTCAGATTTTCCGCCGCCATATCCTAATCCCAACTTGCCATCCCTTCCCTCTCTCGTTCTATTGGTCCACATGATGCCTCGAACCCCCGACATTATCAGCTCCGACGTCCTGCGCGACAAACGTCTCCCACCCGGGCAAGTGAAAGTCTCAACCGACAAAACCACCGGCAAACCAAAGTGGCCTGTGTTGCATGCCGGCGGAGTGCCAATCGTTGACACTTCCACCTGGACGCTTCGATTCCACGGCCTGGTTGAAAAAGAAGTCGTCTTCGACTGGGATCAATTCAACCAGCTTCCACGCCACACTGTCCGTTGCGATATCCATTGCGTGACGCGCTGGTCGCGGCTAGAGAACATCTTCGAAGGTCCACTGGTTCGCACTGTCATGCAGCAGGTTCCACTCAAACCAAACGTCTCGCACGTGCTGATCCACGCTTACTCCGTCGACACCGGCCCATGGTCAACCAACCTCCCTTTCGACGCGTTCAACGACGAGGACTGTCTCTTCGCCACGCATCACGACGGCGAGCCGCTCAGTGCCGATCACGGCGGCCCCGTCCGGCTTGTCGTGCCAAAGTTGTATTTCTGGAAAAGCGCGAAGTGGATCAAGTCCGTCGAGTTCCTCGGCAAGGATAAACCTGGCTTCTGGGAGCGGAACGGCTATCACATGCTCGGCGACCCGTGGCGCGAGCAGCGGTACGGCTTTTGACCGAATCGCGTCGCATCAATTCAAGGCTACAATGCAGGCATGAGAATCGCGTATTTCGATTGCTTCAGCGGTGCGGGCGGAGACATGATCGTCGGCTCCCTGATCGACGCTGGTGCCGACGCCGCTTCGCTTCAAGCATCGCTGCACGGGATGGGCCTCGAGGGATTCAAGCTTTCCATAAGCAAGATCAAGAAACAAGGTTTCGCAGCCACGCGATTCGAAGTCCATCTCGATGAGCAGCACAAACACGCGCATCGTCACCTGAAGCACATTCGCGAGATTCTTGATCGTGCCAATTTGCCGGAGAGAGTGCATCAACGCTCGAATACGATCTTTGAGCGACTCGCCGTCGCCGAAGCCAAAGTACACAACTCAACGATCGAGAAAGTTCATTTTCATGAAGTCGGCGCAGTCGATGCAATCCTTGATATCGTGGGTGCCTGCTTTGCTATCGACATGCTCAACGTTGACCGCGTGCTGTGCTCACCCATCCCGACCGGCTCAGGCACCGTACGCTGTGAGCATGGCCTCATGCCTATTCCCGCGCCGGGAACAGCCGAACTCCTAAAAGACGTGCCACTTACCGCCTGCGATGAACCCGGCGAGCTGACCACCCCCACCGCCGCCGCGGTGCTGACGACGCTGGCTGAGTCATTCGGCGCGATGCCCGCCATGTCCATTCGCTCGATCGGCTACGGTGCAGGCACGCGTGACGGCGTAACACGCCCGAATCTGCTGCGGGTTTTCATAGGCGAAACCACGAATTCCAGCCCATTTGATACCGACCAAATCGTGGTATTGGAGACCAACCTCGACGACGCTTCCCCGCAGGCAATCGCCCACTGCATGGACCGCCTCCTCGATGCGGGTGCACTGGATGTCTTCACCATGCCGATAGTCATGAAGAAGTCTCGACCGGGCACACTGCTGACCGTGCTCTGCGAACCGACGCGACGCGAAGAAATGGAAGCCATCATCTTCGCTGAGACGCCGACGTTCGGCATCCGGCGACGAGAAGCCGCCCGAACGATTCTGCGGAGACGTTTCGAGACGGTGCAGACAACGCTCGGACCGATCCGAGTAAAGATCGGTGAATCAAATGGCGGCCAATTAACAGCAAGCCCGGAATACGAGGATTGCAAAACCATCGCCGCCAAGCACAATGTTCCTCTGCGTGAAGTCATAGCGATTGCACAGCAAGCCTTGCAGTCGCGTTGACGAATACCATCGGGAATGATTTCCCGATTCCTGGCAAATGCGTCGCGACGCATCGTGACATGGAGGTCACGGAAATGACTCTGTTTCTCGCAGCAAACAACACAGGCGCTATCAGCACGACGCAGACAGTCCTCATCATCGGCGTCGTCCTGTCATTGTTGTGGGCCGCTGCATCTTCGCTGAAACGAATGAAGAACGCCGGCCGAATTCCTCAGCCGTCGATTCGTGAGTTGAACGCCGTTTCCGAGAAAACGAAATCAGCCGCTCGCGACCTCGAAGAACTGATGACCGAACTCGATCAGCTTTCGCACCAGCTTCATGGCCGAATCGACGCGAAAATTGAAAAACTGGCAACCGTCATCAAGCTGGCCGACGAACGAATCGACCAACTGCAACGGCTGAGTCGCGCCGCCAATCACGAACCAACCATTGACCTCACAATTCATCAGGATGAGATAACTCCCCCACCGGCGAAGACAACCACCACCGGCAGTCTCGATCAGCGGCACGCTTCGATCTACCAGCTTGCAGACGGCGGCCTTTCGCCTCTCGAGATCGCCAGTGAAACCAACAAACCGGCTGGTGAGATAGAATTGATTCTCGCACTTCGAAAAGCAAGGTCACAGGCCGCCGATCGATCCGGCATCCTTCAAACGACCTGAAACGACCTGACATCATCTTTACTCCGACTCTAATCGCGGGTTGATCGCCAAGACCGGTAACAAGATCACCTTTCATGCTCGATCCATCGAGTTATTTCAGGACGCTTGCCCGCATTCCAGAACCAAAAGAATGACTCTCAACCATCGCCGATAGACCAATGGGAAATCTGCGGACTCAGTGCGCGCTGAAGTAGAAGTCGTGCACTGCAACGCTTCTGGGGTGTTAAATGACTTACTCGCGTCGTCCAGCTCGAATCAATCTTCGTGCCCTCATCATCCTCGTCGTTGTGATTGTCGTGCTTGTTGTCGGCGCAATCGCGGGGCATGGAATTCGAGGCAAGCTGATTGCATCGAACGCCCTCGAAGCAGCCACCGCAGCCAAGGCCCAGCAAGACTGGCCGGAAACGTGCAAGCAACTCAAGCTGTACCTCTCGAAAAAGCCCGACGACCTCGATCGACTCCTCGACTTCGCCGAAGCAAGCCTCGCCGTCGAACCACGTGAACCGGAGCGCGTTGCCGCCGCCCTCGGCGCCTACCGGAAACTCTTTCGCAAACAACCCGACAACGTCAACGTTTTCCGAAAACTGACGCGCCTCTACATGACCGTTGGCGACGCCGACGAAACGGCCTATCTCTGCAAGCAATACCTCACCGCTCACCCCGATGATCTCTTCGCCATGCTCTGGCTCGCCCGTGCACAAGTGGTCGCCCGCAAGATGGATGAGGCACGGCAAACGCTTGAGAAGATCGTCATAAGTCATCCAAGAGAAGTGCAGCCGTATTCCATGCTCGCCGCTCTCGAATTGGAAACCGAATCCCCCGATGCGGGCAGCCGCGCGATGGAATGGGTCGAACGCTCCGTGCAGAAAAACCCGGACTCAGCCGACGCCCTCGCACAGCGCGCCCGCATTCGCCGCATCACCGACGCAAAAAACCCTCAGACTGTTTCCGCCGCACAAGCCGATTTGCGGTCGGCGGAAACCGCTTCCGTGCATGATCCAGCCATTCGACTCTTGATCGCCGACGAATGGATGGCCTGGGGTGTGTTCGATCGCGCCCGAGCTACTCTCGAAGCGCTTCCCCAAATGACTGCGGAGCAATTCGCAGATTCGGACATCGAGTTCGCCACGTTCACGCTGATGCGCTACAGCGCCGAAGCCAACCTCGCATTGCTCTCGTCACAAACTTCAGCTTGCGAGGACAGTGCTCGCCGCGCGCTGGGCGAATTGACCGATCACCGACGTGCGCTATTCCTTCCTTTAGCCATCAAGCTCTATTTGGCCGCAGAAAAGACCAGCGAGGCCCGCACCGCGCTCGCCGAGTATGAAGAACTCTCCCAAAAGCAACATCTGAACAACGGCGAGCGTCGCACGATTCTTAAAGCCATGATCGCCGGTGCCGAGAACGACCCATACACCGTGATCGCAAACATCGAATCGCTCGGCACCGCCGGAGCAAACGACCCCACCGCATGGAATCTGCTGGCCGATGCCTTCCTTAGGACCGAACAGGATCACAGGGCGGAACTCGCGCTACGCACGTATGTCGAAAAAATCCCCAACGATCAGGAAGCCCTCCTCAAGCTCGCTCGATTGAATCGTGGCCGTGATTGGGAACGCGTCCGTACATACGCACGTTCGGCCGCAGACATCAGGTCGACGGTGGCCGCACGTCTCCTCGAAGTGGAAGCCGCCTACTACCTCGCCGCCGATCAGCCCGACCCCGAGCAGCGTCGCGAGCAATGCATCAAGTTTCTCACGGAACTTCGAGAGGCAGCGCCCGACAGCGCGAACACGCGACTGCTTCTAGCGTCGATGCTGACCGCACAATCCCGGTTCGACGAAGCTGAATTGGAATTGCGCGCGGTGATTTCAAATCCGTCGGAATCGCTCAACGCTTCCCTCCAACTGGCTGAACTACTTGACCGCACCGGCAGAGAAAATGACGCAATCGATCTTTGCCAGGACACGATCGGAATGCACGCCGACGTCGCCTCGCCCCACTTGCTGCTCGCGCGACTGCACGTTTCGCATGGCCGAATAATTGACGCCCAACAAGTCCTCGAAAAAGCATCAGTCATGCTGCACGGCCCGGAAGGCGTTCTGGTCGAACACGAACTTGCTCGCCTGCTCATCGAACAAGGTGATCCGCAATCCGCGGCGACCAGACTGGACCGCCTCGCCAAAGCTGATCCGCGAGATCTGTCGTCACGTTTGTTCTTGACTTCACTCCCGCCAGTTCGCGCCGATCGCGCCCGACTCGACCAGCTCATTACTGAGATCAAGTCCATCGAAGGCGAACACGGCGTGCGCTGGAAATTACAGCGCGCACTCTTCCTACTCGATGATGCCGGCTGGCGAACCTCCGAATCTAAGATCAATCAACTGCTTAGCGACTGTCTTAAGGCGGACCCCTCAGCCGAGACGCCTGCGCTCGCGATGGCATCCATTGACGAACGCAACGACCGCTGGACCGACGCCGAGAATCGCTATCGCGAAGCCCTCTTGCGAAATCCGCAATCAGCGGAGGCTGCCCAACGACTCGCCGGACTTCTCGAAAAGCGCGGCCGATACGCCGACGCCGAAAAAGTGCTCGCTCCATTCAGCGGGCAATCGCAGCAGATCCGCAAGAGAAGTCTCTCTCTCGCAATTGCGCAGAAGGACTACGATCGCGCCATCACCGAACTCGAAGAGTACATTCGCCTAGGCGTTGCAAATCTGGCCGATCGCGCGTACTACGCGGAGCTTATCTACAAACATCGCAAGGATGCCGTAACTGCGCAGAGAATCCTCGATGAAATCGCCACGTCGAATCCGAACGCCCCTGAAGCTCTCCGTTTGCAAGCTACGTTGCTACACGACGCCGGTAACACAAAGGAAGCCCTCTCGCTTCTCGACCGCGCGGTCGAACAACAACCGGCCTTCGACACCCTGCGTCTCCGTGCCGAGTTCCTGCACACGATCGGTCGAAGCGACGAAGCCGAGCGCGACTTCAAATCGCTCATCGCCTTGAACGAGTCCCCGGAAGTCGCGTACCAACTCCTGGCCTCATTCCTTGAATCCATCGGGAAGTCCGTCGAAGCCCTCGCTGCATGGGACGCCGGAACAAAGACAGTTCCTTCAGACGAACCGTTGCAGAAGGGCCTCGTACGCGCTCTTCTCGCCAGCAATGCTTCCCAAGATCGTCTCAGAGGTCAAACGCTGCTCGCCGAATTGCGAACCAAATATCCGTCCGATGCAGTCCTCGCACAATTGGCCGCGAGCGCTTCTCTTCGCGAAGGAACGCCTAAATCTCTTGACGAAGCCCGCCGCTCGCTCGATCTCGTCGTCGAAGCAAACCCTTCCGACACTCAATCGCAGCTTCGCCGCATCGCAATCATGCGCGAGCAAGGCGAAGCCGAATCCGCGCGCCTCGCCGTCGCCAACGCCGTCACTCAGAACCCCTCAAGTCGCGACCTAAAGCTGGCACAGATCGATCTGGAACTCGCTTCAGGTCAAACCGCCATTGCCCGCGGCCTGGCGCAATCATTGGCCGACGAGAACCCGCAGGAAGTAACGCTGCTCGTGCAATTAGCCGCCCTCTTCCAGTCATCCGAATTAGTCGACATAGCGCGCTCCTTCAACAACCGCGCGATGCAAGTCGCGCCGACCGATATTGCAGCCAACCTCCAGCGCGCCGAAATGCTCTGGATCGATGGCGGAAAGAAAGGCGCAATCGACCATCTGACCGCTTTCACCAAGACTGACTTAGGCAAACAGAATCTCGGCATATGGCTTCGATTGGCCAACTTTCAGACGCAGAATGGCGAATCCGTGGCCGCCGATCAATCGTTGATCCAAGCTGCATCGCTGGCAGACAACAAGACCGCAGTCACGCTCGAACGCATGAACTGGCTCGCGGCCCAAAAAAGATATACCGAGATTCCAGCCCTCGTCATGACCTGCCAGTCAGAGCAAAGCGATTATCTCGCAGCAGTCTCCACAGCCGCGAGATTGCTCCTCAGCGCTGGTCGCGAGCCCGAATGGCGCCATGCGGGTGCCTACTACCAGGAACTGATCGTGCTCGCTCCGCAGCAAATCGCCGGCTATCTCGGCGCGGCCAAAGCTTCACACCTGCTAGGCGACACCGAAGCCGCCATCAAGGCCTATCGCGACGCCCTCGATCGCGTTTCGCCGTATCATGCACAATCGCTCAACGATCTCGCCTGGCTGCTCGCCCATCAGCGGAAACCCGAAGCTTTAAACGAAGCCGCCGACCTCGCCACTCGTGGCTTATCGCGATACCCCCGGAACATCCACCTGCTCGACACGCGCGGCGTCGTGCGCATGAAGCAGGGCAAATGGCGCGAGGCCCGCGAGGATTTCGACCGCTGCATCGCCCTCGCCGACGGCAACCCGCGCACCCAGGCCAACGCCCTACTCAACATGGCCAAGACAATGAAAGAACTCCGCGAGCCAGCAGGCCAAATTCGCGAAAAACTCGAACGCGCAAGAACGCTCGATCAAGCAAATGGAGCCCTTACCGACGAGGATCGAGCTGAATTGGGCCTGTTGCTCAAAGGACTCTGACGCTTCCGGACAGAGTTTGAGTCGCATTCGGCATAGATGCCCCTTAGCGCTTCATATTCTTCTATTGATCCTTTGGCCTACTGATATTGCAATATGTATCGCGCGAAAAATATCCCGCATTTCCGCAGGTGGCTCACTGCCCTGGTGGTCGTGCTTTTTCTTGTGAAATTATTGATCCAATATCCGACCAAAGCCTTCTAAGAGCCAAATCGCGCCAGCACCAATATCCAGCATTCCCGCCGACTTTGTTGACTTTTTCACGTTTCCGGGTTAGTAGAATCCATGAGAATAGGCGCGAGAACACGGTAACGGTTTTTCATCGAATCGCATCCTGACGCGCGGTGACTTTTTTGCGATTCGGTCCGATCGAATTTCGATTCAACCTCTCGCTCCACAACGCTTTCAGTTGGCCAAAGGAGGGCTTGCAATGTCTCTTCGGAAATTGATCTTTACTTTCGCGATCACCGGAATCATCGCTAATTCCGTGTTTGCTCAAACACCGGCGGAAACTTCGACCAGCGCCGCGAAACCGGTTCTCAGCGAAGGTGAAATTAACGGCCGCGACGTGTATGTTCGTAGCGGCGCCAGCCTTAACCACTACGAAGTATGCAAGCTTCAGATGGGTGACAAGGTTTCCATTGTCGGTGTCGAAGGAGATTGGTACGAAATCCTGCCGCCCAAGGACACCTTTAGCCTCGTTTCTGGCGATTACGTCGACACGACCGACAACAAGTCCGGCGTTATCAACGGCACCAACGTCCGCGTGCGGGCAGGTTCGTCGTTGAACGCCAACAAGTACACCGTTCAGACCATGCTCTCGCGCGGTGCCAACGTGACCATCCTTGGTTCCAACCCGGACGGCTTCCTGCGCATCGCGCCGCCCGCCGGTGCGACGCTGTGGATCAACAAGCAGTTTGTCAAAGCGGCTACGACCGTCCCCGGCGATGTGCCCCTGAAGGCCTCTACCGACGAACCTGCCGCCGATGCATCTGCAAAAAAGCCGGAGCCGACTCCCGCAACTGAGTCCACAACTTCCAAGGAAACCGGCTCAACTCCCGTCGGCGCGTTCCCGACGGCGGTTAATTCCGCTTCGCCGACACCGACACCCGTAACGACAGAAACTTCCAAGTCAACGATTGAAACAAGCACCGTTGCGACCAAACCATCGGATGAAAAACCACAGCATGAATACCGCAAAGAGTTGGAGGCGTTGGATACCGCAGCCCGGGGCGAACTCGCCAAGGATGTCGGCGATCGCAATTGGCAGCCGCTCATCGCTAAATATGAGCACATCATGAAGCAAGCAGACGATGAGGTTTCGCGCGTCTACGCCAAACACCGCGTCGACCAACTGAATGACTTCATGACGTTGACGACCGCTATTCGTGACCTTGAATCGCGCAATGGAGATTCAGACGAAGTTCGTCGCAACTACCTCAAGCAGCGCGGTGAAATCCCCCCACCACCACCATTCAACCGGGAAGTGGGTTTAGACGCTCAAGGCGAATTGCGCGTTAGTGCACTCTATCCCCCCGGGTCACAACCTCGCCGCTTCCGTTTGATCGACCCAACGACACCGTCTCCGAAGACGGTTGCCTACGTCGAAATCCCTGCCGATTCGAAAATCGAAATCGATTCGCACATTGGCCGATACGTAGGCGTCCGCGCGTCAGACAGGTCGCTGCAAACAAGTGGCGTGAATCCCGTGCCCATCCTCGTCGCCAGCGAGATCGTTTCGCTCCCCGCACCAGCATCTTCCGGCCAAGGCGACGCAGTAACACCCGCAAAGCCCGCGGCTGTTGGCGCGCAGGGATAACTGACTAAGCTGTTATCCATGAAGACAACGACCCGAAACCGATTGATCAGAGCTCGTCGATCGCTTTACGCCATGCTGTCCGCCGGCATGTTGTTGCAAGCATCGAGCTGTGCATTCCAACCCACCGAGGTAGCCACCGGGTTGGCCACGTCGCTGGTCCAAAGCGTCGTCTCGTCCTATGTATTCAATTTCTTCGGGCTTGGCGGCCCCTGATTCGACCCGTCGACTTCTGCCATTGGGTTCTCAATCCACTCCCGCTCGATCCGCGCACTTTTTTGAAGTAATCTGAACGAATGGTGCCAACTGTCCAGCGTGCGACCGTCATCGGAACCGGCGGTATGGGGACCCTGTGTGCACTCCTTCTCGCGCGGAATGGTCTAAGCGTGCATTTATGGGGTCGATCGAAATCCCAGGTCGCCGCATTGACCAACGATCGTGAAAACCGTCGCCATCTGCCGGGTTTCCAACTTCCGGAAACCATCGTCGTCACGACCGATGAAACGAAGGCGTTTTCGAATACTTCGCTCATCGTTTCGGCTGTGCCCTGCCAGTTTCTGCGGCCGATCTGGTCATTACTCAAAGCGGCGACGCCCCTTTCGGTGCCCATAGTAAGTGCGACGAAAGGCATCGAAATCGAAACTCGCCTGAGGCCGACACAAATAATCCAGGAAATCATTAGTCCGGAGTTCGTGGCCTGCCTTTCCGGCCCGTGCATTGCCCCCGAAGCCGCAGCCGGAAGACCCGCCGGTGTCGTCATCGCGTCCACGAACCAAACCGTAGCCGAATTGGCGCAGCGTGCCTTTAGCAGTCGAACATTTCGTGCCTACACCAGCCCAGACCTGATCGGTGTCGAAATTGCCGGCGCGGTCAAGAACGTCGTCGCCATCGCAGCCGGAATCTGCGACGGCATCGGTGCAGGCGACAACACGAAAGCAGCCCTGCTCACACGTGGCCTCGTCGAAATCACCCGACTCGGCGTCGCCCTCGGCGCACATCCCGACACGTTCAAAGGCCTCGCGGGTGTCGGTGACCTTTTCACCACGTGCGTTTCCAAAATCGGCCGCAACCGCACCGCTGGCGAACGCATCGGTCGGGGCGAACACCCCGAACACGTCATCGCGACTACGCCATCCGTGATCGAAGGAATCCCCACCACTCGCGCCGTCCTTGCACTGGCCGCTCACCATCACATCGAAATGCCAATCGTTACCGCAGTCTCTGCCGTCCTCTTCGACGCCTGCCCGCCATCCGAAGCCATAGACCGCCTCATGACCCGCCAACTCCGCAGCGAATTCGCCTGATCGCGATTATCGGAACCATCCAATAAAACTCCGCTTCTCTTTCGACCGATAAATCGACACGAATTATGCACACATCCACCGCCCATCATCCCTTCGCCGAACTCCTCCACTATCGCCATCTATTGGTCACGCTGACCTGGCGCGACCTGCGCGTTCGCTACAAGCAATCCATCCTGGGCATCACATGGGCGATCCTTCTCCCACTCGTCATGACCGCCATTTTTGCCTTCGTTTTCAGCCGATCCGTCACGCTCCCCGCTCACGACGCAAAACTGCCCTATGCTCTCTACGCACTCGCGGGCCTCGCCCCATGGACTTTCTTCAGCGGCAGCCTCTCGAATTGCGTAAACGTCCTCGTCGCCAACCGCAACCTCATCACCAAAGTCTACTTCCCGCGCGAAGTATTCCCACTCTCCTGCATCCTCAGCGCGCTGGTCGATTTCTTCATCGCTGCCGCAGTTCTTTCCGCACTCATGGTTTATTATCACACTGCCACACAATGGCACTTTCAGCCGACGCTCGCACTCGCATACCTGCCCGTGCTGCTATTCATTCAGATCACGTTTACAATCGGCCTCGGCCTCATTCTCTCGATGACGAACCTCTTTTACCGCGACGTGCGCCAGGTCTTCACCGTTGCCATCCAGCTGTTAATGTTCGTCTCATCCGTCGTGATTCCCGCGCCCACAAGCCAATCGCTCGCCGGCACATTACTTCGCCTGAATCCCCTGGTTCCGTTGATCGAGTCGTACCGCGCCTGCCTTCTTCACGGTCAACCGCCATCCTCCGCAAACCTCTGCTACACAGCCATTGCAGCCGGCATCTGCCTCATCGTTGGCTGGTTCTCGTTCCAACGCATGTCGCATCGCTTCGCGGAGTATGTGTAAATGACCGACTTTGCGGTGCAATTTCAAAACGTCAGCAAGCGCTTCCGTAAGAACGCGGGTAGTGAATCACTTGTTGAACTCGTCAGACACCTCTGGCGAAAACTATGGCCGCGCGATCAATTCGCCACCAATGAACAAACCTTCTGGGCCCTTCGCGACATTGATTTTGAAGTCCACAAGGGCGAGGCGTTCGGCATCGTCGGCCCGAATGGTGCAGGCAAAAGCACCGCACTGAAACTTCTCGCCCGCATTCTCCGCCCCGACCACGGCGAAATCCAAGTGAAAGGCCGACTAACCGCGCTCATCGAAGTCGGCGCCGGCTTCCACGGCGAGCTCACCGGCCGCGAAAACATTTATCTCAACGGCGCGATCCTCGGCATGGCCCGCGCCGAAATCCGTCGCAAGCTCGACGACATCGTCGCATTCGCCGGAATCGAATCCTTCCTCGACATGCCCGTCAAACGCTACAGCTCCGGTATGTACGCCCGCCTCGGTTTCAGCATCGCCGCCCACGTCGACCCCGATGTCCTTCTCGTTGACGAAGTCCTCTCCGTCGGCGACGCCGTCTTCCGCCTGCGCTGCCTCGACCGCATGAAATCGCTGATCAACAACGGCACCGCACTTGTCTTCGTTACACACCAACTCGAACAGATGCAGGCTATCTGCAACCGCGCCCTCGTCCTCGATCAAGGCCGCTGCACCTTCCTTGGGCCCACTCAAACCGCCATCGACCACTATCTTCGTGCCATGTCCAACACATGGACCCAACGCCCAACCGATCTGCGTGATGACGCAACGCCCGAATCGACCCAATGCGAAGTGCTAGCCGTCCGACTACTTGACGATCACAACCACGAAACCGTTCGGATTCGGGCTCACGACACACTGCAAATAGAAATTCAACTTCGCTTCGCCGGCGCAGTGCCTCGCCTCGTCATCGAACTGAACCTGCGCGGCGTCGCGCACCAGAACTTGCTGAGCATCAACTCCGCCCGTAGCCAAATGGAATTCTCCGCCGCCCCCGGCGATCAAACCATCACGCTCTCGCTGCCCGAATTGCCGCTCGCCGGTGGCCAATACTTCTGGAACGTCCGCGCATGGAACGCCGACACAGGAACAACGATCATCGACACACCGTTCCGCTATCCGATGATCATCGACGACCAAGGCCGCGCCACCGGCGCGCTTTGTCTCGAACACACATGGACGCATTCAAAAGCGAGTTCGCTGTCGCCGGTCGACAAGAACAAAAACGGAATCATCAAATCCGTGCAGCACGATCGAACTCCGGCCCTCACGTTTCCAGTAGATAACGATCCAAACAAAGAATCGAACAATAATGAATCCCTCTCCCTCTTAGACGGAGAGCGACCGAATAGGGAACACGACGGGGTAAGGGTGAGGGTCTCTTGAAGCACGAAATGGCCCCGTTGTCATAAAACTATGAATCACGGCTCATTCAAAGTCTGCCTCTTCGCCGACGCTCAATCGATCCATACGCGCCGAATCGCCACAGGCCTCGCTTCACGCGGCCTCACCGTCCACATCGTCACGCACAAACCCGCGACAATTCGCGGAGTCACCGTTGAACAATACCGCGTGCCACCGCCCGGAATCACGAATCCCTATCGCTGGGCTTCACGCCGCAACCGGTACCTCCGCGACTTCGTTCGTCGCTTCGACATCATCAATATCCAATTCCTGCAAGACTGGGGTTTCACCACTGAAATGATCGAAGAAGGCACGTTTGTCGTCACACCTTGGGGCTCCGACATCGTCCAAGCCCCCGGTGAAGACGCTCCGCCCGCCGAACTTCGCAACCACCGGTCTATGCTCCTCCGCAACGCCGCGGCAGTCACCGCATGGGGCAGCGCCTTCGCTCATTCAATCGCCGATTACGCGAGCATCGATGAAAACGCTATTCATCGCATCCCGCTCGGTGTCGATCTCGAATTGTTCAGCCTGAGTAACCTTGCGAACGGCGTCGACAATCCTATTCCCCCCTTAATAAGGGGGGACAAAGGGGGGTCTCTCCAATTAGCTCCAAACTGTCAAACAATCGATGATGCATTTCACGTCGGCTTCTTCAAAGGCTACCGTGCCGTCTATGGCCCAACGTACCTGATCGAAGCCATCCCGCTGATTCTCGAAAAACTGCCGCGAACGCAATTCACCCTCATCGGCGACGGACCCCAGCTCGCAGAGTGCCAACAAATGGCACACTCATCGAACATCAACCACGCGATCACGTGGCTCACTCCGCAACCGCACGATCGCATCCCGTCCCATCTCGCGCAATGGGACTTGACTGTCATTCCCTCGGTATGCGAGAGCTTCGGCGCTGCCGCCCTCGAAGCCGCAGCCATGCAAGTGCCCGTCGTCGCCTCTCGCGTCGGCGGCCTCATCGACACCGTTCGCCACAACGAAACCGGCCTGCTCGTCCCCTCAAAGGACCCGCACGCCCTTGCAGATGCAACCGTCACGCTCCTGAATGACCCAACACGCCGACGACAACTGGGTCAAGCTGCCCGTAGGTTCGTAGAATCGAACTACTGCTGGAACCACTGCATAGACCTCTGGCTCCAGACCTTTGAACAAGCCCTCAATCGCTGCGCAATCCCAGCGTAACGAACCCCTCATTCGCTCTATTTCCGCTACTTCGTCGAACTCCAAATCGCCCTTTTTTGTGCCGATAACCAACTATGTCGCCGACCGTATCCGTCATCATTCCGACGTACAACCGCGCGACACTGCTCCCCCGCGCTATTGATTCCGTCATCGCGCAAACGTACACCGACTGGGAACTCATCATCATCGATGACGGCTCCACCGACGACACCTTCGTTTTCCTCAGCTCATATTCAGAGAAACTTGGCGACCGGCTTCGCGTTCTCCATCAGACCAACACCGGCCCTTGCGCCGCCCGCAATCGCGGTATCAATGCTTCGCAAGGTCGCTTCATTTGCTTTCTCGATTCTGACGACGAGTTTCTACCCAACAAACTCGCCCGACAAATTGAACTCTTCGATCTCCGCCCCGAACTCGGCTTCGTCTACAGCGACAGCGCCTGCTTCGACATAGACGGCCGCCGCCACGATAGCGTCTTCCGCAACTTCGCCCCGCACGCTCGCAACGTCACAAGTACTGAAATCGCCCCCAACCTGAAAACGTGTTCGGCCAATTTGTTCGACATGCTCTTGCGCGAGTATTTCATAAGCACCATCGTCGGCATGGTTCGCAGGGAAGTCATCGGCGACTCCATCCGTTTCCAGCCCGACCCCGCATACGCAGAAGAATGGCTCTTCTATCTAATGGTCGCTCGCGTTTGCCGCGTCGGGTTCGTCGACGAACCGCTCTGTTTACACCACCAAACGCCCGGCAGCATCGCCCGCACCGACGCCCATCGAAACACCCTAGGCCGCCGCACGACTCTTCGCACAATGCTCGATTCGTTCAATGACCTGACGCGTGCGCAGCGTCGAATCATCAAACAAAACCTCGCAGCCACTTGCGACCAACTGGCTTACGACTTCAGCCGTTGCAACGACCGCCTCACCGCAAGGTGTTACTGGCTGGAATCATTGAAAAACCGACGCTCGCTTCAAACGCTCAAAAACGCGCTAGCTACAATCGCACCTCGAACAAACCGCCACCAGGATTTCATCACAATTCAGAGCTCCTTGCGCAAGCAAGGGGAATCTCAGAACCGCGACCCCAAGGGAGCGGCCTTAGCTAACGACAATTCTGCGACAAAGGCGGTGACCGCATGACCACCGCGATCCACGACGCAAGTCTCGCAACAACCTCGATCGCGCCATCGCCCGTATGGGAAAAACTCTGGTCTCGCGAAATTCCCGCCGAGCGCGACGACGCCCTCCTCGCTCGCGAACGCAGCAGTCCGCGCTGGGCACTGATCGTCGACAATCTCGCTCGCACCTTCGGCCGTATCGCCGGTCTACGCACCATCGAACTAGGCAGCGGTCGCGGCGATCTATCCGTCCTGCTCGCCCAACACGGCGCAAACGTCACGCTTCTCGACGCCAACGACAAAGCGCTTACAGCCGCTCGCCAGCGTTTCGACCGCCTCAACCTCCGCGCCGATTTCCGCTCCGGCGATCTGCTCAACCTCGACCCCAGCCTGCTCAATCAGTTCGACGTCGCCATCTCCATTGGTGTCATCGAGCACTTCCGGCATGACGATCGTACCGCCACAATCCGCGCGCACCATGACACCCTCAAACCCGGCGGAATGGTCATCGTCTCTGTCCCCAACGCATGGTGCCCGCCCTATCGTCTCTGGAAGAAATATCTCGAACTTCGCAGTTGTTGGCCGTACGGCATGGAACTCCCCTACTCGCGTCGCGAACTCGCCCGCCGCGCCGCCGCCATCGGCCTGACCGACATCACCATCCACGGCCTAGGGTTCTATCAAGCACTCAGCGATCAATGGGCCCGCAACGTCTTTCATCGCAATGTTGATTGGATGCACCACCGTTCCGCACTCGACAACCAACTCGGCCTCATGCTTCTCATGTTCGCGCGGAAAAACTGCTGTCACGCGCACCAGCACGCCATGGCCGACCGCACAAATCAGGCACCAAGTAGGGTCCGCCATGCGGACCACCCCGCTCATCAATCCTTTATCAAGTCGGAGGTTGCATGACTAACCTCCGCCGCCTCTTCTATCCCGTTTGCAGCACGCGCCTCGGCCACCGAGCCGCCAGGCTCGCCATCCGCTCACTCCGCTCCGTTGGCCTCAGTCGCAATTTCCATCTCCCCTTCGACGCCCTCGATCTCGATCACGACGCCGTTGCAGGTCTCACGCAACTTTGGTCGCGCATCCACTGGTCCGCCGGCGACGGCATGATGCCCGCCGATCAGCTCCTCGCGATCTACAAGCTCGCAATCACCTGGCCCGCTCGCGGCGACATCGTCGAGCTCGGCTCATGGACCGGCCTCACCACCTGCTACCTCGCCACCGCCGCCCGCGTTCGTCGTAGCGGCAACGTCTACGCAGTAGACACATTCGCCGGCACCAAGGAGGGAAACACAAACTACGACTCAATCACTCGCTTCGGCGGCAGCACGCGCGACGCCTTCGACCAACGCGTCCGCCAGGCTGAGCTCGCCGACCGCATAACGCCCCTCGTCGGCCTCACAACTGACGTTGCAACCCGCTATCCAGGCAACCCGATCCGCTTGCTGCTCATCGATGCCGACCATTCATACGAAGGCGTGAGAAAAGATTTCGAATCCTGGCTGCCGCACATGGCCCCTGGCGGGCTAATCATCTTCCACGACTATCTGATTTCCGACGTGTCTCGCTTTATCGACGACCACATTGCAACGGATGCCCGCGTAACCATCGACCCCGGCTTAGTTGTTCCAAACGTATTCGCTGTCACCAATAGAGTACGCACAACACTAGCCGCAGTAACTCAGCCCCTAGTTCTCCCTCTCACTATTAGACGGAGTGCGCCCGAGGAGGAAGCACGACGGGTCGGGGTGAGGGTCTCTGGATCATCAAGAGATATTCCGAATCCATCAAACAATCCGTCGCCCACGCACTCTGACCAACCACTTACCGAGGTTTCTTCATGAAGATCACTCTTCTCGCACAGCGCTATTACCCATCATTTGGCGGCGTCGAGACCTATTTGCGAAATCTCAGTCGCGCTCTCGTAGATCTGGGTCACACCGTCACGATCGTTTCAGGTGCCACGAAGGACGACCAACCTGAAATTGAAGAACACGAAGGGGCAACGATTCATCGCTTCCCTGCCACCCGCTCCAAGATCCGCTGCCGCGCGTGGTTCGTCAGAAACGTCTCCCTCTTTCGCTCCGCCGACATCATTCAAGTGTCGAACACGCTGATGCTTGAGTATCTCCGCAACATGCTCGCACCTTTCATCGATTCGAGCAGAGTGTTCCTCACGCGGCACGGGATGTCCGGCAAATACCCGGTCCCCGACACCGAGCGCCAGCGTGCCCAACGCGCACAAAAATGGGTTGCGGGCATCGTCCACGACGGCCGATTCATCGAACGCTGGCTCGACGTGAAGCCGAACCTCTGCCCCGACCAAGGTCTCTTCCCCCTGGCCGACGACATCACCCAGCAAAAAGAACCACCGCCCAATTCCGCCATCTTCATAGGTCGCCTAGAGCCAGACACCGGCATCTCCATGTATGTGGACAGCATTCGCATTTTGAACGAATCAAACCGTCTGCCTGCCAAACCCTTTGAACTGCATGTTTATGGCAACGGTTCCCTTAAAGAGTCGCTCGAAGAACGGATCGGTCGCGAACGCCTCCCCGTCATATTCCACAAGCCAACCCCTGCCGCTCGGGATCAGATCCCCAAGCATTGCTTCGCCTTCGTCGACGGTCGTATGGCCATCGTCGAGGCTTACGCTCGTCGCCGCACCGTCATCGCGGCTTACACCAACCCATGGAAAAAAGACTATCTCTGCGGCGAGACTTTCAGCCCTTACCTGATAGCGACCGATTCACCCGTTGCTCACGCACAACGTGTCCTCGAACTGATCAATGACCCGGAACAACGGCAGTTTCGCGTGAACAACGCGTTCAAATACGCGCGCGACCTGTCCTGGACAGCCACCGCGGAACAGTTCGTGAATCTATGGGTCTCGAAATGTCCCAAGCTGGCAACGAGCAAGCCTTCGGTCACGAAAAAGACAAATACAACATCGGCGCAACGGCCTAAAACATCACCTGAACCAGAGCTTGTCGAAGTCGGTGCGTGCCATCGCGACTAGTGCTGCGTTTCAGCTTAATCGTCGGGTTGCCGGGTGGCACGGTCTTGCCGCAGCAAGGCCGTGGCGTAACGCCGAAGTCCATGGCCAAGCTGACGCTTGACCATGCCACCCTGAATCTTGGCTGTGACGGAGCAGTAGTTTCACGATTGCCTCTCGAAATAGCGCCGTCTATACTCCAAAAAAGGATGCACCTATTGAACGGACTCGTAGGAATCTAATCGCACATGCTCGCGCACTGGCCAATATTCCTTGCCGACATTTCCTACCGCCATGTATTCCGTTCCCTCGTCGAGCGCGTCTCCGATCAACCGTGGATCGTCGCCCTCGAAATGCTCATCATCGGAAGCGTGGTCTACACCGTTCTCCGCTTCCTGCAGGGCACACGTGGTGCCCGCCTCATCCGCGCAGTCTTAATCATTCTCGCCGTCAGCGCCGCAGCAGTTTGGATCATCGCCGACCAGTTCGATTCAGAACGAATTAAGCTTCTCTACCCCTATTTCCTGCTCGGCGTGTTCCTCGTCTCTCTCGTCGCGTTTCAATCTGAACTTCGCCGAATGTTGCTCAAAGTCGGCGAAGGCGGATGGCTCCAAAGGCTCATGCGCACGCCGGAACCATCCATCGACGCCATCGTCGAGGCTGCCGAACGGCTCTCCACCCGTCGCATCGGTGCGATCATCGCCATTGAGCGAGGTGCAGAACTGGAAGCGATCATTGAATCTGGCGTGAAGCTCGACGCAGCCGTTTCCCCCGAACTCCTCGAAACCATCTTCTGGCCCGGAACGCCGTTGCACGATTTGGGTGTTATTGTGCAACATGGCAGAATCACTGCGGCTGGTTGCCAGTTTCCGCTGGCTGATTCCGATTCGGTCGATCGTTCCATGGGCAGCCGACATCGCGCCGCCCTCGGCATGAGCGAAGAGGCCGACGCGGTCGTAGTCGTAGTCAGCGAGGAAACCGGCAGGATTGCCGTCGCGTTAGCGGGCAAGTTCCATCGTAATCTCACCCCTTCATCCCTTCGCGATTTGCTCAACCGCGAATTGCACGGCGAAACGCCCACTCCGCCCGCGCAAACCGATTCGACTCGACCCACTGCCCCCGCCGCAGCCCACGGTGCCGCATGATCGATACATTCAAACTGCTCGGCGTAACGGTGGTGCTTACCCTGCTTATCTGGACCGCCGCCGATAGCATGGTCAACGAAACAGCCTCGATCACCATCGCGATCGAACCGGTTCCTTCTGAGCCAAATTCTGACCTCATCGTCAGCCTCGACAACCCAACCCGCTCGTTCGAGATTCAGATCACCGGTCCACGCCGCGCTATTGAATCCGTTCAGACCTCCAAGCTCATGAAGTTCCGCGTCCCGGTTCCCGAGAATCTCAAGATGCAAATCGGCGGTGCATCTTTCCCGATTGAACACGACACCTTGAAACGCCAACTGACCGAAATCTCTCGCGACTACCAGCGCCTCACGGTTGTTTCCGTTCAACCCGCCGATTTACCGCTGAAAGTCGATCGCATCGTCACGAAAGAAATCGTGCTGGCCACCGACCGTTTGACGCTGGGTTACGAATCGAAGCCGGTCATTCAGCCGTCGAAAGTCGCCTGCAAGATGCGCGAAAGTCGCGCCCTGGAACTCGCCTCCACTAACCAATGGAACGTGCTCGACGTCACCGCAGAAGTCGAGCGTCAACTTCGCGAACGCCTCACCGGCGAACCGATCACCATCGTCGTTCCACTTGAAGCAAAGCAATTCGGCACAGACGCCGAGTTCTCGCCGCGCAACGTCGACGTGACGGCCACGGTCCAATCGGCACGCACAACAGCTGAAGTCCCCGCGGTCCCTATTCGCCTGGCAATGAGCTTCGCCAACCTTCAGCGCCCCATTCGTGCGGTCACTGCCGAAGGAGCCCCGCTCACGCTGGTCACGCAAACGATTTCCGTTTCCGGTCCGACCGAAGAAGTCGGAAAGCTCCTGCGCGGCGAATCCCGCGCCTTCGGCCTCGTGCAACTCAAAGACCCTGATTTCGAAGACCTCGGCGTCCTCCGCTCGTTCGTCCCCGAGTTCCAACTACCCAAGGGACTCGAGCTAAACAATCAGCCCGACCCGGTCGAGTTCCGACTTATTGAATCCACTAAGGACACTTCCCCCAGAGAAGGCTGAACAAGGGCTGAAAAACACCAGCCATAGTCCCTCAGCGCACAATACTCCCTTCAGCGTGCCACGTTCTCTCGCATGCGCCAAATTCTTCCCGCCTTAGTTTGCCAGCGCTATAGTTCAGTTGGTGCGGCGCGTGATAAGGTGGGAACGGTGGAAGATACGGTAATTAATACGGTAATTAATAACGGTGATTGATACGATTGGACAACTATCGCCGCAGCCTGAAAGGCTGCTCGTGAATAGCCGTGGGTTGAGTTCGCACAAGCGAACTCAACCCACGGGAAAAACTGAGTCCCCCGCCATAACAAAAATTTCACACACTCAGCCGTTTTTCACCACACCATATCGCTGTAATCTCATCAGCCTTTGAGCATCGAACACCAACAAATGGAGTTCTTTGAAATGAATAAATTGAGTCGCTTCATTCTGTTCACCTTGGCCATCACGATCGCCATGGCTTCTGGTTGCGCCACCCACCGCCCCCATCGCCACGACCTCGACCGCAACGGCTACATCTTCTATCTAGACGGAGCGGGCGGCGGCAGTGCGATCAAGGACTACGGCAAGTGCGTGGAAGCGGGCCTGCGTAATGCCGGCTTCAAAGGCGATTTCTACAGCTTCCCTTGGCAAACAGGCTTGGGGACTGCCGTCGATCAAACCTCCAGCGTCGATTGCAAGCGCAAGAAAGGCGCGGAACTCGCCAAAATCATGTACCAATACATCGACGAGCACCCAGGCACGCCGGTGAGTGTCATCGCGCTCTCCGCCGGCACAGCCGTCGCCGTCTACGCACTCGAAGAGATGCCATCGAAATACCACATCGATTCAGCCGTCCTGCTCGGCTCGTCAGTCAGCGCGCATTACGACCTCACAAAGGCACTACGTCGAATCGAAAACAAGCTGACCGTTTACACCTCGGAGAAGGACGCCGTATTGGGAATCCTTGTCCCGCTTTCCGGCACGGCCGATCGCAGCAAATGCGGCGCCTGCTCCGCTGGTTTGCACGGCTTCCACCTTCCCCCAAACATCGGAGACGAAGCCCGTGGCCTCTATTCCGCAAAAGTTGAAAACATCCGCTGGGATCCGACATTTGCCAGCGCCGCCAATTACGGCGGCCACACCGACGCGGTCAACGAAAACTTCGTCCGGGATTTCGTGGCCCCGATCATATTGCAGGATGGCCCCCACTTCACCGACGCTGGTCGCCCCCCGATGTATTGATTCACCGGGAATGGCCGCGGCAAGAAAGGATGCGGAACGACAACGGTTTGGTCGTTGACCAACGAGCCGACCGCCGTATCATCACCGGACATGGCTGGTTCGCGCAAATTTTTCCCGATAACATTGGCGCTCCTCGCGCTATCAACAGGGTGCGCTTCGCACAAACCCGCGCAATTGATCTCGCAGCAATCAATAGAAGCCTCAGAAGATTCCGTGTACGCCGACCAATTGTGGACTTCGGCGGAGACGACCCTGCGTCTCCATCGCTACCAGCTAGATCGCATAGATCGTAATGACGGCATCATCACCACCCTGCCAGAACCCTCGCAGCACATCACTGAACCTTGGCGCTCAGACGTCCACACCTGGCGCGACTTGATGGAAAGCACCATCAATCCCATTCGCCGCTGGGTTGAAGTCCAATTTCACAAGGCTGAGTCGGGCGAATGGAGCTCGATCGAGGTCATCGTCCACAAGGAACGACTTTCCTCACCAGATCGGCAATTCAACAACACCGGTGCGGCCTATGCCTTCTT
Source organism: uncultured Phycisphaeraceae bacterium (assembly GCA_964494205.1). Classification (GTDB taxonomy): domain Bacteria; phylum Planctomycetota; class Phycisphaerae; order UBA1845; family UBA1845; genus JBBTCX01. The sequence goes on along the minus strand of CAZBRD010000003.1, from coordinate 335,655 downwards.
CGGGTACAGTCTGCCCTCGACGACCGGGCTTGCGAAGATTACCCCGGAACACGACGCATGGGTCGCCCTTGGCCGCGACGCCACAACCGAATCGTTCATCCTCTCTGAAATCGTCGAACGCGCAGGTCAGGTCGCCCCCAAAGGCAACTGATCGCACACATTCTCGAAGGGAGCCGTCCAATGGGAACGTTCCTCCTCGGCCTGATCTCGGCGTTGGTAGGGATAAACGACGCCGGCAACCTGCATCAATCCGATTCCCGCGACATGTACGACCTCGTGCTGGCGACGACGGCCGAGCTACTGCCAACCCCACTGAAAGACTATCAAAGCACCCACCTCAATCCGATTCGGAGCTCTTCTGTAACCCCTCAGAAGCCGACACCAGGCGATCCGAAACAGTTTGTCCCCGCTGACCATTACTTGAAGCTCGACATCGCCGCCAAAGGGGCTGATGCCGCTGCGCGACGCAAATCTGCGCTCTCATTTCCACGAGACCACAAATCCGCCAGGTCTTTCTTTGATCAACACAATGAAAAGGACGGTGGAGAACTACCCTGGAACCTCGATGAGCAAGTACGCCAGCTTCATTTGGCATTCGAGTCCGGTACTCGCGAGGCAACAATTGCGCACTGGGGAGCGATTATTCATTTTGCGACCGATGCGGCCATGCCCTTTAACGCAACGTACGACTTGTCGGGTAAATCCACCAGTGAGTCCAAATGGTGTGCGTCAGGTTCTGCCGCTACCGACTCCATATGCAACTTACGCGATCGCGTCCAAAGAACGCTGCTGACTCGCAATATCAGTCGGCTGACTTACGAGGTTCGAGTTTCGCCCGATCGAGTGAAACAAATAGATGACCCCATTCAGAGCGCGTTTGATGTGCTCCTCGACAGTCACGAGGTCATGCTTCGAATTGTTGAAGCGGATCGGAGAATACTGGCAGACTTGCGAATCAGCGATGTCGAGCACTTCCAGACCTCTGCCGATGCTTATTACTCGCACCTCGCCAACGATTGCATCCCCATCATCGAAGAACGCATCGAGTCGGCAGCGTTGTTATCCGCGAATCTGATTCAGACGGCATGGATTCGGGCAGGACGCCCCAGTTTCGAAGAAAAGCCCACGGCATCTGGCGAAAAGATTACCGGCGCATCTCCTTCAAAGACCAACCCCAGTCAACCGGGAGAACTTTCGCCCGCAGAAAAACCCTACGCGGCCAGCGTGAATTCGATGATTTTCCACCGCGTTGGCTGTAGCCACCTCAAGCGCGTCAAACCCGAGAACGTGGTCTATTTCGCCAGCTTGATTGAAGCACAGGGCACCGGGCGAACAGGCTGCAAAACCTGCAACCCATAGTATCTAGCTTCGATTGTAAAAACAAAAAATGGAAGGTGCTTCCGTGGCGTGGAGCACCTTCCAATGAGTAGACGTCTACTGGACGTCGTTGGGCGTCCACCTCGATCGTGACCGATTGCCGTGGCGTGAACCGGTCGAAGGCCTTCAAGGCGGACTCACCGCTTATCGGTAACTACTTCTTCTTTGCGGCTTTCTTCTTTGTCTTCTTCGCGGCCTTCTTCGTGGCCTTTGCAGCTTTACGTTTCTTTGCCATGATTACGTCACCTCCTTTCAAGACAAAATCCTACACCATCATTATCGTCTGTCAAAAGAATTTTCTTGTTGACAATCAAAAATTCACTCCATTCTTCATCGGCTGAACACCCTTCATCGCATGACTTCCACATCGCAAACGCAAACAATCAACAATAACCAAACGAACTGATTCGGATTCGTTCATCAGTAAAGCGACAGGCAATGGCACTAAACAAGAGTGATGAATTATGCAGAGTTACTGCGTGCGTTTTGTGCCACTTGGCGACACAAAACAGTTGAACACGTGCGCGGCATCGACTCAAGATCACGCGTCAAGTCAAACCCGACCGTCACGAAGAAAACATAGAAAAATAAGCTGAAAAATGAAAGTACTGCGCGCCGTCGCCGGGCAGACCAGGGCCATGCGGAAGTCGGCGCGTCTTTCACAAGCGGATGATGAAAACAATCGGGCGCGCGGCCAATGATCGACGAATGTTAAGCGCTACATGCTGCCAGTAAGAGGCCATTGCTGATTGCATTCGACAACGATCTCGATTGATCGAGCACCAGAATCATGCCGACCAACACAAGCAGATTCGAGGCGAACACGATTGAAAATTCGACCCGAAAACAATTTGAAAAATTTTTTTATTTCTGTCGATTTTTTTGTCGACAACACTCAAGTCGGCATGCGAATTGAAGAACAAGGCGACTGACTGAACAACTCAAACAGTTTGCTTCATCAATCGAAATTCGTTCACTTGATTGAGAATGAAGAACGCGCGCGATGGCGCAGGCAGATATTCGAAGACGTTATCTACGCATCACGGTAACGACACGCCGTTGAAGACCTCAAACGCATCTGCACCGTTGAGCAAGTCAATTTCGCGAAGAATATCAGCCGGATTGGTCACACCTGATCGATCAATATCCGTCGACCACAGCGGAAGCGGCGTTCCGACTCCATTAATCGCGTCGATCAGCGCAAGAATGTCCACCGGGCTCGATGTGCGATCAGCATTTACGTCACCCGGCAGATAACCAATGCGCATGTGACTTCCACTTTCGTTATGCGTAATCGTGGTCCACGCACCGACATTGACCGCCCCGCTTAAAACCGCCCGCACACTGAAGTCGGTCAATGGCGCAAGGCCCAGAATCGTCGGCGGCGCCTGGTTGCTACCCTGTTGTGTCAATGTCAAATCATCCGCCGTCATTTCAACGGCCACACCCGAGAACGTCAGATCCACAAACATCCATCCCGTCGGATTCGAACCGTCGATGTTCGATGGCTGGCGCGCATCAATCGCCCCGTCCGGCGGAACACTCGACACGATCGAAAGCGGAATCTCACATTCGTCCGGCACGCCGGACTTGTCTGCATCCAAGCTCGAACCATCGAGCAGATCGCACGCATCCACGGTGCCGTTCTGATTGCAATCCGGCGACGGCGTCACCGGAACAATCTTGAAAACTTCGCCATCATCGCGATCGCAAATGTACATTTCGCCATAGGCATCGTGGCCGAACGATGAAATGCCCTGAAGATTCAATCCGCCGCCCGGCGCAAGCTGCGCGGTAACATCCGTCACCACCACATCCTGCCCATTTCGAGTCAGCGTCCAGACTTCGTTGCTGCAATACTCTGCAAAGAAATAAACACCCTGCAACTGCGGGAACGCACAGCCACGATACACTTCACCGCCCGTAACCGAGCATCGCAGTGGATTCGTGGTATGGTTATACGTGTAGACAGGAAGCGTCAGATTCGGCGCATTGCACGTGCAACCGCTCAAACCGGTGCACATGACGCCTTCCATGCAGCGCCATCCGTAGTTCTCGCCGCCCGGACTTGTCGCAGGCTGAATGTTGATCTCCTCCTGCTCATCCTGCCCCACGTCCGCAATAAACAGTTCGTTCGTCAACGCGTCGAACGAGTTGCGCCATGGATTACGCAGACCATAGGCCCAGATCTCATCATCACCGGTAACCCCGACAAACGGATTGCTCGGAGGAATCGCGTAGTTCTTGGATGCGTCTTCCGGAAAATCGTCGCCGTTCACATCAAGCCGCAGGATCTTCCCCAAAAGCTGGCTTGTAATGTCCTGTGCGCGATTGCCCGGATCGTTGGCCGAACCGCCGTCCCCAGTACCGACATACAGATAGCCTTGGGGCCCAAACGCAATCCACCCACACTTGTGGTTCGGAAAACCGGTCGGCTGGTCAATAGTCAGCAAGATGAGCGCACTGCTCGGATTGGCAATATCCGGATTCTCTGACACCTGATACCGCGCCAAAACAGTGTCCTGGCTGCTATTCACATACCAGACGAAAAAGAACCCGTTCGTGGCGTAGTCAGGATGAAACGCCAGCCCGAGCAAGCCACGTTCGTCAAACAAACTCGTCCCGCCGAAAACCAGGGGGTCAATATCAAGGAATGGCGTTTCCACGAGCGCGCCGTTCTTTAGAATTCGAATCCTGCCGAGCTGCTCAAGCAAGAACACGCGATCAAAATCGCGCGGAGGGGCAGTCACCCACACCGGTCGGGTCAATCCCTGCGCTACGCGTATCGTCGTCATCTCCGGACCACCGGCTTCCACCCGTGCTCCCGATGCACAACCGAACAAACAAGCAAGGCTCGCCAATAAGCCAAATGTACGCATGCGCTCTCTCCCTGATTTCGATGGATTACCGTTGTGGACGCACTTGGGTAGGTAGGCCTCCATTCGCTCGCTTTCGCTCACGAACGGAGTTCGCGCGACCATAATATCGCTGAGTTAACCCCAAGTCGGCTGGTTCCGCCTCCACATCCAACCTTCCTGCTGCTCGATTGTAGCAACAACCGAGAGCCGCTCCCACCCCAAGCAGCAGGTCCGATTACTCATGTTTGCATGTCGCAAACACGCAACTTATTTCGCTCGTTCCAGATATTCTCCGGTTCTCGTATCAACCCGGACCTTCTCGCCGATTTCGATAAACGGCGGTACGCGGACCTTCGCCCCCGTCTCCAGAATGGCGTCCTTCGCTTGATTGGTGGCCGTCGCACCCTTAACAACCGGCGGCGTATCGGCCACCTTCAACTCAACAGTAAACGGCAACTCAAACGAAATCATCGCACCGTTGAACAACTGGCACGACACCTTCTCATTCGGCTTCAGGAACAACGCCATATCGCCAACGATGTCCGCGTGAATCGGAAGCTGCTCAAAAGACTCCATGTCCATGACGATGAAGTTCTCGCCTTCCTTGTAAAGGAATTCGTATTCCTTCGATTCGACAAAAGGAATCTCCACCCGGTCATCCACGCTATACCGCATGTCCATCATGTTCCCGGACTTGAGATTCTTGATCTTCGCCTGCATGTAGCTGCGCTTGTTGCCCTTAGCCACGTGCTGAATTTCGTGAACCAGAAACAGCTCACCATCCTGCAAGATCGTCTTACCCTTACGAAGATCGACCGCTTTTAACATACTGTACGCTCCCTGATTTCGGTTAGAGCAACAAAGTGAGCTGCGGGCACCAACCCGCCCGGGCCGTTCTAGCCCGCTATCCACGACTTCATGTGCTATCGAACCTCTTCCATTCTTCGGCAGGCTATGATTCCAGATTGTGCTGTTTCGGTCAATGACGCCACTGGCGAAACCCTCATTCATCGCCAGAATAGGTCAGAATGTAGCATTTGGTTAGGAATTCGTTGAAATCGCGACTCCACTTTGCGGGATGGGTTTTCAACCGATCGAACGCGGGCAGTGTGCTATTGCTCTGTGAGCAGTGCGGTGGGCGGCATGGCCAAGCGAAGCGCCGCCATGAGCCTATGTACCAAGGCTTGAGATGAAAACACCCGTTTGCGTGTGCCGCTGCTCTCTGAGCAGTGCGGCGGAAAAGATAGCCACAAAAGGAACCTGAATGCCCAAATCCCGCCGCTCATCCGTCGAACGCTATCACGACCGCGTAGCCCATCGTTACGACGACATCTACGACGACGCATACTGGCAATGGCACGACGCACTGACGTGGGACTACCTCAAACCGCATCTCCCGCGCAACCTCGAAGATCGCGTGATCGATCTCGGTTGCGGCACCGGCAAATGGGGCCTCAAGCTTCTCCAAAGCGGCTACCACGTCACCTTCCTGGACATCTCCCGCGAAATGCTCGACGAATGCAGAGCGAAAATCGACGAACCCCATCAGAACCGCGCCCGCAAGGAAGTGGCCAGCGCACACGACTCCCTCGATGAAGAACCCGCAACGATCGAAACGAATCAGAGCCCCTTGCGCAAGCAAGGGGGTGATCAGGACCGCAACCACGAGGGAGCAACCAACACGAAATCTACCCGCGCCTCCTTCATCCACGCCGACCTCATCGACCTCTCGTCGATTCCCCCCGCTTCTTTCGCACTCGCCACCGCCTTCGGCGATCCGATCTGCTGCACGTCATCGCCCACAAAAGCACTCAAACAAATCCGTCGCATCCTCCGCGATGGCGGCCTGCTCGTTGCCACCTTCGACAACCAACTCGCCGCCATCGACCACTACCTCGAAAAAGGCGAACCGCAAAGTCTCGCCAACTTCCTCCGCGACGGCCAAACGAAGTGGCTCACCAGAGATCAAGGCGAGCGCTTCGACCTTCACACCTTCACCCCCGGTGACCTTCGCAAACTCCTCGACCGCACCGGCTTCGAAGTCCTCGAAATGATCGGCAAAACCATCCTGCCGATGCGCCATCATCGCCAACTGCTCGAATCACCCGACTCCCGCCGCGCATGGCTGAAAATCGAAAAATCCCTCTCTCGCGACCCCGACGCCATCGGCCGCGCCTCGCACATCCAGGTCACCTGCCGCGCAATCAGTTAAAGTCAGTTGCCAAATTAGCAAATCGTCGAAGAGCTTGTTCTAGTTTTCGCGATTGATGAACGCGATAACGATCACAGTCAGAAGCACTATGCAAACCGCTATAGCACCGAGGATGATCATCCATGCAAAAAGTCGGAAAACCCTAGGTAGCCTTTTTCCTTTTCTCCTCAGCACTGCGATAGCGACGACAGCAGCACCAATGATCCAAAATACTTGAATCGGTGGCCCTTCGACGAAAGCAGAGCGCGGGATTTCAACAGGTACATTCGAACTAATCTGAGAGAGGACTTGCAACTCAGTTCTTTCAAGTAAAGGTCAGAGCTTCACGCAAACATTCTTCGGCTCAGTGAAAAACCGCAGCGCCTCTTCACCACCCTCGCGGCCAACACCGCTCTGCTTCATGCCGCCGAAGGGAACACGCAAATCGCGCAGCAGCCAGCAGTTGATCCAGATTGTTCCCGAGTTGATTTGCTCAGCCAGCTTATGCGCACGCTGAATGTTCTTCGTCCACACCGACGCCGACAGCCCGAAATCCGTCGCATTCGCGTATTCAACGACTTGTTGCTCAGAATCGAACGGCATAATGGAAACGACCGGCCCGAAAATCTCCTCGCGGTTCACGCGACAATTCACAGCCAAATCGGTGATCACTGTCGGCTCCAGAAAATACCCGTCACGACATCGCTCACCGATCGTCGAAGGCCGCTCGCCGCCGCAACGAATCGTGCCGCCCTCCTCGCGCGCGAGCTTCACATACGACATCCCCTTGTCGAGCTGAACCTTCGAAACCACCGCCCCTTGATCCGTCGTCGACTCCAGCGGATCACCCACTTTCAATCGCTTCGTCGACGCAACAAACTTCTCGACAAACGGTTCGTACACCGTTTTCTCTACAAAAATCCTCGACCCGCACAGACAGATCTGACCCTGATTCTGAAACGACGACTTCACGCTCTCGCGAACCACTTCATCAAGATCAACATCGCCGAAAATAATGTTCGGATTCTTCCCGCCCATTTCCAGCGCGACCTTTTTGAACATCGGGGCAGCCGTTCGAGCAATCTCCCGTCCGGTTACCGTCCCTCCGGTGAACGACAACGTCGTCGTAGCCGGGTGATTCACAATCGCCGCCCCGGCCTTCTTCCCCAACCCGTGCACGATGTTGAGCACACCGGCCGGCAACCCCGCCTGCTGACACAATTCCGACAGCATAAACGCGGTCATCGGCGTGATTTCAGACGGCTTCGCGACAACGGTATTCCCCACCGCCATCGCCGGTGCAATCTTCCACGTGAACAAATACAGCGGCAGATTCCACGGCGAAATAATCCCGCACACACCGCGAGGCCGGCGCAGCGTGTAGTTAATCGCCACGTCATCCGTCGCGTGCGACTCCGAATGAAAGTGCAGAATCGCCGTCCCGAAGAATCGAAAATTCGTAACCGCTCGCGGAATCTCCAGCGTGCGCGCAAGCGACAGCGGCTTACCCGAATCCACGCATTCCGCCATCGCCAGTCGATCGACATTCGTCTCGATCAACTCGGCAATTTTGAGCATGATTCGCGAGCGCTCTGCCGCAGGCGTCTTCGACCAGATAGGAAACGCCCGCTCCGCCGCTGCCACGGCATTCGCGATATCGCGCTCGTCGCTGTCCGGCACCAGCGAATAAACATGCCCCGTCGCCGGATCAATGTTGTCGAGGTATTGCCCACTTGCTGGCTCGACGAGCCGACCATCAATGAAATTGCTGAGCATCAACTACTAAACCGCCGATCAAAAAATCCGAACCGCGACCGCGAGGGAGCGGCCTTGAAATTTCTTAGTCCGCCAGGTGTCTTCGAGCAACAACCTACTGAACCGCCAGCCGCCCACCATCAACCGGTAAGTTCACCCCGCTCACATACGACGCCGCCGGCGACGCCAGAAACCCAACCACCGCCGCAATCTCCGCCGCATCCGCAAACCGCTGCATGGGAATTCCCGCCTTCGCCTGCTTTTCAATTTCCTGCAAGCTGACGCCCGTCTTATCCGCACGCTTCTGCAACAGCGATCGCAACCGATCCGTATTGGTAAAACCCGGCAAGATATTATTCACCGTAATACCAAACGGACCCAGCTCATCCGCCATACTCCGTGCCCAATTCGCCACAGCCCCCCGCGTGGTGTTGCTGACGCCAAGCCCCCGTATCGGCAGAATCACCGAAGTCGAAATGATGTTAATCACCCTCCCATACTTCGATTCCTTCATCCCCGGAAGCACAGCTTTGACCAACAACTGGTTGCAAACGATATGCTTCGTCATCGCCCCGAGGAAGTCCTCCTCGCTTGCATCCAGCAGTGGTCCTGACGAAGGCCCTCCCGTGTTGTTGATCAAGACTTGAATTGGTCCCTTAGAGACAATCTGTTCACGAACCTTACCCTCGAGCGATTTCGTATCCGAAAAATCCGCCACGAAGTATCCATGCTTGCGACCGCCACCGACCTCAAGCGACGAGACAACGTCGCGCAGCGCCCCCTCATCGCGCGCCGTCAGCAGAACCTCTGCCCCGCGTTTCGCCAACTCAATCGCACACGCTTTACCAATTCCCTGCGAACTTCCACAAACCAATGCTCGTTTTCCATTCAGATCCATAGCAATTCCTTTTTCAACTTCGCCGCAAACATGCTACCAAAGCCCAAAGGACCCGACAAGAATCAATAAGCACGGACGATGAGCGAATCACTATCAGCTTGTACTGTAGTCCGTGCCGCTCAAAAGTTGGGTGGCATGGCCAAGCGTAGCGCCGCCATGCACCGGCGCTGCAGGGTTGCAATGCTAAGTGCAACGCCATGTAGCGTCTGAACACCAGAGCGATCCAAAAAAGAAATCCCCGCAATCGCTCGCGGGGATTCTTGTGAATCAGCCATTCAAACCGAGAGAATCGTGTCTCACGGTCCCGGAGGCGGCGGTGTGCAAGTCGCACTCGGCCGCGGTGTATTGTTCCAAACGTCGAACACGTCCGCACCGTTCAACAAGTCAATCGTTCGCAGAATATCCGGCGCACCCAGCACACCGCTCTGGTCGATGTCCTGACTGTAAATGCCCCATGGACATTGCGTCATCGGATTCACGTTGTTAATGCAGTCGATGATCGCCAGAATGTCCGTTGGTGCCGCCGTCGTGTCGCCATTCACGTTACCCGGATGCGAGATGAATGTGCCTGTTGAACCCGTACCGAATTCTGGGTTGTAGGCAATCCGCGTTACCGCCCCACGCGTAATCGGCCGCGCCAACGTAAGCGTGTACGTGTTCCCGTTCGCCATCACATTCGTAATCGTGTTCGGCGTTCCGGAAGAAGCCGTCTCGCACAAGGTGAAGCACTCAGCATCCGCACCGGAAGGCGCCGTGACCGTAAGCGTCTGGATACCCTGCGCAGGCGTCAGACTGCCAACCGGATTCGGCTGGCGCGCGTCGACGGTATTGTTCATCGGGTTCGTAAACGTTGCAGTTCCGCCCGGGCAGTTCGGGCCGGTACCCGTGCCTTCACTGCTCATAACCAGCAAGCCGGTTCCGGTATCATCGTTCTGGCCGCCAACACGAATCTTGTAGCACTGGCCTTCGACAATGTTGAACACTGCACGCGAAGCACCGTTCAAATCGCAGAAGTCATCGTTGCACGCCAATGTACCTTGCGTCGTCACAGGGCATGTGCAGCCCTGGTAGACGGCAATACGTGAGTCGTATCCCGTACCAGTACAAAGGTCGGCCGTCGCCGTACCCGTCTCAGGCGCCGTATAGTCATACCAAACGTCTGAATTGAACACGATGCCGTCGCCTTCATTGCAGCTACCCGGAAGCGCCGGACCATCCGTGGTAGCACCGGCCGTCGTATACGGCGTGATACCGTTGCCAATCGCCTCCGCCGCAGAGCAGACATCATTGGCCGGTGCGCCGCAGCTCGCCGGACAATCGACTTTCAGCTCATATCGACCGCGATCCGCTTCCGTCCACGCAGCCACCTGGACGTAATAAGTCTGACCAACAGTCAAACCGTTGATGCAGAAATCGGAATTGAAGTCTGTTGAAGCACAACCGGTAACGTCATCGCTGCAACCGATTTCGGTAAGGTCTCCGCACGTGCCCGTGTAGATCGCTACGAGTGAGTCATCGGCCGGCGGCGGACTGTTGCACGTCGACAGTCGAGCGGATGAATGAGTAGCCGTAAACTTGCCCCACACAGATCCAATTCCGTTTTGATCGCTGCCGCCGTTGTGACAGCCGAATCCCGGATCGGTGAGCCGGTCCGTCGCAAACGTGTTATCCATGACGATGGTGCCGTTGCACTCGCCTTCCGCCGCGATTTCGCACTCATCCGGCGGCGGCAACGGGCAATTTAGGTTGCCCAAGTTCACGCAGGTATCATCCCACGCAGCCGTGCAACAGAAATTGTCAATTTCGCACACCAGATCGCAACACAGGAAGTCGTTGCAGCCCGGAGCATCAAAGTTAACGACATCGCACTTGTTCGTAGCGACGATGCAAGCCTGCGGCGGGCAGAACTGATTACCAACTTCGCAGAAGAAGCCAGGCTGCCACAATCCACCAGCATCCACGCATTCTTGCTGAAACATGTTCTGGCAAGTCTCATCCTGCAAGCAGCAAGAGGCCATACCGCACGGCGGATCAAACTCAGCCTCAGCACAAGTCGTATTAGCGACGAATCGGCTGAAGCACTGCGTAATCGGAACCTCGTCCGCACACGGTGTCTCTACGCTTACCGACAGATCGCAGCACGCGACGGTCGGCTCCGTGCCCGCACAATAGAACCGGTTTTGGAAAGTTCCGCATGGCGCCGTGCCCATCGATTGCGGGCAACCGCCGAACCACCAGATACACTCGCTCCAGATATCCGGATCGGGCTCACCAAAAATCGAGAAGCAGTCACCGCTCATACCGATCTGCGGTGCATTGCCAACCAACGCAGGACCAGCCTGATTGCCATCGACGTCATACGTCAACCACAACTTGGCGGTCGGAATGGGAATAATCGGCTGGAACTCGAACATGCACTCGTCAACGATACCGTTGCCAACGCCACTGCACATGCCGATCGTTCCCATGACGGGAGCAAGCGGACGCAAATTGACATCGTCATCGCTGTAGATTTCGAACTTCATGGTGTAGAGACCATCGAGGCCCGCCAGGTCGGCGCGATACTGTGCAAGGTCGCAGGTACCTGGCGATGTAATCGGCAGGATGTCATCCGCAAACTGTTCGTCCAGCGTCAAGGGAGTGAAAAATGCGGACAGGATATCGGCTCGATAGGCAAGGAATACTTCCGTACATTCGACGCCGCGAATCAACGCATAACCATTCGCGCAGGCAGGCCCGTCTGGTGGACAACCGCCGAAACTCGTGTTGCACCCGAACGGAATCTGGTCAAAACGCTCTTCCGACGTACCAACTTCCGGCGCGCCGCCGAACGCCCATGTGACGCCCGGCGAGGCCGTTTGTAACGCAAGCCAAAAAGAACCCGGAATCGTAATAGGTGTCGGGAAGTCAGTGCCGAGAATATTCACACCGTTAACAAGAGTCGCCTGAAACTGAAGTCCCGGCAGCGGCAATCCGCCCGAAGAGGGGCACCCATTGTACAGGCCGTAATTAAGAACAGCCCCGGCTGGTCCTGCTACTTTGATTTCAAAGTAAGTCATATTCGAACCGGCGCAAACCGTTCGAATATCATCCGCCACCAATTCGTTCACATTCAGCGGATACGCCTGCGGCTCGCCGATGTTGCTGTAAACAATGTCGCCGACGGGTCCTGCGACACCACCATCAACTTGTTGACCGTTGAGGAACCGCGTCACCGGTCCGTTCGGAAACGGAACCAGCTGCGTCGTGGAGATCACTCTGTTGTCCGTAATGGGCAACAACTTGTGCTCACGAACATTCTCACCGTTGTGCGTTTGTAGAGTTCTTAACTCCGGAGTGGCCGCGATCGCTCCTGAACACAACACCGCAGCAAAAGATTGGACACAAAATAAAATCGTCGGTCTTCTCATACGAAGATCCCCTCTCAAACGACACTTTCCCACACAAAACGACGCTAAACGCAAGTCCTAGCCTACTTTCTTGGACCTTTGATTGCAAGCGATACGTCGCGTTGGATCACAATCCAAAACGGCGGAACAGATGCTACAAATTGCCCAAGAGTCCGAATGGCTACTCAACCCGTGTATGCAGACGCACCAAAACGGAGGTCAGCGCAAGAAGCACCAACTCCGACGTATGAAAACACCGGCTGACCGCCTATGGCGTGTAGAATGTGCAGAATTTCTGCTGAGAAACTGGCGGACTATTTTTCTGGCGTCTTGTTCGAGAGCTTGCTGAGCATCTCACCCGCTGAGATCCAACTCTTCGGGTCAGGGTATAGACACACCGGATTTCCCGTGAGTGAACCCATCCCAGCCAGTGCATCCTGCGGCGTGTAAACCTTCCTTGGGTGATAAGTGTCCCAGTTCGGGCTAGTCCAGTAGCCATCGGTTGAAACCAGGAATCGTTCTTTAAATCGCTCCGCGCCGACCAGCTCTAGCATTTGATTCCTTCGCCTCGGCTCACCCGGCGGAACTCTCTCCCAATCTTTCCACATCACGAATTGCGTCAAAAACACCGCCTTCGGCACCGCCTCCGAAATCGCGCGAACTAGTTCGGTCGTCTTGGCCTCGCGGTTCGGCAATTCCGGAACATCATCAAGAATGATCGGCAGGTTCCACCAATATTCAACGTCGGTTTCATTCAGCGCCTTCAGAGATTGCTTGAGTTTTGCGAGATCGATCGTCGCCCGCCCCTCATGAAAAGGCATCAGCGATGTTTCATTCTCAAGAATGACGATTGGCACGCCGGTAATCTGAACCAGCTTGACCGACGCATCCGCAATCGCCTTCCACCCCTCGGCATTCGCAAAGTCGTAAGGCCGCTTATCACCATCAGCATGGCACGGAAGGTTGTACGTTTTTAACCCGCCAATGATCCGCATGCCGGCAGGCTTGTTGCGCATGATGTGGTTGTAAGTCGCATCAACGCAGTCGATACGCGAACTCACCGCAAACATATCCGTAACCGGTCGCCACGCCTTCATCGCAGCCACCGCATAGTCACGCACGAGCGGGTATTTCTGCTCATCCACATCAAGCTTGGGATAGGCAACCTTCAATCGCATGTCCGGAATGTTGACCTCTATCCAGGGGAGTATCTTCTTCTGTTCCGGTTCCCCACCGACCGCTCCGCCACCCAACGCAACGCGAAGCGCGGTACTCGCAAGACAGGTTAGTAGAATCGCAAATGTAAGACAGACTCGCTTCATTCTTTCACCAGATGACAATCAGCGGACCCCTGCAAGGAAGTTCCCTTTACGTTGTCGCACACCATCCACCATTGGTATCTACACAGGTCGACCAGCCTCGATCGCCCGGTTTCTAACCACGATCGCCCGGATATTAACCATGCTCACCCGGAGGGCGGACGAAAGTTGCCAGTGACTTCAGTCACTGGTTTCGAGCTGCTTTTCTCAACCTTCCGCCCGGATGGGCGGACGAAAGCGGCACTCGGAACTCTCCGCCATTGCAATTAGAGCGCGCTCGCATCACCCACAAACTTGTGTAGATACCAACGCCACCCACCGTAGAAACTCGTAACAGCTTATTCATCAACAACTCGCAACAGCCCGCAAGGCTCTAATCGAATGCGAAGCCTTAACTGATACCAACCCATAAGACTGCCATCGAACGCGGCGCCTTATCTCGCACTAGCCTACACGCCTGCCATCGAATAAGGAGCCTTGTCTCATGCCAGCCTGCAAGGCTGCAATCAAGTAGCCGGGGGTCGAGCGAAGCGAAAACCCCCGGACACGAGCCCCTCAACCCTTATTCGACCCTGCAAGGGTCGAATAAGGCATCGCGTTCAATCCACAAGTCAGAAAAACCCCCTCCTCGTGCTGCACATTGAATACCTAATGCCTTATGCCTCTTGCCTAATGCCAAGTCCACCGAATTGCGTTACTTCCGCCCTTTCGCCGATACAATAACATTAGAAACGGCCTTGCAAGGTCGTCGCATCGGTTTATATCGGTCCCGGTAAGGCCCAACGAGAGTTCGGCCTCACCCGCTCGAAAGAAGACGCCAATGTCGCCCGCCCAACAAACTCCTGCTCCGACCTTTCTCACTCAGGATCAACTAAGGGAGTCAGGAGAAGGCTCAAGTCGCGCGGATATCTTGACGTTCTTTTTCTTGCTCCTCCCCGCACTTGTCATCTCAGGAGTCCTCTACGTCGCCGGTGCCTACTACACAGCCATCTGGATCATAGGCGTCGCATTCGTCATCTCCTGCTTCGTCGCACCTCAAATAGGAATCTACACGTATTTCATGTTCCAGGCACTCGATGCGGCTTTCATTACCAGCATGCAGTCGCAATTCACGCCAGCAAAGGTCCTCGGGCCATTCTTGATCGTTACCTGGCTGACCTACTACGGCCGTAGCCGCGCTTCAATCCTCCTTTCGAAACGATTCATCATTACCATGATGCTGTTCGGCTTGTATGGCATGGCTACAGCTGCGTTCTCGATCAATTTCGAAGAAGCCGCAAAGTTTTCAGGTCAAATCTTGACCCAGTGCATTATGATTGCCGTAGCCATCCACGTGCTGGACACACGACGATACATTGCCCGTGCCATGTTTTGGACAGTGGTTGGCGGCACGATAGCAGCGGTCGTCGTCGTTTCTTCAGGTGGAGCGGCCAGGGCACGATCTACTCTCGGTGAATATGCAAACCCTAATACGATCGCGATTGCAATCTCTGTAGCATGCGCGGCGATTCCAGCCGCATGGACAATGACGAAAGTCCGCTTGCTCTATCCGCTCTTCTTAGTTGCTGTGCCCATTATGATCGCGGCAATTCTGATGTGCGGTACGCGATCAGCCATCCTTAGCATAGTTGTAGCATTCTCGGTGTGCGTGGTGTTCGCAAAAGGGGGCAGCATTGTAAAGCGAGGCGCCATTTCGTTGATACTTCTTGCAATTACTGCAAGTACTTTTCAATTCGCCATCGGATCTGGGATGTTGGGAAAAGTCGCGAGAGAACGACTGGAAGATCTCGTGCGCGATACTGAAGGGGTCACACATGACTCACGCAGTTACATCTGGCAAATGACGTTAAAAACATACCTCCACGACCCTTTTCTAGGTGTAGGCTACGGTAACAGCCAATTTGCCAACCTTGAACGGCAAGGTTGGCGCGTCGATATACACAACGATTATTTAGGCGCACTCGTCGATGGCGGACCCATTGCCTTCACTTTATTGCTCTTGGGACTTTGGTCGGTTTTTCAAGCGGTCAATCGAACCAGAGGGACCAGCTACGGGATTCCCGCCATGGTAATCGTAGCGATACCTTTGGTTTCAGGAATGGTGCACCGTCTCGTCTTTTCCAAGTGGTTTTGGATTCCAATGACAATCTGCCTCGTACTCGCAGAACAGGCTGAGCGAGAACGTCGCAGAGCTGAGAGTCTCGTCCTGGAACCCCTCGGGAATCTCCCTCCATCATGAACTCAAAGCCCGTTCCGATCGATCGCTATTCCGGCACTATCGGCCTCTACCATGGCCCGCTCTATCTCGGCCCCAATGGATTCGAAACGTACCGCCCCTATGCTAGCTACATTCGTGAGTTCGCTAGGCATTTTGAAAAAGTTCTCGTCTTCGCGCCGGTGACACGGGAGGAAACCGTCTATCGCGGCTGCAAGGTTGATTTTCCAAATGTGCGAATCGTCCCCCTGCCGCACTTCAACACTCATCTGCAAGCTCTTCGACACGTGTTCGCCATCCGCCGCATGTTTAGAGCGGAAATCGCTAACCTCGATGTCATCAACTGCCGCAACACCGCTCCTTTCGGTTCTATGCTTTACCTGATGACAAGGAAAAAAGGCGTTGCATTTTTCTACCACTTCACTTCAGACCCTTGGGCAGTTCTGACCGCTGGGACTCGGTACACTGGAATCAAAGGTTTGCTAAGTCGCACCGCCTATCGTATTGCATTTTCCGTCCAAACAATGGTCATGCGACGCACTTATTCGTTCGTCAACGGCAAACAAAACCAGGCTCTTCTTTCCCGCCACGCCGCCACTACGGAAGCAATTATCTCAAGCACGTTGACAAACGAGGATTTCAAAAAGAGAGATCAACAAACACTGCACACACCTGTTCGCCTCCTTTACGTCGGTTATCTGAAGCACATGAAGGGACTCGAATACCTCATCGGCGCTCTTGAATTGCTCAAAGATCGAGGCTTAAGACTTGAACTAAATCTTGTCGGCGACGGACCGATGTCCGCACCTTTGCGGTCACTCATTCATGAACGAGAACTCTCAGACCAAGTTCACTTCTCAGGCTACGTCGCCGATTCTCGAGAGCTCTATCGTCATTACGATGATGCGGACATCTTCGTGTTTCCGTCGCTATCCGAAGGTAGCCCGCGAGTTATTCTTGAGGCCTTGGCACGCAATTTACCAGTCATCTCTACACCGGTTGGAAGTGTCCCGGATATGTTGGTTGACGGTGAAAGCGCAATCCTCGTACAGTTCCGCGACGAACTGGCTATCGAAGCTGCTATTAACCGCCTTGTGCTTGACAACGATTTGAGAGCAAAGATCGCCCGCAACGGTTATGAAATCGCGCGGCAGTACACCGTTGAGACGTTCGTCGGTCGCATGGCGGAAAAAGCTAAGGAACTCGCTCGCAAACGCACAACGACATGAAAATCTGGCTCATAAACCCCTTCGATCCCCTGCCCGGCGAAGTCGAACAACTTGGCCGCTACGCTCGCTTCGCCCAAGCACTCACGCACGCAGGCCACCAAGTGGTATGGTGGTCAAGCGATTTTTCTCACCGCTTCAAGCGCCCTGTCAACGCCACCGCCATCGCCGAAGCAGCCCGTGCATGGAACATCGAAGTAAGGCTCCTCCACGCGCCATCGTACCCCAACAACATCTCGCCCCGCAGAATCTGGTCTCATCGTAAACTCGCCGAAGCTTTCCGCGCCGCGATCAAAGAACTCGAGCCGCCCGACTTAATCTTCGCCAGCTCCCCCCCGCTCGAACTCGCCCGCGACGCCACGCGATATGCCACACAGTGGCACATTCCTTCGATCGTCGACATCCAGGACCAGTGGCCCGACAACTTCGCGCGATTCTTCCCGAAAGGCCTGCGCTGGACCGCTCCGCTCGCACTCGAACACCTCTATCGAGTCGAACAGGACGCCTACGTCGCCGCGACTGCAATAACCGGAGTCGCCCACGCTTACATTCATCGCGGTCAATCAGTAGGCGGCCCCAACACATACAACGACTCATTCCCCCTCGGCCTCGACCTCGCCGACTTCGACGCCGCCGCAGCACGCGGGAAGCAACTCGCCGGCCACCGCTGGCAAAAACCCGCAGACCAAACCTGGCTCATCTACTCCGGCAGCCTGAGTCACAGCTACGACGTGCTGACAGTTGTCGCCGCCGCCGAGCGCGCCACAATCGAATTCGGCCCCGCCGTCCAATTCTTCATCAGCGGCACCGGCGACCTCGCCGCGAAAGTCCGCGAAACCGTCGCCGCCAAAAAACTCACCAACGTCAAAATCCTCGGCTTCATGGACTTCCCGGAATACGTCTACCTGCTCACCCAATGCGACATCGGCTTCAACGCCGCCTTCGAAGACGCACTGATCTATCTGCCGAACAAAGTCTTCTACTACTTCGCAGCCGGCCTCGCCGTGCTAAACACGATCCCCGGCGAATGCTCCTCGATTATCTCGCAGAACAAAAGTGGATGTGACTACACCGCCGGCGATCCGGAAAGCTGCATGAACGCCATCCGCGACGCCCTAAGGTCGCCACAGCGCCTCACATCAATGAAGTCAGCAGCGCGACAACTCGCAGTGCGCCAATTCGACCGTAGCACTATCGCAAAAGATATGGTCAGTTATGTCGAGAGAGTTGTCGCAGCGTGGAAAACTGATATTCATGATTGACTGGTGAAAGTCTATCGTTTCCATCCGATTTTGAGATTGTCAGCGACTACCAATCCCTCTCCCTCTTAGGGAGAGGGGCAGGGGTGAGGGTCTCCGAGCGCCCTGAGATTACAGTATTTCAGCACGCCACCGGCTGCCGCTCAAACCACTCCACGAACTTCGTTATCCCCGCCCGAATCGGCGTCGATGGCCGATACCCCAGCTCGCGTTTGGCCAGCGTGATGTCGGCAAACGTCCGATTGACATCCCCCGGCTGCTGAGGCCGCCAGTCAATCGTCGCTTTTCTGCCAAGTTCACTCTCTAACAACCCGACCAGCGTCTTCACAGTAATTGGCTCGGACCCACCAAGGTTGTAAATATGAAAACCGCTGCACCGATCAATCGCGGCCAGCACACCTTCGACCGTATCATCGATGTATGTGAAATCGCGACTCATGCTTCCATCGCCGAACACCGGAATCGGCTTACCCTCAGAGATCAGTCTCGCAAACTTATGAATCGCCAGGTCAGGCCGTTGCCTCGGCCCATACACCGTGAAAAACCGCAGACACGTCATGGGCATGTCGTACAAATGGTGGTACGTGTGGCAGAGCAACTCCCCCGCCCGCTTCGTCGCCGCATACGGCGAAATAGGATGGTCGACCGGATCACTCTCTGCAAACGGCACCTTCTCGTTATTGCCGTACACGCTCGAACTGCTCGCGAAAATGAACTTGCGATCTCGCCGTCGCCTCGCCGCCTCAAGCAACACAGCCGTGCTGCGAACATTTACATCCTGATACAACAGCGGCTGCAAAATCGAAGGCCGCACCCCCGCCCGCGCCGCCAGATGCACCACGACATCAATCGAGTCGTCCAATACAGAGTCGACCAACTCCTCGTCGCGAATGTCCCCCTCAACAACCGAGAAGCGCAAGTTAACGTGCATGCCGGTGAGATTTTCTCGCTTCACCGCGGGATCATAGAAATCATCAAAGTTATCCAGCGCAACAACCTCGTGCCCCTGCCCGAGCAACGCCTTACACACGTGCGACCCAATAAACCCCGCCCCACCCGTCACCAAAATCTTAGACATGGACTATTACCCCAGAACTCAGCAGAACCCAGCAATGCAGAGCAACGCTCTAATACTCAGCAACACAAAGTAACGCGCAACATGCAAAGTCTTAAACAACAGTGAACGACTTTGCGTCGCAATCCCCAGCAACAATCAGCCCGAAGGGCTGACCTTTAATAGCCGTGGGCAAGCGCAGCGCCGCCCACGGTACCGCCCCCCAGAAATACGCCGACCCTGTAAGGGTCATCTTCTCGCTGCGCATTTCCTTCGCGAGTGAGTTTGGTCCGCCCCGCGGACCACCCCAACATCATCCCCAACTTTGCGCCTTCGCGTGAGTTCAATCCTAGGGTGGCACAGTCAAGCCGTAGCTTGGCCGTGGTTACTCTCGCGAATCACCCTGGCACCACCACCGGCCGCCCGATGCAATGATATTTGAACCCCCTCTTCGCCATCGCGTGCGGGTCATACATATTGCGTCCGTCAAAGATCAACTTCGACGGCATCCGCTCCGCCAACTGATCAAAATCCGGATTCCTGAACTTCGGCCAATCCGTGAATATCACCAGCGCATCCGCCCCTACCACCGCGTCGTATCCGTCCTCACACATGTGCACGGATGATCCCAATTCCGCCGCCCCCGTCAGCATGGCTTCCGGATCGTGCGCCTTGATCGTCATCCCACGCTCGACAAACAGCTTGATCGCCGCAATAGCCGGCGCCTCGCGCACATCATCTGTCCGCGACTTGAACGCCAACCCCCACACCGCCAGCTTTGTCTTCGCACACGCACCGCCGAAATGCCGCACGATCTTCTGTGCGAAAACCAACCGCTGTGCCTGATTCACCTCATGCACAGCCGTAACAATCCGCATCGGGTGATCAACCGCGTCGCCCATCGACATCAGCGCGGTCACGTCCTTAGGAAAACACGATCCGCCGTATCCTACCCCCGGGAACAAGAACGCATTGCCGATTCGCGCATCAGAACCAATCCCGCGCCGCACCTTCTCGACATCCGCGCCCACTCGCTCGCACAACCCTGCTATTTCATTCATGAACGAAATGCGCGTCGCCAGCATCGCGTTCGCAGCGTACTTGGTCATCTCCGCGCTCGCCGGGTCCATCACCATGACCCGCTCGCTCTTGCGCATGAACGGGTCGTACAGCTCCTTCATGATCTCGACCACCGGCGGATTGGTCGCCCCAATGACCACGCGATCCGGCTTGGTGAAATCCTCGATCGCCGCTCCCTCTTTCAGAAACTCGGGATTGCTGACGTAATCAAACGGCATCTCCGTCTCAGACGAAATCGCATCAGTCACTTTCTTGTGCGTCCCGACCGGCACCGTGCTCTTCATCACAATGATTCGATACCGATCCATCGCGCGCCCGATGGTCCTCGCCACGTTCAAAATGGACGAGAGATCGGCCGATCCGTCATGAGCGGGTGGTGTTCCCACAGCCAGGAATATCACACTCGACCGCCTCACGGCGTCAGCCAGATCGGTCGTAAACTCGAGTCGTCCCGCCTTGGCATTGCGCGACACGATTTCACTTAGCCCCGGCTCATAGATGGGAACGTCGCCCTTCTTGAGCGCTTTGACTTTGTTCGCGTCGTTGTCCACGCAAATGACGTGATTGCCGCTATCCGCAAAGCACGCCCCCGCGACCAAACCTACATATCCGGTACCGACGATGGAAAGTTTCATTCTATGATTCCGTTACGGACACGAATGGAAAATAATGCTTCGAAAACACCAGATGCACTACTTCAGGCGAAAAACCATCCGAGGTTAGCAAAGTGCATCGCGGGACATTCCCTCTCCCTCTTAGGGAGAGGGGCAGGGGTGAGGGTCTTCTCGATAGACATTCGAGTGCCAATTTCTTCACTCATCCCACCGGCTGCCTGATCTCAATACGCTTCGCACTGCTCTTCAGTTCGCCGCGACCAACCGGCTCACGCATCGCACTGTCCACTTCCAGCAGACTTTCGACGATCCGCTCAGCCGCCTTCCCATCCCACAAATCGGGCATTCGTTTTCGCACGCCCGCACCGGCTCGTATGTCGCGATACGCAGTCAAAATGGCCTCGGTATCGGTTCCCGTCAAGCGATTGGTGCCTTCATAGATCGTGATCGGCCGCTCCGTGTTCTCGCGTAGCGTCAGACACGGCACTTGAAGAATCGTCGTTTCCTCCTGAATTCCCCCCGAATCCGTCATCACAAGCAGCGAATCCGACATCAGCTTGAGGAAATCCAGATACCCAAGCGGCTCAATTAATTGTAGGCGCTTCATTTTCGCCACTCGATCAGCCAGCCCCAGCTTGGCGAGGTTAGCCTTCGATCGCGGGTGAATCGGAAACACAACCGGCAACTCAGCCGTAATCTTCTCCACCGCATCAAGAATCGCACTCAGTGTCGCGCGATCATCGACGTTGCTGGGCCGGTGCAGCGTCATCACACCGTATTGCCCCTTGTTCAATTTCAGCGTGTTAAGGATATTTGATTGATTCGCCCGCTCACGATGTCGCAGCAGCGAATCAATCATCACGTTACCGACAAGCCGCACTTTGTCGCCGATCATCCCCTCGCGCCGCAGATTCTCAATTCCGCTTGGCTCCGAAACCAAAAGCAAATCACTGATCGAATCCGTAACGATTCGATTAATCTCTTCCGGCATCGAGCGATCAAAACTGCGCAAACCCGACTCAACATGCGCCACCTTGATCCCCAGCTTCTCCGCCACCAGCGCACACGCCAGCGTGCTGTTCACATCGCCGACGACAATCACCCAATCGGGTTGATGCTTCAAACAGATGGGTTCAAACCGCTCCATCACCCGCGCTGTCTGCACCGCATGCGAACAACTCCCCACCTCAAGGTTGATGTCCGGCTCTGGAATGTTCAGCTCATCAAAAAAGAGCTGACTCATCTTCTCGTCGTAGTGCTGCCCTGTATGCACGAGCAACGTCTGAACCCGATCCTGTTTCGCCAGCGCGTGCATGATCGGCGCGATCTTCATAAAGTTCGGCCTCGCACCGCAAACGCAAATCACTTTCAGCATCAGTCACCCCGTCAAACCAACGTGCACCCTGGAGAGCCTGTCAAAAAGCAATCCGCGTCATCTGCAGCGGGTTTCCAACCCATCGCACCTGACAGCCCCATGAGCTGGCGTAGCGCCGTCGCGCGCACCGCCACCTGGTGGAAAGCCTCATGAGCGCACGCATGTTTTATCGACCGTGCAAATGACCCACTGATGCTGGATGAGTAGCCACGAATTCACTTGGAAATGGCTAAAAAATAGACCCCTCTAATTACAGCGAATTGCAATTTAAGCTTAGGAACCAAAGGAGAAATGCCAACGTAAATAGGTGGTCGGCAGCAGCAAAAAAGACCCCGAAGGGGTCAAGGGCTGTAGCCACGGGTGGAGTTCGCCGCAGGCGAACGGAACCCGTGGATAGCAGGCACAAAAAAACTCCGCCCCGGCAGGGGCGGAGGAATTGTCGAGTGTTATGGGAACCAACCGAAACGGTTATCGGCCCACAATAACTAAACCTCTAAAACAACGGATACAAGAACGGCGCTAACGGCGACGAACTCGCAAAAACCACGAACCCGCCAATAATCGCCAATATCACGAGCAGCGGCACCAACCACCATTTCTTCTCGTGCTTGATGAACAGGAAAAACTCACGAATGATCGACTGCTTAGCCATCTCTTAGTATCCGCACCGTCCCGTTGAACTTCAGATTACGATCACGCCTTTGCTTAGACTCGCAAATCGAAAACTTTCGCGCCTGGGATTCAACACTCAATTCGCTATTCGTACTTCGCCATTAGCACTTCTTACCGTATCGTCACGCTCTCGGCCGTCTTCGATCGCTTCTCTAACTCGACGCTCCGCTTCATCCCCTTCGCGTAATCGACTGCATCCGGCTTATCCGTCACGACATAATTTCCCATGACCAGCACATCGATTCCTGTGTTGACAAACGTATTGTAAGCGTCGCGCGGAGTGCAAACAATCGGCTCGCCGCGCACGTTGAACGAAGTGTTCACCAACACCGGCACTCCCGTCAACCGATAATACGCCTTCAACACACGGTAATATCGCCCGTTCACTTCGTCAGTCACCGTCTGCACGCGACCCGTTCCATCCTGATGCGTCACAGCCGGAATCGCCGCTCGCTTGTCAGCCTTCACTTTCGGCACCAGCAACATGAACGGCATGTCCATGTTCTGAGGCATTTCAAAATATTCATGCGCGTGCTCACGCAACACAACCGGCGCAAACGGCCGAAACGCCTCGCGGAATTTCACCTTCGCGTTGATGATGTCCTTCATCTTCTCAGTTCGCGCATCAGCCAGCAGCGATCGCGACCCCAGCGCCCGCGGGCCAAACTCCAAGCGCCCCTGGAACCAACCCACCACCTTTCCATCCGCGATCATCTTTGCCGTGCGTTCCAGCAGTTCGTTCTCATCCTCAATGTGCTCGAATTTCGCACCAACCTCGCGAAGCGTGTCCAGCATCTCCTGGTCCGTAAACGATGGCCCCCAGCACGCATGATCCATCGCGAACACGCGCGGCCTATTCAACACCGTGTTGTAAATGTAAAACGCCGTCCCCAGCGCCCCGCCCGAGTCCCCCGCCGCTGGCTGAATGAATATGTTTTTGAACCCCGAATCTTCAAAAATACGCCAGTTCGCGACGCTGTTCAGCCCCACGCCGCCCGCGATACAGATATTGTCAAGCTTCGTCTCGCGATGCATGTGCTTCGCGATCTTGAGCATGATCTCTTCAACGATCTTCTGCCCCGAGTGCGCGACATCACGATGAAAATCGCCCAGCTCCGTCTCCGAAGGCCGCTGCGGTTGTCCGAATAACGTCTCCCAGCGCTTATTGAAAGTCCGCTCAGTCGAGTACGTGTGCGCAAAATATTTAAGGTTCAGCCGAATGCTCCCGTCTTCCTTGATGTCCACGATCTCGCGAAACTTGTCGACATACTTCGGCTCGCCGTACGGCGCCAAGCCCATCACCTTCCACTCGGCGTCATTCACCTGAAAACCAAGGTAAGCCGTGATAGCGCTGAACAACAACCCCACCGAATGCGGAAATCGAAACTCTTTCATCATTTCGATCTGGTTCCCGCGCCCGACTCCCCACGCCGTCGTCGTCCACTCGCCCACACCATCAGCCGTCAGAATCGCCGCCTCCTCAAACGGCGAAACCAGAAACGCACTTGCGGCATGCGACAGGTGATGCTGGCAATACAGAATCTCCGGATCCCATTCGCCCTGCATCACTGTCTTGTGAGCCGTGCAATCACTGTGTGTGTGTGCCACTGCTCTGTGAGCAGTGCGATCATCGTGTGCAGATGTAGGGTCCGCCATGCGGACCGCACCGCCCACTTTCAGAGCCCCCTGATTCAGCAGGGGCTCCGACGATGTGTTCATCTTCTCCCGCAACGCCCCAAGCTTCTCCCGAATATCGCTCCCCATCCGCAACCGATGCACCATCCACAGCGGAATCGCCTTCAGCCACGCCTTCAGCGTCCAAGGCCACTCCGCCAGAATCGTCTCCAGAATCCGGTTGAACTTGACGAGCGGCTTCTCGTAAAACGCGATGTGATCCACCTGATCGATCGTCATCCCCGCCTCGCGCAAGCAATACTCGATCGACAAAATCGGAAACGCGTTATCGTGTTTGATGCGATTGAACCGTTCCTCCTCCGCAGCCGCGACCAACTTCCCATCGCGCACCAACGCCGCCCCGGAGTCGTGGTAGTAGCATGAAATCCCAAGCACCGTCGTCATGGGCAGCATTCTAGCAAATAGAACCTTAACGCATAGTTATCGAGCGCATATACGACACCACAATCAGGCATGAATCTTGCCAGCCAATTCATAAGGATCCACTGTTGTACAGATTCGCGCGCTCGACAGGCACGCGATCACGCGCACAATAGCAGAACGAGAACTCAATGACGCCGACCTAAACCAAGGAGCAATTGTCATGGACAAGAAAACTCTCATCGCCAACCTCAACAGCGACCTCGCGGGCGAGTACTCCGCGATCATCCAATACATCACCTACGCCGCGAAAGCGACAGGCCCCTACCGCCCACAACTTTCGCAATTCTTCCTCAAGGAAGTCGCCGACGAGCAACTCCACGCGCAGTTCCTCGCCAACGAAATCGTCAACCTCGGCGGAGAACCGACCACCATCCCGCGCGAAGTCGCACCCGCCAAGACCGACCGCGAAATGGTCGAAGCCGTCCTCAACGCCGAGCGCCGCGCCGTCAAAGATTACACCCAGCGTGCGAAGGAAGCCGAAGAGTTCGGCGACAAAGGCCTCGCCGTCCACCTCGAAGACATGATCAGCGACGAGTCAGGCCACGCCAAGGAAACCGAACGCATCCTCCGCGACTGGCCAATGTAGTCACTCTGGCTTGTATGGCGGGTTCTACCCGCCGCACATTCCTAAATTCGTAGGGTGGGTGCTCTGCACCCACCTTTTGACTTCTCCAAGTGCTACGTTGATTCCTTCCCGGCACAAAATCCACCCGCTTTGCGCCTCGGCGTCTTTGCGCGAGCTATCCTACGGTCACGCCCCAATCCCCCGCCCATTCCAAACCTCAAACGCCCCAGCCCCATTCAGCAAATCAATCAGTCGCAAAATATCCGCCGGTTCCGCCGGACCACTACGGTTGATTTCCGATTGCTGGATTTCATATGGCCACTCAAGCCGCAAGTTTTTCAGCGAGCGCGTGCATTGTTGTTAGGCAAGATAAGCGCTATTGAAAGCAGGTCGGCGCGTAGCTCTTAATCGCGGCGCTTGAGGTCGGACACATTGGCGTCATAGCAACGAATCCAACTGAATGCATAGAGAATCACATGCAAACGCTGCCACTCGAACAGCAAGATGAACTCGACGACAAAACACCCCGCGGCGGAACTCTTGCGCCAAAAAAGAATTCTATTCCGAAATTCCTCGATTCCAGCGTCCCAGCCGCGAATTTGGTTTGCGCCGCGCAAGAGCGCAGGGACAAAAACCGCGTTTTTCATATCAGAAACGCGGGCGCATCAAAGCACGAAAATCATCACTCGGATTCACAACCGCATTCCGCTGTCCCCGTTGACACCCCGCAGCCGCCAGCGATAATACTCGACCCTTCGCACTGGGAACGTGCGGAGCGTCCGGTCGGCAAATGCCGACCACAGTTTGACTTACAACACAGGGAGCGACCACGTGTACGCGATCATCGCTGACGGTAATCACCAGTATCGAGTCGAAGAAGGTCAGACCCTCGAAGTCCAGATCAAGGACCTGCCCGAAGGAACCAAGACGTACAGCTTCGATCGCGTCCTGCTCCTCGGCGACGTGGAAGGCGGCCCGAAGATTGGCCAACCGACCGTCAGCGGCGCGAAAGTCACCGCCAGCATTATTGGCGAATTCAGGGGCGACAAAATCAAGATTCAAAAGTTCCGCCGCCGCAAAGGCTATTGCGTCCGCACCGGCCATCGCCAAAACTTGATGGAAGTGAAGATCGACAAGATCCAGGCGTAGTCAACCGACACCCTGATTTCATTTCCTTGGCGCGTGCATCACGAATGGAAAAGTCAAAGGCTCGGACGATTTCGTCCGAGCCTTTTTGATTACGCTCGTTTCAGCTATTGGTTCATTCCATTTGAGTTTGCGGGTCGGGTGGCACGGGTCAAGCCGCAGCTTGGCCGTGGGGCATCGGTAAATGAAATCTGAGATTTCAAATTTCAGATTTGAGATTCCTCAAACGCCAAGCAGGTTCCTGAAGATCGTATCAGCCGCAACCGTCACCTGATTGATCGTGAAGTTGGCCAGCCCGACCGTCAGCGCCGATTGCAAATCAACCTGCCCGCAAGACGTCGTCTGCAAAAGCGGCAGCGTACTTAGGACGATCATCGTCTTCCGCACAAATCGCATAACGACTTGATGCTTGTTCATCGATTCTCCCTCAGAATGCACCATGCGACTCGCTTTACATGGCCCACGACCAGCCACGGGTTACGGACACGGTGCAGCGTGTGGATACGGTCCGCTACCGAATGCATTCAACACAGCCAGAATATCATCGAGATTGATCAGGCCGTTTGGCACCTCGCCTTGCATGTCGTCGCCTTGCAACGAACAAGAAGTATAGCTGCCGCTGAACCCCGACAACTCGCAAAGAATATCGTCGAGATTCACCGCGCCGGAATTATTAGCGTCGCCCCACTTCCAGGTCGTCATCATGACCGGCGAGGACAACACGGGACTCCCAGGCGAACCCGAATCAACCTGAGCCGTGTAAACAGTTGACGGCATGATCTCAGAATCACCGACATACACAGTGGTTCCCCATTGTGCGGGAGTTTGGAACAGCGCCGTCGCAGCCAGAGTGCCATTTGTTTGCACATAGGCAGACACGCATGAAACATCCGAATCCCCGGCTGATCCCTTAACCAGCAACGCAATCGGAGAAGCACCATCCGGTGGAGTAATCGCGAGGTATCGCGCACCGGCACCTTGGCCCGACAACACAGGCACGCCGGCCACCGTGATCGTCAAGTTTGAAACCGTCCCCTGCCCCACTGGTTCAGTCGCCCAATGCGAACCCGAACCGTCCTCGCCAAGTACAATCGCGCTCGCCACAACATTCGAAGCCGAAAGCGTGTACGGCCCTTCCGTCATCGGCGCGACGAGCGAACCAGTGACCACGACAACTGACGATTGGCCGACATCCGGAATCACCGTCCCGATTGGAAACGGCGCGTTGATCATAGTGTTCTTGATTGTGTTCTGCGCGCCGCCCACCTGGATTAGATTTCCACTGATCACCGTGCCACCAAAACCAGCCGGATTCGTCATGCCGGCAGGGCGATCGAAATTCATCATGGGGTTCGATGAAGGCTCATTAGCTTGGCTCAGCGCACCACCCGAGAAGCTCAGATCGAAAAGCACCGCGCCGAGTCCCTCGTTGTTAGAGTCGCTCAACACGACGGACACTTCATAGTTCACGATTTCACCCGGCGCGACATTCACAGCCGCCGAGCCGCCGCTTCTCACCGAAACATTCAAATTGGCTGCATGAAGACTCGCCGAACAAATCGCCAGCGCCGCGGTTAGATGAATTGCTTTCATCGCTCGTCCTCCCTGCTGAGTAGCACTCAATTACCCCCAGACAATCGCCCACCACTTAAGGCGAAGGTCGACGATCATCCAAACTGAATGACCGTCTGATAAATCATAACCGAACCACAGCAGGGTTCCAAGCTATTCAAGGCGCTTATCGCGGTTTCACCCGGCTTGGATTGTGAAGAAAAATTCAGGTTCGAATGAGCGCTGTGTAGAAGGCCGCAGTCAGCAGCGAGCCGTAAACACGATTATGGCTGATTGCTTCCACACAGTGGTTGAATGCCCCCGCCGCCCATGATGTTCTCAGTGCACCCGCATGGATTTCCCCCTGCGAACGCGTTAAGCACTGACAGAATATCATCAAGGCTGATGATTCCATTACCGCCGCACGGGTGCAGATCGCCGTCCGAACAGTTGGCGAAATTGGAGAATCCCGACACCAGGCAGAGTATGTCGTCGAGATTCACAACGCCGTTCGCCGGTGCACGCACGTCGCCGAATCGAAGGCAGGAATAGTGACAGTAGCCGCCGGGACAAGTGGCTGCATTGCATGCGTTGTTGTTCGGATCATTTGCGCAATCGATCGACGTGACGCATGGCGTTCCGGTTTCGCCGAACCAGAAGCCACCACTGAGTTCATATCCGCCCGGACCGCTTTGTCCCCCCGCGTCGGCCTGTCCAATTGTCCCGCCCAATTCATAAGGGCCACCCTGGAGGAACATTTCGCCGCCCCCATCCAGCGTCGACCATGTAAGATCGTATTCGCCGCCGCTCTGTGAGAGTGCCATACCCGTGACACCAAGCAACACTCCGAGACCCGCCACGAACACCGCTAGGCGAGTGCGACAAACCTGCTGATTTGGAAGGCCCCTTCTCATCACAATCTCAACGCTCGAAGCTACTCTACGTCACCGCTGACCCGCTCTGCATCGGCCGGCGACACGTGGCTCGAGCCTTGCGGCATTTCAGGATTCGGTTGTCTGGCAAAATCAATGCCCCGATCTTCTTCAAGGCCAAATGCCTTCGGATGCAAATACAATCCCTTCTCACTGTCGCTCTTTTCGACTTCCGTCGGGATGCGGTTTGAATTGGCAAAGTTATCTTGGCGAACACCAGTCACCTGCCACGACACCTGTGTATTTGGCTCATTGGTGCGAATCGTGAATCGATTGTTCGACACGCCGCGCACCACTTTTGCCTGCACGAAGCTATCAGAATCCGCCTCGTCGATGACCGTTAGCTGATAGCGGAAATCGCGATTGAGCGCTTCGAAATAGACAGGCAATTCCACCGTCGCATATCCGTTCGCATCCGTCCGTACGTTGCCGTTGTATACATTCATCATGTCCGGTGATTCGACAAACGAGTGGTACAGGTACTTGTTCTCGGGATCGAGCGGGTGGTCAATCTTGAACGATCCGCCGCCCTTCGAAAGCGTCCCCGTCACCTGCACGTTTCCCGAGAAATACCCCGCCCAATTCGCCACCCCGCCCGCGGATGCGCCGTACACGCCGAAGTTCGAGCCCATCCCCTGCGCCAGCCCGTACACGCCGTAGCTGTTCGACGACAATGTGCCTCCGTTGGCCTCGCCGTACACGCCGTATCCCTCGCGATTGGCTGTGCGATTCACCTGCCCGCGCGCACCGATGTACCCACCGATCGCGTCGGCGCCGAGTCCGCGCGCATTGGCTGAATCCTGATGTCGCGTGAACAACGCAGCCACGTCAAAGAGCGTCGAGGTGTTCTCCGCGAACAGCGCGTTCTCCGTAAACGTGCTCGTCGTGATCTGCAATTGACCCGAATTGGGCGTGGTTGTTCCAATTCCCACGTTTCCGCTGGCGGCCGCAATGTACAAGTGATTGACTGCGCTGCCTGCCCCAAACCTCAAATCGTTGCCCGAGGTTGTGCTAATCGTATTCGGTGCAGAAGTGCCGTTGATGATGATCGAATTGCCGCTCTGAATCGTGCCGCTGCTCTTGATGTTGCCAGCCACATCCAGCTTTTCGCCCGGCGTTGGATTGCCAATACCGAGATTTCCACCAGAGAGCGTCAATCCACCGCCGGTCACTTTGGCAAACGACGCCGCATCCGTCGCGAGGTCCGCATTGCCGACCGTGCCATCCGCGATCTCGCCAGTACCCACCGCACTGGCCGCAATCTCATCCGATGTCACTGAATCCGTTCCGAGATCGGTTGCAGTAATCGAACCATCGACAATCTTTGTCGAATCGACCGACTGAAACGCAAGTTCCGAAGAAGTGATCGCATTGGCGGCAATTTCGTCCGACCCGACCGCATCGGTCGCAATCTCGCTTGCCCCAACCGCGTTAGCCGCGATCTCATCGGAGCCGACTGCATCGCTCCCAATCTCACCCGCCCCAACCGCATCTGCTGCGATTGCATTCGCACCGACCGAATCCACACCCAAATCCGCACTCGCAATCGAGCCGTCCGCAATCTTGTCCGAAGTCACTGAGTCCCCAGCCAGATCGGAATTCTGTAGGGTCCCATCTGCGATCTTGCTCGACGTCACCGCATTATCTGCAAGCTCAGTCGCTCCAACTCCTCCCGCAGCAATAGAAACCGTCGCGTCGCCCGAGGCAGAACCACCTGTCAAACCTGTCCCAGCAGTCACGCTCGTAATATCGCCCGACCCGCTCGCTTCCGGCGCACATTCCCACGCCATGGCTGTCGCATTCCAACGCACGATTTCGCCATCGGCGCAGCTCAACTCAGCCAACGTATCGGTGTCGGTATCGACCACCGCTGTCGTCTGAAGAGTGCCATCTGGGAATCGAAGGCCATCAACACCGGCGACGCCGCCAATCTCCAAGGCAGCGGTTGGCTCGTTGGTGTTGATACCGACTCCGCCGCCAGCGCGAATCAGAAATTGATTAGGCGCGCTTGAAACAAAATCGGCATCAGAAGAATCGGCCCAGACGAACGTGCCCTCGTCGCCATCCGCATCGCCGGATGCAGCAGCATCGCGGACCACCGCCCGTCGCCCCGCAGCCAAGCTGTAATCTCCATCCGCACGATTTCCCGTGCCGCCTAGCACTGTCGCAAAAGCGCCTGCAGTCTGATTCCCATTGCCGCCCGCGATTGTTGAATATCCGCCAGAAGCAATGTTGTTGTTACCGCCGCCAACCACGCTTCGCGGGCCGGACGATGTGTTTAACGCTCCGCCGCCAACGACGCTGTATTCTCCACCCGCAGCGTTCGCGAGCCCACCGCCAACCATCGCGTACTCAGCCGTGGCAAAGTTGCCTTCACCTCCGCCGACAGCCGCACCAATCCCGCTTGCGCCGTTGTTCGCACCGCCTGCGACGGTCGATCTTGACCCGACAGCCGTATTACTATTGCCGCCTCCGACGACAGCATAGCCATCACCCGCAGTGTTGTTGGTTCCTCCGCCCACTGTCGAAAAGGCACCGGACGCATGATTGCGAAATCCTCCGCTCGCCGTTGCGAATTGCGCATCGCTCACGGTTCCAGCGTCATTGCCCGCGACGTTCGAGCACCCTCCACCGACCGTTCCGAACGTATCGCTGACGATATTGTTGTCGGGCACAGCCGTTCCACCGCCCGCGATTGTTCCGCCACTCACACCCGCAGCCACTTCATTCTCGTGATGTCCGCCGATGAGATTGGGGCTGAACACATTCTGCACGGTGTATAAACCCGGCAGCGCCAGCGCGTGCGGCGCGGGCCGCAGCTCTTGTCGTGGTGACAACGTCGTTGACGTCACATCACCCGCGCACTTCACGCCGATTGACAGCCATCGCGCCTGCCCGTTGATAGCATCCGGCCCGAAGTCGATGGGCACGGTAAACAACCCATTGGTGACATCCACTGGCACTGGTCCAAATGGCGACGCCCCAACTTCATTGCCGCCGATCGCCGCGTCCCATAGCTCGAATGTCATCTCGCAGGTTTCCGGCAATGGTGAGCCCACCGCCATTCCGCTCTTCACGAGCCGACCCTGGTAGGTGAACGCGGTTCCGAGCGAATCGCCGCTCGCGCGGTTTCCGCCTCTGACCGCAAACAAAATTAGAATTCCAATGCACAACCGCGAAATAGACCGGTCCATGGACATCCCCTTCCTCTGCGAGCGCGCGACGACTCGAAATAGGCTGCCACCCACTTCACTCTGCGTCCTATTACTCTAACTGGAGCTACGATTCGATAGCAAGGAAAAGTCGAGTTGTAAGATGGGTATGCAAACCTTGCGATGAAGAAATGAGTTGAACAACGCGATCGACCTGGAGGTCGGTCGCTCCGCTACAGCCCATAATACGAACATCGTTGCGTTCGAATGAAGAGTTACCCGATGCCAAATGGGCTTTGTAAGGTACAAAGCCTCGCTTTGTATTATCGATCTACCGTGTTCTGATTACGGCATGAGTTCGAGATTGACCATGGCCTCGAGGCGAATCCGTTGATCTGGGTTTTCCAGCGATTCCACGATGATTGTCAGGTCCGCCGCCGTACCATCTGCCACTTCAGGGAATTCAGAAATGAACACGATGCGTCGCTGGGCTTCGTAAACGCCATCGCCGAGCGGTGAAAACTCAATGATTTCCTCAAACCCGCTTAGCGCCGAGCCATCGACTTGCCAGAAAAGGATGTATGTGACACTAAGCGTTTGATCGTCCGGAACCTCGAAGCCGGCTGCACGAACCGTGATATACATGTGCGAACCGCCCTGGCCG
Organism: uncultured Phycisphaeraceae bacterium; assembly: GCA_964494205.1. Lineage (GTDB taxonomy): Bacteria > Planctomycetota > Phycisphaerae > UBA1845 > UBA1845 > JBBTCX01. The sequence goes on along the minus strand of CAZBRD010000003.1, from coordinate 302,245 downwards.
AACGTGAAGATGGGCATCACGCCGCCATCCACGATCGGAGAGAATTCGCCGGTGTCCTCGTTCGTGAACCCAAACTGGACTTCCGCCTCATCTACCGGCGTGCAGAAACCTTCGACGCACGTCTTCCCATCTTCACATGCAGGATCGCAAACCACCGGGTTCCCGCCGGTCTCATTGTCGTTGACGTTGGATTCGTTCTCATTCGACTCGGAGACGTTTTCGTTCACGTTTTCGTTTTCCGAGGTCTCATTCTCGTTCGACACGTTATCGGGAGTCGTGTTGTCGGATGTGTTGTCGTTCGTCGTGGGCATCGACGGCGAGCAACCACTGATCATCAGGAAAGCACACGCCAACATCGAAAGACAGGCTACTGATCGAAGCAATTGCATGTTGATGACTCCAGATTCGCCGTCGCGTGCGGCGAGCTTTGTTCGAACTCTGTTTGAGAAATCCGCTAGCGGATTCTAGGACTCTACCCTCGAACCGGCAACCAGAAGTTGCTTCGGCTTGATCGGGCCTCAACTACAGAAACAGCCGCGATGGCCACTGATTTCACGGCACAAAATCAAGAATTTGATTCTGATCAATCGAAATGGTTTGTGCTGCATTGACGGGTGAAGTCACGGTAATCATGAAATCCACTTCGACGCCCTCAAGCACTTCGGGAAAATCAAGAACGGACAATAATCGCCGCCTGGCCTCTAATTGTCCCGTACCGATTTCGTTGAATGCCGTTCTCTGCTGGAAATCACTTAACGCAAACCCATCGGCCTTTCGAATCATCAAATACGTGATATCCAATCGACCGTCCGCCGACCGTTCGAATCCTGTCACGCGGGTCGTGACGAAAGTGTGCGACCCGCCCTGACCAAGCGTGAAATAAGGCATCTGCTGACCGGCGCCGATCGGCACATAGGCTTCGCCGTCCTCGTCGGTATAGCCGAATTCAATGCTTGGCTGTGCAGCCTGAACGCACTCGCCGTCCTGACAAATCTGGTTCTCACCGCACGCCGGCTCGCAGACCGCGTCCTCGTTGTCATTGGTCGTGACGTTTTCATTGAGCTGTTCATTGTCGTTGGCGACCGTGTTGTCGTTTACCGCCTGATTGTCGTTGGGACCATCTGAAACCGGTGTGCACGCGCCAACAAGCACCGCGACCACGGCCAACAACACACTTGCTCGTATGAAGGTTTGCATTCCAGACCTCACTTGAAACTTATTCTTCAAAGGTGACGCAGTTCAATCGTCACTTGCGAATACGATTACTCAACCATCTCCGTCGAAATCGTCTCGGGACCATAATAGGCAATCACGCCGCGATTGATCGGATTGGCGATCAAAACGCCGCCGACTGCCCACACGCCACCGTCCGGATCGATCCAATCCGCGTGAAAATCAAAATCCGTCGAGAATCCTGTTTCCTGAACTTCCCAACCATTGTCGGTTCGAAATGCGGCGTTCAACTCGCGACCAACCGCCACTGCGCGCCCTTCGGACGTAACAAAAATCCCGTTCATCTGAATGATGTCCGGCGTCGCCACGTCGGCAAATCCGCCGCTACTTAGTTGCTCCAGAATGACGGCCGAGTTGAACCCGCCGACCGCCACCACTGAATCCGCATTTCCAAAAACCGAAAACAATGTGGCGTCGCGCTCGGTGCCGTCGTCGACGAGGTTCCACGTTGTTCCGTCGAACTCAAGTACGAGCGCGGCTGCTCCTACCGCATACACTTTGCTGGGACTCCTCCCCCAGATCTTGAATACCGTGGCGTATCCTTCCGGGAATTGCTCGCTCAAATCGGCCACGCTCCACGCCGTGCCGTCATAATGCCAGATCGTTCCGCCGAATTGCTGATCACTCAGCAACCCGCCGACCGCCCAGATGTCATTACGAGAAAAACCCCAGATGCCGAAAATTGTCTGGTTGTCCGGCGTCACGAACTCTTCGAACGTTTCTGTTTCGGGATCAAAACGAAGAATCAATCCGTTTTCGCCGCTCAGGTAGAAATCACCGTCAATCGGTACAGCCGAGATCCACCACAGGTTTCCCGTGGTGCCCGTATTGATGCGCCTCCACGCCGATCCGTCATAATTCAATAACAGCGAACCGTTGCCGTCTCCCGCATCGGTCCCAACGACATATACATTTTCCGCACTGGTGCCGGAAACCGACAATACGCCCGACGGCAACTCGCTCATCACCAGTTGCCAGGTGCTCTCCTGCGGCCCGCCGGTACCGGGGGAACAACCCACCATGGCGGCAAAAGTTATAACACCGCAAGATGCAAAGATGTTGTTAGCGCATCGCAGTCCATGAGCCATATTGTGCTACTCCCTGCTGGCGACCCAATGTTCGAGTCACGCGAAATCTTCCCTGATCACCCTTTACGAATGAGAGCGGGCCGGGATGGTACATCCCGGCCCGCTGAAATTTATCGACAAATAACGAAGTTTCAATGCGGCGCTATTCGCCGCTCAGACTTCGTTAGTTCATCTTGACCTTGCGGATACGACCATTGAAGGTATCAGAAATATACATATTACCTTCCAAGTCGAACCCAAGTCCGAATGGACGATTCAGCTCGGCTTCGAGCGCCGGACCGCCGTCTCCTGAGTATTCCTTGGTACCCGCACCGGCCACCGTTTCGATGATCCCCGTTTCGAGATCGATGACGCGGATGCGGTTGTTGTCCGTATCGGTGAAGTACAACCGACCGTCAGGACCGAACTCCATATCCTGTGGGAAGTTGATCTGGGCTTCCGACGCCGGGCCGCCATCGCCGCTGAAACCAGCAACGCCCGTACCAGCCAGCGTGATCACCACGCCGTCCTGATAGTCATCATCAAACCACTCGATCTTGCGGATCTTGTGATTGTCGCTCTCAGCGAAGTACAAAACGCCGTTCGCATCCAACAACAGTGAACCGTTCGGCTCCGGGTTCGGGCCCTTCGGGAACGCGAGCGCCGTCTCGAGCGGTGACAAGCCGTCTTCGGTGAAACCGTATTCACCCGTGCCGACGATCGTATCCACGATGCCGTCGCCGCGCTGATTCACGAAATCGCGAACGATGCGAATGCTCCAGTTCTTCTGCACCAGAGTCAGCAGGTTGCCGCGCGAGTCAAGAATCGAGTGCATCGGAAGATCGATGCGCGAATCCTTGAACGCTTCGCCGTCACCTCGGCTACCCGGCTCGCGACCGGCCACGACCGTCACCAACCCGGTAACCGGATCGATCATGCGATACTTGTGGTTGTGCCATACCGTAACAAGCAGATCGCCGTTCGGCATCTCAAGCATGTCCGTGGCGTGGTTCATGTTCGTCTCGATCGCCAGTGCGCCTGGAGCAACCAGGTCGCTGAAGTCGATCGGTCCGTCGCCGATCTCCTTACCCATGACCAGCTCAAACGTCTGATCCGGCTTGACGCGACGAATCTTGTGATTGTTCCAGTCGATCACGTAAATCTGACCGGTCGGAGTAAACTCAATATCAAACGGCCAATACAGCGCCGATTCCGTACGATGAAGGCCTTCGCCGTTGTAGCCCTTTTGACCAATACCCGCGTACGTGCAGATCGAGCCGACTTCATCCGTGCACGGAATCACCTCAAAATCCTCGAAGCCACTGCCGTGATCGTTCGGATCGAAATCATCCGGAACCACTTGCGTGATCTTACGAATGCGGCTGTTAAACGTATCCGCGATGTACAGTGTGCCATCCGGCGCCAAGTGCACGCCATACGGACGATCTAGCATAGCCGCATCAGCCGCTTCACCGTCGCCAGCGAAACCGCGCTCGCCGGTGCCGGCGATTGTCGTAATTTCAGTGCGCTCCGGATTCACCTTGCGAACGACGTTGTTGAGTGTGTCCGCGATGTACAGCGTGCCGTCCGGGCCGACATCAATATCGCTCGGCGTATTCAGGCTCGCATTCAGCGGATCGCCACCGTCGCCGGCGAACGCAGCCGTACCGTTACCAACCACCGTGGTGATTGTGCCTGTGCTGTCAATCATGCGGATTCGATGGTTAAACGTATCCGCAATGTAGATATCATCCGTTCTCTTATCGATCCCGAGACGACCACCCGGCTGGGCAGCTTGACCGACCGGTGAACTGATCTGTGCATCGATCGCCGGACCGCCGTCACCACTGAACCCGGCCACGCCGTTTCCGCAAATGGTGTCAACGATTCCGTTCGAGTGAATGACGCGAATTCGCAAGTTCGCCTGATCGGAGAAAATCAACTCGCCGATCGAGTTCTCAACGACCGAGCTCGGCAGGTTGAGATGCGCGTCCTTGACCGGTCCGCCGTCGCCGCCGAATGTACGGCCGCCGACACCCGCGAAGTTATCGATGAAGTCAGCATCCATGTCGAAGCGTTTCAGCGCGCTGTTATGCCACGCCGAAATCACCATGCGACCGAGATGATCGAAGCAAATGCTGGTGGGGTGATTCAGCTTGACCGTCGTACCGGGCGTGCCACTTTCATGGTCATCACCAATCAACTCACCCGTACCGGCCACAGTGACCACGGAGCCGTCCTCGTTCAACTGTCGAATGCGGTGATTGTTCCAATCCACCACATACAACAAGCCGTTATGACCCACAGCCATATCCTGCGGCAGGTAAAGCTGCGTGTCGCGGCCGTTAAGGCTATCGCCGTTGTTACCGTTGAAGCCTGTGCCCATCACAGTCGTAATGACCGGCTTACCGGCGTTAGGGTCCGGGGTATTGTTTGGAGGTGTCGGCGTGCAACCGAGTTGAAACGCCACGTACACAGTGCCCGCACTGGCAACGCCGAGTATTCCATTGACTAAACGGTTAAGTACTTTCATTCTGCCCTCTCACTTCGATTTGAAACTGAAAACTGACGATCGCCTCGGCGCGAGATCACCGAACAGCTGTCTTCTTTTGCCACCCCACCTCGAATACTCAACTTCGGCTTAGAATGCGTAATATTCTATATGGTAAATCGGGGATTTTGCAAGGTGTAAACAGCCAATGTAATCGAAGAAACGTCCTGAAATTGGCTTGCTCGTCCCGGGCAGTTTGCATTGCGGGTTTATTGGCTTTCAGCAGGAATTGCTGCACCGTGCTATCGGTCCGAAGTCACGATCCGCCGATTCGGACGTTGCTGCGGTCTATTCACAGGCAAAATCCGAATGATCGTGTTAGATCTGTCACGGAACGTGGGCGTCGTCTGTACCGTTGTTTGCACTAAGATTCGGAGCCGCGTATTTGCGCGGCGTAACGCAATGCAATTTGTGCCCACGCGCGGTCAAAGAGATAATTTCCTCGCCTTTTCGTACAACCACTGGTCGTCCCAGCACTTCAATCATGTCGGGCGGTAGGTGCTGCACGACATCGTCGCTTGCAACGACGGGAGCCTCACAACACGGCCAGAACATGACCACCGAACCAAGCTTGAGGCACTCCATCAGCGCATTCCACAAGCGCACATCTGCACAAGGTCTTGACACCATGAATCCATCGATGAGTTCAGGATCGTGCTCGCTTGCACCAACGTAGATGTCCGCACCAATGTGTTTGTCGTATTCGACGGGCCAGAACTTATGGTTGGATGCCTTCTCGACAATTGGAAACAATCGCCGCACTGATTCTTTCGGCAGGTAGCCTTTCCCGCCATGTTCGTGAACTTGTAGGAACAACTCGAAACTCATGAACTGACGCCCCTGAACGTTGAGGTCAGATGAACCTGTGGACGCGTACTTGTCACACTTTCGATTTCTTCGCTTTGGCCGGCTTCTTCAAATCCTTGAGCGCATCCTTACCCACCCATTTCGCACCAGGCTCATCTGACGCCGCCAATCGTTCCGCCAATTCCAGACAGTCGCGCCGTAACCCTGCACCGCGCATCCCCATCGCCCGCAGTGCCCAACTCACCCCCTTCTTCACGAAGTTCCGATCATCCGCAGCCCCCTTCTCGATCAACGGTAAATACTCTGCAAAGAGTTCATCCTCAGCCTCCTTGTCATGCAACGCCAGACAGGCCAGTAGCGCGAACGCCCCGCGCTTCACGAACTCCTCGCGACTCTTCGCCCACTTCTTGACCCGACCAAACGCGTGAGGCGACTGATCAAACAGCTTGAAACAGACCGTGTCGCAAATCCCCCAGTTATCGAAATCCTTGCACCACCGATCCATCTGCGCCGGCGTCACTAACTCCGCTTCATCAATAAACACAGCCACCGTCCGCGCTTCGTACCAACCGGTCTCCCACAGCGCGAGAGCTAGCTCATGATTGCGCTTCATGGCTTCGGAACCGTCTTCGCTAGTGCGAGAATCCTTTCTCGCTCTCCCCACCGTGGGATTCCCATCCCTCTTATCCCGACGCACCTTCACTTTGAATTCCTTGGCCAACTTTTGCATCGCAGCCATTCCGACACCCATGGCCTTCACGGTGTGAATCCCATATCGCGGCCCCATCTCATCGCGAATCTTCTTGGAGCTGATGCTTCGCAGAGCGGTCAGCACTGCTTCCACGTCGGAATCTGTTCCGCCCGCCGCTCGCTTCCGCGTTGATTTGCTGCTCTTACTCGTTGGCATTCATCTCTCCACCGGAACAGACCGCCGCCCGCTTCGACCAAAGAATTGTCATCCTATCTCGCTGAATTCGCATGCAAAGTTTTGCACGTTGCATGCAACACCGATTCATAGAACATGTGACCTCAACGTCGTCTTGGAGAATGAAAGAAGTGGATTCAAACATACACAACCGTGCAGCACCAACCTGGCTCCTCCTCGCGGCCTTTGCAGCCATTTATCTCATCTGGGGCTCGACCTACCTCGCCATCCGCTGGGCCATTGAGTCGATGCCGCCCTTCTTCATGGCCGGCACGCGTTTCCTGATCGCAGGCACATTGCTGACTGGTTTTCTTGTCCTGCGCGGCGTGCGTCTGCCAACCAAACGTCAATGGTTCAACGCCCTCATCCTCGGTTTCCTCTTGCTCTTTCTCGGCAACGGCGTGGTTACGTGGGCAGAACAATACGTCGCCTCGGGACTCGTCGCTCTCTTTGCGGCACTGGTCCCCATGTGGATGGTCGGATTGAACATGATCATTCGCGGTCCCGATGGCACACGCGCCGGGCGGCCTCCCGCGCGAGTTCTTGCGGGTCTTTTTGTCGGCACGTCAGGCATGCTGCTTCTTATTACCGGTAAACAAGGCGACTTCTCCGGCCTCGGCGAAGGCATCATGCCGAAAATCGCGGCAGTATCGCTGTGCATCACGACGCTGGCGTGGGCGTTTGGTTCGCTGATATCGCGGCGCATGGACCGCCCCGAATCGACGTTTATGTCCACAGCCTCACAAATGCTGATGGGCGGCGCCAGTATGTTTGTCGCTGCAGCCATGCGTGGCGAGCTTGCACAGGTATCACTCGACCGCCTGACATGGCCGGCCATGCTGAGCTTCTTCTATCTGATTTTCTTCGGATCAATCGTCGCACTGACCGCCTACACCTGGCTCCTACAAGTCGCCCCGCCCGCCCGCGTCGCAACCTACGGCTACGTCGCACCCGTCGTCGCCGTCTTTCTCGGCTGGGCCCTCGGCGGCGAACCAATGACCAGGGTGACCGTCATCGCGACAGCCATGATCGCCGCGAGCGTGGCCATGATCGTCACCGCCCCGAAATCCCCTCCCCAACGAGCGCTCGATGAAAAAACCGAGCCGGCGATCACTGGTGTTGTTATTAACAAGTCATGACAAGTACGCCCGTCCCGACGAACTTGGAATAGCCCAGCACTTCAGCGGAACGAAACGATAATGAACATGAGAAAAAGTGCCGCAGTCACGATTGGGCATTGCGCCTCTAATACGCATTCCATTAGTTACTGGCGCTTACGGGAATGCGCACAATGTAAATCTTGCCACGATATTTCCGCCGCAATCAATACTTCCGAGCCGCGGCAGCGGCGACACGCGGTCAGCCCACGGCGGAAGCCAATGGTATCTACACAAGTCGCCAATCTCGTTCGCCCGGACGGGCGCACGACAGTTGCCAGTGACTTCAGTCACTGGATTCGAGCACTTTTTCTCAACTTTCCGCCCGGGAGGGCGGACGAAGGATACCTAGAACTCTCCGCTGGCATTAAGAAAGCAGACTCGCCTCGTCTGCAAAGTTGTGTAGATACCTCTGGCGGAAGCCGTGGGGAAATGACCCAAGGAAATTGCAAAGCCCCGGCAGGGGCGATCGAAGGGTAGGCGCGACCAATCCCTGCGCTGTTAATTGGTGGGATGCGTATGACAACCAGATGGCGGCCCTTCACTTTGTAATTCGTAATTCGCAATTAGTAATTCGTGGAGTGCCACACCGTGTCACTACTTAGCTACTTTTTTTCAATTTTAGCCATTAGCCATTTGTGATTGGCACTTCAATGCTTGCAACGCGACTTGAGGCCGAACCGTCGCCCGAAGTTGACGCCCAGAATCGTCGCGGCCAATAACGAAATCGTCGCGGGTTCGGGCACAGTCGTCGCGGTCAGTTTGAAGTCGTCATAGACAACGCGCGGGATTCCGTCGCTGCCGAATAGGTTGATCCCGATGTATCGATTCATCAATTCCGGCGGCAGCGTGGCCGGCGTGGTGTACTCAAGCGAATAGGGTAGCAGCGTTCCGAAGGATTCTTCCGGCGGAATGAGCCCCTGCGTGATCGCCAATCGCGTCACGCCCGGCTCCCCTTCTGCTGGGAATCCAGTTAAATCCTCAACCGCAATAAGCGAAAGGCCCAGGAAGTAATCGGAACCAAACAATCCGATGCCGCCAAGAAAACTCAGCTCGTACCTCGTGTTCGGCTCCAACAGCACATCAAGTGCTTGGCCCATTTTGGATACTTGGAGGGCCACAACGTTTTGTCCGTCTTGCCCCGTAATGAACGGCTGATCACCAAACATCGGCGGGTTCAATGCGCCAGCATATACAAATGCAGGGCTTCCCATAGGCGGCAGATACGTGCGCCATCCGGGCACTTCAACCGGATTGTCCCAACTGAAACTGCCGCCGCCAAACGGAAACCGCGTAGCCACTGGCACGCCCGCACCACCCGCGCCATTGGTCTGCTCGCCAACAGCGAGTGGCCGACTCAAATCCTCGAAACTGGGGTTGATGATCGGGAGCACCGACGCGCGCGTGGTCATCGATCCTGCCCAAACATGTGCGAGGACAATGAACATGAGCACTCTGTCTCGGGTTACGTCGAACATCACCGATCCAATCAGATTGCGAACACAAACTTATCCACAACGCGATTACATCTTACTGCAGCGGCCAACTGTGATGCCAGTGAGGATTAGCTTAAGCCATGAGCCTGTTGCAAAAGTTACTTCGTTGCCATTTGCGCGAGCAATTCTTCCATCTTGTCGTATCCCGCAGCCACGCCATGTTCCATCCCCGAGCAGACCATGCCGTCGCGTGCTTCTTTGGTCGGGAACAGCACGTGCATCGTAACCGTCGTGCGGCCAGCCTGTTCCTTGAGAGTCAGTGTCGCGATTTGTTCACCGAGTCGCGAATCACAACCCATGATGAATGTCTCCGTCCGAACCGCGCGCTCGGGCACAACAACTTCCCGATACACGCCGCTCATCTCCATGGCTTTCTGCCCGTCCGGACCGTTCCACACCCATCGGAACTTCCCGCCGACCCGCAAATCTTCCTCGCACGAAACCATTTCCCACCCCGGCGGCAGAAACAGCCAGCGTTTGATCAATTCTGGTTTCGTCATCGCGTCCCACACCATCGTCCGCGGCGCGTTGAGCTCGCGGGTCATCACCACTTCAAGGTCGGACGGCGTCGTCACTTTCAACGTTGCCTTTTGCATCATCCTTCTCCATTATTTCTTATTAGAATCACTGTTCTTCTTTTCGTCTTTCATTTCTTCCAGGAGCGCATCAAGCCGCTGGAAGTTTGCTTCCCAAACTTCGCGATATCCTTGCAACCAGTCGTTGGCATCCGACAGGGGCTTGCCTTCGATGCGGCAGAGATGTGTCCGCCCCACGACTCGCCGACGAACGAGCTTCGCCCGCTCAAGAACGCGTACGTGCTTAGAGGCCGCGGGGAAAGACATTTTCAGCGGTGCGGAGAGCTCACTCAGGTTCCGCTCATTACGAGTGAGTTGTCGCAAGATGGCCCGCCTCGCAGGGTGGGCCAACGCGTGGAAGACTTTGTCGAGGCTCGGTGATCGATCTAGAACCATATGGTTTAATATATCGACATAAGAATAATTGTCAACCAATTGGTTTAATATTTTTGTTTATTGGGCGAGTGATGACTGTACGAATCTCAGCGGGATGAATTGGCAAGAGCAGCGCGCCGCTCGAACAACGCGCTTGCCACGGCCAAGCTGCGGCTTGACCGTGCCACCCGGTCTCGGGGAAATCAAATTGAATAACTTGCTAGTTGTTTCCGACTCGCGTGGATTGTGCGAGACCGGTGAATCGTTTGGAGCCGAGTGCGGCCTGCGGGAGACCTTCCGGCCAGACACTGAGTGATACGCCGAAATCGTCCTCGGCGTTGTCCAGATCAAACGACAGCGCGCTGTACCAGCGCGGGAAGCGTCGGATCAAGGCGATCGTGAACTCAAGGGTCTTTCCTCGATCGATATCAAATTGCTCGCGAAGCGCCAGCGTGTGCTTCTCGGTCAATCGATAGTTCGTTTCCAGACCCAGCAAGTTAGACTCGGTATCACCGATGTAGCGATAGCCAACGAGATAACCGAAGCGGGGAGTACGCTCGACAGCCAACGCAATATTGAAAATGTCGATGTCGCCGTCGTTGAGATCGAAATTGGTTTCCGAAAGCAGGGCCGTCCGGTCGTTCACACGCCAGATCGTCGCACCACTGATGAAGTTGCGCGCGATGCTGTTTTCCGGTCGACTGAACGACGTGAAGCCGTTGGTCGTCTGCTCGCCCGTCGCGTCGTTAAAGGCACCCGCTTCCACATCCAACGTGAACAAATCAACCGAGCGACGATTCATGCCTTCGCCGCGCTTAGTCTGCCATCGCTGGCGTACGCCGACGGTCACGCCGTCGATTTCATCGATTTGCTCAACAGTTTCGTCGAACGGATAGAGCTCGTGCGAATCGACGTTGGTGTGACTGCCCCACGCGGTGATATCCGGCTTGATGACGTGTCGCACGCCGTCGACATCAAACAATTGCGAACGAACGTCGGGATACACGCGCCAAAGATACGAACTACCGCGGATACCGTACTCTCCGAAGAAGCGCCCGATGCCGCCATCTTCCGGCGAATCGTCCCATATGCCGCTGCGACTGGCTACGAATGGAACCAATTTCGCATTACCGAGATCGAACGGCGCTGTAAATTCGTTCCGCGTAGCGAGGCGGGCAGTCGTCCCTGAGCCGTCCTTGCCACCGTCACGCAACAGCTCGCGGAAGGTTGGATCGGCTGGGCGATACCTCACGAAGCCCGCGCGGTATTCACCATACCAGGTCGCAAAGCCACCGATCGGTTCGCCGTTGCGGAAATAGCCCAGATCAGGAAATCGTTCGGTCTGTGTAGTGAAATCAAGGGGACGGTATTGCAGTTGCGTGGTGAACGCCCAGTTGTCCCGCTGCTTCTTCAGATAAATAAGCGTTTCCTGTTCTTTGTCGTTGTCGAATTCAGATTCGAAGAACTCTTCGAGAAACGACCGGTCTGAAATGTACGACATTTCCAGCGAGACCTGCCAATCGTCCTCGAGGTACTGACGATGCCGAATAAGGGCTCGGCCTCGCAGATCATGCACCGAGGGCGTTTCGCGCTCATCACCCAGCGAATCGGTCCCATCGTCAGCGATCATATAGGTACGCAACAATCCGAAGTACCGATCGCGTTCGTAGTCCGCGTCGATGCCGATGGCTGGTCCGCGATCGGAGAAGTAATCAAGGCTCAGCGTCGAGTCGAAACCCTCTGGCGTTTCGAGATTCATGAGGTTGAAGAAGTTCCAATCGGTCTCGAACTCCGCGCCGAAGTCTCCGCTGTAGCCGGTGCGAATGCTGCGGATGGCTGTCTCGCTGGTTTGCAACGTGCCGCGTACTGACGGCCAATACCCAACGGGTAGACCGCCGATGTTCAGCGTGGCATCGCGTGCATAGAAGCGACCGGACTGAACTCCGCCTTGAGGACCGCCGCGTTCGGATGGAACGAGTTCACTCAACTCAATATGTTCCGCGCCGACATGATAGTGCGGCGTGTGGAACTCACTGGTGGTAAGCTTGGCTTTGTCAGCCGAGAAATGCGTGGCTGACAATTGGCGGATTTCATCAGCCCGGAGATATACCGGAACACCGCGCTCCGTCACCGTTGTTCGAACCACGGCATCAAGAATGAGTGCGCGATCGTTCACCGGATCATAGAAAAGGCGGCTCGCACGAATCCCGCTGGGGCCCTGTCGCATTCGAACATCGCCTTCGAGGTAAATCGCTTCGACACCTAGTTCCCCGAAACCGCTCGATACCTGCTGCTCGGCGGGCTTCTTCTTCGGGGCGCTCGCAGCCTCTTTGCCCTTCTCGGCAGGAATTCCCCCCAGTCCTTGCTCGCGAGGGTCGCCTTTGATGATTGGATCGCCAGACTCCGAAAGAAAGAGAACGATGTTGTCCGCCTGAATCTCGACGAAATCGCTCGCACCCGACACACCGCGTGAGAGATACGCGCCACCTAAGACCGTAGCCACTCGGCGGCCGCTCACGTCGCCATAGGTCACCGTGTTGTCAGATTGAAAATAGAAGGCCGGTTTCGGTTCGCGCTTCTTCACTCCGCTCGGCTGACCTGAAGCGTCATAGACCAAGAGGGCCGCATTCGGATCAACCGGCGAAATCGAAGCCTTTTCCATGGCTGCACGAAGCGCCTGACCTTCGCGATAGGCTTCACTCTCCGTCGACGATTGCATCGCATAATCGTCGACATGGGTGATCACATCGCTAAATGTGTTGAGCGACGCGAAGAGGGCCGGGCCGAACGTGACGGTACCGCCCGACTCCTTGATTTCCGCATCACGCCACAGGAACAGTTGCAATTGGCGATAGGGTCGGCCCTGAAAATCTCGTTGCGACGTCCAGATGACCGCCTCCCGCGCCTTCATTTCACGGCCCGGTTCATCCCCCACTTTCAGCGCAAAGTCACCGACAATATGCGTTGCGTTTGTACCGTCGGCTTCCTTAAACATGTACGCCAGTTTGCCGCTGATGCTGACCGACTGCTCCATGATGCCGCTGGGAAGCAGGGCAGGATCGACGCGATCAGCCAGTGGAACTAATTGGGCAGCAAGGTGGGAATTAACCGCAAGTGTGATGGAAAAGCAGAAAAGAAATCGCACCGAAAAACGAGGCGCGAGCTGATGTTGTCCGGCAAGTACGCGGCGTATGCGAGTGAAACTGCGCATCGATTCAATACTCACTTCGGTCACAGGCCCGAATGCGAGCATCGACCGTCGCGCCGTTGGTCCATGCCCACTGTTAGCCTTCGCGGCGCAGTATAGACCGGTCGATTGGAGTGTCAAAGGGTTACGAGTGTTGATTGTGCGGCAAGTTGATGACGTGCTCGTTCAGTTGGCCGAACTGAAAATTGAAATCTCAGATAATTGGCCGAAGACCATGCACTCCGATCCACCAACCAAGCACGGGAAGTGATGTAAGCCCAGAACTGATAACGGTGCGCTAAAAAATAACAGGACTGCCTCGCGTTTTTCGCGCGACAGTCCTGTGCAATTGCTACTGTTGACTTTTCTCTTGTGAGTTACGAAAGCTCAGACGAATCTTCAGATTCAAGTCCAGCGACGACTGTTTGCGTTTGAATGTTCCTGATCGTATCTCGAAGGCGCGCAGCCTCCTCGAAGCGCTCTTCGGCGATGGCGGTCTTAAGTTCCTGATGGGCGAAGGTGAGCGAGTTGGCCGGCAACTTCGCGCGAACTTCGGACGCCAAAGTCTGAAGGATTCGCAAATCCTCTGAATGTTCCATGGCGGCGATTTCGCCGCGTTCCTCGAAGAACGCGCGAACGTGCATGATGCCGCGATTCACGTGCGCGAGTGCGCTGTCCGGTTCGTTGTCGAAGAGCGCCTGATGGGCACGAGCCCGTGCGTCCATCATCATGACGTACGGCCTGAATGTCTCCAGGGCCGCACGATCGCCCGGCTCCATCGCGTAGTCGCGACAAATATCGAAAATCGCCAGATTGTGGCTGGTGTCGCGAACGACGGCGTCGAACTCTTCCAGAACAAAAAGTGCGACGAACCGACGATAAAAGAGCGAAGTTTCGGTGCGAAGTTCCGCACAATGCTGCGGCGTCAGGGCGAAACCGAGTGTCGTGCCGTTACGTTCTTCAAACTGAGCGAGTCGGCGGTGCTGGCACGCGAGGTACGAATCGAACCCCAGCGGACGCAGGCCGTCCGGCCGACCGTTCATTTCCATTTGGAGGATGCCGAGCTCCACGCGCATCTGGATTTTGGCGGCTGCATCGCCGCCGCGGATCTTACGGACGGAGATTCGCTCGGGATCATAGTGCCAGTTTGATAACGCCGTTTGCAGGTCGATGTAGGACATGTGCTTCCGTCCCTTCCAAGTGATTCCTCCCTCGGCAACCATACGCATGATTGTCAGTGAAGTGTACGATTCGAGGAGTTCGTCAAGGTTGGCTTGAAGGGCTTGGGTCTGGAAAAAGGCCACAGGGCTTTTTTCAAACGCCGGTCGCGCAAAGATTGAACGTCCGTTTCAGGAGAAGGTCACATAAGATCGCCGACGGTGACGAGGATTGGCGGAAGGATGCCGGATTTTCGCTGGCGCACGTTTCGGAGCCCGGACGCCGCGAAGTATTCGCGCATGGTTGTCCACGGGGCGTGGTGAACGCCCGATTCGAAGTGATTCACGAACACGTCAAAAATGACCCAGCCAATTGCATTGTCGCGAAATCCGTCGACGAGGATCAATCGACCGTGGCGACGCAGCACGCGGCGAAATTCGTTCACGACCGTTTGCTGGTGAGGATAGTGATGGAACGAGTTCGCACACGCCACAATATCGACACTGCCAGATGGGATAGGTAGGTGCTCTGAGTCTGCGTTGATGAACGACGTGCTGCATTGCGACGACGCCCCACTGCTCTTCCGATCAGCAGCGACGCACATTTCGAATGACAAATCCACGCCAATAACTTTCACCGGCCAGGACGTGCCGCGCAACAATTCGGCGAAGGAACCCGTGCCGCAACCGATGTCGAGAACAGTAAACGGCTCGTGGTTGGTCGTGCGCCAATGGGCGATCTCCTCCAGCATGAGCATGTAGGACGGCCTGAACAGCAAGTGATTCAGGATCGAGCGATCGTACGAACGGGCCCAGCGGTCAAATTGCTGCTGCGCGCGCTCTTTCTTTTCGTGCTGTTGGGCCATGCGTGCAGGATAGTTTGTCGAGGAGTCGCTGGCGAGTCGAGACCATGGTGAGCGATTCGTTGGCAAGTGCGAATGTTTAGTCGTATGATCGAATTGCTGTTATTTGCTACGCGAAGCATGTCATGCAACGGCTGCATGATTGCAACGCTCGGACGTTCCCGAAGACAAGTTGAACTGGTAAATCATCATGAGTTGGTCTTTAGCCATTGAAACGTCCGGTGCTCGCGGCGGAATCGCGCTTGGCTTTGGAGAAGCCATTCGCGAGGTCCGCTCGTTTGAGAGCGTAGGTCGACATGCGGCTGATTTGATGCCGTCCATTGCAGCAGCCTGCCAGGTCCAAGGAGTCTCGCCGAAGGACATATCGCTGGTTTTCGTTTCACAAGGGCCAGGCAGTTTCACGGGCTTGCGGCTGGGAGTGACCGTGGCGCGGATGATCGGATGGTCCAACGGTGCACGAATTGTCGGCGTGCCGACACTCGAAGCCATTGCGCAGAACGCCCTGGACTTACCAAATCCGCCCGCAAATGTCGCGGTGATGCTCGATGCTCGTCGAAAGAATGTTTATGCGGCTGCGTTTGCGTTGAAGGGTGAACGATACGTTACGCAGACGGAGGCGATTGAGGTTAGTCCGGCGCAATACCTGAAAGATCGTGCGCTCGATGTGGCGGTGCTCGGCGAAGGAGTTCGCATTCACAAGGCTGCGATTGAATCGGCGGGCGGCAGGATATTGCCAGATGAGATGCACTCTGCAAGGGCAGAGCATGTTTTCATGATCGGGGCGCGGATGGCTGCCGAGGGCCGATTCATTGATTGTCGCCAAATCACGCCGACGTATGTTCGTTTGCCAGAGCCCGAAGAGAAATGGGCACAGCGACAGGCCGCCTGCTGACAAACAATTAGACTTCACACGTCATGGTATTTTCCGATTGCCAGGACCGGCCATGGCCAACAGGCACTTCGTGAGCGGCGATTCGTTGGGGTGTCGCTTGTGCACCGAAACGATGGCGGATTCCAGGCTGGTGCCCTTCTCGCGATGGTTTGGAACGGGTTTCACGGGCTTCTCAACGATAATCGTATGAGATGCATTCGGCGTCTGTCTCGCAGCCACAAAGTACCCCGCGACAAAAGCGACAAGGATGCACGCGACATAGCGCAGCAACGTGTTTGCCCATCGCAAATTGCGAGCATTTGAAGTTCCCGTCGGCTGAATGATCAACTGTTGGCCCGAGCGAAACACCGCGATGTTCGGCGGTGCGGAAAGCGATTGCATGGTTCGCAAGACACTACGAGCGTTGTCAAATTCAGCACGACAAGTCGCACAGCCAGCGAGGTGCTTATTAAGCGACGCCGAATCGGTGGGAGAAATTTCCCCCCCCACCGCATCCGCGATCAGTTGCTGACATTCGTTGCAGTTCATGATTGGTTCTCCTTTTCGGCCCATCGAGGATGGAGCCGGTTGTGTAGTGCGCTCAGGGCG
Organism: uncultured Phycisphaeraceae bacterium; assembly: GCA_964494205.1. GTDB lineage: Bacteria > Planctomycetota > Phycisphaerae > UBA1845 > UBA1845 > JBBTCX01. The sequence continues at coordinate 285,372 of CAZBRD010000003.1, read as the reverse complement.
CGCACATAATGGGTCTTTACCGTGGAGACAGCCAAGCCGTGCTCGTCGGCGATCTCGGCGAAAGTCAGGTTGTCGTAGACTTTGGCGACAACAACGCTCCGCTGGATATCGGTCAACGTATCCAAGGCGACGGCCATGTCGCGACGTAACAACGATTGATCCGCATCGCTGTTTGCAGTTTCCTGACTTCGAATTCTGTCTGCTATTTGCATCGTGTGTTCACGATCTGCCTGGACGTGGCGGCGCATGTCGATCGCGCGATTCAGCGTGGCGCGACGCAGCCAACCGCGCGGCTGATCCGGCGGCTGCTTGGCACATTGCTGCGTCCACTTCACGAACACGTCCTGTACGACATCGAGCGAATCCTGATGGTGGCCGAGCAGACGATACGCCCATGCGTAGACATCGCGAAGGTATTGCTCGAATGTTGTGCCGCTTGGTGGCATAAACTTCTCAAAGGGTTTGTGCCGAGAAGGGATTCTCGGCAAAGCATCAGCAGTGTTTTCTCATCTCATCGCTTACCACGCGATTACAAGTTAGCTGGATCGAGAATCCCTTCTCGATCCAGCAGATCCTTCGTTGAGTCCACTACTGCCGCGGCAACTTCGATGTCACCAGCAACTCCATTGAACGATCGCGGAACGCTTCACCGGTGAACTCCCATTTGCACCAGCCGTCATCCACGCTTGTTGCATTGTGGGCGACGATCTCACCCGGCATCTGCACGAGGATCGCGAATCCGTGGCCACCCGTCGCACCGGTGATGTCATATTGCTTGCGGGCACGGGTCCATTCCTTTTCGAAGGCTTCGATCTTTGCCTTTTTGAACCCGGCGTATTTCTTAAGCGAATTCACGAAGGCCTCGTGTGCGTCGGCTTCGATCTTCTGGTGCTCCTTTTCGAAGCGCTCGTTCTTCTTGTCTTCAGCCACACGACGGGTCGTGTCGTCCTCCGGGTGTACCCACATCATGGAATCTTCGAGCAGCTGATCGCCGCGATCTTTCTCGGCTGAAGCATGGATGGCAGCCAGTGAAACCCAGTCCACTTCTTCAAAGCTCGTCAACAACGCTGACCGTGCGTTCAGCCAGATGTCCGGTGAGTGATCTGGCGACACTTTCTTCAAGGCAATTTCCGCGAGTTCCAACTGCTTCGAGGCTTCTGCATTACCGAACGCCTTGAGAATCCTCAATCGATCGTCTGGAGTCAGTTCTTCCACGGGCTTCTTCGAGAGCTCTTTGATGTCGTTATCGAAAGCCTGATCTTCGCCGAATTGAACGAAGTTCCACGCTCGCGGTGCATAGACGCGCTTGAAATGCACGTACGTGTCGTTGCCGCGCTTCTCAAACCAGACTTTTGTCGGAAAGTGAAGGTAGAGTTCAGCGTCGGGATCTTCGGAAGTGCCATACGTTTCGGGCAGCGTTGCACCCGGTTCAAATTCCCGCTTGGCTTCGAGTACGACGGTTTCCTCACTCTTGCCGTCAAGCTCTTGAATCTTGGTCGTGCGCTTGACGTCCCACCCGGCCTCCTTCGAAGGCATGGCGTCGCCGCCTTCCAATTCGTTTGGTTTGCCCTCAATTTCGACGGCCATTGTCACCCGGCCATCGGCGGCGATTGAGATGCGTTCCGTTCGCTTCACGCAACCCATTGCAAGAAACAGAGTTGCAACCGAGATGGCTCCAGCCAGGGCCCAATTCCGCATAATCATGTTCGTCTCCTATCGTGTAAGAATGCCCTTCAAACACATGTAAGACGATTGAAGGTTGGATTTGGACTACAGTCCCAGCGTCGAAATCGTGATCGGACGTCGCTACTTTCGCTTCAACGCAACCTGCTTTTGCAGCTTGGCGAGAGTGAGGCAATTGGCGATCTGCGTTTTCATCGCAGCCGCCCTGCGTGCGGTGAGGACGCCGAGCAGCATTTGCGCGAGTTGGTCTACGTGATGCGAGTCTGTGTTAATGGTCAGCATAACTCCCGCATTCAGCGCCTGCCTTGCATGAAGGTCTTTCAAGTCGAGCCGTTGCCAGCTTGCGTTGATTTCGAGCATCGTGTGATTCTTGGCGGCTGCGGCTGCGATAGCGCCGATGTCGAGGTCCATTGCCTGACGCTTATTGATCAAGCGGCCGGTTGGGTGACCGATGGCTGTGACCCAACGATTTGAAATGGCTGAAAGCGTGCGCTCTGTCGGACTGAGTTTTCCGCTACCGCCCGAACCCTGCGCGGAGTGAATGCTGCCAACGACCCAATCGCACTGCGCGAGAATGTCATCGGGGTAATCCATTTCTCCGTTTGGCAGGATGTCACATTCACAACCGACGAGCACGGTGATGCCGTCGAGTTTCTTGTCGACTTTGCGAATCTCAGCAATGTGTTTTTCCATTCGTTCGACGGTGAGGCCATTGGCGATCACGCTGCTCTTGGAGTGATCGCAAATGGCGATGTAGTCGTAACCACGCGCCTTGGCGGCCAGCGCCATCTCCTCGATCGTGTTGCGACCGTCGCTGGCAACGGTGTGCATGTGCAGATCGCCGCGTATGTCATCGAGTGTCACCAGACTCTCAAAGTCGATGTCGTCGTTGAACTCGTCGCGATCCAGACGCAACTCCGGAGGTGGACACTTGAGGCCAAGCTTCTTGTAGATGCTCTCTTCCGTTTTGCCGGCGAGCATTTTCTCGCCATCGAATAGGCCGTACTCGTTGAGCTTCCATCCTTTCTTCACTGCCATTTCGCGGATGCGAACGTTGTGTTCCTTGGAGCCGGTGAAGTACTGCCACGCCGCACCGAAGGATTCTGCCGGCACAGCTCGCAGATCGACCTGCACTTCCCGTTGATCGTCTAGCGCGATCGTCACGGAACCCTTGGTTTCGCCGGAGGCGAGTACGCGTTTCACTTCGGGAAAGCTGATGAACTCCTTGATGACAGCCTCGCCGTCTTTGGCATCGCAGAGAATATCGACATCGCCAATCGTCTCGGAACCGCGCCGAAGCGAACCGGCCAATTCGACTTGCTTCACGCCTTTCAGCTTACGCACGCGCTCGGCCAACGCTTCGGCAATCGGAAGTGCTTCACCCAATGGAGTTCGACCGCCGCTCTTTTCAAGAAACTCGATGCCCTCATTGATTTTCTTGACGCTCGTCGCGCCGAAACCCGGTAGCTCTGCCAACGCGCCAGACGCGATGACTTTCTTCAGATCGTCGAGGTTGTTCACTCCGAGTTTGGAGTGAACGAGCGCGACTTTCTTTGGACCGAGCGACGGGATGGCTAGCAGCGCCGGCACGCCCGGTGGGAATTTGGCTTCCAGCTCACTGAGGACATCGATCTTGCCGGTCTTCAAATACTGGTTGATGCGCTCAATCGTGGACTTACCGACTCCAGCAAGTTCGCCAAGGCGATTCTCGGCTGCGAGAGCGGCAATATCTTCCGATGCATCGTCAATCGAACGACTGGTTTTGCGATAAGAGTTGATGCGAAAACCATCCGCGCCGTCGATTTCCATGAGATCGGCAATACGTTCAAAAACGCGGGCAAGTTCGGCGTTGATCATTCGGCTATTCTAGCCGAGATTCAGTGGAGTGAGTAACTCTGTGGTCGACGCTTCGCCAGGCTACTTGGGCGGGCCACTGCCACTTGAGAAGCGATATTTGCGACGTGCATTACTCGATCTTCATCGCCTCAAGTCCCTCTGGAACCACGATGGCAATGATACCCGATCCTCTGCGTTCCCATGACCCGCGCTTGGGCACCAACCCTCCGTTGGTAGTAGCCGGCACAAGCAGTACGCGAACTTTTTGAACGGCATCGCCTTCAATGCCCGTACCTTCGAGAATGACGGGGTTGTTGTTGGCATTCGCATCCGCATCACTCTGGATGGCTGCGGTCAACGTCAGGTACCCAGTGCCGAGCGCGTAGTTGTTCAGCCAGACACCAGAACCGCGATTGGTCCGCCAATTGCTCTCCTGTGCCATGATGGCCTGGCCGATTTCGATGGCGGAAATCGCGTGCGATCGTGCTACCGCCCCATCCGTGCACCATTGGTTTGCCCGGCGCGTCATGCGCGCAGCCATCAGGGCAGAAACACCGATGGCGAGCACAAGCAATGACGTACTTAGGAAGTACACGTAGCCGCATGCGCGGCGACGTGTGGTACGGAACGGCCGTCGCGAAGTACAAGCCAAAGATTGTGCGGTCACCTTTTTCATTGCGGTTGCCAATCAGTTCAGCAAGGTATCTAACAATCCGCCAAGACCCTTCTGCTGTTCCAGCTTGGCCGCCCAGATGAGTGAGCGATACAGAATTAGCTGTCCTTCGGGCATTAGCGTCGAGAAGTCAAAGCCCGTTCGCCCCCAGGGGAGCCGCACGCGTCTGCCCGGCGCCAGCGACAGGTTATTAAGTAAACCGCCAGTCTCGACCACGATAAGCGATGCTGTGTAGGTCGACCCCGATTGTTGCCATGATCCGAGTTGCGTCGCGCCCAAAGCTAATCCACTGCGCTGGATCGTCACGGGCTGAACTGAGCTGAAGAGAACAGACGTTGTCGAGTGAAACCCGGACGTGATGTAGTGCGTTGTGTTCACAAGCCTCATCGCCGAACGATCGACGTTGTTGTAGGAAGAGCAAATTCCGAATTCATCGCCAAGTTCGGGCTCTTCGAATACCACGCCGATGGTGGCCGCGTTGGCTTTTGTACCCACCTGTACGTCGTCAGCCTCTACGGAGATGAACACCGCCTGCACGGTCGCCAGTGCGGTGTCGAATGCGGATTTTGTGGCCGCATCGTCAATGAGCTTTACGCCAAAACCCCATGATTTGATCAGATCGCAACGGAGCACTTCCTGGCTGGTAGGCGCGGCCGGGTTCGTGACCACGAAAAGAATGTCTGCGATCGTGCAATCCGTCGTCCAGCAGTCGGTGTCTTTTCCTTTGGGTGACCCGCCGGCGGCTGTGCAATCAACACTAGAGAGTTCTTCACAAATGGCGTTCTTGCAGCACGCTTCGAGTGTGGGCAGACCCTGCGACTTGATCCCCACGACTTTCGAAACCAATACGCCGTTGCGATATAGCGCAACCTCGATCCGCTTATAACCCTGATTGGAACCGACCGGCGTTTCAAGGTTGTTTAGGGCAACCCAACTGACGTCAACGATTTGCCGCCAGTTTTTCAGCGAGTCAATATCCGTGCCGTCAGGCTCTTTGGGCGGATCTTCAACCAGACCATCGTAATCGTCCACGTCGTCGAAGTACCTTCGATTGCCCGAATTCTCACCCACTTCAAGTCCGAAACTGTTTGCACCGGACGTCTGGTCAGCATAGTCCTTCTGCATGATCTCATTGAGCAGTTCTTCGGCGGCGAGCATGCCCTGCTGGCCGTTGGTCACTTTTGCTTCCGTGGACTTTGTCGAGCCGACTGTATTGAGTGCCGCAACGACAACGACTCCTACAAGAACAATAGACACGGCCGACTCAACCAATGAAAGGGCGCGCGAGCGCTTCGGGCAACCGATCATCAGCCCCTTTCGTTTGGTAGCGATGTTCATCCCCCTGGCCATCACGTCCCATCCTCCCGCGGTTGATTCAACATCTTGACGGCTGTTTGCACCTTGCTGTCGCTATTCGTACCGATCTGAAGAGTAAGCTGCACGCTGGAAATCACTCGCGGCGCTGCCGCCCACGTGAGGGACCTTTGCAGAAGGATCTTCGCCTCGTCCGTCAACTCGCTGACAGAAACACCATCCGCCCAGGGCAGTTTGACTCGCCGACTGGTAGCTGGGGTTCCCTGCGAGGTCGTATTTCCATAGTCGAGAACAATGAGCGAGGGTCCGTTCAGCACAATCAGGACCGAAAGATCAGCCAACACGGTAGCGCCCGAAGCGAGCGGAGCGTCTGCATAGACAAGCTGATCATTGGACGTGATCAGATTGATATTCCCAGTCGCCCAGATAGACGTAATCTCGTGGCTGTTGTTGGTGATGTTGAGCGTTCTCTGAGCATAGTTCTGCCCCGACGGTGCAATTCCCACTGCCGTGTATGAATTAAGATCTGCCGTGACCACTCCGCGAGTGAGTCCGTTGATAGCACTGACCAGGGTGCTTCGGTAGGTGCTCGACAAAATGTACAGGACGTCAATGGACGTAGCTGCGGCTTGAAGTTCGGCGGAAGTCGCATCGCGCGAAAGAGTCGAAACCGTCATGCCCCAGGACTCGATCAACGACTTGCGATCGGATTCTTCCTGAGTCAGCGTCGCGGGATTGATGACCAGCATGAGAACGGATGGAGCGGTCTTCAGCGGAATGGTCTCCTTTTGATAATCAATCGAAAAGGAAGCAACGCTTGTCGACAACGTCGAAGCCGTTGACGCGTTGAGTTGATAAGTCAGGGGATTGCCGACCACTCCGGACCAAGTGAAGTTCATTGATTCAGCGCCCGCCAGCCCCTGGTTTCGATCATGCACGGTGAACGTAATGGAACTCGGGTTTCGGACAGGGATCGTCGTTGCGTAGGCGAGGTCCGCTGCCATCTGTTGCAGCAGGTTCGCGCCCTCGACCTTGCGCGACTGGGGTGTAGATTTCCCGGGAAGTGCATGCGTCGCGAGAAGGATGGCCGAGCTCATTCCGACCGCGAGCAGTCCCAATACCGCCACGCTGACCGTCATCTCAAGCAAGGTGAACGCGCGGCACCGCCGTGTTGATCCGATGCGCCGCATGCGAATGTCAGTAGCTGATTTGTGGCACGCCATTTTGTGAATCCCATGAAACCGTGCGCTGATGCTGGCCCATTCGGATGACGATGCTGCCGTGCACGTCCGGTACTCCAAACGCGTCAAAGTTGACGCTGGTCGCACCTCCCTTGAGCGCTACTTCGGCGATCACGACGCGATAGGGTTCGGCGCTCAAGTCCACCACGTAGCGTTCTGCCGGATGGTCGAGGTTGGCCACGCCTCCAACTTCATAGGACGAAAGCGTCTCGTAGAACTTGACCTCCTGCGAAGTGCTTTTCAACTTGGCATGTTCCCGCGCCATCCGAAGGTCCATCGCCAGTCGATTGGCGGCGGCTTCCACACGATGCAGCGTCAGCGCATTGGAGACCCTTGGCATCGCAATGACCGACATTGTCACGATGATGATCATGACAACCATAAGTTCGGCGAGCGTGAACGCGCGGGCGAATGGTGCGTCAGACGAAATGACTGCCTGTCCGCGCAAGCGATGGAAAATCAGCCTCACAAAGTACTTTCGACGCGGCTAACCAGGCGCTTTAGCCGCCCATGCTGATTCGCCGATAACGACACGCCATTGTTGAAACAGGCGAAAGGACACGTCCGAGGTGACGTGTTGACAAGTGCGTGTTGCGTGGCGATTTTGACCGATAACATAGTACAAGAAACTGACCAACGATCGCTCACAGAAAGAGGAACCATGCGCGTACTCTCGGGAATCCAATCCAGCGGCAAGCTACACCTTGGAAACTACCTTGGCGCGATGAAGCAGCACATCGAGGCGCAACACGGCAACGAGTGTTTCTTTTTCATCGCCAACTATCACGCCCTGACCACCGTGCAGGACGCCGCGAAACAACGCGAGATGACGCGCGACGTCGCGCTGGATTATTTGGCGCTGGGACTCGAGCCGAGCAGGGCGTGCTTGTTCCGCCAGAGCGATGTACCGGAAGTCTGCGAATTGGCGTGGATACTCTCTACCGTGACCGGCAAGGGCTTGCTGGAACGCGCGACGTCGTACAAGGACAAGATCGCCAAAGGTATCTCGCCCTCGATGGGACTCTTCACTTATCCGGTGCTAATGGCCGCAGACATCTTGATATATCGCAGCGACATCGTTCCCGTCGGCAAGGATCAGTTGCAACACATCGAGATGGCGCAGGACATGGCCACCCACTTCAACGAAACGTACAAGTGCGAGGTGCTCAAGCGACCGGAGCCGAAACTAAACGAGGCGCACATTGTTCCGGGCGTCGACGGCCAGAAAATGTCCAAGAGTTACGGCAACACGATCAACCTGTTCGACCCGCCGAACGTGCTCAAGAAAACGATCATGGGCATCAAGACTGACAGCACGCCGGTCGAGGCACCGAAGAACCCCGATACGTGCAACGTCTTTGCTATTTACAAACTGATGGCCACCGCCGATGAAGTTGCAGCCATGGATCGACGGTATCGCGCCGGAGGTATGGGCTATGGCGACGCGAAGAAAGCGCTTGCGGAAGTGGTCGAGCGCACACTCGGTCCAGCCAGAGAACGGCGTGAAAAGTTGCAGAGCGACCCGGCTGCGCTGGAGGCGATCCTTTCAGTCGGTGCGCGGAAAGCACGCTCGGTTGCACAATCGGTGATGGCCGACGTGCGAGCTGCGTGTGGAATCGTGACGACAGACAGCGCGAAAACGTAACCAGTTTCCCGATTAAGCAACTCCGAAAAAAACACGGCCAAGTTTTTGACTTGGCCGCGTCGTTCTATTCGTTGTTTGCTAATCCCGTAGAATTGATCGGCCACAGCAACTACGGGTTGCCGAACTCAAACGCACCAAGATCCCACTGAGCGCCGGCAGCGTTGTTGCCGTCGAGTGGTCGCTGGCCGATGGCGTAATCGACGTTGACGCCGGGGATATTTGTTCCTGCATCGATAGCCGGGCTGGACGACTGCAAACGGAAATCGCCACTGCCTGCGTTCACAAACCCCGCCGAGTTGGTCAACAAATTGTTGCTCTGCGTGAGATTCACGCCCGAACCGGAAATCATCGTCCCCGCTGCACCGCTACCAAGATTATTGCGCACCGTGGTGTCACGAGCCATCGAAGCGATCTGGACTGGAACCAGGTTGCCTGAACCGGATCGATACATCGTGTTGTTGTAAATCGAATAACCAACCGGGTCCGGTTCGATGCCTCGACGCGTCACGCGAACGCATTCCGTGTTCGAATCCGCCCCTGTGGTGTCGAAGATATTGTTTCGAACGGTAATGTAATTGTTATTGCCATAGAGCAAGACCGAAGTGCCCGTACTCGCTCTCATGTAGTTGCGCTCGAACAGGCAATTCTCGATTCGCTGATCCTTGTTCTGATCGACCGGGCCAATCGTTACCACCCAGTTGATCGGACCCGAGTTTTCAAACCGATTGTCCGAAATCACCGAGTGCTCAACGGCCTCCGTCGGCGTACCCGCCGCACGCTCCGAGTTGCCGGTTGGAAAATACCCGCAGAACTTCAACTGATGTTTGTTGGTATGGCCGTTGCGGAAAATGTTGTGGCTGATCGTCGAGTGCGTGATGTAGCAACGCAGCAAGTGTTCTTCTGCCACGTCGTCGATCGTATTTCCCATGATCGCGACGTGCTCGCCGAAGTTGTAGTAAATCCCGTAACGCTGATTGTTGCTTATGTTGCACTCCACAATGAAGTTTCTGGCGCGATTGCCGAACAAGTCAGAAGTGCTAACAGCATTGCCAAGCTGCGACATGCCGCAGCGCAACATAAGCGTATTGATGCCCGGGCGAACCGCATTGCCTTCATTCGAGGTTCCGACGATGTTGATGTCCATCATTCTGACATCGGTCGCCGTAGCTTCGAGCGCGAGCACCTCTCCTGATGTACCCATGTGTTGGAGGACGGGGTTCGCACCGGTTCCATAAGCTCCGATCGTATAGGGACCGGTTCGGTTGCTGATGGTCGAATTGGTCGTGTTCTGGAAAGTTTGACCACGTTTCAACAGAATTCTGCGCGGACCGCCCGCCGCAAACAAGCGAGTTCGTGCGTGGTTCCACGTGCGGAATGGCGAGTTAAACGAACCGTTGTTCGTGTCCGCTCCTTCCGTCGCCACGTAGAACGTGCGCTCAGCCATGCTCGGACTGCTGTTCGCATAGATAACTTCAGGATCGGTAACCGTGATCTGCTGCTGATAAGACTGCACCGCACCGTTCGCTTGCGTGACCGCCAGCGTAACGTTGAACGTACCCGGTGTTTCAAAAACGTGCGCAGCCACCTGGCCAAACGCTTCGTTCTTCAGGTCGTTATCGGTGGACCAGCGTGCAGTCGCGTTATCGCCAAAGTTCCAGCGGTATTGGAACGTGGCGTAATCGCGGCGACCATTCACAAGCGAAGGTTGCACTACGCCGCTCGACGCGCTGACCGCATCAAAGAAAACGGCCAACGGTGCGACACCGCTCGTACGACTGGCCGTGCTCATCGTCCCGAAACCGGGATTGCCAACGATCATCGTTACAGCCACCGTGAGCGCTGATCCAACACTGGGGGTCACTGTTATCACCGCCTCATAGCTACCGTCGGTCAAACCTGTGCGGTTTACCGTCGCGGTTATGACATCTTGTTCACCCGTACTCGAACCACTTACCGGATTCAGAGTCAGCCAGCTTGCATTATCCGTGAGCGAGTAGTTTAGCGTTCCACCGCCTGAGTTCCAGACATTGAACGTGGCTGTTGACGTCGTTGAGCTGAACGTCAGCGAGGTCGGGTTTATCGACAACGCCGCCGTGGCAGCCTGTACCGTCACTGTCACAGTATCCGTCGCAACTCGATTTAGAGAATCGCGCGCCGTGAGCGTGTATGTCGTAGTAACCAATGGGTTCGCAACGGGATTCGCGATGAGTGCGTTACTTAACCCTGTCGTCGGGCTCCATTGATACGTATAGGGCGTGCTTCCACCGGATGCACTGCCTGAGAGTGTGGTGTTGCCACCCACTGCAATTGTCACGTCAGGTCCGGCGTTCGCGGTGAAATTGACGACCGTCACCACCACGCTGTCCGTCGCCACACGAGCTAGCGCGTCCGTAACAGTCAATGTATACGTGCGTGTGGTGGTCGGAGATGCAACCGGACTGGCGATGTTCGAATTATTCAAACCCGTTGCCGGGCTCCACTGATACGTGTACGGTGTGGTTCCGCCCGAGGCACTACCACTGAGCGTCGTTGAACCGCCCGTTTGTATGCTGACGTCTGCGCCAGCATTCGCCGTGAAGTTGACTACGGTCACCACTACAGTGTCCGTCGCTACGCGAGCCTGCGAGTCCGTAACAGTTAAGGTGTAAGTCCGGGTTGTCGTTGGCGAAGCGACAGGGTTCGCAATGTTTGGATTATTCAATCCCGTAGACGGACTCCATTGATAAGTGTACGGCGTCGTCCCACCTGAGGCGCTACCGGTGAGTGTCGTCGAGCCTCCCGACGTAATCGTCACATCCGCGCCCGCGTTGGCCGTGAAGTTGACCACCGTCACCACTACGCTGTCTGTCGCGACGCGCGCCTGGGCATCGGTGACAGTTAACGTGTACGTTCTCGTTATCGTGGTGGACGAGACAGGGTTCGCAATGTTCGAATTATTCAAACCCGTAGACGGACTCCATTGGTATGTGTACGGCGTCGTTCCGCCCGATGCGCTACCGGTGAGTGTCGTCGAGCCGCCCGACGTAATTGTTACATCCGCTCCCGCGTTGGCGGTGAAGTTTGAGACCGTGACATACACGCTATCGGTCGCAGTGTTCGATGCGGCATCGGTCACCGTCACGGTGTAAGAGCGAGAGCTGTTCGGTTGCGCGACGGGATTGGCAATGTTCGGATTACTTAACCCGCTTTGCGGCGTCCACTGATACGTGTATGGCGCAGTACCTCCGGTTGCGATCGCAGCCAACTGCGTTGAACCGCCGGTCGGAACCGTCACGTCAGCGCCCGCATTGACAGATAGCGTTGAATTCGAAACCGTCACGAGCACGCCGTCATTGGCCGACCTCCCGTAAACATCTCGCACAGTCAGCGTATAAGTGCGCGTGCTGTTTGGCGTAGCGACCGGGTTGGCAATGTTCGGATTACTGAGACCGCTTTGCGGGCTCCATGTGTAGGTATACGGCGTGAATCCACCCGTAGCCGATCCGGTTAATTGCGTCGATCCGCCAGGCGGAATCGTCACATTCGGACCCGCATTCGCGACCAGCGGCGCAACGACTACGACGTTAACGCTCGCCTGGGCCGAGTTGCCGAGCGAATCGTTGACAGAAAGCGTGAATGACATCGTCTCGGGCGGAGTCGCTGTCGGCGATGAACTTTGCGCATCGTCAAGATAGTCAGACGGGCTCCATGTATAGGTGTAGGGCGGTGTACCGTTTACCGCCAGACCGAGGAGGACCGTTGAAGCGCCCTCGACAACCGAAGTATCCGCGCCGGCTGAAACGCTCAACGTCGCCGGATCGGGCGCAACAACAATATCCACGCAATCCGGAATCCCATTGGCGTTTGCATCGGTGTCAGCCACACCGCAGCCGCATGCACCTGCAGACGACTTCGAAGAATCTTGCGGGCAGCCGTCGTCGCAATCGGAAACACCATCGGAGTCGGTATCAATTTCGTCGCAGGGCGTAGGATCGCTATCCGCGTCGTCAATCACATCGCCATCATCGGGGTCGGGTTCGACAACGTCCGGATCGTCTTCCGCCGACCCAGAATCCTGAATCGTTATAGTGACACTGTCCTCATTGGTGGTCTCGCCATCGCTCACCACGAGGCGAAATTCAAACGAAGTATCTTCCGAAACCAACGGACTAGTGAAGGTGGCCGTCTCTTGCTCGGCATTGGTAAGGAGGACTTCCGGACCTGAAACCTGCGACCAAACAAACGAGAGCGTCCGGCCCTCAGGGTCGCTGCTGTCATCGCCGTATAGGAAGACGATTTCATTCTCCGGCGCGACCCGATCCTCGCCCGCGTTGGCCACGGGAGGCACGTTGACCTCCGGTACATCCACTTCGATGTTGCGGACAAAGAGCTCTCGATCGTCTGCGTCGAGGACAGTAAGTCGAACGTGATTCAGACCGCCTTCATCAAACGTAATGAGAACGGTGGCGCCGACAAACTCCGTCCCGTCGTCCTTCGTCCAGGTAAATGTGAACTCACTCAGATCAACCGTTTCCGACGTGACACTGAATTCCCATTCGGTCCTTGCGTCATTGACGGCTTCAGTGCTGAAGGCGAAGTCCTCTTCCGATGGTCCGCCGTCATCGATCGTGCCGGGAAGCGTGTCGCGACCATCGTCGTCGGATTGCGAAGAGTTGCCCGGAACAGAATTGCAACCAAGTGCGCAGAGTGCAACCAGTGATGCAATCGAGAACAACCGCGCAAACCGATAGATGGACACAGAGTGTGTGGACGGATTCATTGCTTCTTTCCCCCTGTGAGATGGCGCAGTATCTACACCACCCACTTTACCCAGATTGAATTTTGGTCCTGGCACCAGAGAGTGTTCGATATCGGCATGGGCCTGGCAACCGAGGTTACTGGCCATGTTGCTTAGGAATGTCCTAGATTACGTTGAACAAATGAGATTACCGCGCCATGCGATACCCAGCCGAGTCCAACGTCCGAAGTCGCTTAGTCCCCTCTTGGTTCGGTGCACACGTTCTAGTTCCTTCGCTCAGTCCCCCCAGCCGCCGATAAGACGCCTCTCCTGGACCGAACGTGCGTATATGCGGGAATATCGGAACACTATAATTCGCCTATTCGCCAAAGTCCAGATTTTGAGCCGATTATTCTATCAAAAAAGTTACTTCGTTTGTCAGACAAGATTTTGGTTTGAGTAATTACACGTGAATCCGAAAATCCTGATCGTCATCGTCAACTACAAAGTCGGACCGCTTGTCGTTGATTGCTTGAAATCGCTCAGCGAAGTGGCTGACGCAACGCCCGGATTCTTCGTTCAAGTCATCGATAACGACTCTCGCGACGGTTCCGAAAAGTTGATTGCTGATGCCATCAACAACGAAGAATGGCACGACTGGGCTTCTGTCGCCGGCGCAGGCGGTAACATTGGATTTGCCGCCGGAAACAATCTCGGTGTTCGATTGGGACTTCAGGAAACCAGCGGCGTCGCAGATTACTTTCTGTTATTAAATCCAGACACACTTGTTCGCAAAGACGCGATTCGATTGCTCCTTGAGTTTATGGAGGAGCACCCCGACGTGGGGCTAGCCGGCGGTCGCAGCGAGGACCCCGACGCCACGCCGCAGCATTGCTGCTTTCGTTTTCCCAACGCACTCAACGAGCTTGCCTCGAATGCCAAACTTGGGCCGATTGATCGACTTTTTCGAAAGCAGATTTGTCGAGTACCCATCTCGGATGAAAACCATCAAATCGACTGGGTTTCCGGTGCGTTCCTGATCATCCGTCGCGAGGTGGTCGAGCAAATCGGCCTCATGGACGAACACTACTTCCTGTACTTCGAAGAAACGGATTACATTCGCCGTGCGCGTAACAAAGGCTGGACTTGCTGGCATATTCCTAAGAGTCGCATCGTGCACCTCGTCGGTTTCAGCTCCGGCGTAACCATTCGCCACAAGCGCCCGGGCAGAAAACCCCGTTACTGGTTTGATTCGCGCCGACGATATTTCCTCAAGCACCATGGCCTTCCTTACACCGCTTTCGCCGATCTCTTGTTCATGACGGGCGCAGCACTGGGCCGCACACGCGACCTGCTCATGTTTCGCGAGACTTCATTCCCTCCGTGGTTCTTCTGGGATACGATCCGCCACAGCGTGTTTGTGCGCGGAACGCATCAGGCGCCGGAGAAGTTTGAATCATGGAATACCGCCGAGTTGGAAACAGCGGCCTCAAAGTAAGTTCCCTGTCCATTGGCGGATGGCTGACGTTCGGCAACTCCGTCGACGCAAAGGCATCGGGCGAGATCATTCGCTGTGCGCTCGATCACGGCGTCAACTCAATCGATCTTGCTGACGTCTACGCGAAAGGCGAAGCAGAGAAAGTTGCCGGCCACGCATTGAAGAACCTCCGTCGATCCGATCTCGTTATCGCCACCAAAGTCTTCTGGCCGATGAGCGACGCCATCACAGACCGAGGCCTCAGTCGCAAACACATCATGGAAAGCGTCGATCGCTCGCTGCGAAATCTCCAGACTGATTACCTCGACATCTACTACTGCCATCGCGAAGACCCTGAGACGCCGCTAGAAGAAACCGTCGCAGCGATGAGCGATCTGGTTCGATGCGGCAAGATCCTCTACTGGGGCACAAGCATGTGGCAGCCAAAGACGATTCAGGCAGCGCACACTGTCGCGAAGGAACTCGGAGGGTACGCACCCATCGTTGAACAACCTCAGTACAGCCTTGTATTCCGTTGGATCGAAAAGAAGATCGTCCCGACGACACAGAAGCTGGGCATGGGTTTGATGACGTGGAGTCCGCTTGCGGGCGGTCTTTTGACCGGCAAGTATCAGGATGGTATTCCCGCCGGAAGCCGCGGCGCGACTACGAAATGGTTAGAAGAAGTTCTTACGCCCGCTAACCGAGATCGCGTGAAACGATTCAGTCTGTTGGCGTCGGAAACGGGCGCGACCCCGGCCCAATTGGCGATCGCCTGGCTCTTATCTCAATCTCACCTGACCAGTGTTATCCTGGGTGCAACTTCCGTTCGCCAACTAGAAGAAACGCTCAAGTCCGTTTCGATGAGTGTTACCCCCGACATGGCTTCCAAGATCGAGCGTATCTTCCCTGTGTAGCAATAGCTGTACCTACTTACCGATCGAAGCGCCGCTGTTGGCAGCGATCAACGCGACAGATGAAATTAGGTCCGCAAAGTAGCATCCACGCCTGCAATCGGATACCATATCCCCTCGCTGCTGGAGGGTGTTGCACAGTTCACGCCTAGCTGGGTTTGGTCGATACAACCTCCGGTTTTGCTGGGGCCGCGGTGGGTCAATGGCTGGTTTCAATTGCTTCATTATTGGGGGGGATTCACTGCTGATTGAATGCAGTGAGATATTATACGCCCGTCAGCACAACATTCTCGGAATCATATCGGATACGCCGCGAATCATCGCGTGGGCAAAGCAGCACGGAATCCGCACAGCCTCCACGAAATCTGATTATCTGACGTTGCTGAAGTCCAACCCGTTTGATTTTCTATTCAGCATCACGCACCTCGGCGTCCTCTCGGAAGAGGTCATCAAGACGCCGCGAAAACACGCAATCAATTTTCACGATGGACCGTTGCCCCGCTACGCGGGTTTGAACGCGCCGGTCTGGGCGTTGCTCAACCGCGAGCCGTCCTACGGCATCACGTGGCACGTGATGACTTCGCAAGTCGACCAGGGCGACATACTCAAACAAAGTCTCTTCGATGTCGCGCCCGGCGAGACAGCACTGTCGTTGAACACACGCTGCTTCGAAGCTGGCATCGAGACCTTTGCTGAACTCGTTGACGAACTGGCGAATGGCACAACGACACCGCGCAAGCAAGATCTTTCACAGCACAAAGTTTTCGCGCGACACGATCGCCCGGATGCGGCGTGCTTGCTCGACTGGTCTAAACCGGCGGAAGAGTTGGAAGCGCTCGTTCGCGCTCTCGACTTCGGCCGCTATGACAACCCGGTGGGCACAGCCAAGCTGCTCCTCATCGACGAACCGTTCATCGTTACACGTGCCGTGGTCGATGACGAACAGAGTTCCGCCAACCCCGGAACGGTGGTTAGCATCGAGCACGATCGAATCATATTAGCCACCGGACGCGGCAACCTCGCAATAACTGGCCTTGCTACGCTGCTCGGCAAAGAAGTCTCTGTTTCCGAAGCCGCCCAGCGTCAGGAGCTTCGCGTAGGCCAATCGCTGGATCAACTGAATTCAAACGACCGGCAGAATCTGACGAATCTGAATGCCACGCTTTGCAAGTCGGAGAGTTTCTGGGTTCGTCGCTTGTCGCGGGTAGAGCCGATTGAGATTCCAACGGCCAGAGCTGATGCGTGCCCATGTGCATCCGCGTCGTGGCAACGAGCAGGCGTTGAAATTCCTAACGAGGTGGCTCGAACCCTTAATCAAGGGAAGTTCGCAGATTCACTGGCCTCAGCGTTCGCGTTCTTTGTGGGGCGAATCGGCCAGAAGGACGAATTCGACCTAGCATTTTCCGACTCGGCGTTTACCGCTGCGACCCAAGCGAATCAATCGTGGGTCAACTCGTCTGTTTTCCTGCGCGTCAGCGTTAAGACCGAGCTTACTTTTGGTGAGGCTTCAAAGAGCATCGCCGAGGAATTGACGCGCGTTCGACAAAAGGGGTCCTGGCTGAAGGATGTCGTCGCACGCTTCCCCGACATCAAAACACGCTTCGGCGCGAACGGCCCAAGTGCCCTTCCCGTGGGCATCGATTTGGTCGCCGATCTATCGAAGGCGCATTCGCACTTGCTGAACGACAATTCGCTGTTTTCGAGACCGTCGCTGTCACTCAGGATTTCCGAATCCAAACCAGAGGCAGACATTCAATTCGACGCGAACGTGTATTCGCTCGAAGCAATCGAATCGCTTTCGAAGCAGTTCACGACGTTTCTGCGCAGCATCGCCGAGCATCCTGCAAAAGCCATCGCTGAACACGATATTCTCTCCGCTTCCGAGCGGGATCAGATATTGATCCAGTGGAACAAGACCGACGCAGCCTATCCCAAGGATGCGTGCCTGCATCAATTGTTCGAAGCGCAGGCAGCGAAAACGCCTGACGCCATTGCCGTTGTTTTCGAAGGCAATTCTCTGACCTATCGCGAATTGAACACTCGCGCGAGCACCCTCGCCGCTTATCTGCGAACCTTGGGTGTCGGGCCAGATGTTCTCGTGGGTCTTTTTGTTGGGCGTTCACTCGATCTGATGGTCGGCGCACTGGGAATCATGAAGGCGGGCGGCGCTTACGTTCCGCTCGACCCGGCCTTCCCGCGCGATCGCCTCGCGTTCATGCTCGAAGATTCGAAGGCACCGGTTGTCGTCACTCAAAACCATTTGTTGGCTGATGCGCCGAAGTCAAATGCGCGCATCGTCCGAATCGACGCCGATTGGCAGCAGATCGCAAAGACCGCGCCGCCGAGTAATCCAGTTTCCATCAAGCCGACCAATCTGGCGTACGTGATTTACACCTCTGGCTCGACGGGCAAGCCCAAAGGCGTCATGGTCGAGCATCGCAACGTGGTGAACTTCTTCACCGGCATGGATGCCAACATTCAGCACAACCCAGCCGGAACATGGCTCGCGGTCACGACGTTGTCGTTCGATATTTCAGTTCTCGAATTGTTCTGGACGCTCGCCCGCGGCTTCAAGGTCGTCCTCTTTCTCGATCGCGATCGAACGCAAAGCGCCACCGCGACCGTTACGTCGAAAGTAAATCGTCCGATCGATTTCAGTCTGTACTTTTGGGGCAACGACGACGGACCCGGACCAAGAAAATACGAACTCTTGCTCGAATCCGCACGATTCGGTGATGCCAACGGCTTCGCGGCTGTGTGGACTCCCGAGCGACACTTCCACGCTTTCGGCGGACCGTACCCCAATCCATCGGTCCTGGGCGCGGCTGTGGCTGCGGTGACAAAGAACATCCGAATCCGTGCGGGCAGTTGTGTCATCCCGCTGCATCATCCGATTCGAGTCGCAGAAGAATGGGCGGTCGTGGACAATTTATCTAACGGCCGCGTAGACATTTCATTCGCGTCCGGCTGGCAGCCGCACGACTTCGTATTACGACCGGAATCCTTCAAGGAAAACAAGAAGGTCATGGTCCGCGATGTGGATGTCGTCCGCCGATTGTGGCGCGGCGAGTCACTGGAATTCCAAGGACCACATGGCGACATGGTTCCGCGAACCACCCTGCCGCGTCCGGTTCAAAAGGAGCTGCCCGTCTGGATCACCTCCGCCGGTAATCCGGATACCTATCGCCTCGCTGGTGCGATCGGCGCGAACGTTTTGACTCACCTGCTGGGTCAATCGGTCGACGAAGTGGCTGACAAGATTCGAATCTATCGTCAGGCGCTGGCAGACAATGGCCACGATCCCAACTCGGGCAAGGTGACCTTGATGCTGCATACGTTCGTAGGCGAGAACGAAGAGGAAGTGCGGCAAGTTTGCAAGGAGCCGTTGAAGGAATATCTCCGTGCGTCGGTCAATCTCGTGAAACAGTTCGCGTGGTCGTTCCCGGCCTTCAAGCGCCCGCAGGGTGCGGACAGCAAACCGGACGACATCGACCTCAGTTCGCTGACGCCCGAAGAAACTGACGCCATTCTTGAATACGCCTTCCTGCGCTACTACGAAACGAGCGGCTTGTTCGGCACGCCGGAATCGTGCGTGCAGATGATCGACAAGCTCAAGACCATCGGCGTGGATGACGTAGCCTGCCTGATCGATTTCGGCATCGACACCAAGGTCGTGCTCGACAGTCTGAAACATCTGAATAAGCTCCGCCAGTTGACTGGTCAGGCACTTCAGCCGACCGCGACCAATGGCCAGGACCATTCCTTCACCGCGCAGGTCCGTCGGCACAAGGTCTCG
The DNA here is from genome assembly GCA_964494205.1 of uncultured Phycisphaeraceae bacterium. Taxonomy (GTDB): domain Bacteria; phylum Planctomycetota; class Phycisphaerae; order UBA1845; family UBA1845; genus JBBTCX01. The sequence continues at coordinate 266,076 of CAZBRD010000003.1, read as the reverse complement.
CACATGCAGTGCACACCGTCGATGGCTCGCATGTTGCTGATGAACGACGAAACGAAGGAAGCGTTAAGTTCGATCCGCAATCTGTTCATCGGTGGCGAAGCGTTCCCAGCCGCACTTGCACGCGACCTTCAGGAACTACCTTCCTGCAAAATCACCAATATGTACGGCCCGACCGAGACAACCGTCTGGTCGACCACGCACCATTTGAATGGCGACGCCCACGTTCCGATCGGCCGCCCGATCGCCAACACACGCATCTACATTCTTGATAAGAACGGAAAACCTGTTTCCCCCGGAGTGCCCGGCGAGTTGTTCATCGGCGGCGACGGCGTCGTGCGCGGCTACCACAATCGCGCGGAGCTGACTGCCGAGCGTTTCGTGCCCGATCCATTCTGCGGCGTATCTGGCGCACGCATGTATCGCACCGGCGACCTCGCCCGCTATCGAAGCGACGGCGTGATCGAGTTCCTTGGCCGCAACGACTTCCAGGTGAAAATCCGCGGCTATCGAATCGAGCTGGGCGAAATCGAATCGCAACTGACCGCTCAGGAATCTGTCCGCGAAGCCGTGGTCATGGTTCGCGAAGATGTGCCCGGCGATCCGCGCCTTGTAGCTTATCTGGTCAGCAACGGCGCTTCTATTTCGCCGCCGACCTTGCGCGAATCGCTGAAGAAGAATCTTCCCGATTACATGGTCCCAGGCCACTTTGTCGTCATGGACCAGTTCCCGCTGACGCCGAACGGCAAAGTCGATCGCAAAGCCCTGCCCGCTCCCCAATCGCGCGAAGCTCGCCCGACCGCGGCATCAACACCGCCCGCGGATGAGATGGAGCAATCCATCGCCGCCTTGTGGAAGGAAACACTCGGCATCGAGAGCGTAGGGGTCGACGACAATTTCTTCGACATCGGCGGGCATTCGTTACTCGTCGTTCGTATTCATCGCCGCCTGAAGGAAGTCATGGAAACGCCGGTCGCGTTGACCGATCTGTATCGTTTTCCAACCATTCGCTCGTTCGCGGAATTCATGCGTTCCGGCGGCGTCGATGGCCGAGTCAAGCAAAGCACCGATCGTGCACAGCTGCGCCGGCAATCGATGCAGCGTCGTCGTGCGTTGCAGGGCGGTTAGTTTTCGACATTCGAGTCTTTTGGAATGTTGTACAAGATAAAACCTGATCAAGTCAGCGATAGTGACATCGCCATCATCGGCACTGCTCTTCGCGTGCCCGGCGCGCGTAATGTTCGCGAGTATTGGCGCAACCTGCGTGATGGTGTCGAGTCCGTCCGCACGTTCACGGATGAAGAGCTCCTCGCGCACGGCGTCTCGCCCGACGTGCTGCAGAATTCCCGCTACGTCAAATCCGGCATCGTGCTCGAAGACATGGAGCACTTTGATGCCGAGTTCTTCGGCTTCAGCCCGAAGGAAGCAGCCATCATGGACCCGCAGCACCGCCATTTTCTGGAGTGCGCGTGGGAAGCGATGGAAGACGCCACCTACACGCCCGAATCGTTCAAAGGAACCGTCGGAGTGTACGCCGGTTGCGGCATGGGCGCGTACTTCATGTTCAATCTACTGTCCAACCCGGAACTGGTGGACTCAGTCGGCCTCTTTCTTCTGCGACACACCGGCAACGACAAGGACTTTCTCTCGACACGCGTGTCGTACCTTTTCAATCTTACAGGCCCTAGCATAAACGTTCAGACGGCATGCTCTACCTCACTCGTAGCGGCACACATGGCCTGCCAGAGCTTGCTCAACGGCGAGTGCGATATGGCCCTCGCGGGCGGCGTGACGATCGAACTCCCCCACTATCGCGGTTACATGTACCACGAAGGTGAGATTCTCTCGCCCGACGGCCATTGTCGCGCTTTCGATCATCGATCACAGGGAACGATTTTCGGCAGCGGCGCTGGCGTTGTGGTTCTGCGACGTCTGAAAGACGCGCTGAATGATGGCGATCCGATCCGAGCGATCTGGAAGGGTTCCGCGATCAACAACGACGGCGCCGGCAAAGTCGGCTATCTCGCACCCAGCGTGGACGGCCAGGCAGCCGCGATGGCTGAGGCGCTCGCACTCGCAGGTGTCAGCCCCGACTCAATCGGTCTCATTGAGTGCCACGGCACTGGCACCTATGTCGGCGACCCGATCGAAGTGGCTGCGTTGACTCAGGCGTTCCGCCAGTCGACCCAGCGAACCGGTTTTTGCGGCATCGGTTCCGTCAAAACAAACATCGGCCACCTCGACACAGCCGCGGGCGTTGCGAGTCTTACGAAGGCCGTACTTTCGCTGCAAAACAAGCAGATGCCGCCCAGCCTGAATTACCAGGCTCCGAATCCCACGATCGATTTCCGCTCCAGCCCGTTCTACGTGAATGACAAGCTCAAGGATTGGAAAGCCGGTGCAGAACCTCGCCGGGCAGCTGTGAACTCACTCGGCGTCGGCGGCACCAACGCATTCGCGATCGTTCAGGAACCACCTGAGGCAACGCAGAGCGTTCCATCCAAGCGACCGTTCCAACTACTCACGCTGTCCGCGCGAAACCGCACCGCGCTCGATGCGGCCACCAAGAAGCTTGCCGCGTTCTTGAATGAACAACCTGAGGTGGATCTGGCGGATGTTGCGTACACGCTTCACGTTGGCCGCAAAGCATTTGACCAGCGTCGCGTACTTGCCTGTCGCAGTCGATCCGAAGCCATCGAAATTCTCGAAGCCAACGATCCGCGTCGCGTCTTCACGCACAAAGTAACGCCCGGCAAACCATCGGTTGTCTTTATGTTCCCCGGCGGCGGCGCGCAATACCCGAACATGGGCAAGGACCTGTACGACAGCGAGCCGCTGTTCCGCGAGATCGTCGACAACGGGTTCAACCTGCTGCAACCTAAGGTCGACTTCGACGTTCGCGGCACCGTTTTCCCAACTCCTGATAAGTTTGAGGCCGCTGCGAAACTGCTACAGCGTCCATCCGTCCAGCTCGCGCCGATCTTCATTCTCGAATATGCGCTTGCGAAACTCCTGATGTCGTGGGGAATTCAGCCGGACGCTCTGATCGGTCACAGTCTCGGGGAGAACACCGCAGCCTGTTTGTCCGGCGTGATGTCATTCCCGGATGCTTTGGGATTGGTAACGCTGCGCGGCCAATTGTTCGAACGGGTGCCCGCAGGCGGCATGATCACCGTCCCGCTCAAGCCCGATGATCTTCGTGCCCTGCTGGGAGACAAGCTTGACCTGGCGGTGGTTAATAGTCCCGAGTTCTGCGTGGCCTCAGGTCGCGATGAAGACCTGGAGGAATTGCACAAGACACTGACCGCACGCGGCATTGAAGCCAAGCGCATCCCGATCAACATCGCAGCCCATTCGCGTTTGCTCGAACCAATCCTGGCCGACTTCGGCGCGTACCTTCGCAGCATTAAGCTCAACGCTCCGCAGATTCCGTTCTTGTCGAATCGCTCGGGCAAGTTCATTACGAACGAAGAAGCTACGAACCCCGATTACTGGGTACAGCACCTGCGCCACACCGTTCACTTTGGCGACGGCGTCGGCACGCTTCTGCAAACACCGGGTCGTATCTTCATCGAAGTCGGGCCCGGCAAAACGCTCGGCTCACTCGCGAAGCAGCACCCCGACATGAAGCCAGGCCAAAGCGTCATCGCAACCACGCGACACCCTGAAGAAAAAGTTTCCGACGCCGCTTACTTCCTGACATCGTTGGGCCAACTTTGGGCCGCAGGCGCGCCCGTCGATCTGACGACGCTGTGGAAAGGCGAGACACGTCGCCGAATCCCCCTGCCGACCTACGCGTTTCAGCACCAGAAATACTGGATCGAACCGGGCAAAGTCTCAGCCGAGCGACCGAAAGATTTCTCGTCGATCAAACGCTCCGAGAATCTCGACGATTGGTTCTATCAGCCGGTTTGGAAGGAAATCTCCGCCTCGCGAATTACCAAGGAAAAACCCTCGTGCGTCCTCATGTTTATGGATGACGCAGGCGTCGGCGAGCAATTGGCCGAGCGACTCCAAAATCGCGGCATTGAAGTCCTGCGCGTTCACGAAGGCGATGCCTACTACGCAGCCAACGCGTCCAACTTCTTCCTTTCGCCCGAGCAAGGCCGCGAAGGTTACGACCGCCTCGTGCGCGATCTCGTCGCCTCCGGTAAGGTGCCGTCGCGAATCGTGCATCTGTGGTTGGTGACCGCGAACGAAAGCTTCCGACCCGGCTCCAGCTTTTTCCACCGCAACCTCGAGCGTGGTTTCTACAGCTTGTTCTTCCTCGGACAGGCACTAGCAGAAGAAGGCGTGCAAGGCACGTCGCGACTAACCGTTATTTCCAACGGCATGCAATGCGTGAGCGGTGAACCGTTGAGATATCCTGAAAAATCCACTGTGCTTGGACCGTGCAAGGTCATCCCGCGCGAGTTCCCCGGCCTCGATTGCAGCAGCATCGACATCACGCTTGAAAGCGCGCAAAAACGCTGGAACCGCAAGAAGACTGCCCCCGTCGATATGGACCGTGTGATCGAACTCCTCGAAGCCGATGTGCTGGCTGAGGATTCGAATCCCGTAGTTGCCTATCGCGATGGTCGTCGCTTCATTCAGCAATTCGAACAGTGCGACGTGCAGGCAACGGGCGAGGAAATCGCCAGTCGTGTCAAGCCCGGCGGCGTCTATCTGATCACCGGAGGACTCGGCGGCATCGGATTGGTCATGGCGGAACATCTTGCGCGAACCGCTCGCGCCAAGCTCATCCTCGTCAGTCGCAATGGACTCCCGCCTCGCGTCGATTGGGATGGTCGCAACGGCAAAAACAAAATCTCTGAGCGTACGCGTCGACAGATCAAAGCCGTGCAGGAACTCGAATCGCTCGGCGCCGAAGTGATGCCGGTCGCAGCCGACGTCACCGATCTGGAGCAAATGCGACAAGCCGCTCTCGACGCACGCAAGCGTTTCGGTCGCATCGACGGCGTCATCCACGCAGCCGGTGTCCTGCACGACGACCTAATTATGGTCAAGAACCAGGCGGAAATCGAAGAAGTCTTCGCACCCAAAGTGCACGGCACACTTGTCCTCGATTCTCTCTTCGGCGACGCGGACCTCGATTTCCTCGTGCTGTTCTCGTCAACCAGCTCCGTCATCGCCCCCGCAGGCCAGGTGGACTACGTAGCCGCGAATGCATTCCTCAATGCATATGCCCAGCATCGCGCGGATCACTCCAACACACTGACCGTCGCCGTGAATTGGGGCGTGTGGAACGAAATAGGTATGGCCGCCGAAGCCGCCTCGCGCATGAACAACGGAGGTGAATCAGCCCCGCAGGAACCCGCCACACACCCGCTGTTCAACACGCGTAGCACCGATGGCAAAGGGAAGACCGAACTCCGCGCGACATACAGTCCGTCTGCGCTCTGGGTTCTCGATGAACATCGCACCAAGAGCGGCCACGCGATCATGCCGGGCACGGGCTTCATCGAACTTGCCCGCGCAGCCCTGGCTGAATGCGGCGAAAACGGTTCGTTTGAAGTGAGCGATTTGTATTTCTTCCGCCCACTGGCTGTGGCCGACGATGCGCCGAAGGAAGTCCGCGTACGACTGCGACGGACCGACGCGGGTTACTCCTTCGAAGTCCAAAGCAAATGTGCAATGGATGGCGGGCGATTCGGCTGGGAGACGCATGCCCAGTGCAAGCTCCTGCTCCACGCTTTGCCCACGCCGAAATCATTACCGATCGCCACGATTGACGCTCGTTGCAATGTGCGTCGCACACCCGAAGACTCGAATGGCATTCGCTCACGGCAGGAAGACTTCCTCCGCTTCGGTCCGAGGTGGCGCGTACTGCGTCAGGTCAGCTACGGCCAGAACGAAGCCGTCGCACGGCTGAATTTGTCCAATCAATTCGCCAGCGATCTCAAAGAGTATCTGCTGCACCCTGCCCTTCTCGATTATGCGACCGGCTTCGCGATGGATTCCGTCGCGGGCTACGAAATCGGCAAGACGCTGTGGGTGCCCATTTCGTACAAATCGATCCGCGTTCACGGAGCGTTGAGCGCCAATCTAGTTAGCTGGATCAAAACGCGCGACAGCAAGGGCGATCGCGAGTTTGTATCGTTCGACATCGTCATCGCCGACGCGAACGGCCGCGTGCTCGTCGAAATCGAAGAGTTCTCGATGAAGCGCGTCACCAGCGAAGTCGATTTCGCAGCCTCGCGAAAACCGTTGCCGTCGGAAGTCGAAATGGAACCCACCGGCGACGGCAGCGATCATCAGCTCTCCGGCCCGGAGAAGGCGTTCCGCAACAATCTTCGCCAAGGCATTCGTCCGCAGGAAGGCGTCGAAGCACTATCTCGAATCCTTTCGCATGGTCGACTGCCCGAAGTCGTGGTGAGTTCGCTTGGCCTCGAAGACCTGATGAATCAGGCCAATTCGATGACGTTTCAAGCAAAGTCTACCGATTCCTCTGCCAAGTTTGATCGTCCCGCGCTGGACAGCGAATACGTCGAACCGCGCGACGACATCGAAAAAACTCTCGTCGGTTTCTACGAAGAGCTGCTCGGCGTGAAATCCGTCGGCGTTCGCGACAGCTTCTTCGATCTCGGCGGCCACTCGCTCATCGCAGTTCGCCTGTTCGCCCGAATCAAGAAGGCGTTCCAGGTGGAGTACCCAATCTCAGTACTGTTCGAGGCTCCCACCGTCGAGCGATGTGCTGACATGATCCGCGCTACCATCGGTACCGACGGCGCACCACGAGAAGCCGTCCCCGAATCGCAGGAACGACGCTACAAGCACCTTGTCCCGATGCATCCAAAGGACCCGGGCCACAAGACGCCCTTTTTCCTCATCGCCGGCATGTTTGGCAACGTGCTCAACCTCCGCCACCTCGCCCACCTGCTTGGCACCGACCGGCCGTTTTACGGCGTGCAGGCGCGTGGGCTCTATGGCGACGATCTGCCGCACGAAACGTTCGAGGAAATGGCGGACGATTATTTGAAGGAAATCCGCACGATTCAGCCGAACGGTCCATACCTGCTGGGCGGGTTCTCAGGCGGTGGAATTGCTGCGTTTGAAATCTCCCAGCGATTGCTGGCTGAAGGCGAACAGGTCAACCTCCTCGTGCTGCTTGATACTCCCCTGCCGCTGTCACCGCCGCTCAGTTCCAGCGACAAAATTCAGATTCACTGGCAACGTCTGCGCCGTCAGGGAACCTCGTACATCACGGAATGGGCCCGCAACCGCATCGCGTGGGAGAAGAAAAAGCGCAACGGGGCAGTTAAGACCAACGGCGAAATGCACCCGGCCGAGTTCCGTTCGGAAGCGATCAAGGACGCGTTCTATCGCGCCTTGCCAAAGTACGACGTGCGATATTTCCCAGGCACGATCTCGCTGTTCCGCCCGAAACTCGACGAAGCCTTTAAGCTCGGCCCCGGCAGGGTTTTGAATAGCCAAAAAGAGTTTATTTTCCACGACAACGGCTGGGGTAAGTACGCTGACCGCGTCGAAGTGTTTGAAGTCCCCGGCGACCATGACAGCATGGTGCTGGAGCCCAATGTCCGCGTGATGGCCCAAAAGCTACGTCAATGCCTGACGAGTGCAGAGGCTACGCAACCGCTCGCTTTGGTTGCAGCACATTAAGCATACGGGATGAAGTGTGACATCATCGACGTTGGCTAGTTCCGGATACGAAATAGGAAATCAGAAAAAGCTTGTGTCGCTCGATGGATGGAATGATGTCCTAGCTGCCGTGGTACAACCGCCGGCCCAGTCACTGTTGACCGAGATTGACGGCCACTGGGGTGACCTTAATTCGGCTGAAAACGCTTGCGTAAGTCAAGCTCTGCCGAAACGGATCGCTGAGTTTGCCACGGGGAGAAAAAACGCACGGAAGTTATTGACGCAATTCGGTGTCGAAAACGGCGTCATTCCCGCAGACGAAAACCGTTGCCCCGTTTGGCCCGAAGGCATCGTCGGCTCGATCGCACATAGCAAAGACTACTGCCTCGTCGCCGTCGCGTGGGAAAAAGAACTACGTGGCATCGGAGTCGACATTGAGCCAGCCGTTGACCTTGAATCGGACCTTTGGCCGATTGTTCTGACGGATCGTGAAAGAGATTGGCTTTCGTCGATTGAGGCATGCTCACGGGGTTTATTTGCCAAAGTTCTGTTTTCCGCGAAGGAGTCGTTCTACAAGTGTTGGTATCCCGGACATCGACGGTTTCTCGAGTTTCACGATGTGGCGATCGACCTGGGTCGCCACACGTTCACCATCAAGCCGCGCTGTCCCGATCTCGCAACAACAACAAAACCGGACGCCTCGTATGAAGGACGCTGGACCATCCACGATCGCTGGATTCTCACCAGCGTCGCTCAGGCCGCCCGTGAATAATCGCGCCGACGCACCCACCGCTACGCGCAATCTGAGTGTCGATGACCTCAGCAGTGAAGTTGCGGCGTTGATTTCGACTTCACCCTTGGGCAAAAATGGAATTGGCTCCCTCACCTTGCTCGATACCCGCGACGTACCAAATGCACACCTCATCACCGACTACGTGACTAAATGGTTGGTTCGCGACAAGCAGGGTCGACCCTCAGCCGTCGTTCTCTGCTCCTCGCCGACTTCTCCCAAACTCGTCGAACGCGGAATGTCGCGCGCTCGCTCCGCCAAAGCGCTTCTCGGTAACGAGCTCGGCCGCGTCATCATGACGCCGATTCAGGAAGGCGAAGTCCTCGGACTTTCCTACACCGTGCTTCCCTACGCCAAACCGCTTAGCTCAAACAAACTCTGGCGCAAGATTCAGCGACATCGAGTGATTCCCGGCGTTTTGAAATGGCTGCGCGACGCGACCGAAAGAACAAGACGCGAGCCTTCAGAACGCGAGCGCGAAGACGCATTCATCGAGCCGCTACGGCATCTCTCCCAACACGACGCTATGCCCGACGCAATTCGTTCCGCTGCCGCAGTCACCTTGCAACGCCTGCGCAACGGTCAATGGACTCCCGCTCACGTCCTGATGCACGGCGACTTCTGGGACGGTAACATCCTCATCGACGTGAACAACGTCACGGGGCGGGCGGAGAATTCCTGGCCGAATCGTTTTGTGGTCATCGATTGGCCAGGCGCGATCATGCAAGGGTATGCGTTCTTCGACCTCGTGCGTTTTGCTCGCGCCACTGGACTATCGGCCTCGCGCCTGAAACTCGAAGTGGGCCAACATGGCAGCATCCTCGGATGCCAGGTATCGGACGCCCCCGCGCACCTGCTGGCGGGCCTTGGTTATCTGGAGCTGCATCGCGAGCGCTTCCCTCTGGAGCATTTCACGCGGATGGCCGTTAATTGTTTGGATACCTTAACCAACGCCTGTCGAAGCTGACGGGCGATAACAATACGAAGAGCAATCAGTGAGTTCACAAGTCATCGAAAAAAGCGTTGCGGGAATTTCTCCGTCACCCGTGCGCGCAGAACCGATCGAAAAATCGGCGCTGGTTCAGTTCATTTCAAACCAGATCAAGCCCGCGATCATCGCGTTTGAACTGGGGCTGATCATTTTGATCGTCCGCACATTCTCTCTTGAGAACAAGGCGTTCCTCCAGTTAATGGTCATCGCGTTCGGCGGGTTCATTGTGAATCATCTGCTGCCGCAACGGTTCCGACTTCCGTTTTTCACGGTCCTGTCAGTTGGCGCGATCGCGTACATCATGGACTCAGCGAATGCGGCGTGGCTTGTCGGGATAGGCCTTGTTCTCATCGGCGCAGCGCATCTCCCCATCCCCTTCAACGCACGTGTTGCTCTGATTATCGCCATCGCCGGCACATTGGCGTTGATGCGCAAGTCCGTATTCACCACTCCGATCTCGCCCGCTGTGTGGCCTATCCTCGGCAGCATGTTCATGTTTCGCCTGATGGTCTACCTTTACGACCTCAAGCATAAGACCGCCCCGTTCGGTTTTTGGCGTGCCCTCTCCTATTTCTTCATGCTGCCGAATGTGTGCTTCCCATTGTTCCCCGTTGTCGACTACCGCACCTACTGCCGCAGTCACTACAACGACGACGCCAACCGCATCTATCAAGTTGGCATCCATTGGATCTTCCGCGGCGTGATGCAGCTGCTGGCGTACCGCCTCGTTTATCAGGTCGGCCTCATCGATCCTACAACGATCACCGATGGGTTTGGCGCGCTGCAATTCGCGCTGGCCACGTATCTGCTCTACCTCAAAGTTTCGGGCACATTCCACCTGATCGTCGGCCTGCTTCATTTGTTCGGGTTCAATCTCTCCGAAACCAATCACCTGTATTTGCTCTCTTCAAGCTTCAGCGACTTCTGGCGTCGCATCAACATCTATTGGAAAGAGTTCATTCTCAAACTGTTCTTCAACCCGCTGTATTTCCAGATGAAGCGCGTGTTCAGCCCCGCAAACGCCATCATCGCAGCCACCATGCTTGCGTTCACGGCCACTTGGCTACTGCACTCATACCAAACGTTTTGGATCTGTGGCGACTTCCCCATCACGTGGCGAGACATCGCATTCTGGGGAATACTCGCCATCGGAGTAGCCGTCACGGCCGTCTACGAAACCCGCGTCACCCGCAAGAAAACCCTCGGTAACGCGAGACCATCCCTGGCCTCACAGCTTTTCCGTGCTGGCTGTGCGATGACTATGTTCGCCTTCCTCTGCATCCTCTGGACGCTCTGGAATTCGCCGACATGGTCCGACTGGACGACACTGATGTCGCACTTCGGCAATGCGAACACAAAGAGCGTGGTCGCAACCTTGGGCGTGCTACTTACCATTGGCGTCGCCAGTCTTTGCGTCGGTCACACATCGCGATTAGCCACAGACGCACGCGGCGCCGCAAAGAACGCCAACCACAAATTCTGGCCGCAGATGATTCTGCTCATCGTGGTTACTTCGGTTGTTCTTGGCATTGGACGACGCCCTCTGGTGCTTGCGTTCTCACCGCGCGCCTTTGAGATCGTCGACGACCTGAAGCATCCTGAGCGCCTTAACGAACGCGACACAAAAATACTCGAACGCGGCTACTACGAAGACTTGACCAACGCCGCACGCTTCAACCCGGAACTAGCTGAACTGTTCACCGATCGTCCCGCCGACTGGAATTCAGGGCACACCGTGCGGCAAACCGGCGGTTTCCCGCCTTATGAGCTGATCCCATCGCTAAGCGAGGTTTACAAAGGCGTTCAACAAAGCACCAACCGCTGGGGCATGCGTGATCGTGAATACGAGATGGCCAAACCACCCGGCGTGGTTCGCATCGCGCTATTGGGCAGCTCGCACACCAAAGGTTCCGGCGTGAACGACGACCAGACCTACGAGAACCTCGCGGAAGGCCGGCTGAACCGCGAAGACACGCTCGGCGGCCAACGCCAGTTTGAGATCCTCAACTTCTCTGTCGGCGGCTACGGCCCGCTGTGCCGCCTCGCCACGTTGCAGAAGAAAGTCCTCGACTTCCATCCCGACGCCGTCATCAGCGAAGGCATCGACGACATGACATGGATCGTCACGGAAATGGCCAACGCAGTCGAGAAAGGCATCGAGCTTCCGTTCGAACCGATTCGATCGATCATCGACAGCACCGGCGTCGCCAAAGGCACTCCGCGGTTGATGGCCGAGCAAAAACTCAAAGCCCGCGCCGAGGAAGCACTCGCATGGACGTACGCTCAGATCGCAACCGATTGCAAAGATCGCGGCATCGCTGCCTATGCCATGTTCCTTCCGCGACCTGAGGACATTAAAGAAGAGAAGGACATCATCGCGCAGCAAACGCGCCTCGCAGAAAAGGCCGGCCTTCGCATGCTCGATGTATCCGCCGCTTATTCGTCGGTGAAAAAGAAAGACACGCTCTGGGTCGCCAAATGGGATCGCCACCCGGGTGTTCAAGGCCACCGTCTCGTCGCCGATCTCTTATACGAGAACATCCGGTCACGTGTCCTTCCAGCTATCAAGGATTGACGCAAGAATGGAGTGAAGGCCGAAGTATAGTTAGTAGTCTTATTGACGTGCCGAGAGGCACATCGAAACGGTCTAATAAAGCGATAACGACATGCCAACTACTCAAAACGGATTCTCGGATTTTATGACGACCAACGTGCCCCAGATCCCCATGGGGGCGTTTGTCATTAACATGTTCTTGGCCGCACTTTGCTGCTACGCCCTGGCCCAGGTCTATGTGCGTTTCGGCAGGTCACTGTCCAACCGCGCGACGCTCGCCCGCAACTTCATGATGATCGGCGTCACCACGATGCTGATCATCAGCATCGTGAAGTCGTCGTTGGCCTTGTCGCTCGGCCTCGTCGGCGCGCTATCCATCGTGCGCTTCCGCACCGCTATCAAGGAGCCGGAAGAACTTGCTTATCTCTTCATCACCATCTCAGTGGGCCTTGGTTTTGGCGCCGGTCAAGTTTTAGTCACCGTCCTCGGCTTCGCCGTCATCGTCGTACTGATTTGCCTGCGCGGAGTCTTCGACTTCAAGACTGAACATAGCAGTTTGTATCTTGTGGTGAGCGGCAAAGGCGCTGAAAGACCGACGCTCGATGAATTGACGACAACTCTGAAGCAACATTGCACGGCGCTGATGCTGCGTCGTTTCGAGGAGTCCGCCGATCAGGTCGAAGCCTCGTACCGCGTCAACTTCAGCGATTACTCTCAGCTGGAGAGCGCTAAGAACGCGCTACGATCGTATGGGCCATCCCTTCAGGTAAGCTTCGTTGACAACGAGGAACTCGGCTGATGTTGATCAACGTCCCGAAAAACCGGGCCCTCGATCTCGGCACTTCGCAACCGAAGCGGAAGCGCTTGGCATGGGCAATCATGTTTCTGGGCTACAGCGCTCTGCTTGTCGCAATCGGCGCAGAGCTTTACAAAGAGGATTTCTTCTCCAGCAGCGTCATGCCCTACTTACGTTTCGGCTGGCGATGGCCGGTCAACAAAATCAATAGCTTCTCTTCCACTCCGAAAACGCTGGCCATTGATATGAACTGGGAGGCGCATCAATACTTGTCTTTCCAGAAGGACCTGGCGCTGAAAAACCAGTCGCTGCTCACCGAAGGCAACAACCTCGTCAACGCGAAGATCACCGTCGACGACGTTGCCACCGAAGTCAAAATGCGACTCAAGGGCGACAACGTCGATCACCTTCGCGGCGATAAGTGGTCTTTCCGCGTATCGGGTCGAAACGATATGACCGTGCTAGGCATGAAGCAGTTCTCACTCCACCACCCTCGCGCCCGCAACTGGATGTTCGAATGGTTCGGCCAGCAACTCATGCGCCGCGAAGGCGTCACTGCCCTCCGATATGATTTCGTTGACGTCACCTTGAACGGCAAAGACCTCGGCATTTACGCCCTCGAAGAACACTTCGAAAAGCGCCTCATCGAGCACAACGAACGCCGCGAGGGCCCGATTCTTCGCTATGACGAGGAACCGATGTGGCGCGAAATCAACCAGATCACGCGCCCGTTCCGCGGTGCGGAAAACTCCGGCAGCGGTGATTACCTCGCCGCCGAGCCTGACGGTTTCGGCACGAAGGCCATCGCCTCCGACCCCGCCGTACAGGCGATGTACGTAACTGCGGTTCATTTGCTCGAACAGTTCCGTCGCGGTGAAGTCACAACGAGCAAGGCCTTCGATTACAAGAAACTCGCCACCTATTTCGCCCTGGTTGACCTGCTTGGCGGTGAACACGGATCACGTTGGCACAACATCCGCTTCTACTACAACCCCGTGACTTCGCTGCTCGAACCGATCGCATTCGATTTGAACGCCGGGCAACCGATTCGATCGCTTTCGATCTTCGCGTGGAATCCGTCCACGACAGCCACTCCGTTTCCCGCCCGCTACGAAGCTTTTCAAAAACGCCTATTTGAAGACAAGGACTTTCGAGTCGAGTATCTGGGTGCCCTGAATCGCGTCTCACAGAAGGAATTTCTCGATAATGCATTGAAAGACGTCGACGCAGAAGCACAAGCTGCGCTGAACGTACTTCATACCGAGTTCCCCTTCTATGAGTTTTCGCCCGACATTCTCTACAAAAATCAAACGTACATTCAGACGCTCTTGCAGGCTTCTGACGGCGTGCACGCCATGTTCGTAGAGAAGATTGATAACCGGTTGCGGTTCCAGATCGGTAACACGCAATACCTGCCGCTTACACTCGTCGGCCTCGAAGTACCCGGACATGGCGTTCTCCCGCTGACCAAGTCCGTGGAAGTGGAACCGCGTCGACTTGATGAGCCGGTCAAATACCTGGAAGTCGATTTCGATTCGAAGGACATCGCAGAACCATTCGATCCCGCGACATGGTTCGTTCAATACAAAGTCGCGAGCGGTGGTTCGCCAAGCAAAGCTGCGGTCACACCGCATTTTTGGAAATGGGACAAGTTGACGAAGGACGACTTCCTTCGCCAGGAACCGAACGTAACGCAATTTGATTTTCTTACGGTTGATGAGAATAAGCGATCAATAGCGATCAAACCCGGTCACTGGACAATCAGAGAACCGATGATTTTCCCTGCTGGATATACGATTCACGCCACGGCAGGCACCGACTTGGATCTCGTGGAGTCAGCGATCATCCTCTCGCGCTCTCCACTATTGTTTGAGGGCAATGAGGATGAGTCGATCGTCATTCAGTCTTCGGACGGAACAGGTCAGGGACTCGTCGTGCTGCAAGCGGAAGCCCAGTCTGTTCTTGAATATGTGAACTTCAGGAAACTGACCAATCCTAATCGCAACGGCTGGGTGCTCACCGGCGCGGTTACGTTTTTCGAGTCTCCCGTTTCCATTGATCACTGCTCTTTTTCCAACAACAATTGCGAGGACGGCCTCAACCTCATACGCACGCCGTTCTCTCTGACCAATTCGGCGTTTTCAGATACAAAGTCCGACGCGTTCGATGCAGATTTCTGCAAAGGCGAGATTGCAAACTGCTCGTTCGTCCGCTGTACGAATGATGGTGTCGACGTCTCCGGAAGCGTGGTGTCGATCAGGAATCTCTCCGTTACCGAAAGTCGCGACAAGGCGGTCAGCGCCGGCGAAGCCAGTCGAGTCACGCTCGATGGCCTCAAGGCAACAAAAACCCGAATTGGAATGGCCAGCAAGGATCGATCCGAATTGATGGCCAAGAACGTGACGCTTAACGAGTGTGCGTACGGGCTGGCTGCCTACCAGAAAAAGCCCGAGTTCGGCCCTGGGGTGATGAAGGTGATCGGGCTCACCAATGTGAAAGTCAATGAAATGTTCCTTGTGGAGCAAGGCAGCACTGTTTACGTCGACGATCACGCGACTTACGGTTCCCGCCATGACGTGAAAGAAATCGTTTATGGACCAGAATCGGGTATCCCCCCCAAGTAGTGAATCCGTTCGCTACGAGCGGAAGTTTCACATTCTCGACCGAACGCCTCATCAGGTTGAGGCGATGGTCAAGACTGCGCATGCACATTTTCGCGAAGTCTACCCACCGCGCATCGTCAACAACATTTACTTCGATACGCCGGGACTCGCCGACTTCTGGAAGCACGCCAACGGCTCAGCCAACCGCAGCAAATTGCGCCTCCGCTGGTACGGTCCACCGCGCGATGTTTTGCCTAAGCCCGTCCTTGAAGTTAAGGCAAAGCACGGGCACGTAGGAACTAAGCCGTCCAGCAGAGTAAATGACCTGAGCGCTGAACTTCTTCGTGACCATCGTCAATTGGGTTTGAGCCTGCGAAGTGCCTGTTCCGATCCCGTGATCGTCGAACGGCTGGCCAACTCTTCCCCTGCACTGTTCAACCGTTACGACCGGCGGTATTTCTGCTCAGCCGACGGGCGATTCAGGCTGACCATCGACACAAATCTGTCTTTCCACGAGGCATCCGGCCGGTGCTTTGGCCCCAGGCGATGTTATGATGAAGTCCGTTTGATTATAGTCGAGGTGAAATACTCGGTCGCATCCGAATCGGAAATCAATGCCGTTATGAGAGGCTGGCCTTTCCGCGTCGGTCGCATATCAAAGTACGTTTATGGTATCAGACGACTCCAGGGAAACGACGTCGAACTCATCTGAAGTGCCGGTCCCGAAACGAACCAGGCTCTTACTCAGGTTTATTTTTGTAGGAATTGTCCTCGTCTTCGGCCTTGCACTTTCGGAAATATCGCTGCGACTCGTTGCGCCCCAACCTCCTTCCTGGCTGGATGTTTATCGACAGCATCCGGTGCTGAAAACCTACACGCTTCAGCCAGATGTGGAGCGATTGATTGACACTGGCGAATGTCGTTGGACGGTTAGATCAGACAAAGATGGCTATCGAGTATCCCAGATCGACTCGACAACCGGACCCGTCGTTCTTTGCCTCGGAGACTCTTATGCGTTTGGCTACGGCGTCGACCATGAGCAAACTTATACCGGCCTACTTCAGAAGAAGTTTGCGGGATCACTTCGCCTAATCAACGCAGCCGTACCGGGATATGGTCCTGTGCAGTACGAACAAGTCCTGGATTACTCCCTACAACAAGGAATCAAGCCTGTTTGCGTCATCATTGGTACATATGTAGGTAACGATATTCATGACTCAGTGTGGCAGAAGAATGTAGCCGTAAGGAACGGCGTGCTCGGAAATCGGGGTGATGCGCGCAGCCTTGTCAAAATGAACTCGCACCTCTATCGCCTTTTCTCGAAGGTTTACCACCGCGTTTCGATCGGAGATGACGAGGCGTTCCAGTTCCAGGAGGCCATGAGCAAAGCCGAAAACTGGAACTCCGGAATACTGCAAAAGGCGGAACGCGCCTACGCAGACCGATTCTCGGCCATCGCATCGCGCTGTCGCGAGAATTCTATCCCTTTGCTCGTGATGATCATTCCTCCGCGAATCTCCGTGGCAAGTACTTCGACGATGTCTGGCGATTTGAACCATGATGGCACTGACCTGCCAGTGCTCCATGCCGCAAGAATCATGACCGAATTGCAAATACCGTTCATCGAACTAACTTCGCAACTGGTCGGTCAGCCATTGAACGAGATCTACTTTCGGCATGACGGCCACTTCACACCACGTGGTCATCAGTATGCAATGGAAGCGCTTTTGAAACGCCTGACCGACATGAACTTGTTGCCGCCATAGATCAACGGATTGAAATCGCAGTTTTCTCTCGCGCGCCAGCACGTGCCCGGGGATCGCCACCTCCGGACCACTTTTTCCCCCACTCAATCCAGCGATGCTCATAGTAGAAAGTGGATAGGTGCGCGAGCAGGAATGTAATTGCAAAACCGATAGGCCTCTTGATCAAGTACAACTCCAAGCGGCCGCCCGCTCCTAACCAACCTACGCGCATCATCGGGTGTATGACGTACAACGCATAGGATATGTCCGCGAAGTACTTGAGTACCTTGCTTTGCAGCAGTTGCGAAGGTTCCGAACGCCAAAGCGTGCAACCGATCATGGTGGCGGCGAGATACGGACGCAAGTAACCAAACCCAATCGCATTACTCTTGCTGTGACAGCAGGCCAGCAGAAGAAGTGCCCAGAACAGAGGGTGCACGCGGGCAATGCGATTTCTGACGGCAGCGCGCGCGGGGGTGACATGAATTAATGCAACTGTCGCGCCGCAGAGGATTTCATCGACCCGCAAATGTGTTTCGATACAGATGGGTGTCCCCGTCCACACGCGCACGCCCGTGATCGCGAGCGCCAGCAGTGGCAGAGTGAGCAATCCTCGCCGCCCGAAGGTCGCCACCAATAGCCCGACGAAGAGGTAAAAGTGAACTTCGACGCACAAACTCCACAATGGTGAAGCCACGCCCGCCATGTCCGCAACATACTGTGTTTTGTAGTTAATGCTGAATAAGAAATAGGCCACATAATGCCAAACATCCTTTCGCAGCACGGTGAGGATGATGGCGAAGTACAAATAGGCTAAGGGGAGAATACGACACGCGCGGCGAATGAAAAAAGCTCTAACGTTTGGGTTTTTTAGCAGGTTGATGGTGATCAGAAACCCAGAGAGCGTGAAGAAAATCGCCATCCCGAACGGGCCGGCCACTTCGTTGAGATCCCACGACTTCGGTCCCAGCGGCAGAAGGTGACACGCAAGGACGCTAATGATGCTGATGCCGCGCCAGCCATCGAGTACGCTAAGTCGGTTTTGGTGCTCAGCGGGTGCGATCGCCGGCGCGATCTTCGCCGCGCGCGGCGTCTTTAGATCTTCCCGTAGCGGGGCAAGCTCCGGCTGAACCTGGACATTCGCGTTCAACAAAGCACCTTTCAAACGCCTTCGCCGGTAAACCCAGCGTACGTATTCATTTCTTCGGCAGTTTATGAGCAGAGTGTCTGTGCGCGTCCAACCCAACCGAAACTACCTCGATGTTAAGCGGATAGTGAAGCTGCCTCAACTTGGTTTGACGGTCGGCGTTCGTTGTCACTTGTCCTAGTCCGCCCGCGTATCAATACAGAAAACCCAGTTTTCGGCAGACATCCACACTTGAAACGGAATTAGCTTCACCAATACCCATCAATTTGACGAAAACGCCCAATACATCGCGGGAGGGTCCGATAGTTGCCCGCGAAAAGCCCGACAAACACGCTATGAGGGTTATCACATGAACGCCTGGCTGAATCGTACTCTCCGCCAAAAGACGGCCGCAATCGTCGCTTCGATCTTCGTTGGCATGACGTTTGCCGGTTGTGCGAAGGACAACCGCATGAAGTTCAGCGACTTCCTCGAATTGCAGGATCGCATGGACAAGGCGCAATTGGAAATAGCCGCCGAAAGACCCATTCCAAAGATCAACGTGGATGACTATCTCCGTCGCTACACTTTGGGCATGGGCGACGTCTTCACCGTGACTCTGACCGGCATGGGCGAAGCAGCACCCATGCCGCCATTCCAGTGTCGCGTCGATCGCAATGGCGAAATTACCGCGCCGCTCGTCGGACAGGTCAAGGTCGAAGGACTGGAGCTTGAAGACGCGGAGAAAGCCATTTTCAAGGCGTATGTCCCTGCCGTCTATGCACAGACTGTCGCGCACATCGACATCAACGAAACTGACGTCACGCGGGTCGTCGTTGTCGGGGCAGCCACCGTTCCCGGCATGGTTGCCTTGAAAAGAAATGAACGCACCGCGCTGCATGCGATCATCCTGGCGGGCGGCGTTTCCGAAACGGCTTCCGGCTATGTGACACTTCGACGAATCCGCGAACCAGATCAGCGGACGGTCTACAACCTCCGCGATCCCTACGAGATGCAGGAAGCGTTGGCTGAAGCGCCGTTGCAGAACGGCGATATCGTCGAAGTCGGCGCAGCTGTGCCCAATACGATCTTTGTCGGCGGCCTTGTTAATCGCATGGGCCCGCAGATGTATCCGTCCGGGTCCGAGATCACGATATTGCAGGCACTGGCCGCTGCCGGCGGCACTCGCGATAACGTGACTCCGCCCGAAGGCACGCTGATTCGGCGCATGCCTGACGGCAGTGACATTCACGTCAAGCTTGATCTGAAACGCCTCAGACACGGCAGCGATCCAAACATCGCGCTGGCGGGCGGCGACATCTTCTGGGTCCCCGACACGATCGGCACGCGCATCGAGGAGTTCATCAATCGCAACATCTTCCTGCGAGCCGGTGTCAGCGTGACGTACAATGTCAGGGGTGTTGAGTACATGAACCGAAATAGCCAACAGAACGGAAGCGGTGGCGGCGGAGACCTACAGAACCAGTATGACCCGCTCGGGTTCCTGCAGCGAAACACGTCGCTACAGAACCTGATCAACCGCCCGGCACCGTAATCGGGTTGGAGAGTGAAGATCGGGCCGGCCCCGTCATTGGGGCCGGTTCTTTTTTTACTACCCATGTTAGGCTAGGCAGGTAGTTCCATCTTTACTTGAGGCCGTCCACCTGGTGTTCAAAATGGCTAATGGCTAGAAATTGAAAAAAAGTGTTAAGTAGTGACACGCTGTGGCACTCTACGAATTACTAATTGCGAATTACGAATTACAAGATGAACGGCCACCATCGTGTTATTACACGCTTCCTTTATAGTAACGGGTCACGGTTCAGTCGTGCCTACGGCACTCTTTCCCTTAGATGTTCTACTTACCCAGCACTTTGTGCTGGGCTATTCTCGGTTCATCTCTAGCGGGACGATGATGCTCGAAATACCAAGACCACAAAAAACCGGTCGCTCGCGCTCTCGGCTCTGATAGATCTCTCAGATCGCCGCCAGAGCGTTCTCGCGAAAGATTAGTGGAATCGGCATGTGCCCCGCACACTCGATCCAACGCTCTGGAAGTTCCCGTCAAAATCAATAACACCACAGCTGATCGCGAGTACTCGGCTGATGCGTCGAGCGCTGTGAATATGAAGGGGCTTCGATATAATTCCGCGGATGTCTCGGTACTTGGGCCTCATCGGTCTGTTCGTGCGTGTCAGCATTCAGGAGTCGACCGCCTATCGAGCGGACTTCCTGGGCCATGTGATCATGTCGTTTGTTCAGTTGGGCGGCGAATTCGTCGGACTATGGACGATCTTCTCGAACACGCAGTCCCTCGCCGGTTGGAACGTGTATCAACTGCTCACGCTGCTCGGTGTTTTTCGCACCATGACCGGCCTCATCGGCATGGTCATCGCACCGAACATGCGAATGCTCATGGAGAACGTTCGCGAGGGGACGCTTGACTTCGTGCTGCTCAAGCCGATCAACAGCCAGTTTTTTACGAGCATGCGGCGCGTGGTCGTGTGGCGAATCACGGACATTCTTTCGGGGTTTATCGTTGCCCTTTTCGGCATGTATAAGTCTGCCGGGGGAATACACGCGCAAAACATCCTGCTTTTCCTGGCGTTAATGTTCGCAGGAACAGTGACCATTTACTCATTCTGGCTGTGCCTGGGCACGCTTTCCTTTTGGTTTACGAAGGTCTCGAACATCGAAATGGTTTTCTGGAACATCTTTGAGGCAGGCCGTTATCCCGTAGATATTTACCGGCCAATGGTTCGATACTTCCTAACCTACGTCGTTCCGCTTGCGTTCTTGATTAACTTTCCCGCCGGCGCGCTGGTGGGCAAGACAACAACCAAGAGTGTGGCGTTAGCGCTTGCCATCGCCGCGATTGCGTTTTTCCTTTCGAGCCGATTCTGGAATTACGGGCTGCGTCGATATTGCGGTGCGTCGGCCTGAGATAAGCAGGTGGGTGCAGAGCACCCACCCTACGATTCGCCTTTGCTTGCGCAAAGGGCGATGATGGTTTGATGCAATCCGCGTTCTGCCTCGAGCGGCCAACGGTCGAAGCAACGTCACGCCAAGCTCAACCTAATGCGCATTTCAATAAATAACAGCGCTTTTGATAATCGATCAGTCGTGCCTACGGCACTTCGGCTCGCATATCCACACGTCACCCAGCCTTGAAAGGCTGGGCTATTCTCGCGCTGTCACTACGTGACAAAACTTAGCAATCCGCCCTTAAATACTGGGTACTGGTATCGTTTGAAACCCGAATTAGCTCGTTACCGTGTGAGCCAAAAAGAATCGCCTCGTCCCTTCTTCGGGAAACGAGGCGATTCGATTGGTCTATTGCTTATGATACTTTCGCGACTATCGCGGAATTCGCATCGCGTAGAACGAACGCCATACGAAGATCAACGCGACGGCCAGCATGACCGCTCCGATGATTGTGCAGCGTTGACCGTGACCAGCGTCCTTCATTTCCACAGCGATTTCCACGGCCAGAAGTCCGAATAGCGTCGAGAACTTGATGATCGGGTTCAAGGCGACCGACGAAGTATCCTTGAACGGATCGCCGACGGTATCACCAATGACCGTGGCTGCGTGAACCGGCGTGTTCTTTTCCTTGAAGTCGACTTCGACGAGCTTCTTAGCGTTGTCCCACGCACCGCCTGCGTTGGCCATGTAAATCGCCTGGAATAGACCGAACACGGCGATGGAGACCAGGTACGCCACGAAGAAGTTGGGATCAAAGAACGCAAACGCGAGGGTGATGGTCATCAGTGCGACGAAGATGTTCCACATACCCTTTTGAGCGTACTTCGTGCAAATCTGAACCACGGTGATCGAGTCGTTGATGTCGGCCTCTTTCTTGTTGAGGTTCATGTTTTTCTTGATGAACTCGACCGCGCTATACGCACCGGTGGTCACCGCCTGCATCGACGCACCGCAGAACCAGTAAACAACCGCACCGCCGCAGATGAAGCCAAGAAGAACAGGTGCATCGGTCAAACTGATGGCCAACAAGCCTGCTTTCTCGAGGAGCAGAATGATCGAGAAAATCATCGTCGTCGCGCCGACGACGGCTGTTCCAATCAACACTGGTTTGGCGGTAGCCTTAAAAGTGTTTCCGGCTGAGTCGTTGGCTTCAAGATGGTGCTTTCCACGCTCAAAGTCAGGGGTAAATCCGAAATCCCGTTTGATTTCCTCTTTGATGCCGGGGATTGATTCGGTTTGTGCCAGTTCGAAAATCGATTGCGCGTTGTCCGTCACAGGACCGTAGCTATCTACCGCGATATTGACCGGCCCCATGCATAGGAACCCGAACGCCACCAGACCAAACGCAAAGATCGCGCCGTGTTTTCCCATGATCGCGGTTAGCCCCTGGGCTGTACTCGGATCTGTACCCCCCATCATGCTAACGAAATAGGCTCCAGCCATAAGCGCCATGACCAGCATTCCTATCCAGAACGCGCTAAAGTTACCTGCGACGATTCCGGAGAGAATGGTCAACGAAGCACCGCCTTCGCGTGAGGCCGTTACAACCTCGTGTACGTGCTTTGAGTGGGAGCTGGTGAAAATCTTGGTGAATTCCGGAATGAGCACAGCGGCCAATGTGCCGCAGCTGATAATCGACGCCAGGTGCCACCAAAGATCAGGAAGCGTAGTTGTGACACCGCCCTTAATCACGGAAATATCGCTGATAAGCAACCAGCTCATGAAGAACGAGGTCGAAATACAAAGGATCGACGCGATCCAGATCAGACGTGTCAGCGGAGCTTCGAAATTGAATTCCTTAAGGCCCTTGTACTTGGACTCGGAAATCGCCTGGTTGATGAAGTACGAAATACCGGACATGCAGTCCATCAGGAAGCGCATCGCGAAAATCCAGACAATCAACTTGGCTTGAATGTCAAGGTAATTGTCGATGCCCGCAGCCTGAGTAACCGCCAGCGTAATGAACGCGATGAGCGCGACGCCGGTCACACCGTAGGTTTCAAAGCCGTCTGCCGTGGGGCCGACAGAGTCACCGGCGTTGTCACCGGTACAGTCTGCAATCACACCCGGATTACGAGGATCGTCCTCTTTCACATTGAAGACAATCTTCATCAAGTCTGACCCGATGTCCGCGATCTTGGTGAAGATACCGCCCGCAATTCGCAATGCAGACGCACCAAGCGATTCACCGATCGCGAACCCAAGGAAGCAAATGCCGACGCGGTCTCGCGGCACGAAAAGCAGGATGATGACCATCATGATCAGTTCGAGTGAGATCAGGAACAACCCGACTGACATGCCGGCGCGAAGCGGAATCTTGACAACGTCCCACGGTTCATCGCGAAGCGATGCAAATGCTGTCCGGGCGTTGGCGTACGTGTTTACGCGAATACCAAACCACGCCACGAGGTACGAGCCGCCCATTCCAATGATGGAGTAGAACAGAACCTGAAAGGCCGTAGCGGGCGGCTTATGTTGCAGATAGACAAAATAGTAGTACATGATGCTGCCCATGATGGCGAACAACATCAAGAGGAATTTGCCTTGCTGGAAAAGGTAGGTCTTACATGTCGCGTAGATTATGCTCGCGACGTCCAACATGGACTTATGGGCAGGCAATTTTCTAATCGCGAAGAACAAATAAAGACTGAAGCCTAGAGTGATCGCAATGATGAATGCGCCCCAGAGCAAAAGGTTGTAGGCGCTGATCGTGCCGCCAAAGATATGGAACTTGCCTTCATGCAAATCTGGAATGGCCAGGTCAGCCTCACTGGCCATCGCCGGCACAGCCCCCAGCAACACGGCTGCCGCCGTCAACATCAACACGATTCTGGGCAGCATGGCCCACTTCCGATTCAATAACTGTTCTAACATTTAGACTCTTTCCTTTTTTCTCACCGACCCGGGCCGCCCGACTAACTTCCGTTGGGGGAACCAAGAGACCGATAGCCCGGCGTGGCAGCTTCCGCTGACGCTGACATCTCATCCGGTATTCCGACAACCGGTTTTGCTTGAAAGACAACGCGGTGTCCGCCCGTCGTCGCCGCGCCGGGACGATGAACGTACCCCCTCGTCGGGCGATAGCATCTACGACCCTTAACCCTGTGTCAACACTAAAACTAAGGCGATTGGGACCGCCTTTTCTGTCATGCGACAGCGCCTTGCATGCCTGCGAACCGGCGACAATTTCCCATCTTTGACAGGTTCATAGGCTCGCCTAATGATGACACCGCCTAGTAGAGCGGTTAGAAAGACGGCCTCACCCAACGAGGCCGCTTTCGTATGAGTCGTTTTCCGAGGATTCCTGAGAAATGGCAAAGACCAAATCCAAAGGCCCGTCGCCAATCGTCAAAAGTCGGCTCGCGGCGTGTCGCGAAAAGATGCAAGAAAAGGGCGTGAGTGCCCTGCTCGTGACGCACCCGCCGGATTACTTCTACCTCATCGGATTCACCGGCGAGGTCTCAGCCGTGCTGATCCGCCAGAAGGATGTGCACGTCATCACCGATATGCGCTTTGATGAGTCGATCAACCTCGAATGCCCGTGGGTGACGCGCTGGATGCGCAAGGGCTGGCTCAACGACGAGATCGCCAAAGTGTGCGAGAAACTCAAGCTAGAGACGCTTTGGCTACAGTTTGATCGCGTGACTGCCGGCGATCTGAAATCGCTGAAAAAGAAAGCACCCGACACGCGATTCAAGGAAGCGCCGTCCATCGTGTCTCCGATGCGCTCGATCAAGGAGAAGGTTGAAGTCGATTCCATCGTGAAGGCGATCGACGTGGCAGAGGATGCGATGCATGCGCTTCGCAAGACCATTCGCATCGGGCAGACGGAACTTGAGATCGCCGCGAAGCTTGAGTACGAAATGAAAAGCCGCGGTGCGTCCGCCCCATCTTTTGGCACCATCAGCGCTGAGGGCGAAAATGCCGCCTTGCCCCACGCCCACGCCGGCCAACGCAAGCTCAAAAAAGGCAGCCTGCTCCTGTTAGATTGGGGGGCACGCGTCAACAATTACTGTAGTGATTTGACCCGTGTTTTCTTCATGGGTACGATTTCCCCGAAATTCCGCGAGGTGTACCGGATCGTGCTGGAGGCGCAGCAAAGTGCGATCGCGGCCATTCGTCCGGGTAAAAGAATGAACGAGATTGACGCCGTCGCCCGCGACTTTATCAAAGACGCAGGCTACGGCGATCACTTTGACCACGGATTGGGGCACGGACTCGGTCTGGAAGTCCATGAATCGCCGTCGCTTAGCTGGCGATCCAAGGAGCCGCTGGCGGAAGGAATGCTCGTCACCGTCGAACCGGGAGTGTATCTTCGCGGGTTGGGCGGTGTAAGAATTGAAGACGATGTGCTTGTGACCAAGACGGGAGCACGCGTTCTGAGCAAAATAGATAAGTCGCTCGAAGGAGCGGTGCTATAGTTTTCGATTTTTGATCGTTGCCGTACGGACTTTTCGAGAGATGAGAACAAAATGTCGGTGACGGATCAGGGAGTTTCAAGTTTGCTCGACATTGATCAGATTCGACAACTCGTCGACATGATGGTCACCAATGACCTCGTCGAAATCTCCATCAAGAATGGAGAGGACGAGATCAGCTTGCGGCGGCCTTCAACCACTGCTCCACCGGTCATGACCATGAGCGCGCCGACGATGCACGTACCGCCGATTGCAGCACCCTTGCCCGAACCCGCACTGACCTCCGCTCCTGAGAAAGTTGACTCCGCGTTGGTGGAAATCGGGTCGCCGATGGTGGGCACCTTCTATTCCGCAGCTGACCCCGGCTCGCCGCCGTTCGTTCAGGTCGGCAGCAACGTTCACGCAGGGTCTATCGTTTGCATCCTCGAAGCAATGAAAGTGTTCAACGAGATCAAGGCAGAGGTCGCCGGAACCATCGAGCGAGTTCTGGTGAAGAACGGCCAGACGGTCGAATACGGCCAGCCGATGTTCCTGGTGCGCCCCAGTTGATCATGCGTCTCACATTACGCGTTTCGTATTCAGCAAAACTAATCTACAAAAATGATTGAACCTCTGAGCTAAGATCGCATGTACCGTAGAATCCTTATTGCCAATCGAGGTGAGATCGCGCTGCGAATCATTCGCGCGTGCCATGAGCTTGGCATTGAAACGGTCTGCGTCTTTTCCGAAGAGGACCGCAGCGCATCGTACCTCAACTTTGCCGATCGCGCGATCTGCATCGGCGGTCCGGCCCCGCGCGATAGTTATTTGAAGAGTGATCGTATTATCGCTGCGGCTGAAATCAGCGGCGCGGAGGCGATCCATCCGGGTTACGGGTTCCTTGCGGAAAACGCTGCGTTCGCCGAGAAGTGTCGTGCGTGCAATATCGACTTCATCGGCCCCAGCGCCGAAGCCATGCGTCTGCTCGGCGATAAAGCCTCGGCGCGAACGCTGGCGATGAAAACGAGGGTTCCCGTCATCCCCGGCAGCGACGGGCTTGTCGATGACGATGATGACGCGGCGCGGGTGGCCGAGCGAATCGGGTATCCCGTTTTGATCAAGGCGTCAGCCGGCGGCGGCGGTCGCGGCATGCGCGTCGTTCGCGAACGAGGCGATCTAGCCTCGTGCCTAAAGCAGGCGCGTCAGGAAGCGAAGGGCGCATTCAACTCGGCGGAGGTTTACCTCGAAAAGTACATCGAAAAGCCGCGACACGTTGAAGTGCAGATTCTGGCTGACAATCATGGCCACATCGTCTACCTCGGCGAGCGCGACTGCACGTTGCAGCGAAGGCATCAAAAACTGGTCGAGGAATCCCCCTCGCCGCACATCGACGCGCGGACGCGAAATAACCTCTGTGCTTCTGCGGTGAAGCTTTGCAAGGCGGCTGGTTACTCCAGCGCGGGCACAGTTGAGTTCCTCGTCGACGCAAAGGGCCGTTACTATTTCATCGAAGTGAACACTCGCGTGCAGGTCGAGCATCCTGTCACCGAAGCCTGCACCGAAATCGACATTATCAAGACGCAGATCAGAGCTTCCGCTGGGGAGGCGTTACCGTTTGCACAAAAAACGGTCATCCCGCGCGGACACGCGATCGAATGTCGCATTAACGCGGAAGATCCCAGCGAGAAGTTCCGCCCCAGCGCGGGCACGGTCACGTTGTTCCGTCCGCCGGGAGGCATGGGCGTCCGCGTTGACACCTATGGCCACGACGGGTTCCGCGTCTCACCGCGATATGATTCGTTGATCGCGAAGCTGATCGTGCATCAACCGACGCGAAACGAGGCGATCCGTTCCATGCAGCGCTGCCTGCGGGAGTTCATGATCGACGGCGTGAAGACCACGATACCGTTCCTCCAGAAAGTCCTCGCGCACCCGGACTTCATCAACGGCAACATCGACACGACGTTCATTGAGCGCACGTTTCAAAACTGATTCCTATCGCCATTAGGCAAATTCCCCAGCTGCCTAAATAGCTGCTAACCAGATAGAAACTGGAACAACAACTGGCCATCACCAATTAGCCTGAAAGGCTCAAATTTCATAGCTGGGGGCCAGTCACGCGTAGCGTGGCGCCGCCCCCGGTTCGCAATCTGCAAAATGTAAACGACCCTGTAAGGGTCGTCTTTGACCATCGACCGCACAATTCAAACTGGTTTACAATAAACGGATGGCTCAAACACTTACGACAATTCTCATGCACATCGTTTTCTCCACGAAAGACCGCCGCAACTTGATCACCCCTTCAATTGAAGAGGAGCTCTTTGCTTATATGGGCGTCATTTGTCGAAACAATGAGTCACCGCTTCTAGCTGCAGGCGGCACGGAGAATCATGTGCATTTGTTTATCAGCCTGTCGAAGAACTTCGCGCTCTCGTCTTTGCTGTTGGATCTCAAGAGAGACTCATCGATGTGGATCAAAACTAAGGGGAAACAATTTGGTGATTTTCATTGGTAGGACGGATACGGCGCGTTTTCGATTGGCCAGTCCCAACGTCAAGCGTTGGTTGATTACATTTTCCGGCAAAAGGAACACCACGCACGCGTATCATTCGAAGATGAGCTGATCGCGTTAGCCGAACGGTATGGCATTGCATACGACGCGAAATACCTCTGGACGTGAAGCGGGCAAGCTGACCCTTTCAGGGTCCTTTGTCCAATCACACAAAAACCGTGGGTCGGCTCTCTTTTTGAGGAGAGCCGACCCACGGCTACTAAATCCCAGCCTTTCGGGCTAGATTCGCTACCTAATCGTCACGGCAAGGAAACGCCGTTCCACACGTCGAACCCATCGGCACCGTTCAGCAGGTCGATATTACGCAGGATATCCGCCGCATTGGCAACGCCTGATCGATCCATATCGGTCGAATGGATCGGACGCGCCGGGCCTACTCCGTTGAGGAAGTCGATCAGCGCGAGAATGTCGACGGGGCTACTCGTACCGTCGCCATTCACGTCAGCCGGCAGATAACCGAGAGTCACGCTGGAACCGCTCGGTAAGTGCGTAAGCGTTGTCCACGCGCCGGGGTTAATTCGGCCGCTGAAACTGACGCGAACTGAGGTCTCACCCAATGGAAGGAGCGAAGTGATTGTCGGTGGTGATCCTGCTCCGCCCTCCTGACCTATTGAGAAGTCACTGATCTGCGGGCTTTCAAGATTGCCCGAGAAGTTCAGATCAACGCTGTTCCAGCCAACCGGATTGCTTCCGTTGATGTTCGACGGCTGCCGCGCATCGATCGCACCGTTCGGCGGCGTGCTCGAAACAATGGATACGGTTCCCGTGCCCGCGAGCAATTCAATCGATCCGCCGTCCACATTAAAGAACGCCTGTGAGTACTCAGTGATCGATTCGAAACCCGACAGGAATCGAACGCTTTCATCCGTCGTCGGCGGCGTGGCAGTTCCGAAAACGTTCAGTTCGCCGTTCGATTGGAAGGTCACATTCAATCGCGCGACGGTTGTCTGCGAGGCGCCGAGATTCAGCACAAACCCCGGCACGGGACTCGGGGCCGAGTAGATCGCGCTATACACATCACCAATCGGGAAGAATAAGTACAAGGTTCCGGTGCCGGAATTGAACAACGGATTCACACCCCAGTTGATGGAGTTAATCGTGACGCCCGTCGACAGGCTCGTGTCAAACTGCAGCAAACGCACGTTGTTAACCGGATCGCCGTCCGTGTTCACCACAAGGTCAACATCGAAGGTTTGGCCGGGCAGCAAATGATTCGGATCAACCGAAGGTACAAGCTGAACATCAAGAATCGGCGTATCAACTCCCACGTTGATCACCGTGATCATCAAAGTGCCGTGTACAACGACGTCTTGCTGATCAAGAGTCACTCCGATCGTGACCGGCGTATTCACATTCACGTTGTTAGCGGTGAATAAGCCGCCCTGCGTGATCGTCCCTGCCTCGGGCGGAATGATGGTCCAGTCGACGATGGCGTTGACCGAGTGCGATGAGCCGTTGAGGTAATCGGCGTCGGCTTCGATCTGGATCGATTCTTCTTCATTAACGGTGGCTGGTCCCGTCACTTCCACGCTGAGCGGGAAGTTGGGAATCAGCGGCATAATGTTGAACATGCGTACGCCGAAGTTTTCAACATCAGTGCCTGCATGCGCAATCGCCACGACCTGGTCATTCAAATTCAGAACAGGTGAGCCGGAGGAGCCGCCCATGATTCCGCAGTCAAACGCGAGGTCCGCCACCGGGGCTGGGACACCCTGGTTGCCGCAACCGTTGGGAGGATCGGCGCAGCCATTAAAACCTGATTCGGTGTTGTCAGTGATCGTGCAATTTTCAGAAATCTGCTTGCGAATACCACCCGGGTGCTGCGGAACCCAGATCTGCGTGCCGTTCGCCGGAATGATCGGATTAATCCGCAAGAAGCCATAGCGATCCGCCGGATTACCCTTCACCGGGTCGAACACCTTGTGGACCGCGAAATCCTTGTTGCAGTCCATCTGGACGAATGTGATCGCGTCATCGTAAACATCGGGATTACCAATCGGCGGCGGAAGGTCGCAGGCCGTCGGAACGTAGTTGAACCAGCACTCGAGGTTGTTGGCCTCAAACTGCGAATTGGCGCAGTGGGCGTTGGTCATCATGTGGCCTTGCGGCGAAAACAACCAGCCGGAACAGAGGAACGAACCGCCGCACTGGTCAATCCACGTCAATCGAACCACGGGGTCGGCTGTGCGAATTCTCGCGGGCACACTGGTGTTGCAAATGGACATGATGTCGCCGCCGGCAGTCGCCTGGTTCGGGAACAATGGATAGCTGCCGACCAGAACCTGATCTACCTCGATGCCGTGGGCAGTGCTGCCGGGCTGCACGACGAGTTCAATCGTGGCGATGTCTCCTTCAACCGAGGGTGTCCAGCGATCAGCCACGTCGGCGGCAGTGTACTCGCGAACTACCTGGCCATTGCGATCGCGCACGATAAGCACGTCACCGTCAGCCAATGCGCAATTCTCCGTCAGGTGGACTCGTAGGAACGTCGCCCCCGGTTCACTGACTACCTGCTGCCAAATGACACCACCCACATCACCGCCGTCATAAGGGTGAGCGCTTTCGAAGTTCCTCTCCACGCTGTCGCCGATCTGAAAACGAGGCTCAAAGCCGTCGTCTGCCTGCGCCAGTGCGAAACTACTTCCTGCGAGAATCAAACCCAGCGCTATGACCCAAGAATGCCTTTGCATTGACACAGTCCTTTTTAACGTACCTACAAGTATGGCAACGTGACCCGGCGGTTCGTTGCAAAACGGGGAGATAATGGGGGTAGGACGCACGCTGCCCCGTGTACCCCCTACCAAGTCGGGCAGCTTGCCTTCGGATTATAGCGGACCTCAGGCCGAAAGAGAAGGTTGCCATGGGGCCATTTTGCCCGTCATTTGCGTACCTTCCGGTTTGACTGAAGACCGTTGACGAACGCCGATAAGCAACGTAACACTCCCCTGAAAATGAATGTTGTGACCATTCCCGGTCATTCACAGATTCGAGCGAATTCCTTAACTGAAGAACCGATATGCGTGGATTGATCCTTGCACCCCTCACAGACATCATGGCCGCACTGGAGGCGCAGGTGGGCGTCATCGCCAAAACCAGCCCCGCCAAGCGCCTCGCGCTGATTCTTTTCACGCTGGCACTTACCTGGTTCATTTACGTGCCGATTCACGAGCTTCTGCACGTCTATGGCTGCGTCCTGCCCGGCGGAACGGTCACGCGACTGGAACTCGCGCCGCAATATGGCGGGACCATTCTCCGCAAGTTTTTTCCGTTCATCGTTTCCGGTAGCGACTATGCGGGCCAGCTCACGGGCTTCACGAGGAAACCTGACGGGATATATCTTTCCACTTGCTTCATGCCGTTTGTGCTCACGATCATTCTGGGCGTGCCCGTGCTCCGGTTGGCTGCCAAGCGAACCGGAGCCATATGGATCGCCATGGGCGTGGTTGTCGGGCTCGCACCGTTTTACAACCTGCCCGGTGACTATTTCGAGATGGGTTCCATTCTTGTCACACGCGTGCTCACTTTTTTCGCGGGGAGAGGGCCTGACCCACTATATGAATCGCTTCGCTCGGATGACGTTTTCAAGCTCATTGGGACGCTGATCGCGCGGCCGCAAGACCTTCATTTGAGCGGAGCCGGCGCGATCGCGGGAGCGGCGTTGATTGTGCTCGCCTCGATCTGTGTGGCCATACTGCTTGCGTTTCTCACGTATGCGATGGGCTCGCTCGTGGCATCCGCTTTTGTAGGTCGACAAGCGAAAGTAGCAGGCGGCTCGAAACCTGCGGCCAAGTAAAAGAAGAATCAAACCTTCCTGCATGAACCAACAAAAAAAGCCCCGCCGGTTTCAAGTCGGCGGGGCCTCTGATTTACAAACTCAATGAGCCTGATTATTCACTCTGAGCAACAGAGTAAATCTGGAAGTACGCGACCTCCTTCAGGTCGATGAAGGTGTCGTCATCAATGTCATAGATGCCCTGACATCCCGTAGACGCTGGGTCATTGGGGCCGCTGCCCAGCATGCACGTAACCAGGTGATCGAAGTCATCCAGGTTGAGCTCGCAGTCGGAATTGACGTCACCAATTTGTGCACCACTCGGACGGATCGGAACACCCGGCGGCGTGAAGTCGCAGAGGTCGGCCCCGTTGACTAGACCATCGCCGTCAATGTCTTCGTCGCATCCGTCGGGCGAGGTGTCGCCGTCGAGGTCGGGGTCGCACTCATCGGGATTCTCGTTGTTGTCGCAGTCATCGCTCGTTCCGGTCGCGATATCGCAATCGTCCGGGAACGAGTTGCTGTTGCAGTCGTGATTCGTCTCGCATTCATCGGGCGCGCCGTTGCCGTTGCAGTCGTCGCTGAGTCCGCAACCGGGCACGTTGCATTCGCCGTTCTTGCCGCCGTTGCAGTTCACGTCGCAATAGTCCGGCAGAATGTTGAAGTTGCAGTCACCGCCGGTCGGATCGGGAATCGTTGTCAGTACCTGAATGCTGCTCGGGGTTCCCGGCTTGAACAGACCAACGGTAATCTCGCCTTCGACGGGCGCGAGGTTGCAATCGAACCGGAAGTTGTACAACGTGCCCCAACGCAGCGCGTTTGAATTGGGATTCGTGGTGTAAGGCACGGCTGCCCACTTCAATTCGCCGCCGGCGACGGTCTGTGTCCAGTCGTCGAGCATGTACGGCTCGCCGCTGTGATAATCGACGTCGTGGAACCCCATGTTTTCGACGATCGCGCTTTGTGGGACCGGCACCATGAACCAGCCGGCTGAACGATCGGAATTGAGGTTTTGCAACGCGTATTCGTAATGCCACAGGCCGTTGTTCAACTCAGTGGCCTTGGCGGCCAGAATCATCAAGCCTTCATTCGGCACGCGGACGTCGGTCTCAACGACGGTCGGATCGTTGGCTTTCCATGCACGAATGGCCGGCTTCTCGCGCTGCGTCGTATCAGCCATTTGGGCATTCCAATTATTGCCGCTTCCGGTGATCGTCACGCGACGATACGAAGCGTTGTTGTCCTGATTACCAGCCTGGGCGTCATCGAGCGCGACGTATTGCCCCTCGACAAAATACGTACCGCCACCATTGATGTTTGGATCCAGATCGGAAACTCGAACCTGCACGCGCTTATAGACGGAGTTGCCGCTGGAGCTGTCGTGCGGGTACGTAAACAAACCTGTGTTCGCGTTGACTTCCGACTTCGGTCCCAGGCCCGGTTGAGAACCGTTAAGCCCAGCGCCATACGGATCGGAGCAACCCACACCCAGCACCGCTCCACCTTGTCCACTGCAGCCGCAGCCGCAGATATTCAGCGTCAACGCGGTGAAACCATGCTTCAGCCAGCTTTGGCCGATGTGCTCGAAACGACCGTTTTTCAGGCGATACATACTCTGACCGATGACCGGGTGCTGATTGTTTCCGGCGATCCACTGAATGTTCTGGTTGCCGATGTTGCACGAATCCGTACCGACGGCGAATGCATCGATATCGCCCACCGGGTTGAAATTGCCAATGTCGCTGAGGTTGCCGACGATCACGTCGGGACCGACGGGATTAGGACATACGGTGCCCTGGTTGCCGCCCGCAACGCTGCCTTCCGCATCGTTCTCGTCGGCATCGCCATCGACCCAAACCACATTCGCCTGCACCAAGGCAGTGCCGACAGAAATTCCAGCGAGTTCCGGCTGACCAAGACGTGCGGCGAGGGCCTCTGTGATCGCCAATTGGCCGATCTCAACAAGCATCATCTGTCCCGGGTAATCGAAACCAATCTTGGAATCCACCGCCGAAAGGAAAACATTCTTGGCGTTTTGGGCATCGCCGTACACAACGATGCTGCTGCCGTTCTCGTCGGACTCAATCGAAATTGATAAGCCTTCCAATCGAACCGCAGCCGTGTCCGTACCGAGGATCAAATCGAAACCATGGTTGATCGCTCCCTTGTAGCCGATCACCATTCGGTCTTCGATGTCGACCACAAGACTCGACTCGACGATCGGAAGTTCAGCCACCACATCCGAAGTGAGTGTACTCACGTCACCCACAATCGTGGTCGAAACTCCCGCAACCTCCAGTTCAAATGCATTGGCCGCGAACTGCGACTTGCCGTACGCAACCTGCCACTGCTCAGCCGCCGAGGCGAGCCCCGTAGACAATGCAAACACGCCGCCGATCAAACCCAACAACACCCGATTCATCATGATTGGTTTCCCTCGCAAAAAGGAGTGAAAGTCCCCTATCGATCTTGGAATAGTACCAGAAGGCCGTCCGCGTGCGAACTATCAAATCACCCACCGGAGCCCGTATAAGAATTCATGACACTGCGGAAATCGCCGAGATCGACGTCAAGATCGGCATTTGCGTCAAAGACGCTGCAACTTGGAAACTCGTACTCGACATCCGGGCCTTGGGCACAGGCAGACCACTCGGTGAAGTCGAGCAAATCGACGTCGCTGTCGTGGTCGACGTCGCCAAAGAGGTCGCATTCATCCGGGAAACCGTTCGAGTTAACGTCCAGCGCCAATCCGCAGCCCGGCACATCGCATGAACTGCCGTCAGACAGGCAGGCCATGTCACAGGAATCGTCGATCCCGTTGAAATTGCAGTCGAAAATGTCGGGGCTGGGCACGATCGTCGAAGCGAGCAATTCATTAACCGCACCTGGCTTGAATAGCTCTACGCCCACGTTTCCAAAAACCGGGATGCGATTCGTGCGGAACCGGAAGTTGTACATCGTGCCGAAGCGCAACGCGTTCGCATTCGGATGCTCCTCGAACGCAGCCGTCTCCCAGCGAATCGCTTGATCAAGCACCTGCGAATCCCAATCGGTCAGGTCAAGCGGTTCACCGCTGTGATAGTCGACGTCATGAAAGCCCGAATTCTGAACCAACACGTTTTCAGGCAGAGGAACCTGAAACGCGCGGGCGGCACGATCGGAGTTTACGTTGAACAGCGCGTACTCATAATCCCAGAATCCATCGCCGACATACGCTGCCCGAGCGCCCAGATAGAAAGTGCCTTCGTCTGGCACTGAAACTTCGGTGATCTGAACGTCGGGATGGGCTGCCTGCCACGCAAAGATAGCCGGTTTTTCTCGAACGATTTGCCCGTTTGTCAGGAAGTTTGCGTTATCGCTCGTATAGCTGATGGCAATCGGACGATGCGAGTAATTGTTCCAACCATTTCCCGGTAGTGCATCTGAACGGGAGATTGTAAAGGCTTCGGAATAGTATTGTGCGCCAAAGTTCTGTTGCGGGTTGAGATCCGCCAGCTTCACCTGCAGTCGTTTGTAGATACTGGGACCGGAACTATTGGGGTCACCAGGACTCGGCGGAAACGTGAAATTGCCTGCAAACGCATCAATATCAAATCGCGGTCCGAGCCCAAGCGGCTGCCCCTGAATCTGGGCCGAATCCGAATTGGAACAACCGACACCGAGCGTGCTTCCGTTCGTAGGCGTGCATGAACAACCGCATTGGGTGCCGCTCAAGGCAAAGAAGCCGTGAAGCAACCAACTCATTCCGATTTGTTCCATTCGACCGTCTTTAAGGCGGTACATGTTGAAACCGAACACGGGGTGGGCATTGGTGTTAGCCATGAACGCCGCTGGTTGATCGCCCAGGTTGCAATGCACGTGACCAAAGGAAACCGCATCGATACCGTTAAAGGGAGCGTAGTTCTGCACGCCAACGATATCCGACATGATGATGTCGGCCCCGTCCGGTTCACCGCAGGCAGTCTGCGCCTCGGCAGGTCTCGCAGTCAAAAAACAAAGACCCATCGCAACCAAGCTCGCTGCCGCCAAAGAAAATCGACTCTGAATTCGCGTAGGGAGGAACGATGAATGCATGACGAACCCTTTCCGTTTTCACAAACCAAGAAGGAAACGCCCGATAACGTTTGATAATACCAACTTTTCGTATGTGCTGACAACTAATTGGATTGCAAACCCTTTGCGAGAATCCTTGAAGAAAACGGAAGCGCGCCCGATGTGAAGTTTGACGCGCAGCGTGTCAGAATGTTTACTCGAAAGTCGCAGTAGCAACTCAGTACCGCCATCCAAGCGGATTATGTTAAGCGCGGATTAACGAGATGGAGTAGTCTTTCGCCGAACGAGACTCGGTTCCTATTGACCAATGCCTGTTCCCTAGTGCCTTTCCACTATTTGGGCTTCCCATCCTGTGCGGCCAACTGACCAGCCTCAGTCTTTTCCTTAAGCAGCATCACCCGCCGCCTATTCGACCGCAGTTCATTAAGCGCGTCCCGCATCGACAGGAAAGCCGTCGGCGTCAGTTGGTCCTTTTCGATCGACAACGTCCGCGCGAAGCGAATCGAGTTCTTCTCCTGAGTCAACTCCTCGTTGACGCTTCCCCACTCGCTATCCTTTGCCATGAACGGCTGCTCCGTCATGAGGCCCGACCAGCCCTCCGGAAGCTCGATGGCAATTTGAACTTCCTCTTTGATGGTCGTCCCAACTCGTACATCTGACTGTCGCTCCGAACGGGCAAGCGGAAAATCGATTGCGCTCAGTGTGGCCGGCGCATTGCCAAGCCCCACGACGTAATGCCCACCCGGTTTTTTGTACGCTTCTTTCGTAGCCACTTTGCACGACACCATGAAGTTGTAGTTATCCAACTCGTGCACCGAAAAGCTCGACACCTCGAACCCGGTAAGCACGCGATCGACCATTGATCCAATCCACTTCTTCTGCGAATCAGTCGAACCGAAAACGTCGTTGTTAAGGAACGCCCCATCCGCGCGGATGCGGAGATCGCCGATGGCCTTGGCGTCCTTTTCGATCGTTACTTTTCCAGAAATCTGAATATTGCTTGCCTTTTTGTACAGCTTGTTGTCTCCCCTGGCGGCTATGTACTCATGCCTAGGATATCCATTAACGACGCCGATATGCTCCATCAGCATTTTTCGACCCCACGCGCCGGGGTTAGTAATTTCCCCCAACTTAGGATGGATCAAGACTTGCTTATTATTCGCCGTCACCTGAACCACAACCCCATCGAAAGCTGAAATTGTTGGAACAATATCGGGAATCTCTCGATACTTGTCCGCATCGACAACCACGCGAAGCGTGCAATTCAATCGAAGAGACTTTAGCGCTGCGAACAAAAGGGCTGTTGATTCGAGTTGATTTCCATAGTTCGTGTTCAACACGGCCGCAGTGTCACGACAAGATAGACCACGAAGCGCCTTCGGCGAGTCGACAAAATTGAAAGAGTCACGCAGTTTTCTGGCGACTTTGCGGGCTTGGTCCAGCGGGTCGACTTCGTTCTCAATCGCTTTTGCCACAAATCGATCGATAGACTTGTCGGGTTTTGCTGCAAGGGTGATTGCTGACGAAAACGGCTCGCGCCAAGCGGTCACTATCTTAGGTTCCGCGCCCCTCGGGCAGTCGCTAAAAACAAGGATAGGTGAGCGCAGAATCCATGGAAGCGACAATGGTTCATCGCGCTCTCCCTCCACGTTAGAAAGTACAAAATTCACGATGCGTGATCCGCTGGATGTCGTTTCTTTGGGTGTCACGCCATTCTCATTGGGGTAGCCTGCCCAGCGGTACAACATCAACGTATCCGGAAACGTCAACGTCACTTCGCGCTGCGCGATCGGATACACATCATTCAACCGCACCAATCCATCGAACCACGGCCAAGTGCCGGCGGGTGAGACGATCTCATAATCCAGCTCGACCACCGCCCCATTCTCGATACCGCTGAATGACACGATCATGTCCTGCCAATCGGCGTACTCCGGCCAACCAGCGACTTCGTCCGTCGCGGCGATGTTGAACGAGTAATCGGGCACAGGCAGAACTTCGCCGTTGGGGAGCGTCGTCTGCGCTTTGTGAATGGTGAGCTTGTCGCTGCCTTTGACGTGACTGATTCGCGGATCGCCGAAGCGACCGGTCGCCCGGCCATCATTGATTCGCACCTGCCAGTGCTCGCGATAGGAAGTCGATTTGTCTTCGTTGAGCGTCCAATGCTGCGACCACAGGAGAAACTCGGCATCAGGTTTTGCCGTCAGCGCCGACCTCGCGCCCTTATCCGCATCATCCGCCGAAATCCCCGCTGCGAGCGTGGCCGAGCTGCAGCCGCACGAAACCGCAACAAGAATTGCAAAAAGACCACTGATCAACTCGCCAATAACGGCGCACCGTCTTATCGTTTTCGTCATCACATGCACCTGTGCATTTACATCAACAAATGCCCCCTCCCCGTTTGGGGAGGAGGCCGGTCGGGGACTGAGAGACGGCCGACGACTGAAAACAATCGCCGGCCGCCCCTCTTAGTTCTCTCGCGTGCTTGTCTTGGAACTTAGACTCGCACTCTTCTTCGATTCTTCCGCCGGTTGCGGGACCGGATTCGTTTCGCGATCTGCCGCCGAGCAGACAACCCACTCGTCCGCAATTTCATGGAGTGCATCAACAGCCTTCTTAAAGCCCTCGTAATCTTCGGGCGGAATGACGCCCTTCTTCGACGTCAGCTCAAGTTGATAGGTCAGCTTCCCATTTTCGAACGTGGGTTTGAAACTCAGCTTGGCAGCCGGTGAATCAAGATTCCTGGCTGCGGGCATCGAATCCACTTTCCAACCCTCGGGCAGATCGATCGTCTCGTTGTATCGCAGCATGCGCGTGGCCCAGAACCGCATCGCATACTTCCGCTCCTTTGCAGATTGCTTGTCCATGAAAGTCGCTCGGAAGAAACCGTGCAACGGGTGCGTCATCAGCGGTAGTCGAAACGTCATCGTCTGATCATCCACCATTGCATAGCCGTTCGCCTCAACTTTGGCCGTCACGCGCGAGTCCTGCGAATAATCGAACGCGTCCGTGTGCGTGAAGTCGACAAGTCGTGCGTTCGGCGCTAATCGCAGGTCTTGCTCGAGTGCCGCGCGGCGTTCGTCCGGCGTTCTTGCGTTGATCGTTCGTCGAAACCTCCCGCAATCCACCCCGTCGAGATGAAAATCTAGATTCGTAGTCAGCGCCCCATCGGCTGTAATCTTTGTCTCAGCCTTCACCTCTCGTCGATTCGATTCCGGATCGTAAATGGGCGATAGCACAAGCGGCTGACCTTCAGGAGTGCCATAAACCAATCCCTGATCCTGCTCCAGCGCCGACCACAAGTCGCGGTACGTCGGCACCCAGGTCGGGTCGAAAATCTGGAAGTCGCCCTTTTTGTCGCGCATGACCGTGACTGTATGGTTGAACTGATCCGCTGGAATTGCGTCGACTCGCGAGCCGGCCATCGTCAGCGCGGCGTATGACTCATGCCCGAGCACGCGCAGCATCGTGACCAGCAAACCAGCCTTGTCCTTGCAGACTCCGCCGCGATCCTTAAACGTCTTGCGACTATCGTGCAGCGTGTACCCTTCGCACGCACCGCCCTGCTTCGTGCCAATGTAGCGCACGTTGTCCGCCACCCAATGCGTGACAGCCGCAATCTTGTCCTCGTCCGAAGTGAGGCCCTTGGTGATTTCGTTCACTTTCGATTTGATCGCTTCGTCCGCGTCGAACTGCGATTCGTTCACATCATAGAACCAGCGCGACTTCTCCTCCCACGTGCCCAGCGTAGCCATCACCAACTTCGGCACGCTGTCATCCAGCGCGACCATGTTCGGTTCGCTCTTAACCGCCGGAACATCCTTGGCTGTCCACGTGTGGATCACCGTCCCCTCGCCGAACCACTGCGAGTTTTCGAGCTTGCCGTTGTAGACCTGATACTGAACCGGCATGTCCTTCGGCATGTGCACCGAATAGCGTTTGTTCATGATCGGCTGCGTGCCCTGGAACAGCGTCACCTCGTACCATTGCCCCGCCATCGGTGGAATCAAATCGCCTCCATGCTCCCCATCTCCTCCCCGTCCGCGGCCATCTCCATCTGCCAGGTAGGCAATATTGAATCCCGTTCGACTCGTGCGCACTTCGACGCAATCATTAACTTCAAGTCGCGGCAATGAAAGCAAGTGCTGTTGTGAACCCCAGTAGATCGCGTGCTGAATCGCCGGTTGGCCATCGAGTTGCTTGACGTCGACTTCTTCAATCGTCCCGTCGGATCGATGCACGCGCGCAGAACGAATCGTCACGCGATACGTGTCAGGATCATATTCCCAGCGCATGACCGACCGATCGCGAACGCCCGCGTCCGTCAGCACCTTAAAAACCTGACAAGCCTCGGTCGTGGCCAAGCCGCTGGTCGAGACATACACGTCCGCCTCATCCAAGACGTAGACGATGTCTGCCCCGTCAAAGTCCTTGGCTTTGCCAGCCTTGGCGATCAGTGCCTTGATCTCATCGCCGGTCGCGGGCTTCGGAGGATTGGCCAGGGAACTTCCGGCCAACAACGCCATCGAAAAAGTCGCTGTCAGTCCGAATCGAAACGCACGGAATTGGTTTTTCATAATCCGCCCTACAGTTGCAAAGGTCTCTTGGCAAGAAACGGTCAGTCTAGCCGCTTTTCCACGCCGAAACCAGATTGTGCGAGGTCCGTTCCTCAGGTGACGCAACCCGCCCAATTCGCTATCATCCAAACTGACTGGGTTTGGCAGCGTTTCACACTGCGATTCGTTGCCAATCCGCTATTCCCGGAGGATTGACCTGACCATGGATTTTGAACTCTCAGAAGATCTGATTGCGTTACGAGATGTCGCCCGCAAGTTCGCGGCTGAGCACATCGCGCCTAACGCCCGTCAATGGGACCGCGAAGCCGACATCCCTCGCGACATAGTCAAAAAACTCGCCGACCTTGGCTTCCTTGGAATCTTC
The DNA here is from genome assembly GCA_964494205.1 of uncultured Phycisphaeraceae bacterium. Lineage (GTDB taxonomy): Bacteria > Planctomycetota > Phycisphaerae > UBA1845 > UBA1845 > JBBTCX01. Next base: position 225,155 of record CAZBRD010000003.1, on the reverse strand, counting down.
ACGCCGACCGAATACGGCGGCTGCGGCTTCGGCGACATGCCCGCTTCGGTCATCATGGAAGAGATCGCGCGACATTGTGGTGCAACCGCGCTGATGCTCGATGCGCACAACGCCCTCTGCTCCGCTCACCTGATCCTCGCAGCCAATGAGGACCAAAAGAAAAAGTATCTGACCAAGCTCGCTGCCGGTGAATGCCTCGGCGCTTGGGCGCTGTCGGAACCCGGTTGCGGGAGCGATGCGGCTGCCATGACCACGATGGCTGAACTCAAAGGCAACGAGTGGGTTCTCAACGGCGCGAAGCACTGGATCACCAACGGTCACTACGCCGGCGTTTATGTCATCACTGCTAAGACGACCAAAGAAGGCGGTCCCAAGGGCATCAGCGCATTCGTCGTCGAGCGCGGCACGCCCGGCCTCATCATCGGTCCTAAAGAAGACAAAATGGGCATGCGTGCGTCGGACACCGTCGGCCTCACGCTCGAAAACCTGCGAATCCCAAAAGAAAATCTCGTCGGCACGCTGAACGAAGGCTTCAAAGACGCGATGCGCGTTCTGGAGCGCGGCCGAATCACAATCTCTGCGATGTCGGTGGGGCTCGCTCGCGGCGCCATGGAACAATCACTTTCGTATTCCCACGAGCGCACCGCGTTCGGCAAACCGCTCTTCGAACATCAGTCAATTCAGTTCATGCTCGCTGACATGGCTATGCAGATCGATGCGGGTCGCCTGCTGACGCGAAAGGCCGCGATCCTTTCGGACGCGGGACGCCCGAGCAATATCGAAGCCTCGATGGCCAAACTCCAAACCAGCGAAATGGCCACCAAGTGCTGCCTCGACGCGATCCAGATTCACGGCGGCATGGGATACACGAAGGAAGTACCGGTTGAGCGCTACATGCGCGACGCGAAACTGTGCGAAATCGGCGAAGGCTCGAGCCAGATTCAACGGATGATCATCGCTCGAAAGTTGTTGGAGATGTAATGAGCAGAATCATGAAGGGCGAACCGCAGGCCTTATTCTGCGAGATTAGAATGTAGGGCGGGTTTCACCCGCCTCTCTGGACCGAAAGATGAAACGAGTGCCTCTTTTCAATTGAATTTGTGGGTCTTGTAGCGAGCGATGGCACTGCTCACAGAGCAGTGGCACACGGCGATTTATCCCGATGCCATGCGACTTGTCCCGTAGGGACAAAATGAGAATAGCCCAGCCATTTATGGCTGGGACAAGATTGCAAAAGATGTCCACAAGTCCCGTAGGGACGATTGAAAAGCGAAACTAATCAAACGGCGAGATAATGAGTCTCATTGAATTGAAAGCTAATCAATGAACTTCGACTTCGACGACGATCATCGAGCATTGCAGGAAACCGTTCGCGAGTTCGCGATCAAGGAGGTCGCCAAAGGTGCGGCCGAGCGCGATCGCGAAGGGCAGATGCCCGCTTCGCTGCGCCAACAACTCGCCGAACTCGGCCTCTTCGGCGTGTCGATTCCGGAAGAATACGGCGGTTCCGGCATGGGCACCGTCGCTTCGACTTTGGTTGTCGAAGAAGTCTCCAAAGCTTGCGCCGGCACCGGCGTGTTTCTCAGCGCCCATACGTCACTGTGCGTCGAGCCGATCAAGACTTTTGGATCAGCCGAACAAAAGAAGCAATATCTTCCGCGCATGGCCACCGGCGAACTCGTCGGCTGCCTTTCCTTGACGGAACCCGGCAGCGGCAGCGACGCGGGTGCAGCCACCTGCCGAGCCGAATTGAAAGACGACGGCTGGCACATCACCGGCACGAAGTGCTTCGTCACAAATGGCGCGGAAGCAGGCGTCATGGTCCTCATCGCCGTCACCGATCCCAACGAACCTAAACGCCGCCTCAGCGCTTTCATCGTCGAACAACCCTGGCGCGGTTTGCGGATCGGCAAACTGGAAGAAAAACTCGGCATCCGCTGCTCGTCGACAGCCGAGTTCGTCTTCGAAGATTGTGTCGTCCCGCGAAATGCTCTTCTCGGCGAACGTGGCCGCGGACTTCGCGTCGCGCTCACCACGCTCAACGGCGGCCGCATCGGCATCGCCGGGCAGGCGTTGGGAATTGCCGAAGCGTGCCTCTACGAGTCGATCAAATACGCTCGAACACGCGTGCAGTTCAACCAGCCGATCGGCAAGTTCCAGGCTATCCAGTGCAAGATCGCGGATATGGTCGTCGGTATCGAAGCCGCCCGACTTCTTGTGTACCGCGCCGCACGATTGAAGGACCTTGGGCAGGAGTACGCCCAGGAAGCCGCGATGGCCAAACTCTTCGCCAGCGAACTCTCCAACCGCGCGGCTAATCACGCGGTTCAGGTCTTCGGAGGGTATGGATATTGCAACGATTACCCCGTCGAGCGTTTTCTACGCGACGCGAGGATCACCGAACTTTATGAGGGGACGAGCGAGATACATCGGCTGGTGATTGCGCGGGGGTTGGTTAGTTAAGAAGATGATGCCGAGAGCAATTCAAACATAAGCAAGCGAACAATGAGCATAAGAGTCAAAGCGCTTTTTGCATTTGTCTTACTGATAAACTCTTCGTGCTCCAAGTCCCGAAATCAATTCGAGATTCCGCCTCAAGTCCCATTTGATTGCCTGAACAGTTCATTCCGTTTTCCGGGTGGGGATGACATCAGCTTTTCGGTTCTTGAGTTGTGCACCGAGGCAACTCGAAACGCAGCGGTTCGGGGAGACCAATCCGAATGGCAATTCTTCAAGGGTATTGCCACTGATCCCAACAGGCATATTGGGGTTCGATATCATGCGCTAGATTTGGCGTGCGAACTCGCCAACGAGGACATCGCAGCTGAGATAGTTGACCTGATGAACTCCTTCGCTGACAGATGCGAGGAAGCTCAAAAGTATGAACAGAATGTATGGTTCGGTCCTGCGAAAGACGATGCGGCCCTGCTGGTGCAATTTGTATTGGATGGCGCACCGAAAATTCAGAGCACAATAAGTGACCAGAAACCATTGCTCGATCTCCTGGTCAGGTTGCTTACAAATGCACGCTGCATTTCACATGGCAGAGCCTGGAGTAAGAGCCAATCTCTTATTGCGGAAGCACCGGCTGACAGAGCCATCCGGGCGAATGCCATTTTCCACTTCATAGAGTATCACCGTAAAATTACCGTCGCTCCAAGACCCTTTCTCGACGTCCTCAACGAAACAGATTTTCCGCGACTCCGTGAATTGGTACGCAAATCAGATCACCCGGATTCGTTTCATTTCCTGGCTGCGGCAACTTTGTCACATTTCGGAGATCAGGAGATTGTCGCCGATCTCGAAGCTCGACGCCCCGCTTTCTTGAAGAAACACAGAAACATCGAGGGCTATCTAATTGGGGATCTGTGGATGATTTCCATACAAGAGTCGGACGAACGATTGATTGAGTACATTGCTTCTGATGACCCCTCCGTGGAACGCCGGCTATGGGCGATACCCCGCGCTGCCCAGCGCGGGATCGACAAATCCGCAATCCGTGACGCGATCTATAGCTTTGCAGAAACCGTAGATGACGAAAAGCGCAGAGTGTTCGGAAAACTCAGCAGCATCAAACGCGAGGGAATTCGGCTTGGCATTTTGTCAGCCAGTGACTTTCCAAATGTGCGAGTTGACCTCTTGGGTCCAATATGTGACTAACATTTTCTTTCGCATAACAAGTGACCCACTGCTACAAGAACCGACCTGCGTGGCGATCTCGCTTTCTGTTTGATATTATCTCGCCTGAGGCAAACCAATTGCGGAGATCGTCATATGAGTAGTTCATCGAAAACCATCGCCGTCCTCGGCGCCGGAACCATGGGGCGCGGCATCGCGCAGGTCTTTGCACAATCGGGTTACGACGTCCGCTTGTTCGACGTTTTCCCAGCCGCGTTGGAATCGGCTAAGACCGAAATCGGCAAGTTTCTCGACAAGAGCGTCGAAAAGGGAAAGCTCGCCGCTCCTGACGCCGCAGCCACCAAACAACGGTTGAAAACCGTCGGCACCATGAGCGACATCGGCTCCGTCCCGCTCGTCATCGAAGCCGCCACCGAAAAGCTCGACGTCAAGCTCGACCTATTGAAACAAGCTCAGAACCAGCTCACGCCCGACGGCATACTCGCATCCAACACCAGCAGCATCAGCATCACGCAGCTCGCCGCCGCCACCAAAGCACCTGACCGCTTCATCGGTATGCACTTTTTCAACCCCGTCCCGCTCATGAAGCTCGTCGAAGTCGTCCGAGGACTGCAAACCAGCGACGAGACCACCCGCCGCACCATCGCCTTCGCACAGGAAGTCGGCAAGACGCCCGTGCAATGCAACGACCACCCCGGTTTTGTCTCCAATCGCGTGCTCATGCCCATGATCAACGAAGCCGTTTTCACGCTGCAGGACGGTGTCGCGGAACCGCAAGCTATCGACGACATTATGAAGCTCGGCATGAATCACCCGATGGGGCCCCTCGCCCTCGCCGATCTCATCGGCCTCGACGTCTGCCTTTTCATCCTCGAAGTCCTGCACCGCGACCTCGGCGAAGATCGCTACCGCCCGTGCCCGCTTTTGCGTAAAATGGTGGCGGCAGGACGCCTCGGCAAAAAGTCAAAACAAGGGTTCTACAAGTATGAGTAAAACTACGGTCCAGGTCGCGATCATCGGCACGCAGGCAACCATAACATTTTCCACCACCGAAGGCCTCAACGTGCTCTCGTCGGACGTTCTGCGACAGCTTCGCACCGCCCTCCTGAAAGTCTCGGCTGATCGCAATGTGCGCACCACGATCGTTCAGGCGACGGGGAAAGTCTTCGTCGCCGGGGCCGACATCAAAGAAATGTCGATGTTCAATCGCACCCAGGCGCGCGAGTATGGCCAACTGGGCCAGGACATTTTCAACGATATCGCGGGGTTGCCGTCGATCACGGTGGCTGCGTTGAACGGTGCGGCGCTGGGTGGCGGTTTGGAACTTGCCCTCGCCTGCGACTTCCGCCTCGCGGTTAAAACCGCAAAACTCGGCCTGCCGGAAGTTTCGCTCGGCCTGATACCCGGCTGGGCGGGCATACCGCGACTCATGAAATTAATCGGCCCTGCCAAAGCGAAGCGACTTTTCCTCAGCGCCGCGCAGGTTTCCGGCGACGAGGCGCACACGCTCGGTTTCGTCGATGAAGTCGTTAATTCAGTCGAGGACTTGCCCGGCCGCGTGAGCGCCTTTTGCAAGCACTTTCATAAAGCTTCGCCGGCGGCTGTCGCGCTCGCCAAGCGTGCCACTCGCGACGGCGATGATCTCGACGCGTTCGCTGATTGCTTTGAAACCAAAGAGGGCCGCGAAGGCATGACCGCGTTTTTGGAAAAACGCGCGGCCTCGTGGATGGAATAATATTAGTGCGGGTTTCACCCGCCATTGAACGGAAAATCGTACATCATTCTGGCGGGTGAAACCCGCCCTACAAGAAACGTATGACGGAGCAAACGATATGTCCGTGAAACCATCATCGAATCCATCTCGCATCCGCGCACAGGGCGCCGAAAAGCCCTTCGTCGCCCCCGAAGACCTCGGTGCGTTCGACGCGAGCAAATCGCTCGGCGAGCCCGGCAAGTTCCCGTTCACCCGCGGCCCACACCGCACGATGTATCGCGACAAGCTCTGGACCATGCGGCAATTCGCAGGCTTCGGATCCGCCGACGACACCAACCAGCGATTCAAGTATTTGCTGGAAAAAGGCCAAACCGGTCTCAGCACAGCCTTCGACCTGCCTACACTCATGGGTCGCGATAGTGACGACCCATTGTCGCTCGGCGAAGTAGGCCGTTGCGGCGTGGCGATCTCCTGTCTCGCCGATATGCGTCGCCTCTTCGACGGCATCCACCTCGAAGAAGTCAGCACAAGCATGACCATCAACGCCCCTGCGGCGATCCTTCTCGCCTTCTACATCGCCGTCGCACAGGAACAAGGCGTCCCGCTCGAAAAACTACGCGGCACGTTGCAAAACGACATCCTCAAGGAGTTCCACGCCCAGAACGAATACGTCTATCCACCGCGCCCCAGCGTGAACCTCGTTGTCGACACGATAGAATACTGCACCAAACACATGCCGCAGTGGAACACCGTCAGCGTCAGCGGCTACCATATTCGCGAAGCCGGCGCCACCGCAGCCGAAGAACTCGCCTTCACGCTGGCCGACGGCATGGCCTACGTCGAAGCGAGCATCGATCGCGGCCTCGATGTCGACGCAATCGCCCCGCGCATCAGCTTTTTCTTCGACGTGCACAACGATTTCTTCGAAGAGATCGCCAAACTCCGCGCCGCTCGCCGTATGTGGGCCCATATCATGCGTGATCGCTTCCACGCCAAGAACGAACGCAGCTGGATCCTCCGCATGCACTGCCAAACCGCTGGTGTCACACTCACCGAGCAGCAACCGCTGAACAACATCGTCCGCGTTGCCTACCAGGCACTTGCGGGCGCGCTTGGCGGCACGCAATCACTGCACACCAACAGCTTCGACGAAACCCTAGCGTTGCCGACGGAAGAATCAGTCAAACTTGCCCTTCGCACGCAGCAGATTCTTGCCCACGAAATGAACATTGCGCAGTCCGTTGACCCGCTCGGCGGCAGCTATTTCGTGGAAAAATTGACCAACGAAATCGAAGCGAAGGCCTACGCCATCTTCGACCAGCTCGATGCGATGGGCGGCGTGATCAAAGCTATCGATCGCGGATACTTCCGTCGTGTCATTGCCGAATCCGCCCAGGCTGAACAGCGCAAAGTGGACGCGGGCGAGTTCAAGATCGTCGGCGTCACAGATTTCGTCGAAGAAGGCCCGCACGGCATTAATACACTCAAAATCGGCCAGGAAACTGAAGACGCTCAGGTCGCGCGATTGAGAGCATTGAAAAAATCGCGCGACGCGAAAAAACACCGCGACTCGCTCGACCGACTCCGCAACGTCGCGAAAAACAACGAGAATGTTATGCCCGCACTAATAGACGCAGCCGAAGCCGACGCCACCGTCGGCGAAATGATGGAAACCATGAAATCCGTCTTCGGCAGCTACGACGGCGGCCCGGAATGGTGAGGAATGAGGAAATGGTTCAGGGCTGGGAGCCTTCAGATGGGAGAACTGCCGGGGAACCATCGGACGACGGACTTTGTCTCCATTGTCGTTGCGTCCGCCTGCAAGGGGCGCGAAGATTGGCCAAGTCATAGCAGACCGAGCACGTTGCACAGGCCGAGTTCGCAGCGATGGCCACGTTTGTAGTGTAGGGCAACGTTCGAAGCGCTGGTTACGTTCATAGCGTAGGCAATTTCACCGTGTGCCACGTAGTGGCATCTGAGAATAGCCCAGGCATTCATGCCTGGGTACAAAGTTCGACTGACATTAGAGTCCTGTAAGGACGACTGATGCTCGTTGACTTGACACCCGAAGATTCGACCAATGCCCCATTCCTATTCCAATTGCCTCATGCACATCGTCTTCTCCACCAAAGGCCGCCGAAAACTCATCGCACCGGAGATTCGCGACCGCCTGCATGCATACCTCGGAGGAATCGCTCGCGATAACGACATGAAAAGTCTCGCCGTCGGCGGGATCGACGACCATGTTCACATGCTCGTGTCCATACCCGCGACAACATCCTTGGCCAAGGCGGTCCAACTGATCAAAGGCGGCTCATCCAAATGGGTCCACGACACGTTTCCATCAATGAAGGACTTCGCTTGGCAAGAAGGGTATGGTGCGTTTAGTATCGGCGTTTCCGGCGTCGATGACACGATTGCGTACATCAACCATCAGGACGAGCATCATCGCGTCAAGACGTTTGAAGAGGAGTTCGAGAGCTTCCTGAAAAGGCATGGAATCGCCTATGACGAGCGCTACGTTTTTGGATGAGTTTCAATCGTGCCTACGGCACTCAGATCGCGAGATTCGACGATCTCACCCAGCGTTGAAACGCTGGGCTATTCTCGGATGTCCCTACGGGACAACTCGTGAGTCCTCGACTACTCGTAACGTAGAGTCATATTCCCCTTCTCCGCGTTGCTTCGATTTGCAAGCAGGAGCCGCGTCCGCATGAGCACAACCATCCCACCCCGCATCCTTCTCGCCAAGATCGGCCTCGATGGTCACGATCGCGGCGTTAAAGTTCTCGCCCGCTCGTTCCGCGACGCGGGCATCGAAGTCATTTACACCGGCCTGTGGCAGACCTGCGAAGCCACCATGCACGCCGCTCTTCAGGAAGATGTCGACGTCGTCGGCGTGAGCCTGCTCTCGGCTGCCCACCTCACCGTCATGAGCGAAATGGTCCGCCTACGCAAGGAACTGAAACTCGACAACATGCCGCTTGTCCTGGGTGGAATCATCCCTGAGCAAGACTACGCCGCACTGCGCGAGATGGGCGTTGAAGCCATTTTCAACCCCGGCACGCCGATCGACAAAATCGTCGAGGAAGTCCGCAATCTCGCGAGTCGCAACAAACGAACATCGCTTGATGAGTATCAGAAAGGTTACACCCAGCGCGATCCTCGCGCCCTCGCCCGCCTCATTACTGCCGTCCAGCGCGGTCAGAATTTGAACGGTTGGGCACCGACCAAAGGAAAAGCCAAGGTAATCGGCGTCACCGGTGCGCCGGGCGTGGGCAAGAGTTCATTCATCGCTCGCCTCGGAAAGCTTCTTCGCACGCGCGGGCACAAAGTCGCGGTCGTGGCCGTCGATCCCAGCAGCCCCGTCACCGGCGGCGCGCTCCTTGGCGATCGCCTCCGCATGATGTCGGGCACGCCCGATCATGATTTCTTTGTTCGCAGCCTCGCCTCCGGCAAAGAGCAAGGCGGCCTCGCCCCCCACTGTCGCGAGGTGGTCGATCTCATCGCAGGTTTCGGCTTCGATTTCGTTCTCGTTGAGACCGTCGGCGCAGGCCAATCGGATGTGGCCGTCCACGACCTCGCGAAAAATGTCATTCTCCTTCTCATGCCCGACAGCGGCGATGCCGTGCAGTTCTCCAAGGCGGGCATTATGGAAATCGCCTCCTGCTTCGTGCTCAACAAATGCGATCTGGCAGGCGCCGATGCAACACAGGCGCAACTAATCGGCGCAGTCGGCGACTCCCGCCCGATTTTCCGTGCCAGCACCGTCCGCGAGGAAGGCATCGACGCGGTCGCCGACTGGGTCTCCAGCTTGACGTGACACGCCATTCGGGCGAATAAATACGCATGCAATACTTGATACTTCTATTCGCGTTTGCGATTTCGGAACCGGTGCAGCCAAAAACGGAAACCGCCCCACCGCCCCCACCCCCAAAGGTCAAGCAAACGCCGGACGGCCCGGAGTTTCCTTCCGATGCCCCGGAATCGTATTTCATCGACGTCATCAAAACACTTCGCGAACCGCCCTCGCGCGGCGGCGACCCGGAAGCCGGTATCGCCAAGTTTGGTCTCAAGCGATCAGACCTGATGTCCGTGATCGATGAGTTTCTCAAACGATTCCCAAAGTCTTCGTTTCGTGAAGACGCGATCCTCGCAAAACTGGCCACGCTCGCACAGTACGCGCGCATCCACCCCGAGTTCGCCCACGAACTGCTCAAATATCAGGAGGACTTGGCGAAGGAAAACCCCTCGCAGCGAATCCGCGAGGAGAGCGACTTCTACGCGCTTCAAGCCTTTGTGCTGGCAGCACGCGCCGAAAACATGCCTGAGGATCGCCGTCTGCAGGGAGCCGTAGAGCGATACGAAGCGTTCCTGTCTGACTATCCCAAATCAGAACATCGACCCGTCATGTGGGCCAGCCTCATTCGCAACTTGCTGGCGATGAAGAAACTCGATCGTGCATCCGCAGAATTGCAGAAACTCAGCAAAGAGTTCCCTGATAATGCCGCGACCAAACGCGCCGCGGGCGAAGTGTACCAGGCGCAGTCCTTAGGCAGGGAGTTCGCTTTCGTTTACGAGACTTCCGGCGGTAAGTCGTTGGATACGCGAGCGCACCTCGGCAAGGTGGTGATCATCCACTTTTGGGCAAGCTGGAACGAGGATTCAGTCAAGGACCTTCCCAAGCTCATCAAGCTACGGGAAGAATTCAAGGACGCCGATCTGCAACTCTTCGGCATCAACGTCGACAGCAACTCAAACGCCATGAAGGCTGCAACGGACAAGCACCCGCTGACTTGGCCGCAATTCACGGATAATCAAGGCTTGGACAACGAAGCACTCATCGGCACCGGCGTCACCAAGCTGCCAACATACTTACTGATCGATCGAAAGGGCGTGCTTCGCTCAGTAGATCCCGGCGACAAATTGGCAGACATGGTGAAGGAACTGGTTTCAGAATCGCCGAAGTAGCGCGTGCCATCACCGATATTTGCGTCGCATTACTGATTCGCGCGTGGCATGGCCAAGCAACAGCTTGGCCATGTCGAATGTCGAATTAGCTTAGGAACTCGTTGAGGGTGGCACGGTCAAGCCGCAGCTTGGCCGTGGTGATGAGGACCCACGTTACGGCGAGCCGCACTCGAAGCAAGCCTTCACCCCGTATCCGAACGCATTCTCGGAATTCGATTCGTTGACTCATCCACCAGCTTCGGCTTTTGATTTTCCTGCAATGTCTCGCAAAGCGTTTGCCACGTCGCAGTCGCACGATCGAGCAAACCCATGTTCTGCAACGCCAGCGCGAGGTTGGCTACGTAATCCATGTTCTGCGGAGCGCCATCAGCCGCACGCTCAAATCGATCCAGCGCGACGTTGAATTGACCGCGATCCGCAAAGATCAACCCGAGTTGATAGTGCAGATCAATCGACTGCGGATCGACCTCCAGCGCCTTCTGCAAAACGGCAACCGCTTCATCAAGCTTGCCAGCCTCACGCAATGAGAGACCCAGCTTCGAGAGTGCTTTGAGATAATTCGGATTGATGTCTACCGCATCGCGGAACTCATCGATCGCGCCCGCCAGATCACCCTTCTGCTTTAGGAGCAATCCCAATCGATAATGTAGGTCGGCATGGTTTTGCCGATCGCGTAGCGCGGCCTTGATGTTGTTCACCTGCGTATCAATGATCGCGTTCGCTGCATCCTGCTTCGGACCATCCGCCGATCGCGCAATCGAGTTCGGCGCCAAATACGCAGCGAATTGCTCCGCGGCAGAAACTTGCAACTGCAGCCGCGAAATCTCAGAGAACAGCAGCACGCTGTTTGTCTCGATGCCCGCCGCCATCTCCAGCGTAGCCATCGCGTCCTCGGTCTGCCCCAACGCACTCTGCGCAACACCAAGGCCAACGTACGCACCCAGATAGCGATCGTTGATTTCCGCCGCCTGGCTGAACGCCTGTGCAGCCTCGACGTACTCGCCGCGCCGCATCTTGCACGTGCCCACCTTGATCGTTGCCTCGAGGAAATCAGGGTTCAACCTCACTGCATGCGTATAGGCGTCGAGCGATTCCTTGTGCCGACCGATCTTGGCATACAAATCGCCCAGCTTCGAATAATGCTGCGCCCGCTCCGGCTGCGCTTCGATCATCTTCTGGCAAACGTCGATAGCCTCATCCAACTGGCCCGCTTCGACGTGGGTTGAAACCAGATCGTCATGCGCCTCCCAGTTCGATGGGTCGGTAGCCAACACGAATTCGTATCTCTTGACCGCCTCCTCCAGCCGACCCGCTCGCACCAATAGATTCGCCAGCGTCAACGATGACGAAAGATCATCCGGCTCGCAGAAGCACAAGTGTTCATAGTGCTTCACGGCCATTTCAACGTCGTCCAGCTTCAGATAGATCGCAGCCAACCGCTCGTGCGCATTTCGCAACTGCGGCGTGCAATCCAGCGTCTGTTGATATGCCTCGATCGCCAGATCTGTCTCACCGAGTTTTTCCCGGCAAAAGCCCAGCGCGAACACCGTCGGCCCGTCATCAGGATCAGCGTCAGCCGCCGCCTGCAATTGCTCCGCGGCCGCTCGCGTCATCCCTAGCTCATCCATCGCGCAAGCAAGGCCGATCCGCGCCGTTCGATCTAATGCATCGATCCTCAATGCCGACGCAAACGCATCTCTCGCGCGCCGATACTGCCGGTCAACCAGCATGCGTCGGCCAAGGCGAACGAAGTCGTCCGTCCCCGCGCCAAGCTCCTTCACTCGCGTTTCGAGTTCGTGCGTGCCGAAGTGACCATCGTCGCGCAGGATGTCTCGAAACGCCGCCGCGAGTTCAGCGAGCAACCCTCGACCTAATATTTCCAGCAAATATGACATCAAATCGCATTCGTTTGTGAGAGTGAATCGAGCGCCGATTTCGCTGCGTGAAAGCGATTGTTGATCGTCAGCGCCGTTTCATACGCCTCGCGGGCGCGCTCGACCTGACGTTGGTCTCGATAAAGATTCCCCAACCGAAGATAAACATCCGCGTAACGCGCACCCGATTGCGTCGCCTGCTCAAGCTGCGCGATGGCGTCCTTTGGCCGATTCGTCACTTGATAAAGTCGGCCCAACTCAACCATCGCCCGCGTGAGTGTCGGATCGAGCGCCACGGCACGCTCCGCTTCAATCACCGCCTGGTCAGCCCTGCCAAGCCTTTCGACCACCTGCGCATGCTGCAAATGAAATTCCGCTCGCTTCGGATGTCGTTTCACGAGCACATCCAGCGCGCCCGCCAGCGTCGTCGTGAGCTTTTTGTCAGTCGCCCGATCCGGCACAGCCAACAGCGCTTCAATCAAATCCGGATCGCGCTCAATGACCGCAGCCAAATCGTTGATGCTCTTTGATTCCCGCACCGCCGACGCTTCAGGCATCATCGCCCGCACACGCACCGTCTGACCGAGTTGCCGAACGGTTCGCGCGACCTGTGCGAGTAGTAACCCAATCTTTGGGTCGCCTGGTCGCCGTGACTGCGCGCGTTGCAAGTGATTCATAGCGTCAACCGGCGCGTTCCTCACGCCGCAGCAAAGCCCGAGATTCACGAGCGCGTCTACATGCTCGCGATCGATGCTCGCCGCCTGCTCGAAACGCAGCTCCGCTTCCTCGTATTGTCCGATCGCCGCCAGCAACAACCCCAATTGGAAATGCAGTTCTGCATTTTCAGGCGACTCTGTGAGGCCCGTTCTCAACGTCTTGATCGCGTCATCGATGCGATCGCTCTGGGCGAGCGCGAGTGCGGATCGAATCACTGAAACATGCGGCGCATCTTTGTGCACATTCTCTTGGAACAAACGAGCGGCTTCGTCGAGCTTTCCCTCCTGAACCAGACAGGCAGCCAGGTAATCTCGCGCCGACTCATCTGTGCTTTCCAGTGTGATTGCCTTCTGAAACGCCTTCGCAGCCTGATCGAACTGACCGGCATTCAGCAGGCAGATGCCACGACGAATCTCACCCAACGCCTGATAATGTGCTTCGATGGGTACGCTATTCCCCCGCAATTCTTCACCATGCGATTCGCCAGTAGCTGAACGCACCTTCGACGCCATGGAATGACCCTCCGCGGTAACAGTGCCGCAAGGCAAGTAGAAACAACGTATGTATCGGTTTACTGAATGGAGGGTCTTACTCAGCGAATGGGGCTAATCGGCGCAGCACTTTATCGGCCCACAGCGGATTTCAGCGAATTGTAAATCACGCTTCGCTCGTCATGCGAAAAGATGATTCTGCTCTTGATGCTGATGACAAAAAGAAGAACGAACAGCGGCAAGGATACCCACCAACCGAGTCCGACGCTTAGCAGGCAAATGCAGAGCGCAATAGACCGACCGTCAAACGGTAATCCACATCGTTGCGACATGACGATGCATAGCGCGACGCCAACTACCCCACCCGCCACACCTGCCCACGCGGCTGCTCTCAGCGCCATCGCCTCATCGAAAGTTGCTGTACCACGCGCACTTTCAATGAGCCAATAAGTCATCCCCACGTTGACAATGGCTGCAAATATCCAACTCACCATCACCAGCGACGGTTTGTGCAAGAGGTTCAACCGAATAGACACCAACGCTACCAGGCCAATGAGCAAGTAGCAGAGCACCATCGGATCATACGCGACGAGGCCAATCTCAAATTTCTGCGGAAACAATTTCATGATCGGCCAACCCAGCAGCGACGTCACCACACCGCCCGCCAGCAGTGCCATCAACGCCATCTTGGTGAGAATGGCGAGCCGCAACGTCGCCACCTCGCGCCCGCGCAGCTCCCACAGTCCGGTCACGTTCGCCGAAACGTTGTTCGCAACAATGATCGCGCCAAGCTGAACGACTTGCGTCACGTTTCGCACGCCGCCCATCGCGCCCGCCGTCTCGCCACCCATGGCCTTGAGCAAATACCACGACGGAAAAACAATCATCAGGTTCCAGACGATGGCAGATCCCGCCGCCCACATGCTGAACCGAAACATCGAGGAAAGTGATGCCTCCGAAGATGCACTCGCAACGTCGCTGATTCCCGATGAGTCCGGATGCGTCTTCCACAACCCAGGCACAAAAAACAACGCCGGAGCCAGACACGTGATTCCCGACAGGACAACTAGTATCCCCGCCCCCTTGAGCCCAACCGCTGCGGCCCCCACTGCCCCGGCCGTGAATACGGTCGCCACCACCACATCCAGCCAGCTCAGCAGCCGGAACATTCGCAGTCCCTTGATCGTGTTGGTAATGGCGTGATAGAACGCAAGGCAGATCACATAAAAAACGACTGCCCTCATCAACGGCGATGTACTCTCGGCCGCGACCTCAATCGTTGCTCCTTGGAGCTTTCCGGCCTCTTGGAAAAACCAGCACCCCAACGATTCTGAAAAAACAAGAATAGGAATGGTGGTTGCGGGCACAATCACCAACAGAACGCATAACAATCGTTTTAGAAATGCTTGTCGCTGACCGGCAGCCTCGTACATCGGCGCAAACCGCGCCGCCCCGTCGTAGAACCCCATCGAACAAATCGGCAGCAGCACGTTCGCCACGAGCAACGCCACGCTGTAGTAACCGTATTGATCGATCGGGATCAAATAGGCCAGCCCCATCGTTCGGGCTAAACCCATTCCGCGACTGTACACCGACGCAAGCGTATTAACGGCAAACGACGTTGCGATCGAATCTGGTTGATACAAGTTCGACTTGGCTTTGCCCACAGAATCCGTGGCACCAATATTTGCGCCCTCTTCATTTTGAGGAGAGAACTCGGTTGAGGGGCTTTTCTGGGATTGATTCAACGACTTTCTACCTGCGTCCAATCTCGACAAACGTTACCTTCGTTTGTACCTTCCTCATCGGAATTGTCGCCGCTCTTGGAGACCCAATGCTAGTTGACGCCCTTCTCGAAGCCAATCGCACAGCTCCCAAGACGCTAGCCGTCGAAGACTCCACGCGCTCCTTCACGTACTCACAACTCGCCCAGCTCGCGAGCGTCTTTCGAGATATCGTCACGGAGCAAACCCAACGCGAGCGTGTCGGCCTACTGCTGCCCGCCTCCGCGATTCTCTCTCCCGTTCTTTTCGGCACTCTCTGGGCCAAGCGGATCGCCGTTCCGCTCAATTTTTTGTTGGCCCCGGAAGAATTGCTCAAGGTCGTGAAAGACTCGGACATCGACGTCATCTTCACGGTCACCCACTTTCGCGAGCTGGCCTCGAAACTCCCCGCCCGCGCCGTCTTCCTCGAGGAGCTTCCGCTCAAACGCAAGATGGTGTTCGCCTTCATTCGCTCCCTGCCGCAGGCCCCAACGGTGCAACCCAACGACACCGCCGTCGTGCTCTATACGTCGGGTACGACCGCCGACCCGAAAGGCGTCGAACTCACCTACCAGAACTTCCGCAGCAACATCGAAGACGCCGCCTACTCGCTCGACCTCAAGCGCAACCAGGTCTTTCTCAACATACTACCTCCGTTCCACGTCTTCGGTTTGACCGCCAACGTTTTCGCACCCGTTTTTCTGAACTCGACTTCGCAATCGATCCCCCGCTTCAGCCCCATGGCCGTCGTCAAAGCCTGCTCCGAGAAAAAAGTGACCCTCATGCTGGCCATCCCCAGCATGTACGCCGCTATCCTCAAAACGAAATCAGCCGACCGTGAGGATTTCAAAACCGTGCAGCTTGCGATCAGCGGCGGCGAACCGCTCCCCGATCGCATTCGCGACGCGTTTCGGGAACGTTTCGGCGTGCTACTGCGCGAAGGCTACGGGCTCACCGAGACCTCGCCGATCCTCGCTGCGTGCTCGCTCGTTAACTACAAACCCGGCACCGTCGGCAAACCGCTCCGCAGCGTGCAGATTCGCATCCTCACCGCCGAGGGCAAAGACGCGGGCATCAACGAAGACGGTGAAATCCTCGTTCGCGGCCCCAACGTGATGAAAGGGTACTACAAGAAGCCCGAAGAAACGCGAAAAGTCTTCACCGACGACGGCTGGTTCAAAACCGGTGACATAGGCCAGCTAGACGCCGACGGCTTCCTCAAGATCACCGGCCGTGCCAAAGACATGCTCATCATCGGCGGCGAAAACGTCTTCCCCCGCGAAATCGAAGCCATCCTCGAAGAGTTCGAAGGCGTCCTGCAAGCCGCCGTCATCGGCATCCCCGACGACCTCCGCGGCGAAGCCCCAGTGGCCTTCATCATCCCCAAAGAAGGCGCCACGCTCGACGAACAAGCCCTCCGCGCCCACGCCAAACAATCCCTCGCCGGCTACAAAGTGCCAAAGCGTGTCATCATCAGCGAGGACTTGCCCAAGGGCCCGACGGGGAAGATTCTTAAGAGAAAACTCAAGGACTTGCTCTAATCACTCATTTGAAACTAAACGCGAATCGACCCATGTGCGCGCAATAGTATGTTCATCTTGGGAGTACACTCCCCACTGTGTCATGCGGACCGGAAACTCCCGATACCACGCTGACAACGCTTCAATGGCAAAGTCGCAAGCGTGTTTGTAACGGGCATGATCCATGTGTGAAGGTGCAATGTTCTGAACATCGCTTCGATCGTCCAACAGCAAACGCATTTCGGTAAGCAATCGTGGTGATGGCCGAAAGGATTTCAACAATTTCAGATAGGCGAGTCGATCACGATTAGAACGATCTTGGAACATGGAAGCGAATCGTTGTATTGCGCCAGCGTCCCCTAGATTCGCCAAGGCGAAATCAAGTGCAATCTTGAAGTCGGTGCTGCGTCGCTCAATCTCAACAGGGAATGAGTTGCGACTCCATTGTTCGGGCATCTCGCGCTCAAGCTGTAGCCGCAAGCCAGCCAACGCCTGCTTCGTGCTTGCATCGTCAGCTGCTGCGAATTCACCGACAAAGAGGATCATTACACGGGCGCGATTCGCATCCATCGAATTTAGGCGAGGTACAAGGCGAGGGATCAACTCCCTTTTGATGGCGGTTCGTGTATCTTCATCGACGTGATGAAGCGCGTCGTAGACATGCTGTGCAATCGAGCAACAGGCGAGCCCCTCAGCGGCACAATTGGCCCATGCCTCACGTAGGCGCGCATTCGCAAGGTAAGGCCGCGAGAAAATGATCGCCGTTGCGCGCATTTGTCCGTCTGTTCCAAGAAGCGCCGATTTAAGGGCCTCTGGAGCGGCGTCGGGAATTCGAGAAAGGATTTCTAAGGCCCCCTGTCGAACGCTAACATTTTCATCGCGCAAGTAAGGTTCGACGAGCGAAGCACCTGTACGACCGGCTGCGACAATTGCTGTTACGGCTTCCGGATCCTTAACAATGACCGCTCTACGTGCAACTTCCGGTGTAACGCGAGGAGAATCTGCCTTCGTAAACGTAATCGTCGCCAGAACGTGAAGGCAAATGACAATGACCTTTAACATAGGCGATTCTCCCTTCATTTTGGCGCGATATTGGCGCGTGGCGTGCCCACGCTTGCGCGGGTATGTTTGCCTCTATTCACCAATCACCATCCCGCACTCCGGACACTTCCCACTGTTATTGCCTGTCAAATCATATCCGCAGTTCTTACAAGCAGGGTAAGGCCAAGTTGCACCGCAAAACTCACATCTTGTCGCAAGTCGATCCAACTGCTTGACGCCGCACTTTTGACATTGCCCCGCTGGAAACGGTCGATCTCCGCGATAGTGATTCCAAATCAGGATGCCCAATACTACCCACGGCCCAAAACAAAGTGCCCCGAAAACATAATCAAACCATGGAGGGAAAAACGCGAGTGTCATTTTGCATTCTTCCGCCTCAAGAACACGCACCCCGCCACGTCCGTCGAGAACCCCCACTTCTCGTAAAACGAAACCATCTCCGGCAAGCAATACAACTCGATCGACTCAACCTTGCTCAAACTCGGGTGCTCGACAATCGTCCTCATCAGCAAATCGCCCAACCCCCGCCCTCGAAAGTCAGGCCTCACGATCACATCGAACACCATAGCCTTATACACGCCGTCGCTCAGCACGCGCGAAAACGCCACCAACTCGCTCGTTCCTTCATCCAATAACCCTACGATCAAATCGCACCCCAAAAGCATCGCACGAACATCAACCAGCGTCCGCGTCTTGCACCACCATTCGCCGCGATACAACGCAAGCAACTCGTGGATTTGTTTCTCATTCAGCGAATGAACAACTCGCACGCTCATTCGTGGTCACTCCAAAAAAAGAACCGAGACCATCACAGACGGTCTCGGCTCGCTAACTTACTTGTGTGTCTTGGACGTACTACGCCGCTGCCGCCGCCTTGGGCTGATTCTTCTTGGCGATCGCGACAAGTGCATCAAAATCCGTCGGCGAGTGAATCGCCATCTCGGAAAGGCTCTTACGATTCAACTCGATGTCTGCCTGCTGCAACCCGAAAATGAACCGGCTATAGCTGATGTCCCGCGCGCGGCACGCAGCCGTCAAACGCGTCACCCACAACGCACGATACAATCTCTTCTTGCGACGACGATCGCGATACGAGTTCACACCCGCTCGAACATACGCCTCGCGAGCCAGCCTCCAGCGATTCTTCCGGGCATTGCGATACCCGGATACAGCCCGGAGGATTCGAACTTTCTTACGATGCGTGGCTGATCCGGAAGTTGCTCTTCCCATGACGACACTCCGTCTTTGATTTCTTCGATATTCTGCATCAAGAAGCAGCGCACCAAACTGATGCCAACTGCCTCTTGCCTAATGCCTTTTCTCTAACCCTGCCCCAATGCAATCCGCATACGCTGCGCCAACGGCCCGCCGACTTGCGACTTACCGCGTAGCTTGCGCTTGCGATTTCCGCTCTTCCCGCTCATCAGGTGGCCGGCGTTCGCCGCCTTGAACACGACCTTTCCCTTGGCCGTGATCTTCACCCGCTTCTTCAAACCCTTGTGGGTCTTCATCTTAGGCATACAACACGCTCGCTTTAGGCAATACGTTCCTGACCAATAGAGCCCCGCATTCTAGCAATCCCAATTCGCCTTGCAAGCACTACTTTCCAGCCCTGAAATCGGCCCGTCCGAGCCGTCCTTACATGGGTCTCGACCGGTTCACCGTCAGATGCAGCACATCAGGCCTCGAATAATGCCCCGCTGGGTCGAAATTCTGCCGCTCTTCATACACGTGATGCAGGTCGATGTCGGCGTAAATGATCTCCTCTTTGCCAACGACCGGCTCGACGATGAACTTCCCATCCGGCCCCACGACGCACGAACCGCCGTCGTACAAGAGTTCCCCCGGCTTTGCCAAACGCTCGCGGTCCGGCAAACCCTTCGGCAAATCCGATTCCCGAACCACCACGCTGGCTGACACCACAAACGACCGTGACTCGAGCGCGACGAATTTCGAAATGTCCCGCGTCAGTCCCTGCGACCCCGGCCAGATCATGACGTGCAGATTCTCACCCGCCGCGTACAGCGCCGCCCGCGCGAGCGGAATCCAATTCTCCCAGCAGTTCAGCGCCCCCACCGTGAACTCACCCACGCGATGCGTCACCAATCCCGCCCCGTCGCCAATACCCCACGCCATTTTCTCATCGTACGTCGGCATCAGCTTGCGGTGCGTCGACAGAATCTTCCCCAGATGATCGATGAACACGCGCGTGCAATAAATCGAATGCCCACCGCGATCCCTCGGCCTCTCCGCCACGCCCACCACAACCGCCGTCGACCCGCGACAGGCCGCGTCGCAAATCGCATCGAGATGCCCCTCCTCAATCATCACCGATTGCTCAAGGTACATCGCGTGCCATCGCTTCTGGTCCGGCGCGTTCCACCGCGCCGCATCCGTCCGCGACAACCACAGCGGATAACCCGGCAGCAACGTCTCGCCAAACGCAACGAGCTTCGCCCCTTTCTTCGCAGCCTCATCCACCGCGCGAACGATCTTCGCCGTCGTACCCACACGATCCAGAAACACCGGAGCAATCTGAGCAATCGCGATTTTCAACTCATTCTCCTGCAGGCTGGACTACCCAAGAGACAGCTTCACTCAGCTATGACATCCCTCTCCCTTTTAGGGAGAGGGCAGGGTGAGGGTCTCTTTGTCAACCATCGTTCAATCTAGTTATGCGCTCTTAACGAATTTGGTTCCCGGACTCAATTCCCGCCAACTTCAACCACCCGCACCTTCTTCGTCGGAATATCAACCGCCACGATCCGGTGGTGGTTCGTGTCTACCACGAACATCGTGTCCCCCGAAATCGAAATCCCACCCGGCTCGAAGAAGCCGATCTTTTCCGCTGTTCCTTTTTCCGGCTTGCCCGTCCCCAGCCACGTCGTCACTTCGCGCGACTCCAAATCAATTCGACGAATCAGATGATTGAACGTGTCCGCAACGAACAGAATGCTCTTCCCTTGCAACGCCACGCCCAGCGGATGCTGAAACCTTGCCGTACCGCCGCGACCATCCGTGCTCCCAAAGTCGAACAACCCTCCGCTTCCCGCCACAGTCCGCGTCTCGCCTTTCGCATCAACGTCCACGCTGCGAATCGTCGAAATCTCTGAGTCGGCAACGTACAAAACCATTCCATCGCTCGCTAACCCCGACGGCTGCGCGAACGCCGCCTTGCTATTCGGACCATCCGTCCGAGTCTCGCGTCCCGACCCCGCAAACGTCGAAACTCTCTTCTTCGACAAATCCATCACCCAGATCTGATGTGTCCCAGCCATCGCGATGAAAAGCTGATCGCCCACCAGCGACAAATCCCACGGCGAACTCAACGCCGTCGAAACGCCCGGTCCACTCTCGTCATACTCAAAAGACTGCTTCCCCGTGCCCGCGATCGTCTCGACACTCTCACCCCTCAAATCAACCGCTCGAACCGCGTGATTCTCCGTGTCCGCCACATACAACGTCGCTCCATCCTTCGCCAGCGCCATCCCCTGCGGCTGATGAAACTGCGCTTTATCAAACGCCCCATCGACAAACCCGATCTTCCCGTTGCCGATCGTCTGCAAAACCTTCCCGTCCCGATCGGTCACGAGCACCCGATGATGATTCGTGTCCGCGATGAACAGCCGCTTGCCCTCACCATCCGCCAAGACCTTCCCCGGAAACTCCAGCGCACCCGAAGTGAACGACTCGCGCTCCAAGCGGAACTTCATCGGTTTGCCAAGCGTCCCCTTCTTGCGATGCGTCTCCAGCAACGACCCGATGATCTGATCCAACGTCTCGCGATGCCCTTCACCCGACATTACGCCTGCGACCTTCCCTTCGGGATCAATCACCACCAGCGTGGGCCACGCATTCACATGAAACGATTTCCACGTTTCGTAGTCGCTGTCCACCGCAACCGGGTGCTCAATGTTGTGTCGCAGCACAGCCTGTCGAATGTTGTTCGCATCCTTCTCCTGATCAAACTTTCCCGAGTGCACACCCACCGCCACAAACGGCTCATCCTTGTATTTTTGCTCAAGGTATTTCAGATCAGGAAAAATGTGCATGCAGTTGATGCAGCAGTAAGTCCAGAAGTCGATCAGCACGACCTGCCCGCGCAGATCAGCCAGCTTCAAAGGCTTCTCCGTGTTCAACCAATAATCGATGCCGACGAAATCACGCTTACCGTCATCGTCATCACCAAACAACGCACTCCGCAACCCTTGCATGCCTTCACCATTCGCCGGCGTACCAACTTTGCCTACCATCAGATAGAACCCAGCTACCCCGATGGAAAAGATCGCCCACACTGCGACTGTCTTCGTGATTGAAAATTTCCTCTGCATGATGCTCAATATCTCCCCGTTGAATATGGCTTTATTCGCCATGTAGCCTGTGTAACAATCATAGTTCAAAATCACAAGTAGGATGGAAGAACGTGCTCGCGAGTTACGGCCTACAAGTGTCGACAAATCCAATCTGCCACCCGCGCTCGCACGCCCCTTCTTCCGATGCGATCACTAGTGAAGTTATTGAAAGCATAAGACGATAGCTCCCTCTCCCTCTTAGGGAGAGGGTTGGGGTGAGGGTCTCTTGATTGACGAAGTCATAATTGTTGCGTCTCTCTACCAAGGGTGGACAAAGGGGAGTCGATTGCAGACACAAACGCCGACTCTAAAAACGACCAACATTTTGAACCGCGAACTGGCTCCTGGTCTTCTGCGCATGAATAAAATTCTTGGTGTGTATTCTCTCGAAAACCGCATCCACAATAGCGCCAACGCGGTTTTCGATTTGCGCCGCGCAAGACTTTTGCGCCCCAGACTAACCGCCAAGATATGTGGGACCGGTTTCCAACCGGTCGAGTCACTATCCCTGTGGGACCGGTTTCCAACCGGTCCGCCTCGCCAATATTTGCCTTCGTAACAAGTGTCTATCCCCGCGACCGACAACCAACCGATCCTGTTATAATACTTGGTGCCGAACAAGTTACTCGTAAGGATGAAATACAATGACTCGTCACATGACACGAACACGTTTGCTCCAATTATCAACGATCACTCTCGCCACGACTTCTGCGCTCTTCGCTGCTGAGCCAATTGATCGCAACAAACAACCTCATTCCCCCGAGCCAACTTACCAAGGCCCAGCCGTCGAAGCTCCGCAGTACATCACCGAACAAATGGCCCGCGAATTCTCCTTCCCCAATCCCGATCGCCCGTGGGGCCACGCGCGCCAGCTCGACCCCGAACGCAATAATTCGCCGCGCTGGAATCGCGACACCGGTTTCGCTCGCACGTATCGCCAGGGCGGCTATCGTCGCTACTACAACGATGGCTACTCCTATCGCTACGGAACCGGCTATGGAAACGACTACTACGAGGACGCCGTCGAGCGTGCCTATCGCCAGGGCATGGAGGACGGAAAGCACTACGCCGAGTTTCTCGCACAGGCGGAAAGCGGCCTCAGCACGTATCAGCGTTCCATCGCCTCAGCCGACTTGAACTTCCAGCGTGGCGATTACGGTGCAGCCGCCCGCGACTACACGCTCGCCGCAAAACTCAATCAGGGCGACCCGATTTCGCGCATGAACGGCGCACACGCGCAAGTCGCGCTCGGCCGTTACAGCGATGCCGTTGCCCTACTCCGCCGCGCGATGGAACTGGAACCGCGAATTGCGTTGATGCCTCTCGACCTTCGCGCAGCCTATGGCCAACAGAAGGACTTCAACAAGCACATGACAGCTCTGCGCGACGCTTCGCACACCAGCGCAGACGATGCCGATCTCGCGATCCTGCTGGCCTATTACTACCAGTTCTCCAGCAACCCAACCGCAGCCGCCGAAGCCATCACACGAGCAGCCACCCTCCGCGCCGACGATCGCCTACTCAAAACACTCAAAGACGCGATCATCTCCACTCAACCCGCAACGCCGCCGGAACCAGCAACCACGCGAGAGCCAGCAACGCAGGCGGTCAAGAAATCAAGCAACAAGCAAACCTGAGCGCTCGCGTCATATCCCTCTCCCTCTGAGGGAGAGGGGCAGGGGTGAGGGTCTCTTGACTAACGTTGATTTACATTCATCCAAAACCTCACCCAACCATAACTCCCCTGTTCACCCCCCTTTGCGCCTCTGCGTCTTTGCACAACCCTCCCCCCTCGCCCAGACACTTGAAATGCGCTAACAATTCTCGCGCGTCCGGGTCGATCATCAGATTACGTTCTTAATCTACGGCGAAGCATTTTGCTCGCCGAACCAAGGAGGATGAAACATGCGAACAAACGGCTCAAACATTCGACTTAATTACATCGCCTGCTCCTTCATAGGACTGGCCATGACTCTGATTCTCATGGCATCGATTTCTGGCTGCGGTGCGGTTCCCGCTAACAGCGTCGACGGCGGCGTCACCACCGGCGGCCAGAAGGACATCGCCGCCGCCCGCGCTGCCATCGAACGCGGCGATGTTCCCGACCCCGACGCAATCACCGTCGAGGGCTTTCTTTCCGAGCACTCCATTCCGGTCGAAATCCCCGACAACCCCGGCTTGCTCTATATGACCGCTGCCACCGCATGGAACCGCGACTTCGACGAGTTCACCCCCCTCGCGACGATTCAGGTCGGCTTTGGCACAACGCTCGACTTAGATACGTTCCATCGTTCACCACAAAACCTCTGCCTCGTCATCGACCGCAGCGGTTCGATGAACGAACCCATCGATGCACGCAGCGGCACCACCAAGCTCGACGCCGTCAAAGTTTCGATCGATCGCCTCCTCGGCAATCTCAACCTCAACGACCGCGTCAGCATCGTCTCATTTGCAACAAACTCGCGCATCGACCTCGAACCCGTCCCCGGCAACGATCTCGCAGCCATCAAAACCGCCCTCGACGAAATCGAACCCGACGGCTCCACCAATCTCGCAGCCGGCATGCGCCGCGGATACGAATTGTTGGAAGACAACCCCATCACCGGCCGGGCCGATCGCCTGCTCGTTTTCACCGACGCATCACTGACCGAGTCCGGTGAAGAAGAAACCGAAGCATTCATCGCCGTCATGGAAAACTTCGCCAATCGCGGGTTCGGCGCAACCCTCTTCGGTGTCGGCATCGATTTCGGCGACGACATCGCGTACAAGATCGCGCAGGTACCCGGCGCCAATTACTATTTCCTGGGCGACTACGAACGAATCACCACCGTGTTCGATGATGAGTTCGATTTCCTCGTCAGCCCGATCGCCTATGACGTGAACCTGACGATCAACGTGCCGTTCGCCTTCGACGTGGTCGACGTGTACGGTATTCCCGTCGAAGAAGAAAACCTGCCGAACCTGATCGAGCTGAACTTGCCCGCGCTGTTCCTCAGCACGCGCCAGGGCGGCGGCGCGATTCTCGCCCGCATGCGCGCCGGCAGCCTCGTCGACTTCGACACGGAAAACACGCTGGGCACGCTCTCGCTCACCTACAGGACTCCGGAGGGCGACAGCGTCACGCACAACGATGTGATCGCCCTGTTGCCGCCCGGACAGGACATGGACGCAACCGAAAGCTATTTCCAGAGCGACAGCGCCAAACGCGCGACTCTCCTGCTCAACACCGCCCTCGTGCTGAAACGCGCCAGCGAAGACACGACCTACGAGTGCGAATGCTCCGACGGCTTCTTCGGCGACTGCATCTGCAATGACTTCGATCCCGATCGCGGAATCGCGCGCCTCACCGAGTTCCTCCCCTACTTCGACGCGATGGCCACCGGACTCGAAGACCAGGTCTCCGATGCCTCCCGTTCCCTCTCGCAGGAACGCGAACTGGTCGTGAAACTCTTGGCCAATATCACGAATAGGTGGAGGTAATTGAATGCTGGTTTTCTAGCTCCGGAGGAGCGCAGGTTTGTAGCCACGGGTGGAGCGAAGTCCGCCGCAGGCGGACCGAGCGAAACCCGTGGAACGCAATGATAAGTATGTCGCCGCCCAGAAATGGCGGAGGATGGATGCTAGTGCCCCTCGAAAGACAAAGCAACTTAACGCGATCAACATTCTCATTGCGATTCTGCGGGTCGTTAGCTCTTATCCTCTTGCTGCTGAATTACACACACCGAATTTCCGCCTGCACCTGCATCGGTGACTCGGTCATCAATAGGTTGAACCAAGCCGATGTTGTCTTCGTCGGTGAAATCCTTGAGATGACCTTTCCTGATGAGCCGCTACCCGGTGTGTATACTACGACTCGATTGATTCGCTACCGCGTCCTTCAATATTGGAAGGGCGACAATACGGAATTCATTGAAGTTGGCATGCCGTCCAACGGTGGCGAATGCGGACTTAGTGATCCCCACGTCGGCGAACAGAATCTGATCTTTGGAAAAATCAATGATGATGGGGATGTCTATACGGACATCTGTATGGGAACCGACACGCTTTGCAATCCTTGGTATGACAGCCCAATAAGAGAATTCGTGATCGAAGGAGTCGACGAACTCAACCCCGAAGGCCCGTCGAACGAAGACTTGCTTGAGATGTGCGGAGAATCCATACCGACACCACCACAAATGTGCGGCCCAATCACCCTCCCATTAGCAGCACTGCTTTTGCTTGGCATAGCGATGTTTCGGCTGGTGCCATGTATTGGCACAATATCATTGCATAGAAACTGAAAAGAACCCATGTTGCCCTCTGACGAATGATTCTGCCGGTCGAATGTTGAATCCCGGCCAATCCATGCTAACTTGTGAAACAACGGGGCCGACCTCAAAATGATTTGAATCGACAATCGATGGCCCTTAAACAACAGGCTGCACCGAAGAACGCGAGTCAGTATTGATGAGAGAGACCCCACTCGGCATCGGTGTCATCGGCGCAGGCGCAATCCTCAAGCGTCACGTCATCGCCTATCAATCATTGCCCGAATTGGCACGGCTGGTCGCAATCGCGGACATCGACGCCAAACGCGCCAACGACGCCAAGGCGACTTACGGCTTCACTGAGGCCGTGACAGACTACCGATCGTTGCTCAATCGCAAAGACATCGACGTCATCGACGTGTGCGCGCCCGCCGGTCTCCACTCTCTGATGGTTGTGGACTCGCTTAAATCCGGCAAGCATGTGTTGTGCGAGAAACCAATCGCCACCACGCTGGCCGATGCCGACGCCATGATCGCGGACGCACAGCGCGCAAACGTCACATCCTCCTGCGTGTTTCAATTACGGTCTGAGTCGACTCACCGGCGAATTCGCTGGCTCATCGCTCACGGACACCTTGGACGAGTGCTGACGGCAAGGGTTGTCGTCAAAGTCTCTAAGCATCCATCCTACTATCGATCGCGACCAGGTGCTGGTTCGTGGCAAACGGATGGTGGCGGCGTGCTGGTCAATCAGGCGATTCACCAACTCGACGCTTTGATCTCCTTCCTCGGCCAGCCGACTGCGGTGTCTGCCGTGATGGATAAGTTTGTGCATGAAATCGAATGCGAAGACACGTTGTCCGGCTGGATTCGTTTCGAGTCCGGCGTAATCGCCTTGATCGAGTGCACAACGTGCGCAAAGAAGAAAGAATGCGTCATTGAAGTCACCGGCGAGAACGCCGCGCTGCGAATGGCCGGCGACCCCGACTCGCAGAAGTTTGAGTTACGCGTGGACGCCCTGGGCTCAGCCGCTCGAAAGGCCATAACAGCAGAAGGATTCAGGGCGATACCTGGACCCAAACGCCAAAACAAGCTGATCCTGTCGTGTCGCAAGCTTGTGGCTAAGGTCAGAAAAAAACCATTCAGCCCGTCACAGTCCTGGGGGCACACGCCTTTCGTGAAAGAATTTCTAGAGGCCGCGCGAGATGGTTCGCAAGGCCCCGTGCCCTTGCACGAAGCCCGCCAATCACTTGCGTTAGCAACAGCACTCTACGAATCGGCGCGAACAAATCGCGTGGTCGCTTTTCCGATCGACGAAACGAGCACTTTGTACTACGGCCTCAATGGTCCTGCGACAGACGTTCCCAGGACTTCGAGTCAGGTCCAAGTTGTTGGTGCAGCTACATGATCCAGACTCAGTCACAACAGCCACTGACAAAATCACCTGATCGCCCAAACTCGAGTTCAAAGCCCGAGGCAAGCACCAGGCAACGACTTGCCCCAACATTTACCAGCAAGAAACTCCGAATAAACGGCGGACAACGAACAGTCTATGGGCTCTACCCCAGTCCCTTGTCCCGCATCACTACAGCTCTCGCCATGACCAAGGACGTCTTGTCCATGATCCCTCGCATCGCGCGCGGCAAGACGACGATTGAAGACGGCTCCAAAGTCATCCGGAAATTTGAAGACGCCTTCAAAGCCATGACCGGCTCAGAGTATGCCCTGGCGATGAACAACGGGACAGCCACCCTTCACAGCGCGTACTTTGCGGTCGGGGTCGGGCCGGGCGATGAAGTCATCGTTCCTGCCTACACCTGGCACGCGTCGGCCACTCCCGTGCTTCAATGCGGTGCGACACCTGTTTTCTGCGATATCGACCCGCGAACGCTCACGATCGATCCGGATGATTTGGAGCGTCGCATCACCGCCCGCTCCCGCGCCATCTGCGTCGTTCATGTCTGGGGCAACCCAGCCGAAATGGACCGCATCGTAGAAATTGCGCGTCGTCACAAAGTGGCGGTGATCGAAGACGCCTCTCACGCTCACGGCGCGGTCTACAAAGGCAAGGCCATCGGCACCTGGGGCGACGTCGGTTGCTTCAGTTTGAACGCGGGCAAAGCAGTCGACGCCGGCGAAGGCGGAGTGGCAGTGACCGATGATCCGAAACTCTTCGATCGCATGTTACTCTTCGGCCATTTCGGACGAATCAAGAACGGGCAGGCAGCATCAACGTTTGACATCGGTGACATGAGCCTGGGGCACAAGTTCCGCCCGCACCAGTGTGCCATGTGTCTGGCACTGCCATCACTTAGTCGGCTGGATCGACTCAACCGCCGCTGCGGAAAAAACTGGCATGCGCTTTGCGATGAACTAAACGGAGTGACAGGAATTCGCGCTCCGGAGACTTTGGCGGGCGCCACTCGTGGCGGATATCAGTCATTCGTGCTGGTGTATGAAGGTGCGACACTTGGGGGACCGAGCCGCGAAGATTTCGTCAAGGCTGTGCGCAAGGAAGGCGCGCCGCTCACAGTGGATCGCTATTCGCAAATCAATTACACGTACGGAATGTTGCACAAAGCGCCGATGTTCACTTCGTTTCATCGGCCAAGCCTCGGTGGTTGTTGTTTCGACTCCACGAGACCGTGGGACGAGCAAGTGTCCAACGCCGTTCTTCCGATTTCCGAAAACGTCACCGAGCAGCTAGTGAGCTTTCAACGAATCAACACGCTCACGACAGGTTATGCCCGCGCCTGTGGCAGGGCTATCCGCAAAGTACTGGAGTCGGTTGTCAGTTAGGACGAGCCGCAGGTTTGAGCCCGCGCGGAATCCAATATTTGCTATTCCGAATCCACCACCGCATCGCCGGTGTACACGACTTCAAAATCGCGGCCCTTCACCTGCCGCAGGGCGCTGAGCTCTTCATCGTCCCATCGTGGGTCCGGCGCGCCGGTGATGTACCAGTTCGAACCATTATCAGCCACCAACATGCCGTACTTCTTCAGCGCACGCAGAATCACCTGCACGTTTGGCGAAAATGTCGACACATCGAAGTCCGCCCGCAAGCGCACGCGCAAACCCATCGGCGGATGATTCGAGTCCGTTAAGCTGCTCGCGTAATGCGTGGCGGGAGAAATGTAAGCACGTTGCGTGCGACTCACGGTAAACCGCAGCGCGTGCGTGATCTCTCCGCGCTCGACGACTTCGTCATACCGAGCCAACCCCGCGAAAACTGAAAGACCAGCCGCATCAGCCGAAGTCCAGCCATCTGGCCGCAGTTCGTTTGAAGTCAGATCAAACACCGCACCCGAACCTGCATCCCAACCGCCGTCGTCGCGCAAGCGCGCATCGAACAGCTCGTACAACCGCTTATTGGTCGTATCAACAACCAGCACGTGTCGATCACCGTCAGCATTTGCACCGCCTTCAATCGGCGCGTCCGGCGGAATCGGATACGGACCGGGATCGCTCTCGTCCTCGTAATAGAAACTCACCGGCACCATCGGCTGAGTTCCATCGACCACGACGAAAGGAATGCCGATCGGCGCGCCCTCATACACCGTGCCGAAGTCCGGATGAAGACCCGTATCGAGCCCCATCGATTCGAGATAGTTTTCTGAATTGGGATGCACGGGGAATTCGGAAACGTCCGTGTTCCATGGGTTGTCCGGCGGAAAAACCTGCAACGAAGCGAGTGTGGCTGTTGTCGCGCCGCCACCTGATCCACCGTCGCCACCGTCGTCATTCGAGCCCGGGTCGTCGTCAGACCCGCTCGAACCGTCGTCCGACGAGCCATCATCGGATGAACCGTTCCCGCTGTCGTCGGAAGCTCCGCCGCTGTTGTCGGCGCCGTCCGGCGGGTTCGTCCCCGGCGTACACGACGGGCACGTCACGATCGCAGAAACCAGAACCGAGACCATGAAGAACTTGCGAAAGATGGTCGACATGATTACCCCTCCGAATCAGATTAACTTCGTTTGTCGAACGCGCGGTATGTCCCCGCTTAAGATTACGATTCACCAAGGGTATATGGAGGAAGTGCCGATAAGCGATGGAATCACGGGCGATTTCGACTAATGCGCCACTTCCATCTCATGCTCCGAATGTCGCCGCGAGAGTTCTTTGCCGATGCTCGCGAACATCACCGCAGCCATCGCCGCGACAACCACGCCGCCGAGCCAAACGTACGTGTGCCCGTATCGCGAGAGAACGAACCCGCCGATCGGCTGACCCAACACTCCCGCCATCGAAAAGCACATGGTGAGCACACCCATGTATCGCGCTCGCAAATGCACCGGCGCGAGATCGCCGACGATGGCCGAGAGCAGCGGCGCCTGCATGATCTCGCCGATGGTCCAGACGACGACGGTTGCACGGAAGTGCCATTTGGTTACGGACCATTCCACGGCGCCGAAGCCCACGCCTACAAACGCGGCGGCGGTCATCAACAAGAGGGCGCGCGGGAAGCGCGACAGAAACATCGTAAGCGGCAATTGCAAGAGCACGATCAGCAAGCCATTGACAAAGACAACATCACCGAAATCCTTCTCGGAGAAACCAAGACTCTTCATGTACAGCGGCAGGGTTGATTGACTCTGCATGAAGACAATGGATACGAGCAGCAAACCGGTCGCGAACCGCATGAATGTGAAATCGCTCGCGATGTATTTCATCGCTTGAAACAGAGCGACTTGCTGATGCGGTGGATGATCGGCGACTGCCGTAGCTGAGCCGATAGGATCAGTCTTCGCATCTAATCCGTCGGCCGCTGACTCGCCGGCGTCCTTCAGAAATCCTTCTCCGTCACGGGCGAGTTTTTTCACCTTTGACGGCAGCGTTTCGCGAATGGCGACGAAAATGATGAACGCATAGGCCAGCGTGGTCAGCGCATCGAGTCGGAACAGCCACATGTAGGACAATTCAACCAGTCGGCCACCGATGAGCGGCGCGACGGCGAAGCCAAGATTGATGGCCACGTACATGATCGCGAACGCCTGCGGCCTGCGTTCGGGCTCGACCAGATCGGCGATCATGGCCATCACCGCCGGGCGATACATGTCGGAAATCAGAGTAAAAAGAAACAGCGCCGCCAT
Source organism: uncultured Phycisphaeraceae bacterium (assembly GCA_964494205.1). Taxonomy (GTDB): domain Bacteria; phylum Planctomycetota; class Phycisphaerae; order UBA1845; family UBA1845; genus JBBTCX01. The sequence goes on along the minus strand of CAZBRD010000003.1, from coordinate 193,712 downwards.
GATCAGCGGCGCTGAGGAAAGGTAACCAAACAACAGCATGACCACCGCGCCGCCGACCAGCGCGGTGAGCATGACAGGCCGACGCCCGAACCGATCAGCCAGATGCCCGCCGATCAATCCAGCCAGCAGACTGCCAAACGCCGCGATGCCCATCGCGATCGTTGCTTTCTGAACGCCGAGGTTTAGCCGGCTCTCCAGATACAACGTCATGAAAACGAGCAGAAACGTTCCGGCGCGATTGATGAACGTCCCGAGGCAGAGGATGTAGATGGACCCCGGAAGTTGCAGGAAGGATTTCCACATCAGAGGCCCCTGCGGCTAGGCTACTCAGCCCGAATATTCAGATCTTGCTCGGTGCGTGTTTGGGGTTGCTGTTAGCGAAACAGCTATGGTTTCTTTTTTTCCGTTGATTCGGTTTTTTCTTTGTCAATTAGTGCCTTTACGTCAGCAGGAGGGTCAAATCGATCAGCAGCAATTTTGGCGTTGTATTCAATTTTCTCGATGAGGATGGTTGATTTCTCGGCGCCCCGAATCTGACTGATCCGATGGGCAGCCGTGATTCCGTCAGTCTCCTTATAATCACCATAATACTGTTCGAGCGGTTCATCGCTGCCTTTTTGATTTTCGACGCTTGATGTCGTCTTCAAAAGAAAACCCGAGTCCTTGTCATAGAACTGGTGCTCGGCCCGCCCGCTTTTCGGAATCAACTCAATGCGATAGGCCTGCTTCCCTTCAATAACTTCCAAACCGACGGTTGTGGCTTCTTTGTAGATTTCGCGCCAACGCAATTCGGGATTGAATTGCGCCTGCCGTATTGAAAGCTCTTTTTCCGCGCCGGTACGAATTCGCGGCCCGGAGGTTGGACTTCGGTCCCAGGCAACTCCCTTGTCGTATCCCTGTTGTGTGAGCCCCACCTGGACCGAATCCAATAAGATATACATACGCTCCGGCGCTTCGTGCCAGCTCTTCAGTCGGAGTTTGGTGTTCGGTTCAACGATGATGTCACCGGTAATTACCATGCTTTTCAGTTTTTCGTAGTTTGCTTTTCCGCCAGTGACTTCGATATAGCGATCGAGAACGTCCTGCGCCTTGGGGAGTGGCTCATCTCCGCAGTAGGTTTTTGTCGGCACAGCAAAGAGTGTAACGAACAAGGTTACTAACCATGACGGCGAATGCATGGTCAAGTTTTTGGAGGGCAAACTGCGCGGGAATGGCATCACAAACCTCTCGCAATAAATGAGGGCGTATCGGCAATAAACTGAAATGGTTCTCAGGCGTCAGGAGTGACAAGGATCAAGGAAGTCTGTTACGCCCATAAGCATTCGGAATACGATTCATCCTTGTCACTCCTCGACGTTCAATTGCAACCACTTAGCCGTCGGCACTACGGCTTCTTTACTTCCGGTTTCTTCTCTTCGGGCTTCGCGCTTTTTTCCTTTTCGGCCAGCGCCTTCACATCGGCCGGCAAGTCGAAACGGTCGGCAGGAATGTCGACATTCACTTCATACTTTTCGAAGACCATGGTGACGGCTTGCGGACCGGATTTGACAACCATCTTATGAGCAAACTTGACGCCCCCTGCCTCTTTGTAGTCTGAGAAGTTGATCTCGACCGTTGCCTCTCCCATGGGCCCCTTTTTCTTGGACAAAGATCTCAACAGCAAACCGGACTCTTTGTCATACAAATTTTGCGCAGTTTCGCCTTCTTTGGGAATAAGTTCGACTTTGTACGCAGGCTTGCCATCGACATCCTCAACGCCAAGGGTTTTCACTTCCTTGTAGGCGTCTCGCCAACGAAGCTCTCTATTGAATTCCGCATCATTCTTGAACTCGGTAGCTTCATCACCCGAACGGATGCGCGGCGGCATTCCGGCGGTTTTCTCCCAGGCCACTCCGTTGCTATAGCCTTGTTCGGATTGACCCATGCCGGGAATCTCCACGGCGACATACATCTTGTCAGGAGGCGCTTGATAACTCTTGAGCTTCAGTGACATTCCCGGGGCAGCTTCGAGGTTGGCTTGGAACACGACGTTCTTCAACGCCTCGTACTTTGCCTTTCCGCCGGTGACTTCGATGTAGCGATCGAGAATCGTGTCAGCCTTCGGAAGGTCTTCTGCGCGCGTCGTCGTTGTCGATGCGAACAAGACCACCAAACCACCCATAATCAATACGGTCTTTAAGCCATTATTTGAACGAAACAAATTCATACTCCTTGCATCAATCATCCATAGACTCCAACAAGATTTTTGAGAATGCCCGATACACGTCCGCACGTTACCGGTTTCGACCCGGCGTACAGCACGCAAGGTCGAGATCATACCCTCGCCCACTCAGAATGGCAGCCACGTACTCAGCCGTCACCGGTGCAAGCGTTAAGCCGGCGCGGAAGTGCCCAGTCGCAGCAATAATTCCCTCGATTCCCGGTACTGAACCAAGATATGGCTTGTCGTCCGGGGTTCCCGGTCGAAGTCCGGACCACATGGCCTCCACCGGCGCGTCGGCCAGCGAAGGCACCATGCGAACGGCGGACTCAAACAACTTGTTGATTCCCTGCGGTGTGCAACGCTTGACGAAACCGGCTTCTGGTTCTTCTGTTGAACCGAGCAACACGTGACCATCGCGGCGCGGAACGAGATAGAACTTCCCGCGCGAGATCACATGCGTGAACCGCCGCTCCGGAAGCTTCAGTAGGATCATCTGTCCGCGCACCGGATGAACCGGCATGGCGGTCGCAAGCGATGGATGAAGTTGCGAAGACCACGCCCCGGCACACAGCACCACAGACTTGGCCTCAGTGAATTGTGACGTCGTGCGAACACCGCAGATCCTGTCATCCACTACGACCAACTCAGTGACCGGCGCGTGTTCAACCAAGTTCACACCGGCCCGCTGGCACGATGTGTATGCCGCTTGCAACAATCGCGGGTTCCGCACGATTGCTGTCTTGCGGCACTCGACCGCACCGAGAATGTCAGCCGAGATGATCGGCTCCAGCCCGACGGATTGATCCGGCTCAAGGTAGTCAAGCACAGCTCGCCCGTCGGCCGTACGCTGCGATTGCGCAGCGCGAATATCCGATCTCGCGATCTGCACTGCCTGATCGGTCAGCAACAATTCGAGCGCGCCCGCGCGGTCATATTCCGGATCGATACCGCTCTCCGCTCGAAGCTCATCGCAGAAAGTTGGAAACGCAGCCAAGCTACGCTCGTGGAGGTGGTAGATGGGATCGTCGCGATGCGGGTTGCATGGGGCAATGATACCCGCACCCGCCCAAGAAGCCTCGCGCCCGCAATCAGAACGATCAATCAGCGTGACGCTCGCGCCCTCACGGCGCAAACGCCGCGCGACCGCCAATCCGACCACGCCGCCGCCGATGACTACAACATCTGTTCCGCTGCTCAACGGACCCCAATTGACTTAGTCAGATTTGAAAACCAATTCGCGCTGCTACTTCACCCGCCTGTACGTTCCATCGAGGAAAGGCATCCAATTCTGCCCGTCCTTCGATTGCTCCATCTTAAACGTGTACGTGTTCTTGTCGACGATCGTGAAGGTGTAGCGGCCATGCCCCATCGGATGCTGACTTTGGTATTTGAACGTACCGCGCTCGCACGTGCCTGTCGCCGGCGCGCCTGGGTCGCAGCCCATCGTGTCGAACCAGTGCATGGTGTGTTTGTTCTGAAACGAATCCCAGCCGAATATTCCAATGCCACGATAGGTCGTCTTCCCATCACGAAGCTGGGCGTGCTCACACTTCAGAAAGAAGCCGTCGAGTTCCAATTGATAGGAGACCTTCGACGTCACGTTGGCCCCATTGGGGTCCCATGGCATCGGGTGTAACTTCTCTTCCCCGGCCCATTCGCCCACGAAGGCCTTCAGTCGCTCGTGGTGCTCTGTTAATTGCGGCATGAACATGTTCTATCTCCGAACTACCCTTCGAGCGTTACGCGCCCCCATCGCCCAGTTATTCGGTTGCGTACTAATTGCGTGAAAAAATCCTACCAAAAGGCGAACTTACGGCAAGAATTGGATTTGTTCGCGCAAGATCGGCGCGGCCCGTAACATGCCGCCACAACCTCTTCCGGGCGGGAATAACAAAGGAATATCCCTGAGGACCAGCTTACTAAACACTCCTTAATCTCTGGTCCGCATGCGTTCGAGCGAATCGCTCATCATCGCCGACACCGGTTGGCCGATAAACGAAATGGGCTGGAATTCGAAGCGTGAGTCACAACGACTCGATTTGGTTTTGTTCGTCGAATCCTGAGATGACATTTGCGTCTGACAGCCTCGCGCGGGTAAACTCTATTTTTCTGTCGTTTTTCGAGTGCGCCGCATGACGTTACGCGATCAAGCCAATCACCCGCCTATAATAAAACGTATGGCATTGTTTTGTTGTTGTTAGAGATAACAAAGAGATGACCCAGAGTTCCGTACAGCTATCGCACATCCTGATCATTGGCAACCCAGAGGGTGCCGACGAAATCCTGACTCCAACCGAGAACCTTGGCCGCGTCGAACACGCCGCGACACTCGACGAAGGTCTTAGCGCCCTGCGACGAGATCGCTTCGATGCTGTCATCTGCCGACCGTCCGACCTGACACAGGTACAGGGTGTTCACTCCACCGGTCGGGCAGCCGCCATTATCGACAGCGTGAACGAAGGCATTTGCGTCGTCGACGAAAAGGGCGAACTGGAATGGGCCAACGACAAGATGCTCTCCTTCGCTCAGGGAATCAAGGATCAGGTTTGCCAGTTCTGCGTGGAGACGTTTCAAGTCGCTCAAGCAGACTTGCGTCCCGCTGTTGGACAGGTGCGCGGACGTCGCCTGAACATACGATCCGAAAACAACGAGCACTTTGAATTAACCGCGACGCCGGTCATCGATCTGCAAAACCGCGTCACGCACGTGGCAGCCGTCGTAACGGACGTCACCAACGCGCGCCGCTTGCAGGATACGATTCATGCGATCGATCGCGCGGGGCAGGAGTTGGTAAGCCTCGACACGCAACAGCTCGCGAAGCTGGATGCTCAGGCGCGGCTGGATGTGCTCGAAAGAAAAATCCTCCGCTGTACCAAAGACATCCTGCACTTCGACAACTTCCACATCCGAATCCTGAACAAGAAAACAAACCGACTCGATCCCGTCCTCGCCTTCAACATGCCGCCCTCCGCTCAGGAAACTGAACTCTACGCAACACCGGAAGGCAACGGCATCTGTGGTTATGTTGTCGCGCGAGGTCGAAGCTACATCTGCCCCGATGTGCGGAATGATCCAAGATATCTGCAAGGCATCGAGCAGGCGCGATCGTCGTTGACGGTGCCGCTCATGCTGCAGGATCAGGTCGTCGGCGTAGCCAATTTTGAAAGCACGAAAGTCGCTGCGTTCAACGAGGACGATCGACAATTTGCTGAGATTTTCGCACGTTATATCGCGCTGGCGCTGCACATTCTCGAACTGCTTGTTTCAGAGCGATACACCACGACGGGGCAACTTGGCCGAAATGTGATGGCTGAAATCACGGGCCCGTTGAATGACATCCTCACTGACGTGGAAAGCCTTGTCGAAGACTACATTGGTCACGACGATTTGCGTCACCGACTGCGAAAGATATCAACGAACGCGATTACGATTCGCACGACGATCAAGGAAATGACATCGGAACGTGCTGGTGTTCTCGGCACGAAATGCGCCGGCAACAAGCCGAAAGACCCACTCTTGGCCGACAAGCGAATTCTCGTTGTCGATGACGAAGATATCATTCGCGACACCGTTCGCGACGTGCTGACCAACGTTGGCTGTTCGGTCGTGACCGCCTCCGACGGAATTGAAGCCGCCCGCCTTGTGCAGGAAAACCGTTTCGACCTTGTGCTCAGCGACATCCAGATGCCGGGCAAGAATGGCTACGAGGTATTCGCAGCCGCCAAGCAGGCGAACCCCGACACGCCGGTCATCCTGACGACGGGGTTTGGATATGACCCGAACCATTCCATTGTTCGCGCCCGACGAGAAGGCCTCTCGTCGGTTCTGTTTAAGCCCTTCAAAGTCGATCAACTGATCGCCGAAATCCGCACAGCTTTGCAACCCGCTAAGGCATAACGAAGCCCTTCCTGCCACGACTTGCTTGCACACGATTTGCTAACATGGCATCGTTGCTTGCGCACGTGTAGAAGCAGGGCGCGTTCTACCCGCCGAAACACATCGTTCTTTATGGCGGCGGGTGAAACCCGCCCTACGATTCAAGTCTTGAAGCGCTGTAACGGTAGAGACACGCAACCCCAACAACGCAATTACAATTCTGAAACATCATGATCCTTACGCCGTCCGATCACGAACGAAAGTGTTGCGCTCCTGCAACGAAGGCGTAATAAGTTGCGAGCGATGACGCCCTTTGGCATCTCCTGGTGACAGCATTTCTCCCTTTCTTGCGTCTGTCATTTCGCGTCGATACAGTCGCAACAGGCGTTGAATCGTTGGACTTTCGGAGAGAATTGTACATGCCAACCGAAGTGGATGTTCGCAGTATTGGTAAGGAAGTGGCTTCTCGCAGCGAGCCTTTTCGTCGGCTCCTCGAGCAGATGCACCGCGTGATCGTCGGGCAGGACATTCTGCTCAACCGCATGTTGGTCGGCCTCCTCGGCAACGGCCACCTGCTGATCGAAGGCGTGCCCGGCCTCGCCAAGACGACAGCCGTCGCGTGCTTGGCAAAGGGCATCGATACCGGCTTCCAGCGACTTCAATTCACGCCCGACCTGCTTCCCGCGGACTTGATCGGTACGTTGATCTATCGCGCGAGCGACGGCGCGTTCGTCGTCCAAAAAGGACCGATTTTCTCGAACATCATTCTCGCCGACGAAATCAACCGCGCACCAGCCAAAGTGCAATCCGCCCTACTGCAGGCTATGCAGGAACGTCAGGTAACCATCGGCAAAGAGACATTCACGTTGAAAGACCCGTTCCTCGTTCTCGCCACGCAAAACCCCATTGAACAGGAAGGAACGTATCCGCTTCCCGAAGCGCAAGTCGACCGTTTCATGATGAAGATCGTCGTCGATTACCCGACGAAAGAAGAGGAACGCCGCATCCTCGACCGCATGGGCATGACCAAACCGCAACTAGAAATCGACTCCGTGATGTCACCGGATGACATCATTCGTGCTCGCGAGACCGTCGACGAAATCTACATCGACGACAAGATCAAGGACTATATCGTCGACATCACCATGGCCACCCGCGACCCCGGCTCCTACGATCTGCCGATCCGCGATTGGGTGCAATACGGTGCCTCGCCCCGCGCAACGCTCGCCCTCACCATAGGCGCCAAAGCTACCGCGTTCATCAATGGCCGCGGTTACGTAACGCCGCAGGACGTCAAGACAATCGCAATGGATGTCCTCCGCCACCGCGTCATCGTCACCTACGAAGCCGAAGCGGAAGAGAAGACGTCGAAAGATGTTGTACAGGCAGTGTTGGATCACGTACCCGTACCGTAAACGTATTGGACGGCGGAGAAAACCTAAAGCCTAAAACCTAAACGCCTAAAGTAAGCGAAAAAAAGGCGGCGTCAAAAGAACCACGTAGGGCAACGTTCACATATTCGACTTTGGAGTGAAGAGTGCCGCGGATATTTGGAGACCTAAAGGAACGAAGTCTGCAATTCGGTGCAGATGTAATGCGTGCCCTTTTTGAACTCCCGAATGAAACCAGAGGTTGGATCATCGGCAAGCAACTGGGTCGCGCGACGACATCCATCGGAGCAAATGTCTGGGAGGCTGACGCGGCTATTTCTGACGCTGACTTTGTTTTCAAAATCGGAATTGCTCGTAAGGAGGCCCATGAAGTGCAATACTGGCTTGAATTAACTCAACGGCTGGAACTCTTGCCTATGCAACGCGTTTTGTCATCGAAATCGGAAGCGATCGAGGTATCCAAGATACTCGGTGCGATTGTCATAAAAACGGAGGATCGTAACAAAACTCGATAACGGTGGACCTTGGACGGTGAGACAAGAGGCAAATTTTCGATCTGTAGACCACGATGAGCCAATTTAGGCGTTTAGGTTTTAGGCTTTAGGTTTTTTGAATCGTGATACCCGCCGAATTACTAAAGAAAGTCCGCCAGATTCAAATCCGCACAAGGCGGACAGTAAATGACTTATTGGCCGGCCAGTATCACTCAGCATTCCGAGGGCGCGGAATGGAGTTTGAGGAAGTTTGCCCTTACCAAATCGGGGACGACGTTCGCTTCATCGATTGGAACGTTTCAGCGCGCTATGGCGAACCGTTCATCAAGAAGTTTCGCGAGGAACGCGAGCTAACCGTGATGCTCGTGTTTGACGTCAGCCCGTCCGGTTTCTTCGGAAGCGGCAAGCAATTCAAAGTCGACGTGGCCGCCGAAATCGCAGCCGTCATTGCCTTCTCCGCCGTGCGCAGCAATGACAAAGTGGGCTTAATCCTCTTCTCAAACGAAGTCGAAAAATATGTGCCCGCGAAGAAAGGCACGTTCCACGTGTTGCGGATCATTCGCGAACTGCTCTACCACCGACCTCGTGGCCGGGGCACGGATATCGAAGAAGCCCTGGGTTTTCTCAATCGAGTGACCGTGCGAAAAAGCGTGTGTTTTCTCGTCAGCGACTTCCTCGCTTCCGGCTACGAAGGCGCGCTTCGCATCGCACGTCGCCGACACGATTTGATCCCGATCGTCATGAGCGACCCGCGCGAAATGGAATTGCCAAAAGTCGGTTTCGCCGAAGTCGAAGACCCAGAGTCCGGCGACCGCGTACTTGTTGATACCTCAAGTCGATCCGTGCGCAATCGCTACGCGAGCGAGATGCGCCGATTGACTGACCGACGTACAAATATCTTCCGCCGCATGGACACTGACACGATCGATATCCGCACCGACCAATCTTACGTCGAACCGCTGGTCCGATTCTTCAAACGCCGTGAGGTGCGAAGATGACGTCGCGGCGCGCGTTATTAGTGCGAAGAGACCCTCACCCTACCCTCTCCCTAAGAGGGAGAGGGAGGCATTGTTACACACCATTGCTGACTTCGATATGCTTGACTGTTTGGTCGATCGGCGGATGCGACCTGCTTGGAAAAAACTCCAATTCAAACGACAAGACCTCCGCAACTGAATTGCTTAGCAAAGCTGAAGGACCGATCAAGCTAACGGTGTCCTCCCACGAAACGCAATTTGAAACCGGCAAGACTGCAAAACTGACGCTGAAGGTAGAGGCAGATGCTGGAACATCGGTCCAAATCGCCGACTACGCGAAGGCATTGGAAAATAGCGAAAACCACTTCGAATATCGCGTCGCGCAATCGCGCACCAAACCACCGGTCAAGAACGCCGCAGGCAAAGTGGAATGGGTCAACGAGTACGATGTCGAGTTCATCTTGGCAGGCGATTACGAAATTCCGGCGGTGAGTCTTACGTACTCGACTGATTCATCCGCGGCCAACTCCCAACCAAACTCCGGCGCTACAACTTCTACACCGCCAACGCCGGCACCAGTACAAGCTGCCACGGAATTCAAGACCGAAGCTATCAAGATCAACGTCCGCGAAGCCACCGTCGGCGGAATTTCCGACCAGGACTTGCAGAAAATTCCGAAGCTGTCGCCCGTTGAACTGCCCAGCCCGTGGCGAATCTGGCGATGGGTGATCGCAGGAGCCGTCATTGCCGTTTTCATTCTCGGTTTGGTTTACTATCGCAAGCAACAGCGAATGAAAGCGGAAGAGGTCATCATCATCCCGGCCCACGAATGGGCGCGACTTCAGATCGCGAAACTCCTCGTCGACGACCTGCTCTCGCGCAGCCTCGTTCAAGAATTTTACTACCGCGTCAGCGACATCGTTCGCGGATACATCGAGCGCCGTTTCGCGGTGGCTGCTCCGGAAATGACCACGGAGGAATTCCTCGTCTCGCTATCCAAAGACCGCCGCTTCGGCGAAAAGGATCGCAACGAGCTGAACGAATTCATGAACGCTTGCGACATCGTAAAGTACGCTCGCCATCAGCCGACAACCGCTGAAGCGAACGCGATGTTGGACGCAGCCACTGACTACATCGAGCGCACTCGCGAGCGGTTAAACCAAACTCACGACGGCGCGGCGCAAGGCGAACAACTGCAAGAGCAAGCAGCATGATGGAATATCTGTCAGAACGATTCGCGCCCGGGCCTCTCTTCGCTTGGCTCTGCGTGATCTTCCTTGCGCTGATGCCGGCGATCTGGTGGCGATGGCGCGCGGATCGACGTCGCGCAGCCGTGCGCTACAGCACGGCCGGCTTCCTGAAATCTATTTCCGGAACCTGGGCATCGCGCACGCGATTCATCATTCCGCTACTGCGAACACTCACCGTATTGTCCTTGCTCGTCGCGCTCGCACGCCCGCAGGCCGGCGGCGAATATCGCGAATCCGGCGAAGGCATCGCGGTCCAGATGGTGCTCGACGTATCGGGCAGCATGGCCGAGGAAGACTTCGTCGTCGATGGTCGCCGCGCCCGCCGCCTCGATGCTGTAAAACGCGTATTCGAAGACTTCGTGCTTGGCTCAGGCAATCGCCGCGCGCGCGAAGGAGACCTCATCGGCATGACGACGTTTTCCATGTATGCGGACACAACCTCCCCGCTCACGCCCGACCACGCGAGCCTCGTCGAACTGCTCAAGCAAATGGAAATCCCGGGTTGGGTCAACGGCCAGCAGATGCGCGCCGAGCCCGAAGCCAACTTCACCGACATCGGCACTGCACTCGTCGTCGCGACCGATGACCTTCGTCGTGCCGGTGAACAGGCGGTCGCAGGCGTCCCCGGCGCTGAATCCGCTAAGAGTCGCGTGATCATCCTCCTTACGGACGGTGCGAACAACCCGGCGAAAGTCCAGAACGAGACCGCACCCGATCCGTTCGAGGCTGCCAAGGTCGCCGCTTCGCTCGGTATTCGCATCTACACCATCGGGGCCGCATCTGACGAAAAAGTCGATTCAGGATTTGGCTTCTTACAACGTCGCGCCCAGGTGGACGAACCATCGTTGCAGAAAATCGCCGCGCTCTCGGGCGGCAAGTATTTCCGCGCGACGGACACGGAATCACTCAAGACCATTACCGAGGAAATCGACAAACTCGAAAAACGCAAGACCGGCGAGCGAACATTTCGTGACGACTCCTACGCCGCGAAGTTGGCCATGCTGGCCGGTCTTGGCATGATCTTCATGGAGGTCTTCCTGACGTCGACGAGGTATCGAAGAATCCCATGAACACCAAACCGCTGTATCCTGGGTTAACGTGGGTCGTATGGACGCTCGGCGTTCCGCTGATCGTCGTCGCCACTCTGGTGACAGTGGCTGTCACCACCGAACTGGGCGATTTGCCGTTCGATAACCCGCATCTGTGGTGGCTTTTCGCGTTCGTCCCGCTCGCGGGTCTGTTGTTCCTTTACGCGCGGGCTCGTCGCAAGAGCGCGTTGAATCGCTTCACCTCGACCGAGTTGGCCCCCCTCTTAGCCGCACGCGTCAGTCCCGGTCGGCAGGCGTTCAAAGCCGGTCTGATCGTCCTCGCCATCTGCATGACCGTGGCCGGCGTCATCGGTCCGCGCTGGGGCGTGAAATGGGAGAAGACCAAGGTCCACGGCGTGGATATTGTCGTCGCCATCGACGTGTCGCGCTCGATGCTCGCCACCGACGTCGCACCTAACCGCCTTAGGAAAGCGAAGCAGGAAATCCGCCAGCAGCTCACCGAGCGCGCCGTGTTCAAGCGCGCGAATCGATTGGCACTGCTTGCGTTTGCGGGTTCCACGTCGCTTAAGGTGCCTCTGACTACCGACCACGTCGCCTTCCGCGACAAGCTGGAGCAAATCGGTCTTAATAGCGCACCGCGCGGCGGCACAGCCATCACTCGTGCGATCGAATCCGGTGTCGACCTTCTTTCACGATCGCCTGAGGAAGCAACGAAAATCATCCTCGTCTTTACCGACGGCGAAGATCACGAAGGCGACCCGGTAGCTGCGGCGAAAGAAGCCTACGAAAAACACGGCATTCGCGTGTTCACCATCGGCGTCGGCGACCCCAGCCTGACGTCGGGTGCCGAAGTTCCCTCCGCCGAAGGAGCGAAACCATTGCTTCACGACGGCCAGATTGTCTTTTCCAAGCTCGATGTCGAAGGCCTGCGTTCCATCGCCACCGCGGGCAACGGCCAGTTTACTGCGATCGATGAATTTCGATTTCTGGTTGACGCAATCGCCAGCATGAAATCAGCTCAGCTGGGCACCGAAGAGCGGATGCGGCATCAGCCGAAATACCAGTGGTTCGTTGCCGCCGCACTGGCCTTACTGCTCTTGGAATCGCTCTTGCGCGAAAGTACAACAGCCTCAGCAGACTTGCCGCAGCGAACATGGTTGCAGGAGATGGCCTGATGAATCGTCTGATCTTACGAAGCTGTCGGTGGCAACATAGAGGGTGGCACGGTCAAGCCGCAGCTTGGCCGTGGCGAACTTTATCGATGCAAGCAGACTTCTCAAACAGAAATCATCGTGGCGCTGTGTCCTTTCTTAACGTCAGCACTGTGTTGTTGATCGTTTTGGCGACATTACTACCGGCAGCTCACACGCTGGCCGACGACGCGTCCAAGCTCGAATCGCTCAGCGCTTACGACGCGGTTCGCGAAGGGAACCGCCTGCTGGAACAAGGCAACGCCGAAGGAGCACTCCAAGCCTACAATCATGCAGGTAAATTGGCTCCCGATGCCCTGGAAGTGCCCTTTGTAAAAGGCGTGGGAAACTACGACCTCAAGCGTTTCGACGACGCGCGACAGGCATTCGAGAAAGCTGTGCTTTCCAAGGACCGCAAACTCGCTACCGACGCTCAGTATGGCATCGGTGCGGCCCATCACGCCGAAGCCCTCGCCCTGCTCAACAATCCACCCGCCGCACCTGACGCGGGCGACCCTGCCGCATCACAGCAGAAGGAAGCCCTGCAACATCTGGAAAGCGCGATGCAGAGCTATCGCGGCGCTTTGGCTAATAACCCGAATCACGCAGCCGCCCGCGAAGCCAACAGCAAAGCCGCCCATCTGTGGAAAAAGGTGAAACAGGAGATTCAACAGCAACAGCAGCAGCAACAACAGAAGCAGGACTCCGAGAACAAGGACGAGAACAACGAAGATCAGCAACAGCAGCAGGAAAACCAGAACGACGATCAAAAGAACGAGAACAAGGATTCGCAGGAACAACAAGAGAATCAGGATTCGGAGCAGAAGCAGCAGGAATCGCAGGAGAATCAATCGGACGAGCAGAAGAAGGAAAACGCCCAGGAACAAAAGTCCGAAGAACAACAGCAGAAAGAATCAGCCGAACAATCGGAGGAGAAGAAGCAAGAAGAACAGACCGCCGCTCAGCAGAAGGAACAGCGTGAATCACAGGAGCAGGCCAACCGCAAGCTTCGCGAAATGATGCAGACCGTGCGCGATCGCCAGAAAAATCGTCGCGAGAAAATCGAACGCGTGCCGGTCAGACCGGTGGAGAAGGATTGGTAATGCGCAGACTGCCACTCTTTATCACCGCAACTCTCGCGCTGACTGCCTTCGCGCATGCACAGCAGGCTGGCGTAACGCTGCGCTTCGATTCCACCAATCTCGAAGTCGGCGAGATTGCCGACGGACAGCTCGTCTGTACAAACATCGGACAGCCGGACGCTCCGCAGTTGGTCGCACCAGCAGGGTTATCGGTCACAATTGCAAACTCGTCACCTTCTTCTTCTTCAGTAATGAGAGTTATCAATGGTCGCCGAACTCAAGAGGTTACCTACACGTATCCCGTTCGCGTGCAGGGATCGAAAGAAGGGAAGTTCGTGCTGGGTCCAGTAGAGGTTTCGGCCGGTGGCCAAACGCACGTCAGCAACGCTGTGCAGTTCAACATCCGGACTCCCGAAACGAAGCCTATCCCCGACGGCGATCGCTACATCTTCGCCAGCATCGACGTGAAACCGAGGTCGCTCTACTTGACCGAGACCTTTGAAGCCACTCTCCGCTTCGGCATTCGCAAGGTGCTCGATCGCAACAATCGTACGATCGACATCGACATGCTTCGCAACGTGCTCGATCTTCGGTCGTCCGAACTCTCTGTCTTTGCCGGTGGCAACGCACCGCGCACCGAAACAAGCCTCAAGGACTCCGCGGGACGCGTCCATCGCTACGAACTATTCACCGTCACAAAAACACTTCGTGCCGACAAAGCGGGAGACATGACGATCGGTCCCGTGTTCCTCAAAGCCAATTATCCCACTGATTTGCGGGCGAGCTTCTTCGGGAACTTCGAAGTCGTTTCCTCGCGAAAGGAAACCGCGCGCACCGAGTCCATCATCGTGAAAGTGAAAAGCCCGCCCGATGAAGGTCGACCCGACAGCTTCAACGGCGCCATCGGCCGGTTCGCCATGCGCGTCGAAGCCAAGCCGACCCGCGTCGAAGAAGGCCAGCCGGTCACGCTAACCATCCGAATCGTCGGGGAACCGCTTGAAGGCATCGCCGGACCTGAACTTTCCCGACAGGCGGAGCTTTCGAGCCGTTTTGAATTCGCCACCGATGAACTGGCGGGTGACATCGAGGGAAACAACAAGGTCTTCCGTCGGGCCATTTTTCCGAAACAAGTGGGCGAGCAGACCATTCCACCGATCGCATGGTCGTACTTTGACACGAAAACCGAGAGTTACGGCACGCTGACCAGCGAACCCATTGCGATTGTCGTTGATCCATCGTCCTCGCCGGATAAGGTCGCTTCACGTCTCAACAGCCTTGAAGGTGAAGAGAAGACCGAACTGACTTTGCTGACTGGCGGCCTCACTCCCAATTATGAAGACACCGATCGCGTGCTCGCCAACCACGGGTTCATCATGACTCCCCCCTGGATCGCAGCCCTCAGCGCCACGCCGGTTTTCTATTGCGCCCTGCTGCTCATCACGCGCCATCAGTCCAAAATTCGCGGCGATCGCGGCTACGCACGCCGGCGCCATGCGGAAACAAAGGCCATCCGCGCCATCCGGCAAGCGGACGCATCGAGTAATGACGCAGCGCGCCTTGCTTCGATCAGCCAGGCACTGCGACATTATCTTGCTGATAAGTTCAACCTAACGTCAGGTGCGGTGACATCGATGGATGTTGAACGAGTTCTTCGTGAACGCGGCATTGACAATCAGGTGACACAATCTGTCATCCAATTCTTGGAGGCCGGGGATGCAGCTCAATACGCCAACGTGACTGCCGGAGACGCCAATCCCAGTGGGGCCAAACAAGCGGAAGAATTGATTCGGGCGATGGAGCGAACCATCAGATGATCTTCGCCCATCAGAGATTCAGCTCATGGAAGAGGCTCGCGATTGCCCTCGCGTTGCTCACATGCGTGTGGAACGTGGAGAAAGTCGACGCGCAGTTATCTTCCTTGATCGCCGACCCCAAAATCGAGTTCGCAACCGCTTTGGGCGAGTTCAATGAAGGTCAGCGCCTGCTGCTCTCATCGCCCGATCGCGCCCGCGAACTGTTCCGCTCATCAGCCAAGCGATTCGAAGGAATCGCCGCCCTCGGCATTAGCAACGGCCGACTCGAATTCAACACCGGCAATGCGTTCCTGCAAGGAGGCGACGTGGGCCGCGCCATCCTGCATTACCTCCGCGCCAAGCGTCTCATTCCCGGCGATCCCCTGCTGAACGAAAACCTTCGCGTTGCCCGCACGCGCTGCCTGCTCTCAATCCCGCCGTCGGCACGCAGTCAAATCCTGCAAACCGTTTTCTTCTGGCATTTCGACACGTCGACAGCCGACCGCACCCGCGCGATGCTGCTGGCCTACTTCGCGTTTTGGATTTTCCTGACGATTCGCCTCTGGCTACGCAGGCCGGCCATTCTCTGGGCAGCGATCGCCAGCGTCGTCGTGACCCTCGCACTTTGGGTTTCCGTCGCTCACGACAGTTGGTCCGATCGCCATAACCCCATCGGCGTCGTCACGTCGATGGACGTCGTCGTATACAAAGGCCCCGGCCCCAGCTACCAGCGCCAATTCGAACAACCGCTTCAACCCGGCGTCGAATTCACTCTCCTCGAAAAACGCAGCGGCTGGTTCAACATTGAATTGGCGGATGGCAAGACGGGATGGGTTGCAGAACAAACCGCTGCGCTCGTTCCAACGTCGTAGTCTTTCTGGTTCATACGAACTCCACTAATTATCCGCGCGAATCCCCTCGTCCCGTCAGGGACGAACTGAAAATAGCCCAGCACGAAGTGCTGGGTAAGAGTGAATACCAAGAAGAACAAGTGCCGTAGGCACGACTGAGCTGTGTACCGTTGATTTGTGGAATGAGTATTATTCGCGACCGTAAAGAGCTCGGTCATGATCATCGCCAGAGAATCCATCATGTGCAGACTCTAGCGGGAGTCGCGCGATCGCCGCAACCTGCTGAAAAACTTCAGCCGCAGAAATAAGCTGAGTGTAGCCGACCGGTTCGATTGATCGCGAGATCCGCTGAATTAGCTCTACCTTCTCATCGACGCTCATTCCCTGAATTGTCTCTTCCAGGAATTGCCACTGTCGATCTGTCATATCAAAAGTAGTATACGAGTTCACCTGGTGCTGGGTCAAAGCATCGTCATTTCCTGCACCCTTAGAACTTCGTCACGCTCGAAAAATTGAAATTGGGCAGTTTCATAGCCGGGAGCAGCATTTTCCCGCGCTCCAGCGTCAGCGCCTCTTTCGGTCCCGTGGTCATGTCCACCTTTTCAAAACACCGCAACGGGCTGTCGTGGAATCGGAAATTCCGCAGGCCCGCGACAATCTTCCCGTCCTCCACAAGAAAAGTGCCATCGCGTGTCATCCCCGTGATCGTCAGGTCAGCCGGATCGACCGAGCGGATGTACCAAAAATTAGTCACGAGAATCGCACGCTCCGTTTTCGCGATTAGATCGTCGACCGTTTTCACCGTCTCGCCGCCATACGTCATTATCAGCGCACTCGGTCGCGGATTCGGCTCGACCCCATGCTCCTTGGCCGTAAAGCGGTCATAAGCAATTTGCTTTAGCACGCCGTTCTCGACCCACGTCTGCGGCTTTGAGGCCATACCGTCAAAACCAAACGACGAGCCCATCAGGTCCGGATGCGCCGGATCGGACTTGAGCGTCAACCGCGAGTCCAGCACATTTGATCCGAGCTTCCCTCGCAGCGCACTATTGCCTCGATAATAACTTTTCGCCCCTAATGATGACGAAAACTCGCCAAGCACACCCGCGACAGCCGCGGGCTCCAGAATTACCGGATAATGGCCCGCCGGAAGCTCGCGAGGATCCTTGGAAAGCATAGCCTTCTCAATCGCTTGCTTCGCACGCCAATCCACCAGCAATTCGTTAATATCGCGATGTGAATTGAGCACCCAGCCGGAACTGTCGGCAGCCGACGCGGTCAACGAGAACTCAGCCTCGGTCCCCTGCTCGTACCCGAACAACCCCGTCGACGCCGCCACCGCCGACGACGATGTGCTGCTCGTCATGATGCCGGCGCCCTTCAATTCGCGCTTGGCACAAAGATCAACGATCGGCTTGACCGTCTGAGCAAGTCGCGTCGGCGTCGACGCAGCCGTCGATTTCCGAAAGCTCTGGACCTTGATGTAATCCTGCTTCGGAAGCGGCGGCATGTACTCGGGGTCTTCCGGTGCGAGCTTCGCGATCGCCTCCGCGCGGCGAACCATCTCCGTCAGCGACGCCTTATCAAACCGATTCGTGCTCGCGCTACCCGCCTTCTGGCCGAACGCGACGCGCACAGACACCGAAGGCTCGCGCACCGAAACGTGCTGCACAACCTGATTGTTCGCAAATCGCAGCGTGCTCGAATCGGAATCCCCAAGACTCACGAACGCATGCTCGGCCGTGCACGACTGCAACACGTGATGCGCGATTTCCCTGAAACTTGCTTCTGTCGCCAGATTCGATGCCATATAGATTATTCCAAAAACTTAGTGCCCTTTGGTGGCACGGACAAGCGATAGCTTGGCTAACGACCCAATCAGAACCGCGACCGCAAGGGAGCGGCCTTAATTGTCATAGGCGCCGCTCCACAACGTGCGGTCCCATCACGTCTCACTCACGCCTTTCGACTTCGGATCGATCACATTCACACCGCGGAACCGCGCCGGACTCGCCGCGTGCGTCATCCAACCCGATTGACTCGGCTGACCTTTCCCGCACGTGATGAACCCATATTGCTTCCACGTCTCGCGATTACCCACGCCGTCGCAACTGTTCCAGAACTCCGGCGTGATCCCGTTGTAGATCACGTTCTTGAGCATCGCACCGCGCTTGCCGTTCTTGATCTCCCAGAAACAATCACCGCCGAACTGGAAGTTGTACCGTCGCTGATCGATGCTGAAGCTGCCGCGCCCCTCGATGTAGATGCCGTTCTCCACGCCGCCGATGAGCGAATCCAACGTCTCGCCGCCCGGCTCCAAACCAATGTTCGCGATTCGCACAATCGGCACCGACGCCCAGCTATCCGCCCGATTCGACCCGCGCGAGCGCTTCTCTTGAATCGCACCCGCAACTTCGCGATTGGTGGAATAGCCCTTGAACACGCCAGCCTCCACAATCGGCCACCGCTGCCCGGCCACGCCGTCATCGTCATACCCAGTGCTGGCCATCCCGCCGACCTGCGTGTTGTCCGCCATCAGCGTCACATACTGCGAGCCATATCTGAAGCTGCCCAACTTCTCCGGTGTCAGAAAACTCGTACCCGCGTAGTTCGCTTCGTAGCCCAACGCCCGATCCAATTCCGTCGGGTGGCCGCAACTCTCGTGGATCGTCAACGACAAATGTCGTGGATCAAGCACGAGATCGAACTTCCCCGGCGTCGGTTGTTTCGCCTTTACTTTCTCGACGGCCTCCGCCGCAACCCGCGACGCCTGCGAGAGCATGTCATATTGCTGAACATGCTCGTACCCCGTGCGGAAGAACGGCACTTCATAGTCGCGCGACTGAAAATCATCATCGGATTTCGCCGTGGCACCAAAGCTTCCGCCGACAGCCAGCAAATCAAAATCGATCCGCGTTCCTTCCGTCGACGCGAACAGCTTCAGATCACGATTCGCCCACAACATGCCGTTCGATCGAATGATCCCCTTCTCCTGGTGCAGGCGATCGCAGATCGATGTCAGCAGGTGGCACTTATCTTCCAGCGGAACGAGAAACGGATCGAGCTTGAACGCGGTGACCACTTTATCCTTATGCACCGGCTCATCAGCCAGCGTCACCGGATCGCGCAAGAGCATGTAGCTCGCCCGTGCGACCTCGACAGCCCTGTCAGCTGTGTTCTTCACTTCATCAATCGAGAAATCCGCACTCGCTGCAAAACCCCACGCCCCCTCATACAACGCTCGGATCCCATACCCGCTGTCGAATCGCTCGTTGATCCCCGCAATCCGCTTGTCCTCAGCCCGCACCGACTGATTCTTCGTCTCGATCAAACGAATATCGCCGTACGAACACCCGCCTTTGCGAATCCGCTCCAGCGCGACCTCAGCAAGCTCGGACCACCGCGACCGATCCACCGGCCCCGAACCGCCGGCCTCCATCCGCGTGCCGCCGGTTTTCCCGGTGCTCCCGCACCCGCCCAAGTACAGCGCCGCAGCCCCACCAGCAGCCGTCAGCATGAAATCCCGTCGATTCTGATTCATCATGTTACTCATCCATATAGGTTCGCTCGTCACCGTGAGCGACAAAAGCCTATGGAAGCTCGTTACTAACCGCAAGCGAAAACTTCGTAAATGTCGACGCTAACGGTATAATGCGATGGCTCATTGTCACTGTCTCAGGAGTTAACGCGATGAAATCGACAACAACTCGTCGAGGGAATCAAACTCGCTTCTTTCGATCTTACCCAATGACAAGGCGCAGAACCTTCCTTCGAACAATTGCATGTGCGTCCCCATTGGTAATAGGCCAGCTCCTGTTCGCCTCCGATTTTCAACCATGCCATTTGCAGAAGCTTTACCCAACCCAAGTCGAATCTCATGATCAAGCGGGAAGAGCCGTTGCGATAGACGATGAGCGGCTTGTCTTGGGCACGTTTGGAAATATTTACCAAAAAGCCATTCATCATGCGAACAAAGTCTTTGTCTTTCGACAATCAGACGATACCCCTCCGACATGGTTTCAGGAAGCAGTTCTCATCGCCTCCGAAGATGCACCGAACGAAACATTCGGCGCATCTGTGTTGATTCAGGGTTCAACGCTTGTCGTTGGCGCCCCATCGGCCTACGGAGCGTTTGAAAACCCGACACTTCCTGGCTCCGCTTATCTGTTTGAACGAATCAACAGCGAGTGGACCGAATCGTTTCATTTTCAACCTGATGAACCACAAGTGGGCGACTCATTCGGAGCAGCGGTCGACCTTTATGGAGACACCCTGGTAGTCGGCGCGCCAGGTCGAGATGAAACGCTCACGAACGCAGGCGCGGTTTACATTTTTGTACGTGAGAATGAAGTTTGGCAGCAGCAGGCCAAGCTCACGGCTTCCATTTTCTTCGAAGTTCGCAATGGGCAATTTGGCAAGTCAGTCGCTCTCCATGGCAACAAGTTGATAGTTGGCGCTCCCGGCGGCGAACAAGCAGGCAGTGCATTGATCTTTGAGCGAATCGGCGACTTATGGCAGCCGGTCAAACGACTTGTTTCACCTCGTGGAAATCCGGGGGACGCCTTCGGGATCAGCGTCGATATGATCGAGGGCCGATGCGTTGTCGGCTCATACAGTTCCCCCGGGATAGGGCACATCTTTGAGGCGACCGCGAATAACTGGATTCCGGTTGATCAGCTAGTACCTGTTGATAACGTGCCTCCATCTGCGAGGAGCATTTCCTTCGCCATTCAGGGTGCGATGATCGTTGTCGGCTCAAACGAATCTGCGCTCTTATTTCGAAAGTTCTCAGACGGCTGGCAGCAACATGCGAAGATTGTCGCACCCGATTGGTATAGAAATCCCTATACTGGATTTGGGTTTGCCGTTGCAGCGAACCAAGACCAATTAGTGATTGGCTCGCCAGGTGACGATTACAATTCTCAATCGGCACCGGGGTCTGCGTATGTCTTCGATCTTGATTGCGGCGAACCAGGAGTACTCTTCACAGAGCCCCCCGACCGCTCGATCGATCCCAGACAACCGCGAGAATTCTGGACGCCGGCGCCCGGCGGATTCCAATACGTGCTCGTTCATTTCGATGATGAAATCAACTCCGTGTTACCTACGGATTTCCTTATCGAGCAGTTCGGGGCCGATGGCGACGCACCATACGTGGTGGAGGCCACGTTCAAATATGGCCACACGTGGAATCTGGCACTGAGCGGTCCCATCAGTGCGGGAAGCTGGACCAAGATCACGCACATCCCCACCGGACTGATTACCCGACTCGGCTATTTGCCGTGCGACGTCAATGGAGATGGCGTTTCAACCCCGCACGATATTCTCACGCTGATCGATTCGCATCTTGGCACGGTATCCCGACCGGATTTTTCGGCGGACATTAACCGCGATGGGTATTGGTATGCACCGGCGGACATCCTACGCTTGATCGATATGCTCAACGGCGTGGATGTAAGCGAACCTTACTTCTACCAATCGCTTCCGCCGCTGCCGTGATCATGTTACACATTCATGCAGGTCAATACGTCGCAATGAGCGACAAAAGCCGATAGAAGCTCGTTACTGACCGCAAACGAAAACTTGGGAAATGTCGATGATGGTCGTATCCTACGGTTCGGATAAACCGCCTGTAACTGGAACGTGGAACAGATGATCCGCTCCCGATACGAGGAGGCGTCACCATGAAGACAGCCAAATCACGGTGTTTTTCTTCACGAAGAATCGCAATGGGCGCGCTTCTTCTCGCGTTGCTGCAGGTCGCACCGACTACGCTTGCCGAGGACTATCGCCGAGCCAGCCTTGATGAACGGGTGCGCGCCTCCGATTTGATCATCGTCGGAACTGTCACAGCCATCAACGAAAACAAGGCGCATTTCCCTATCCCGCCGGCTGCCATGGCCACCAGAATCGCGACACTGTCGATTGAACAAACACTGAAAGGCAGCCATGAGAGCAGGACGGTTGATGTTGGATTCGATCTCACCAGCAGCGATGGGAAACACCAGCATGAAAAACTCTTCGAAGCCAACAAGAAATACGTTGTATTTCTTCGATCGTTGAATCGATCAATCGTCAAAATGCACGGTGAAAGACAATCAATCCCGGGCGAATCAGTTTCCGAAACCCTCTCATTCAAATCCCCTGTAAACTGGCGGCACGGCATCTATCTCATCGAAGACGAGAAGGTCTGGGATCCAAGGTATCCCTCCGAGATTGTAAATCTTCATCGAAATCACAACATCAGAGCCATTCAAAAAGGTGAAGTTTGCTCTGAATTAGCCCCAATACCTCCGGCGAGTGACTATGATCGCAAGATTCCCCTTCAAGAAGTGCTTTCGGCCATCCGTGCCGCGGTCGTTGCAACGAACGAAGTCATTGAACTCGGCCGTGTATTGATCAACGAAACCCCCTGCCCAATACTTATCCGGAACACCGTTACTGCCGCCCAAGTGGTGATCCGGCACCCAAAGCGCGCCGATTGCACAGAGTTTGACGTATCGCGCATTGAGGTCACGCTGGCTAGGGACGGGAAGAGCGAAACAAAGCGATTGAATGGACCGATGGTCTGGCAAACTGAAACGCACGTCGATCCAACTGGCACGTTTCAAGAACTGACTTGGGACTGCCCAAACTCAGCATCACAGGAACGCGGCTTCGTTTTGCGCGTACTGGTTGACGGCAAACTATCTCGACTATTCGAATCTAACCAAAGTTTGCGCGAATATCGTCCCCAGGCAAGCGAGCGTCGATGCACCGCCTGCGGCTCGTTCGACGTTTCCCGAATCTCGTATGGATATTGGATGCCGCCCATGACTCCACTCCCCGAAGACGTGCGTTGCAGTCATCCACCCTTTTTTATCTACGACCGGCCCGGTGGCTGCATGCAGGGGCCAGAGGATTATCACTGCAATATGTGCGGCGTCGAATGGGGATCGGGACGCAGCGAAATTTTCATGGACTACACCCCGTAATACTTTCCCCCTCCCCCGTGAACCCAACCTGAAACTTCACGAAATCCTTCATGTCCACGTGGCAGTCATCGTCATAGTCAAACACAATGCAACTCGCTGATGCGCACGAAACCGGCCCGCCGACGCAATCATCCAGAAATGCATAGTCCGCCAGCTCGACGTGGCAGTCATCGTCGTAGTCGCCCAGAAACGGTGAGGTGCCGCTGTTCTTCATCAGGATAACCACATCCTGCTCCTCATCGATCAACGTCATGTCGAGATCGCCGTCGTTATCAATATCCATAAGCACCGCGCACGACGCAGCCAATGGCGACGGCACCGATCCGAAAAATGAGAACATTCCGTTGCCGTCATTCAGATAGATTCGCCAGTCGCCCCCGTAACTCGACGTCACCCAATCCAAATCGCCGTCGCCATCAAGATCACCCACATCCGTCGCGATCGTGAACGACTCACCGGTGTATCGCATCGGCGTCGACAAGTGCCCGGTCCCATCGCCGAACAACACGGCACTGCGATTGAACTGACTGTTGGCCGTCGTCACATCCTCATACCCGTCGCCATTCAAATCGCCCACCGCCAGCATCCACACCGGCCCATCGCTCTCCTGCATTGAAACAAACGTGAACGTACCGTTGCCGTTGCCGCGCAGAATGACGATTTTTCGGTTCGTCTGCGCCCCAACGACAAGATCGAGTATCCCATCCTGATCCATATCCGCAGTCGCAAGCCCCCACTCACCCTGCGCACCCGAGTCGAACGAGCCTTGTAGAGTGAACACCCCGCTGCCGTTGTTAATCAAAATCGAAACACTGCTCCCGCCCGCGTTCGTGTTCGCGATGTCCATATCTCCATCGCCATCCACATCCAGCACAGCCACACCCCTCGGAGCATTCGCCACCGTCACCTGCTGCTGCGTGCCAAACGAACCGTCACCATTTCCCAACAGGATCGAAACTCGCGCCGTGTTGATGTTGGCCACGCAAATATCCACGTGCCCATCGCGATTGAAATCCGCCGGCTCCGACGGACTCGCTCGATCTTCGACCGGAAACGTCGGCTGAATGAAGTCCTCATACATCCCCGTGCGATCGCCCTGATTCAGGAAAACCCGCAAGTCAGCCGTGTCCTCATTCACCACCGTGATATCGAGGAAACCATCCTCGTTCAGGTCAGAACCGATACCGCCATAGGCTCGACTGCTCTCCGTCGGAATCGTTCGCGTCGTGTGCGAATCAACCTGCGCGAAACTCATCGCCGCAGGCCGCGAGTTCGTCCAGAACTGAAACGAGTACCCCGCCGCTCGCAACGGCGATCCATCCATCGCCGCGATATCGTGCGACAAGGTCACCGTCACCAGCTCGCCAGCCGAAAACGCCCTCACAGGCGTCCACGCGAACGACATTCCATCTGCCGCAACTTCAATCGAACCAGTAACCACCCCGCTCCACCGCCCGAACCCATTTACACTCTGGTTGACGATCAACGTCGCCGGATTCAGCGGCTGACTGAAATGCACAACAATCGGTGCATCGACGGGAACATTCAAACTGCTGGCCGCCGGCAAATGCGTAACGACGTTCAACGATCCGGCCTGTGCATTTGCAACAGAACCAAGAAGAATCGTTATCGCAGCCACACGCACTAATCGCAGCGCTAATTTCATTGATTTCATTCGACTCCCCCTTCGGCAAGTAGGCTCATTCACTCGACTGGTTCGGCAAGCCTTCGATCCCTATAGTACCGCAAACGTAGGCCACGCGGCTACTCAATCGAGATAACAACGGGGCGACGATTTGCTGAAAGGACGCCATCCTTGCCACAGAATTCCGGTGCACCAGCAAGTCGTTCTTTCTTCATAGGCGTAATTTTTCTCCTCCTCGCTGCAATCCTCTGGAGCCTCAACGGTGCATTCATCAAAGTCATTAACAAAGGCGGCCAGGGACCCGATGGCCTCGCCATCGCTTTCTACCGCTCAATCTTCGGCGGCCTGTTTCTATTGCCTTTTGCTTTGGTGCGCGCCCGAACAGCATCGTCCGAAATCGTAGGGCGGATTCCATCCGCCTCTATTTCTACGTCCATTTGGCCCCTCATCTTCTGCGTCCTCTCCTTCACCCTCATGACCTCCTGTTTCGTCATCGCCAACACGCTAACCCAAGCCGCCAACGCCATCATCCTTCAATACACGTCAACGCTCTGGGTGTTCATGCTTTCGCCATTCCTGCTCGGTGAAACCGCCAACCGCCGCGACCTCTGGATTCTCCTTCTCGCAATCGTCGGCATCGGCATCATCTTCGCCGGCAACGCCAGCACCAGCCTCCCCGGCCTGCTCATAGCCCTCGCCGCCGGTCTCTTTTATGGCCTGTTGACTCTCTTCCTCCGCAAACTCCGCCACATCGACGCCATCAAACTCACCGTCATCAACAACCTTGGCGCAGCCGCACTTCTCCTCCCCTTCGCCGTTCTTTTCGGCGACGTCACGCTGCCCGTGCGCACGCTCGGCCTTCTCGCTCTCATGGGCATCGTTCAATTCAGCGTGCCATACCTGCTCTTCACACTTGGCCTCAACCGCGTCCCCGCCCAACAGGCCGCCATCTACACCATGCTCGAACCGCTCCTCGTCCCGCTGTGGACATACCTAGCCGTTGGCGAGAGAGTTGAGCCCCCCACCATACGCGGTGGCACACTCATATTGGCCGCTCTATTATGGTTGACGATCGCAAACTGGAGGCGATCCACAAGAGTCGGACGCGCCATTTAAAAGAATGATGGTGTGCCACTGCTCTGTGAGCAGTGTCAGTCGTAGGGCGGGTTCCACCCGCCGCATCGGAAACACTAGCAACGTAGGGTCCGCCGTGCGGACCATTAGCATTACTTGTACCGCCGTGTGCCACTGCTCTATGAGCAGTGCCAAGACTTGTCACAATACGAACGGAATTGACTCATGCCCAAACATGCTGTTGTTCTCGGTTGCGGTCTCGTCGGCGCCACCATGGCTCGCGATATGGCCAAGGACTATCGCGTCACCGCCTGCGATCTCAAAAAGGAAAACCTCGATCGCCTCGCCGGCACGCCCAACATCACCACCAAACAAATCGACCTCAGCAACGCCGCGAAAATCCGCGAAGCCATCGCCGACGCCGACGTCGTCCTCGGCGCGATGCCCAGCGTCCTCGGCTTCCAAACCCTCCGCACCGTCATCGAAGCCGGCAAACCCTACAGCGACATCTCGTTCATGCCCGAAGAAGCCCTCGACCTCGACGACCTCGCCAAATCGAAAGGCGTCTCCGCCGTCGTCGATTGCGGCGTCTCCCCCGGGCTCAGCAACCTCGCCGTCGGCCACGCATGCATTCTACTCGCCGAAGTTCACTCCGCGGTCATCTACGTCGGCGGCCTCCCGAAGGCACGTCATTGGCCCTACCAATACAAAGCTCCCTTCGCCCCGTCAGATGTGATCGAGGAATACACGCGCCCCGCCCGCCTCGTCGAAAACCGCCAGCTCGTCACGCGCCCAGCACTCTCCGAGCCCGAACTCATTGAGTTCCCCAACATCGGCTCACTCGAAGCCTTCAACACCGACGGCCTCCGTTCGCTCATCCGCACGCTCGACATTCCGAACATGAAGGAAAAAACGCTGCGGTATCCGGGCCACATCGATCTAATGCGCGGCATGCGTGACACCGGCCTGTTCGACAAAAACGAAATCGAAGTGAAGGGCGTCCGCGTCCGCCCGCTCGACGTAACCTCGCGACTTCTCTTCCCGAAATGGACCTACGAAACCGACGAAGAAGAGTTCACCGTCCTCCGCGTTATCGTCGAAGGCGTGCCACACCCCGGCACCAATCCATCAGCAGTAGGGTCCGCCATGCGGACCGCTCCTCCCTCTCCCTCGCTAGGAAGAGGGCAGGGTGAGGGTCTCCCCCTGACTCAAATCACCTACGACCTCTACGACCAATACGACTTGGCCACGCATACCTCCTCCATGGCCCGCACCACCGCCTTCCCCGCCACCATCACCGCCCGCCTGCTCACAGAAAAGAAAATCACCAAACCCGGCGTATTACCACCGGAACTTCTTGCAACGGAACCCAATTATTTCGATCACATGACCCGCGAATTGAAATTACGAAATGTACTGTTGACGACAAATCAAACGACATAGTCGCGTTTGTTCGATGTGTGCCACTATATGGCACACAGGTTGTAGGGTGGGTGGTTTCCACCCACCTGCTATCCTGCACAATTGGCACGAACTTAGCTCCGAAGGAGCACAGGTTGCTAGCAACGGGTGAAGCGCAGCGCAACCCGTGGATAACATTCGATTAACCAACGCCCGCCCTTACGGGGCGGAGGAAAACAACCACATTCATCGCGTAAGCATCACGATTAACTTGCACAAGGATTCGCCGAGACTCGCACATCTTGCAGCGCCAACGGCGTTTCGTCCCACAGCCCAAGGTTGATGCGCCAGCGGCTACCTTGGGTTACCGTCACACCCCAACCATCAACTCCAACGGAGTTGTGCATACATGTGGAAACGCAAGGAAACGGAGCAAGAGCGCGTTTTCATCAACTCCCCCAAAAAGATAAGCCCGGCGAAACGACCCAACCAAGCTGCCGCTAGTGAAATAAACAGTGCGGCTGCCCGAATCGCAGCCGCATTTCCCAAATGAAGAACTTCACCCCTGCCTGCTGTAACCCCCCTGCGCCCGCGATCACCGGCAAAGTTCTCTACTTTCGAGCCGACGCGGAACGTCAACGGTTTTCCGCCATTCGATATTCGTAACTCGTAACTCGTAGTTCGTAATTCGTAATTCGTAATTCGTAATTCGTAATTCGTAATTCGTAATTCGTAATTTGCAATTGTTGTTTGTGCCACGCCGTGTCACTACTTAGCATATTTTTTCTTCTTCTAGCCATTAGCCATTTACAATCGCCACTTCAATTCAATTCCATCTCGCTTGATGCACCGGCCCAGATTGCCAGCCGATTTGCCCCAACCGCGAACATCGGCCAGAATACTGCAATTCGAGTGCCCGCAACGTGCGCGGCTCCATGGAGTTATTCGCAAGAACGAGAATCCTGAGATGAGGACGCGTTTGAGGTGCTTGGCCAAGTTCACTATCGCAATGTCGACCATGTTGGTCGCATGCGCCGAGGAGTCACGGAAGGAAGAGCCCCAAGCACCCGCAACAAAAACAGTGGAACCGAAGCCAGCCGCATCAGCCGACGAAACCAAACCGAAAGCGCCGGCACCAGCGAAAACCGAGGAGCCCAAAAAAGAAGCACCGGTTATTCCAAAACCAACGTCTATCGACGGTCTTAAGGAAGTCACCACGGAATCTGGTTTGAAATACTGGGACATCAAGGTGGGCGAGGGTTTGTCGCCCACCGGCCCGAGCACAAACGTCACAATTCACTACACGGGTTGGTTGACCGACGGAACAGTTTTCTACAGTTCCGTGCAGAGTGGGCAGCCGGCGACCTATCGACTCGGTGATCTTATCAAGGGCTGGCAGGAAGGTGTCGGCTCGATGAAAAAGGGCGGCAAGCGAAAGCTCGAGGTTTCTCCCCAACTGGGCTATGGGAACGCCGGCAAGCCACCGAAGATTCCACCTGACGCCACACTTATCTTCGAAATTGAGTTGATCGATTTTGAAGACAACAAACCCGGTGAACCCAGCAAAACCGGAAATCCCCAAAAAGCAACGGACGAAGTCAAACAAACTCCAATCGACGGCCTCAAAGAAGTAATAACTGAGTCGGGCCTAAAATACTGGGATATCAAAGTCGGTACGGGACCCTCTCCCGCAGGCCCGTCGTCAGCGGCCACAGTCCATTACACAGGATGGCTCGCCGATGGAACGCCTTTCATTTCCACGGTTCTACGCGGCCAACCGGCTCCGACGTACAGGTTGGACAAAGATGTCATCAAGGGCTGGACCGAAGGCATACTTACCATGAAAAAAGGCGGAAAGCGGAGGCTCGAAATCCCGCCACAACTCGCTTACGGCGAAACTGGAAAGCTACCCAAGATTCCGCCCAACGCGACGCTGATTTTCGAAATCGAACTCATCAGCTTTGTGAATCCGCCGCCGCCGCCAAAGCCGCTACCGATCGACGGACTCAAGGAAATAAGCTCAGGATCCGGGTTGAAATATTGGGATATCAAAATCGGCGAGGGAGCGGAGCCCACAACACCAACGTCAAAAGTAACGATACATTACACCGGTTGGCTGAAAGAGAACGAGACGATGTTCGACAGCTCGGTCACACGAGGTGCGCCAGCCAAAATTACACTCAATAACGTGATGGATGGATGGACAGAGGGGATTAGCTCGATGAGAGTGGGAGGCAAGCGCCGTTTAGAAATTCCTCCTGCATTGGGTTACGGGGAGAAAGGCACACCGACGATTCCTCCAAATTCAACACTTATCTTTGAGATAGAGTTGCTCGACGTGGCCAATCAATGATCATTTCTGATGGCCTATACTCCTGACTCGCGTGCCATACCGTGTCACCATGGGGTTTAGCCCTGGCACATTTCGTCGGTTGATTCCGCGGCGCTTTGTGTAACCTATTCCCCCAGACCGGTCTGTTCGACGGGCCTGAATTGACTTCTGTTTCCAGACAAGGATTGGTCAATTTGCCCCGACAGCGAACATCGGCAAGAATATCGTCATTCGAGTGCCCGCACCGTGCGCGGCCCGTGTCGCTGTTCAACAAAACGAGATGCTTCAAATGAGGATGCCCTTAATTAAGCCATGGTGCCTCGCTGCGTTCGCGTTCGCGATGACAACCGCGTTCATCGCCCGCGCAGAGGAAACCAAGAAAGAAGAACCCAAACCCGCCACACCGGCCAAAGTGGAAGAACCCAAGAAACCGGAACCCGAGATAAAGCAATCGCCCATCGACGGCCTGAAAGAAGTGGTCACCGAGTCCGGCCTGAAGTATTGGGACATCAAAGTCGGGGAAGGCAGCACTCCGACTGGCCCCACCACCATTGTCACGATTCACTACACGGGTTGGTTCACAGATGGAAGCCTTTTCACTTCCACGCTTCAGCCTGCTAACCAGCCACAAACTCGACCCATAAAAGACTTCATCAAAGGCTGGGCCGAAGGCGTCAGCTCGATGAAAAAAGGCGGCAAGCGCCGGTTAGAGATACCGCCCCTACTCGCCTATGGCGAAGCAGGTAGGCCGCCGAGGATCCCGCCGAATTCGACGCTCATTTTCGAAATCGAACTGCTCGATTTCAAAGAGCCGCCGCCACCACCCAAGCAAACCTCGATCGAGGGCCTCAAGGAGGTAAAACTGGAGTCGGGAGTGGTGTACTATGATATCAAAGTCGGCGACGGAGCTACGCCATCCGGACCCGGCGCGAAGGTCACTGTTCATTACACCGGCTGGCTGAAGAGCGACGGAACCATGTTTGACAGCTCGGTGACCAAGGGTGAGCCCTACACTCTTCCCTTGAATCGGTTCATCAAAGGCTGGGCAGAAAGCGTCGGAACGATGAAAGTCGGCGGAAAGCGCCGCATCGAGGTTCCGGCGGCACTTGCTTACGGCGAGCGCGGTTTCCCGCCCCTCATCGGTCCCAACGCCGATTTGGTTTTCGAAGTCGAATTAGTCAAAGCAGAGTGAGTTGATTTGACAGCGCCAAACGCGTTAGCAACAAACTGCTGCAAAAATGCCACGATCACTCGATCGTGGCATTTTTCTTGGAAACCAACTCCCAACGATCGGCGTCGAACCAGTATAATGACCGGTGCGGCAAGGTGAACGAAAGTCCCGCGATTCGAGAACTGACCGATGTTTCGCAAGCTCATCATCACGCTCATGGTTCTCACCGCCCTCGGCATTTCTATCGCCGGTTGGATCAGCTTTTCTCGGCCGCTCGTCCAAGCTATTCGGTTGACGCCCAGAGTGTGGCTGGCTGGTGCGGTGTTTGATGGTCGCGCGCGGCTGTTCCTGCTCACGTCGCGTGACGAGCGCATTCTCGACGTCCGCCGCAATCGCGGCCCGCGTATCGAAATTGTGGTTACCGATTACCAGGTCGATCCGTGGGTTGGAAAATGGCCGGAGCTGAAAACCGTTCCACATCTAATCAACCTCGGCGCTAGATCAGCCGTCACGCCATTCGGCGGAACGTGGCGACGGGCCGTGCCGTCTCTCAACGCGAATACGAAACTGGTGTGGAACACATTCATCCGCGCGCCGGTGACCATGCTGGTCATTGCACTACTCGCCTACCCCACAGCCGCTTTCATTCGCGGCCCCATGCGAAAGAATCACCGTGCCAAACGCGGCCTCTGCGTGCACTGTGGCTACAACCTCACAGGTCTCACCGAACCAAGATGTCCTGAATGCGGTACAGCCATTTCCGCGACGTTACCGGACATTTCTGTCAAAGTTCGTACCAACTCGTAAAGGTTCGCGGGCGGCGGTTGCCGAAACTAGATTAGTCGCCGAGAATCGATCGAACTATCGATAGAGGCTGGCACGCACACGAGAGGTACCAACCGACTTATGGCAGCTACCGCGACATCAGCAACTTCGTCCAACGTTCATCATTCCGACGGCATTCGCGAGACGATGGATTCGATCATCGTCGCGCTGATCCTCGCGTTTGTCTTTCGCGCGTTCGTCGTCGAAGCATTTATCATCCCCACCGGCTCCATGGCTCCCACGTTGTACGGTGCACACGGCACGATCCTCTGCGAGGATTGCGGCACTGAGTTTGCCTATGGCTTGTTCGATCTTTCCGACCCGCGGCGTGCCAACCAGGGCTCGCAGGTGAAACAGAACTCAACCGCGACGTGTCCCAATTGCAAGCATCGTAACCGCGATCTCAAAGTGAACGACGTGGCCGCGAATCCTGAATCCGGGGACCGCATTTTGGTCCTCAAGTGGCCGTTGGACACGCAGTTTGCTTCGCTGGGTCCGAAACGCTGGGACGTGACGGTGTTCAAGGATCCCAAAGACGGCGAGACGAATTTCATCAAGCGGCTTGTCGGACTGCCCAATGAAGTTCTGGCCATTATTGATGGCGATGTATACACGGCGCCCACTTCTCAGCTCTCCAAAGAGACGATGGATGAATTGACGACCATTGCCGAGAACAAGCACAAACTTCTCGATCGAAGAAAAAAAAGCAGAGAATGGGTCATGGCCCGCCCGGTGAAGACGCCCTCACAGAACGCGCTCGAGGACATCTACAACCATCTTTCGATCAAGGACAAACCTGAAGTTGCCCAGAAATCGCTCTGGTTTCCCGTGTACGACCATGATTTCCCCCCCAAGAGCAGGGAGTCATTTCAGCCCGGTTGGCAAGTACCCTATGGCGATTTGTCCGGCTGGAAGATCGGCGAGCGCAGCGCACACTTCGAAGATCGAAAACAAGCCGAGGACAACATTGTCCTCCAGGGCGAGACCTTCAAGGCCATGTGTTCATACAACATCAACTTATCACACGACCGCATCTCAAATGACGACTTTAAATCTGTCTCGGATCACCGTGTCCGCTTCGTGCTGACGCCCGGAACGCAAGATGGAACGATCAAGGTTCGATTGGCGAAGCAAGGGCGCGTGTTTTGGGGCACTGTCAACGTCAAGGGAGACGTGAGCATCGTCGAAGAGCAATCTCCGCTGGCTCCATCTCCGTTTAGTGTTACAGGCAAGACAGCGCCGCTCGCGGTGGGCAAGCCCATCGAAATCAGCTTCGAAAACCTGGATTACCGTCTCTCACTGCACGTACGTGGAGAGGAAGTGCTCGCGACTTCGCGGGATTCGAAGTCGCCGAACTACTACGGCCCTAACATCAAGAACATTCTGCAATACGGCGGACCGGCGACGAATTCTCCGCAGATTCATGCGTCCGGCGGCACTTTTGATCTGACGCATCTGGTGATCGAGCGTGACGTGCACTACTTCACAAACCAAGGCGGCACGTTCATGCCCCGCAGCGGCTGGGGCAGCGAAGCGAATCCAATACTCCTCCGCGAAGATGAGTATTTCATGCTCGGAGACAACACGACCGCGAGTTACGACTCGCGATTGTGGGATATCGTCGACGAACGCTTCGTGCAGCGCGGCAAAGACTATCAGCTCGGCACGGTTCCTGCTGATCAGCTCATTGGTCAGGCGTTCTTTGTCTATTGGCCCAGCGGACGCCGGCTCGAATGGATACCTTCCCTGCGATTCGGTATCATCCCCGACGTCGGGCGGATGCGCTGGATCAGATAAGTTCACCCGATTGAGATAATTTGATGACACAATACACCACGTCCGGTGCGCCGGTCGTTTTGATTCAGGATCGAGTGATGGCCGGTCAGCCGAACGCCTCGCTTTTGTCCGCGCGCGGACTGGTCAAGCGCTTCGGCGGTCGAACTGTCGTCGATCATCTCGACTTCCACGTCGCGCCGGGTGAAATCGTGGGGCTGTTGGGTCGAAACGGTGCTGGAAAAACAACGACGTTTCGTATGACCGTCGGAATGATCGACCCGGACGGCGGCACAGTCGTCTTCGACGGTCGCGATGTCACCGCACTGGCGATGTATCGCCGCGCGCAGCTTGGCATGGGCTATTTGTCGCAGGAACCGAGCGTATTCCAAAAGTTGACAGTCGAAGAGAACCTGCTGGCCATTCTTGAAACCATCCGAGGCATGACCCGAAAACAGCGAAAGCAGAAGGCCGCCGATCTCATTCAGCAATTCGGTCTGAGCACGCAGAAAAAACAATACGCTAGGACACTATCCGGCGGCGAACGACGCAAGCTGGAGATCGCGCGAGCGCTGGTGACTGAACCGAAGCTTATCATGCTCGACGAACCTTTCAGCGGCGTTGATCCGAAGGCCGTCGAAGATTTGCAGCGCGAAATTCTTCACTTGAAGCGCGACCTGGGCATCGCGGTCCTTCTGACGGATCACAATGTGCGAGAGACGCTGCGCGTCACCGATCGCAGTTACATTATCCACGATGGCAAGATGCTGGCTGCAGGAACGCCGCGCGACATCATTCGCGATCCGTTGGCTCGACGTGCCTACCTCGGCAGCAGCTTCCGTGGCGATGAGTTCGATGAACCCTGATTTGCCCCATGACCGTCGCACCTAATCCAATCGATCCCTCGAGTTGATCTGATGAATTTCGAAAAACCAGACAATCATCACGTTCCCACGCCGCAAGGGATGGCCCCGTCGGAAGTCGGCGGCAGTTCCGTTTCGACATGGGTTGATGTCGAAGGCCGCACTTGGACCGTTACGCTTTCGCCCGTCGCGATTCAACTTCATAACGGAACAGACTCGCACGTGGTTCCACGCCAAACATGGACGCGCGACATCTTCGTTCAGCAACACGGTGCGCGATACTACATTCGCTTCGAGAACTACGATTTTTCCGTTCACTTTGAATTGGAAGCTTCGCAGGCTGGCCCCTTCTTGCTAAACCTCGGCCGCACCATTGCGGAGGGTGCGGAGCAACTCAATCGTGAACCGGAGGCGGTCACCAATAAGCCTATGCTTTGGCCAAAGGTTTCGACGATCGCCGTCTGGGCTCTGTTCTGCTCGGCGTTTGTGTTTGTTCCGATACTTGGGCTTATCCCAGCCATTGCGACCATCGTTCTGCTAATCATCCATCGCGTCAGTGTCCCGAAGCGCGTCGCGTATCGACACTCGCGCACGATGTGCAAGGTGGCGTTTTGCTTCCTTGCTCTTGGACTTGTCGTGTCGGCAACCTCAACATTGGTGCTGCTAAAGAGCAAACCAAAAATTCTCGAACCGTTCAGAGAAATCGAATCAAGTGTTGCACCCCCCTCGCACCATGCTCTCGCTCAATCGGCGCCGTTGGCACAATTCGGCAAATTTGCTGACCCCAATATCAACTGGGGATTGGCCATCCTCGGAGTCATCGTCGTCGTCGTTTCGCTTTCATTCCACGAATGTGGTCATGCGATTAGCGCCTGGTGGCTCGGTGATGACTTCGCACGCCAGCAGGGCCGAGTTACTCTGAACCCGCTTTCACACATTCACCCGGTCGGAACCGTGCTGTTACCACTGCTCTTTGCCATATCCGGTGTGCCCGGTTTCGGGTTTGCACGACCAGTGCCGGTACTGGTGGACCACCTGCCCAGGCCGCATCGAGCTCACATTTTGACCGCATTAGCCGGCCCGGCGGCAAACGTACTGTTAGCCTGCGCTTCTCTGATGCTGCTGATTGGAATTGGATCCGTGCTTTCGATCACGTTTCCTGGTGCTGTGGCAGAAAATTTGCGTGGATTTACCTTCGAATCGACCGTAAGAGCGAGCGGATTTCCATTGGCGTATTATGTGGGACCGTTATTTACGGGTCTCAAGATGATGTTCGTTAGCAACGTCGCTCTTGCGATTTTTAATCTGATTCCTGTGCCGCCACTCGACGGCTCCTGGGTTCTCGAACATCTCTTTCCGCGAACCTTTCTGGGTCGGTTTTATGCAAGAATCCGGCCATATGGGTTCATGATTTTCCTTGTGCTGCTTTACTCAAATGTACTCGACTACGTCTTTATTTATCCGCTGGGCTTTGTACTACTACCCGGCTTCATAATGATCGAGTTTTGCACCACGCTTTGAGTCATCCTTGATAAAGTGTGGGCTAATCAAACTGCGAGACATTACCGACTTACGGGCCGGCATACTTGCAAAGCTGCGGGTTCGATCTGAATCTGCGCCGGCGTTTTGGTGATCCACTCGCCGTCTGCCCAGATGTCTAAAGGATGTTCCGACGTGATGCGCATCGAGCGCACCTTGTGAAACGCCACCTCGCGGAGCTTTACGTGCTTCGCACGCATGACGGCGGGCAGCAGGGTCATCGCTCGCAACCGGGAGACCGAGTCGATCACGCACAGATCGAGCAGGCCGTCCGATGGATCGGCGTTCGGTGCAATGGGAATCGCACCGCCATAAGTTGACGTATTGGCGCTCGACGCAAGCAGAATCGGCTTCTCAATGACGCCGAAATCGCTCTCAATTCGCACGGTGTGAGGCCTGTATC
The DNA here is from genome assembly GCA_964494205.1 of uncultured Phycisphaeraceae bacterium. GTDB lineage: Bacteria > Planctomycetota > Phycisphaerae > UBA1845 > UBA1845 > JBBTCX01. The sequence goes on along the minus strand of CAZBRD010000003.1, from coordinate 157,556 downwards.
GCGCGAGCACGCGAAGCGCCCCGTAGATATACGCGGGAGTGCCAGTCAATGGCATTTTCATGTTGTTGACGAAACTCGAAACTTCTGCGTCGACACCCATCGTGGCGACGGTGCAGAAGTATCGATCGTTCACACGGCCGATGTCGATGGCAGGCGTTTGCCCACCGATGATCGTTTGTGCGATTTGCTTGGGATCGGTCGTAATACCCAGCACGCGAGTGAAGTCATTGCATCGCCCAGCTGGTGCGAGGCCCAGAACGGGAACGCTGCCTCGTGCTTCGTTCTTAAGACACATGATCCCATTAACAACTTCCTGTATGGTGCCGTCGCCTCCGCACGCCACCACGCAATTCACCTTGGCTGCATTCTTACCGGAAAGTTCGCGCACCGTTCTTTCCGCGTCTCCTTTCGCTTGCGTAAACGCGATCGCAACGGTTCGATTCTGGCGACGTAGCAGATCCGCCACTTTCTCGGCGGTTCGTTGGCCTCGACCGCGGCCCGACGTGGGGTTCGCGACGATCAGAATGTTCCCTTCAGTCTTCATGCGTTGGGAGCAATCAGAGTTTTGGCGATTCCCGTCGCGCCGGTGTTCAGGGCTGAATTGATGGCCTCTTTGTATTGGTTCAACGGAAATGGCTTTCCGACCAGCGGCGTGAGCTTGGAGCTCCACGCCCGCATGAGTTCAATGGCAAGGTCAAACGTTTCACGTTCACCGTCGGGCGTAGGCTCGGGGCCATACGCATAGGCTGCCCGCACCGTCAGTTCCTTGAACCACATCGGCGTCCAGTCGACCCAGCGTGGTATGCCCGGCATGCCGACCAAAACCAGCGTGCCGCCGCTACGCGTAAATCGAATCGAGTCATCGATTGACTGCGACGACGCGACACAATCGAAGACGGCTGACGCTCCGCCGATAACTGCGGGTTTTCCCAACTCTGCTTTGACGATTTCGGCATCGAGCGCTTTCGCCCATCGCGCGTACCGTTCCGCAAAGGTGCCGCGTCCGTCTATGATTTCATCTGCGCCAAGTCGTTTCGCATGGTCGCGCTGATGACCGTACCGCGCGATCGCGACGATTCGCGCCGGGCACTTGCTCGCCCGCAATGCTGCAATCGTAAGCAAGCCGATCGCTCCACAACCGACGACGAGGGCCGTATCGGTCTGTTTCAACGACACGCGCAGCGCGCCGTGCAACGCACATGCGAACGGCTCGATAAGGACGGCCGCGTTATCCTCGATTTCCGGCGGAACTCGATACACCTGCGACCGATGCGCAATCAGCCGCTCGCCGAATCCACCGCCGGTGCCGGCGCAAAAACCCGTTTGAATTCCCTTGGGAATGTCGCCTCGCAAGACGTTGCGACAGAGTGCATCGCGACGCTCCGTGCAGGCTTCGCACATGGGACTGATACCGCGCGCCTTGCACCCCAACGCCGGGTGCAGCACCACGCGATCGCCTTTTTTCAAATCGCCACAATCGTTGCCCACCTCGACAATGGTCCCCACCAGTTCATGTCCGAGGACAAACGGCATCGAAGTGAGCGGTGCAAGATACGGACTGCCCTTCGCGCAGATCGTGGCCAGATCCGACCCGCAAATACCCGCCAGCCGCGGCGCGATTTTCACCCACTGCTGCGTGGGAAGCTGCGGTTCAGGAATGTCCTGGAGGGAAATCGACGAAAGGCTCGTGTTCAATCCTCGGAATCGTGAACCGAGGATTTTCAGGAGCACGTAACGCGGGACGCTGCGACGATAGACCAGCGCCTTCAATGGCTCGCCCCGATCGGCTGAGGTCGCACGCTCCAGCGATGGATCGGCCAGCCACGCGACGCGGCCAAAAGTGCCAGCGACTTGTCCGGGTTCACCGCGTGCGGATGCCCCACTGCTTCCAGCATCGGCAAGTCGGCGATGCTGTCGCCATATGCAAACGATTCGGCGAGGTCGATCTGAAACTTGTCGGCGTATTGTCGGATGCGATGGGCCTTTTCCTGCCCAGCGATCGGCGCTGTTCTCAGCGAGCCGGTGAACCGGCCGTCTTTTTCCTCCAGCGAAGCCGCAATCATGTGATCGACAGAAAGCTCCTCAGCCAGTGGCGCCATCACAAAATCCAGCGAACCGGTCACGAAAACAATTCGTCGTCGCGCCTCACGATGCTCCTCGATGCAAGCCGGCGCTTCCTCGAATATTTTTGGTTGCACCATGTAGCGATGACAATCCTTCGCCCGCGCTTTGATGTCGTTCGCCGGCAGGTCACGGTACTGACGATAGAAAACCACGTTCAACGTGTTTCGATTTACCTTGTCGAGCAAAATGTAGTACCCGCACTTGGCCACGAACGACCAGTACCAAAGCGTGCTGATTCCGGGCAACATCCGGCTACGTCGAAAATAAGCGTAATAATGCGCGATGGTGCTGCGTACGAGCGTGCCGTCGACATCGAAGAACGCGGCTGCGTTGGTGGCAAGCGAAGTGGGCGGAGACAACGGGGCGGACATCAGTGGGCGGCCTCGCCGGACATGGAACGAACCGCTGACTCGACTTTCTTCGTGAGCGATTGGAACAGTGCGTAATGATCTTCCGACATGTCAGGATTGGGCGGTTCAATCGGTTTTCCGAATGTCACGTTGACGATTCCCGGCCTGGGGAATGACTGCCCCTTGGGGAAAAGATCGTAGGCGTGATCGACGTGAACGGGAACGATCGGCGCTCGACGCTCAACCGCCAACACCGCGATGCCGATTCGGAATGGTTGCAATTCGCCGCTGAGTGAACGAGTTCCCTCGGGGAAGAGCAACAGGCCGTCGCCGCGTGAGAGAGCTGTGCCGCATCGCCGCAACCCGACCAAACCGTCGGCGTGGCGGTCAAACGCAATCGTGTCCAGCACCTTGCCGAAAACAAAACGCTTCATCGGCGTGTTGAAGAAATAATCCTGCGCGCCAGCGACCCACACGCGACGTACGCCGCCCACGGCTGTAATCACGGATGGTGCATCGAGGTGCGACGCGTGGTTCGGGGCCAAAATGAATGGTCCGGATTTCGGCAGATTTTCGCGACCGCGCGTGTGAACCCGCACGTAAGAATGCATGAACCCGCCGACCGCTCCGCGGAGCAGCCATCGCAACGGCACCAGCGGTGGAGCGAGGTGCCCGTTGAATCCGTTGCCCTCGGTGGGCACAGTCAGTCTCTTCTGCCACGGTGTGGCACTCTTGCTTGCCGAATCGGACGGCTCGCGCGGGCCGATCGCCTGTAGAACGTCAGCCACGCGCGCGATCTTCGCGCCGGCTGCGTCGTCGATCTCCATGCCAAATCGCGCTTCGATTGCGCCGATCACGTCGATCTTCCCGATGCTGTCGATGCCCAAATCGAGTTGAAGGTGCGAGCCGGGGTGGATCGATGATTCAGGTCGTTGCGTGTGCTGCGCAAGGATGCTCTTGACCGCCGCCAGCGAAGCAGGTGGCGTCTTGGACAGATCAAACGTACTCGCGGAAAGACTCTGCACAGCGGAAGCTGACAAAGAATTATCTTTAGCGCCCGACGTAGCTTCAGCGACAATAATATCGCGAATCAGGCCGCGTTTTGCTTTCAGGGTCGAGGTCTTCGGCAAATCGCGATCCCAAATGTGCAGCGTCGCGATTCGCTGATGCGACGGTAAACGCTCCGAAATGGACGCAACCGCAAGGCGAACCTCACGCTCGATCGACGAGCGATCCAGCTCCGGACTACGATCCGCTTCGATCACCGCGACAGCATGTACAAGATCGCCAAGCCCATCCGGCGAAGGCATGCCGAACACGCAAATCTCTTTCACATACGGAAGATCACCGTAGCGCGCCTCGACCTCGTCGGGATAGACATTCTTTCCCGCGCCGCTGACGATCAAGTCCTTCGACCGACCCGTGAGATGCAGATAGCCGTCGCCATCAATCTTGCCGAGGTCGCCGGTGCGGAACCATCCGTCGACGAGGACGTCCGCAGTCGCTTCCTGATTCTTGAGATATCCAGCCATGACGTTCGGGCCGCGCACCCAAACCTCGCCGATTCCTTCGAGTCCAGAGTTACGCACTTCCAATTCAACGTTTGGCAATGGCGTGCCGGGTGAACCAGGTCTGGGAGCCGATGATGGCGTCAGCGTCAGAACCGGTGCGGTTTCGGTGAGCCCATAGCCTTCATACACCGGGAAGCCAAGGCGCTGGAACGACTGCAGTAACTCAGGGTCCAGTTTAGACCCACCACAAACCAGCATGCGCAGATGACCGCCGAAACCTTTGTGAACCGTACCAAAAAGCGCACGGCTCAATCGGTTGCCGGACATGGCCGCAATCATCTTGAGCATTCGGAACAGGCTGCGTTTGACTGAACCCGCCGCTGCTACTCGGCCGTCGATCGAATCGAGGAACATCTTGAGCAAGCGCGGCACGACCAGCATGATCGTCGTGCCCGTCGCCTGCATGGCTGCGACAAGCTCCGGTCCCTTCATCTGTTCGACGTAGGTCACGGTTGCTGCACACGCGATGGGCACGAAGAATCCGCCCGTAAACTCGAAAGCGTGATACATCGGAAGCACGGACAAAAACTCATCGCTCGGATGAATCGCGTGTACCTGAAGCATCGACTGTGCGTTTGAGATGAAGTTACGATGCGTGAGCATGACCGCCTTCGGGGCGATCGTTGTGCCCGAGGTAAAGAGAATGGACGCTACCGTACTGCCATCCACTGGCACCGGATCGGGATCAACGTCGCGCGATGCGCCCGGCGGCGGAATAAACGGCTCGCGCAGCGTGGCGATTTCCGGATCTTTGTCAGTGCGCGAATCGAGCAACGCTTTCTTCGTCGTGGGAGTCGCGGCGATCAACTTTACTTCCGCGAATCGCGCGGCTGACCATGCATCAGCCCCGGGCAATTGCGGATCAAGCGGAACCGCGGTCAATCCAGCCCGCATGGCAGCGAGATACACGAGTCCCCATTCCGGACAATTCTCGGCGTAGATGGCGACTCGATCGCCCTTCACTAATCCATATACCGCAAACCGCTTGACGATGGTGCCCGTCGCGCGAAACGCCTCTTCATAGGTGTAACGCACCCAGCGCCCGTTGCGTTTGATTTGAAATGCAGGTTTCTCTGGATATTTCGCAGCCGCGCGACGGAATACATCAAAAATGGTCGGAGCCTGAAGGGTGTATGTGAACACCTCTTCGGACTTCGCGTCGCCGAATCCGCCGCCGCGAATGCGGGCTGTCGGCTCGCCGCTGTTGCCCAATACAAACGAACGCAAGCCCGGCACGTGGCGATTGATCAGGTAATCATCCCAATCAATGCGATCGACATCGAACGGAAACTCGCGGCGATCCTCCGGGTGCAGCTTCGCTTGCACGCGATCAAGCTCATCGGTCGAGAAACGGCAATCGAGATGCGTATACGGCGAGTAGATTTTCGCGAAATAAATCAGCTGCTCGATCTGCCGAATGACCGCCGAGAGGCGACGAATACGGCGACCGGATGCGTTCATCTTCTCAAGCAGCGATCGGTATCGAATCAACCACTGTTGCTTCTTCAGAAATCGCGCGACGAACTGATCTCGCTCCACGATGTGCAACGCTCCGGGCGAGATGGGTCGACCGTTGTCGTCGTTCATCGGCCGCTTGCGAAACGCACGAACCAGACCGTTCCGCATTCGATCGAGAATCAGCGGATTGCGATCGCTGGATGCACATTGATAGAGCGCCGCGCGATCGGCGGACATTTCGCCCGCCGGAAGCGTGGCGATCATCGCGTTGGCGACGAAGTCGACGGGGATAAAATCGATCGCGATGTCGCCGACCGCTGGAAACTCGTGCAATTTTCCCTTTCCGTAGGCCACGATGATCGGGTCAGCCATGCGCAGACCGTCGATCCAACCGGGCGTCGGTTCGTCAAAACTTCCTTCAATAATCGCGGGTCGAAAGACCGCCAGCGGAACCTTGCCGCGATCGCGAATGAGCAGTTGCTCGCCGATCCACTTCGTGAATGTGTAGGTGTCATTCCAGCCGAATGACCGCGAAATGCGCATGCCGGCGTTGATCAATTCATCGCGGGCGGGTTCAGTCCCCGCGCCGAGCTTCTCGTTGATTCGCTTGGCTTCTTCCTTCAAATCGGCGACCAGCCGATCGAGGTCATATTGGCCGGATTTGGGATCGCGCGGGAGTTTCTCCCTCGCGGCTTCGGGCGCGCTGAAGTCCTCCACCGCGACACCGGTGCGACACCCACACACGTAACAAGTCGAAACGTGCATGAACGGAATGTCGCCGCAATCGTGGGCGAATTGCAAAAACCGGCGCGGCCCCAGCGTGTTCAGCTCGACTGCCATGTCGAGCTGCTCGTCAAACGTGACAGTGGCTGCACTGTTCACGGCTAGCGTGATTGTTTTGGTCAGCGCTTGGTAATCGGCTTCATTAAGCCCGAATCGCTCTTTCGTCAGGTCGCCGGCAACGACGTGTACTTTCTCATCGCAGAGTCGATTGAAACCTTCGCCCAGCACGGCCCGCAGCCGGTCGAACGCTTTGGTGCCCAGCACCTCCTGAACAATTCGCTGCCGCGCCCCCCCACCGCCCGATTTTGGCCGCACAAGCAGGTACAGGCCGCCGACGGTGTCGACGCTGCGCAACAATTTCTCGACGAATGCTTTGGCTAGAAACCCGGTGGAGCCGGTGATCAGAATGTGATGGCCAGCCAGACGATCTCTAATTCGCTCAGGTTGTCTCGTTGCTTCCGCGATCAACTGGTGTTTCAGCCTCGTATGCCACTGATAGCTTTAATTGGAGCTAACTATCGCTCCGTTCTTAACAAACAGAGCCCCTCGCGCGAGCAAGGGTATGTCCTTATACACAGGACGTCCACGTGAAGTTGGCGCCGCGGACGGCAGGCCCGGGACACCGGTTCGTATCTTCATCCTATCTGGACGTTTACGCAACTGCGGGGGAAGGCATCGGACTAGAGGCAAAAGGCATTACAGACGGATGCGGGTTGGCGTGGAGTTGGAGACCGAACGCCGGTCTGGTATGAGGTGGAGTAATGGATAGCGCGCCAAACTAGGTTGTGCCGATCGTGGCTAATTCCGGCATTAGCCAGGACTTCATTTCCGGCACCACGCTCGAAGCCTTTATGGGTCGAGCCGGCACACCGACAACGGTGGACATGGGAGCCACATCGTGAATGACGACCGCACCGGCCCCGATGATCGATTCGTAACCGACTCGCAGACTTTGGATCACGGTCGCGCCGATGCCAACGAACGCACCAGATTCAATCGTCACGCGGCCCGCGATACGTGCGCCGGGGCAAACGTGCGTGGCTGTGCCGATCAGCGTTTCGTGATCAATGATACAGCCGGTATTGAGAATGACGGAATCGCCGATTTGGCAGTGAGCACAAACGAGTGCACCCGCGGCGATGACGGTGTTTGTGCCGAGGCTGACGTTATGTGCAAGGTTGGCGGAAGGATGAATCGCGTTAATCAGCGTGAAACCCTGGCTGATGAGACGGTCGGCAATAGATCGCCGCACGCCATTGTCGCCAATCGCGACGATGCAATGCGAAACGCCGCAGGTTTCGCGTATTTTCGGAAGGTCAACCGGTGAGCCCAGCACTTCAACGCCATCGATTCGCCGACCGTGAGTGCGAGCATTCGAATCGACGAAGCCGATGACGTCGTACTTTCCAGCATTGAGCAGAATATCGAGAACGACTCGGCCATGGCCGCCGCAGCCAACGATGATGCACGGCGTTGCGGTTTCTTTCTGGTGTAACGTGCTCATAAGCAGCATTGCTCTGCCGATCGGGATAGGCGATCGAATGCGCAGCATCTGCGCCAACATCGCACTCTCAACTTTGGATATCGGCTCCCGCAGGCGTCGTCTGAATGGAATTCACAGACCGGGGGCCGGCGTTTTGGCCAAATGGTGTCCGGGAAGGTCTCAAACCGCGGAATCGCAATTCGACTCCACTGCAGCAGGTTCGAGGATTACCCGAATCAATGCTTGTGTCTTCGCACGCTCCCCAGGCTGGATTGACCCCCGCCGAGCAGGGTTCTAGACTTCTTCGGGTTCAAGTTTGAGCGCTTTTTCGCAACCTGTTTGCTGACAAGTGATTAAATGACCATCGACTCGGCAACCCACCGAAAGAAGCTGTTCACGGCGCCGTTCATGGCCGCAGTCGTGATCCTCGGTGCAGCCGCTGTTCTGGCTGGGCCGGTCACGACGTGGTTGTCGGTGAAGCTGACCAAGGAATCGCTACCCCTGAAGGCTCCCTTGAACTCGCTTAGTGAGTTCGCAATCCGGCCCTACAAAAAACTGAAGGCCCATTCGTTGCCGCCGGAAATTGTTGAGGCGTTGGGTACTGAGGAGTACCTGAGTTGGGTGATCGAGGACCAGACCAAGGATAGGAACGATCCGCTCCGCATCGGAAACCTCTTGGTTACCTATTACTCCGGCGGGCCGAATTTCATCCCGCACACGCCCGACGTCTGCTATCTCGGAAGCGGTTACCAGCCGGTGCAGCCGCACGAAACTCTCCCTGTTCAGCTGCCGAGTTTACAGGGCCGCTTTGGCGACATTCCGGTTCGCATCCTTACGTTTGGCAAGACGGCGATCTTCAGTCTCACGAAGCTTTCCGTCGCGTATACGTTTGGCTGCAACGGCGAATACGCCGGTGATCGTGAACGCATTCGAGTTCTCATCAATCAACCGCGCAACAAATATGCCTATTTCAGTAAGGTCGAAGTAAGCTATCCGGGTGCGACCCGCGAACAAACCCTCGAGGGCGCGAAAGAACTGTTCAATGTGATCCTGCCCGTTCTGGCGAGGGATCATTGGCCCAACTTTCAAGAGGCCGAAAAACTGGCAAAGGAACCCAAGCCCTGAGGCATTCCAATCGACTCCGCTAATAGCGTTCCATGGTGAATTGATATGGCAAAAAAACGTCTGAACAAAAACGTCGTGGCCGCCCTCGCTTTTCTCGGCTTCGCCACCATGATCGGGCTGTCGGTCGTCATGCTGCTACAGCTGCGCAACCGCGATCCGCAACATTTCATCACCCTCGGCGATCAGTCAAAAGCGGAAGGAAACTGGCAACAGGCCGAGATTTACTACGGCAAAGCCTTCGATCGCAGCCGCGATCCGCGCCATCTTGTGCTGGTTGGAAACATGATTCTCGAAAAGGGTGACGTCACACGCGCTCTAACCATGTGGGGCAACGCGCTGGTGTTTGACCCAAAACTGATCGAGGCACACGAGCGGCGAATTGACCTTTTACTTGAGTTCGCGCGACTCTACGGCCGCTCGCAGGACTGGAAGGACCTTCACGAAAGCGCCGAAGCCATGCTCAAGCTCGATCGTGATCCCAAGGAGGTCGCGTTCGCGCACAACGCCAATGGACTGGCTTTGCTGAACATGACCCCATCGACACCTGAGGACATCGCGAAGGGACAAGCGGAACTCAAACAGGCTGTCGCCTTAGCGCCTCAGAACGTGCAATTCGTGATTGATCAGGCCATCTACCTGATTCGCTACGAAAAGGAGAGTGAAGGCGAGAAGATGCTGTCGGATCTGACGACTCGCCAGTCAGCGCCCGGAGCGGATGCGTCAAAAGTCAATCTCATCTACGCGCAGTACTTGTCGAGTCGAAAGAAACTTGATGAGGCAGGCAAGTATTTTGAGAAGGCCATTCAATTGGCCGGCGACGACAAAGACGCGTTGGTCGATGCCCGAACATCTTATGTCAGCTATCTGACTCAGAAATGGGCGAAATTGGTTGTCGACCCCAGCCAGGCAGACGCTGCCGACAAGATTTACAAAGAGGCCGAATCGCTGATGCAGCAGGCCATCGCGGCGGACCCCGACTCATATGGTCCCTATTTGCAGTTAGCGCTGCTCTATCAGGCGGCGGAAAAACCAGAAGAGGCGCTGAAAATCAGCCAGCAGCGTATCGAGCGTCCACTCTCCAGAAAGGGAGTCAAAGGCGCTCGCAATGCCTACAACATGTATTCGCTGATGATTCGCGCGTCGGAGAACTGCGTGGCGTTGGCCGTCGCAGCAGCGGGCAAGGATCAAACTCAGGCTCGCGACGACTGGTTCAAGAAAGCACAGCAGTACGTAGAAGATGCGAAAGGTGAATTGCCGGCACATCCCAAGGCCAGCACGCAGCTCGCGCGAATTCGACTTGCTCAAGCCAACTATCGCGGCGCTCTCACCGAACTCCGGGCCGCGGATGAAATCTACACTAACTTTGGGTGGATCGACTGGGAAAACAAGAAGCTCCTTGCACGCGTTCACTTGCAGTTGAATGAGCCGGGTGCCGCCAAGGAACTTCTCGATGAGGTACTACAGTCGGCGACGAAGATGATCGGCGAAGACTCTTCGTTCTGGACTCTCTATGGGCAGGTTCTCTATCGCAACGACGATCTCGACCGTGCGCTCGCCTTCGCGGATCGTGTATTGGCTACCGATCCGAGCTTTGCAGACGCACAGCAATTAAAGCGCGCGGTGCTCGAACGCAAGGGTCAGTCGCAGATTGTCGGAACGCAATCGACCTCGGTAGCGGCTACCGCGCTGTCAGAAGCGCGGGAACATTTGCTGAATAACAACATCGAGCAGGCATTGCAGGCACTCCAGAAGGGTCTGCAGGATGAGCCCAACGACGTCCAATTGAACGCCACTACCGCAAGGCTTCTTATCGAAACGGGTCGCAGCGACGACGCCATTGCCTTGCTCGATAATGCTGCCAAGCAGAATCCCACCGAGTCCATTTTCGAAAAACTCCGCGTCCTGGCCCGCAAGGACATTTCCGTCGAAGAGCGCGATCGCATCATGCTGACGTTGATCGATACGGAAACCGATGCTTATAAGCGCGCCCTTGAGCGAATCGCTTTCTTCTCCGGAAAAGGTGAACACCAGAACGCCCTCGAAGCGATCAATGAAGCTGAAAAGCACCTGGTTGCGCGCGACACGCCTGCGTCAGAGTCCAATACGCTGTCACAACATCGCGCGCTGCTGATGGCCAAACTCAGGACAGCCACTGATCTCAAGAACGAAAGCGCTTTGGCAGAAGCGCGCGATTCAGCCGCGAAATTCGATGTCGACGGCGCGGGTGGAAAGTCTGTCCTCGGCGCCTATCACATGGCGCGAAATGAGCCTGAATTGGCCATCAAGGCATTACGCGAAGCGGTTGTCGCCCAACCGACGGACGCTCGCTCGCTGACACTCCTTGCTCAATGCCTCCAAAGTACGAACGCTGTCGACGAGGCCAAGGCGTTTTACGAACGGGCTATCCGCGCGAACCCCAACGAAGGACTTGCCCACAAGGGATTGGCCATGATGGCCAAGATGAAGGGCGAAACGAAAGTCTACGATTCGCACCTCGCCCGCGCTGAGCGACTCGTCCCGGCGGACCCGTGGGTGCAGTCGGAGGTGCTCGCTCGCGGCGAATTGGCGAACCCTCAGTCGGCCATCACTCGTAGAGAGCAAATTCGCGCCGAAAAGCCGGACGATCTGCAGAACATCTTCCGGCTCGCGACGCTCTACGAAACGACGCAGAACATCCCCAAGGCCGACGAATACTACGAAAAGGTTCTTTCGGCTCGCGCGGACGATCGCGATGTCGTGGGCACGGTCAGCAAGTATTACCGTCGGACCAAACGCCCGGACAAATCGCTCGAAGTCGTCAATAACTTTGCACAAAAACAATCAACAAACGAGGCGCGGGCGGACGCACAGATTCTCGTAGCCTCGCACTATCTCAGCGAGGGCGACATTGAGAAATGCGAAAAAACGCTGCTTGACGCAGCAAAGATGGCCGAGACGCTCGACGTAACGCAAAGCCTGGCGGAGTTCTATTTCCGCCCTGCCAAGAAACCGCAGGACGCTTTGCCTTGGTTTAATAAGGCTGTCCAGATAGCGGAACAACGAAAATCCGCCAACATCGACAACCTGCTCGCAGCGCGAATTAGTTGCCTGTTGCACCCGAAGGTCAACGATATCGATGGCGCTAAGAAGGAAATCGAGAAGTTCATGCGCGAGTATCCGGAAGACACTCGCGGCCTGCTGCTGCTCAGTGAAGCATTCGTCCGCGCGGGTGAACTGGACCGAGCCACCGAGACGCTCAGCGAATACCTCGCCAAGTCGCCGAACGACGTCACGATTCTTTTCCAGCGGGCGCAGCACTACATCGCTCAGGGAAAGATGAAACTCGCCTTGGCGGATCTGGAGCAGATCAAGCGAGTGAATCCGCTCGCGATGGAGCTCACGCCTCGAATTCTGCTGGCGCGATTGTATTCGCGCACCGGCCAGCGCGATCTTGGTATCCGCGAGGTTGAGCAATTGGCCGAAGAATCGGACCAGGATCAGCGAGCGGTCGAGGAGCTGGCGGAAACGTATGTGCGCGAAAATCGGCTCAACGACGCCGATCGCGTCGTCACCAAGCAGCTCAATCGAACCACCGACGCAAACGATCCGCGCTGGTACTTCCTCCGCGGCCGTATCTCGATGTTGCTGAAAGACTATGACAAAGCGCTGGCTGACTTCCTCCGCGGCGCCGACCTCAACCAGCACGACAATGAAGCCATTACTCGCGTCCTGGAAGCGTATGCCCGCACCGAGAGATTCACCGCCGGCATTGCCTATCACGACACGCATGCCTCGCCAAATACAAAGACCGCACCGATTCTGGCAAGATATGCTCTGCTTCTCGCGCGCACCGGTCAGGAGCCCAAGGCCGTTGAGCAGTATCGCTTGGCGATGGAAATTGCACGACGTGAATCACCCGATGCCGTGCGCGATGTAACTGACCAGATTGTGAGTGGATTCCCGGATCGTCTCGAATCGGCAGTCCAGATGTTCAGGGAAGCACCGCCTACCGGAGAGTTGGGGCGATGCAACGACCGAATTCTGGCGAGGCTCTATCGGCTCACCGACAAGATTGATGATGCGTCGAAAATCCTGGATAAGCTGATCGATTCCGCAGCCAATGACGCTGAGCGGGCTGCACTCTGGTACGAAAAGGGAGAGATGTACCAGTTGGCGCGCAACAGCGCAAAGGCCGAAGAGGGTTACAAGAACGCCCTTCGTTTTGCGCCGGACAACTGGATCACGCTTAACAACTTGGCCTACCTGCTCGCCGACGAAATGGGCCAGCAAAAAGACGCGCTCCCCTTTGCTCAGCGAGCCGTCGCCATCGCCGACAATCCCAACACCATCGATGAGCTTCATGCCGCGCTCGACACGCTCGGCTGGATCTATGTCGGCCTCAAGGAATATGGCAAAGCGACCATCGAACTGAACCGTGCTGTTCGACTTCGCCCTGACCAGGCGCTCACCTATTACCATCTCGGCGAAGCCTATCGCCGAAATCAGCAGTTCGATCAGGCATCCGAGATTCTGGAGGCCGGTCGCCGCATGGCGATCAACATGAATGACAAAGCCCTTTCCGAAGATCTGGAGAAGGCGTTACAGAAAAACGTAAAGCGCGACCCGGCGCCGTAATCGCAAGATCATGCTCAATCAATCGACAAACGAATTCCTTGATTCCGTCGCAGCACGTACGTCCACGCCGGGCGGCGGCGCGGTGGCGGCGTTGACCGGCGCATTGGCCTGCTCGCTAGCACGCATGGTCGCGGAGTACTCGCTGGGAACCAAGTCGAACGCGGCAAACGCGACTCGCGTGTCCGAGTTGCGAAATCAACTCGAAACGGCTGACCAGATGCTGCGCCGTCTAGTCAGTGAAGACGTAGCCGCGTATGAACGATTGTCGAAGGCGATGAAATTTGATTCCGGCGACGTCGCCGAGGCCAGTCGCACCGCTATGGCCGTCCCGTTGCAAATCGCCGCGATCGCGTCGACGGCCCTTGCCTGTATGGATGAACTCAAAACAATCGCCAACCGCCACCTGTTAAGCGACCTCGCCGCTGCCGCCATCACGGCCGAGGCAGCAGCCAATGCCGCACGACAGTTTGTGCTCATAAATGTTGCGCAACTGCCCAACACCGAAGAAAGATCGCAAGCAACGCAACAAATTGAAGAAGTTCTGAAGCATGTTTCGTCTCGGGCCGAATCAATTCGCACATTCATGGATGCGCGCGAAATGAGCCGCCGCTAGCCGGTATTCCACCGAAGACGAATTCAACATAAATCCTTCTCCAGAATCGTCCGTTTATCCGAAAAGTTAGGACATGACTGACGAGGCATTTCAGCTAGACATCAGCACGCTCAATAGGGCTTCGGAATCCCCAGAAGTGCCCTCTGTACCCGATTCGCGACCGTGGGTCGGGGTTCATTTCCAATGTTGCGGCCCCTATGTTCGCATCTATCGTGATCCAACCGCGACCGCCTACCACGGAGCGTGCCCGCACTGCGGCAAACAAGTGAACCTTCGTGTGGGAACGGAAGGCGTCAATGCACGCTTTTTCACCGCGAAATAGACGCTAATCTGTCAGGCCAGGACTGGAGCTGGTTCCTAGAGAAATGGCCGCAATTTGAATTGAGGATAGCCTTACGCCTTTGATATACTCCTTTTTTGCCCACGGGTCGAAGGACTAAGCGATGAAAAGAAGGATTCTGCCGCCCATCGGGGCTCTGGCCTCGATGCTGTGCCTCTTCGGACTTCACGCGCCTGACAATTTTGCAATCGATACCCCGGCGGAGCCCGCGTTACGTTCGAATTCGGGAAACCAAACAGAAGGCGCTCGACTCGTTCCTTTCGGCGATTCATCCGCGAAAATCGCGATCTGGAACACGCAAACGGCTGAGGGCACGCCCGTCGAGTATTATTCCATTACGCTCGACGGCGCTACATACTCCCGCCCGCGCGTAAGCAACCACGCTCTCATGTTGCGATATGCCACGTTTGACCCACACCAGCAACGCATAGACATACCTCCAACTTTGGCAGCTGGCGACGACAACCGCCTTTACATCATGCAGTTCGTGGTGCCTGCCCTAGAGGAATTCCGACGTGAAATCTCCAACATGGGCGCGACGATTCGGCACTTCGTTCCCAACAATGCCTATCTCGTTGAGTTAGACAACCAATTGGTCGGCAGCGTCGAAAGCCTTCCCTTCGTTCGATCAGTACTTCCCTACCACCCCGCTTTTCGGCTGGATGAATCGCTTCGCGCGCTGGTTGCGAATGAAGGCGTCAGCTCGGCAACCGTTCGATGCAACATCCAGGTCACCGAGCGCGGTCCCTTGCAAAAGCAAACGGTGGCTGATCGCATCGTGCAACTGGGCGGCGAAATCAACGTCCTGAATCCCAATGGCTTTCGCTTTGAAGCAACGCTCACGCCCGATCAACTGCTCGCCGTAGCGCATTACAACGAGGTCGCCTTCATCGACCCGTGGACCCCAACGGGCAACGATATGAACATCGTCCGCGCCAGCACTGGAGCGAATTATCTGGAAGACATAGCTGGTTACACCGGCCAGGGCGTCAGCGGCGAAGTCATGGAGATGCTAGGCTCGTTCTTTTCAGGACACGATGATTTCCAGACCCCTGCCCCACTCATTCACGCGAGCTTCGACGCCGACCCGGAACACGGAACATCAACCTACGGCATCCTGTTCGCTGACGGACTTGGCAACCCGCACGGTCGCGGAATGTTGCCCGATGCGCAGGGCATCTTCGCCGGAGTGAACAGCAACTTCGATCGTTATCAACACACGGCTGACTTGCTTTCTCCAACCTACAACGCCGTGTTTCAATCCAACAGCTGGGGCAATCTCTGGACGCCGAATTACACCACGCTGTCCGCTGAATTGGACGATATCATGATGGAGCATCCGATTTTGCTGGCGCAATCAATGAGCAATCAAGGCACGCAACAGGCTCGCCCGCAAGCGTGGTCGAAGAATGTCGTTTCCGTCGGCGGCGTCTTTCACGAAAACACGACTAGCTTTGCGGACGATCACTGGACGTTTGGGGCAAGCATTGGCCCCGCGTCCGATGGCCGCATCAAACCTGATCTGAGTCATTACTACGATTCGATATTCACCACCGCCGCGGATGGCACCTACCGACAATTCTGCTGCACGAGTGCAGCCACTCCGATCGTCGCGGGGCATTTCGGTCTTTTCTTTCAGATGTGGGCCGACGGCGTTTTTGGCAACACCGTCGTAGACTCGGGCAACGTATTTGAAAATCGTTGCGAGATCGCCACCGCCAAGGCCATCCTCATCAACACCGCTTACTCCTATCCGTTCGAGGGCACGTCGTCCGACCTGACACGCACGCACCAAGGCTGGGGTCTGCCTGACGTCCAACGACTCTATCTACGACGCGACCGTATGTTTATCGTCGATGAGACCGATGTGCTCACGAACCTGTCGATGAAGCAATATGTAGTTGTCGTTCTTCCGGGAGAATCCGATTTACGCGCCACGCTTGTTTACACTGACCCCGCCGGCTTGCCTGGCATGTCCGTACATCGCGTAAACGATTTGTCGCTTCGTGTGATATCGCCATCGCAGTCGATTTACTGGGGCAACAACGGGCTACGTTCCGGCAACTGGTCAACGCATGACGGCGTCTCCAACACAATCGACACCGTTGAGAACGTATTCGTCCAGAACCCCGAACCCGGAACATGGGTCGTGGAAATCTACGCCGATGAAATCAACCTCGACGGCCACACGGAGACAGCCGAGATCGACGCGGACTTTGCGCTGGTCGTAAGCGGCGCGAGCGCGCCGACGATCTTGGGCGATTGCGACGCCGATCAGGATGTGGAGTTGACCGACTTCCCGGCGATGACGACTTGCCTCACCGGTCCACAGTTCACCATCGCGAACACCTGCGCATGCACGGACTTCGACGACGACGACGACCTTGATCTCCCGGATATTGCGGAGTTTCAAAATCACTTCGACTGCGTTGCGCCTTTGCTCACCACTTCGCCAAGCGGATCGCCCGTTTGCCCGAATGAGTCAGTCACTTTGACAACGGTAGCTCAAGGTAACGCCCCACTCGCTTACCAATGGTTCCGCGACGGACAACCGATCGCCGGCGCGACTTCGTCCTCGCTATCGATTCCCAGTTTCACGGAATCGGACGCGGGCTCATACGCAGTTAGCGTAAGCAACGCCTGCGGCAGCATGACCAGCGCTCCTGCTGAGCTCCCTTCCTGCGCGGTTCTCTACTTCGATGATTTTGAAACCGACCAGGGCTGGACAGTCGTCAACGATCCTGCCATGACGCGCGGGCAGTGGTTACGCAGCGAACCGATCGCCACCAGCGATGGGTTCTTCTCCGTTCAGCCCGGTTTCGATAATCCGCTGGGCGCGGGAACAAAGTGTTTTGTCACCGGCCCGTTCGGTGGCAGTGCAAGTGCCAATGACGTCGACGGCGGACCGACGACTATGTACTCGCCGATTATTGATCTCTCGGGGCAGGAGCAGGTTCGGCTGCGTTATTCCTATTGGTACTATCGCAACGATGGCGAGAACTTTGATTCGCTCAATGTCGCCCTTTCCTACAACGGCGGCCTGGATTGGGTCGACATTCACCAGCACTACGAAAGCGCCGGCGAATGGCGCATAAAGGACATCGACATCGACGCGATTGTTCCGCCGACAAACAACATGCAATTCCGATTCACGATCAAGGACAGTAATGGTGATTCCATCCTAGAGGCTCTGATAGACGATTTCCTTCTAAGCGCGCCGAACTAAATACCAGCTCGGTGAAGGAAGACTGCCGGTGAGGTTCGCCCGTAGGGCGCACGATAGTTGCCAGGGGCTTCCAGCCCCTGGATGAAAGGTCTCTTCTTGTAGTTTCGCCCAGAGGGCGAACGAACCCATCAGTTTCCATTATCGGTAACACTATCTAGCCAACGGACTGCATTTGAACGGGGTTTGAGCGCTCGACCCACAATCGCACTCACGTTTGGACGTAACCACTTGTTGAATCAGCTCGACGAGTAAATACTGACAGCCGCGTGATTCCGCGAACGTCATTTCAGCATCGAAACGTGCCGATCGGAGGCACGTCGATCGTGATTTCTTTCGTCAAGGTGAAATATGCAGATATTCTCGACGATGGTTCGTTATTCTCCGCTCATTCTGATCAGCCTTCTAGCCACATCGCACTTCGCATTGGGAGGCCCGAGCGATGACTCGGCCGCATCCAAGGCCAAGTCGGATATCGAATACACGCTATCGCTTCTCGACTCTGGAACTCCCTCTATTGGGGTGCAGATTGCGATGCGCGGCGCACACGACGGAAACACAACTTTCGCTGTGGCGGAAGAGTGGGGTGGCGTTTCGAGCTGCGGCAAGGATCTTAGCGACGTGACGGTTCGCGGGCGGGACAACCGCGTGCTGCCCTTCGAGCATCCCAAAGATCACGAGTGGACCGTCGCCCACGAGCCCGACGAACCGCTCGTGTTTTCCTACACCCTTCGCCAATCACCCGATCGAACACCATCGGATCGCGTCAATGACTATCGCCCGATCATCACAAATGACCTGATCCACGTCATCGGCAACCACGGGCTGGCGTACCCGAAGCACCTCTCTGATGAGAACCCGCGAAACATTGCGCTGCACTGGAAAAACTTCGACAAACCCGGCTGGAACGTTGCATCGTCATTCGGGCCGGGATCGAAATCAAGAACCGTTTCGAAAACCCTGGACGAATTCCGCCACGGCCTCTTTCTCGCGGGTGAGATTCGACTGCATCAAAAGACCCTGCGCGGCAGTCGCGTGGGAGTGTCAATCAATGGCACCCAATGGCACTTTTCCGACGATGCCTTCGTCGACCTTGTTACGCGCATCATCGAAACCGAGCGCGACTTCTTCAACGACTTTTCCGATCCCTGGTATCTCGTTTCGCTGATTCCCGCCGGCCCGGATGACCCGCAATCCCTGTCCCTCGGCGGTACCGGCCTGACGAACTGCTTCGCGCTCTTTGTATCGCTCAGCGCCACCTTGGAACGCGGTTCGTCGGGTGAGAACCAGATGAAACGACTGCTCGCTCACGAGTACTTCCACCGCTGGAACGGTGGCCGTCTCGATTTCCCCGAGCCCGAAGGCGCGCTGTACTGGTTCTCTGAGGGCTTCACTGATTTCTACGCGCGCCGCCTGCTGCTTCGCTCCGGCCTGTACACACCCGCCGAATATGCAGCCGACCTCAATGAATCGATCAAGAACTACCATCTCTCGCCCGTGCGCAATGAGCCGAATGAGCGCCTCATCGCAGACTTCTGGAAAAACCCAAGCGTTCAGACGATGCCATATCGACGCGGCGATCTTCTCGCCCTGCTGATCGATCACGAGATTTTCCGGTCTTCTAATGGAAAGAAGAGTCTTGACGATCTGATGCGTCAACTTCTGGCCGTCGAGCGCCAGCCGCGAACCAAGATCGACATGGACCAGATGATGCAACTGTTCGCCGAATACACGAGCAGCGGATTCGCCGAGAAAATTCGCGACTACGTAACGACTGGGAAGACCATCGAACTACCCGAGAACATCGGTGCGCCGGATTACAGGCTCACGAAACGCAACGTGCACGAATACGAACTCGGCTTTGACGATGAAGGAACCCGTCGCGAGAAGAAAGTCGTTGGTGTTCGCTCGGATTCACCGGCGCACAAGGCTGGTCTGCGCGACGGCCAAAAGCTGGCTGGCTGGAGCATGATGCCCGGTAATTCAGATTATGAAGTAAAGCTCACGATCCTCGACGGGGATCAGCGAAAGGAAATCAGCTTTCTTCCGCAAGGCAAGCCGGTCGAAGTCCCTTTTGTAGCCCCGCGCGATGCGGCTGAAACGAAGTCTACTCCGTGATGCGACCAGTTGCGCGATGCCTGCTGGAGTGTACGAAAACATGGATTCCGGCTATCCTATCTGGCGGTTAGTTTCCCAATTGCCAAGTGAGGCAACAAGAAAACTTCCGTATTTCACCGATGCCGGAGATTCCTTTCGATGCAATCCATGAAACGCCCAGAACTACTGAATCGAATTACCCGTCTCATTTTGGTCGGCAGCCTATGTGTCGCCGCGTGGCACTCACCCAGCGCGTATGCCGCCGATTGGCCAACCTTTCGCGGCCCCGGTGCGCGCGGGCAGTCATCTGAATATGAGGTCATTCCCCCGAGCGAACCGTTTAGCCTAAAGATCGCCTGGAAAGTGCCGATCGGCCGCGGCTACTCCGCCGTCGTCATCGCAGAAGGCGTCGCGTGCACGGGGTACACCAGCGGCGAAAAAGATGTACTTGCGTGCTTCGATCTTGCGAAGGGTGAAAAGAAGTGGTCACTCGACATTGAACCAACGTATGAAGCCCACGATGGCTCGCACGGCGGCCCGATTACGACGCCCTGCATCGACAAAGGCCGCATCTTCATGCTCGGTGCACACGGTAGGCTCGTCGCCGCCGACCTCAAGACCGGCGAGTTGATCTGGTCGAAAGACCTTGGCAAAGACTTCGGTACCAAGACTCCGTTCTATGGTTTCGGCACATCGCCGATCGTGGTAGACGGCGTCCTCGTTGCGATCATCGGCGCCGCGGATTCCTTTGCTGTCGGCCTCAATCCCGCAACCGGCGAAAAAATCTGGGCCGCCGGCTCCGATGAAATCGGTTACCAAACTCCCGTATTGGGCGAATCGTCTGGCAAACCGATCATGTTCCTACCCGGCTCGCGCAGGCTCTACGCCGCCAATCCCGCCGACGGCAAAATCGTCTGGGAATACAAGCACAACGAAGGCGAGGGTCGCGGTGCGGGCACATTGATTCCTGTTAGCGTAGGTCCTAATCGTCTCTTCCTTGCCAACAAGGAAGAAACATCTTGCGTCGTTGAATGGAAAGAGGGAGCCGAGGGCGGCCCAGAGTTCAAGCAACTCTGGGAAACGCGTTCCATCCGCAACAGTTACAACATACCCGTCTATCTCGACGGTCATCTGTACGCTTACAGCAATCGATTCCTCACCTGTGTCGATGTGTCGACCGGCGAACCAAAGTGGAGATCGCGCGATCCCGGAGACGGCTTCATCGCACTCGTTGACAACCATCTGATCATCGCTACCAAAGAAGGTTCGCTCGATGTGGTCCGCGCTACACCCAAGGAATACGAACATCGCGCGACGTTGCCCATTTTCAAGGATGTCACCTGGGCCAACCCCAGCTTCTCGAACGGTCGTATCTACGCACGCAGCCAAGGCGAGCTTGCGTGCGTTGAAATCGTGCACGGCAAAGTCGAATTGGCGGCGAATCGCGACAAAGAGGGCCAACTGGCCGACTCCGATTTTGGTCGATTCGTGGCTTCACTCAGCAAGGCCGAGGACAAGAAAAGTGCGATCGATGCATACCTTGCGAAGCACAAATCTTTCCCCATCCTGGAAGGCGACAACATGGTTCACTTTGTCTATCGCGGCGAAGGAACCGACCTGGCTGTCGCCGGCGACATGTTCGGCGCAAGGCAGGAACGCCCGATGATCCACGTGGAGGGAACCGATCTCTTCTATTTCTCCATGCGTACCGAACCCGACGCCCGCATGAATTACATATTCATGCGCGACTTCTCCACGATAAAGGACCCTGCCAATCCACGGTCGACGGTGACGACCCTCGTCAACGCGGAAATGGAAATGTCGTTCGATCCAAACAACGAGCTTCCCATGTCGTGGTTCGCGATGCCGAAATGGACTGAGCCGAAGTACTTAAGCGCCCAATCCGCGGAATCCGCCGGCAAGTGGGAATCACATGAACTTGAGAGCGAAGCGCTCGGTAAGAAGCACAAAATCGAGGTCTATCTGCCCAAGGGTTATGAATCCTCCGACAAGCGATACCCTGTCGCTTATCTTTTCGGCGGCGACGAAGCCGTGAAGCACGGCGCGTTGAAGGAATCGCTGGACAGTCTCTGCGGCAAGCAAGTAGAGCCGCTCATCGCCGTCCTGATCAATGAGAGCACCTTCCGCCAGAAGGATAAACTGCCCAAGATGTTCGCTGATGAACTTGTTCCTTTTGTAGACAAGACGTACCGAACCGTCGCAACGCCGGATGGTCGCGCTGCCATCGGCGCCGGCTTCGCGGGCACCGACGCATGGTTCTGTGCGCTGTCGCATCCGGAACTGGTTGGAAAACTCGGCGGACAATCTCTGTTCGTTTTCGATGCATTCACTCCCAACATTCGAAGCCTATTCAAGCCCGCGTCCGAACAACCGCTCACCGTTTATCTCGAGTGGGGCAAGTACGACTTCCGCAATCCGCATGAGGCGTGGGATATGGCCCGGCGAAATCACGATATCGCCGAAGAATTGAAATCGAAGGGCTACCGCATCGTGGGCGGCGAAGTGCACGACGGCACCGGCTGGTCGAGCTGGAAGAACCGCACCGACCAGATGCTGACCGCGCTCTTCGGAAAAAAGAGCTAAGTCAAACGATCAAGCTTAGGTCTGATTGCGCCAAGCATGGCCCCGTGCCCAAGCACGGGAGAAATATTGTTGACGTAATAATCGCTAATCGTGCTTCGCCAAATACCGCTTCAAATGGTCTTTGTTCATAACAACCTGGACTTGCTTACCCTGCGCTAACAAACGATCTCCATCGAACGCGCTTACATCGCAAATAACTCGAATGTGCCGATCATGCGTGACCTCAACCAGCTCCGCGCGAACTCTGGCTGTATGCCCCAGCGGACAGGGTGACAGATGATCGACGCTCACGTGCGCGCCGATTCCCTCTTCGTGATCCTCCAGGAAATCGACGAGCACCTTCCGCGCGGCTATCTCCATGTGATGCACGAGTGACCACGTCGAATAACAGCGATGGACCACCTCGCCGTCAAACGCCGGGCACATGTCTTCCGTCACTTGGACGATGACCTCTCGAACAATGCCCGGAACAAACCCTGCCTTCATGCCCAATCCCCAAGTACTAGCCGGTGTCCAAAATCGCCATCAAACTCCCAGTGGACTATATCGACTCGCACCGCCCCTTCGACGCTCCCGCGACACCGCAAATTCCTCGAAAAAATCACAGGATGGCCTATCCAAAGCACTACCGTCCCAGGTTTGACAGTCGCGATACGCCGTGTACCATGCGGGGTTTATGAAACTGACGGTAATGACATTCTGGTTTCTGGGTTTGGCGGGTTCGCTCGCGGGGCTGGCGATCGCCGCTCCGCAGGCTGAGGTTGCGTCCACCAAGTGGCAGTTGGACTTAACATTTGAAGATCCACAGCGAATCATTCTCACCCTCCCGGGCCAAGAAACGCCGGCGACTTTTTGGTACGTCCTGTACACCGTGACAAACAACACCGGCAAAGACATTCAATTCTTCCCCTCGTTCCGCCTCGTGACGGATACTTTGAAAGTCGTTGATGGCGGCGATGAAATCAGCCCCTCGGTCTATGAGAGCGTCCTCGAGCGGCATCGCGCGGAGTTTCCGTTCATTGCCGCACCCAGCAAGGTAACCGGACCGTTGTTGCAAGGTGAGGAAAACTCGCGAACATCGGTAGCCGTATTCAAGGACTTCGATTCGGAAGCGAGCGATTTCACGATCTATGTTGGCGGCCTCTCGGGTGAAATGACCCGTGTGGCGAATCCGTCATTCGATGCGAGTAAGCCCGAGTCAGAGACAAACCCAAGGTCGTTTTCTCTGCGACGCACACTCGCGATCACTTACGATTTCCCGAGCGACACGATTTCACGCCACGCAGCACAGCCGGTAAGGCGAAGCCGGGAATGGGTCATGAGATAGGAGTCGGCCCTGCCCACAACGGTGCTCAGGCCGAATAAGATAAGTCAAAGATTGGAATAGAATAGAGAGATTTGCACCGCTGAAGAAGCCGGTGATGAACGGAGTAACGTGACATGGCACACAAAAAAGGGCAAGGTTCAACTCGTAACGGTCGCGACAGTCGCCCGCAGTTTCTCGGGTTGAAGAGATTTGGTGGTGAAGCGGTCACCATCGGCACCATCATCGCCCGTCAAAACGGCACAGAGCATCTGCCCGGCCGCAACGTCGGTCTCGGTCGCGATCACACATTGTTCGCGCTGGCTGACGGCGTCGTGAAGTTCCGTGGCCGCAAGGTCGACGTGATTCCCGCCACCAACTAAGGTCGTTTCTCTCGCATGATGAATCGTGCTACAGGGGTGGTTCGATGAACCATTACAACCCCGTTTTTTGAGTCAAAAACGTGGTTTTTTTATTGAACTTTATCACGAATTATATCACGCCGTCGACAAAAAAAAGACCCAGACGGCGGGAAACGTCTGGGCTTCCTCGTCCCTTGAACCCTCTCACGGTCTCACCCCTTTTGGTCAATCATTAACGGTTAGATGTTAATGCCCAATGCTTTCAACGCATGTTGCGAAACGATGGCGCAACCGTCACAGATGACGACTGCGCAAGGAATCGACTTGCCGCCGATGCTGAAAGCCTTCGGGTCTGTTTGAATCGCGATCATCGAGAACCCATCCGCAATTGAGAATGCTCTCCCCTTGCAACATGGACACCCACTGAATCCGTTTCGCTGCAATGCAGCCTGAATCTGATTCTTCAATTCTGCTGTTACTACCATTGATTTACCTTTCTAAAGTAACTCATCCGCTTGGCAGCCCTATGACCGCGCGGCCTTAAGACCACCAAACAAAAACCTTCCCGCACCTAAATAATAAGACGAACGCAGCCGTTAGACATACAAAACCATAATTTTTGCGCTAATTCTTTGTTAATGTTGTTAAGGCTCCTTAATGGCTCTGAAAAAATAATTCTTTTTCGCAGCAACATGCCATAGCGTGGCACAAAATCGAAACTCTCATCAAACATCTTGATTGATAGTCTCTGTTCATTGCTGCTACATCATTCCAGCGAACATCCATTTTTAGCGCGAAAGTGTGTAGATTTTTGCGCGCATTTTTGACCAGAAATCAGCCTATTTACATCGCTTTTTTGACTGCTATTTATGAATCAACGAATTGCGAGGAGCCATTTTCCTCAGCCCCAAGCCAGCAGCAACAACGGCGGACCACAACCGTTGTTGTTTGCTGGCGAATAGTCTGCACATTTGCAGCAACCCTGCCACTTGGACCTACCGTGTTGGCAGGGTTGCTCGCGTGCTTAAGGAGTGATTTTTTTGGAGCCAAGAGAGTGATAGACAAGCAACCAAGCGAACACGAACCAGTCAGTTACTACATCGACTTTGCAACAGGCTTGGAACCGCGAGCAACTAAGCTAGAAACCGATCTAGCCGTAGTTCGCTGGCTGACTGGTAAATGTATTAACAACTTGCTTCACTCCAAAAAGTACAAACGTGGCGACAAAAAGCGTTTGCTTGAAGCCCTCAAACTCGATGACGCTACCGCTCATCGTTGGCAGACGTTCGCAGCCACCTATACCGAAAAGAGCATGATAGAGGGCAAGTCTTATACGAAAATGCTTCAAGAGGCGGATCGTACAAAGCATGGCGTCCGTGATTACCATGCCAAAGACGCACCACTAGAAGCGCCCGATTTGCTTGGTAGCGGCAAGAAAGCAAACAAGACGAAACTGGGCTCAGCCGTACCCCGCAACAAACTGTTGAAGCAACTTCAGTATGCAAATGATACGTTGCTTCATGCACGCGATACCGTCCGAGGAGCGCTATTGGAGCGCGATACGTTGCCGCTACCGGAGGCTTTGAAACTCATTCAAGACATTAAGACAAAGACAATCGTTGAGTTAGAAAAGCAGATTGAAGCGTTTCATCTCAGTATTGAGATGTTTCAAGAGGCTGCTGCGTGATTAGATACCCTGGGTCAAAACGTGCTATCGCGCCGAAACTGGTGGATTTGTTCCCCTACCATCGCGAGTATCGGGAATTGTTCGCCGGCGGCAATAGTATCCTACCGTTTCACAATCCTTGGGTTGAAAAATGGATCAACGATATCGATCCGTTTCTGGTCAATTACTACCTCTGTTTGCGTGATGATCCGTCTTTTGTTGACTCTATCTTTTCTTTGCGCGAATCGCTTTATGATGCTGACAAATTAGCCACTTTCTTTTATCGCGCGCGAAAAGAATATGATCGGTTGAGGAACATCACCACATTGGATGAGTTGTTGTCTGTTGTTCCTGATCGGTCTCGACTCGCGTTGAATTATCTTTTTCTGCGTCGATTGAGTTTTGAGGGCATGGTGGGAAGCCATCGGCGCAACATTGCTTCCATCGATCGGCGCAGACTGGTTGACGTTTTCCGATTGACTCCGAAGCGCATCGAACAAGAGAAAGAATCGTTGACGGATTGCAAGATAACGTGTGGTGACTGGAAGTTGCTCTTGGAGGACGTTTCAGAAGATACGTTTCTATTTCTTGATCCGCCGTATATGACTGGTCAGCCGTGGTACTCTCATACGTTGGATATGGAGGAGCATTTTTATTTGGCTGAGCGATTACGCACGATCGGTTGCAACTGGATGTTGACTTTGCAGAAATCGCAATCAGCGATTGAGCTTTATCGTGCGTTTAATATCATTCCGCGCCGATGCGAAATCATCGTGCGTAACTACTAGCCTGAAAAATAATTCTGCAAATCGAAGGGTTTTGATTTGCGATCTTGTATAATGTACTGCCAACGACGAAGTAACGACTTCACAAAGCAATAATACAAAATAAATCTACCGCACGTCGTTGTGCCCCGTCGAAAGACGGTTGAAACCCCGCGAGTCGTTACGCGGGGTTTCTCATTTAAGGGACAACGATATGAGCAATATAGAGTTTGCCGAATTAGACCCAGACGCAACAGACGAGTTTGCATCATTCGTTTCTGGGTTGAAGAAACGCACATCTTTCAAGGCGAAATCCATTGAGCAATGGAGCTACGCCGATTTTCTACACTATCTCGATAACAGGCTGAAAAGCGAAAAGAACTATCTTCGTGCGAAAAACTTCCCTTTTGATTGTCTCACCCTCAAGAACGTGCATAGAAAACTGAAGAAAGCATATCTGAAGGCTCATCGCCCAGAATACTATGATGATGAGTTAGAGATCATGATCGGCAACCGAATGTTTCATGAGTATATCGACTATGGAATCAGCGCTTTAGCGCCGACATTGTGGCGCATTACCGAGAAACAAATAGCCGATGACTTTCACCTTGGGTATTTCTATAGTGATTTCTTGATTCGACGTTTTGTGATTATCTATCGCAAGGCGCACGATGAAGTGTATGCTTATCAACTTCGCTCGCAGCAAGGTCAACAACGTGTTGACGATGCTTTAGCGGATCGTGCCATGAAAGCGAAAGAACGCAAAATAAAACGCAATTTGCGTAAGAATAGTTTCTAGACAGTTTGGACATTTTAATATCGTTCTTCATGCTGAACGCGGAGAGTAGGGATACGTTTACACTCAAGCATGGCGTTTTTCGATTCGTTAATCGATACTCACTAACAGGCTCGTCCTGTTAAAACGGCGGTTTCGGGTCCGACCCCTTATTAAACCGCGTGGTTAGGGTTTATCATCGTTGACCACAAGCACATTGGGTGCCGAGCAACTTTCTAGTTGCTTTGAAATACGATGAGGTACGTCATGTACTTTCCGACTTCTGCTTTTTGCAGGGGTCGGTACGTCTTCAACTCCCCAAGGCTACTACTAAGAACAAACGAAAAAGAGCCTGTTCAGTTGCAAGTAACTAATGTGACGCTTCGCGTCACAATATGCGACTCTCGCTTCGCTCGATTCGCTTATTTCATTCAAGAGCAATTTATTCTTAATAAGAAAAAGAATTGTGCATAAATAAGAAATATGCTCGCTGAGCGAAGCGCTAGCGAGCAAATTGCGATGAGCGTAGCGAGTCGCATTCGTTGTTGTTAATGCCCTCATATGGTGCCAATTCACGGGACGTTAGGCGCGCATCGTAGCAGGATATATACAGAGTTGTTGACAGCGTTGACTATGGAGTTACCCTTTGTCCTGTCTACCCTCTCTTGAGGTGGACCCGACCGACCCCGCGCCCGTATGGCGTGGGGTTTCTTTTTTTCCGCCAAAAGGAATTGAAACCCGCGCCGACTAATTGACACGTTGAATGCGTTAGAAAACAGGAGACGTTATCCTGTTTTCCCGTCCAATGAGCAAAAAGACCGTGCCTTAAAACAGCATGGTCTTTTTGTTTCTATTCGCGCGAAAAAGGAAATGAACTAAACGAAAGTGAAAGTTAAGACTCACTCCTAACCCATATCATTCGGTATGGACACCACAAACTCGGTTATATTGCTTATTCCTGCTTGAAGCCCCGCAAGGGGTTTCTTGCGTTTAGGGAATGATGTTTGATTGTCTACCAGCGCGCCGATACGCAATCGGCTCATTTGCATCTTTCTGCAACCTATCCAAGTCGTCTGCCATCGCCGTTAGAATCTCGTTGACCAATTTCATGTTGGCAGTGTGGTTGCCAAGCGTTTTCGTTCTAGTTGTCGATCGCGTTCTAAACTGCGGAGTATTCTCTAACCCTGCTTGTTCAAGAATATCCATTATTGTCCGTGGCATCTGAGGTTCTTTCCAAGGATCGTTGCTACCCGCAACGATGCTCCTAACAGGTTCCGCAAGCCCGATCATGTTTTTCTGTAGTCCGCGCAATAAGTTTTGGTTGCTATCAACTACGATCTTTTCAAAATGGGCACCAGCGCCAATGGCTTCACCGATTGCAGCATCTTTCATCGCTTCAATTAGAAAACGATTATTCTGGCGCTTCTCCAGTTGCTTTGACAGTATTTGCGCTTGCAAATCATATTGCCTCATTCGCCCTGTTTGTGATGAGTCTGCTTGAGCGATTTTAAGCATTTGTTCCAGCGTCTTGACTTGCTCATCAAGCGAAGCGTTCAACGTATTCAACTCAGGCAGCGCGAACATGCTCCCCATTGGGAGAAGTTCTTTGTATTGTTTTTGCAGGCGAAAGATTTCTGATTGTGCCTGTTGCTCTGACAATGTGGTTGCAAACTCAGTGAGGGCGAGTGAAGCATCTTGAAGGGTTGATAGGTTGCTCGCTGGCTGCGTTGACAGCCCCGGGGCTTTTGCTCCGTTTACTTTTTCTGCCAGTTCAAGAAACGAGTCTTTGGCTTGCGTTATTGATTTTTCAAGCGAAAAGTAAGATTTAACCTGTCGATCCGTCGTAACCGTGACTGCCTGTTGCGCTTCGATTTGATCCGCCACAACGCGCCGTTGTTCGCGTAGCCGTTGCAACGCGCGTTCCTGCTGAGGCGTATAGGAGTTGTTTTGCACCTGTCCGAAGGAACCGATATTGAATTGCGTCCCTGATGGCGTCATATTCAATATCTGCGCATCTATTCTTGATCGGCGCGCCCGCAACGGATCGCCTTGGTTGTGAAACTTGTCTGCTTGTTCAAGCAATTTCTTGATTTGCGGATTAGAAATATCGAGTTGTTTTGCAAACTGGGCGCTACTCGATTCCAGACTTGACGTATAGAGTGCGCTTCCCAAGACAATCGGTGCCGCTAAGACTCCGCCCCCCGCAACTCCTGTTGCAATGGAATCAGCCAACGCTAGACCGCTGCCCGATACCCCCAAACCCGTATAGGCTGAACCAACGGCTCTAGCAGCCGCGCCACCAGCAGCAGCAACGCCACGAGTACCAGCAGCCACCCCCCGCGCGCCCGTCCCTACAATGGCTTTCCCTGCGTTCCATGCTAAAGACGGTCCAGCGATGGCAGCGATACCCGCGCCTATGCCAAGTCCAAGGGTTTGATTTGGACTCAGACCGTCTACAAACCCCGCTACCGATTCAATCGCAGGCAAGAGCCTGTTAGTAAGTTTGTCCGCAACCGATTCAAACTTCGCCTTCAGACTTTCGATGCTCTTGCTTGCATCCAGCGCAGCCTTTGTCAGTGGATCAAGCGCGCCCTGTTGATCTTGAGAAACCAGCGACAACGCATTTGACAACTGCGAAGCGATTTCAACATTGCTGATGTTTGCAAAATCAGAAATTGCCTTGCGGCTATCTACTTGAACAGCCTGTAGAAACTTTGGTACATCGCTCTGAGAAAGTGAACCGACGAACGATGAAATCAAACCGCCAGAAATCTCACTGGAAAGTGCGCTTAATTCACCCGTCAACTTATTGATCGCAGCCACTTGACTTGCATCGGCGCGAAACTGGAGCAATTGCGATTGTTTCAACGTGGCTGACAAAACGTCCAACGCTTTTTGACCACTAACGCCAGCAGGTAGCGATTGACTCACTAGCCGACCAATGTTGGAACCGCCTAAGATTGCTGCTCCTATGCGCGATTGCGCAATGTCTATGATCTTATCGATTGCTTTGTAGGCTACAGCAGAAAGCGCCGCAGTGCGTACCAGACTCCGATTAAGACCACTATAACTATCAGTGATGGCTCTGACGTTTCTGGATTGTTCTTTGAAGGCTTTGTTGACTTGCATCGTTGCTTGCGCCATTTGCTTTTGTATTGGCGCGATGAGTTTTGCTTGTTTTCGGTAGAGGTCGTTAATCGCATCAATTGTCTTCCGTTGTTTCTCAGTTCCCTTATTGATTCGATTCTGAATCTTTTCGATTTGTTCCATCAACTTGAGCGTTGATTTGTCTATGGGTGAAACACTCTCTTTTGCCATGTTTGTATAATTTCTCGCGCAATAAAAAGGATTTAGATTCTTATTGCGTCAAGTACATATCTATTCCTGTTAATGGAGAGGTCGAATGTTGAAAGTAGAAGCGGCTGTTGCTTACATCAAAGAAAGAATCGAAAACGAAGATCCATTGAACGCGGTCCCTGATACTTTGTTGATGCGCGAATTGACTATGAAAGGCATTTATGTAACCCCACAAGCCTTGCGAGCGTGTAGAGAGAGTCTAGGTTTTGCCAACGGATATACGCGCAAACGCGAAGCGCGAACCCAACAACTCTTGGCAGCAGGTTGCGCAGGATGATTTCATCCAACTGCCAGTTAATGCTTGATATGATTGCCGCTGAAGATAAATCGAATCCGCTGAGTGATGAACAACTCGCTGAAGCAATCAGTTGCTCCAATTCCACGATCAAACGATGGCGAAGTGACAGGCACATTTTGTGCGCTTCATCGCGCCGCGTTGTACCTGATGAACCATCAGAAAAACCTAGTGGCCCTACGCAAGAAGAATTGCGCGCATCGTTGCGCACGCTCATTGAGCATGAAGACAAGATGTATCCACTGATTGACTATGATTTGGCAGATAAGTTGCGCATCTCATGGGAGCATGTCACTGTATTGCGTTACCTTGAGAAAATACCAAACGCACCACAAAGGCGACTGCGCGGAGTCTATAGAGTACGTGGGTAGTTCGTCGTATCGCAATACGATGAGGTCGACGTGTTGCTCATTCATTTCGTGGCAATCTACATCGTCAAGAAACGAACTAAAGCGATTCGGTGAACTACCAGCAGGCGCAAAGGGACGGATGACCGTTTCATTTCGCAAAGGCAAGAAAAGAACATACGTGTTAAGAACATTAGTACCCAAGCAACTCTACAGCAGTTTCATCAACGCTGGCAGCATCGGCAGATATTGGAATAAGAACATAAGGGGGAGATATTAAATGGTACAGATTGAACAATGGGTAGACTCTGAAGGTTGCGCTTTGCACATAGTCAACCATGAAAACAAAACGCTCAACGTGGAATTGACAATTGAAGCCTTCAGAGAACTTGTCACCAAATGGCACGCAGCAGCGATAGACAACGTACCATCAACAGAAACGCATTATTCAAAAGTCACGCTAGACGTAGGTGAAGATTAAACTTGGCGCGCAAAAGCAAATCGAAGCATGATATCGCAAAGGGAGGAGTCCTCAGCAAGGTTGCTATCTCTTCGCTTGTTCCAAAAGCATATTACGATTTGTACTTTCAAATCTTGCATGACTTGGACTACAAAACGCTAACGGACCAGTCGAAACAAATCGCTTTGCTCTATGCTAAGATTTACGTTGATATCATTCGTTTCAGCGACATAAGACAAAAAACGGATATCGACGGTCAAATCATTTCTTCGCGCGAGAAAGTAGATATTCAATCGATGGAAAAGCGTTTGCTTGCTATGGGCGCGGCATTGAAACGCAAGGAACCAAAAGAGCAATCAGCGCCGGCAATCACATTGCCGACAGAAGACAACCAAATCAACGAGCCAGAAGCAACCGAAACGCAAGAAAGCGAACCGCCACTACATGAGCAACTAGCATCCTACATTGACCACTTATACGGCTAAGCCATCAAACAAAGACTACATCAGCAAATTGGCTGATCCTGTGACGTTCATCGAAGCGTTGCTTTCCTTCCAAGGCAAACCGTTACGGCTGTACCCGTATCAAAAGCAAATCGCTAGACAATCCAACTGGATCAAGCAGCGCAAGAACATAGCGATATTGAAGGCTAGACAAGTAGGCGGGTCGATTCTGGTTGCTGCTTTGCTGACTTATTACTTGTACGTTCACAACGGTATCAAAGTACTCTGCTTATCACGCACGCAAGAGCAATCGGGTTTGATCTACGAATACGTGAGAGATTTCTTTGAAACGTCACCGATTCTTTCCAGCGCAATCAATTACAAAAAGACCGTAAAGCATGATCTCTATATCAACAACTCAAGACTTGCCCAACGAACGACAGGCGCGGACTCACGCAATATCAGAGGTCTCTCTTTATCGTCTAACGGTTTGCTTGTGGTCGATGAGGCTGCTTACGTTCCCACAAGCGCCATCGTTTCTATTTTACCTGCTTCGTTTGGTTGCTCGGTTATTCTTTGTTCCACGCCGCGCACCAAGCATGGATTCTTCTATGAGGCTGTCACTAGCGGCAACTTTGAAACATTCCGCATACCTCTAGCGTTGTGTCCACGAGTATCGAGAGAAGAGATAGATTCACTCAGACGTTTGCTATCAGCCAGCGCGTACAAGAATGAAGTCCTGGCAGAGTTTGCGCAAGGTGAGTCAACCGTTTTCGATGCTGATGCAATCCTAAGAAACATCGATCATAGGCTACCGATATTTGAGGCAGATACTTTCGGCTGGATGGCTGAAAAGTTTCCATTCAAACCTAATCCTAATGCTAATCACTGCTTTTCCCTAGATCCAATTCGTGGCGCAAAAGATGACTCAGACGATACCGTGCTTCACATCTTTGAAAAAACCGATGACACGCTCAAACTTGTGGCTTATCACGTTTGGACTTGCGCCAGCAACGTCGATCATGCCAACGCTACAAAGACAGATTCACCTCAGCAAATCTTAGGCGACATTGTTAGATATCTTGATCGCTTCAAATGTACCAAAGCCTACATCGATATCACGACGAATCCTTACTACGCTTGGGAACTTGCCAACAAACATCTAGTGAACGTAGAAGAAATCAATTGGAGCGCAACGCAGAAAGAAAGAATGATCTCTCATGCTGATGCTTGCTTGAAGGCTGACAGAATCAAGATACCCAACGATCCAGAATTGATAACGCAACTCATGGAGTTTGCCTTTGATACCAAACGCATGGAAGACCACTCAGACAGAAAGATTTATCTGAGTGGACGTGATGACCATGTAGCAGCGTTTGCGCAAGGTTCGCTTGCGTTGACAGGTGAAACAATCTTCAACCCGACATTAACAATCAGTACTTGGTAAGGAGAAACAAAAACGAATGACAAAAAGTAGACGCCATCAACTCATCAGATTGCAAAGACTTCGCCTTGAAGAGCAGACAGCAGAAATGGAAGAGAAGTTGTCTCTTCACTGGGATCATGTAATTGCTGATGACAATCACAAAATACACGAGTCCCAAACAGCAATCACTTGTCTAGGGTATGAGATAGAACAGACTCGCTCTTTCTTGAACAAGTTGAGAGTTGAGCATCAGAAATCAGAAACGGTTCGCATCAGAAAAGCAAAGCAACATTTGGACAAAAAGAACGAATGCAACTTGACCGAATGTCCATTCAAGGAAAGTAAATCGACGCGTGCCGATTCTCGCAACTCTTAAACAACTCTTCGCGAGTCAACCAGCATCATCGGGAGTCAACGCTATCGCGGCTGGAAGCCCCACAAGCCAGAAGAGCCTCACAACTGAGTTTCCAATACTGTTTCAAAAAGACCCGCTCTTACTGCCACGATACAACCTCAACGACTATCAAGAATTGTTTGTTACTGATCCGCTCGCCCATGCCATCGTTCAAGCCTTAACGAATCTCATTGTGTCCCCGATTCGTTGCTTGTCTGAGGATGATTCGCTTTGCGAATATGTGGAGCGCGTTATACGCACCATCCAACTCGAATCGGCGATGCAAACGCTAGTTTTGAACGCAATTCTCTACGGCGTAAGTTACTCCGAAATAATTGGTGACGGCCCAGACCTCTTTTCATCTAACCGCATACTCGGTCTGCGCTCCATTGATCCGCGTAGCGTCATTCAACAAATCGATAAGTTTGGCAACGTCACCATGTTTCGCCAGCGCCCTATTTTTGTTCAATCGCCTACGCCTCTAAATCTGTCTTGGGATAATCCATTGAATCCCGATTCGATTCTCGTATTGCGCAACCATGCTGATACCGTCAATTCGCGTTATGGCTTGTCGGTTTTGCAACCAATACGCGATCGACTGGCACAACGTAGTGAGTTGTTCACAGCAGCCAGCAACGGCGCAAAATCTCACTCGTCACCAGTTTTCTTTTTGTCCTGGCAGTCTCAAAAGAACATGACCGCTGAAGAGCGTTCAACAAATGTTCAACTGTTGAAACAGGCAACGACAGAAGTTGACGCGAACAATTCGCGATGGCTGCATTCATCAGGCGAACAAGGCGAGTATCAAGTCAATACTCTATCTGCATCAGTACCACCGATCAGCGACATAACGGACAGACTAACGCTTGATTGCATCGTTAGCGCTGGCTTGTCACCTAGCGCCTTGGGTTACTCTGTCGGTCATACTGGAACCACGTTTGAAGATTCATCGAATACAAGCATCAATTCTCTTTGCGCGAAACAGAAAATGGTGATGGAACAGATAAGCAAACTCTTTGCGTTGCTTCCCTTCATCGAGAGTGAATGTCCCGAGGGTGAGATTATCGTCGAAATGGAAGAACCAAGCATTGAATCAGAAAGCGAAACAGAAGCCACGTTGACGACACGCATCAACAACAATCTGTTGCTTGCCAAAGCAGGCTTGTTGAGTCCAGACAACTGCGCCCGCAATCTCGACATCAGAGGTGTCTATGATGCTGAGAGATTCGATGAATATACGCAAATCCAAATGCAAGACGGCAACCCAAATGATCCGAATACTAATCAACAAATCCAGAAGAAACTAAGTAGCAACAATCCAAGTGGAGGTAGCAATTAACTTGATAGAAGCACTATCCGAAGTAGACCTAAACCAAATCAATCAATTCACGCAAAAAGAATACTCAGCAGAAAATATCTACGCTTTCAAAGTGAAGGCAATCGACGATGCGCCAACAGCAAACAATCGTGTTTGGTCTGTTGGATGGCAGCGCAACGCTGTTGAAAAGAATCTGTTCAACGGGATACCCGTTGTTGTTAATCACGAAAACGATCAAGCGTTGGTCCTGGGCCGCGTCTTTCATGCGGAACAAGTCGATAACGCGATCTATGCAAAAGCGTTTGTTCCGCTCGATACTCCGACAGGCAAACAAGCAAAAGCGAATATAGACGCTGGCTTGTATCGAAGCGTTTCAATCAACGCGAGCGCAGAGAATAAGAAAGAAAAAGACGGTCTCTTGTACGTCTATCCATCACCAAACGACAGGCTTTTTGAGTTGTCGTTTGTTGCCATCGCTGGGTGTCGAGACTGCACCACTCAGAAAGAAACTATCCCCGACAAGGCTGCTTGCGATTGTAGAGAATCGAAAGAATCAATCGCAGAGAAAACGAAAGACAATGACCTCAGAGAACTTGCTGACATAACCCTTGCTGAGTTACGCGCTGAGTACATCAAATTGCAAGCAGCCTTGCTGGGAACAGGTATCAACCGAGTCGTTTACACGCAACTCGCTGAAACGATTCCACCTCTAACCCTTCGCGCATGCGTGAAGGATTTGAGAGTAGCAGCAAGTAAGAAATCAACAATCACTCTGTCACCAAAAACGGATGGCGGAGAATACATCGAAAGAAGCCTTGAAGCATTAAAGACGCTCAAGGGTTTCTAATAGGAGAAACAACAAAGAACATGCCAATATTTCGCGAAGAATATGCAGTGAGACGGTCAAGTCATACTTGTACCGTCGATGTATCGATCGATACATATGATTACGGGTTGTGCTATACAACCGATGGAAAGTTGCGCAAAGCAAACGCTGAAGCGCCACAATTTGTAGCAACATCCAATTGCAGCGCAGAAGATTCTGTTAGCGTTGCTCCTTTGAATCGCGGGTTTCGTTGCGCCTTGCGTCCAGCCGCATCGGTCAGCGCTGGTCAGCACATCACGACCAACTCTAGCGGTCAATTCGTAGCAGCAGCGACAGCAGAAACAGCAGCCCTTGCCGCTGGCTCTGTTGGCGTTTGGCTAGAAAACGGCGCAGCAGGCGATTACGTCGAATGCGACATTTTGAGGGGGGTCTAACATGAGAGTAAACGAATCATATTTTTCACGGCTACTGCCAAACCCTCAGAACATAGCAACCGACAGCCAGCGTTACCCCTATCGCTTGTCAACGCAAATGAAAAAGATAGCGCAGGCAAAAGAACAATTTGAATCATTCAAATCCTGTTGTGAAGGCTTGACCGTTGCTGACTTGGTTGACAATTACGCCTCTGTTTCCGAAGCGCTTGGAGACGGTCAGCAAGGTACGGGGATACTCGACCAAGGGACTATCAACCCTTTTATTCCGCAAGTCTTTACTGACACGATTGTGCAACTCAACAACAGACAAGATACCCTTGCGAATCTGTTCACTACGGTGAACCAAGCAACAGGGAGTCAATTCAGCCATCGGTATTACGTCCATACGGAATCGGGTCAGATTCTACAGGAGGGAGATACGATCCTTCATGCGCGTAGCCGTAGGCGAGCAGATACGTTTCGCTTCAACAAAGTAGCATCGTCGAGCGTGTTCACTCGCGAATTGTTGGCCGATAGTAGCGTTAGCGAAATCGCTTTGTCGATGGCTGCAAATGCTACGCGAGTGAATCAACTTTCGGCAAGGCTTGCATCGCATGAGTTTTATTACTTGAGTGATGCAAACTTGCACGCAGACTTTCACGCTTACAACTGGATGAGCATTAACAGCGATTCTGGATCCATCACTACTGACAACATCTTGGACGCGATGGAATCAGCATTCTTAAAACTGACAACAGAAAGACAAGAGCAACAAATGTCACCTTCAGAGTTGACGTGGATCATGTCACCTGGCGCGTTTGTGAAGATATTCCGATCAAGTTTGCTGCGTCAATACAACGTATCGGGTTTGACCAACAATCAAATCACTGGCGCTATGCCGAATTGGTTCGGCGTACCACGCACCATCGTGTCGGCGCTTGGTTATTTCGATGCTGACAACGTATGGCAGTATGACGATGATGCAATCATTCTTTGCGCTACAGATTGTTGCGCGCAGCGAGTTAGACAATCCATGCAGATTGAGCCTTTGATTCTGCAATCCACTCAGCAAGAGGGTTTTATTATGTCATCGCGCTTTCGATACATGATGATAAACCCCCTAAGATTTATAAGGATATCTAACAACGCCAGCACAGATATCAAGTTGGCTTCTGATATCACCTACACTATTCGTGATCTTGCCAAGTCTGAGGACGCGGACAATCTCGTCACGATCAATACGTAAACTTCGCGCCCATGCTGGTTGCCTATCTCTAGCATGGTTGCTGCGTCGCCTCGCGCAGGTTTTCCTTGCCTGCGCGAGGTTAACAATTAGGCTCTTTCACAGAGCGAAAGCGGAGACGTTATCCGCGAGTAGCGACGAATCGCGCGCCCAGTCTGAGATGGCTGGGCGCGATGATTCGCTTTCCTTAAGTCTTCTAATGAGCAATTAAACAACATGCCAGAACAAACTGAAACAGGCAACGACATTTTATGCACCGTTGAAGAGGTACTAGCCTTTGCCAAGTTGACTCTTGATAACGTCAAACTTGTGGACGTTAATCAAGCCCGTGCTATGGCTGCTGATCTATGTTTCTTCATTTCTCCGCGCGAAAACAAATCACGCAGCGAACGCGCAGAAGGCTTGCGCAAGCATAGTCAATTGCTGTTAGCAACCAGCGAAATCTATTCACGCATAGCGCAATTTCTGGCAATCACTTTGCCGCAGAAAACCTTAGTAGGCACGCCGTTTCTACAGAGTGGTACGGACTATCCAACGCCAACCGATTATCAATCGACGTTTCAACGCGCGGCTGAAGAATATCGCAACAGAGGCATGAGCATTCTTAAGATGATTGCTTCTGTAGGCGCTTCCATTTCCGCATGAGTTTTGCTTTCACAACCAACAAAACAACGACAGACGCTACCGCTGTTGAATACGTCGAATCGATCGCCCTCAACACGCACGTTGGCAAGTCTGATGTTGCTTGCATTCGCATAGCGAATCTGGGCTCATCCGATGTAACGGTACTGTTGTACTCAACAAGCCCTTTTGTTTGGCTGTCAGAAGATAAAACCTGTGGCTTTGGCTTGACGATGAGTTACCCCGTCAAGGCTGGAGAAATCGGTGAGTGTATATGGATCAAACTTGAACCGTCTATAGATGCTCAAGAGTCTGGGAGCAAAACAACCATCGTTTGCAACGATGGCAGCCAAGTGAAGTATCTGACAGTGAATTACTACATCGCTGGCGCGTACAAAGGCGAAATCAAAGACGTAGCGCTAAGCGATCGCTACATCACTGAGGAGGTGCAAAACTTTGCTACGCTTTTTGAATCTAATGGCACAGTTGTGGAGCTTAGTTGCTGGTTCCCATGCAACGTACCACAAGCGCCAGTGTTCACCTCTAGAAGTCTACCCATAAGGATACAAGAAAGCCTGTTTGATCCTGCTGAGTTTTGCTCGCGTTACAACTCGATAGTTGGCTATCGAGAAGTCAACCGTTATGCGTCCAAAGCGTTTCTTGGTTCGTTCAACCTAGAG
Organism: uncultured Phycisphaeraceae bacterium; assembly: GCA_964494205.1. Taxonomy (GTDB): domain Bacteria; phylum Planctomycetota; class Phycisphaerae; order UBA1845; family UBA1845; genus JBBTCX01. Next base: position 118,478 of record CAZBRD010000003.1, on the reverse strand, counting down.
ACGCCATTTGAGCACAATTTCCTCAATGACAGCATCAACGAAAAACAAGTCAGCCAAATCTTGCTCCCAGCCACGTTTGTAGGCTTCAAGAATGGAGTCAATCCCAAGCGATCCGTCTTTGGTCCTATCGGTCTCGATGTTTGGCTCAAGCATAGCGTTTGGTTGCTGCATTGGGACGGTCAAGAGTATCACGCCACTAATGCGCAAAGGGTTTTCTACTTTTCTGGCGGATTCGCTTTCTACGCGCTTGATCTATTCAAGGTTCAAGAAAAGCCACTTGGTCAGAATGTAGACTGGTATTCACCCTTCCATCGCTTGTACGACAGGGACGGAAGGCTAGCAGGTGTGGTCAAATCAGTGAACCAAATACCCAAGAGTGACCCTTACTTGCTGAGTGATGAGTATGACTCCAGCGATGAGTATATCTCTTGTTTGGCAGAAAGATTGCTGGCTGATGAATCGATGGCTGTACTAGAGCAAGATGGCTCTATCACTATCAAAGACTGGAGTGTTTTCTAATGAGCAATGCGCTTGAGATATCAGAAGCAATCGTGAACTTACTCAAATACTGGGTAGACGGTGAATCCAACATCTTGAAAGATGCTTTGATAGATGAAACTGGCGTTTACGTGGCAACCGCTCAAGCGTATACCGTCGGCGATGTAGTGGCTTTGACCAACGGTGAAAAGATTGAAATGCACGAAGTGAGTTGCATCACCAAAGACGATGACGGTTTTCCTATCATTCTGTTCGATGAGCCTTTGACTTGCACCTGGAGCAAGGACGAAACAACGCTACATCACATTTACGGCGGACAACTCATCAACGAAATATTTCTTTCTGATCCGAATACCGTCACAAAGCCACCATGTTTGACTGTAGAAGTCACCGAAGAGAATCAAGAGCCATTCACTCTCGGTAGCGTCAAAGAAACGTATCACTTTGCTATCACTTGCCACGTTTCTGGTAGTGAGTCCGAGGAGAGTTTCAAGCATCTATTGCGGCTGACTTACGCAGTGAAGAAAGCGTTGATGAAACAAATCTATCCACTCATCGAACCTTACAAAGTGATTGATATTGTTGAAGACGTTATGCGTGATGACGTTCTAATCAAAGTGGAACCAACGGACGGGTTAAACGGAGCAAACGAAGTACTTTTGTTTGATGAGTTTGACAGGTTGAGACCAAACGCTGTTGCTAAGCATCTTGGCAACGGGGTTGTTGAGTTGAAGTTTGCTGTTGGTCTCGATTATCCGAAGTTTGCTGTTAGACCGTTTACTAATACGTTTGATCCGCGAGTTGAATCGATAGCGTACAATACCCAAAGCGATAACGATTTGATCGTGCGCAAGTCTATCGTTCAATACTCAATCTCTTGCATGAAAGAGAGACGTTGCTAATGAGAAGAAACCCTTTCAACCTCAAGATGAAACCCCTTGACCAGAAGTCTTTTGACCAACTCCAACGGATGATACGCGATGAAGCCTTTGACGGTCTGGAAGCAACGCTTGATGCAGCCAAAACCGTCATGAGCGAAATCATTGGTTGTACGGGCGAAGATATGAGGCTGATACAAGCAGCGCGAAGGCTCAACTTGCTTCACAACAGGTTAGACAACTGGTCTAGGATGGTAGACGATTTCACGTTGTATCAAGAGATAATGCACGTCCTCAGAGCCTTGGAAGACGTGATGATATTGATAGACTTGAAACTTGGCGCTTTGATGCTCCTACAGCATTTCAAACGCAAAGATGATGATGATTTTGATATGCTCTTTTGGGCGACTTAACGCTCCCCAATTGATCTAATTTCACTCCAAATATAGCATAATTACCCCTCAAAAGTCATTCCGCAATAGTCGGATACAGGAGCAAATAGTCGGAATGATGTTTCTCCCTGCGCCAATAAATCTTTTTTATTGATTTCTCACCCGCATTATTAGCCTAAAAACGAGGGTACTCACTTGACTTGTGCTTACAAGTACCCTGAAAAACGCTGTAAAATGGCTCAAAACAGGCTATTTATCCCGCTTTTTGGCTTATTCTAGAATAAAAAAGCCCTCTGGAAGCCACTTTGTGCCACTATAAGGCACCAAAAGCAACGGTGGGCGCTTATTGACTCCTATTAACTCCTAAAAACTCCTATTGACTCCTATATCGGAGACCACGATTTTCGATGTAGGGTGCCATAGTCTGTCACAGTCGGTTATAGTCAAAATGATTTCTTTGACAAATACGCATATAACCCCTGTATTCATAAGGGTTTATGGCTGTTTTAGATGGATTTCTCATTTCCGCAATAGTCCAAACAATCAATTGATTCACCTGGCGCGTTCGGCTAGGCGAGTGCCATATAGTGGCACTTGCAACTTTCCACGTTATGTACTCTAGCCGTGCTTAGTAAGCACATCACGTAGTGCCACTCTATGACACCGTTGTGCTCGGCTGCTCGGCTAATGATAGGCAATGAAAAAGCCTAGCGTTCTAAGGCTAGGCTTTGTTGTTGATATGTTGTTGGTTGCCGTTGCTTACGCTGCCTCAATGGTCTTCAACATAGCGTAGATTGTTTGCCTACGCTTGCCAAGTTGATCCGCGATTTGAGCAACCGATTTGCCTTGCGCTTTCATCTTGAGAATACGTTGACGTTGCCTTTGGTCTGGTTTGCGTCCGAGTTTCACTCCGTTTTCCTTCGCTACTGCCAAGCCTGCCTTAATTCTCTCTGATGCGTGCTGACTCTCCATACTTGCGAGCGCTGACATTAAAGTGATAAGGAACGCAGAATACGCATTTTCTTCAAAGACCAACCCTTGCGTTAGGCAAGTGATTTTGATTTTCAGGGTCATTAGTTCTTTGATCGTATTCAATGTATTGATCGTATCTCGATGCAACCTGTCAATTTTCCAAAGGCAGATTTGATTTACCTTGCCTTCGCGACAGAGACGCATTAACTCTTGAAAGCCTTCGCGTTTGTCGTTTCTACCTGTTGAGTAGTCCTCAAGCCATAGGATTTGATCGGGTTTCAAGCGTTGCTCTTTCGCCCATTGCTTGAGGGCATGGCGTTGCAACTCGGTCGATTGTTTGCCCGATCGCTTGGGACTCGATACGCGCATGTAGCAGATTGTTTTCATCTTACTTTCCCTTTGACAATAGGTGACAATCGATCAACTTAACGTAGTGAAATGGTTTGCCTTTACAGGTACATTCGATTTGGATGAAGCCAGTCAAGTTGGATAACTGGCTGCTATCACGGAAATACGCTTGAACATACAGGCGATAGACTTCAAACGTAGCGTAATAGCCTTCTGAATAGTCTTTCTCGATGCGGTAGATGGCTTGTTGATCCGTGAATCTGACTCGCCTATCCATGTACTTTTGATCCGCGTCATACTGGTTATCAACGTATTCATTGAACAGCGTAGAAAGCGCGATCGGGATAGGGGTTGAATCGTTTGCGGGTGATGATTGACGGGCGCTAACCTTTTGAATGACTTGGGGCTGTTTTGCGTTGAGCGAGTCCAGCCATTTAGCAGGCTGAATCCAGCCAAGCCCCCAAGCGATTCCCAGACCACAAGCGATGAAAAGCAAGCCGCCTGCCATTTGCTCGCCTGCTGATGGCTGCTGCGTTTCTACGGGCAATGACGCATCGCACATAGGGCAAGTGACGTTGCTATCACCCGTTGTCCAGCCGCAATTTGTACAGCGTTTAGCCATGATTGATATGACTCCTAAAGGCGACAATTCGCCCTCAACTGGGATATCATGAGCGGATATCTTCAGCAACAGAAACCCCCTGTTTTTCTTGTCATTTCTACGCTTGGCATGATCCGGCGAAGCCGGAGCAATTAAAGCCATACCTGGGTGACACGACGTGGCATAGTTCTATCAACAATTGTTGTTGACTTCAGATATCTGAAGCTGCTAACACACGATCATGAAATGTTGAATCGTATCAACATGGAAGTGAATCAAATCGAACAGGAGCAATCACCAATGTCACCAGCAGCAGCGACCAAGAGCAACAAGCAGAGTTTGACAGCGAAGACCAGCAACAAGCCAGCAGCGTTGAAAGTGGCTGCAAAGAGTGGTTTGCGATCCGCAACAGCGTATCAACCAACCAAGGGATTTTCGTATTCAGGCAAATCGAAGAGTTTGCTTGCAGATATTCCTGTTGCGCGTCATGGAGCATTGGAAGCGGCATACAGGAAAGTGGTATCGATCATCGAGAAGTTGACAGACGATGAGGCAGCGGCTGTTTGCTGCGCTGCTGTAGCTCAGCATGACTGGGAAACGATTACTGAGGCCAGCCAGAACAAGGCTATCTGGTATCGCAGTAAGCGACTCTCAAAACGCGAAGAATCGTATTTCTCGCTGATGGCGGATTCGATGGATTCTGAGCAGCTAGAGCAGTTTAAGACGGCGTTTCTGGCGGCTAAGAAATCTGCAAAAAATGTTGACTCTGAAGCGAGCGCGTAGTAACTATTTAGAGTCGTCGCTATTTGAAAGGGTTAGTGATAATGGCAAAGAAAAAGCAAACGACGCGGGAAATGGTTGAAGAAATGGGCGGGTTTGCAGTCAATATCCCTGTTGCGACACGCCACGAAGGTGGTATCCACCATAAGCGGCTAGGGCTTTCGGAATTGTACACGCTGGCGCGAGTCGAGCATATTGATTGCCCTTTCTGGATTGTCACGCCAGAAGGGTACATCGTAGGCGAATGCAAAGACTTGGTTGAGCATGAAAGCGCAGACGGAAAGCCATTGCCTTACGTATTTGCCTTCTGTCGCGCGTTTCCAGATTCATCGGAGAGTTGCGACATTGAACGATCAATGATCGTTCCCAAGGTTCGCGACAAACAGGGTTACTTGGAAGCGCAACCGTAACAGGCGAAGCGCCATTTCGGATTGCTGAGCGAAGGCTGCTGAGAAATCGGCAGCCTTTGTTATTTCTTGAACGTACCCATTAAGCGACATAGCCGCAATTACTTGAATCCGTAGTATTCAGCAACAGCATTGCATAACGGTCTAACGTTTTCTACTTCGCGTTCAACATATTTATTGTCGGAAACGCTATCGATTTGATGACCAATTATCATCTTGTATTGCTGCGTCCAGCCAAGAACTGCACCGCGAGTCGCTACGGAATCGCGTAAGTTACATAGCGTGAGTGACTGTCTGATAGTGGTCCTCTTTTTGATCGCTTTGAAAATCTCTGTAAAAGTATTTTTGCCCGTTAGCAAGAAAACATGCGAGTCATCGTCAATTTCGATTCCGTTTAGTTCATATTCTTTTTGAAGCGCGTCCAATTGTTCAGTAGTCTTGTTCCACAATGCGGCAACGCGAAAAACTCCCTTCACCCTACCTTTGCGGTCTACTTTCATGCGCCTGAAATCTAGCGCGCCGATATCAAATCTAATATGCTTCCAAAGCAATCTCGTTAGATCAATCGGATAGTACGCACAATTCAAACCAAGCAGCAAGATACATCGGTCCCTGATAGTTTCAGCAGCATCATACAATTTGACAAACTCATCAGACTTCAGGGCTTTAGGTGGCGCAGCATCTTGCGACGGCTTTACTAGAGGTTCGCGCCATTCATCTTCTATCCGTTTCCATTCGTTCGCGTCGATCAACCGATATTCGCCAGCATGGTTGAGGATTTTCTGTACTGCTGCTATGCGACTTATCACGTAGGAGTTTTTCTTCGGTTTCTTAGTGTGCTTGGATGGCTCTAACTGGTCTGCCTTGATTTGGTCGGAATACTTTCGGAACTGGTGATAGTCTAACTCTTTGACCGTCTTTGCATCGACAATCTTACAAAACTCTTTCCACCATTTTTTTGCGTTCTTGGCTTCACTATCCATGATCTTGGCGCGGTTTAGATACTCGTCGCCTAGCGTATCCAGTTTCGGTGAAGGCTTGGGCGCTGCCACTTTGTCGAGATAACCGATTTGCTCGATACCTGTTTTCTGCGCCACGAGTTTAGGACTCTCGCGGATGTACTTCGCTACCAAGTCCCAAAAAGCAGAGGCGGGTACTTCTGAATCATTGTACGTTTCGCCATCTAGATCGACGGTCAATTCTATATCATCTTTGCCCGCGTCGATTTCGTCTTTGATGTATCGCTCCACGTCATCGAGTCTGGAGCCGATGGAAACGGTCTCTCTGTTTCTTTTCAGTAGCCAACGCCGGTACGCTTCAATCGCCGCTGGCTTGTCTTTTGATGAGCCAAACAGTTTGCGGGTCGATTTGGCGTTTTCTTCAACAACCGCGTAATATCGTTCAAATGGATTGCCGCTGGCGTCTTTGGTTTTTTGGATTCTGAGACCGTTTACATGCTTATTTTCATGGTCCCGAACGAAAGCCGTCTTTGGTCCGCGTTTCTCTTTTTGGGGCGTTTTCATGATATAAATTGTATCATAAACTTTATCACGGTCAAAAATATGCTATACTGTCGTTAAAAATCGGTGGTTCGATGAACCATCCCTTTTTCGTTAAGGACTCTCACGCAAAGGTTCGAAAGTCTCACCCCCATACCGGAACAGACCGTCACATGCTCATCGATCAAGCGGAAATCTACATTCGAGCCGGCAAAGGCGGCGACGGGTGCATGAGCTTCCGCCGCGAAAAGTACATTCCCAAAGGCGGCCCCGACGGTGGCGACGGCGGTGACGGCGGCAGCGTGTTCGCCGTGGCCGATGAGAGCATCGAGACGCTGCTCGACTTCTCCGGCCGCCACCATTGGATGGCTGAGAACGGTCGCCCGGGTTCAGGAAAAAACATGAGCGGTCGGCGAGGCGGCGACCTCACATTGAAACTGCCGCATGGAACTCTGATCTTCGACCGCGACTCGAACATCCTCATCAAAGATCTTTCAGAAATCGGCGTTCCGGTCTGCCTAGCCAAAGGCGGCAAGGGCGGCCACGGAAACGCCCGCTTCGCCCGCCCCACGCATCAGACCCCGCGCGAATTCGAAGTGGGTACGCCCGGGCAGGAACGCTGGTTGCGAATGGAGCTAAAGCTCTTCGCGGACGTGGGGATCGTAGGTCTTCCAAACGCCGGCAAAAGCACGCTACTTTCTCGCTTGTCGCGTGCGAAACCAAAAATCGCGGATTACCCGTTCACTACGCTTTCGCCGCAGCTTGGCATCGTCGAGCTTACCGGCGAGCGTCGTTTCGTCATGGCCGACATCCCCGGATTAATCGAAGGCGCACACGAAGGAGCGGGCCTCGGTGACACATTCCTGAAGCACATCGAGCGAACGCGCATCATTCTCCACGTGGTCGATGTCGGCTCGCCATCTATGCCCATGCCCCCCATCGCCGCCTACGAGACGGTGAGAAACGAACTGATGAAATACAGCCCCCTGCTCGCCGCCAAGCGCGAAGTCGTCGCCGCCAATAAGATCGATCTGACCGGCGGCGCTGAGGCCGCAGCTGAGCTCGCCGCGCATGTCGGTCGAAACGTGCTGCCGATCAGCGGCGTTTCAGGTAAGGGTCTGCCGCAAATGACCGAAGTCGTCTGGAGCGCGCTGGCCGCCGTTAAGGAAGCGGAGAAGAACGAAGCTGCCGCACAACAGCCCAATCAAATGGAAAGCCTTCCCCTGTCGAGGCCATAAGAAGGCTTGGAATTGTTCGAGTGTCCTGAGCACTGATTCATGATCATACCACCGCCATACGATCCAGATGCACCGGTCGTCGTCGTCGACATCGGCAACACGCATACGTCTATCGCCACCTGGAAACTCGGCCAATTGCTGACCCCATTATCTTGCACCACGGGCGATCAGGCTGCCTTTGATGAGAACTTTGCCGCCCATGTAAACGCCATTGCCAACAAACGCCCCGCAGCCACCGTCATTTCATCAGTGGTGCCCGATGCCCTTGCCTCGCTTCACGGACGTATCGAGCGACTGATGCAAAAACCCGCACTTGTCGTCGGCGACACCCTCCCGCTTCCCTTGGATGTGAACGTCGATGATCGCAAAGCCATCGGTGTCGACCGCGTTTGCGCCGCCGCAGCCGCTTACGACCGCCTGCAAACAGGCTGCACCGTGATCGATTTCGGTACCGCCGTCACAGTCGATTTGGTCGACGACGATGGCATACTCGTTGGCGGTGCGATCCTCCCCGGCCTCAAGATGCAGATTCGCGCACTGCATGAGTTCACCGCGCAATTACCGATGGTTGACTACGACTTTCCTCCTCTGCCGTACGGTCGCAACACCAAAGAGGCTATCCAGACCGGCGTCTGCCGCGGACTCGCGGGAGCAGTTCGCGGACTTGTCGAAAGCTACGCGACCGCCTTGAACCGTTGGCCGCAAGTTGTGGCTACGGGCGGCGACGCAAGCTTCATGGCCCCCCACTGCGACTTCATTGACACGCTCGCCTCCAACCTCGTCTTGCGCGGCATCGGGCTGGCGTATTCAAATCATCTCCGTGATGTTGGCGCATGAACGCCGCCACGAATAACCGTTGCGCCTTGCTGACCCCGGCGGGCAGCGGCGCAATCGCGGTGATTCAAATTTCTGGACCTCGGGCTAACGAAATCCTACGAGCCTGTTTCACGTCAACCCAAGCGATCGCATTCTCATCAGAGTCAGGCAAACTCACCTACGGAAAAATCGTAGACGGCTATGAGACCATCGACGACGTGATCGTCGGGATCAATGCCAGCGCCCACAGTCCAAGTGCCCACGTTTACACGCACGGAGGCGTCCGTGTCGTAGAACGCGTGATTGAGGTTCTCGAAAAACTCGGTGCGAGATTGATCGAAAAGACATCAACGCGAGATACTTGGCAGGCTGATAACGAAATCGAGCATGAAGCCTTCGAAGCACTTGTTCACGCACGAACCGAGCGAGCCGTTCGCTTCCTTTGCCACCAACGGCAACGCCTCGCCCAAACAGTTTCACACGTCATTAGGTTGGCTGAGCAAAGCATCCCGGCCGCTATCACCGAATTGCAGCGACTGGTTGATTCGTTCGACACAGTCCAGCGACTGCTTCATGGCGCGATCGTGGTGTTGTTCGGGAAACCAAACGCAGGCAAGTCAACGCTGTTCAACCGCCTAGTCGGTCGCGATGCAGCCGTGGTCACTCCGATTCCCGGCACCACTCGCGACTGGGTTTCAGAGTCGATCGAAATCCGTGGCATCCCGATCACGCTCATAGACACCGCCGGCCAGCGAGAAACAGTCGATCAACTCGAACAAGTCGCCATCAGCGCGGGCGCAGATGTGCATGACCGGGCTGATCTTTGCATCGAAGTCATCGACGCAAACAATGATTTGCTATCACCCGTAAGCCGTATGCAAGAGGCCAAGTCGCCAACTCCCAAGCACATTATTGTGTTAAGCAAGATCGATCTGTTGGACCGGGCGCGGGCAAACGTCGAAAAAGTCATCGAATGGCGATCGAATGCTGTGCAAGTTTCCGCCCGTGATGGAACCGGCCTCAACGATCTCGCATCGGCCATCGAATCTAAATGCGGGTTTTCGGACCTCCTCGATTCACAATCACATCTTTTCACAGCCCGACAAGCACACCTGGCGCGCATGATTCTCTCGGACCCTGGGCTTGCAAAGGACCGAATCACGCTTTTCTTGCGCGAAATCATTGGCGAAAGGTCGGTCGACCCCCGTTCGGCCGGGATATAATTTCAGAAGGGAGTCGTACCTAAAAAACTCGCGCTCTCGATCAACGCGGCGCTTCGGTTTGCTGATCGCAACGCGCAAACGCCAAACAGCCGCGCAAAAACGACTTAGGGATTGCTTGATGACAAACACGTAGCCGCCTACAGTGGTGCGTTCGCGGAATTGAACCGGGTTGGCCATGCTGTTCGCCGCCCCGTCTTGCTGGAAACGTAACTGATGTCGATTTCAGATGATTCTCAATTCGCTCGGCTCGTCGTCGAGAGAAAGTTCTGCACGTCGAACGAAGTAAGCCTCGTTCGCGCGGAACTGAAAACACTGGCCGACAAAGGCAACAGCATTTCGTTATCAGACCTCCTCATACAACACGGGTACATCACCAAGTCGCAGATCGTCCGCCTGAACAGGTCCATGGACGACGACTCGATGTATCGCCCCGCCCAGCAGATCCCGGGGTTCCAGATATTGAGCAAACTCGGCCAGGGAGCGATGGCCGTCGTTTTCAAAGCCAAGCAGCTTAGCCTCGATCGAATCGTGGCGATCAAAGTGCTCCCCAAGAAACTGAGCGAGAACAAGGAGTTCGTGGACCGTTTCTACCGCGAAGGTCGTGCAGCCGCGAAGCTGAATCATCCCAACATCGTCCAGGCGTACGACGTCGGCGAAGCCGGCGGTTATCACTACTTCGTCATGGAGTTCATCGACGGGCAAACCGTTTACGATCTCCTGACCGATGGCAAATCAGCGTCCGAAAGCGACTCGCTTCGTATCATCCTTCAGACAGCCCGTGCCCTCGAACACGCCCATAAGCAGGGTTTTATCCACCGCGACGTGAAACCAAAGAACATCATGATCACCAAGGAATCCGTCGTGAAGCTCGCCGACATGGGTTTGGCGCGCGAGGTTAGCGATTATGAAGCGGCGACGGCTGAGGCCGGACGCGCCTACGGAACGCCTTACTACATTAGCCCCGAGCAAATCCGAGGTGAAATCAAGATCGACTTCAGGGCTGATATTTACGCACTCGGCGCGACCTTCTATCACATGGTGACGGGACGCGTTCCTTTTGACGGAACAACCCCCTCCGCCGTTATGCACAAGCATCTGAAGGAACCGCTTGTACCGCCCGACCACATCAATCCGCGTCTATCCGCGGGCGTCGGTGAGATCATCGAAGTCATGATGGCCAAGAAAGCCGAGGATCGATACCGATCGACTGAAGAGCTGATTATCGACCTCGAGGCGGTCGGTCGCGGCGAACCGCCTTTGCAGGCGCGCAAGAAATATGATCACGATCTATTAGCCAACCTGTCGCGCGGCGGAAAGGTGGAAGAGGAATCCAAGCAGAATGGCAAGTCCAGCCAATCTGATGGACCGGGCATCGCCATTCACTGGGTACTGATTCTGGCAGCTTTGTTCGTCGTTTCCGCGCTCGTCAATATCGTACTATTGGCCACCCGATGACCGACCGGCCATCTTTGGCAACGGGTCTGGGTTCTTTTCCCTTGCACGATGATGCCACACGACCTCGCACATCCAATTCTCAGTCTTGCCGATGTTGCCGCCGATCGTAGAAAGTTCCGCCGGCACAATCTCGAAATGACCTTCCAACGTCTTCTTTGCCTCGAGATAGTCGTTAATCCGATGTGGGACGACCCGCTTGGAATCTTCCTTCCTCGTTGAGCCACCCGGCGTGATATACCAGCATTCGAGGTTCATCGTCTCGACGTAGTAGCCGTGCTTCTCTGAGATGGCGAACTTGATACGGTTCTTTCCGCTGGCGGTATCCACTTCATGCCGAACGGCAAACTCTGGTGGAACAGCCGGCTCATTACCCGGTGGTGCTTTGCGCTGGGCAAGTTCAATCTGGTCCTCATACTTGGTGATATCCTGATTATCTGGCACCGTATCGTCAGCAACCGGTGTCGAGGGCCGTTGCAACAAGTAGATGGCCAAACCACCAACGACGACGAGCAAAATCAATAAACGTGCCTTCATCTGATACTCACTTAAGTTTCATACTCTTTGCCGGCGCGATAAATGGCCTATCAACAGACGCCCCGGTCATCGACCTGTGATTCTATACGATCGAATCATCGTGGAAAGATGATCCCTGCGGGAGCTGGCGTTGGCCATTTTCAACTTTTGCCGTTCAAACCAACGATTTGTCGATTGGCCTAATCGCATTCCAGCCCGGAGACCAGCTTTCAGCCATCTTTGACGCACAAATTGGTCGCTGGTTCTCAGACGCCGGCCACGCTGAACCGGAGATGGCGTGCATGGGCGGGCGGCAGGTTCCGAAAAATGGTCTGTTTGTCGTATTGATGTCGGCGAATGTTCTCGTCCAGGTATCCAGAAACCGACTTCACTCGGTCGCGTGTTTTTCCCATAGAGAACACTTCGGTGACGCGACGCACGCCCACATATTCGTAGTAACTGAACACGCCGCCGGGCTTCAAAGACCGCCGAATGACGGACAGAATCTCTTGTACGTCACCCAACGGAAACGCGGTCAGCGGCAAACCCGAAATGACGTAATCATACTTCTCCACCGCATTGACTTGCTGCACAGCCATCCGCAGCAAATGAATCCGCCCACTCGATACGCCTTGATGAAACTCCGGACGACTCAGGACGTGTTCCTCTAGAATGTCCGCGAACTCCGGCTTGATCTCACATATGTCCAGATGATCTTTCGGACCGAGCACACCGCCGAGATACCTTGTGATCGCGCCGGTTCCCGCACCAACTTCGAGGATGCTTGCCGGACCGTTGTTGTGCATGCGATAAGGCCGACAGACGGCCGCGGCCAAACTGGCCGAACTCGGCGCGACAGCCCCTACAACCTGCGGCTGCCGAAAATACTGTTGCAAGAAACGAAGACGGTGTTCGAGGCTCACCCGCTTGCTCCCGACGGCAATGAATGGCGTATCGCCGTTATAAGTGCACTCTAAAACCGCGCCTGGCTCACTGCCCAATCCACGGCAGCGAGACCCTTCCCATGACCGAGCCATAGAGTATCAACAACCATAACCCTGTCTAACATATTTATTCGTACAAGACCGGATTTGATTCCACGCGCAGGCCGTGGAAAGCTGTCATTTTTTGATTGAATAACGGACTCAGGCATGACTACACTGTTAATGCGGGCATGGGCCTGGCGGTGTTTGAAACGAAAATAGGGTCGTTCAAAACCGCAGGCGATGTCAGCCGAGCATCGGCAACAATGTGTCGCCGATGGGCGTGGTCTTGAGGACGACGGTTCTCAAGGGGATTAGGCCGGGTCAGGCTCTGGGCCAACCAGCGCAATCCCGGGTGGTCCCGCTTAAGAAAGGGAGGTGGTTCGTTGGTATCTAACATAGGTAGGCTGCCGTAAAGCAGCAAACGTAGCTGCATACGGCAGCTGAAAGAAATCGAAGCCCGCGGATGTTTCCAAGAAACGCCGCGGGCTTTGTTTTGGGGACGTTTAAACAACTCGTGCATGTTGCTCGCCGGGATGAAATCACCTGGCAACTCAAGGCGATTCTGATCAATAACAAACGCGAATCTCAGCATTTATTAGCGATTGCCAAGTCCTGTCACGTAGTGACGGCGCGAGAATAGCCCAGCCTTTCAAGGCTGGGTGATGTGTTGATATGCAAGGTGGAGTGCCATAGGCACGACTGATCGTTTTCTCAAAGCGCCGTTATCTAATGGGTTGCGCATAACTCGAATCTCTTCAAGCGTTCAGCGATATTTAGCAAACTCCACAAACCTCCGAATCGCACGCGCATAAAAAAATCGGCGTGCACAAGGCACGCCGATCGTAAGTGTCTATTTGGATGGAAGGGGTCTTTACTAGCGAACTTTGCGACGCAAGGCAGCGATAGCGCCCAGTGCGAGCAACGACAGCGTTGCAGGCTCCGGAACCGTGCCGCGAAGCGTGAACGAATCGAGCGAGCCACCGTCATTGACTGCGTCATCGATGATCAGCAACAACCAGTTCGCCGTACCACCTGATTGACCCACGAAATCCGAGAATCCGCCGTCAACCGGAGGAACCGCACTCGCGCCTTCTGTGACGTAGGTCGTGTTATTGACCAGTGCATTCGAACCGGGCGGAAGCGCCACGCCGCCGTCGTTGAAGATCAGCGTGAAGTCAACAAGATCTGTACCGCCGCCACGATCAGTCATGATCTTGATCGAGTGCAGCATCGGATCGATCAGGTAAATATCGAGGTCAGCCGGGAACGTGTGCGACAAACCAGTCAACTCAAGTTCCATCGACGCGATGTTGGGCAAGCTCTTGCCCGGCGCGTTTGGATCATCGAGAAGAATTGGTGCAATCGTGATGTTGTTATCGACGATCGTCCAGCCATTGCCGTTGGGGCCGCTGCTGGTGAACGACCAATCGAAACCGCCCGCGAATGCCCCCGAACCTAGCGCGAGCGAAAGCAAGCAAGAGTAAACTGACGACCTTTTCATCCTTCCATCCTCCTATTCGCCGATGCCTACATCCGCACCGGTTCGCCCGCTTCGCGAGCTGATGGCTACTACCCCCTATTGAACCGGCCACGCGCATGTACTACGCACATAGCGCGCCTAATGAGGGCCTGTTCTACTATTGCACCAGTATAGGGGGAACCTATTGAAACTTCAACTGCTCAACTTGAGGAAAAAACTTAAAAGTAAGATAGGCAATTATCGCTAGTTGGGCTGGGATTGTAGCAGAACGATGGATTTGCACTACTTATTGGAAGCTGCGTAATTGGTAAGCCGTTTAGCGACGTACGACTACTCGCAAGTGGCGTCATCTGGGGCAGACCAAAATTGACTAAATTCCCAGAAATCGCCCAAATCGAGGGTGTTATCAGCCCCAAACGTCAAAAGACACACACACTCCTCCGTCGCCTCTTCCTTCGTGCCGTAGAAGCATCTTTGTAAATTGGCAAAATCACGAAGGTTCCTCGCGTTTTCGGACCCATCATCCAAGATCGGAACCAGGCCGGCGCCGCCTATCAGAAGTTGATTGGGAGACGGCGGATCGTTCAACCGGAACCGCAATGCCGAATCCCCTTCTGAGGCCAACACCGTGAATCTGAAATAGCCCATAATCGTGTCGTCAACCGTACCAGGGTCAGTCAACGGAAAGATCGTAACTGAGTAGTCGATCCGGCCCGGCACCGTTGTGTTGGTAAACAAGGGCAGGATAAACGGCTCCTCCCCCGGCTCGACCGAGACGACCCCCAAAACAGCCGGGTTGTATTCCACGAAAAACTGGCCGCCCAAGACAGGGTTATTAGCATCGCGCAGCCAAATCGTAGCGACGACTTCGGTGCCCACTTCCAGGCAATCAGGGGACTCAAAGTCCAACTCAACACGTGTAGGACCGCATTGGGCAACGAGGTGACCTGCAGACAGGAAACAGCACGTAAGGGCGAACAGCGCAATCCGATTGTGGAACTGGCATATCATTCGGGTCATTGAATCCACCTCCCAAAAAGTAGGACCGCCGACCCCCAATCCGCCTCCAACGTCCCACAAGTAGTCTAGGAAACTGGGCCACAAAAAACCACCCCGCCCGAGGCCTTGACGACCAGGGGCGGGGTGAAAAATGACTCAATCCGAGCTTCCACCAGAGCAATCAGCCCCGGCGTACTCCATTATTTCCTAGTTATCTCTGGCCAACCCGGTTGCCCTCCAGACGAGGTGTCCGATCGCTCACCGGGGTCGACGGCTCGCGAGGAGCCGACGTTGGAACTGCTCCGCCGCCAGACTGCATAAACACAGCCATATCATCGACATTGAGCACACCATCGCCGTTCAAGTCGCCAATCGCCAATTCACCCTTGCCGATTCGGCGAAGTTCTTCGACCGTGATTTCGGTGATACCCGCGGGACCACCACCGGCCACGCCACCGTCCGGACAGCACGAGTCCTTATCCTCCGACAGGAAATTCGACACGATGAACGAGAAGTCCAGGATGTCGACGATGCCGTCTGCATTGATGTCCGCGTGCGGTCCGCTATCACCGCAGAGAGTGTTCGGATCGAGCGGCTTAAGGTACTGGCTGACCAGCACGCCGAAATCGAGGATGTCGATGATGTGGCTGCCATCGAGGTTTCCACCGATGAGCCAATTGCCACCGAACACCGGATCACCCTTGAACTCCGCGAAGAAGTGATCGTCGATGCACTCAATATCCGCCACGGACCGCAGCGTGTGCAGCGGATCGCGTGCGGTAATGCACGCATACTGACCCGCCGGAATCTTCGCCGTCACTGTGTCGCCATGGCCCACGAAGTTATACGGCGGACCAAACACCAGGAACACTCCGTCCTCCAGCGGTTCCTCCACGCAGTTGCTGAACAACTGGAACTCAATGCAGCGATGGAACGGTCCAATATCCATGGTCGGCGACAACTGCACGATGACCTCCAGCGTGTTGTCGTCCGAAACGGTGACCGTGAAATCACACGTCGTCGATACGCCACACGAATTGGTGGCCGTGCAAACGATTTGTGTGACGCCCGGCGGGAACTCGCCTCCAGTTGGCAGCACCATGCTGGTGATGTTCAATGACGGGCCAACACCTATTTGGCCGCTCGCCCAATAAGTCGCTGAGCACGCCGGCACAAACGGCAGATTACCGTCGCAGTTATCCGTAGCCGTAATCGGATCAAAGTGAACGTCGGCCGTGACCGCATCGCAATCCGCGTTAGTCACGATGTCGTCCGGACAATTCACTTCCGGCGGACTGCCGTTCACATTGAAATCGCCCGTACAGCAGGTCAGATCAGGTGGAATGACCTTGTCACCGTCACGATTTACCAGGTAATTGTGCAGCGGGTTGTCATCCGGCAGGAAGCAAACGCCCTGCACGGCACAATCACAAGTAACCTGGAACGTGATGGTGGCCATGATCGCGGGACCAACGGTACCAGCATCGCCGCCGTTCTGACCAAGACCGCCTAATGCGACGTGCACACCATAGAAAATCGTGCCCGTAACTTCGTCGACGCTTTCCATGACTTCGACCTCGAACGGTGAGCCCGGATCAAAAACTGAACCCGGTTCGATCGAGATGAAGTCAAGACAGCTTGGGTCATAGCCCATGTAGAACTGGCCACCGACGATCGGCGATTGCGCGTTCGAGAGAATCACGTTCACCACAACCGTATCGTCGTTCGAGTAGCAATTATCCACCGGAAGCGGACCGTCCTCTGCGACGAGGCATACACCAAGCTCGCAGGAGCAGTGACCATTCACGCATTGCGCGTTGGCTGGGCAATCGCCATTCACCGTGCAACTGATAGCCGTATGGTCGCACGAGCGCTGACCGGTGCACGTATCCGTTGTGCATGCGTTGCCGTCATCGCAATCGCCTGAATTATTGCAGTCAAAGCACAGATTAGCTGTCTCGTCGCAAAGCTGACCCGGACAAGCCGTAGCCGCGGAACGGCCGACGCACACACCACCCGCACATTGATCGTTGGTCGTGCAGAATTGACCGTCGTCGCATGGACTGGTGTTGAAGTTGTGCTGGCAGCCCAAGGTTGGATGACACGAATCGGTCGTGCAATTGTTGCTATCGTTGCACACCATTGTCGAACCACCAACGCACGAACCGCCAACGCACACGTCGCCCGTGGTGCAGATGCTTCCGTCGTTGCACGGATCTGTGTTGTTCACAAAGACGCAGCCGGTTAGCGGGTTGCACGAGTCATTCGTGCACGAGTTGTTGTCGCCGCAATTCAACGGGACCGTACCGACACAGACGCCATTGGAGCACGTCTCGTTAACTGTGCAGGCATTGCCGTCATCGCACGAAACAGAGTTGTTTACGTGCTGACAACCCGTAATCGGATCGCACGAATCGGTTGTGCAGACGTTGTTGTCTCCGCAATTCGGAGCGGGACCACCGTTGCAAGATCCGCCGCCGCACGTGTCATTCGTCGTGCACGCGTTTCCATCATTGCACGGACTGCTGTTATTCACATGCTGGCAACCCATACCCGGATCGCAGGCGTCGTTGGTGCACGGATTCAGGTCATCGCAATTTGGCGCCGGACCGCCCACGCACACGCCGCCGGAACAGGTATCGTTCGTCGTGCATGCACTGCCGTCACTGCATGGGTTGCTGTTATTGACGTATACGCAACCCTGCACCATATCGCATGAATCGGTCGTGCAGACGTTTCCATCGTCACAATCCAGCGGAGCTCCGCCGTTGCAGGATCCACCGCCGCAAGTGTCGTTGGTCGTGCATTCATCGCCGTCATCGCATGGATCGGAGTTGTTCACGTAGACACAACCCGACTGTGGATCGCACGCATCGTCAGTACACAGGTTTCCATCGTTGCAAATCGGCGCCGGTCCGCCGTGGCAAGATCCGCCGCCGCATACGTCCATCGTCGTGCAGGCATTGCCGTCGTCGCATGCGAACGTGTTGTTCGTATATTGGCATCCGGTCATCGGACTGCATGAATCGTTCGTGCAAACGTTCCCATCATTGCAGTCCAACGGACCGCCGCCGTTGCAAGAACCACCGCCGCAAACGTCGCTTACCGTGCAAGCGTTGCCGTCATCGCACGGGAGTGTGTTGTTCACGAACTGACAGCCAAGCGTCGGATCGCAGTTGTCGGTCGTGCATGGATTGCTGTCGTCGCATTCCAACACAGCCGCAAGCACACACGCGTTGCCGATACACTGTTCTTCGCCGTTGCAGACGTTTCCGTCATCACATTCCTCGTCCGTCTTGCAGCAGCCAGCCGGCGGAGAACCCGGCGAGCAGATGCCGCCAAGGCACGTCTCCGCGCCGTTGCAAACCAACCCGTCGGTACAGCTCGCGCCGTTCGTTTCGTGATTACTGACGCATGCACCGTTGCCGTCGCATATATCAGGATTATCGCAAATGGTGTTGCTCAAGTCGCCGCACGGCGTGTTGATCGGCGTGTTTGTGTGTCCACAACCCGTCAACGAATCGCAGAAGTCGAACGTACATTCGTTCATGTCGTCGCAATCGGGTGCTGGTCCGCCGTTGCAAATACCCCCGCCGCACGTATCCGAAGTCGTGCACGCGTTGCCGTCGTTGCACGGCAGCGTGTTGTCAGTGTAGATGCAGCCCAGAACCATGTCGCACGAATCGGTTGTGCAGACGTTGCCGTCATTACAATTCGGCGCGGGACCGCCGTTGCACGTTCCACCGCCGCACACATCCATCGTCGTGCAGGCATTACCGTCATTGCATGGATCAGTGTTGTTGTTGTGGAAGCAACCGCTGCCCGGATGACATCCATCGTCGGTGCACCCGTTGCCGTCATCGCAATTGGGAGCCGGTCCGCCCGTACACACACCGGCGACGCAGACATCGCTCAATGTGCAGGCGCTGCCGTCATCGCAGGAATTCATGTTGTTCACGTTCTGGCAGCCCAGGACCATATCACACGAATCTGTAGTGCATACATTGCCATCGTTGCAGTTCGGCGGTGGGCCACCCTGGCACATACTGCCCGAGCAGACGTCGCCCGTCGTGCACGCATTGCCGTCGCTGCACGGATCTACGTTGTTCGTGTGCTGGCAACCGAACATCGGATGGCAGAAGTCATCCGTGCAGCCGTTGTTGTCGTTGCAGTTCGGAGCGGGACCGCCATTGCACGTGCCGCCCCCGCACACATCCGCCGTCGTGCACGCATTGCCGTCGTCGCACGAGTTGGTGTTGTTCGTGTAGACGCATCCGCTGCCCGGGTTGCAGGCATCCGTCGTGCAGACGTTGCCGTCGTTGCAATCCAGCGGCGCACCGCCAAGGCACATTCCGCCACCGCAGATATCGTTGATCGTGCACGCGTTGCCGTCGTTGCACGGATCAGTGTTGCTGACATACGCACAACCCAGCGTCGGATGACACGAATCGTTGGTGCAACCGTTTCCATCATTGCACACCAGAGGCGTCCCCGGCACGCAGACGTTGTTCTGGCAGGTTTCTTCGCCGTCGCACACGTTGTTGTTGTCACACTCGGCATCCACCTTGCAGCAGCCCGCGATCGGCGTGCCCTGCTGACAGAGACCGCCGATGCAAATCTCTGCGCCATTGCAGAGTACACCATCGGAGCAGGAAGTGTTGTCCGGCTCCTGATGATCCGCACAGTTACCCATGCCGTCGCACGAATCCGCGTGATCGCAAACCGCTTCGCTCGCGTCGCCGCATGGCGAGCCCGAAGGCGTATTCGTGAACACGCAGCCCACGATCGCGTTGCAGGTATCGATCGTGCACTGGTTGTTGTCATTGCAAACCAGCGGTGCACCGCCATGGCACACGCCGCCGCTGCACGTGTCGTTCGTCGTACATTCGCTGCCGTCGCTGCAAGGATCGGTATTGTCAATCCACACACAGCCGAGGTTTGGATGGCATTCGTCGTTCGTGCAGACGTTTCCGTCGTCACAATTCGGCGCCGACCCACCGACGCACGATCCGCCGGCACACGTATCACTCGTCGTGCATGCATTACCATCATTGCAAGGCACGGAGTTGTTCGTGTACACGCAGCCAACCATAGGCGAACAAGTATCGGTCGTACACAAGTTGCCGTCGTTGCACACCGGCGGTGCGCCACCATGGCACGAACCGCCGCCGCAGGTGTCGTTGGTCGTACAAGCATTGCCGTCGTTGCACGAATTCGTGTTGTTCACGTGCAGGCATCCAAGCACGTTGTCGCAAACATCCGTAGTGCAGACGTTGCCGTCGTCGCAATTTGGCGCAGGACCACCCACGCAAGAACCGCCTGCGCAGGTATCGTTCGTCGTGCACGCGTTGCCATCGTCGCAGGTACTCGTGTTATCTGAGTGCTGACAGCCGAGAAGCGTATCGCACGTATCCGTCGTACAAACATTTCCGTCGTCGCAATTGACCGCCGGTCCACCAACGCACGCGCCGTCTTCGCAACGGTCATGATGATCTGTGCACGCGTTTCCGTCGTCGCACTGCATCGTGTTGTTATCGTGCTTGCAACCAAGCACCGGATGGCAGCCATCGGTCGTACAGATGTTTCCGTCGTCGCAATTCGGCGGTGGTCCGCCAACGCACGTGCCGCCCTGGCAAGTGTCATTCAGCGTGCAAGCACTTCCGTCGGTACACGGATTGGTGTTGTTAGCATTCACACAACCCAGGAAAGGATCGCATGTGTCTGTCGTGCAGACGTTTCCATCGTTGCAATTCGGAGCCGGACCACCAACGCACGAACCGCCGGAGCACGTGTCGTTCGTCGTGCAAGCGTTATTGTCGCTGCATGGCTGCGTGTTGTTCGTATTCACGCACCCGGTGGCTACGTTGCACGAATCCGTCGTACACACGTTGTCGTCGTCACAATTCGGCGGCGCACCGCCCACACACGATCCGCCCGAGCAGGTGTCATTCGTCGTGCATTCATTCTCGTCGTCGCAAGGATCGGAATTATCCACGTACTGACAACCCGTGATCGGATGACATGAGTCCGTAGTGCAGACTTCATCATCGTCGCAATCCAGCATCGTTCCCGGCACGCAGGTGTGCGTGCCCAAGTTGCACGTTTCCACGCCGTCGCAAACGTCGCCGTCGTTACATTCCGCGTTGGTATCACAGCAATTGGGAACCGGTGTTCCGGCGGTGCACTCACCGCCCACGCAGGTTTCAGCACCGTTGCAGAAAATTCCATCACCGCAAGACGTGCCGTTTGACTCGTGATTCGACTGACAACTTCCCAAACCGTTGCACGTGTCCGGATTGTCGCAGTTCGTGTCGGACGAGTCGCCGCAGGCCGTACCCGACGGCTTGTTCGTATGCACGCAACCCGACATTGAATGGCAAGCGTCATTCGTACACTCGTTGCCGTCGTCGCAATCGGGCGCAGGACCGCCGTTGCACATGCCACCGCCGCACGTATCGCTCGTGGTGCAGGCGTCGCCGTCATCGCACGGTAGCGTGTTGTCCGAATGCACGCAGCCGGTCATCGGACTGCAAGTGTCGTTCGTGCACACGTTGTTGTCGTTGCAATTCGGTGCTGCACCGCCGTTGCAAGTGCCTCCGCCGCACGTGTCGTTCGTCGTGCAAGCATTGCCGTCATTACACGGCAGCGTGTTGTTCGTGTAGACACAACCTGTGACCATGTTGCACGAGTCTGTCGTGCATGGGTTGCCGTCGCTGCACACCACAGGACCGCCGCCGCAAACTCCACCCGAGCATTGATCATTCGCGGTACAGGCGTTGTTGTCATCGCACGGATCAGTGTTGTTGGAGTTCATGCATCCGTTGATTGGGTCGCAGCTATCGGTTGTACAAACGTTGCTATCGCCGCAACTCAGAGGCGTGCCCAGCACACACACATGATTGACACAGGTCTCGACACCCGTGCACACGTTGTGATCGTCGCAATCTGCGCTAGTTTCGCAGCACGGCGTCGGCGGGGTTCCCGGCTCACATTCGCCGTCCACGCAAATCTCGGCACCGTTACAGTAGATGCCGTCCGTACAGCTGGTCCCGTCCGGATCATGATTGTTCACGCAGTTTCCGAACCCGTCGCACGTGTCCGGGTCGTCGCATGCGCCCATGCCCGAATCGCCGCAGGCCGTACCGTTTGATGAGTTAGTGTTTACGCAGCCGACCATCGGGCTGCACGAGTCATTCGTGCACTGGTTCATATCATCGCAATTCGGAGCCGGACCACCGACGCACGAACCGCCGCTGCACGTATCGCTCGTTGTGCACGCGCTTCCGTCGCTGCACGGGCTGTTGTTGTTCGCATGCAAACATCCGAGGGACGTATCACACGTATCAGTCGTGCACACGTTGCCGTCATTGCAATCCGGTGCAGGACCGCCCGCGCAAGATCCACCCGAGCACGTATCATTGGTAGTGCACGCATTTCCATCGCTGCAAGGATTAGTGTTGTTGCTGTTTACGCAGCCGGTCATATTGTTGCACGAGTCGGTCGTGCACACATTGCCGTCGTTGCAATTCGGCGGCGCACCGCCAACGCACGAACCGCCCGAGCAGGTGTCATTGGTGGTGCAAGCATTTCCATCGGTGCAAGAACTGGTGTTGTTGGCGTACTGACAGCCGTTGACCGGGTGACACGAGTCATTCGTGCAAACGTTGCTATCGTTGCAACTTAGCGGTGTCCCAGCCACACAAGTATGTGTGGTCAGGTTACAAGTCTCAGCGCCATTGCAAACGTTGCCGTCGCTGCATTCGGCGTTCGTTTTGCAGCAATTCGGCACGGGCGTTCCCGAAGCACATGTACCTCCCTGACAGGTCTCCGCTCCGTTGCAAAAGACGCCGTCTGAACACGATGTACCATTCGGCTCCAGATTACCCTGGCACACACCGGATCCATTGCACGTGTCCGGGTTGTTGCAGTTCGTATCGAGCGAGCTGCCGCAGGCCGTACCTGAAGGCTTGTTCGTATTCGTACAGCCCGTCGCGGGGTTACACGCATCCGTCGTACAGTCATTGGCGTCATTGCAATTGGGCGGCGCACCTCCCAAGCAAGAACCGCCGGAGCAAGTATCGTTCGTGGTGCACGCGTTCCCGTCGCTGCAGGAGTTCGTATTGTTCGTATTCACGCATCCCGTCGCGGGATTGCAACTGTCGTTTGTGCAAACGTTGTTGTCGTTGCAATTTGGTGCGGCACCGCCGACGCACACGCCGCCAGAGCAGGTATCGTTCGTGGTGCAGGCATTCGAGTCGCTGCACGAAGCCGTGTTGTTCGTGTAGACGCAACCGGTTGCAGGATTGCACGAATTGTCCGTGCACGGATTGTTGTCATTGCACACAACCGCAGTTCCGCCGCACGACCCACCGGAGCACGTGTCGTTTGATGTACACGCGCTGCCGTCGTTACACGGAAGGCTGTTGTTCGTGAAGACGCAGCCAGTCGCCGGATTGCAAGTGTCAGTCGTGCATGGATTGTTGTCGTTGCAAGTAATCGAAACGTGCGTGCATCCCGTCGCTGGGTTGCACGAATCCGTCGTACAGGCATTGTTGTCGTTGCAGTTGGTGGCTGTTCCACCCTGGCACGTGCCACCTGAGCAAACTTCGTTCTTGGTGCACGCGTTGCCGTCGTTGCACGAAGCCGTGTTGTTCGTATAGACGCAACCAGTCGCCGGATTGCACGAATTGTTCGTGCAGGGGTTGTTGTCGTTGCAGGTGATCGCGGGACCACCGACGCACGAACCGCCCGAGCAGGAATCGCCCGATGTGCACGCATTACCGTCGTTGCACGAGTTGGTGTTGTTAACGTGCTGGCAACCTTTGGTCACATGGCACGAGTCGTTCGTGCAACTGTTGCTGTCATTGCAATTCGGTGCCGCACCACCCACGCATGACCCGCCCGCGCAAGTGTCACTTGTTGTGCAGGCATTGCCGTCGTTGCACGAGCTGGTGTTGTTCGTGAAAACGCAACCGGTAGCAGGATTACACGAATCCGTCGTGCAAGGATTGGCATCGCTGCACGTCCGAGGCGGACCAGCCACGCACGCGCCGCCGCTGCAAGCATCGTTGATCGTACATTGATTACCGTCGCTGCATGAGTTGTTGTTGTTGGTGTGCTCACACACGCCCTTGTCGCACTTATCGCTCGTGCATCCATTGTTGTCGTTGCACTCTGAATCGTTCTTGCACTGAAGACACGTGTCCGTGCTTTCCGAGCAATGCGCCAGATCGACGCATGGGTCAGGTCGGTCGCCGCAAACACCGCTCTGGCAGGTTTCCACACCGTTGCAGAAAAGACCGTCCGAACAAGCTGTGCCGTTCGACACGTTCGTGTGCGCACATACTCCGCTGTTGCAGGTATCCGTGGTGCAAGGATTACCGTCATCGCAAGGCAGCAGAAGCTCGACATACTTTACGTAAATCGCGTCGGTGATCTCGCGCACCTTGAACGCATCGATCAGAAGATTGCTTGTCGTGCTGGTGAAGTCTGCAAACTCGACTTCGTACCGACTGCCGCCGATGTTGGTCGACGCAGCCTGGATCTCCGCCTCAAGAATGGTGTAGTCGTAACCGCTGGAACTCGTGCTCGACAGGAAGATCACTGGTTGATCTGAGCCAAAACTCAACTGGTTGAGCGTCACGATGATCGAGTCAGCCAGGACCGGACTGTCGAACGTGAAAATCAGTTCCTGTTCTTGTTCGTTACCTGATCCGTTGATGGGAGAATTGCCGCTGCAATCGCTCTTCTTGACGCCCATTCCGTCGCCAGTCACATACACTTTTCCGGTGCTTCCGGAGGCGTTGGGGTTGGTCGGCGAATTCTTGTCGATTTGCGTTCGCGCAGTGACGACAAACGGTGCGTCGTCTCCGGTTGTGGTTTCGGGTCTGATGCTTGTGTGGCAACCGCTCGGCTGATCGTCCGTCGTCAGATTGGTGACGCTGGGCTCGCAAAGCGAATTCGTAACAGCCAGCGTGACTTCGACCACCATGTCGTTGAAGTCGCGATCACCGCCGCCGTTTTCATCGTCAAAGAAAAGGATCCATGTCGGGCCGGTCGTGGCGCCACCCGTCACGAGATAGGCGACCATGTGGTCCTTGTCGTCTGTGTTTACCGAAACGTCCGAGGACCATACGTTGAAGCCAGTGTCGTCAATGAAATGGAATGCCCCGCCTGAAAGATCGACGTTGGTGACACCCCCTGTCACCGCGTAATTGCTCCCGCTGACGGTGAAAAGAATGTGATCCGTACCGCCGCGTTCCCATCCGAACGAATGATTAAAGCCCGCAAAACGAGCCTTCGCCGTCGCGTTGATCACGCCGCCAGACCACGATTGATCCGTCTTGCCCGATAATCCTCCGATAGGATTCAGTGGATTGACGGTCCCCTCATCGTCCGCGCTTCCGCCGTTCACGTAGTCTTCGACGCGCGTAAACGTTTCGCCGTTTGTATAAATGGTATTTAGGATGTCAGTGACTGACGGCGATCCGGAATTGACGGTAGTTTGTGCGGCATAAAGTGTGGAACTGAAAAGAAGACACGCGAACCAGATTCCGCAACAATCAATTCGGAAGGTTCTACAATCCCTGAACATAACTACTCCTTCAGAGGGCGATGAATGCAATGAGACCACCAGCTCGCGGACCAACACCCCTTCCACGGCCGTTCTGTATCTATATTTCAAACTTTGGCGCGAACGCCGACCCCCGCCAATGACTAACGCTATTGATGTAACCCGTTGGACGGAATGAAGTAGGCCCAACTTTGCACGCCGGTTGACGGCGCGCTCCCTCCCCAGTCCGTGCCATTTCTGCACCCAGCAGGTTATCAGAATGTTTAGCGGAGTTCCAATAATTTTTCGAATGGGGCGCGACAGAGGCGGTAAGCTAGATAAAGATCGCGCAAAGGCAGCGTCAACCAGTAGTTCCAGCACGAATAACAAGTCAATAAATAACGCTACAGAAACAATAATCCAGTGTGGCGTGATTTCATCGTCAATGTTTGGCTTTAGGTTGGTAGAAAACGATGGTAATCGAATCTCTTGCTGTCGAATTGGTGAAAGACTCATGGAAATCAACTGAGTTGGTCTAGCAATCAAACATTTCATCGATCCTCAGCTTGATTCGAATTCACTCGCATTCACCAATGATCACGCGTATCAATACTGCCAACGCCGAATTGCAACCTATCCCAAGTGATGCCAACGCAACACTTTCGCATTATGTTGCTTTTGGCGCAACCGACCGTTTCGGTTCAATTCTCAATTGATGCTACCTTTATGGTTTGATAAACTGTAACGGTTGTCGAATCGGGGGAATTACCTGCGACAGCACTTGCAGGGTTTGGGGCGGTCGTCCGCGCAATTATTGCTTGGATACGCTCGAGATGGGGTAACATAGACCCGTAAGAATGGGGTGTTTCCAGCAGTCGCCACCACAATCGCAGGCAGGTTTCATCAGTTGGGGGTTGAACATGCATCCGCCGAAAGTTCATCCAGCGATAGGACTCAGCCTCTTGGCATGCGCAATCATGACCATTCCGTCGACCCTTGCAGCAACAAATGAAGCAAATCCTCGCAGCGGCCAAACCCTTGAATTGGATGGCGCGATTGAACTGTCCATCAAACAGAATATCCCGCTTTGGTTTGCCGGTGGCCCTGAACAGAACTCAAGCGTCTCAAGAATGGTGACTCGTCTTGATTCTCGTTCGACCGTGTCCGTAAACGACAAGGACGCCCTTACCGCCGTTGAAGCGGTCCAGCTCATTTTCAACGAGGACTGGTATCTCTATTCGAGCGAATCTGACCGTGAAGTTCCTCTGACGTTGGGCGTGCAAATCGCCAATCGCGAACTTGATGTTCCAAGTCGCAGTGCGGCAGGACCAGCAACTTTTGATTCGTTACCTGTTTTGAACCTGATAGCCACCGATATTTCGATCGACTCGGCAACTGGTTCATTCGTCATCGCCTGCGAAGAGGTGATTGCATCCGCTGAAGCTGCTGCTCGGCTTGGCATAGACGACTCAAATGAGTCGTCGATCGGTACCGCGATCATTCGCGGACGAGTTCCAACCAGCAACGCTTATGGACTACCACCGAGTGATGGTCACATCCCCCCCACAACTGCTGGCGGAATAGGCCCGGACGTTATTGTTCACGATTTGCAAAGCGTCAGCAGCCACGCCCAACAGGATGGCATTTCAGCTTATACGTTAGGCACAACGTCGTGCAATTTGGGTGATATTCCGGTTGGTTGGTACGCTGACACGAACGATCATCCGGTCATCGGCGGAAGCATATATCGGCTGCGAAACGGAAGGATTGAGCAACTTGGAATAAGTTGGCTCAAGCATGGATTTGCGGCGCTGACAGGAGACCTCTGCGGCGAATGCCAAATGCCGCCCACCTCTCAAACGTTAGGACAACTCTGTTCCGATCCGTACTCAGCAACGTTAAATGGCAATCAGGCTGTTCTTGGCCCGCGATCGGAAGTTAACGCTCACAGCGGTTTCTTTACTTACCCTCCTTCGAACCCACCTTGGTCGGGAACGATCGCCCGGCGAATTCAAGTGAAAAGCACGGACCTCGACCCAAGCATGAACCAAGGGGCGACCTATTTTGGCGAGGGGATTTACATTACGCCCGACGACGCGTTCGCCGGTAATGCCAACAACAATGCATCTCATCGGCGCATGAGTTTTGAACTTAATGCAAACAATATCTATGCAGCGACCATGCTGGGGAACACAATCGAACAGCAACCAGCGATTCGCGCCTGGAAGAATCAGGACCCTCTCGTTCAGGAAACCGACATCCAAGTTCCCAATGACGGCCTGTTCATCGTTTCCGCCAAGGCTTCTCAACTCGGAAATGGCTTCTGGCATTACGAGTATGCGATCATGAACCTCAACAGCGATCGCAGCGGTAGATACTTTACGATCCCCATTCCAGATCTGATCGTGATACAGAACATGGGTTTCCACGACGTGGACTACCATAGTGGAGAACCCTACAGCCTCACCGATTGGACAATCTCAACCGGCGGCAACGCGATTACATGGTCCACCGAAGGTTACTTCGACAACCCTTACGCCAACGCCCTTCGCTGGAGCACGATGTACAACTTCCGCTTCGACGCAAACGTCGAACCTGCCCAGACCACAGCCATACTTGGCTTGTTCAAACCCGGAATCCCGAATTCCGTCAATGTCGCCACCGTCGGCCCCTCGCTCGAACTGATCGACTGCAATCTCAACGGCATTGCCGATTCGATTGACGTCAATGACGGCACCAGCGACGACTGCGATTCCAACATGGTTCCGGATGAGTGCCAGCTCGACTGCAACATGAACGGCGTGGCGGACTCCTGCGACATCGCGTCAGGCCAAAGTGAAGACTGCGACGAAAACACGCTGCCCGACGAATGCGATCCCGATTGCGACAACGACGGCACTATTGATAGTTGCGAAGTGATCTTTGACACCGACGAAGACGGAATTCTCGATTGTGATGACGATTGCCCAGTCACAACTCCCGCGGGTGTTTGTCTCTGTCCACCCGTCGGCGAATGCTGCTTCGAGTTTTTCGGCTGCTTCCTTGACTATCCACGTACCGAGTGCTGCGAACAGGGCGGCGTTCCTGACTGTGCACCCGATTGCGCTGAACCCGGCGAGAATTGTTACGACGGCTGCCTCCTCGGCGACTACGATTTGGATGGCGACCTCGACTTGCTGGACTATCTCTCGCTCGGTGAGTGCTTCAGCGGTCCAAATGATGACCCGAATTTTGTCGAACCGAGTGTCATTTGCCGGACGATTTTCGGCTTTGACAACGACAACGATATTGACTTGATTGATTACACTGAATTCTACGAACGGTTGGTGGGGCCGTAGAATTAGGAACGAGGGGGAAAGAAGCGCGTGAATAGGCAATCAACATTCCGGAGGGGAAGAAGCACCCTTTGGGTATTGCGCACGGCCATCGTTCTGGCCGCCGTCTCGTTATTGTTTGACACAGCCCGAAACGCACTCGCTTATCTGCCGCCAGGATTGCCTCCTACATCGCAAAACAATCCTCCCTCGAATCCTTGGGACCGAGGCGAGCCTGATTCCGTCGGCCAGTGCACAAGTCCTCTCGATTGCGACGACGATAACGCATGTACAACGGACACGTGCGTCAGCAATGAGTGTCAACACGTGACACTTCCGGGTTGTGTGCCTTGTAATGACGGCCAAGCTTGCCCGCCTGTCGATCTTGTGGTCGTGATGGATTCATCCGGCTCCATGAAAGACGAAGCAGCCGCACTTTGCGCAAATATTGAAGATGTAGTCAGCGTACTGGTCGCCAACGGGATTGAAGTGAACACGACGATCCTCGGCGTCAGCGAAACACCCGGCGGCGCATTCGAGTGCTTAACTAACAGCGTGACCAACCTGCTCGGCGCGACGATTCCCGGCAACGCCGCCAGTTGCACGTTCCCAAGCGGACCGTTCCCGGACGAGTCGTGGGGCCCGGGCGCTGCGATCGTGGCCGACCGTTTTCCATGGACCCAAGGCAGCATTCGCGTCGTCAGCCCGATTGGCGATGAAGCGCCGTGCAACGGCAGTTTCCCCGGCGGCTGCCAGGATCCGGGCCAAGATCGCGATACGGTAGACAACCTCATTATCGTGGCCCAGAACAGGGACGTGGTCGTTTCTCCCATTTTGGGAGGCGGCACAGATTCATGTGTCTTCTCAATGGCACAGGAAGTAGCCGTTGCAACGGGCGGAACTGTCTTTCAATCAAGCACTCCTTCGTCGGACATTGCACAAGCAATCATCCAACTCGTCGGCCAAGCCTGCGCCGCAGCCGGTGAATGCAACGACATGAACGCATGCACCACCGGCGACGCCTGCTCAAACGGAGTTTGTACGGGAACTCAAATCCCTGGCTGTACGTCCTGCTCCGCGGTCGAAGACTGCGACGACAATTTTGGCTGCACACTCGATTTTTGCGTCGGTGGCGTCTGTGCCTATCAGGATTTGAACACCATCGCTTGTACATCCGATGCACAGTGTTTCGGCGCCGGCTGCAATACAAGCCTCGGCCACTGCGAATGTCTCGAGTCCACATCGCTATGTTTGAACGACTTGAACGGTACGCTTCCCGGTGAAGGTTGCTACGCCGACAACGAAGTCATCACCGTCAACGTCGAGGTCGGCCCAACCAACTCCATCCTCGCCGGCGGCCAATTCGCCATCGATTATGATCCGGAAACGCTTGAGTTTATCAGCGCCGATCCAGGCAATCTCTTTGATCCATCGTCTGTGTTCAGCGTCGAAATCTTCGAGACGGTCAACGAATCGCAAGGCCGCGTGTTCTACGCAGTCGGAATTGATATTCTGCAGGGCGGCGCACAGGGTCCGGCAGTCATGGCCACGCTCAAGTTCCGTGCGATTGGCGTATGCGACTCAGATGAGCTTTGCTTCCTCGACGAAAACCCGGCCCATACGCTGTTGACGGATATCGTGGGCCATCCGGTCGCCTATGAACCTTGCTGCACCGGCCCCATTACTGTCGACGCCGGCGCGCCCCGCTTCCTAAATTGCCCGGACGACTCCATCGTCAACGTACTTCCCGGCGAAGTGACAGCCGTTGTCACCTGGCCGACGGTTATCGCAGCCGATGAATGCGAAGGCGCGATCGAGCACTTCTGTACGGCCTCGCATAGCGGCGGACTCCCAGTTGGCGACTTGATCGCCAACGGCGGCACGTTCCCCATTGGCATTACGACTTTCACCTGCAACACGGTGGATGCCTGCGAACTCACCGCGTCCTGTTCGTGGACGGTCGAAGTCACCAACAACACGTTGCTGGACCTCGAAGTGCAGTTGTCCCCCACCGTCGTCGACGGCCCGCTCTCACGCTGCATAACGCTTGAGCTTTTCTCCAGTTGCAGCGAGCCATCGGTCATTGTGGAAACGATGCTCGACTTCGGAATGCCCTACAATCTCCCGGGCCGCGTTCGCCGCTTGAACTTGCAGGTTCCTCCCGGTGCCTATCAGTGCATGACCGCTCGCGATGCACGGCACACGCTACGTGCGACGGCTGAAATGTCACTTGTGCAAAACGCGAAATACGAAGCCCATTTCGAGAACGATCCGCACTTCGGCGGCAACTGGCTCGCCGGCGGAAACCTCGATGAAAACGGCTCGATCGATGTCATCGACTTTGGCTACTTTATGTCCGAATTCCTCTCGCAAACGACCGCAGGCACCGGCTGCGATATGGAAGGAATCCACGCCGACGTCAACGGCGACGGTCTCGTTGATCAGATCGACGGCATGTTCATCGTGGCCAACTACGGCCTTACCGAGGCGCCGGGTTGCTGTGACCAGGAGGGCATAGCCGGTGCCGCCTCCGCGACGACTGATCTCAGCATCCGCGAGTTGCACCAACGAGGCCTGTCGAGACTTCGCGTGGCCGATCTCAACCATGACGGCCGACTGAACACCGCCGACATGCAGCTCTTCACTTCCGGTCTTGGCCCGAAGCTAGAGCGCTTGCGTCCTCGAAAATAACCCACGACGATTACCATTGATACCCGACGGATCGGAGTTTTCCCTATGGCGAGTGGAGTCTCTACCTTGAACCGACGCAATCACCCAATCGTGCGAATCGCGATCGTCAGTTTCGTGGTTTCGTGCCACGGATTGGCACAATCAAATGGGCAGCAATTCGTCGATCAGACGACCACGCGCTTCCCGCAGCCCAGTCTCACGGAATACACAAGCCAGGTTGCGTTTGGTGACGTCGACAACGACGGCGACCTTGATATCGCATTCGCCAACGGCAGTGGCTTCAGCTCGGCATCGCAGATGCAAAAAGTCCGCTTGTTCATAAACGACGGCGAAGGCCACTTCACCGACGAGACCGACGCCCGCACCGGCGGCGTTCAAGGCTACGGGCGAGACGTGGAATTCGGCGACGTTAACAACGACGGCTGGCTCGATATGGTGGTCGCCAACGACTTCGCCACTCGCCCTTTCCTGCTGATCAACACCGGCAACGGCTTTTTCAACAACGTCAGCAATACCCAGCTTCCGAACATCAATCTCGGCAGTCCGCACGTCTGCCTCGGCGACGTCGACACCGATGGAGACCTCGACCTCTACTTTCCAAACGGCGGCGCTAGCCGATTCGGTTCCGGCCAGAATCAATTGTGGATGAACAACGGCTTCGGCACCTTCAACAACGAAACCGCCACCCGATTGCCGCAACAACTCGTTGCTCAGCCAATGGACTGTATTTTCGGCGACATCGACGGCGACTTTGATCTCGACATCCTCGTTGGCAACCGCGCCAATAACAGTAAGCTTTTTTCAAACAGCGGCACCGGTGTATTCACCGATGTCACCGCCGGCCGACTGCCCGCGAATGGCGCCACGTATTCCTGGGACTTCGGCGACATCGACAGCGATGGCGATCTCGATGCCATCGGCGAGAACTCATCCCCCACCAGCTCGCGCGCAGCGCTCATCGTCAACAACGGCCAAGGATCCTTCACAGATATGAGCGCGACGCTTCTGCCCGGCGCGAACAACCCCGCCGTCGACGACAACGACAGCAAGTTCTTCGACATCGATAACGACGGCGACCTGGATTTCATCATCGCTTCGCTCGGCAACTCTGAACGCATCTGTCGCAACAACGACGGTCTGGGGCATTTCACTCTGGTTTCCAATGCAATCACTGCCGTTGGCGATTCCTCGCTCGATGTTGAAGTCGGCGATCTGAACGGTGATGGCAAGCTCGACATCGTGACCGCGCAAGGCGAATCCGGCAGTTTCGTCGACCGAATATTCATCAACACCGGCCCCGCAGATACGATTCCGCCGATTTTCCCGGCGCTGGAAGTTCTTCAGGACATCACTGATCCGGGACAGGCGTTCGGACCCTATGCAGTGCGCGCACAGATTCGCGATGGCATGATGTCCGATCGCGGCTTCATTGCGCAATCGATCAAGCTCATGTACGTCGCCAATTGCAGCCAGCCTCAGGAAGCCGTCACTCGCTGGATGGGTCATGACATGTATCGCGCTTTGATCCCCGACCAGCCATCCGGATCGCGCGTGAGCTATTGGTTCGAAGCCACAGACTTTGCAGGAAACACGGGCATCTCTGAATCGCACACCTTCGCGATCCTCGATCCCAACCTCGGCAATTTTGATTTCGATAACGACGTCGATCTCTTGGACGCCGCGTTCTTCCAGAACTGCTTTAACACGGCCCCAATCAGTGACACGTTCTTCTGCCCCAAGGGCGATTTCGATGGAAACTGCATGATCGATCTCAGCGACTATGCTCCCTTCGAAGTGCGTTTCAGCGAATAGCGTGCCTAACGAAGCCAGCCCTCAGCCCGCATCCTAAGTCGCAATGAAATCGCGACCGCGGATCTGCGTGCCACATTTGCCTTGTTTATCGGTCGTTCCACTGTTATAGTTCGATGGGGATTACGTCATTGTAAGCAACCGCTTCGGTCGTCTGGTTCATCCTTGTGTCGGAGGTTCGGCTTGTACCGGGGTCGCGGGCCAATTCTATTTTGTGCTGTTGCAATCTCATTCTTGATTGCTGCGCCCCACTTGCACGCAGCCAGTCCCAGCCTTTGCCTTTCCATCGAAGAAGGTTGCAATGTTCTCGATGGAACCTTACGAGTTCGAATCCAACTCGGCGCGACGGATTCCCGAGTAGTCAGCGGACAGTTTTCCATTCAATACGATCCGGCGAGGCTCGATTTCGCTTATATCACCCCTGGCCAGACTTGCGATCCGACTTCACCGTTCAACACCGAGCTGTTCGAAGTCGTGGACGAAACCACTGGTGTGATTCATTACGGCACATCCATCGAACTCGGTGGAACAGGCACTCAAGGTCCAGCCCTTGTGGCCTGCGCCGCCTTCAAGATCATCGCCGGAGTTCCCGGTGACCTATGTCTTTTCAACGGGCCCAATCCATACGAAACGCGCCTTTCAAATGAAATGGGCTTCCCGGTTTTCATCAATAACGCAATCGCATGCCCCACAGCCAACCCGGCACCTAGTTACTCATGCGACTCATATGTCACCAGCTTGAATTGCGTGTGTCCCAACGGCATCGCACCAGATTGCAGCTTGCTCACCGACCAATGTCACACGGGCTACTGCGACGGTTTTCCCGGGCAGTGTCTTTCCTTCCCGCAAGTTGCAGGTTCGTGCAATGACAACAACCCCTGTACCCACCCCGACAAATGCGACAACGGATACTGCATTGGGACGAACTGCCCCGACCCAAGCCTTTGCGTCATAGGCGAAGAAGGATGCCACGTCCCCGGAAGCGTTGTCCGCTACAAGGTTCAATTGGGTTCGGGTGAACCCATCATCACCAGCGGCCAATTCACGCTTATGTACGACCCAGCCGCTCTCGACTTCCTCAGCATCGCCCCTGGCGACAACTGCGACGTTACATCGCCCTTCACCAATGAGATTTTTGAAAACGTCGACGAGAACCAAGGCAAGATCAGTTATGCGGTGGGCATCGCGCCCGGCATCGGCGTCGGAACTTCCGGCCCAGCGACAATGGCCTGTGTCACATTTATGGCATTGGGGGGGACGTCGACCGACCTATGTATGGTCT
Organism: uncultured Phycisphaeraceae bacterium; assembly: GCA_964494205.1. Taxonomy (GTDB): domain Bacteria; phylum Planctomycetota; class Phycisphaerae; order UBA1845; family UBA1845; genus JBBTCX01. The sequence goes on along the minus strand of CAZBRD010000003.1, from coordinate 83,745 downwards.
CCGCGGATAATCCGTTTGAAACTCGACTCTCCGACGATATGGGCAATTCGGTGACTCCCGACAATGGGGATACTTGTCATCCCTATCGTCCACCTCCTGCGCTCTCCTGCGCTTCGACGATATTCGACGACACATGCAATTGTCCCCTGGGCCCGCCGGACTGCAGCCGATTCACTAACTCCTGCAACGAAGGCGTCTGCATCGATATGCCCGCTCACTGCCAGGCCATGCCCGACAATGAGGGGCAAGGTTGTGACGACGGTTATGCGTGCTCTGCCAATGAGTCCTGCGTTAGCGGCACTTGCATGGCCACTGACTGCAACAATCCCAGTCTTTGCGTCAATGGCGGTAGCAGTTGTCCGACCATTGGCGGCCTCTATCAAGTTTCGATCATCGTTGGCTCCGGCGACGACGTCATTGTCAGCGGCGAGTTTTCGCTCCATTACAACCCACTTGCCTTAGACTTTGTGAGTATTGCACCAGGTGGCGGTTGCGACCCGACATCACCCTTCGACTCCGAGATATTTGAATTCGTGAATGAAGCCACCGGCGACATACACTACGCAGCCGGTGTTGACATCAGCTCCGGTGGCGTTGGAACGATGGGCCCAGCCGCGCTCGCATGTCTCACGTTCATCGTGCTGAAAGACACCGAGAGCAATGTTTGCCTCTTTCAGGACGAAAACCCGCTCATCACCGCCCTCGTTAACGATCAGGGTGAGTCAATTGAAATCTACAATGCAGTTGATTGTCCTCTGCCCCAGCCGTCCACGGATCTGTCGTGCTTGAACATTGATGTCATCGACAGTTGCGAATGCCCGGGCGGCACAGCCGATTGCACCCACCTTTCCGATGATTGCAATCTTGGCTTCTGCGACGGCCCGCCCTATCGATGCCAAAGTATGGCCATAAACGAAGGCGGCACCTGCGACGATGGCAACCCATGCACAACCATTGATACCTGCTCGAACGGCGTCTGCATGGGCACTGGCTGCACCAGTCCCAGCCTGTGCGTACTGACTGAGGAAACTTGTCAGGTTCCCAGCACCAAGCTCGTTCGCATCGTCATCGGCGAAGGCGATCCATACATCGTCGGCGGTTCGTTCATGATGAACTTCGATCCATCAATCGTGAGCTTCATCAGTATCGAACCAGGCGCCACTTGCGATCCCCTTTCGCCTTTCGTCCTGGAAGTTTATGAAGACGTTGATTTGGTGACCGGCTCGATTTTCTACGCCGTTGGAGTCGACCCCGGAATGGAAAACCCAGGAACCCAGGGACCAGCCACTCTCGCCTGCTTAAACATCCAACTGAACGCTGTCGACCTCGACAGTTCCATTTGCATCTCCACCGGCACGAATCCCTCCTACACATTGCTGGCCGATCGCAACGGATTCTCCATTCCAGTGGACAACACCAAAGATTGTGTGGAACCTCTCTTGGGCGATTCACTCCTCTCTTGCGATCATGTTTGCAAACCCGTCCCCACCACCACAACGTGGGGAACGATTATCCTCACACTCTTGCTGCTCGTCGCCGCTCGACTGCGCATCACCGCTCGACCTATTTGATTCGCACCTTCCCTCCGAATACCCTCCTCCCAATTCCAATCGACGTCGGAGAGAAACACCATGCATTCACCAAGTCAGCCCCTTGCCATGCCAATTGATCAGAACGGCTTCATCGTTGCCGATAGGCCATGTTTGCAATGCGGCTACAACCTTCGCGGATTAAGCCATCTTGGAAATTGCCCGGAGTGCAACACGCCCGCGAGCCTCGCGCTGCAAGGCGACATGCTGCGATTCGCCGATCCAAGCTGGCTTGATACTCTCGCAAGGGGTTGCAGCTTGTACCTCTGGGGCCTGTTGGCAGTCGTTTGCGTCAGCATGGCAGTTGGAATAGCAAGCACTTTTCTCGGGGTTCCGAAGCTTGGTCAGGTGGGCGGCTTTCTCGGAAGTCTCGTCATGATTTATGGCCTTTGGCTCCTCACTCATCCCGATCCTAGTGGAATCACAGAAGAACGAAATGGAAAAGCGCGCAAGTGGGTTCGCATTTCCATCGTCTACGGCCTATGTCAAGGATTTCTCAGCCTGATTCTAATGACTTTCAACTTGCCGCCGGCCGCAGGTTACGCACTGATTCTGATTGGCATTGCGGGGTTAGTAATGCAAACGATCGGAGATGTGGCAAGGTTTTTCTATCTGAAGGGCCTCGCCGAGCGCATCCCGAATCCAGATCACGCAAACCGCGCCAAGCTCATTGCGCGGGCCTACCTCATCCTCATGCCTTTAATTGCCCTGGCGTTCATCTTGATTTTGACTGTTATGTTCACAAATCTCATCCCGGGCGGTGGACCGGGTACATTCGGACTGCCGGCAGGGTTTCCATTCTTGCCCGGAAGTCTCACACCACCAGCCGCTCCGGTCGCACCAGCCGTCCCCCCCGCCGGACCATCAGGCGCAGCGTTTGTGATGATGATCTCCGGTGCGTGCATCGTTGCACCCGCCGCACTAGCTCTCGCAGTTTTCCAAATTCTTGGCTTCATCCTCGTCTACAAGCTCGGCCAGGCCTTTCGCGAACAGTCTTACTATGCTCATGCGTACCGAGAGATGCTCAAAAACCCCGCAGCCCACTTTGAAGCGCCCCCGTCCGCCGGAGCCGATGCTCAATGACATCATCCGCGCCGCTCTCAAATTCCCTGATCGCCGACACTCCTTGCCGCCGTTGCGGCTACAACCTGCGCGGCCTGACAGCAGAATCTCGTTGCCCAGAGTGCAATTCTCCCGTGAGCGTTTCCATTCAGAGCGACTTGCTCAGGTTCTGCGACCCCGGTTGGCTCGAACAAATCGCACGCGGATGCAGCCTCTATCTCTGGGGAATTCTCGTAGGCATCATCGCCGCATTCATCTCTGGGATGATCACGTCGGGCTTAGGAGTTAATTCCGCCATCGGACTCCTCATTGTTCTCCTTGGCAGCCTGATTACTTACCGCGGCGCATGGCTGGTGACCACGCCCGATGTAACGCGCAAGTCAGAGCGCGCCGTATCCGCGCGAAAGCTAGTGCGCGTGGCTGTCATTGCGATTGTCTTCGCAGCCATTCTCGAAGTTATACTCGAGGGACTCAACGTACCGGAATTGTTCTACAACTTGTTTGCAGTCTATTCTGGACTTGCCAGCTTACTATGGTTCCTCGGCCAGATCGCACTGATCTATTACCTCGGCGGCCTCGCCGGGCGCGTCCCGGAGCCAAAACAGCAAAACCGCGCGAAGATTCTCGTCTGGACGACTTCGATCTGCACGTTGGTTCTCGTCCTCGGAATCGTCACCGCCGCGATCGGAGATTCAATCGATCCCGCCAACAATTCACCGGCAGCGACAGCCACAACTCCTGATCCAGATGCCGCCACTTCCTCGCTCGCAGATGGGCTGATGATGATCGGCGGCTGCACCTTGTTGCCGTCCGGCCTCATCCTCTTCCTTTGTTTCGTCAGCAGCCTCTTCCTTATCTACCGACTCGGGCGCTGTTTCCGTGAGCAGGCTTTCCATGCGCGCACGAATTGGGAAAGGAGTGACCTTTCGCCGCCCATTGCTCGCCCAGTATCACAAGACGAAGCGCCGCAACAATGACCGATTCAAACACACAATTAACGGCGATTGGGTTCGACGCACCTTGTCGTCGTTGCAATTACAATCTTCGCGGCCTCAATCGCGACGGCCGATGTCCGGAATGCAATTTTGAAATCAGCAAATCCCTGATTGGCAAACACCTCAGCCACTTAAACCCCGCGTGGGTCTCACGCATACATAAGGGAACCCTGTTGTCCGGCTGGGGCTGGGTCGTAACAGGAATTCTCGCGGCCATAGGTCTTATTCGCACACTAATCCCCAGCCCAATGTTCTTGGATCCATTTCTCGACTTAGCAGGAACGGTTTTATTTCCACTTACCTCCTCTGTTATCTACATGGGAGGTTTGCTCTTCGCCCTCGCGCCTCCCAACGTTTTCGACAAGCGAATCACGCGAAACCGAATCATATTCCTCGGACTCTCAACCATGCTCTATTTTTTCATTGTCGCGCTGGCACTGATCGCATTGCTAAATCCAACAGGCATTCCTTGGTTTGTTAAGACAGCGATGCACATGTTGATCTTCCTGCTCTTGCCGTGCCTCGAAATGCTGCGAGCGCAATGGCTTTCGGTGCTCTGCAGGCAGATTCCCGATGATCGCCTATGCGACAGCACCAGACTCTTCGCTCGCATCCTTGCTGGTCTGTTCGTCAGCACTTCTCTTTTTCTATTGATAGCACGAGGCCCATGGTTTGGACTCGATTGGCGAGGCACACAGTTGGATGATCTTGTTTTCGACCTGTCGCTGCTACTGGCACGCTTAAGTTGGTGTGTCGCTGTATTCGTCGCAAGCCTCTTCGGCCTTCATACAATTCATCTCTCGCGAGAGTTCCGGTTGCAGGCAGAATTAGCCGCGACCAATTGGCTTCAAGACCTGCCTCCCGACAACAAAATTCCCACACGAACATAGCGACTATTGCGCCCTAGCGCGAGCATTTTTTCGTAGAGCGCTATCCAAGTTGTATGCGGAGCGGAAGAAGCAAAGATCGAACGGCATGGCCGTCATGCAAAAAATGAAACAAAGGCACGATTCATTTGACAATCGGAATTACGAATCGGCAATCCCAGCCTTTAGGCGTTTCAGTTCGAGAATTTTGTTTTTAGGTTTTAGGTTTTAGGTTTTAGGTTTTAACCGTGTTTCGTAATTCGTCATTAGTAATTCGTAATTCGCACGAAAGTGCCACACCGTGTCACTACATGAATAAATTTTCACCCGTAGCCATTTAGCCATTTGAGAGTGCCGCTTGAATTCGTATCATCATGAGCGCCTTGACCGGCCCGGATTACGGTGGCTACAACGTTTCGGACCTGCCCAATTCAACTTTTGCCTCGCCGGACGATCCGTATATCGGATTACTTCCCCAACCACGGGATCAACGATCTTACAGCCTCCCCCGCCTTCTCATACGCCGAACCCACATCCGCAGAATGCAAAGCTCGAAATCGCTTGCCCCCGCTGCGATATTCCTCGATCCATTCCTTCGCAAACGCCCCGCTGCGAATCTCCTCCAGCACTCTTTTCATCTCCGCGCGAACCGATTCCCCCACCACTCGTGGCCCGCGCGTCAGGTCGCCATACTCGGCCGTGTTCGAAATCCGATCGCGCATGGCGCTCAACCCGCGCTCATAAATCAAGTCCACAATCTGCTTCAGCTCATGCACGCACTCGACGTACGCGAACTCCGGCTCATATCCCGCATCCACCAGCGTCTCAAACGCAGCCTTGGTCAGCGCTGTTACCCCACCGCAAAGAACAGCCTGCTCGCCGAACAAATCCGTTTCGGTCTCCGTCGCGAAGGTTGTTTCGACCACCGCCGCCCGTGTCGATCCAATGCCCGCTGCCCACGCCAACGCAGTTTGCTTCGCGCGACCACTCGCATCCTGATGCACCGCCATCAGCGCGGGCAAGCCCTTGCCATCGACATACAACGATCGCAGCAGGGTCCCCGGTCCTTTGGGAGCAACCATGACAACATCCACCGCAGCGGGCGGCTTGATAAACCCGAATCGAATATTGAACCCATGTACAAACCCCACCGTCGCCTCGGGCCGCAACGCCTTCGCAACCTCAGCCTCATACACCTCCGCCGCCGATTCGTCCGGCAGACTCAGGATCACCAGGCGACTCTGCCCGACGGCATCTGAAACACTTTGCGGTGTGAATCCATCTTCCTTCGCCCGATCGGAACTCTTACCCGCTCTCTGCCCGATGATGACATTGATCCCCGAATCTCGAAGGTTAAGCGCATGTGCCCGTCCCTGGTTACCGTACCCAATGACCGCCACCGACTGCTCTTGCAGCAACGCCAGATTCGCGTCCGTCGCTCGAAAAACTTTTAGCGCCATGGGAACCTCACCACCACCTGATCTAAAATGCCGACGACCATCGGCCTCAAACATCCGACGCAGGCGTCAGATTGATTTGATTTTTCCACTTCATTCACGTTGCACACTCCCTTTGTGCGATCATAATACCGCGTTTTTGTTCCAGGAGTCATTAACGCAAAATGGGCGATAGAAACTAATGAAGCAATAGCGTCGGCTGCAGAAGCAGGTCGACCCAACAATCACGATGGAAGCCGCGAATGGCCACGGAAACCCAGAACTTTCACGACTCACTCACGGCAGCACTAGCTGTCGAGGGTGACGATGCGCTGACTACTGTTCTGGCTGATGCTCGCGCCGCTGACATCGCCCAGTCATTCCAGCTCCTGTCGGACGAAGATCGATCGCGAATCATCTTCGCCCTGTCCCCTGTCATCGCCGCCGAAGTCGTCGGATGGTTGGACGAAGCCATCCGCAGCGACGTCGTCGACGAACTCGACACCGAGTCACTGACTGAAATCGTTTCGGAGTTACCGCCGGACGACGCGGCCGACATCCTGGCAGAGCTAACTGAAAAAGAAGCGGACGAGATCCTCGAACACCTCGGCGACAAACAGGCCGAGCAAATCGAGGAGTTGCTGGAGTACGGCGAATCCACCGCAGGCGGCATTATGACGCCGGACGTCATCGCGGTCGCGGCCAGCAAGACGGTTGCGGACGCGGTGGAGTATGTTCGCAGCGCTTCGCAATACGAAAACCTGAATGAAATCTACATCGTTGACGATAACCGCAAGTTGCTCGGAACGGTGCCGCTTCGCAAGCTGGTCATTTCGGCGGGACAAACCAAACTTGAAAAGCTAGTAGAGCCGACCGAGGTCGTGGTTCACGCCAACGACGATCAGGAAACGGTGCTCCAGACAATCCGCAAGTACAGCGCGATGGAAGCAGCCGTCGTCGACGAAAAGAACCGACTGCTGGGTCGCATTACGCATGACGACGTACTTGATGTGGCCGAGGAAGAGGCAGAGGAAGACTTGCTGCGCTTCGCAGGAACGAGCGCCGAGGAACTCACGACGAGCTCGGTGTTTCATGCGGCGCGAATCCGCCTGACGTGGCTGCTGCCGTGCATGATCGGGATGTGTTTGTCAGCCACTGTTTTGTATATCGCCGGCGGACACTTTGAAGCGGCGATTCTGGCGCTCATCAGCCCGTTTGTGCCGATGATCGGCGCGACCGGCGGCAACAGCGGTATTCAGATTTCCACCGTGATCATTCGCGGTTTCGCATCGGGCGAGCTTGGTTCCACCATGATGACGCGTGCTTTTCTGCGCGAGGGGCGTATCGCGATCGCGATGGCGCCGGTCTGCGGATTCGTCGCGTGGCTGGCGGTTACGTTTGGTCTACCCGTGCTCAGTTCACTGTCAGGACATGCGGCCGCGCCGCACTTCGTTCATCGTGTAGCCCTAGCGGTCGGTATAGCCATGACCTGCGCCATACTGGTAGCCGCCGTTCTCGGCATTCTCCTTCCGTTTACATTCAGAAGATTGGGGGTGGACCCAGCCATCGCCTCCGGACCGCTGGTCACAACCATGAATGACGTAGTTTCAGTTTCGATCTATATGACGGTTGCGATGCTGATCGCGAGATGAGTAAATCAGTTTCCTTCGTTAACCGGTCTAAGAGTTGGAACTCCGCCTTCGGTTTCTCGATCTACCTTCGGCAAATCCTTGAGCGACTCTAGCCCAAACACTTCGAGGAACCGATTCGTTGTTCCATAAAGCAGCGGCCTGCCAATTTCTTCCGCACGCCCCACAATGCGCACCAGATTCATATCACGCAGTCGAACAAGCATATCCCCTGCCGCCACCCCGCGAATGGCTTCGATTTCTGCTCGCAGGACGGGTTGCTTGTACGCCACCACCGCCAGCGTCTCCAGCGCAGCCGGTGACAACCGCGATTCCGCTCGCGCCTTGTGCAGCTTGCTCAACCAATGGTTGTACAACGGCAGCGTGAGCATTTGAAAACCCTTGGCTACCGCCTGAATTCGAAATGATGAACCGGACGCCTCATAGTGCGCGTTCATACTCTCGACCAGGCTCTTCACCTCAGCCGTGTCGCCGATGCCCGCCAATTGCGAAAGTCTTGCAGCCGTCAATGGAACATCTGTCGAAAAGAGGAGCGCCTCAATGATCGATTCCGGCGCGACCTCCGGCCCCGCGTCATCGCGCGGTTGACCCTCTGACGCGTTTTCCACCTGCTCGGACACTGTTGCTTCCATCACGTCACTCATGACCAACATTCTATCGCAAAGCAAACTTCTGGCGACTCGTTTTCAAGGCGATTGCCTAACCGCGAGGCCCTCGTTATACACAACCCCATCGACGAGAGGATACCGCAAAGATGAGTGGAAACGTCAACAGAATTAAGAACGCCGACTTCCGCAAGGGCCGCTCGCAACCAGCCGGCTGGGCGTGGGAATCCTCCGACAAGAAAATCACATGGGAGCAAGTTGAGAGCGCCGCGAAATCAGCCCCGGCCGGTGTCTCCATCAAAAGCGATCACAAGGAAAGCATGGGCTTATGGTCGCAGACCGTCGTCGTTAGCCCCAAGCAATACTATCGCGTCGAAGCTAAGGTTCGTTGCGACCTGACGGCCGCCGATGAACAGTCGGGATTGGTTCTACAGATCGAGCCATTTGAAATCCCGAAGAAAACCGCCCGCGCTCGAAAACCGACACCCATTGCACATCCCGTCCGAACGACGCCGCCGCTCCATCGGGCGACCGAATCAATTCTCGTTCGAACCTTCTTTGGAGCGGAGAACCAAGTCCGACGATTGAAGCTGGATGTCGGAGTCATCCGTGCGACCGGTTGGGCCATCATCGAGGAAGTTCGCGTCATCGAAATCATCGAACCGGACGAAGAATCCCACATCATGGCCACTCCGCCTCCGGTGTATTCAGTCCCGGCCCCCAGAATTGCAAAAACGGTGTGCATCTGCTCCGAAACCGCCGACCAACGCGAACTGACCAGAATCCTTGGAACATGCCTGGGCAGTCGCTTCGTTCAAACCTTGCAGCCAAAAGCAGCGAATCCAGATCAAGTAAAGGCAGATGCAATCTTCCTTCCCGACGCCAAACCGCCGCACTTCCTTCGAAACTTAAAGAACCTGTTGGCGTTCTCAGAAAAACGGCTTGTCGTTATTTCGCTTCCTGCCTTCGCTAAGTTGGCGGGCGATTCCGTGAACCTTCGCCGCATCGATCAAGCCGATGACCCCACCTTCGCCAAGGTTTTGTACGCAAACCACATAACACGCGGTTTCGCTTTGCACGACGTTTTTTCGTTCGGCGAAAAAGGCAAAGGCGTCTTCAGCTTCGCGCAGAACCAATTCAAAAAATCCAAGCAACTCTCGGCGTTTCTCGATCGACATGGTTTTGTGACCGTACTTGGCTCCATGTGCAACAAGGACGCCACGACCGGTCATCCCATTTGCTTGTATCGCGAAACACCGGCAGGCGGCCTTGTCGTTCTTGACATCAACGCAGTGGAGCAACCCGCATCCACTTTCGCCGAGCCGAACCTCGCCATGCAGTTGATTCTCAACATTCTCGGCTATCAAACCACGGGTTTGGGCCAATACGTTGTGCCGATTCCACGCGGCGAGAAAATGCGCGACTTCGTTCGCGAGATGAACGCACGGCTTGAAGAATGGGTCGTCCACGACGAAGACGTGCCCATCAAAGACGTCACGCAGCAACTCGTCACCCTGGGTCGAGAGGATCAGGTATTCGGTCTGCCCATCAAGCCCAAGCCGATGATCCTCATCCGCTCGGGCCTGCAATCGGGCGACGTGGAGAGCGTTTATTCCGCCTTCATCTGGCTCAAGCAACTGCTCGGCCGCAACCCGCATGAGTGTCCCTATGCACAAGCTCTCAGCGCGAGTTTTCGATTTGGTTGGCTTCCGTTTTCCGCACCTTGGGAATCGCGCGACGGTTGGGCACGCGCGCACACGCCGCGAAACGTGGTCCCATCGCTCGACATCGATACCGAAGACGGATTGGCCGAAGCCCTCATCGACTTGATTTCAACTTCCGGCAACCAAGTCCGAGTCCTGTTCCCTGCTGAGAATCGTCATTTCGCGAGTTTCTCGCGGTGGCTGCCAGATCTGATCTCGATACTACACGTAGGCGAATCATTCGGTATTCATCCGTCGGAGGGAAATACTGCATCCAACCGCGATAGTTTTGCTTGGCGCTGGAGCAAACCTGAGGTCTCGGTGGAAATCGACCCCAGCGCCTTCGAGAATGAAACCTATAAACAGCTTGGCCGAACCATTAAGAACTTAGTCAGAATTGAAGTTCCCAGCCACGACGCGGACTTTGTGGCCAACTCCGTGCAACGCACAAACTTGATGGCCACACTGCTTGAACTTGTCGTTGGACTTACCTACGGCCTCATCGCGGTAAACCGAACGACTTCGACCATACAAATCGATGGATTCGCTCCTACCCCACCGGGCGATGCACTGATCGTGCATCGCGCTGAGCTTGCACGCTCACGCCGCGCTGCTGAGGCGGGATAATTTTTCGATTGTTTGAACACCGATCAGGCTTGTCGTCGCGCAAAGCGAATGGCCTGCTTCAGAATGGTGAGCGTCGATTCCGGCAGCATCGAATAGTTATCGAGCTCGATGCTGGCAACTCCCATCGTGGCCACATGCGAAATCTGTGATACCAGATCGCTTCCTTGCGATATAACATAATTCGCTGGAAAATGTAAGTTTTGGCCCGCATTTGTTCTTGTCTTACCCAGAACGGAAAGCACCTCGCGCGACAAGACGTGCCTCACCAAAGCTTCTGAGTACTCTCGCCCCTCAAAAACAGCCATCGTTGAAAGGGGAACTTCGGCATCAACGAGCACCTGACATCCCGCCCCGTCTGCGATTCTCTGAAACAATACTGCTAATGATCGTCGTTGCACGTCACAATACGCTGACAGTGCCGGATACTCTGCCGCAATCGACTTCCAACTCATAGTCGGTGGTTCTGCCGCCATCAGCAATCGATTCAACAACGATTTCGCATGACGATGGGCTGTATCGGGTTCGGCGGCCTCAGCTTCTGCTTTCTGAAAACACGATTCGCAGAAGCAAATCCCCAGCAGTTGTTTTTCGATCTCGCCAAGTTCCCGAGCGCTGGTTAACGACCCGTCAAACGCCTCCGCCCATCCGATCCACCAATCGCGGAGCACCACTGACCGAACCTCAGCGTTCGATGCCATGTCTCCCACAAGTCCGATCAGATAATGCTGAACATCCGGATTCTGCAGGCAAATCGTCGATAGCGACGGCTGACCGAAGACGTTCTTGCACGCAAACTCCTCGTGACGCCGCGCGATCAAACCGGTCCTTGCAGCCGAAACCACCGCGCGCACCGCAAGCCCGCGTTCACGGCAACTATTTTGAATGGCACGCAGCGGGCAGCGACTTTTCGAGAAATGGCCCAGAATCGGCCGCAGACGCGTGCCCCGATACGCGTCGTCGCTCGGCAGGAAAAATAGACCGCCATCTGATTTTGAGATACCCGCCCCCTGACCGTGGAGGCAAACTGCATGAACTGGCGGCACGCCTACCCAAACGGATATTCCAGAAACCCCTACCTCTCCGCCTAGCCGATCAAGCGCGGCCTCCGGACCGCCTTCTAATAAATCCCACGGAAACGCACTGACAAAAGAGTCCATAACGTATCAACCTGAAAGCCAAGCGGGAGTCCAACGTTACGCAGAACAATACCCTACGTCCCGTACTTTGCGAGAGTGCGAATCCCCGTGGATCGTATTGGCCGCCTGGCCACCGGTATCGGGTCTGGTGGCCAGCCGCGTTCTTGTCCTAAAGCTTCGCGGCAAAGTAGGAGGCGCAACGATCCGAGTCCCCGGTCGAGAAAAACTAGGTAGTTCTATATACAAGCGGAAGCCTACTTTTGGCAAACAGGGTTAGCCCCAACACTGCAAAATAGAAAATTCTTCTTGAATGCGGTCCGGAAAGTAATTAGCCTACATGGTGTGGATTATCGGGCATGGTCCGCGCTGCTGATTTCGAGTTCACTTTTCCCTGTGCAAGTTTAATGGGGCAAGTGACAGAGAAGTGGCAAGATGGCTGGGTTTTCAAGAAGCAGTCCCCTTCAGAATTTTTAGACTGCTGTCAGTGTGCAGTTAACAAATGAGTGCGCTGAGTCAATCAAAGCACGCAGTACCGACCTCGCTGAAGCGACCGCTTATGCTCGGTTCGCTCGGACTGGGAGGTGCGTTGCTAGCACTGGGAACAGTGCCGCACAGCGCACCTTGGCTCGGCTGGCTCGCACTTGTTCCACTCTTCATCTGTATTCGTTTTAGCACTGTTCGTTTCGCATTTCTAGGCGGCCTCACTTGGGGATTGAGCTTCTGCGTCCTTTCAGAAGTGATTCATCTGGAATCAGCCGCGACATGGAGTTGGACAACTCTCATCACGCTTTCATTGGCCTCAGGTCTTTATGCACTTGGCGGCACGTACGCATCGAAGAAGCGTGGTTTTGATCCGGTCTTGCTTGCACTTGGATGGTGCGGTGTTGAACTTCTCGTCGCACCTTTCGGGTTCAAGCATGGTTTGCTGCTGAGCACTCAAGAATCCAATGCCGCGGTGTATGTCCTCGCAAACCTCGGTGGGTTTGTTTTCGCGGCGTTTCTGGTTGCGTTTTTCATCGCGAGCATTTTGGCTGTCCTGACCGATGAGCGACTCCGCTCGGTAGGTCGGGTGATTCGGTCCTTCACTGGCGTCAGGCTGGGAAATGTCCCCCCAGTCGACTCACGGTGGTTCCGAACGCAGCACCAATTGGTTCGCCAGCCGCGCGCGCCACCCGCAAAGTAACTCACCCCCCAAACAAGAACGACTCTTAATAAAAGCTGTGTCAAAGTGGAATGATCTAGGAAGTCATTGGAAGTCGTCGGGAAACTCACTGGATGATGAGTTAACCGGCAGAATCGATCCAAAAGCGAGGAGCAAGAGGATGAAAGCAAATTGTATGGGACTATTCAGGAAAACAGGCCTTTTAGGGCTATGCGTCGGCCTATGTATGTCGACGTTTGGACTAGCGCAACAACAAATAACGGTCCAACTTGATGCGGTCGAAGAGGCCACTGAACGTACAGTTCAAACACCAAGCGGAGAAGAAGTTGGTGCCCGCGAGTTTTTCGGGAACTTTCTTGCCGCTGTCGATCTGACAGATGCGAGAACCGTCAAGGAAGCCACCCAGCATGCAATCAATTTGGGCTTGGTTGATGTTGCAGCAGCCCTGCAAAACATCGGAGACGACCAATTATCGAGCGAAGACGGACTAAACAAACTTTGGTCTTTGTTCGAACAGGAGCCCGAGATTCGTGGTTTGGGAGGTGTCGCTGCCCAAGGAGCTGACACTTGCCTAACGGCCTCGGTGCTTTCGCTGCCACATGGTGACAGCAAGTGGCAGAATAACCTCGCGGTAACCGCCGATGGAGCGATCCCGTGCGCAGCCACGAACGTTTTCGGAATTTGGTTTCAGTTCACGACACCTGCCGGTGCGACCGGTGCCGTTGCGGCGTTGGCCGATACCGGTTCGCAAGACATTAACTGGACGATGTTCAGTGGTTCCTGCGGTGCGTTGACTGCGATCAATTGCTCTACCGCCGAGTCATTCGTGTATGCAGCGCAAACGATCCCGTCACTGGCTTTGTTGGCCAACTCGACTTCGTACTATGTTCTGCAAACTCGTACCACCGGTGCGGCGAGCACCGCGTTTATTTCGAACAGCATTGACAGCTATACTGCGGTCCTCGTTCCACCATCGTCCGTTACCCTTGTACCAGAGCCGAATGACAACTGCTCCGGCGCACCGACTTTGTCTGTGCCGGGCTCAGTCACTGCGTCAAACTTTGTCGGTCACGCGACAGATGACCCGCTTTCAACGGGAACGTGCGGCGTAACTGCCGTGAACCAGGCGCTGTGGTACAACGTGGTTGGTACTGGAAATACTATGACGGCCACCTTGTGCAGCGACCAAACGGCGTTTGATACGTTGATGCAGGTCTGGTGCAACGAATGCTGCAGCGGAGTTTGCGTCGGCGGTAACGATGATCAGGCTGCTCCATTCGTGTCCGCCTGTGCGAGCACGGGTAGCCTTACGACGAATAGAGCATCTACGGTGACTTGGTGCACGATTCCTGGCCAAGTTTATCACATCGCAGTTGGTGGTTTCGGCACAGGTCAGGGTACTTATAATCTGTCTGTGAGCGATAATGGTGTTGCTTGCGCGGGTGCTGTGAGCTGCACTTTGCCAACTGGCGCTTGCTGCAGCGGTGAAGCTTGCAGCGTCGCGACGGCTGGATGCTGTGCGTCCGCAGGCGGTACATACCTCGGTAATGGAACGGATTGCTCGGCATCACCTTGTGCCGTTGGTGCTTGCTGCGGTGCACCGACAGCTGAAGTCCGGGCCACGAATATTGACATTAGCCCAGACGTTGCGATTCCAGACAATGGCGCGACGACCTGCCCAGGCGTGGCATGCCCGGTCGGTCAAACCTGTATTGACACCAACCTTGACACAATCCCCGATCGTTGCGGCGTCGAGTTCTCGGTGTCGGTCCCGGATTCTGGAATCATTTCCGACATCAATGTCGATCTGAACTTCGTACATACATGGTATGGCGACGTGAACGTCACGTTGACGCACGGTGCGACGAGTGTACGGCTCTTAGGCAACGCTTCGCCGGATGATGATTCGAATCCGGACGGCTTGTATTTCTTTGACGATGAAGCGGCCACTACCTTTGATGCGGCAGCCGTTGCTGCAGCTGGCTCTGCTGCCATCATTGCCCCGGGAAGCTATAGGCCTGACAACCCCTTGTCCGCCTTTGACGGTCAAGACAAGCTTGGTCCATGGATCCTCCGCGTGACAGACCATGTCGGTGCAGACACGGGTACAGTTCGCGCCTGGTCGCTCCATATCCTTAACCAAGACGCACCACTTTCGATCGGTTGCTCCAACGTACGCGAAGCAGTTTGCAACGCGGCTGGTGGAACATGGTTAGGCGATCCTACCGCGTGCAGTGACGCCAATGGCGACCCCTGTGACTGCAACGACAACCTCGTCCTCGACTATTTGGACTTGCTGCCGACCGATACCGGCTCCAAGGACTTTGACGGTCTTGCAGGCGGCGCAATTCCGGACAACAGCCCGAATTGTGCGTCAGGGGGGACACCTCTTGTCCTGAATTTCAACGTTCCTGATTCGGGTTTGATTACCGATCTCGATGTGGACCTGAACATTAACCACACCTGGTACGGTGACGTCAACGCTGTCCTTACACACGGCGCTACGTCGGTTACGATTCTCGGTGCACAAACGCCGGACGATAGTTCAGACCTCGCGGGCGCGTATATCCTTGACGACGAGGCTAGCGGCTCAATCGATGCAGCGGCATCCGCAGCAGGTGCAACGATTCCTCCGGGTACTTATAGTGGCCAAAACCCGTTGTCGGCGTTTGACGGCATGGAGAAGAGCGGTCTCTGGACCCTGACGCTCACCGACTTCTGCGCCTTTGATGCAGGTACGGTGGCCTCATGGTCGTTACACTTCGACAACGGTTTGCCGCCGTTCAGTACGGACTGCAACGGCAACGACCTACTCGATGATTGCGAAAGCCCAGATCCGACGACGGTTGGTGCTTGCTGCTACACGGATCAAACCGGCGGTTGCGAAGTTACGACTCCGGCGAACTGCGCTAGCATCAACGGTATCTACCACGGAAGTTGCACGCAGTGCGCACAATTCCTCTGCACTGACGATTGTGCGGCCCGCGAGCTGATATTCGATGGCACGACACCGTTCGATACAACTGGCGCCACGACCGATGGTACCGCACCAACGTTTGGACCGAACTGCGGCTTGTTTGGCGGTCCAAATATTCAAAGCGACGTTTGGTTCAACTACTACGCAACCTGCACAGGTCAATTGCGAATTGATTCGTGCGGAAGTGCGCTCGATACGCAAATCGCGGTCTATGACGGTTGCACCTGCCCGGCGACGGCCCTGCTCGGGTGCAATGACGATGCGGGCGCGCCTCCACCGGATGAGTGCTTGCCGCCGGGTACGTTCCAATCATACTTGGCCAACCTTGTTGTTTCAGGCAACTGCTACAAGATTCGCCTGGGCGGCTACGGCGGTGACACAGGAACCGGCGAATTGCACATCGAGTGCGAGAACCTCGGTGCCTGCTGCTTGCCGACAGGCGCTTGCTCGATTCAGCTCGAGTCGGCCTGTGCAGCTGCCAATGGCGAGTTCCAAGGCGGCGGTTCGGTTTGCGGTCCGGACACCGATGGTGACGGCGTGTTCGATGTTTGCGGCGACAATTGCCCGAACATCCCGAATGCTGATCAGGCCAATTCGGACACCGATGCCTTCGGCGATGCCTGCGATAACTGCGACCTCGTCGATAATGCGGGTCAGCAAGACGGCGATCTCGATACCGTTGGCGATGCCTGCGACAACTGCGTGGCGATTTCCAACTCCGGTCAGCAGAACTCCGATGGCGACGCCTTCGGCGATGCTTGCGACAACTGCCCGTTGGTCAGCAACCCGGGTCAGGAAGACAGCGACGGCGATGGTGTAGGCAACGCCTGCGACAATTGCCCGTCGATCTCCAACGCTGGTCAGACGAACTCTGACGGTGACGGCCTTGGCGATGCCTGCGACAATTGCGACCTCGTCAGTAATCCGGGTCAGCAAGACGGCGATCTCGATACCGTTGGTGATGCTTGCGACAACTGCCCGGCTGCCTCAAACAGCGGCCAGCAGAACTCGGACGGCGACGGCCTTGGCGATGCCTGCGATAACTGCGACCTCGTCAGTAATCCGTTGCAGGAAGACGGCGATGCGGACGGCGTGGGCGATGCCTGCGACAACTGCGTGGCGGTCTCCAACGCCGGACAGCAGAATGGCGACGGCGACCCGCTCGGTGACGCCTGCGACAACTGCCCGTCGGTCACCAATCCGGGCCAGGAAAACTCGGACGGCGACGGTCTCGGCAACGCGTGCGATAACTGCGACAACGTAGCCAATCCGGGTCAGGAAGATGGCGACGGCGACGGCGTAGGCAATGCCTGCGACAATTGCCCGAGCGACGCCAATCCGGGTCAGGAAAACAACGACGGCGACATTGCGGGTAACGCTTGCGAGACCTGTGATGACGATCCGAACAAGCTCAGCCCGGGTATCTGCGGCTGCGGAACAGCGGATACAGACAGCGATATGGACGGCACGCCGAATTGCAACGACGGCTGCCCGCTTGATCCGAACAAGATCCTGCCGGGTATCTGCGGTTGCGGAATCTCCGATATCGATTCGGACGGCGATAGTGTTTCGGATTGCAACGACCTCTGTCCGGGTGATGACGATACTATCGACGTCAACCAGAACGGCGTGCCGGATTGCACCGGTGAGCCGATTCCGACGTTGAACGAGTGGGGCATGATCATCATGGCCCTCATGTTGATCACCGTTGGTAAGGTCTACTTCGGCCGTCGTCAGCCGATCGCCGGCTGATGCTCAGTGACAGCGTTCGGGCGACCGGGCGTTGTCGATAGGTAAACTCAAGAGCCGCCTGTGGAGCAATCCACAGGCGGCTTTCTTTTTGTCTCACACATTCTCAACTTGGTATGAATCCCACAGCGGCTTCTTCCAAAGAATGCCTTGGTTACCGAGCAGCGGAGTCCCATTCGCCTAAAACAGACAACCTCGAGCCAATATCAAATATTGAGTTTGAAAAGTGTGGGAGCTGCAACGTTAGGTGGGAGCCTTAGAGTGTTCGAAATCTACAAATGCTCTTTTCGGCGCCAAAGCAACGCGGCGTTGATAATCGAGATTGTTAATCACGCGAAACGAAAATTGCGGCTGCACATCGTTGTAGATTTGATTACTGTCGAACAGCGTCCACATTTGACGACGTGTTTCGTTGAGCTGCCGGTGAGACATTCACTTCCGGTGTGTACTCGGGCACGGCGCGCTTCAGCTCACGGATCAACTCCGATGGGCCTTCACTGTCAGCCTTCTCCAACAACAATTTTACCGCAGCACGGATGGTCTCACCATCGGCCGACTGGTGCTTCCAGATTCCGATCTTGGGATGTGCGGTATCGCCGATGTCCTCGCCGGCAAAAGATAACTCCTCAAACAGCTTTTCGCCGGGTCGCTTCCCGGTGATTTTGATTTCGATATCCACGCCAGGCCGCAACCCGCTGAGGGTGACCATGTCGCGCGCAAGGTCGATGATCTTAACCGGGTCACCCATGCGCAAGACATAGATCTCCCCGCCTCGCCCCATCGCCCCGGCCTGCAATACGAGTTGCGCCGCCTCGGTAATTGTCATGAAATAACGCACCATATCCGGGTGCGTCACCGTCACAGGTCCTCCTGCGGCGATCTGCTGCTTAAAAATCGGCACCACACTCCCGCTGCTGCCGAGAACATTTCCAAATCGCACCGTAACGAACTGCGTGCTG
This sequence comes from uncultured Phycisphaeraceae bacterium, assembly GCA_964494205.1. GTDB lineage: Bacteria > Planctomycetota > Phycisphaerae > UBA1845 > UBA1845 > JBBTCX01. The sequence continues at coordinate 65,230 of CAZBRD010000003.1, read as the reverse complement.
CCTTGTCCGTTCAGCGTCTGAACGTAGCGTTCAGCCACGCGCTTCGAACACCCCATGACGCTCGTTGGATTCACGGCCTTGTCCGTGGAGATCATCACCATTTTTTCAACGCCGGACTCCAACGCACACTCCGCGACGACAGAGGTCCCACCGACGTTGTTCTTGATGGCTTCGCCCACGTTGAGTTCCATCATGGGGACGTGCTTGTGCGCCGCCGCATGAAAAACGACCGACGGCTGGATTTCGTCGAAAACGTTCTTCATCCGCTTGCGATCGAAAATATCAGCCACATACGGAACAATGGCCAGGTTTGGATAATTCCGCCGGAGCTCGCGATCAATTTCAAACAGATTGTTCTCTGCCTGCTCGACCAGCGCGAGCGTCTCAGGATGAAACGCCGCCACTTGTCGACACATTTCGGAACCAATGCTCCCACCGGCTCCCGTGACAAGTACGCGTTTGCCGCGCAGCTGATGAGCGATTTCCTCCACATCGAGCCGTACCGGATCCCGTCCCAGCAAGTCGGCGATATCGACGTCACGAATCTGGCTGACGTGCACATTCCCCTCGACGACATCGGCGATGGTTGGAATCGTACGAAACTGAACGCCGGTTCCTTCGCATTTCTCAACCAGCTGGCGAATGAACTTGGGGCCCGGCTTGGGCATGGTGATCCACACTTCGCGAACGCCCATTTCAATACAAACTTCGCGAATCTGCGATGTTGGGCCCAGCACCTCCGCGCCGTGGATGATCGAATTGGCGTGCGTTTCGCGATCGTCAAGAAACCCGATGCACAGGTACCGCCCTTTTTGCAGGCGATGCATCTCACGCAAGGCAGACTCCCCGCTGTTCCCCGCGCCGATCATTAACACTCGAAGCGCCTCTTCGTTGCGCCGGGGATAAATATCTTCGTAGTAGAATCGAACGAGAATCCGCGCCGCGCAAACGAACGCAATCGTGATCGCCCAGTCAAGAAAGAAGACGGGAGATTGTCGCAGATCCGGCGTCGCAGCCGAGTCGATGAGCAACTCGCCCGAATAGGCCTGCCAGCCGTTTTCAACCGCGAAATACGCGGTCAGGAAAACAAACGTCGCGATCAGCGACGCACTGGTCACGCCGAAAATGTCACGAATTCCGACGTAGCGCCATGACCCCTGAAACTGCTTTGCCCAATAGAAAACCATCAGCTTGAGCGGAACACCCAGCGCCAGTAACGGAAGGAACAGGTTTAGAAACCAATAACGCGGCGCCTCACGCGTGCCGTGATCAAATCGAAAGTTGTACGCATTCAAGAACGCACAAAAGAGCGCGAAGCCGAATAGAAACGCATGAACAAGGATGATGACCAGCGTGCGATACTTGATCAGCACACCGGGCAACGGTTCTCTTGGATCATCAAGCTCATTCATTCGACTCGGCCACGAACGTCGAGCGATCTACGCTCGCTAAGTCTGGTACCAATCAGATGCAGTAGGCGACTAGGACCCCGTATTCGGCACAGACGTTGTAGAGGTTGGTTCATCATTCAACAGTGAAGGCCAATTCGCGAACGTGCTGGTGGGAAATGTCCTCGACAACGCCGACGCAGCCGCTTGCGCTTCCCCTTTGCGCCCGAGGAACCATTGAACGACAACATTCAGCGCAGCCGCGTTCACATCCGCTGGGTTTTCGGCAGCATGCAGCCGAGTTTGAATCGACACGTCAGCAACTTCTGCTGCACGAGCAAACCGTGACCCCATGTCCATTTCGCCGGCTATCGAAAAGAAGTTGCCTCGGCTCACAGCGATTTGCGGCAAGACTGCGGTGGCCGTCTTCATGGCGCCGACAGCCGCATAACAGAAAACCTGACCAATACTCGGCTCGACTTTGTCCGGCTTGATCGTCGCCGCCGCCTCAAAGGATCGTGCCGCAAGCCTGTATTGTCCTTCGGCAAATGCGTCCCACCCTTCATCCATGCTCCGCTCGAAAACGGAATCGGCATCTTTGGTAAGCAACTCTTCGAGAGGTACATCTTTCGCCCCCTCTATCGGCTCCGTCGGTTGATCGAGGAATGGATGCTCCGCCGCCATCTGCAATGGGTCGCCAAAGGAAGAATTTCGAATCATCGCTCGATGCACAGGCGCAACCAGCGACGTTGCCTGAATCAATGCCCTTTTTCTGGCCAGGGCCGAACCTATGTTGCCACCCGTCTCCGACCTTTCGCCAAACCCGCCGTACAACTGAAAAGAACGCGGCAGTCCGCCGCGGCCGTCCTGCCAGCCGGAGCGCGCCGTCTTGATGGGCCTCCCCGATAAGCCATACGTCGCCGCAGCTTCGTTGAAACCAAACCCCTGCCTTGCGGCAGAGCGACGGGTCTGTAGGAGGGTGTTTATGGGAGATGTTGTGGCAGGGCGATAGATCGGACTGGTTCCAAAACTGTTGCGATCGACCCACCGGTGGCGTGCATTGCCGTACGCATCAAAACTCGTTACGGGCGAATAATCGGGCGACTGCGCCGCAGCCCCTGCCGCCATGAATGCCAGCGCCCCAACCGACCCGACGAGGACCGCGGAAAACCTGAACTTGATGTAGCGTTGTTCAATCATTGTGTCTCATCTGCCACCAGATAGTTCTCATCGGCAAATCGTAGTTATCTGACCAGCGGTAATCAACGTCCACCCCCTGACCGCAGGATGAAGCACTTGAAAGGTAAGTAATTGGCAAAAAATGCCTTATGGCCGTTTCGCCTCGCGTTGGGCCGAAGTAGGTACTGCGTCGAGTCGCTCTTGCAACTCCTTGAACCACTGTTTGATGGGCTCAAACCCCGGATCAGCATCACGCTTGTCCTCCGGAATCGGCAGAAGCTTCTCCTTGTGCTGCTCGAGATAGTCATTCGCCCGAAGAAGCAACTCCGCATGGATCGACTCGACCGCAGCGATCTGTCCCGCGTCGAGGTTGTATTTCTTTCGAAAATCCTCGACGTACGCGATCCATGTGGGTGGTTTGTGTGCAACCCACCGCGTAGGGAGCGGTGGTGCGACGGGTTCCGTCGGCTTCGCGATCGCCGCACTCTTCGCCGCATCACTCAGCGCAGCCTGTGCAGTTGCGTTCTCCAGCGCCGCGCGATGAATCGGGTCGTTCTGCAGACCCCAATCCTCGGGCTTCCATTCGTTGTTCATCCAGCGAGCGCCCATTTTCAAGATGTGTTGCCGGCGACGATCGAAACTCGCCATGTCCCGTTCAATGATTTCCTTTCGGTCCGATGGCACCAGCGGCTTCACTTCACCAACGACGCGCATCACCATCTCGCGCACTTCAGGCATCAGGTTCTGCCCTTCACGACTCCATCGCGCTACTTGCTCTGCTGTGAACGGCTGACCGTTAAGCCGCGTCTGCACCATTTCACTCGAATGACTGAGAATAAGCGGCGCGTTCTTCATGAAGAAGGAACCCGCTTCGCGAAGCACCGTTCCCTTGAACTTTCCGCGGTCCGATTCTGCCAGCCCGTATCGATCAGCCACGCGATCGGTTGCAACCTCGAAACGCTGCATAAAGTCCCAAGGCGGAATCTTGGATACGTCGCGCGTTAGCTGGTAAGCGAACTGATCCGACTCGTCATTCCAGTTGTTCTGTTTCCAGATTGTGTCTAGCGCCGACTCGAGGGATCGTGCCTCATCGTTCCAGTTCAACTTCTGCGTCATCTGAACGAGGCCCGTGAAGCCCTCGCTGACTGGTCCGGGCTCAACATCGGGAATTATGCTCGACAAGTCGTCGGGTTGTGATCTTCCTGGGGAGCCTGAAACCACTTGGGCAAAGGCCCAACCGGCGTGACCAACGCAGAAAATCACTACGCTTGCAATTAACAATGACCTAATCGATTTCACGGCAACTCCTCGATCCAATGACTCGAGTCGAATTCGTGCAACTACTGGAGCGTCAGCGGCGCGACAACAACTACTGAATATGAGATGCTGCTAACCCACCAGTATTATATCAATTCTGTGAAACGAATCGGAATGGTCGTGACGATTTTGGACGAGCATCGGGCTGGGTCGGGTAAACCCTAGAAACTCCGCCTCACAATAAACTCAGCCAATTCCGTCAACGCAGCCTTGGACTCGCTGGGAGCAAGTACCTCCAGCCTTTGAACCGCGTCATTGACGTGTTGGGTGGCTGCCTCCACCGCGTATTCAATACTACCAGTGGCCGCGAGCACGTCGCGTAGCCGATCCGGGTCATCCCACCGCCGCGAATCAAACTCCACTGCAGACGAGCTCTTTGACCGCGCGTGAATAGTCGGAAGCGTCTGCTTGCCTAGTCGAAGATCGCTGCCCAGCGTCTTTCCAACCTCATCCGCGTCGCCGAGGATATCGAGCACGTCGTCGATAATCTGGAAAGCGACCCCTGATGAGAGACCATAATCCTTCAATGAACTGACCGTCTCCGCATTAGCACCGGCATAATGCGCCCCAAGTTCGCAGGCTGTTCCCGTTAACGCCGCTGTCTTTCGTTCAATGATGGCCAGGTAGGTCGCCTCAGAGAGGTTGATATCGCCCATGTGCGTGTTTTGAAGCAACTCACCTTCACAAACCGTGTTTGTCGTCGCGCCGATTCGTCGTGATGCAAACTGATCGTTCAAACTGCTGCACAAATGGAACGCATGGCTGATCAGAAAATCGCCCAATAACACGGCCGCCACATTCCCTGAAAGCGCACAGATCGTCGGCTTGCGCCGTCGCTGCAAAGCCCCATCGAGGACATCATCATGCACTAGCGTGGCCATGTGCACTAGTTCAATCACTGCCCCAAGTACATGATGCTCTCGCGTGACTCGCCCCGCCGCCTTCGCACACAGCAGCAGCAACGCGGGCCGCAACATCTTTCCGCGGTACGAACGAACGGTCGCGCACAGCTCGTTGACGAATTCAAACTCACTTTGAATCTCGCGATCAAAGACCCGCGCCACTTCGTGGAGGTCATCCTGAATGGGAGCGTAGATGTGAGGAAGAGCCGTTGTCTGTGTGCTCATACAATTACCTGTGCGCAAACCCGCCTGAGAACAAGTCCACTTGTGCAGAATTGTAATTGCTCGCTAACGGAGTTTTCAATTGCTTTCAGTTCTTTTGAAAGCAACGATTAGAGATGGATCACTAGAGGGGGAATACGGAAGTTCCACCGTGCCGCGTGTGTAACGGATGCAAATGGAAAATGCTACCTGGACTTGCCCTGACGTTTGAATTCGCCGCTCTTGCCGCCGGTCTTTCGCTCAAGCTGAACCGGACCGATCACGATCCGCTTGTCAGCCGACTTGGCCATGTCATAGATGGTCAACGCTGCCGTCGAAGCTCCGACCAGCGCTTCCATCTCGACCCCCGTTCGGGCAGCCGTCCTTGCGACACAGGAAACCAGAAGCTTTGCCCGCGTCTTGCGATCATACCGAATGTCAATCCAATCAACGGGCAGTGGATGACAAAGCGGGATCAGCTCACCGGTTCGTTTGGCCGCCAGAATTCCCGCAACCCGGGCAGCCGAGAGTGCATCCCCTTTCGGCAGCTCATTCCCCATGAGTGCATCAAGAACTTCTTCGCGCATCGAAACGATCGCCGACGCCTCAGCCTCACGAACGGTGACGTCCTTGTCCGACACGTCGACCATCTGCAACTGGCCTTTTCGCCCGATATGCGACAAAAATATTTTGTCGGACTTTCGCTTCATCGTTGCGCATCGTCCTCGAAAACGTCGCGTGTCTCAACGGTGAGAGATGGTTTTCTTAATGAGACGTTCGGTTCATCTATGCAGGAGGAGTCCGATTAAACCTAACGCAGTGTGTATTCACCCGAAGGAAATTCAAACCGATAAGCGTCTCATGGCTTTTTGGTCTCTTTTGCCCATGGCGCCCGCGGCGAGCTTCGCCGGACCGGAGCGCACGCTGATGACGCGAGCGATGGAATGGGTCGCCGACTCGCGCGCTCATCGCGTGGTTTGTATCGTGACGGGGATTTGGATTCTCAACGCATTCGATCTCACCCTGACGATCCTGGCCCACGACCTTGGCGTGCTGCATGAAGAAAACCCGCTAGCGCTCGGCTTCCTCGACGGCGGCACCGCTTCCATCATGCTCTTCAAGATTGGCTTGGTGCTGCTCGGCAGTTATCCACTGCTTCGCTTCCGCACAACGCGGATTTCAGAATTGGGATCGCTGGTGGTGATGGTCGTCTACGCGTTCCTCGCCATCCGCTGGACAGCGTGCTACGACCTCTACACTTATTCGATCAACAGCGGATTCTTCTTCGCCGAAGCCAAGTAGCAACAGCAGATTCGCGTTTGCGTAAAAAGTAGGGCGGGTTTTGTCCGCCCTAAACCGTGATTGACTGGCAAGAAGGCGGGTGAAACCCGCCCTACCAAATCGCGACCTATCAGGCCGTCGCCGCATGAGCGTGATGCCCCGCATGCGACCTTGCTTCGCCCGATTTATTCGACATCGATTCGATCGACGCCCCATACCGCGACCAAAGCTCATCGGACAACTGATGAAACGCGCCGAACATCTTGTTGGCTCCGTTGACCAATCGCAACCGCGACTGTGCATCGCCGCGCATTTGGTTCAACGCCGTCTTGAAGCCCTGCCACAACTCCGGCTGTTGTTCACCGTAGGCGTCAAGGAACGCAACGCCGACGCCGGGTGCAAACCCCATCGAGCGAATCACATTCCGCGCGATGTACTTGTTGCCGTTGGTCGCCCCCTCGAGCACATACCACGCGCCGATCAACTCGAACGGTTCACTCAAATTGCACTCCTGCAGGAACTCACAAAGGTCGGTTGTTGCCGGTAACAGCATCATTCGGTCGGTTGCTTCGCCGATTGCTTCTAGGTCGCGAGCGAGCTTATGTGCTTTGTGGCGCTTTTCGCTTGCGATTTCGGCAATGGCCGGATCACTCGTTTCGATCGACCCGAGAAGTCGCTCAAAGCCAACGTGAATCGCATGCAATTGGTGCAGGAAATCCGCGTACGCAACCTTTGGCATGCGGCCCGTCGCCAGTGCCTTTTGAAACGAATGCGACTCGGCCGCGTCGTGCAGTTCCTTCGTCGAGTTCTTCAGAACTTCGGCGGATTGCGGCCGGAACGGACAGGTTCCCATTGTGCTACGTTCAGTTTGCGTCACGAGAGATTCCATGCCACCAGACCTCCAATCAACAACCAGATAAGACCCTTCACGAGGAAAAACGCAAAAACTCCGATTCCAAGGGCCTTGACCGCTTTCTTTCCGGATTCATGGCCCTGTACGTTTGTTGGTGTATTCATCACGCACTCCATGCACTCGTTATTGATAATTATTCTCAATAACGGGCGTCACTTTATAGCACGAAAACGCAATGTCAATACAAAAACCGCAAGTCGGGCGTACTTCACGTGAGAATTGTTATCAAGAAGAGTACGAAATCGTTGGTTGGATGAAGATCAGGCGAGCCCGGACTATTCCGGTTTGTCTTTCTGCATGTCGCGCATGGCGCGCGTGAGGTCAGCCACCTGCCGGCGAAGTTCGTCGATGTTCTCAGGCTGAGCTTCTTCCGGCGGACTGTCGAGCGGCACTTCCAACCCCTCACCATTCGACGGTGGCCACGCCTGTCCCGGCGCGAATGCTCTCATCATTTCATTCGCCCAATCCATCGGCGTCCGAATGCCGCCGCCCATCGTCCGAAGGTACGAGTCGAACTGTCGCTGCGACGAAGCCATCATTTTCATGAATGGCCCGAAATAGCCTTCAAAAATAGTGAGCAGCGCCTGTCGATTCGAGCGGATCATTAAGTGCAAGATCGATGACGGAAAAACGTCGAGCTTTGGCTGATCCTTCTCCAACATGACTTGGAGGAGAATGAGATTCGTAATGTCCTCACCCGTGCGTGAATCAGTTACGCAGACATCCTGCCCATCGCGCACGAGGTCATACACCTCTTGCAGCGTGACGTGACAGCTTCGCGTCGCGTCGTAATACCGACGATTCGGATATTTCTTGATTTGAAGCACAGCTTCCCTTCGGTAGGGTAAGAACGGTTATTGGCCTTTCAGTTAAGTATCGACGATAGTGCAATCGCGAATACAAGTCAACGAAAAGTCGAAAAAACTAACACAAATCTCAATCCCGCAATAGTTTATGCCATTTCCCTCAAATGTTTTGCAATTGCATAAATTTTCTTGACGCAGTTGCACTAATGAGTTATACTACCCTTGTCCGAAAGACATGAAGGTGCTGCGGCGTGCAGCACAAACCAGCCAAACAGTTTGAGAGAAGGACACAAAACAATGGTAGCCGAAACCAAAGACAATGTGATGCAGATGTTTGATAACGTGAACGAGACCTTCCGCGTCGCAATGGACGCCGGTCGTCGCTCGCAGGAAACCTTTGTTCGTTCCATGAACGACATGTGGAAGAACCCGACCGGGTTCGACACCTTCTTCAATTTCAATCGCGGCGACAAGATGGTTCGCGATTTCATGCCCTTCGTTGGCAAGAACATGGAAATGATGGCTGAGACGATGGACGCCTCGTTCCGCGCGAACATGGACGCCTTCCGCACGGCCACCAACGTGACCATGAAGAACGATGACGCTGACATGTATCGTCGCTCGCGTCAGATTTTCGATGCGGCGTTCGATGCGATGCGTACGAATTTCGAGACGTTCGGCAAGGCCGGCGCTCGTACCATGGAAAACTGGTCGACGTTTTGCAAGTCGACCTGCTGCGAAGAGTCGAACGTCCGTTCGGCCCCCAAGCAGACGAAGTAGTAGTTGATGCTTCGCCCTCTGTGGCTCTCATCGACGAAACGTGGGTTAGCGCGTTTCAGTCTGAGGCCGGCACGACAGGCTGGGTCGTGACGCTAGACAATCGCCAAAACGTTTCGGTATGAGGTTGACCGCGGCGAGTGGAAGAACGTAAAGCGGGAGCCTACTCATGCTGAAGAACGTATACGTCGCAGGCGGCGTACGGACCCCTTTTGGGTCTTTTAATGGATGCTTTTCTACGGTCACGGCACCCGAATTGGGTGCCGTTGCCATTCGTAGCGCCCTCGAAAAAGCCGGTATCAAAGGCGTGGACGTTGACGAAGTCTACTTCGGCAACGTCATCGGCGCCGGCATCGGGCAGAACGTAGCCCGCCAATCATCCCTTGGCGCGGGTATTCCCACCAACGTGGGCTGCACCACGATCAACAAGGTGTGCGGATCAAGCCTTCGGGCGGTCATTCACTCGGCGCAGGCCATCCAATGCGGCGACCTCGGTTTGTGCGTCGCGGGCGGCACCGAGAGTATGACCAACGCGCCGTATCTGCTCCGCAAGGCACGCTCCGGTTATCGCATGGGTCACGGCGAATTGATTGACGCCATGATTCACGACGGCCTGTGGGACGTCTATACCAACAAGCATATGGGCACGTGCGGCGACATGTGCGCCAACAAGTACAACATCTCGCGTGAAGATCAGGACACTTACGCGATCGAAAGCTACACCCGTGCACTGAAGGCATGGGAAGACGGCTTCTTCGAAGGCACCGTTATTCCGTACGAGATTAAGTCGAAGAAGGGCTCCACGATCATCAAGCGAGATGAGGACGTGGACAAGTTCCAGGGTGCTGAAAAACTTCGCGCCCTGCCGCCCGCGTTTGGCCCAGAAAGCAAGATCACCGCTGGCAATGCTTCCGGCATCAACGACGGGGCAGCCGCAATGGTCGTTTTCAATGACGAAAAGAAGAACGCTCTCGGCATCAAGCCGCAGGCGAAAATCCTCGGCCACGCTAACGTCGCAATGGAACCGGACTGGTTCACCATCGCACCGATTTACGCGATCAAGAAACTCTGCGACAAGCTCTCGCTGCGAGTACAGGACGTCGACCTGTTCGAAATCAACGAAGCGTTCTCGGTGGTGGCTGTTGTCGCCATGCGTGAACTGAAAATTCGGCGCGATCAGATCAACGCCGCCGGCGGTGCGGTCGCCATCGGCCATCCGATCGGCGCAACCGGCGCACGCATCGTCAATGCCTTGGTCCGCAGCCTGCATAAGTTCGACAAGAAGATCGGCATTGCCTGCCTGTGCATCGGCGGCGGTGAAGCCAGTGCAATCGCGTTTGAGCGGTGCTAAGGTAAGCGAACGACAAGGAAGGTAGACACCCAACATGCCCGATTCAAGCGGTTTCAACGGCCCCAACCCGGCGGACCAATTCTCGCAGTTCTGGTTCGACATGATGTCGAAAATGGGTGCCGGCGCTTTCACTCCGCCGCGCACTAGTTCACCAACCGACGACATGATGAAGCAGATGCGTCAGGCCTTCTTCGACTCATGGGCGAAGTACTGCGAAGAGTTCATGCGATCAGAGCAGTTCCTGAGCATGATGAAGAAATCGATGGATGGTGCATTGGCCTTCCGCACCCAGCTAAACGAGTTCATGACCAAGGCCCTGCACGAAAAGCAGATGCCCGCCCGATCCGATACCGACTCGATTCTTCTCGTGCTTCGCAGCCTCGAAGAGCGTGTTCTCGATCGCATCGAGAAACTCAGCGATCGCGTTGGCAACCTCGAAACCCGTACGTCGCCCGCGAATGAAACTCCAAACGCAGTGAATGACTCCAAGCGCCGACCCAAGGAGCCCGCCAGATGACAACCGCTACCCCACCGTTCATGCCGTGGATGCTGACGCCGGATGACATGCAAAGGCATTGGGCTGATTTCACCAGCAAGATGTCATTCCTTCCGCGTGCGGCTCAGATTGCACAACAAGTTCGCGTCGGCGCGACTCCGACGGAAACCGTGCACCGCGTCGACAAGATCCGCGTGCTGCACTACCAAACCGACGTCCAGCGAGAATTCAAAACTCCTTTGCTCGTTGTCTTCGCCCTCGTGAATCGACCGTATATTCTCGATCTTCGACCCGGCAAGAGCGTCGTCAGCCACTTCGTGAATCGCGGCTTTTCGACCTACAACGTAGATTGGGGTGTTCCTACCGACGGCGACCGATTCCTTGACATGGAGGACTACATCGAACGATACCTCGACGAAGTCGTCGATTTCGTTCGCGAGCACTCCGGCAGTGGCAAGGTGAACGTACTCGGTTACTGCATGGGCGGCTCGATGAGCGCCATGTACACAGCACTTCATCAGGACAAAGTGAAGAATCTGACGTTGTTGGCCGCACCGGTCGATTGGTCGAACCGCGAGAATCTGCTCGCCAAGTGGACCGACGCCAGCGTGTTCGACGTGGACAAAGTGATTCAGGTCTACGGCAACGCCCCGCCGGAGCTTCTCCAGAGTTCATTCCTCTTGCTGAAGCCGGTCTCCAACCTTGTGGAAAAGTACTTCTCGTTCTACGAAAACCTCGACAATGAAAAGTTCCTTGAGGACTTCTTCGCCATGGAAACATGGCTGAACGACAACATCCCTGTCGCGGGCGAGATGTTTCGGCAGTTCGTCAAGGACTGCATGCAGCAGAATCGCCTCATTCAAGGAAAACTGCGGATCGGCCGCAAGACGGTTAACCTCAAGAACATCACCTGTCCGATTCTGAATCTGACAGCCCAGAACGATCACCTGGTCCCGTGCGGCCAGAGTCTTCCGTTCAACGATGCTGTCGGCTCAGCCGATCGTTCGGCGATCAACTTCCCCGCCGGTCATATTGGTATGGCTGTCGGATCAAAGGCAAACCGCGAGCTTTGGCCCCGCGCGGTTGAGTGGCTTGAACAGAGATCGGATCGAGTGCGCGGGTCATAAGTCATTGCAAGTTTCGGGCGTCAACAAGCGCTCGATATTCGAAGGGGAGTATCAGTCATGGAACTCGGCGGCAAAGTAGCAGTCATCACCGGCGGCGCCAGCGGCATTGGCCGCGCTGTCACGGAAAAACTTGCCAAAGATGAAAAAGTCAAGGCGGTCGGCGTTGTCGATCAAATCGCAGACACCGTTCTCGTCTGCGAGCAGATCAACAAAGAACTAGGCCGTGAAGTCCTCGTTCCATTCCGCGGCGACGTCGTCGACATGTCGTTTCGCGAGCACGTCTTCACACAGCTAGAAGCGAAATTCGGAGCGGTGAGCCTTTGCGTCCCCGCAGCCGGTATCGTTCGCGATCGCCTGGCCGTGAAAGTCTCCGGCAACAATGGTACATCCAGCGTTTCGATCTATGCAGAAGAAGATTTCCGTCGCGTGATCGATGTGAATCTGATCGCCCCGATCTACTGGGCCATGCGAACGGTCGGCTCGGTCGCAAAGGAACGTGCCAAGCGCGCTCTCAAGCAATGGGCGCCCGAAGAATCCATGCAGGGTGCGATTATCTTCATCGGCTCCGTTTCATCCGTCGGCAATCGCGGCCAGATTTCGTATGCGACCGCCAAAGCTGGCTTGGAAGGCGCGCAATCGACGCTTGCCAAGGAAGCGATTTACTACGGTGTTCGTTGCGCCATCATCCATCCTGGGTTCACCGACACGCCGATGGTTCGCGCGATGGGCGATCGCCTGATCAACGAGCAAGTGCTCCCACACACACAACTGCGACGTCTGATTCGCCCTGACGAAATTGCGAGCGCCATCGTGTTCATGCTAAAGAACTCCGCCGTGAGCGGTTCCCTCTGGGCCGACGCCGGTTGGCACCCCAGTGCGTAACATCAAACACGTTGTTTCAAACTCGAGGGCGACTCTTGCAAAGCAAGTAATGCGTGTCGCCCAGTGCCTAATGCCAATTGCCTGATGCCTAGCCATTACTATTGGTGCGACAGCACAACACTATGCGCACGTCGGCGCTATGGTTGTGGTTATTACGCAACGCGATCACCTTGACACCTCTACATCCGCGTACCACCATGCAATCTGATCGATGTGACTCGTGGCTGTCTTCGAGTTCATCGAACCACCTCCTCGAAAGGGTTGTCATGGAACTGAAAGATAAAACCTGTCTCATCTCCGGCTCATCGCGCGGCATCGGTCGGGCTATCGCATTGGAGTTAGCCGAGGGCGGGTGCAACGTCATTGTCAATTACGTTTCGAACAAGACCGCAGCCGACGAAGTCGTTGAAGCGATTCGCGCGAAGGGATGTAAATCTGAGGCTTTTCAGGCAGACGTTTCAAAGGCCGACCAGACTGACAGGATGATCGACATCGCCCGCGAGAAATTCGGACCGATTCAGATTCTGGTGAACAACGCAGGCATCACGCGTGATCGCTCGTTCCTGAAACTGAGTCGCGAGCAATGGCATGAAGTTTTACTTGTGAATCTCGATGGTCCGTTCAACCTGATCAGCAAGTTGCTGCCGTCAATGATCGAAACCGGCTGGGGCCGGATTATTAACATCACTTCAATTGTCGGCCAGATCGGCAACTTCGGCCAAACGAACTACGCCGTCGCCAAGGGCGGTCTCATCGCATTTACCAAAACGCTCGCACGTGAAGTCGCGCGCAAGGGGATTACGGTCAACGCCATCGCCCCCGGTTTCATCGAAACCGACATGACTGCTGTGGTACCTGAAAACGCGTTGAACATTGTGAAAGACCTGACTCCGCTTGGTCGTTTGGGAAGACCGGACGAAGTGGCCATCGCCGCGCGATTCCTCGCAAATCCGAAATCGTCGTTCATCACGGGACAAGTGATTGGCATCAACGGCGGCATGTATATGTAGTGCGCCCACAGTACTTCGTGCGATAGTTTTCCACCAACTCATCTGACGATTGATCGGTCCTAACCTAGCCGCGGCAGCGGCGACACGCGGACAGCCCACGGCGGAAGCCGTGGTTAAAAGTGCCACCCATTGACACCAAAGCCCCATCGGGGCGACAGAACAGACCTCCGCGCGCAATAAAGAAGCCTCGGTCAGACGACTGACGGTTTCCCGCAATCGCGTAAGCGAGGCTTCCCCACGAATTGGTCGTCCCCTATTTTTTGGAGGGGACAAGGGCTTATCAATCGCCCTTTCAATGCAATTTAGTATACGCCGAACACGGCCGGAATTCAAGAAAAATCAGCTTCTTCCACGACGGTTTTGACTATTCCACACATCAAATTCATCGACTTATCATTCAAGTAAATTCTCCAATCACGTGCGACAACCTCAACATCACACTCGTTTCCTGCGTGCACACCACCCCACCTTGCTCAGCGCCGCAATCACTCTACCATTCATCACATGAGCGAAGCGGACATCGTGGTCAAAGGTGCGCGCGAGCACAACCTCAAGGAGGTCAGCCTCACGCTGCCGCGCAACAAGCTCATCTGCTTAACCGGCGTATCAGGCAGCGGCAAGAGCAGCTTTGCTTTCGACACCTTGTACGCCGAAGGCCAACGTCGTTATCTCGAATCGCTCAGCTCATACGCACGGCAATTTATCGGCCAACTTGCCAAACCGGACGTCGATCAGATTACCGGCCTCAGCCCCGCGATCTCGATCCAGCAAAAAACCAGCGGCTGGAATCCGCGCAGCACCGTCGGCACCGTCACACAGATTCACGATTATCTTCGCGTCATCTACGCACACGTCGGTCGCCAGCATTGCCCCGAGTGCAGCCAACCCATCGAAGCACAAACCCGTGAACAGATCGTCTCGCGCATCCTCACGCTTCCTGCCGGCGCTGCTCTGCTGATACTCGGACCCAAAGTCCGCAGCCAGAAAGGCGAGTTCCGCGATCTCTTTTCGGACATGATCCGGCAGGGTTTCGCTCGGGCGAGAATCGATGGCGTTGTGTACAACCTGGCGGACGCTCCCTCGCTCGAGAAAAACAAACGCCACGATATCGAAATTGTGGTCGATCGATTGACCATCACTCAGACTATTAGACCTCGCCTCGCCGAAGCAGTCGAAACCGCTTTGAAAATCGGAGAGGGTCTGCTGATCATTCAGGTTGCCGAAGACGCCGGTCGAGCAAAGCCAAAGTCGTCCGAAGGCGATTCGATCGCGGAATCTAGGTCGCGCGACATCCTCTTCTCGTCACAATACGCGTGCCCCCGCTGCAACCTCAGCTTCGAGCCACCCTCACCGCAGTTGTTCAGCTTCAACTCCCCCACTGGCATGTGTCAGCGCTGCGACGGCCTAGGCACGACCTTCGACTTCGACCCGGAGTTGCTCGTCCCCGACCCCACAAAATCGTTCCTGAAACTCGCGATCGAACCCATGAAAAACCGCATCGGCCGGTGGCGACGCCACATCTACGAAGCCGTCGCACGTCATATCGGCTTTGATTTGAAAACACCGTGGAAGGATTTGCCCACCAAAGCCCGCGACACTCTGCTCTTCGGTTTGGGAAAACAGCATCTGACTTTTGAATGGCGTTGGTCCGGCGGAGTGTGGCGGCATGGCGGAACGTTTGACGGTGTCATCGCCGAGCTTCGCGAGAAACACCGCAAGGCCAAATCGAGTTGGATTCGCGGCTACTACGAAAAATACATGCGCTCAGCCACATGTACGGTCTGCAACGGAGCAAGACTGAATCGGCAAGCGCTAGCCGTGCAACTCGGCGGGCGCGCCATCGACGACATCTCGAAGCAATCGATTCGCGACGCAGCCGAATTCTTCGCCAATCTGAGTCTGACTCCGACCGAGCAGATCATCGCGAAAGATGCGATCAAGGAAATTCGCGGCCGCCTGAAGTTCCTCTGCGATGTCGGTCTCGAATACCTCGCGCTCGACCGCACCGCCCCCACGCTCTCCGGCGGAGAATCGCAGCGCATTCGATTGGCCAGCCAGATCGGCGCGGGCCTCGTCGACGTGCTCTACATCCTCGATGAACCCAGCATCGGCCTGCACCCGCGCGACAATCTGAAGCTGCTCGAATCCCTCCGCCGCCTTCGCGATCAGGGCAACACGGTGATCGTAGTCGAACACGACGAAGAGACGATGCTCGCAGCCGATTATCTTGTGGACTTTGGCCCCGGCCCGGGCGTCCGAGGTGGCGAAGTTGTCGCACATGGCGACCTCGATGACATGATGGCCAACGATCGCTCAATCACCGGCCAGTTTCTAAGCAGGAAAAAATCGATTGAGGTTCCGAAACAGAGGCGTCCCGTCGAAAGACGTGCCGTACAATCGCGAACAAAGAAGAAATCAAAAGCCGAAGCTTAAAACGTCGTTCTACGGAACGTCGCGGTCACAACCACCGAACCATCCGGCCGTACACCGTGATTCTGATATTGAAATTCTCGGATGAAGAAGCTTTGCTGGCCGGTAGCCTGCAGGCCTAGTGAATGCACTGCCCGGACCTCCGCCGCTCGACGGGCCATCAAGCGAGCCTGAGCAGGCGCGTGACGCGGCGACGGACGACCGACCCCTTGTCCCACCATCGCTGGCGGTTGCTGAACGTTCTGTGTGGTTGGTTGGCTCATCAGTAGCGGCAACAACAGGCAAATCAGCGTCATAGCAACCAGTTCCTTTCCGAGCAACACATAGGCCCGCCTACTAGACACTTGCCACTGGCCCAAGTTAGACCCCTCTGATTGACGGTCCCCCACCCTCACCCGACAATCCATTTTCGGACCTGTGACCGCGTGACCGAGTCCCAACGCCGCGCGTTTCGAGGAGCTTATGGCGACTTTTGTTCAAACTACCCTGGGTGATGGCGTCGCAGCCGTAGCCCTGAACCGCCCCGATCTGCACAACGCCTTCAACGAAGTCGTGATGCAGGAACTCACCGACGCGTTCGCCGAGCTGGGCGAATCCGCCGATGTCCGCGTGATCATTCTGCGATCCGAGGGCAAATCATTCTGCGCCGGCGCGGACGTGAATTGGATGAAACGCATGGTCGATTTCACCTTCGACCAAAACGTGGCTGATGCCTCGATCCTCTCACGCATGTTGCTGGCTATCCGCAACTGCCCCAAACCGGTCATCGCCCGAATCCACGGTGCCGCCATTGGCGGCGGTGTCGGCCTGACCGCTGCAGTTGATATTGCCGTTGCTGTAAAGTCCGCCGTGTTCAGCCTAAGCGAGGTCAAACTCGGAATCATCCCGGCTGTTATCTCTCCTTTCGTTCTCGAAAAAATCGGCATGGGACACATGCGCCGTTACGGCCTCACTGCCGAAAAGTTCGACGCCACTGAAGCCAAACGCATCGGCCTGATCGCCGAAGTGTGCGACGACGTCGAATCAATGGACACGTGGATCAGGCAGATCACCAAGTCGCTGATGGAAAACGCCCCCGGCGCGCTTGCTGTCTGCAAACACACGCTACGCGAAGTCGCCGGTGCGGACTGGACGCGAATCGAAAAGCTGACTACCAATCGAATCGCCGAACGCCGCGTTTCTGCCGAAGGTCAGGAAGGCCTCAAAGCATTCCTCGAAAAACGAACCCCGAACTGGATCAAGCCGGAGTAACCCACGCGTGTTCAAAAAGGTCTTGATCGCCAATCGCGGGGAAATTGCCGTCCGAGTGGCTGCGACCCTCAAGCAAATGGGCATTGCCGTCGCGGCAGTCTACAGCGACCCGGATCGCAGCGCGCTGCACGTTCGCAGCGCAGACGAAGCGCATCACTTGGAAGGCAACACGTCGGCTGAAACTTACCTGCGCGGCGACAAGATTCTCGACATCGCACGACGCAACGGTGTGGACGCCATTCACCCGGGCTACGGATTTCTCTCCGAAAACGCCGCCTTCGCCCAAGCATGCGCCGACGCGGGCATCACCTTCATCGGCCCCTCGCCGCAAACGATGCGTGCAGTGGGCAACAAGATCACAGCCAAGGAAACACTGAAAAAAGCCGGCGTTCCCACTGTTCCCGGCTGGACCGGCGACCCCAACACCGACATCGCCTCGATTGCAAAAGAAGCGAAAGCGATCGGATTCCCCGTCATGGTCAAGGCCGCAGCAGGCGGCGGCGGCAAGGGAATGCGCCTCGTCGAAAACGAAGCCGACCTTCCGCAGGCGATCGAATCCGCCTCGCGCGAGGCAGGCAGTGCCTTCGGCGATTCGCGCATCTTTCTCGAAAAGTACATCGCCCGCGCCCGCCACATCGAGATTCAGATTTTCGGCGACTCGCACGGAAACGCGGTGTACCTCTTCGAGCGCGAATGCTCCATCCAGCGCAGACACCAGAAAATCGTCGAAGAGTCACCTTCGATGGCCGTTTCCCCTGACCTTCGCCGGCGCATGGGCGAAGCCGCAGTCAAAACTGCCAAGGCAGTTGGTTACGCCAACGCGGGCACCGTCGAATTCCTCGTAGACGACGCAGGCAACTTCTACTTCCTCGAAGTGAACGCGCGCCTACAAGTAGAACATCCGGTGACAGAGACTGTCACCGGCTACGATCTCGTTCGCGCACAATTACTCGTCGCATCCGGCGAGCGGCTGCCCTTCACGCAGGAGTCCCTCACGCAAACCGGCCACGCCATGGAAGTGCGCGTGTACGCCGAGGACGCGAGCAAGGGGTTCCTACCCTCCATCGGGAAACTCGAACACTACGTTCCACCCTGCGGCCCCAACATCCGCGTCGACACCGGCGTCGTCGAGGGCGACACCGTGAGCATTTATTACGACCCGATGCTGGCCAAACTCATCGCGTGGGGCCGCGATCGCGAGGAAACGCTCGCCCGTCTCGATTGGGCCTTGAGCAATTTCGTCGTGCTGGGTGTGACGACCAACATCGATTTCCTTCGGGCATTGATTCAGGATTCCGCGTTCCGCGCCGGGAAAATCTACACGCAATTCCTGGCCGACCATCCCATTCATGTTCACTCACCGGCGGAAATTCCAGACGAAGCGCTGATCGCCGCCATGCTCGCAGGTCGATCCCTAAGCTCGACTTCGTCCACCATCGGCAATGGCAAGTTCGGCGATGTGCGGGATGCAAGCCCGTGGCGACGGCTCCCAGCCTGGAGGGGTGTGTAATCATGAAACGATTATTCCGCCTGAAGGGTCGCGACGAACAATTCGAAGTCGAGTTGCAACGCACTCGCTCCGGAGCGCATGGCCACCATTCCTTCCACCGCGGCGACCGCTCATTCGAAGTGGAAATTGAAAACACTGGCCACGACCGCGGCCGCCTCCGTCTGCATGGACGCACCGTCAACTTCCACGTGCTCAGCAAGGACAAGACCGTCACTGTCTGGGTCGGCGGACGGAACTACGTGTTCGAGATAGTGGACGCGGGTGGGACCACGGACCATTCGACCGCCGGAGCACTGCACGAGTCGCTCACAGCCCCGATGCCCGGTTCGATCCTCAAGCTGAACGTAACGGCCGGCCAACGCTTCGAAGCACATCAGCCGCTGGTTATCATGGAATCGATGAAGATGGAGATGACTTTGTCGGTGCCACACGCTGGCATCGTTCGCGAGGTCCGTTGCTCCGCCGGCCAAATGGTAGACCTCGGCGCCGTTCTTCTCTCGCTCGACCCGGTTGAAGAGTCATGACGCCGCTCCCCGCCAAAGTGAAAATCGTCGAAGTCGGCCCCCGCGACGGCCTGCAAAACGAGCCCGAAACCGTCGACACCGCAGCCAAGGTGCGTTTCATCCAACTGCTCGCGGAATCCGGTTTGCAGAACATCGAGGTCTCCTCCTTCGTCCACCCCAAGGCCATTCCGCAACTGGCTGACGCCCTCGATGTCATCCGCCAACTTCCAACAAACTCAACCGTGCAATACTCGGCCCTGGTCCCCAACCAAAAAGGTCTCGAACGGGCGATTCAGTCCGGCATCAAACGAATCGCCGTCTTCACAGCCGCCTCGGAATCCTTCACCCAGCGAAACATCCAGATGTCGATCGCGGATTCACTCAAAGCCTTCGCCCCCGTCGTTCGCGAGGCATTGGCTCAGGGAATCACCGTACGCGGCTATGTGTCAACCGCTTTCGTTTGTCCCTTCGAAGGAGACATCGACCGCACCAAAGTGCTCGACGTTTGCCAGGCACTCCTTCAGGTTGGCGTCGACGAAGTGGCAGTCAGTGACACCATCGGTGCTTCTAGCCCCAAGGACGTACACGAAACCGTCGGCTATCTGCTTCAGTCGATTCCGAAGGAACGAATCGCGCTACACTTTCACGACACCTACGGAACCGCACTCGCAAATGTCTACGCGGGACTCGAACTAGGCATTCAGACATTTGACGCCTCCGCAGGCGGCCTCGGCGGCTGCCCCTACGCCCCCGGCGCTTCGGGCAATCTGGCGACCGAAGACCTCGTCTATTTCCTCGACCGCATGGGTATCGCGCATGGCGTTTCGATAACCAAGCTGGCCGAGGCATCCAACTTCATGGCTGGTGTTCTGAAGCGCGATTTGCC
Organism: uncultured Phycisphaeraceae bacterium; assembly: GCA_964494205.1. Classification (GTDB taxonomy): domain Bacteria; phylum Planctomycetota; class Phycisphaerae; order UBA1845; family UBA1845; genus JBBTCX01. Next base: position 45,020 of record CAZBRD010000003.1, on the reverse strand, counting down.
TAGCAAGCAATGGAAACGCTTGAGGTCGCTTGGTGCATGTGATGAACGCCAATAGATGGAAGAACGGCGGGTCAAACCCGCCCAACCCAAGGAAAGAAGTAGGTCGGGTCCGCAGACCACCGCTGTAAACATCTTCCGAGGTCGAAATTCAGCGATGCCAATACTGAAACGCTTGGTTTTGAGTGCTTCCAAGTTTTGTCGCACCCTATTTTTCGGAAGCACGAACGCCTTTTCCGTTGGAAACCAAATTCGGATGTTTCGAAAACCCTTGTTTTGTAGAGTCTGTATTGATTCACGGGCTCCGGCCAAGATGTTTACAGCAGTGGTCCGCATACCCGACCCCCCTGAAGGGCGGGTTTCACCCGCCATCTTTGTCGAGAATTCGCCAAGGTGAAATGACTGCCCGCTTGATTGCATGATTGCGTTCCGCAAATTCAACTACGACACCGTCGACTCAACCAACGACCTCGCCAAGTCGTTGTACGAATCGGGCGAGATCCTTGCGCCAACCTATGTCACCGCACGAGAGCAAACCAAAGGACGCGGCACGCGCGGCAAATCATGGTGCTCTCCTCGCGACGCGGGCATCTACGTCACCTTCGTCGACCCAACCGAACGCGCCGTGCTTCCGGACACCAGCATCCTGACACTGGCTGCCGGCGTCGCGTGTGCAGATGTTCTCAAACAACTGTTTGATGTTCCAATCCGCCTCAAACCCATCAACGACTTGTATGTCGACAACCGCAAGCTCGGCGGGATTCTAACGGAATCAATTATCCAGGGCCCTACAATCAAAGCGGTCTTCACCGGCATCGGCCTGAACATCAAACACATCCAGCGCATACTACCCGATCAAAGCATCCAACCGGTCAGCCTGCAAGAAATACTCAGCCCGGCAGCATTCAATCAAATTGATCCAACCGCGATCACCGACGCCATCGGAACTCATCTATTCGAAATGCATGATTTGGTCTGGCGCGGCCACGCGGACACAGTCAAAAATCGATTCAACGATTACGCGACATTCGCATAGCGATCGATGTCATTTGAAACTTTGGAGGACCGTGCGCCACTGCTCTGTGAGTCTGTGAGCAGTGCGTCACATAGCGCTGGTCATCGCCGCTTTCGCCCGCGCTTGTCTTTCCCTCGCGAACCCTTCTGGAGCGCACTTCCGCGCGAGGAACCCCTCTTCCCCTTATTCTTCCGTCGACCAGATCGCTCATCTCGACCGCCTCGCTTGGCCTTTCGACTCGTTTCATCGCCCGCAGTCTTCGACAACTTCTGCGCAATCGCTAGATCCAACTGACGAATCGGAATGAACACTCGCGCGATCTTCACCTTCAGCCGATCCCCGATCCTGATCTTGATCCCCGTCCGCTCGCCGATTACGCAACCGTGATCCGAATCCACCTCCCACCAATCGTCCGGCAAGCCGTCAAATCGTAGCATTCCATCGATCAGATATTTATCGAGCTGAACAAACACGCCCATGTTCGCGACGCCCGTGACGGTGCCCTCCATGGTCTCGCCGACCTTGGACTCCAGCAGTCGCAGGATTAACACCATGATCAGCTCGCGCTCAGCCGACTCCGCCCGCCGCTCGTTGTCGCTGCACAGCTCTCCTAATTCCAGAAGCTCTTCAAACGTCGGAATCGGCGGGAACAATCGCGAACCTCTCTCCGTCACGCGACCATCATCACGCTCTGCAACATCATGCGTCGACTTATCGTCGAATCGCCCGCGTCTTTCATTTCGCCCCTTTGATGGCCCACGTGATTGCACCGCGCTCAATTTCGGCGGCGTTCGGGTCAAATATCGATCCAGCAGTCGGTGCACAGTCAAATCCGGATAGCGCCGAATCGGTGACGTGAAGTGACAATAGTTGGCACTCGCCAGCGCATAGTGCCCCACCGGCTCCGGCGAATACTCCGCCTGCTGCATGGACCGCAGCACCGCCAGGTTCACCGAAAACGCCTCCGGCTTACCGTGAACGTCAACTAGCAAACGCTGAAGGTCAAATCGATCCGGCTCTTCCGGCAGCTCATAGCCCAGCGCCTTCAAAAACTTCGGCAGGTTCCCCTCAGCCAAATCCTCCGGCGGCCCATGCACTCGCCGCAAATGCGGAACACCCTGTCCAGCCAGCAAACCTGAGACAGCCTCGTTGGCCTCCACCATGAACATCTCGATGATTGTGTGCGAAAAACTTGTATCCGCCGGCACGACGTCCACAACTTCACCCACATCGTTGTGCACCAACTCAATATCCGGCGTTTCTAACACGAGCATCCCTTCGCGAATCCGCCGCTTGCGAATCACCCGCGCCAGCTTGTCCATGTCTTTCAGTAGCTCGATGACCTTCGCACTGATCCGCCCCACCTTCCCATCGAGAATCTCACTCGCCTGCTCATAAGTCAGCCGCTTGGCCGACTGAATCACCGAATTGGCAAACCGAGTGGACACGACCTCGCCGTCAGTGTCATAGGTGATAAACGCGCTCTTCGTCAGCCGCGGCTCTCGCTCCTGCAACGAACACAGCCCGTTTGACAGCGATTCCGGCAGCATCGGAATTACCATCCGCGGCAGGTAAATGCTGTTCGATCGCTCCCGCGCCTCGCTATCGAGCGCCCCGCCCTCGCGCACAAAATAACTCACGTCGGCGATGTGCACGCCTAGCTCGACGCGTCCTCCATCCAGATGTGTCAGCGAAATGGCATCGTCAAAATCCCGCGCGTCGACCGGATCGATCGTGATAATCGTCTGCTTCGTCAGGTCATCGCGGCCATCGGCAGCCTTGGCGGAATCGTATCCCCCCACCATCTCGCGCGTTTCCTCAAGCACAGCCGCAGGAAACTCATCCGGCAGTTGATGCTGTTCAATGATGCTCAGCGTATCGACACCCGGCTGCCCTCGAACACCCAGCACCTTCACGATCACGCCGCGCGCATCCACCCCCTCGCGTGGGTATTGCAGGATCTCGACCACCACCTGATCGCCGGGCTTCGCACCTTTCGCCCCGGGATCACCGACAACAATCGGGACATGCAGCGTGTTACCGTCCGGCACCACCATCCACTTGGAAAACTGCCGCACCAGTTCACCGACGAATCGACTTTTTCCGCGTTGAAGGACGCGCATAATGCGTCCTTCATACATCATCCGATTTCCGCGCTTCCCCTTCTTCTGAATACGCGCAAGTACGCGATCGCCCGTGATCGCATCACCCGAAGCCCCCGCCGGAATGTACAAATCACCGTGCGCCGTCACCGATTCCGGTATGACAAATCCAAACCCGCGCGGATTGCTCCGAAATGTTCCCGTGATCGTCCCGGCCGGAGGTGGAAGCATGAGCGTGCTGCGACTACCGAGCACGACGCGCCCTGAGTGCATGAGAGCTTTGCACGCGTCGTGGAAATCGCCGAGCTCTTCTTCGCCGATGCCCAGCGCCATCGCTATTTCCTGCGCCTTTTTTGGCTGATAGTCCTCAGCCTGAATAAACCTGAGAATCCGCTCGGAATGTCCATCGGTTGTCATATAATGATTCCGGTTGGCCCACGTGAGGCGAACGTGCTTCTTTCTCTTTCAACAAGGGACTTCAATGGATGACATCCTAGAATTGGCCTCACGTCTCGGCAAACGAATCGCTTCCGACCCACGTGGGCAAAACCTTGCCAACGCACGCGCTGCACTGGAGAAAAGCCAATCCGATCGCCAACTGCTCATGGATTTCGAGGACCACCAACACAGGTTGCTTCAAGCACAACAGGAAGGCAAGCCGATCGAACCCGAGGACAAGCGAAAACTGGTCGCGCTGCAAGACAAAGTAACTGCCAGCCCCGTCATCAAGAACATGCTGAAATCACAGGCCGATTACCTTGAATTGATGTCAAGCGTTATGTCCAGCATCGAGCGTGAAGTTCTAGGCGGAGGCGATACAGTAAGCTGACTCTCAACTGGTTGCATTCTTACATCTGACTTGATTGCGTCTCCAGAAATGCATTACAGCCTGAAAGGCTGCAATTCAATAGCCGGGGGTCGAGCGCAGCGAACACCCCCGGTTGCATGACATGGGAGTATCTTGGACCCTGAAAGGGTCCTATTTGCTTTGACTTGAAAAACCTAGCGTCAAAGCTTTCAGATCGAACGGCGGTTCCATTCTATCTTCATGACGAGCGACTTTGCTGCACAGCTGGCGCTGTTCGTGAGAAAACCAGCACCAACGTCCAGAACAACCACATCACACCCATGATCCACTTCACCGCTTGAATGGGTGAAAAATAGAGGCTGATTCCCATCAGCACCGTAAACGACGCACCAATTCGAATCTTCTGAACCCGCGTCAAACCAGACTTGCTTCGGAACGCATGAATGTACGGACCCAACACGCGGTGTCCCAGCAACCACTCATTCCACCGCCGACTGCTCTTTGCAAAAAGAAACGCCGCCAGCAACAGAAACGGCGTCGTCGGCAGTAACGGCAGAAAAATTCCCGCTGTCCCCAACCCAACGTTGATGAAACCAAGTATGATGAAAATTCGCTGCTTCATCTTTTTGAACCGAGTGCAATCTTATCGAAATGCGATTGCTTGAAAACGTCAGAAAGGCCTATATCAATTCATTCGACCAAATTGCTGCCGGTCCTTATGAGGCATCTCAGTGCACTTGATCAAGCGAAGGCATCATGCTTCTCGCTTGCATTCTGAACCGTGTTTTCTAGGACTCAAGTTGCGGCGAAGTGAGTCAACCTTCGCCTCGGCAAGAACTGCGCACTATCGCGCGAAAAGCACATTTCGCCCTTCAAGAAAAATCGAAATATGGGTCGATAGCTAGCCTACTAAACTACCCAAACTATCCAATCTTCCGGATGTTTGGGGAAAACAACGAATCAATTGTGGTCGGGCTAGCCAAGGAACGGCTGGCAGAAAAATGGGCGCACGGGTTCATCGCGAGGTGCGGGCAGGAGGCCCTCGTTTCGGCAACGAAACCACAGAGCTAACTGCCCGTGACTTTTGGAGCGAGGAACATGCCAAGACCGTATCTGCTTGAAGAGTACATGCCGCCGCTGTTGGCCGGAAACCGAATTGCCTGTCGCGACTTTGTTCAGCGACAGCTCACGAAAACCGACGACGTCACCAACATCTATCGCGACCTGCTCTGGCCGGCGATGGAGCGACTCGAGCAACTGTATCGCTCCGATCGCGTGAATTCCGCCGCCGAGCACATGGCTGCCCGCATTAATCGTTCGATCGCCGATCAAGTCCAATTGCAACTGAAGCGCAACCAACCCAACGGTCGTCGCATGTTGATCACTTGTGCTGACGGCGAACCGGAGGAACTCGGCGGCCAGATGTGCGCCGATCTCTTTGAGGCAAACGGCTGGGATGTGTACTTCATGGGCAGCGGCGTACCGAATGACGAAGTGCTAAACCTGCTTGGCCAACTCCGCCCAGACCTTCTCCTCATCTTCGGAACGCAACCGACTGGTGTACCCGGCGTTCGCGCCCTTGTCGATTTGATCCGTGAAATCGGCGTCAACCCAACGATGAATATCATGGTCTCCGGCGGCGTGTTCAACCGCGCCGAAGGTCTCTGGAAGGAAGTCAACGCCGATCTGTTCGCAAAGAGCGCACTCGAAGCGATCCCGCTGGCGGAGCAAATGCAGCCGCGCGTTCCCGAAGTTCGCGTGGCCGGCGCGCCGAAAAAGCGTCGTCGTCGCCGTTCACCCCTGTTAGCCGGCGCCGAAGCATAAGCACGAAATTCCCTGTGAAATTCAATGGTTTCTGACGATCGAACGGATATGTTCCAACATTCGTTGGACTCCGACTGGTGAGTTTTCAGCCTGAAAACCGATGAATTCTCACAATGCGCCGAGTGCGTCTAATTGCATGCATCTACGGAAACAACGGAATTTCACGGTGATTTTTTGAAAATTCTGCGATTTTCTCGGAGAAATCGCTTGAATTCGAAGGAAGAGGAACGTAGATTCCTCAGCAAGTCGTCCATGGATAAGGATGACGTTTAGGAAAGGGATAATGACATGGCGGTAAAAAGTGCCGGAAAATCAAGGTCGAAATCACAAGTGTATCGTGAATTGGCCGACTCGTGCGAGCTGTCGAGCAAGCAGATTACCTCAGTGTTTAACGGTCTGGCCGGTATGATCAAGTATGATCTGGGCAAGAAGGGCCCGGGCCTCTTCACAGTGCCCGGTCTCATGAAGATCAAGGTCGTTCGCAAGCCCGCCACCAAGGCGCGCAAGGGCATCAACCCCTTCACCGGCGAAGAGATGATGTTCAAGGCGAAGCCCGCCCGCAACGTCGTGAAGGTCCTTCCGCTCAAGGCGCTGAAGGAAATGGTCTAACCAATAACGGTTGGATACGCCTAAATTGCAAAAGCGGCGTTCTTGAAATACAGAACGCCGCTTTCTTCTTTTTTTCAAATAGCTCAGTTTTTTGTCGCAGCTTCGCGGCTTAGCCCCTTTGCGCGAAACCAATCTATCGAAATCGATCTACCACCCATGCCCCGATCGCACTCACTTGCAGGAAGCACGCCATTGCAAAACGGGCTGTGGTCGATTCCTTCGCTCCATCAAACATCGCAGCCGCTGCCCACAATCCAGCCATCACAGCCAAGACTTGCAGGAAAGTCGCCACAAGCAGCAAGACCGAAAAATCCCGTTGCTTGCGCGGCCGCGTCATGCGCTCCAACTCGCCGCTCATCCGCTCCAGCATGCGCAGACTTCGATCGGCCATGCTCACACTCGTCTTTTCGCCGACCAATGTTTCACCTGATTCGCGTAAGATCCGGGCCGCCGCTTCTTTCAACGACGACACCACGATCGATGGCCGAAACCCGTTAAGTTCAGCCCCGCCATGCGGCGGATTGACCAGCACCGTCAAACAACCCGCCCGCGCCCCAGCTTCAACATCACCCGCCGAATCACCAATCATCCACGAACGCGACAGATCGATGTTCAATTCCTCCGCAGCCTGCAACAACATCCCCGGCCGCGGCTTGCGAAGTTCGCTGTCCTGCCGATAGGCGTCAACCTTCGCCTCAGGCCCATCGAGATAAGGACAATAGTACGAAGCATCCAGCGACACACCCTCGTTGCCAAGGAGTGATTCGACGCGTGCGTGCACCTTCGAAAGCTGGTCCTCGGTAAACAAACCGCGCGCGACACCGGATTGATTGGAAACCAGCACAACGAGATAACCCGCGTCAGCGAATTGTCGAATGGACTCCGCCGCACCGGGCAAAATCCGCACGCCGTCCGGGTCAGACAGGTAGGGCCGATTCTCGATGATCGTTCCGTCGCGATCGAGAAATACGGCAGGTGATCTCATCACTCAACTCGCAACAACCGTCGATGGGCCTCGCCGCCCAGAGGACCAATTTCGCGCCGAACAAGCAGCATTCCAATTTCGTCGCATGTGTTCCAGACTCAAACTGCCCACCACGACACTGTCAACGTTGTTATTGGCCAGCGCAAACCGAATCGACTCTTCCGCATTCAACGTTCCCGAGGCAAGAGCTTTCTTCACAATGACGCCAATGTTCCGCTCACTCGCCTCAGCCATGACGTCCGCCAGGGAATTTTGTTCGCGATGATACTCGACCATGAGCACATCCGCCCAGGAAAAACTTGCCCGATACCCCTCCGCAGTATACCCAGACAACCCGATCGCCTTCACCAACCCCTTTTGACGAAGCCCCACCAGCGTCGGCACAACCTCAGCTTTCGTTACTACGTTCAGGTCGTCCCGGCTGGAGTGAATGAACACTGCATCTAATACATCGGTTCGCAAACGACGAAGACTTTCCTCGACACTCTTGGTTACCGCGTGACTCGAAAAATCATGCCGCGACTGGCCGTTCTCGAAATGCTCACCGACCTTGGTTGATAGCACGAACTCGGTTCGACGATGCCCGATCGCCTTACCTATGCGCACTTCACTCAAACCATAGGCAGGCGCAGTGTCAACGTATGTCACCCCAAGGTCAAGCAATCCATTCAGCAGAACCGACACAGCCGCATCATCGGGCAATTCATAATCAACCCCATACTTCGTGCCCGTATTGCGGCCGATCTTGAACGCACCAAAACCCAGCGGCGGCCATGTCAGCTTCACGAGTGCCACACCTTGACAGTCTCCCACGGCGGTGATGCCACAGTCGGTCTCAACCAATCCGCAGGCAAAGAAAAATCGCCTGCGTCTCCATTTGCCCCGTCGCCAATTTCATCAGCTACCATCACCGCCAACCTGGGCGCCAGCACTAGCTTCGTCGGCCAAGCAGTTATCGCATTTCCTTCGCGTCGCACATCGGGTCCATCTGGCCTTGATCCCAACGCGTTCTTTCCTTCTGCGCGATCAATTCTATACGTCGCCCACTCGGTTTCGTTTAGTTTGAATCCGGGCAATACCGCAGTCACTTCCTTGCGTGCGAAAGCAATCAGCTCTGATTCCGACAGCGACACGCCCTGTTCAGCCACATTCCCGCCGACCTGCCACACCGTGTCACCGCTGCCCGCGATATGACTCGTTATGGTAACACGAGTCTTGCTTCCATCAATGCAATGTCCAAACAACGCCGGAATAGCCCCGCGAACCAGCACCATGTGTAAGGGTCGGCGCTGCATGATCGGTGCGTCCATTCCAAACGATTTTCGTAACGCTTCGTTGCCCGCGCCACCCGTCAATACAACCCATTTGGGCTTGATTTGAAGCTCTTGCGTGTTTTCGCGCGCGCGAATGAAAACAGATGCGACCTGCGCTGCACCACTCATCTCAAATCGCAGTTGCCGCTCATCATGTACCAGTATAATTCGCTCGGCGTGTTTTGCAGCCAATTCGCCAAGCAACGACGCCACATCGATAACAGGTTCATCGATCCGCAAAACCTCGCCCGGACACGATTTCAAAATCGCCGGCCGATCTCTTGCGTCCACCTTTACGGCTGGCGTGCGCAAACCAAGCTTCGCACCAATCATCCCCAACGACGACGAGATCGATTCCGTCCGCCACAAATAACAACAGGGTGAGCTGACGCGCACGCGACTTAGTTCTGGCGTGCTCACACCCGCCAAACATCGCCGCCAAAGATCGGTCATCTGACCGGCAATCCCCGCTGCCGGATTAAGTAAACCGCTGAGCGCATACTTCAGCCCGCTGTGCAATATCCCCTGAGCCGCGATCGTCTGCCCCGCCCCCAACGCATGACTCTCGATCAGCAGCGCGCGCAACCCACGACGATGCAGCTCATCGAGCGTCCAAAGCCCAGCCACACCGCCGCCAAAAATTAAAACATCGATGTTCAAAACGAACTAAATCTCCACAAGGCGGGCACTACCTTACTTGAAGCACTCGTTAATCAACTTGTCGAGAATTATAGCGTCATTCCCCTGAAACTCGATCGCGACTCGCACGAACGCGGTTCGCTCCAGAACAGGATGATCTAACTCTCGAAGCTTCACCGCATCCTTCTCGGTTACAACCACGATCGAACTCGACGAGGCTTTCATCGCTTTTTCTAACTGATCGAGATCACTCCGATCGTATGAATGATGATCTGGAAAAACGACCTCGTTCAAAACCGTCGCCCCCATCGATTCAACTGTGCGCCTAAATGCACCAGGATTGCCGATCGCCGACATCAGCGTCACATGTTTTCCCCTCAACCCATCTGAAACCTCGCCGCCCTTAATCCACTCAGCGCCAGTGACAACATGCTGGCACTTCAGCACCGGAGCAGACGCCGCATGTGAACGAATGACTCTTGAAATCCGCTCCAATTCCGCCTCGCTCACCAAATCCGCCCGCGTAATCACCACCACATCAGCCCGCACCAGCGATCGAGCTGGCTCGCGCAGCAAACCCCTCGGCAAGACATGCTCAAACCCAAACGGACACGTCGCATCAATAAGAACGATATTCAGGTTTCGTTTGAGCTTGCGGTACTGAAATCCATCATCCAACAAAAAGACATCGGGCGCGCCCGGCTTCACCGTCTCCGCCCCGCGCTCCCTCTCGCGATGCGCCGCATACAGCAAATCCGGAAATCGCCCTCGAATCAGCAGTTCTTCATCATTCGGAACCCCAGCGCGCTCGCCATACCCGCGCGCAAGCACCGCAGGCCGTCGCCCCGCCGCTCTCAACCGTTCAATCAGATAAACAACAAATGGCGTCTTGCCGGTCCCGCCGACGGTGATGTTCCCCACACTGATAACCGGCTTATCAAGAAGAACGCTGGGGCCGAAACGGTCAAACCTCGCGTTGCGCGCGTCAACGCCAAACCGGTAGATCGTTTCGAGAACACGCAGCCCCGCGCGCACCGGCCACGTCGACAGCCCCCGGCCCTCTATGACACGCCGATGCCATTGTGCAAGATTCACGATGTTGAAGTGTATGCCAATGCAGCACAAGTCACACAGGTCTGCGACTCATGATCGACCGCCTGGTGATACCCGAGCTGCGTCACCTTGGCCTGCGGCAGCAAAGTAGCCAGCACATACATGCACCCCATGCTACAGATTCTGGTCGAGTTGTCATCGACCGCCACACACGCGACAAACTTCTCCGGATTTGCAAGCCCCAGCCATTCAATGGCTTCCCGATCGCGCCGCCCCACCGTCTCCAGAAAACCCACATCCAGTACAGGATCAGCCCCGAACGCCTGTCCCACATGACTGAAATCCGCACCGGCAATCAGCAGCGTGTCCTTGCCGTCATTCAGCGAGGATCGCAGTGAATCGGCGAACACGCGAAGGTCAACGCCGCGACTATCGTACGGACTCGTACCTGTCGGCCCGCATGGGTCTGGACACAAGAACGCGAGCATCTCAAAGTTCTCTGCGCCGAAGATATGTTGCAGCCACCCAACTTGTAGCTCGATGGAATGCTCGCGTGCATGGTCGAGCTCAAACTCAGTCAGCGAACCGCACTCAGCTTCCAATCCCCAAAGTAGTTCGCGATCCACAGTCGTCGTGCCCAACGGCGTCTCAAAAGCACAGGCAGTTCCAACAACCGAAGTAGACCGTCCGAAATGATTCGTCCCCAATATCACGACCCGATCCGGCACCTTTCGATTTCGCAATGTGGAATACCCCGCAGCATAGCATGGCCGCCCGCGCTCATAATCCAGATGCGGCACGATCAAACCCTGAATCGCGCCGCCCAATCCACGAGCTTCGACGCCTTCCAGCATATCTCTGAAAATCGAACCCGACGCGTCGACAATACCCAACTCAGAAGCGTGCGGCATCGCACGCACGCCGCGATTGCGATAGGCGTTCTGCAGCGCCGAAAAATGCTCCTCGAACTTTGGCCCTTCAAGAAACAGCGCTTGATCCAACTGCCCAACCAGCGACACCAATGCACCATTCGGCAGCTTCCGCGAAGACCTGGTCTCAAACTGCGACTCAATCTCCGCCAGCGTATTGTGGCCGTCCATCATGCTCAGCAGGAAAAGCGCGCCCTCGGAAATCGCCAGCACAACCGGCGACATCCCGCTGCGATCGCGCAGCCCGATCGGCGTCCCGTTCCCGTCCTCGACTCGAAACGGTTCAATCGGCCGCAATCGCGGCTTGAAATCCTGACCAAAGTTTGTGCCAGTGCTTGACATCAATCACTTCGCATAGGTTAAATCAGAACGCGTCTGCCACTCATGGTCTAACGTAAGCCATACTTGGAGCGCGGTGCAAGACAACCCAACCATTCTATCTGCACGCGCTCAAGTCACACAATAAGTTGCTGAAGCGCCGCAGTGCAGAGTACTGGTATGATTTGTTGATGTGGGTGGCATGGCCAAGCGCAGCGCCGCCATGCACGGGGAATTCAGGTAGCTCGGGCTTGGGGCATGCTATCCAAGCCGGAATCATACCAGCCCGTAGGTCGGGTCCGCAGACCCGACACATCCGTAGCCGCGGGAGCGGCGAAACGTGGCTAGCCCACGGCGGAAGCCGTGGGTATGCGATCCTGCAAGATCTGGAGCCCCAAATGGGGCGACACAAAAAACGCAAAAACCTGGCAGCTATACCAAGCCACCAGGTTTCCGCGATCGTTTCAATGATATGAGCGAGAATTCGCCGCGTTTACAACAATCCCGGCGTATTACCCAGCGTCTCGATCATCTTCAGCGCCGCAGGACCAGCCAACACGACGAGAATCGCCGGGAAGATGAACAGAATCAACGGCGCCATCAGCTTAACGGTCGTCTTTTGAGCACGCTCTTCCGCCGCCTGTCGACGCTTCGTACGAAGTGCATCGGACTGATTTCGCAAGGCACGAGCGATGCTGGTTCCGAACCGCTCTGCCTGATTCACGATCGCGACCAGCGAACGCACCTCATCGATGCCCGTTCGATTGGTCAGGTTCATCAGCGCTTCCGAGCGTGGAATACCCATCTGCGATTCAAGCGTCACGATCTGGATTTCCTCAGACAACGCGGGATGCACAGGCCGCATTTCGTCGCCGACACGTTGTAACGCCGCATCAAGACCAAGTCCGGATTCCACGGAAATAACCAGAAGGTCAAGCGTGTCCGGCAGACCGTTCCGAATCATTTCCGCCCGCTTGGAGGTGGCCATGCTTAGCCAGAAGTCCGGAGAGGCAAATCCGACCGCCATACCGATCATCGTGACACCCGCCACCATCGGCAGCTCATATGACTTGGCCAGACAAAAGATGAGCGTCGCCATTCCCAGCAATATGGCCACGATGGTCTTGCTGGCTAGAAACGTCTTCGGCGCCGTGTCACTTCGCAAACCGGCAGCCGCGAGCCGCATACGCAGCTTCGACATTTCCTCAACGTTGCTGGTCATCGAAGGCCGAACCGCGATCGGTGCGACCTTATCGAGCACCTTTCTGGCCACAGACTCTTTCGCCTGCTTGCGAATAGCAGACACCGCCGCCTGCGGGTTTCGACCTGTCATACGGCGTTTGATTGCTTCGCCGTTGTCGTTCGACTTCGGCCACAGCGAGTAGATAATGAGCGCGACGCTCGCCACCAGCATGCCGCCAAGCAAATAAAGATTCATGGTGCGGACTCCTCGATTATCGCACAAACGGCCAATCGACCGTCAGAATTTCAAATCACCGTCGAGCGGCACTTCAACTCAAACCTTGATGTTCACGATCCAGCGAATCATCGCGATACCCATCAGCTGCATACCGCCAGCCACCATGAGCATCATCTGACCGCGCGGATCCTCCAGCAGCGTGTTCGCATACTTTGGATTGAGAACCATAGAGCCAAGGAACACGATGAACGGCAGCGCAAAGAGCACCCATCCGGACAAACGACCTTCAGCCGTCAATCCGCGCACCAGACCCTGCAGCTCAATTCGACCACGAATGACCGTGCTGATGTTATCGAGCACTTCAGCCAAGTCGCCGCCCGTTTGTCGCTGGATCATGACCGCCGTGACGAAGAAGCGAATATCTAGCGAGTCCACACGCTGGGCCATCGAATTCAACGCTTCCTCTACTTTGACGCCGAGGTTTTGCTCGTGATAGACCTGCGCAAATTCCGTCGCGATCGGCGGCGGCATCTGCTCGTAAACCGTTTGAATGGCACCCGCGAGCGAGTGTCCTGCACGCAGGGCCTGCCCCATCATGTCGAACACGTCCGGAAGCTGATTGACCAGCTTCTTCATGCGGCTGGCACGTTTGAAGTTAATGACGAACAAAGGAAGACATACGACGCCCGCGCCGCATCCCATCGCTGCCACCGGATGGAACTGCAACACGAAGAGAGCGACAGCAACCAGCAGACCGCCGCCCGCCAAATTGAGCATCATCTGCGAGGCCGACCAATCAATGTCAGCCTGATCGAGCATCGACTGCATGCGCGGGATGAAACTCAGCTTGCCGAATATGGCGTCGGCGAAGGTGTTCTTACTCCCTCCCACGCCGCGGCGAAGAATGGAGTTCGTCACTTTCTCTTGCGCAGAGCGACCTCCGCGAAGTCGCTCTTGCGTCTTCTTGCGGCTCGACACGCGCGATTCTATGACAACCTGGTAGATGCCATAAAAAAGCAACATGAATCCCACGACAGGCAGCGCGTACATGACCGCGTCGGACGCTGCGAGCATTGAGTATGAGGCTAACACCTGCATAACGGTTCCCTCTGCATTGACCCCTTAATCGACATCATCTTTAACGAGCACCTGTCGCTGGAAGATCGCGGGATCTATGTCCGCGCCGCAGGACTTTAAGCGATCGAGGAATGACGGGCGGATGCCCGTAGCGAGAAACTGCCCATAGGCTCGACCTGTCGAGTTCACTCCCAGTTGCTCAAACGAGAATATGTCCTGCATGGTGATGATGTCGCCTTCCATGCCAGTTACTTCGGTGACGCTGCATATTTTTCTTGCACCGCCGGTGAGTCGCTGCGCCTGCACCAGCACGTTGATCGCGGACGCGAACTGTTGGCGAATCGCGCGGAGCGGCAGCTCGAACCCAGCCATCATGACCATCGTTTCAACGCGCGCGACAGCGTCGCGCGTGCTGTTGGCGTGGATCGTGGTGAGCGATCCGTCGTGACCGGTATTCATAGCCTGGAGCATGTCCAGCGTTTCCGGTCCGCGACACTCACCGACCACGATTCGGTCGGGACGCATACGAAGACTGTTGACCAGCAGGTCGCGAATCGAAATGCGACCTTTGCCTTCGATGTTCGCTGGACGAGTCTCAAGTCGCACAACGTGCGGCTGCCGCAATTGCAACTCAGCCGCGTCCTCAATCGTCACGATACGTTCGTCGTTTGGAATAAAAGACGAAAGGTTGTTCAGCAGGGTTGTCTTTCCACAGCCCGTACCGCCGACCACCAGAATATTGAGGTGACCCTTCACGCACGCCTGTAGGAAGTCGCGCATTTCCGGCGTCACCGACTTGTAGCGAATGTAATCATCCCACGTGAGCGGGTCGGCGCCGAATCGACGAATCGACATCGACGCGCCGTCGATCGCCAGCGGAGGAATGACCGCGTTCACGCGGCTTCCATCCTGCAATCGCGCGTCGACCATCGGGCTGGTTTCGTCGCACCGTCGACCGACCGCACTGACGATCTTGTCGATCACGTGCATCAGGTGCGAGTTGTCGCGAAACTCGACTTCGGTGAGTTCGAGTTTGCCGCGTCGCTCGATGTATACCTTCTTGGGCCCATTGACCAGAATATCGCTGATCGTCGAGTCAGTGAGCAAAACCTCTAGCGGTCCAAGGCCAAACGTCTCGTCCAGCACTTCGGAAATAAGGCGCTGCTTTTCGTTGAAATTAAGCAGCGTGTTTTCCTGATCCGCCAGATGGGCGACGAGCTCTTTGACCTGGTTTCGAAGCGTGTCTTCGTCGCCGACCATGCGCGTGAGGTCGAGCTGGTCAATCAGCTTTCGGTGCAGGCGCATCTTAAGCGCACTGAATTGATCATTCTTTTCCTTCGTTACCTTTGGTTTGTTAGCGGGCGGTGCAGCCGTTTGCCCTAGAGGCTTGCCCAGCGTCCCCTTACCCGCCGCTGCCGCAGGCGGCGGCGCGGGCGCAGCAGGCGGCGGTGGCACAGTCGTACTCGTTCTTTTCCCAAACATGAATGACGAACCCCTTGTGCGTCGTGTGAAGTACCCCCGGTTGCGAGCGCATACTCGCATCCTACTTCACCATAACATTCGCGAGGGACCGATCAGCTGGCGGCGAAGATACGTCCGATCAGGCCTTTCTTGCGCGTATCTGTATCATCGGCCTGCGTTTGTGGCGTATGCAGCCCTTCGGCGATTTTCTGAATGGCAGTCCGCGACTTGCTTCGCGGACCGAAAGTCAATAACGGTTCCCCAAGGTTGATGGCCCCGCTGATCGTCGTCCAATCGTCCGGTATTTGTGCGAACACTTCTTTACCAAGCGTGTCGGCGACGTCTTCGAGAGTCAGATTGCCGGAGTCTTTTCCGATGCGATTGCAGATCAGTCGAGTACGGTCCAGGTTATAGCCGCTCTCGCGCATGCCCTCGATAATGCGCAGCGCATTACGGACGCTTGGCACGAGCAATTGCATGACGAGAAGGTTCACATCTGAGACGTCAAGCACAGCCCGCGCGTTCGGTTCGAGTCGACTGGGCCCGTCCGCGACAACGTATTCACTGTGTTGCAGCAACGCGGACAATAACCCCACGCACGACGCGGCTGTAATGGTGTCTGCTTGTGCGAAACTTGAAGGACGACAGAGTACCTGAACGCCGCTGCTGTGCTTCACAAGGGCGCGCTCGATAATTTGAAGCTCCATTTGCTCCGGCGAATGGCAGAGGTCAGCGAGCGTGTAATTTGGTTCAACGTCGAGAAGTGTGCCTACCTGACCGAATCGATAATCAAGATCGACCAGCACCACCCTACCCTGCGCCACCGCTGCCAGTTCGACGGCGAGATTCGTCGCAATGGTGGTCGCTCCAACTCCGCCGGAACTTCCCATCACGGTAATCAGCTGCCCGTGCGTCTGCTTGTCCGTGCGAACTGCGGCAATCTTTTCCAAGGCATCGCCAAGAGATTTTCCGTCAATCGGCTTCGGTAGAAACTCTTTTATGCCGGACCGCATGGCCTTGAGAATCAGCGGACCATCTGAGACCGACGATGTGGCGAAAAATGCCAGGTTGGGATTAGCAGCGATAACCTCGCCGACGATGGGCAGAATGGCTTCGGGTGTAGGATCGAGGTTTACCAGTACGATGTCGGCGGGAAACTGCTTGACGGCTTGACCGAGAAGCGCGGGTTCGTCCAATTCCGCGATGATCTTCACGCCCTGAAACTGCAGCAGCATGCCCCGCAGTTCGGCTGCGAACGTATCGTCGGAGTTGAGAATGATGAATCGGGCGTCTTTTCCCATCGATCCGGTTTACCGTTTCCTTTGCACTTCCAGGTGGGATTGCGGCGATGGGATCGGCTGAGGGGAATCAAGACCGGCGGATATGACTCCGCCGGTCTCGAAGTCCGAAAACTACTGGATGAGTTCAACCGGTCGACGACCGGCCAACCGACCAAAAATCTCCGCAAGCTCTGCGCTATATTCCTCAATGGAGCCTTCCGCATGGAAGTGCTCTCCATTGGTAATATCGGCAATCTGCTGCATCAAATCCGTATTTGAGTCAGCACCCACGGAAACCGCGAAAATGCGAATTCCTTGGGCAGCCGCGGCATTGGCTTGTGCCAGGGCGTAGGCATTACCGCCCGATTCGGTATTGGTGTTGCCTGAAGAGTCCACGTTCGCGTTACCGTCCGTCAACAGAATAATGACCTTGCGGGCTGTGCCTCTGGCACGCGTGCTGGTCAACTCCTGGATACCCTTCATGATACCGCCACCGGTGTTGGTCCAGCTGTCATAATGGCCAGCCTGCATGGCATTCAGACGATCGCTGACGAGGTGGTGATCCTTGGTCAAGTTCACCTCGTGACGCGCAGTCGTGCCATAGATTTCCAGCGAAATCTGATCGTCTGTATCCAGATCGGCAATCGTCGTGGTCATATACGAAACGGCATCCTTCACCGCCTGCATCGGCTGCGTGCGGGTATTCGCCAGCGCCGGAGTCTGCGTGTTCGATACACGCTTCTCGAGCAGGTAGTTCATGAACGTCTTGATACCGTATCGATAGCGGAAGTTTGAGTTCGCGCTGTACATCTCGTTGCCGGTCTGGCGGACATAGTTGTCGATGTAGTCCAACCAAATGCCCGACGACGAACTGGCGGATGCCCCAAGAATACCAACCTGCCAGGACATCTCGTTCGAACCCACCATCGTGTTGTTATTACCGGCCGGCGCACCGACTGTGCTCCAACGTCCGCCCGGAATTCCGCTGTTCCAGTTGGCCAAACCAAGGGCGACAGCCACGCGATTCGCATAACCACCGCTCGAATCGTTCGCCGAACTGTTGAGCGCATTACGCTCCGCGGTGTTGTAACCGCGCGATTGCATATAGGTATTCAGCGCCGACACGCTCCAGTTCGAGTTGTACTGGAGTCGAACTAAACCCGTATCTGTCGTTGGGTTATAGGTGGTCGAGATGTTGGCGGTTCCCCACCCCAGATTATCCATGTAGCCCCACGACGGACCCGCCGTGTTGCCCGGACCTGCCGCAACGCAAGCGCCGCCCGAGCAGACCTGGCCCGACGCGCACGTAACGTTGTCACATGCGGAGACGTCGTCGTCACCGCCCGGGAGATCATCCCACACCTCAAACATGTTGATGTTTGTCAGCTGATAATTACGAAACTCGCTGTCGTCGGTATGCGAGGCCGAGAGGTCCGCCACAACCGCGATATCGCGCGGCATGGCAGCGGCCAACGCTTCCGCACTCATGTTGGTGCTTTCGTGACCGAAGATCCGGGCGAAGAAGAGTGTGACCGCCCCGTTTTCAGAATCGGCGGTCTTTCGCACGCGCACGCGAACCGCGTCAGGTGCGACTTCCGTTTCTGTAAACGTGTATTGTCCGGTCGAATTGCTGTAAGTAGCGCGTCCAAACACGACGTCCGAACCGGTGTCGATGGACACGTTGTTCCCGAATACCGGATTGCGCACCGTGTAGTCGAGTGCGGTCTCGCGCGCAACCGTAACCGGATCTTCCCCGTCGCTGTAGTCGACGAGTCTCGCCGCCGCCGCTAAGGCAGCCGCGTCCGCCGTTCGCTGAAGGTCCGCCTTGTTGTTGTACAGCGCGCCGACGTCAACTGTCAGCACCGCGAACCCCAGCAAGACCACCATCAGGACGGCGACTTGCACCGCCACGACCGCACGTTTGCGTACGGTCGTTGTACCCAGTCGCATAAATGCACGCATCTTTCGCCCTCCGATACGATTGCGCCACTCGGCCCATGGTTTCGAAACCACAGACCACGAACGTTCGCCTCCTCCCGGACGAACAGGCGCACTTCTCCGCGTACCCTTGCGGGTACGCGGAGAGCGATTGTCTTATTGCTCTACCATTCCCGCGTGTCCCCAGGGACCGTGGATGGAGAGTTCATCTCGTTGGATGCTCACTTCATCAGATGTAGCCGGAGCAGCACCTTCGGCATCCTTCTTTCTCTTCTCAAGCAATCCGCCCTCGATCAGACCGAGTGCGTACAGCTCGAAATCGTTCGGGTCCTTCTTGTCGCTGCCCGGTAGCTTCACCGTCTGGTGTGCATCGAGCGGCGCCACAACTTCCGGCGTCACCAGGATGACCAACTCCGACAACGAACGTTTGTAGTTCACCGACCGGAACAATCCGCCAAGAACCGGAACGTCGCCGAGACCCGGAATACGGCTCGCGATTCCGCGAATCTGCTCGTTCAACAAGCCCGCGATGGCAATCGTTTGACCACTGCCCAGTTCAACCGTGGTTTCCGTGGCGCGCGACGTCAGTCCCGGAACCACGAATCCTTGGATCTGAACCGACGTCGAGAAGTCCAGTTCTGAGACTTCCGGTGCGACGCGGAGCCGAATCATCTGCTGACCGAGAACCACCGGCGTAAAGTTCAAACGCACGCCGAACTCACGAAACTCAATCGTGATCTGCTGGTTGCCCTGCGGAACAGGAATCGGAAACTCACCACCCGCCAGGAACGACGCCGTCTCGCCACTGATGGCCACCAGATTCGGCTCAGCCAGAATATTCAACAACGAGTTATCCTGCATCGCCTTGAGGAACAACTGCATCTGCACGCGCGGAAAACCGAGCGACAGCGTATTCGCCTTGGAAATTGGGATACCATCCGAACCCGTGAGGAACGGAATCGTGCCCGTAACGTTTGTGTCCGCAGCGGCACCGATGTTGATCGGGTTGATGCCGCCAAGCTGATTCACGAGGAACGCATCGCGGAAATCATCGCCTGCGAGGAAACCATTCACGCCCAGTTCGCGAACGGAGCTGCGGTTGACTTCCGCCACCACGCACCGCAAGAGAACCTGCTGCTCGCCGGCGACTTCCAGATAATTCTGGACCGTCGACGTCGATGGACGACCATCCGGGTATCGCGGCAGGAAGACCTGCGCCAATTCCACCATGCGCTTGGCTCTGGCGGCGTTGGACGCGGTTCCGGTCAGCACGATGTTGCCGAGTACGGACTTCGCTTCCACTTTGCTCAGCGGATCAACGCTGCGTAATGACTCATTCAACCGTTCGAGGTCGAGTTCTACCGTCACATCCAATGTGTATTGCTTCTGGTCGCCAGCCATCAGAATGACGCTTGTGTTGCCGTACGACTTACCGGTGACATACAAGCGCTTCGGGCTGATGACCTGAACGTCGGCAATGTGCGACGCCATTACATCCGCGCGGCTGACTTCTACCGTGGTTTCGACAGTGACA
This sequence comes from uncultured Phycisphaeraceae bacterium, assembly GCA_964494205.1. Lineage (GTDB taxonomy): Bacteria > Planctomycetota > Phycisphaerae > UBA1845 > UBA1845 > JBBTCX01. The sequence continues at coordinate 24,718 of CAZBRD010000003.1, read as the reverse complement.
CTGCGAAACTGCGGTACCGTCACCCGTTGAATGCTGCCGGACGCATCCATCACAGTCGCCTTGAATCCCTGCTGTGCGTTGTTTGCCTGTGCACATACCTCGACCGTTGTCAGGCATGTGGCAAAGATCGTACAAACGCCCAAGCCCTGGCGGATGAAGCCCTTAAGACCCCATGACCGCGGCGACGTGCGTCCGCTGTCTTCCCTGACGGTGTAGAACATTCTCACTCTCCTCAACCTGGTCTGACTACTCTAAGAGTTGCCGCCCTTGGAGGCTTCAACTTCGTCCGGTGCTTGTGAATCGCGATCCATCGGAACCGCGTTCGGCTGTTGCCGCGTTCCTCTCCGCGAATTCATCATTTGCTCTCCCGAGTTGACCGGCCCATCAGACATACTGATTAGTCTGGGCGAGTCTTTTGACTCGAAGAACATCTGCTGAATGACTGTTGGCACGCCTTGAATCGCTGAACCACGACATAGAGTTACAGCGTGCGGCATCGTAACTTCCGGTTCTGGCCGCGCCTGTTGCGACAAAGCAAGCTGGTGCTGCTGAAGTTGTTGAAGAATCGTAGCGGTTGATGGTTGTTGCGGCTGCTCCACCACGGTTTCCAGTTCGTTATTCTTTAGCAAAGCATCGCTATCCGCTGTAGCCGGATGTGCCACGATCGTTGTATCGTCGCCGCGCATCGCAAGCGTCAGTTTCCCTCGTGTGCCGGCTAGATGGAGCTTTGGTACATCTTCTTCAGGAATTAGCAATGTTGCTGACTTTGCGGCCTTGACCTTGGAAGCGCCTTCGCCTGGCTTACCCGTGGTTGCCTGCCCGATGGCCGCAACTTGAACATGCTGCAAAATTACTTCTGCAACGGTCTTCTTCTTGCGACGTGCGTTTCCCGAATCAATGTCCATAACCACAATCACGTCGACCCAGTCATTCGGCTTGAGCTGATAGGCAACGCCGGACACTTCGTCGATTTCGACAGACACCGCTCGGAATCCCATAGGAATTCGACCCACCATGCCTGAAGCGGTTCCCTCTGGTGCCAACATCGATGAGAGCACCGGTGCGTGTTGCGGAATCGACTTGCCGGTCACGCGACCGATCACAGATTCCAGCTTATCCATTCGCTCCTGAGTCGGGGCGAACTTCGAATCCGAAGTTTGAACCAGCTCAACCATTTCCGCCGTGATTACGGCGAAAGCATCAATGTCCTGTTTGGCGCGAACGGCCGTAATCGCTTTACCGCCACCCGACGCCTGAGCTTTTTTCAAAGTGTCAACAAGTAACTTGACTGCGACGAGACCGACGCATAAACCCAATACCAACGGTATGATCGCCTTGCCCTTCATGTTCCGTCCTCTGCTTTAGTAGAACCCCAGTTGAGATCACTTAGTCTGTTTTCGGACGTTGCATCACCGGCGTATTGACTCAACGTACTACCACCTTAGTCGCATGAGTCTTCCGTGATGCTCCTGAGGCTTATCGGAAGAACCGCGACTACTTTCGAATTACACGCTCGATTTTTTGGACCCTATCCCCTGCAACTGCCACACGATGCGGTTCGGTATTTCCGACCCGCGCCCGTAGCAAGTGACAGGGGACGCATTTCGTTTCGGGCCGCAATAAAAACCCGCCCCACAAGGCACGAAACCAGTCGGTGCGGTCTCTGTGGAGCGCCCGAACTTGGCAACGTCACTCGCGATTTAGCCGAGTTATTCGTCATCTGAACCCTCCTTGCGCATGCTGCACGTACCGCGCAGGTCATAATTCGCCGTGCCGAAAAACCCGCCCATCAGCGATACGTCGTAGTAGGGAACAGAAACGATCACCGATTCGGTTGGGTTTCCGTCCGATGCGTGGGTCATCTGCACGGTGTATGAAGTGAGCCCAGTCGGACTCATAACTTCAGCGACGCGCGCAGTGACGTTTGTGTACGGCTCGACCGAAGTCGAAAGAACCGCGATACGACAACCTTCACGTGCGGCGTTCTGCAACGTCTGCCGCACCATGAACACCCAACCGTACTCAATGATTCCGAACAGGATCGACAGCAGTAGCGGCAATACAACCGCGAACTCAACAACAGCGGCTGCACGCGAACGATTTGAGCCGCGACGACGCGCGGCCAGTAACTTCCAACCTCTGAACATAGGTTACACTCCCCACCAACCGAACATTTTTGCACCCAGGATCACGAGCGTGCCAGCGGTCAACGGCACACCGTAGGGAAGCAATTGCGACGTGACGCCGAAACTCTTCGCGGCTCCAAACTCCGTGAACATCGTCTTCGAATTCGAACACTTCGTCAGAATCGTGGACATGTTCACGTAGGCCATGCGAAGTCGACCGGTTGACATGATCATGACAACCGCCGCCACACCGCCGATGACTGCGCCGAGAGCGAACGAATAAAGCGTCATGAGCGGACCAAGCCAAACACCAATGGCCGCCATCAGCTTCACGTCACCCGCACCCATCCCGTGCATCAGCCACGGAATGATCAACAAACCAAAACCGGTGAGCAGACCGAGGAAACCGGTCGACACGCCAGCCCAGCCGAAAAAGGCTGCCTGGACGGCGAAACCGATCACCATCAGCGATGCATTCAACCAGTTCGGTACTCGACGCTGCGCATAATCGATCCACGACGCCCAGAGAACTCCGGGGACGAGGATCGCACAAGTGATTTCCCAGAAACCTATTGCCATGAGAACGCCTCCTTGAATTACTTAAGTTGGTCGCCGTCCGCTTCGGATCTAACGACCACTTCTTCCCAAACTTGTCCCAGCGTTCTCCCCTCCTATTACTTGGATCAGGAGATCAGTGGTTCAGGTGAACAATCTACATTCACCATGCGAGTCACCTGCTCCCCCATTTGCCTATTCTGCGTACGTACAGGCGGTGGGCGCCACCGAGAACCGATGACGCCCACCCGCCGGAAACGCGCCCTCTGTCAGGCAACTCGCGAAAGAACGCCTAACAGATCAATGGTCTGCTAGAGACCCTGCAGGTTCGTGTCGACGTTCGTGAAGATGCCGTCGACCGTCGTACCGAGACCAGTAATCGCGCCCAGGGCGACGATAATGATCAAGGCAAGCATCACCGCGTATTCAGTCGCGGTCGGGCCATCTTCTGACTGAAGGAATTGCTTTGCACGATTCAGAACATTAATCATTGGTTGCTCCTCTCGAGTTGCTGACTGCCGGTGGCAGCCACACGAAGATTCGTATGGGTTCCGGACGCACAATGCTTGTCCGACCCCATCTCTTTTAATCCTCGAACCTCCTGATGGGCGCGAGTTGCTATGGAACTAAGTTCGGAGCTGACCGCGAGCGAGGATCGACGAACGCCAAAGGCCGTCGACACAGGTCACCCGGGGTACCATGAGGAGAAGTGTCAGTATTCACTTTCAATTCCCCTCATGCAAGTCACTCGTCATTCACTGACGTGTGAATCAGCACCAGAAGAAACGTATGAAACATCGATGCTGCGAGCAAATGAAATCACCAGTTTTTGTTCGGTAGTGCCATATAATGGCACAGCTATCGGACAAAAGCCTCGAACGACGGCGGCTGTCCGTGCATTCTCAGAACCTGCGATGTGAGCGATAATCGACCTCTTGTTGTTCATGTATAGCCTTACGAAACGGGACCAGTATGTAGGCGGAATAATCAATCCCACTCGTGGCGGACTGATTACAAGTTGATCTGGGGATGGACCGGATTCGAGCGAGACCGAGGTCTCGCGAATGCAGAATGGAGTGGGGAGAACCGGCGCGAGCACCGGCAGTAGGGTGGGGGTTTCTTTCTGGTCAGCGGGTTAGATCATAACGCGCCGACAGCGTTTTCGATCGACACGTAAATGTTCTCCACGCGTTGACCGAATGTGCTCAGCGTCGAGATCGCCGCAATGCAGATGACAGCGATGAGAACCGCATATTCGGTTGCCGTGGGGCCGTCTTCGGATCGCAGAAACTCTCTGGCTCTTTCTTTCAGACAGAACATGAGGTTGCTCCTTTCACCCATTGAAACCCTTACCCTCTTGCCGGACTTCGCTGTAGCGCGGCAGTGTTCCAGTCTTGCAAATGTCGAATACGAACCCGATCGAAGCAAATCAAAGAGATGAAGATCACGAGCACAATCTCCCCCCTTCACAAGGGGGGATTAAGGGAGGTCTTATAATCGCAGGGGACTATGAATCCCTCTCCCCATTGGGGAGAGGGTAGGGTGAGGGGCTCTTGCAGTCATTTGCATTCGTGTTCCGAAAAAAGATACGGGCGTCGAATTCCTTCAACGCCCGTACCTTGAGTTCGTTTCCGATCACCGCCTCGCGGTTATCGGATTCACTTCCTACTCATTATCAGCCATCAGCTCCTGATACTTCTCATACAACTTGGCGTCCTTGCGCTGCAGGTCCGCTTCATTGGTATAGAGCTGAACGAGCTCTGAATCACCTTTGCGAATGCGGACTTCAATCATCCCATCCGGACGCACTTCGAACGACTGACGGGCCTTGCCAAGTCCCGTCGGCGGAGGGAGCGGCACAACCGGACCAAGCGACCAGTTGAACGACTTCGCGTTCGTCTTATCGCTGCGACCGTCAGCGCCCTGACCCTGATGCTGCTCAGCCAGATGACCGTAAGCCTCATGCAGTTCTTCCATCGCCTTTTGATAGGCTTCCTGAGCCTGCTCAAAGCTCTCTTCCAGATTCTCCGTCAGCTCTTCCATCTTGTCGTCCAGTTCGATCTTGATGTCGAACATGCCATCGTCGCCGTTCGCACCAAGCTGATAGAACACATGGCCGGACGAACGATCATACAGCTCAGCCGCATCTTCATCCGCAGCTCGCAATGCATCGGCATCCGCATACGACTTCGTGGTCACTTTGCCGTTGGCATCGGTGCGCGTGACAGTAATTTCGCCGCCGTCAACCTGCTCAACCGCCGTTGAACCATCCTCGTCCTTCGACTCTGACTTGATCGTCTTCTTGCCGTTGTCGACGAACACCTTCATCGTGTAGTTGCCCGACTGCGGCACGAACTGGAAGTTCTTGTGAAGGTCGCCGAGGTGCTGCAAATCGCCGAGGCTCTTCCACTCCCATTGACCATTCGGGCTTACCTGGAACACCTTACCGCGAGTCTTGATCTGATCCTCAATCTGTGCATGCGGAAGCGTCTCGAACTTCCAATTCACGCCTTCGAGATTCGGACGCGAACCGAGCGTCGCACGGATCGTCTTTTCCGCACCTTCGCGAAGAACAACGATATCGATCACATCGCCCGGCTTGTGTGAACCGATGAGGTTCGCCGTCTGCATGACAGTGCTTTCATTCTTGCCGTCGATGGCTTCGCCGCCGACCGAAATCACGATGTCGTGAACCAGCAGACCCGCCTTCTCAGCCGGGCTGTCCTTCACGATATTCAGAACGATCGCGCCGCCTTCCGCATCTTCCAGCTGCGCCGAAAGTGATTCCGGAACATCGCCGACCGACACGCCGAGCCAGCCGCGATTCGGATCTTCAAAACCCTTCTGATTCACAAAGCTGCGAACCCTGATTTCCTGAGCGCCTTCGCCGCCTTCAGCGCCGGGCACAGCCGACGCACGAGCAATGACGATGTGCGGCTGACCGGGCTGCTGACCGTCACCTTCGACCACCGCGTTCGCGACGATCACCATCGGCTCCGCACCAGCCTGCCCCGTGATTGCCTTTACCGTGGCACAGCCCTCTGTACCACCGTCTGCACTAACCCACACCATCTGTTGTCCGGCCGTTTCATCGCACGCCTGGCACCAGTTGTTTAGTGCCCAATGCGGAATGGACGTTGCCAGCAAAATCAGGAATCCTCTAGTCATGTTGCACTCCTTTTCTCTGCTTCGATATCCAGAAAACTCGAACTATAACGTGCACGCCGAAACCGGCGTTGCGTTTATTCATCCGTTACATGCCGCCCCGATCAAGCTGCGCCTCGGTCTGCGGACTGGGGCGTGTGACGGTGCGAATGTGATCCACCTCGATCCAATAAAGCTTCCCATCCTGCCCGATGACGCCGTAACCATTGCGATTGGTCTTACGATTGATTCGCGGCTGATTATCCGTCGGGAAACCGACCGTCATGTTGTTTGACTGATCAGCAGGCAGCCGGTGTCGAATCTCTCCGTTGAATGGAGTATTCACCGCAACCGTATTAGGTGCGATCACCGTAAACCTCGACAACGCCACCGCCAACAACGCAGCCGCAATCGCCCCGGGAACCAACCACCACACTCGCCACTGCTTCTCAGCCGCCGCCACGCGTTGCGTCGCCGGTCGCAGTTGCTTGCTCAATACCGGAACAGTCTCTTCGCGATCGAGAGCTTTCATCATCGCCACGCAAGCCAAATCATCGATCTGCTGATATTCCTCCAGCAACCGGTTGGCTTGGGGATTGCGAATCAACTCGCGATTCAACTCGAGCTGCTCTTCTTCGGTCAACTCACCGTCGAGACGGCGGTTAATGAGTCGTTCAATTCTCTCGTCGATGTTCATCATTTTGCATTCGCAATTCTGCGTTATTCATTCGACCAACAGTGTTCGCGCTCAGCGAGCCGCGGGCTTCAGCCTGCGAATGATTTCCACCGGTCGAACTACGCTACCTTGCCCGTCAGGGCTTCCCTCAGGAATCGTCTCGCTCTCACCAGCCTCGTCTCTACCGAATCCACGGGCATTCCCATGACATCCGCGATTTGCTGATAAGACCAGCCGTTCAAGTGTCTGAGCACAAACGGCTCGCGATACATCGCCGGCAGCGCTTGCACAGCCGCCAGCACTTTGCCTTCAGTCTCGGAACGTACGACTGCATCATCGGGCTCGCTGGCATCCTTGTGCATCACCGGTTCCGCGAGAACCAGTTTCTGCTGCTTGCGTTGCCGCGTGGCCGCCCGACCTGCATCGATCGCAGCGTTGTGAGCCATCCGGTACAACCACGACCTCCAGCTTGCGGTATCCCGCAGATCGCCGATTCGTTCCCAAACAGACGTCCAAACCTGTTGCGCCACGTCATCAACACGGTCGGGATCGCCCAGAACCCCAAAAATCACACCCCGAACCCACTTCCCGTTTCGTCGAAGCAACTCCTCGAAGGCGTATCGATCGCCCTCGCGAATCGCGTCGACCACCGGATGCTCGGGGTCGTAATCCATTGGAACGGCCATGGTCATATCCGACAAAATAGACGCTCCTCCCCCGCGATTCCTGTCACGCAATCGCGGTTTAATGATACGCAGATGTTGCCCGGACCGGTAAATCGGAAGTTGCCATCCCCGAAGATCGGCCGAAAAAAGAGGCGAAAACAGCCTGAAAACCGACTTTTTTCCGGCCCTACCAGCCGTGCGATCGAAAAGACTAATGGTCGGTCCCTAGGTCCGACTCCTCTGAAGCCGCGGTAGCGGCGACACGCGGTCAGCCCACGGCGGAAGCCGTGGGTACCAAGCCCCGCACGAATTGAAAGCCCCAACGGGGCGATCGAACGATCTCACATTGGCGCCAACTGAAATCTCTGTCTCGTACGAGCGCGTGTCTTGTTATTCGAAGTGCCTTGCGAGAACGCCAATGAAAACAAATATCGCCGCTCGCCGCCGTCGCATGCATCTTGCGTGAATATTTCTGGTTCGTGCAAAACGGCGCTCAATGTTCGCGTTTTTCAACGCGCCGAAGCACATTGATCCTGCACCACGCAAGAAAACGCAAAATCGACCCCCGCGTACGGACGCGCCGAACTAAGGTAGCGACAAAACACGCAACGGCCCACGCAAGACTGTGCAATTAATTCAAACGCCAACCCGTAGGTCGGGTCAGCAGACCACTGCTGTAAACATCTTGGCCGGAGCCCGTGAATCAATACAGACTCTACAAAACAAGGGTTTTCGAAACATCCGAATTTGGTTTCCAACGGAAAAGGCGTTCGTGCTTCCGAAAAATAGGGTGCGACAAAACTTGGAAGCACTCAAAACCAAGCGTTTCAGTATTGGCATCGCTGAATTTCGACCTCGGAAGATGTTTACAGCGGTGGTCAGCAGACCCGACACACACGACATTCGATGGGCAATGGAATGAACTCAGACCGTTTGCAACACATCCCCAACCACACGTACCGTGGCCTGCCGCCCAACGGAAACCGTAAACGGAATCGCTCGCTTCTGCGGACCGATGATCGTGATTCTCTCCCTGCCCATGAGCGACGAAAGACTCGATGTCAATTCCGGCGTGCACTTCACGCGAATCGCGGAACCGCACTGAATCTGTGCAGTGAAACCATCATCGGTGGGAACGGAGAGATAAACCGGGCACGTGCCGGGAAACTTCTGGAGGGTCGCAATGAGCACTGCCACGTTGGTCGAATCGGAAATCTCGATCAGCAGCGCCTTGGCATATTCAACCACCGCATCTGCCGCAGGCACAACGCGTGACACGCGAATAGACGGCTCTTCGCGCTTGCAATCCACTTCGCCTTCTAGAAAAACAACTGAATCCGGATTGAGCAGCGCGCGGTGCTTCGTCAGATCATCAGGGAACACCACCGCCTCAACACGCCCCTTGAGATCTTCGAGCGTCACGATGCCGAGTTTTCGACCCGCGTTGCGTCCCGACTTCGCATTGACCGTGCGAAGACTCGACACCATGCCACCGAGTGTCACCGAATCGCCATCGCGATATTTCGACAGATCAACCGTGGAGGCCGTGCTGCACGATTCGAGCAATCGATCATGACTAGTCAGCGGATGCTTGGTGATATAGAAACCAAGAACCGATTTCTCCCGCGCGAGCATGTCAGCCTCGGTCCATTCGTCAGCGCTCAACACGGGACCGTGCTTCGGTTCGTTTTCTCCCCCCCCGCCGCCGAACATCATCATCTGACCCGCGCGACGGTCGCGCTGAACCTCCTGCCCCGCACTCACCGCCCGCTCAGCCGCATCGAACAGCGCCTTCCGCATGCCGCCGGTGTCATCAAAAGCGCCGGCACAAATGAGCGCCTCAATCGTGCCCTTATTGATCGCCATCAAATCGACGCGTTCACAAAAATCAAACAAGCTGCGATACGGTCCGTTCTTGCTTCGCTCTGCAACGATCGCGTTGACGGCTTTTTCGCCGACACCTTTGATCGCTCCCAACCCGAAGCGCATGAACATTCCCTTTGCAGGATTATCCATCTCATTCCCAGCTGGCGCTGTTTCATGAGAAAGCGAACCATGACCGTTTCTCTTGCCAACCGGCGCAACCGCTCCATCACGAATTCGCCCCACGATAAAATCAAAATCGGACGCATTAATACTCGGCGGCTCAACCAGAATGCCAAGCTCCTTGCATTCCTCGCGATACTCCGCGACTTTCTCCGTGCTCGACATTTCGAACGTCATCAACGCTGCCATGAATTCAACCGGGAAATACGTCTTCATCCACGCCGTCTGAAACGCGACCAGCGCATATCCCGTGCTGTGCGCTTTATTGAAAGCATATCCACCGAACTTCAGAATGTCCTCGAAAACTTCGCTGGCGACTTCTCGCTTCACTCCGCTGGTTTCGCAACCTTTGACGAACGGCTCGCGCATAGCCTCGATCATGTCCGTCTTTTTCTTGCTGATCGCCTTGGCAAGTCGGAACGCACTCTTGAGTTCAATCCCCCCCAATCGATTGACCAGTCGCGACACCTGCTCCTGATACACCATGATCCCGTAAGTTTCAGAAAGCACTTCCGTCATGATCGGATGCGGCGTGTTCCACGATGTGCCGTGCTTTCGCGAAACGTAATCGGGAATGTACTCCATTGGGCCGGGCCGATAGAGCGCGTTGGCCGCGATCAAATCCTCAATTCGGTTCGGCCGCATACGCATGATGACATCGCGCATGCCACCAGATTCAAATTGGAAGATGCCTTTCGTGTCACCGCGAGCGAACAGCTCATACACGCGCTGATCCGTCAGATCGAGCGTTTCGAGATCGATGGATCGCCCCGAACTTTTCTCAGCCAACTGCCGCGCGCGTTCGAGCGTCGTCAGCGTACGCAGACCCAGAAAGTCCATCTTGAGCAGACCGACTTTTTCCACAGTCGGGCCGTCGAATTGCGTGACCAGCGTCTCCTGACCTGCGGCCTTGCAGAGCGGAAGGAAATTTACGAGCGGTTGATCGGCAACGACGATACCGGCTGCGTGAACGCCGCTGTTTCGCGCCACACCCTCCAGCTTGCGACCAATGTCAAGAATTCGCTTGACCTTTGCGTCGGCTTCATAGCGCTTCTTAAGTTCAGGCTCCTGCTTCAGCGCCAGATCGAGCGTCATCTTCAGCGTGTTCGGGATGAGCTTCGTGAGCTCGTTGGCTTCATCGAAACCCAATCCAACCACACGAGCAACGTCTTTGACTGCTGCCTTCGCCTTAAGCGTGCCGAACGTAATGATCTGCGCGACGTGGCCGTACTTCTGCCGCACGTATTCGATCATCCGCCCGCGACCGTTCTGACAGATGTCGAGATCGATATCTGGCATTTCATCACGGTCCGGGTCCATGAAGCGCTCGAAGTACAGCCCGTATCGAATCGGGTCGGCTGTGCTGATGTCGAGGCAATAATTGACCACGGCGCTGCACCCGCTCCCGCGCGCCGATGCGGGAATGCCGTTTTCATGCGCGAATCGCGCACAATCCCAGACGATCAGGATATAGCTGGCAAACCCTTTGCTCGTAATGACGTTGAGTTCGTAGTCGATTCGTTCGCGCAGCTCATCGTCGATCTGTTTGTATCTCTTCTCCGCGCCCTCGTAAACGAGCTTTCGCAGAAGCGCGGCATCGTCGAGCGTCTTCCCCGACTCATTGGTGACATTCTCTGGCACTCGAAAGACCGGCGCATATCGTTTGCTGAGGTCCAGTTCGAGGTTGCACATGTCCGCCACGCGAAGCGTGTTGTCCATCGCTTCAGAATGCTGCGGGAACAGGCTCGCCATTTCCTCCGAGCTCTTGAAATAGAACTGGTCCGTCGGAAACTTGAAGCGATCCTCTTCGTGAAGCAGGCGACCGGTGTTGATGCAACAGAGCACGTCGTGCGCTTCCACATCATCGTGTTCGAGGTAATGCACGTCGTTCGTCGCGATGAGCCCGACGCCCAACCGATTGGCCATCTCCACGAGTTCAGGATTCAGCGTCTTCTGCTCGGAAATGTTGTGATCCTGCAATTCAACGAAGAACCGATCGGGCCCGAAAATCTCCAGATAAGTCTTGGCCACATCCTCGGCTGCAGCCCGATCTCGATTCAAGAGTGTTTGCGGAATCTCCCCGCCGATGCACGCGCTGGTGCAGATCAGCCCGCCGGAGAATTCGCGGAGCACTTCCTTGTCGATTCGCGGTTTGCGATAGAACCCCTCGGTGTATCCGATGCTGGTAAGCCGCATCAGGTTGCGATACCCCTCCAGGTTCATCGCCAGCAGAAGCAGGTGGAACGACTCTTTCTTCGTCCCTGTCGCACCGGGCTCGTTCTCACCTTCGCGGTTCTTGCGATGCCCCCGCGCGAGATACATCTCACAACCGACGATCGGCTTCACCCCAGCCTTCTTGGCCGCAGAATAAAACTCCACCGCCCCGAACATGTTCCCGTGATCGGTAATCGCACACGCCGGCATCCCCCACTTCTTCGCCCGCTGCACGAGCGCATCAATGCGCGTTGCCCCATCGAGCAGGCTATAGTGCGTGTGCACGTGGAGGTGGACGAAATTTCGGTTTGCTTCCATGCCAGCAGCTTACTTCCTATCGAACCGTCAGATTCAGCTGACGAATGTTCCGATGCTAATTGTCCGCCCGAAAGGCGCGCGAATCAACATCCGGCGATTTGCGCATTTTGAGGCTGTGAAATTCTGGAAGGGAAGAGAAACAATCTTAAGGTGTACCGAAAACACGCTGGAAATTCGCGAAATCGACAAGGTCGATATCGCTGTCGGCATCGACCCCAAAACGAAACGCACATGAAGGAAGCGAAATGCTGGGACCGCCGTTTGCAAGGCAATCATCAAAAAATGCGTAATCAAACAGACTCACTTGGCAATCGAGGTTCGCGTCACCGACAGGCGCGCCATTTAGCCGTACAGGAAATCCGTGCGGAGATTGATCGCACACATCGGCTCCGTTAGCGACTCCGTCATTGTCGATATCTGGATCGCAAATGTTCGGTAGTCCATCATCATCGAAGTCACCCGCTTCTTCACATTCATCGGGGATAAGGTTGAAGTTGCAGTCCACACTGGTATGGTCCGTAATATCGCAGATATCGGCCACCAAATTCTTGTTGCAATCTGGCTCGCATTCATCAGGCACCCTATTCAAATCGCAGTCTGCGCTTGCGCCGCTAGCTGTATCGCAAGGATCGAAAATCGCGTTCGAGTTGCAATCGAGAAATAGCTGGCATTCATCGGGGACACTGTTCGAATCGCAGTCTTCACTTTCGTCGCCTGATACGTCGCAAGGATCGAAAATCCCGTTCGAGTTGCAATCGATGAGTAACTGACATTCATCAGGGATTGAATTGCCGTCGCAATCAAACGAAACGCCGTTTGAAATGTCCTCGGGATCAGATATACCGTTCTGGTTACAATCGAACGCGGGGAACCTCAGGAAGTAAACATCCTGCTCATTATTGAATGTTGCAGCGTACGCCACATTCACGTGAGTATCGTCAGAAACCATGTGATAATAATCGCCCAGTTTGTTATTGCCGCCAGGATACCCCACCTTCTTGTCAAATGACAGACTCAGCTGAATGTTGGTGGACCAGGACTCTCCACCGTCGGTGGAATGCGCATAATAGAGTTCACACGTTCGGAAGTCATTATGATTACGCTCATCATTCCAAACAGCGTCAATTCTACCGTTTGGGGAAACTGACATCATGCCAAACCACTGCGGTCGTGTTGTATTGTCATCATTCACTTGAATAGGAGGTCCCCACGTGGTTCCGCCATCAGTACTGCGAATGAACTGTACATTACCGGAAGTTGTTGTTGCCAAGAGGTAAACGCGGTCATGATTTCCGAGCGAAAGATCTGTTGCTACCCAGAGCTGTCCGGCCAGTCCGATTCCATTTACACCGCTTTCCCCTACCACGCCACCAAGATCTACACAGCTGGACAAATCTACCGTTGGAGATTGCGTTGTGTCCTGAATGTTCAGGCTGCGATTAAACGCCGTCAAACCCGCAGGACATTGGCCACCCGCAAAACCACTTGCCCCTGCCACGAAGACCACACCGTCGATCGCAACGGTAATAGTCCCCCAAACTGCGGGACGAGGTAATGAAGCCGACACCCAACTCCAGTCCGTGGTCGCACGCACTAAGCTAATTCCCGGTGAACGCGTACAATAAAAATTGTCTCGCCCAACTCCTTCAGTAGTGTCAAACGTGACCCAAGGCTTGTCGCCGCCGCAACCAAAATCAGTGTCATGCCAAGTTACCCCTTGATCGGACGACTCGTAGAGTGTTCCGGCCAGCGATGAAGAGGTTGAATGATAGAAGAACGTCCCGTCAGCGCGAGTTGCAAGGACTGGGTCGCTTCCAAAAGTGCCCGGCTGTATTGACCCGGGAAATGTCCACGTCTCTCCACCGTCGTGACTGTATGCCCATCCCGACTGCCTGAAGTCCGATTCGATCGAATCAAACTGCCTCCAACCAATCACAATGTTGTCTGGGTTGGTCGGATCGATAGCAATTGATGGTTCATTAGCTGCATCGCCCACAATATTGCAACCGTTCGCATCGACATTGACCTGCCGGCTCACGTAAGGCCCGTAGACCCACGGTCCGCAATGTTCGATTCCGCCACCAGCCACGTTCGGCGACCACGGCATGTAGGGCATGTTGGGAACTTCTCGATAGTGCGACTGTGACGAATTGAGTGCGCCTGCGTCGGGTGCGTCTTCAGCATCAAGGGCAACTACGTGCGGGACGCATAAGGATAGAATCCCAAGGCAGGCCGTGCAAAATGGAGCCCAGATCAATCGAATCACTTTGCTACCCCACTATTCGCGAACTGCATGAATCACTCCGTGATTTGGGGAGATGCCGGTCTTGCGTCTCCAATCCGGTTTTTTGAATCGCAAACGCAATTGTAGCAAAATACCTACTCTTCAACCAGTCAAGCCGTGATCAACCTACCGTTGAAAGTGTGATCAACCCGCCATACCGTTCAGCCAATGCTCGCCGCAAGTCAGCATTCTCTTTTGATTTCAAATGGCTGTCGTTAGCTATGACCAGTGTCGCGTCCTCCCTCGCCCATTGAAGCAACTGCCCATCGGCTATCAGGTCTGCCACTTTGAACATGGGGACACCGTGCTGCCTCGTGCCGAGCAATTCCCCCGGACCGCGGAGTTTCAGGTCCTCTTCGGCGATGCGAAAACCGTCGTTCGTTTCGCACATGATTTGCAAACGCGATGTTGTGGCACTTTCTTGATTAGGTTCCGGCTCAGGGGGGTTTTCCTGACTACCTTTTCCTCGTCCCCCATTTTGGTTGGCATCATTAAGCATCAACAAACACCACGATTTGCGATCGCCGCGCCCCACTCTTCCACGAAGCTGATGCAATTGACTTAACCCATACCTTTCGGCGTGTTCGATGATCATCAGCGTCGCGTTCGATACATCCACCCCTACTTCGATCACCGTCGTCGAAACCAGCACTTGAATCTCGCCCGCGCGGAATCGCTGCATTACGCGATCTTTTTCGGCTTGCTTCATCCGGCCATGGAGCAGGCCGATTTCGATGCCGCGCAGCACGGATTTGGACAATCGCTCCACTTCTGCCGTCGCGGCTTTGAGCGGCATGGCCTCCGACTCTTCCACCAGCGGATAGACGATGTAGGCCTGCTCGCCAACGGATAACCGCCCGCGAACGAATTCCCACGCTTTTGCTCGATTCTCAGAAGTGACAAGGCGTGTCACCACAGGCTGTCTGCCGGGCAATACTCCTTCAATCGTGGAAATATCCATCTCGCCGAAGATCGTCATCGCTAGCGTTCGCGGGATGGGTGTGGCAGTCATGACCAAGTTGTGTGCGCCTGCTCCTTTTTTTCGCAGTGCTGCTCTCTGCTCAACGCCGAACTTGTGCTGTTCATCGATGACGACCAAGCTGAGTTTGCGAAATCGAACGTCTGCCTCAAATAGCGCATGAGTTCCGATGATCAGATCAACCTTGCCTGCTACCAATTCGCGAAGAATAACGCTTCGCTCCGATCGCGTAACCGAGCCGGCCAGGTAACTAATTCGCACGCGACTGCCGGCGAGGTATTGTTGCACCTTGTCGAAATGCTGTTTCGCGAGAACTTCCGTCGGCGCGACCATTGCGACCTGCTGCTTGTTGGCGACAACCGCGAGCGCGGCATAAACGGCTACAGCTGTCTTGCCCGCGCCGACGTCAGCCTGAAGAAGTCGGTTCATCGGCTTTGTTGTCGACAGGTTCGCGCGAATCTCAGCCACTACTTTGTTCTGCCCCGGTGAGAGTTCAAACGGAAATCGCTTGCGAATCCGTTGGTCGACTTCGTCGCTGATCTGAATTGATTTCGCTTTCGGCCCGGTATCGCGAAGTCGCCGACTTACCTGCACAGCCAATTGACTGAGCAACAGCTCATCGTAGGCCAACCGCTGCCTTGCCGACGCCACATCGCCTTGAGACGTCGGATGATGAAATCGAAGAATCGCCGTTTTTCGCGGTGCGAGTCCACGCGATTGTCGCAGCTGCTCGGGCAGAAAATCGTCGAGCAGCTCCGCGTGAGTTTCCAGAACCTGCGAAATGAGCGCAGCGATTTGTTTCGATGTGACCGCAGCCGATGCGGAATACACGGGTTCGAATCGATCACGATCGTCGTCGAAGGCTGTTTCGCTTCGTTCTAGAAATGTTAGGCGCGGGTTAGTCAGCTGTGCACGATCGTTGAACGCGTCGACTTTGCCCGTCAAACGAACGAAGCGTCCCCCGCGCAGTTCGTCAGAGAGATACGACGAGTTAAACCACGTCACGCGACACTCGCCTGTGCCATCCATGACGGTCGCATTCAGAATCGGCGCATTCCGTGATCCCGACGCGCGAGCGCGGCGAATCTCGCCGATGACGGTGGCGGTTTCGCCGAGTCGCAACGTGCCGATCGCCTGCGACTTTGGAATCAGTTCGTGTCGAAAGGGAAAATGAAAGATGAGATCGCCCACCGTTGAGATGCCAAGTTTGGCGAACTCAACCGCCCGGCGCGGACCGACGCCTTTGAGAAATTGAATCGAATCGGAAAGAGATGGCTCGGGGCGATATTGATTTGAAGGCGATTGTCGGTTGTCGATCAACCCCTTGCGGCCCGGTTTGCTCGGCGCAATGCGGCTACTTCGTTCGATCGACAACCGACAATCACTCTACTAATGCTTGTCAGGGAATGATCAGCTTCTGGCCGACGCGAATTTGATCCTTGTTGGGAATCTGATCGCGATTGGCTTCGTAAATGGCCTTCCACTTGGAGGCGTCGCCGTTGTAGTGCATACGAGCGATGGAGAACAATGTCTCCTTCTTTTGCACGACGTGCGTGCGAGAACCGCTAGTGTAGGAAGAATCCGTCATCGGCTGGCTGCCATACGTTGCACCATAGGGATCGCTGGCCGCCGGCTGATCAAGTGGTTGATCATACGGATCGTTCATGGCGGTCTTCTTATTGCCGCCTTTGCACCCGACCAACGCCAAACCGAGAATTGTCAAACCAAAGAGATGGAACGCACTCCTGCGCATGATTTGGACCTCCTGTCTTAAAGTAACCGCGCAAAACTAACGAGGGGGTATGCTATCCATCTTGACAATTTTGTCAACGAAAAACACGAGCAGGAAGGCAGATTCGCCCAGCGTTTCACCGAAAAAGGAAACGCCGGGCGATCGCGATCGAAGGGGATACTGATACTACTGCGGCAAGGTCTGGCCGTTGTACGCATCGAAGCAATCGGCGCCATTCAACAGGTCGATGACGCGAAGGATGTCGGCCGGGTTGGTGACCCCGGAGCGGTCAATATCAGTCTGGTACGCGGCGTAACTTTCCACCCCATTCAGGTGATCGATCAGCTTCAGAATGTCCACCGGGCTGGCTGTGCGGTCGTTGTTTACGTCGCCGGGGAGGAAGCCGAGCCGAACGCTGGTGCCGCTGGTGATATGAGTAATCACCGTCCAGTATCCGACGGGAATGGCCGTCTCAAAGAACAATTCAGCCGTCATGCCATCCGGTTGAACGGCCGCGATGATCGGTTCGCCACCCTGTGGAACGGTTGATAACTCAAAATCGTCCACGTCCACGTCCTCGGCGTCGCCGTCGAACGTGAGTAGGACGGAATCAAAACCTGGAGAATCCATACATCCCATAGTCAAGCTGGATGGTTGGCGGGCGTCGATTGCGTTGTTGGGCGGTGTCGATTCCACGATCGCGATCGGCGTCACACAACCCGGTGAAGTGCAAATGGTTCCATCGCCGAGATAATCACCCACACACCCTGCCTGGGTGGTTGCCGTGCAACCACCGATGGCCAGACAACAAGCGCCCATTGGCTGAGCCATCACGGTGAATGCAGCGTTCGCATTGTTGGTAAACACGGCCGCAGCCTGCGTCACCACATACTGTGCATTGTTGTTGGTGCTTGTCGCGTTGGCAGGACCCGTGAATTGAAGGGCCATGTTCGTCGACGCAGGAAGTGGATTGGCAAACGGCGGATTGAAATTTCCGTCCGGATCGTTGGCGATACTACCGCTGCCCGAACCCGTGTAAGAAGCGCCGCCCCAGCTCAATCGCCAGTAGACTGTGCCGAAATCGTCCTCGAACGTCAGCGTGCCGGCATTGAGATAACTGGCGGGGATGAGGTTGGTCATTGGAAAATCAGCCACGGTCGCGGGCGTGGTCTTATTGAGGAACCCCGCGCTGGCAACCAGCACACGGCGACCTGATTGGCCATTCGGAACATTGGTGGTCATGTCCACAATGGTGACCGGGCTGGCGCCTGCGGCATTGCGAACCACCAGCCTGCCCTGGCCGACGAGATTCTGCCCGGCTGAGCGCATGCGAAGCTGGATTGCTTGCGCGGTCGTGTCGCCGTTGACGCCGCCGATGACCTGCTCGATCTGCATGAAATGGAACGTAGCCGACGCGGTGCCCGTATATAGAGTCAGGCCGATAACGCAGACGATCGAATTGCGAATCAGTTTGGAAACACGCATGGAACTAAGCTCCCTCCAACAAAAAACCAGCCTTCATAGTATCTGAAAGGCAATGTCAATCGCTACTGTTTTGATTGCACGAAATCGGCCAATTTGTGGTGTAAACAACGCGGGGCAGGCCATTCGACCTGCCCCGGTTACTGGCGAAACGTTCAGAGTAAGGTCACGGATCTTCGCTGCCGCAGATCGGCCCCTGACCCGCCGGCTCGCAACCGCACGGATCGAACCCTGCAAAGGCGCTCAGAACGCTGAGAATGTCATCGAGGTTAATGATGCTGTTACTCCCGCATGGCGAGATATCCGCATCAGGCGCGTTCGCGAAGTTGGAAAATGCGCTCAGTGTCGCGAGGATATCATCGAGATTCACGATGCCGTCTTGCGGAGACTTTACATCTCCGTACCGAATACACCCGAAGTTACAGATGCTGTCACACGGACCTGCAACGCAAGCTGCGTGGTTGCAGGCATTGTTGTCCAGATAACCGATGCAATTCATGACTGTCACGCAGACCGAAGGCACGTTTTCAGCCTGGCAAGTCGAGTCGCATCCGTCGCAATTGGCCGTGTTGTCATCGTCGCACTGCTCGCCGAACTCGAGAATACCGTTGCCGCACACGTTGCAGGGCACGCAGGCGCTACCGGCCTCGTTGCAGCATTGCCCTTCGCAGGGATCGGCTGGTGTCACCGCGGGCAACACGTTATCGACAATGAGAATGCCGCCGCCGAAAAGTCCGTCCACGCTGTGCACACCGAAACCGACCGTGTGTGAGCCCGGCCCGGCGATCGCATCGAGATCGAACGAGATGTTCACATTCATGACCTGATTACCGTTGTTGATCGTGCCGCTGTTGCCATTGCCGCCGGGCGTCTGCGGTCCCAGCGTGCCGTCATCATCGATCCCGTAATAGTCACCATCGATATACACGACCGGATAATCCCACGTTGCCGAATCGCTGCTTGTATAACTCACGATCGTGAACTGGAGGTTGCCGCCATCGACAATGACGTTCGCTTGGTCGGCCCAGGTGAATCCGCCGCCATCTCCATCCGGACCGTTCACCTCTAATTGGTTTGCGTAGACAATTGGCCCGCCAACGTCCGTGTGATCTACCCAGCCCGACGAGCCGTTGAATCCGCCGTTAACCACGCCAGACCCAGCGGGGAAACAGGCACCGCCTGCACAGGCTTCGCTGCCGTTGCAGAACACGCCGTCGTCACAATCAACGTTGGCGAGGCAATTGATGCAAGTATCTGTTGGTTCATCACAGAAAAGCACGCACGGCTCCGCACCATCGACGCAGGCTCCTCCCGAGCACGTCTCTGCCCCGTTGCAGAAAACGCCGTCATCGCAATCAAACGTCGACAAGCACTCGACGCATGCGTTGAGCGCCTCGTCGCAAAGTCCTGAGCAAGGCGGAACGCCCGCTGCGCAGAATCCCGCAACACAATCTTCGGCACCTGAGCAGTAGAGGCCGTCGTCGCATTCGGTTGGCGTTATGCACGCAACTGGTGCAGCCGTCGGCACAACTGTCATTGCTGTCACCGACGTTGGTGAACCGGGCTTGAAGATTCCGAGCGTAATCGATCCGGTCGTCGGCGCGCGGTTGGCATCAAACCGGAAGTTGTAAAGGGTGCCCCAGCGCAAAGCGTTCGCGTTCGGATTCATCGCATAGGCAGTCGTGGCCCACGTCACCCAGCCCGCACCCGGAGTCCCGGTCCAATCGGTGCCGTCATACGGCTCGCCGCTGTGATAGTCCACATCGTGAAACCCGACGTTCTGAATGCTGGTGGCCACATCGGTCGGCACTGAGAACGTGCCGATCGCCCGATCGCTCGTGAGGTTCTGCACCGCATACTCATAGTGCCAGTAACCGTTTCCGAGGTCTGTCGCTTTGGCGGCTACGATAACCAGCCCATCGCCGGAAATGTTTACATCTGTTTCGGTGACTCCGCCTTCCGTGTCGTTCCATGCACGGATGCCCGCCTGCTCGCGCTGAGTCGTGCCGATGAGGGCCGAATTCCAATTACTTCCGCTGCCGGTCATCGAAACCGCAATGTATGAGTTGTTGTTATCTGAGTTGCCGGCGGCTGCATCATCTGCCGCGACGTATTGACCTTCAGCGAAGTAACGAACGCTGGCAGACGAAACCTCCAGTTCGGAGACCTTTACCTGCGAGCGCTTGTAAATCGCGTTGCCGGAGGAGCTGTCGTGTGTACCAGGGTTGACGCCGGTAGAAGGATTTATTTCCGACTTCGGTCCAAGTCCGCCCTGGCCGCCATTGAGACCGCAGCCATAGGGATCTGAGCAACCAACACCGAGCACGCTTCCACCCGGACCCGAGCAACCGCATCCGCAATCGTTGAGTGTCAGCGCCGTGAAACCGTGCTTCAGCCAGCTTTGCCCGATTTGCTCGATGCGGCCACCTTTGAGCTTGAAGATATTCTGGCCAATGACCGGGTGATCGGGATCAGGGCTCGCCTGCCACGAAAGGTTGGAACTACCGATGTTGCACGAAACAGTACCGACCGAAAACGCGTCGATGCCGCCAACCGTATCGTAATTGCAGATGCTATCGAGCACTCCGACGATCACGTCCGGACCGATTAACGGGTCGCCCGTGTTCCAGCAGTCCGTGCCGTTATTACCGCCGGCTACCCCGCCCTCGACTTCCGTCTCGTCATCAACCCGAATACTGACGTCCGTCGTTGCGATTGTCTGAATCGTGCCGACGACATGACCCGCCAATCGTTGAACCCCCAGCGCATCTGCCAACGCCTGCGTCGCGGTCACGGAAGCACTCTCAATAAACACTCGCCCGGACGCGCGATCGAACGCAATCTTGGCTTCCAACAAATCAAGCATCGGTGTTAGATCGTCAGTTACGATGGCTGCGGTGTACGCACCATCGGCATGGGTCTGCAGTTGAATCTTCAAACTATCAAAACGAACGGTGCCGTTTCGTCCTGCAATCACCAGGCCGGAGTTGTGCGTGAGCGTGCCTCCGTCATAAGATGCAGGCTGTCCCATGCCCGTTAGAACTTTCAGTGACGATTGATCGCTGACCGCAAAGTTCATTGTTCCATTGGCGCCCGAGGATTGAGCGGAAGCAAGCTGAACAGCACCGAGCCCAAGTTGCGCAAGCGTTGCCTCGTCGAACGAGACGAGTGACTCGCCGCCCTTGATGTTGGCTACGATCTCTACTTGCTCGATCGAATCGTCTGCAGAAGCAGGTTCGAGTTGGATGTGACCGCCGAAAGCCGAACTCGTCATCATCGCCAAAACACAGAACAACGTTGTCGTTCGCCGGGTATGAATTGATTGAATCAATGACGACAGACCAGCACTCAACATGGTTGGTACTCCACAAAAGGCGAAAACAGGTTTCTCCACTTCCATTTGGGCATGCGTGCGCATGAAAAGGCGGGTAATCCACGTCCCCAGATGTTTTTCATAGCCGATTTGCTTGCGAAATGCAACGGTTGGATGAGTCGTGCGATGCTATGTTCGCTTGAATTGTCGGTTCAGGTCCGCTTTTGTGAGCCGCAGTATGGTCGGGCGGCCATGCGGGCAACTCGTAGCCTTATCCACCAAGTGTCGTTTGCGGACCAGCGTTTCGATCTCATCATGGGTTAGTGGGTCGCCCGCTTTGACCGCTGCCTTGCAGGCCATCATGTCCAGAATCTTGTGAATGACCACTTCCGTCTGACCCGCGGATGGCTGTTGCGAGAGATAGTCGAGCAAGTCACTCATGAACGACGGCACGTCGGTGTCCTTGAGCAACGACGGGAAGCTGTGGACTGCGACCGTGTCCGCGCCGAAGGGTGATGCGTCGATCCCGAGTCGCCGTAACAGGTCGGCTTGTTGTTCGAGGAGCGACATTTGCTGCGCAGTCACTCGAATCGTCTCAGGCAGGAGCAGGCGCTGCGACTCCAGCGTGCCGCTGGTCATGCGCTCGCGAAGCTGTTCATAGATCACGCGCTCGTGCAGCGCGTGTTGATCGATGATCATGATTCCTTCATCCGTCTCGACGACGAGATAAAGGTTGTGCATCTGAATCGCGCGAGGACGCATGGGTCCGAAGGCGGTGTTTGCAGTTGATGCAACCGGCATAGAAGCGAGAACTTGCCCCATGGACGCAGCGAACGAGTCGGAAGCGGGATTGGTTTGTTCCGTTCGTTCACCGTAAAGACGCCGCCAGACATCCAATGGATCAGCACTGCCAGTCGATGGCACTTGCGTTCGAAGTTCTGGTAATCCGACCCCGCGTTGATCACCCCAAGATTCTCTGGCAGTTGATATTCCGCTTTCGTCCCCGCGACCAGCAAACAACGGCGGCGATTGCCCGGAAAGCTGCGATTTCAGCATCGAGGCTAATTCTTCCCGCATGCGCTCCTGAACTTCCGGCGGAGGCGTGAGAGCGGCCCGATCGGTTCGCAAGGTTGGTGTAAGATCCGCCCGTTGAAAGGCTTCGCGCAACGCACTCAGCACCTGCGAATGAACCAGATTCGAATCGGCCCAGCGGACCTCGATTTTCGTCGGGTGCACGTTCACATCGACGAGTGCAGGATCAATCGTGAGGAACAAGAAGACCACTCCATGGCGATTGGGTTCCATCAATCCGCGATATGATTCCTTGATCGCATGCTGAATGAATCGGTCGCGAATGTACCGCCCGTTGACGTATACATATTGCCATTGGGCTGTCGCTCGCGATTGAGCGGGCAACGCCGCAAACGCGTCGATCTTCAAGCCGCGCTCGTCGCGTTCCACGCGCAACAGCGCCTGAGCCAATTCATGTCCGTAGAACTTGGCCACTCGTTCGAGGAGCGTCGCGCTGGCCGGAAGGTTTTGCGTCAATCGTTCATTGCTTCGGACCTCAAAGGAAACGTCAGGTCTCGCCAATGCGATGCGCCCGACTTGTTCGTTGATATGTCCAACCTCGGTCGATGCACCTTTGAGGAACTTGCGTCTGGCGGGAACATTGAAGAACAGATCGCGAACTTCGACCGTCGTCCCTTCCGGACATCCGGCTGCGTTGGATGATTCAACCTGCTCTGCCGTCACGCGAATCTCGTGGCCTTCGTTAGTGCCACGCACGCGCGAGGCGATTCTCAACCGCGAAACAGATGAGATACTTGCGAGGGCTTCGCCGCGAAAACCCATCGTCGAAATGGCGTACAAATCTTCCTCACCTGTGATCTTGCTGGTGGCGTGAGGCATGACCGCGAATCGTAGGTCCTCAGCCGTCATTCCGATGCCGTCATCCGTAACCCTGATGAGCTGCCGGCCGCCGTCTTCGATGGTTACCGCGATGCGCGTTGCACCTGCATCCAGCGAATTCTCGACGAGTTCTTTCACCACGCTGGCTGGCCGCTCGACCACCTCGCCGGCTGCGATTTTGTTGACCAGCAGGTTGGGCAGGACACGGATGCGCGATTGACCAGAATCCAGCGGCTTAATCGGTGCGCGGTCGCGGGCTGAATCGGTGGGAAACTGATGAGTCTGAATGACTGCCAAAGAACTAACTCCCGCAAGCTGCAATACCCCAAACGCGCCGTGGTTGTATTATAGTCCTTCGATGCACGACCAGCCAACGAACAGCACGAATACAGGTAAGATGCCGATGCACGATGCCACGACACTTCGTTGGCCACGATTGCACTACGTCGATCAGAATCGGAAGGCTTCGCAGTGGCAGTCGATCACCGAAGAGCTTCGCAGAGGCAACTTTGTGGGCTGTGAATTCTCGCTTGAGCAGGGTCAATCGAGCAGTCTTCTGGAACAATGGCAGCGCTTGATTCGGCGAGTTGATGACTCGCACCGTTCAGTGAGCGGCATCGAAATCCGCCTGTCACATGGTGACGTGCGCAAAACGGAAGACGAACTCAATGCAGCACTTCGCCATCTTGGAAATGGCAATCTCCGCCATCTGAATCTCGTGATGCCTCCACTTGGCCATTCGGATTCGGTCGAAAGCGGTTGCATCAATCGATATCAGGATTTGCTTAACTTCGCGCAGGGTATACTTCGTGGGGTTCGATTCGAGGCAGAGGCGTCCGGCATTGCTATCGGCCTTGTGGCAGGCGCGCATGGTTGTTTTCTTTCGCCGATGGAGGTGCGCGAACTGATTGACGCGATTGGTTCGTGGAGCGTCGGCGCATGTCTCGATGAAATGCACCTGCAACGCGGTCCGTCGTTCGAAGATTGGATCGCCACTCTTGGACCGCGGACGAAAACGCTGCGGCTCAAGAGTGAAAAGCTCTCGGATATTCATGGAGTCGATCTCGAAAATGAAGCGGTTCGATGCGGCAAAATCGAGCGACTGCTCGAAGAAGCACATTTCGAGGGTGCCATTGTGATTCGGGGAACGCAACCTCTCACTTAGTTTTCAGCGAGAAATCTAGAGCGAGTTTTGGCATTCAATGAAATACAACCTTAAATTACTCAAACTGAGCACTTTTGTTGATGGTTGTTGTTTATCCAATAGAAAAGG
>CAZBRD010000002.1:525987-537066 GCA_964494205.1 uncultured Phycisphaeraceae bacterium | reverse complement strand
TGTATGTTATGTTGCATTCGTCGGACGATTCTGGAAGGGGGGGCATCCGAGCCCGATTTTTCCAGGACGTCGATAACAACGACGCAACGTTAGTCCCGGCGGCGGGGAACACAGCCCCGCCTATGTGAATGCGGGTGGCGTGGGTTAATTACTCCCACTCCAACGCCGCGGAGCACAGTCACGAAACAGCATAATATCCCTTGTTTTCGTGGCGGTCAACAATTAATTCGGTGCAAGTGTCGCTTCGGGTTAGGCTCGCTTGTTCTGTCGTTCGTCGCGGCGCGGACGCCCCAACTTGCCGAAGGGTTGGGTGGTGTGGGATATGTTTTTTTGGCGTCCACGCCGCGCGGGCTCGCGCCTCTCGCCGTGTGTTTGGTTTGGTGTGTGCTTGTCGGTGTGATGGTCGCGTGGTTTTTCTAGAGTCGATACCTAGGTTTTGACTCCTCGCTGTTCGTCTTCGACGGCTGGCTTGCGTTTCGTTGGTGCTGCTGGCCGTCGTTCTTCGCTTCTTGCGGGCTGCCTCCTGGTCTTCGTTGTGGCGCGGATTTCAAACAATTTTTCCGTGGCACGCTTCTTGCTCATGTAACATATTCATGTACATGTTTATGCGCATGTGAATGTGTCATGCGCATGCAAATGAGCAATGTGTTATGGTGTTGTGGTGTTACGTGTCTTAGTTACACAGCGCATCATGGAACATGGCGCTTGTGAATTTCTTTGGTTCGATGCGCAAGGTTTGGTGTCGCCTCGTGTTAAGTGGGTTTTGGGAGTTGCTGACGATGGAACGTGTGGCGACGTGTGATGGCGTGGCGTTGTTGCTGGGGTCGTGGAGCGCCCAGGTCTCGCGGATGCAGGTCGTGCAGTCGATCTTGCGGCGGTTCGTCGGTCGCGGGCGCGGCCGTGAGGCCAGCGCCGCAGAGCTTTGTAAAACGCTCAGAATCG
This sequence comes from uncultured Phycisphaeraceae bacterium, assembly GCA_964494205.1. GTDB lineage: Bacteria > Planctomycetota > Phycisphaerae > UBA1845 > UBA1845 > JBBTCX01. The sequence goes on along the minus strand of CAZBRD010000002.1, from coordinate 536,124 downwards.
ACGCTAGGCGGTTCCAGCGGGCGGCGGGTGTGCTTTGTGAGCTTGGTGTCCTTGAGTCGCAGGTGGTTCCTGCGGGTGGGCGTGGCGGGCGTTTCAGCACCTACCGACTGTCAGCGCGATCGCTGAGGTTGTTGGAGCGCCGCCTGCCCTTGCGTGGGCGTCGTCGTGCTGGTTAGGTTGTCTTGGCCAGGCCCATTTCGATGGCCCATTTCATGACGCCTGCCGCTGGGTTAGTCCATTCGCATCGTATCGAGTCGCCGTAGTCGAACGTGTACGGTGACGGCTCCTGCAGGTCAGTGCCGGGGACCGTGTACCATACGTCCGCGCCGGTGCCGCGTGCGGCGATGCTGGTTATTTGTGTGTCCCAATCGGCGCTGAGGCGCGATTTCACTTTGATCACGAAAGCGTTGGTGCCTGCGCCAGCGCTGAAATGGCAACGCGTGAACACCAGGCGGAAGCGGCACGCGATGGAGAATTCGTGCGCGATGTTGCCGTTGCCGGCATTGATCGACATATAGAGTCGGTTTGGCCACGATGCCTGTTGGCGTAGGAGTTCCTGGTCGAGCTGTTCGAAGCCCTGCATCGCGGCGGCGATTGGTGCCGGTTGTTTGCTGCTGGCCATGTGTGTTCTTTCTAATCTGTCGCGTCGATGACGTGTCCGCTGAGCGTGTCGCCCTCGGGCATTTGCACGCGGAACGGGATTCCGACGAGTTCACCAAGTCCGCTGTTCAGGTTCGGGAAGGTGACGGCGGAGTCGCCCACGAATATCACGTCGTCGAACGTCCGTTTGCGATTCGTGGTTCCGCTGCGGTAGCGGACGATCAGGTCGACCTGGTCGGTGACGGATAGCAGGGCCTCGGCGGCGGTGCCGTCGTATGTGTACACGAAGCCCACGCAACGATGTAGGCCGCGATCGAACGTTCCCAGCGGGTTGGTTTCGCCGTCGTGCACGATCACCTCGACACCGGGTTTGTACACGACGCTGTGAGCGTTGGCGATCGCCGTTTCGGTGAATGGCGACGCCTTGAGTTTGTAGGAGATCGAACGGCAAGCGAGTATCCAAAACATAGGTGCCTCAGGGTGTTGGTTTGGCTAGTGCGGCGATCAGGCCCAAGAGCTGCGCGTCGCGCTGAGCCGCATACTCCGCTTCGATCTTTCTCAGTTCGGCGAGCTGCGAGGCGCGCTCGCCCTGCGCGGCGGTGACGGCGGCGGAGTCGCTGTCAACGTCGATCGTCAATTCTCCTTCGCCGTTGGCGGATGTTGTCTTGTGCAGGTGGCCTTTGAAGTTGCTCGAGAGGCGCACTTTTGTTTTGCCGGTTTTGGCGTTGTGTTCGTAGGTCGACGCCGGTTCGGTGATTCCTGCCAAGCGGCCCGCGTCCATCAAGCAGCCTGTAGTGCAGGCGCATAGTAAGGTCGTGATCGAAATCGCGATCGCCTTTTGTCGTTTCGGCCTCATGTGACTGCTCGATTCTCGCCTCGTTTAACCTTCACGATAACCTCTTGCTTGGCGATCGCGGTGGCGACTCGTGACGTGGTGGACGCGTCGGGCCACGTGATATCCCAGGCGTTTAGGTCGAATCCGTTCGCGCCTTCCTTCACTCCTGTTGTGCGGATGGAGTCGAGGTAATCTTCGACAGCCGCGATCTTGTCGAGTATCTCGTCGTTGGCGTCGGTCTCCTTCACGTCGGTCGCGATTCCCAGGTGGACATGCACTGTGAAAACGCGGTCGTCGCTGGCCGATGCAATCGGCACGAGTCGCGTGAGCGATAGCGTGAGGAACGGACGGGGGAACGAGTATGGATTCATCGGGCCGAGGTACAGGGCGCGGAAGGGTTTGGCGGCGGTGAGCGTGGACGCGACGACGTTGGCGCGGAGCTTCACCGCGTACTCGTCGAGCATGGCGTTGATCGTTGTCCGGTCTGCGGTTGGCAATTTGCTACCAGTTACTGAGCTCGTCGCGTGTCAGGAGTCGCGTTTCACCGCTGGAATCGGCGACGATTCCGTTTGAGCTGCTCGCAGCGACTTCGGTCGCGGAGGGCAGCGATAAAACTCCTTCGGAGATTTGCTGGAGCAACTTGCGGGAGAGAGCGATTCGCTTCACGTGGTCGGGCGGGATGGGTGGGCGACGCCCCCTTAATCGCTCTTCCGCAAGGTCGAGCGACAGCGAGGCCAGCAAATCGAGCACGTCTTCGTTGGTGACGGGTACCGCGTAGCGTCTTGCCAGAAACGCGTTGACCTCGCCTTCGGCTGCTAATCGTATTTCGTCGAGCACGTCGCTGTCGGCGATGCCGTTGCCGTCGTCGTCGGCTAACTGGATTGCGGCGGTGCTGCCGACGCGGTCGATCAGGTCTTCGTTGTCGATGTATGCCATGGCTGCGCTCGCAGGGGTTTGAATGGGATGGCCCCGGCGCGAAGTACTTCGCGCCGGGGCCGGTAGGAGGAAAAGAGGCTTAGTTGAAGTCGGTCGAGACGGCGTATTGCCAATAACCGTAGGCCATGCGGTAGCGAGCGCGCACGCCGTAGAGGTACTTTTCGCGGCGGAATCCTTCGTCGCTGTCCTCGGTCTGCGACGTGAATTCAACCGGCTCACGGTCTTGGAAAATGAAGGGCCGGACGATGCCGTCTGTCTTGAGCAGGTACCATTTCGTCGCGGTTGTCAGCCATGGGAATACGATCACTTCGGCGAGGCCGTTGAGCACGTTGCTCGTGTTGTTGATCAGGGTAGAGCCGACCGCCTCCATCGCGGTCATCGCGAGGTTTGCGGGCACGACGACCTTGAAGCCGCTGGCGCTGTTGTTCATCGGGTCGCCCTGGTCGTCCTTGAAGCCCAGGATCGTGCCCATGGCGATGCGCAGCGCGCTTGCGAATTCAGCGCTGGTGACGGCGGTGTGATCGCTGGCGTTGAATGTGAGCTTGTTGTCCTGCGTTCCGCTGGAGCCTGAGCTGTGAGAGTCGCTGAAGAATGTCGCGCCGTCGTAGCTGGTGAATCCGGCGCTTTCGCCGTTGATCAATAGTTGCGAAATCAGGTAGTCCTTGTGGGTGGCGGCGCGGGCCGCTTGTTCCTGCACGCGGATGGTGATCTGGCCCGTTTGATCGTCGCTGATCTCGTCGCGGTCGACTTCCAGCGTCGATTCATACTTCAGGTTTTCGACGCTGTACGATTCGGTGCGGACGCCGCGTGCGAGTCGACCAGTGCCCCATTCGCGCATCTTCGGGATGCTGCCGAGCCATTTGTAGGTCTCGCTGTCGCTGGTGCTTGGGATCCGCGTGGACAGTTTCGCAAAATGTGTGAGCGTCGCGTCGTAGCGCGAAAAGAATTCGCTCCGGAGGCCCTTGGTGAGTAGGCCTGTGTTGATGATGGCTGCCATGGTTAGCTCCTGAAACCTAAAACCTAAAACCCAAGTTTGGGTTTAGGCGTTTAGGCGTTTTGGGTTAGGGTTTTCAAACGTAGTCCACCTCGACGAGGAACGGTCCTGGGTTGGCGGTTGCGCCGTTGGTGACGGCGAGGGTTAGGATGTCCGCGATTGTTGTGGTGGTGTTTGCGGGTGAGCCGAGGTCGTCTTTCGCGTTGGCGAGTGGGAACGTGGTTGTGTTGTTGTAGGTTCGTGTGGCCACGGTTCCGGCGTTGAGCGCGACGGTGACGACGCACGTGTTTCCTGCGTCGATGCCTGCGGCGGCGGTCGCCTGGTTCACGACGCGCACGGCGGTGATGTAGTGGACGTGCTCGAAGCAATGGATGGCGCGGGCGGCGATGTCCGCGCCTGCGGCGAGGTCTTCCACGGCGTGGGTGATCGTCTTCATTTGCAGACGCATCGGGTCGATGCGCAGGCCGATGGTGCCGGTCTCTTTCCAATAGACGCAGACGCCGACGTACACGTTTGTTAGTGTGCCTCGGAACGTGATTGTGCTGTCGTCGCTGGCGAATACTGGTTTTCCAACGTCCGAGAGCGCGGCTCCGGAGAGCGCGTGCTCGAAGTCGCCGACGGTGTACACGCGGCAGGACATGGCGCCAGCGGCGCCGGATGCGTTGTTGATTTCTTCGTAGGCGATGCCGACGAAGCGTGTCCCGTCGACGACGGGGTTTAGATTCCCGGCGGTGTCCAGGCCGACGAATGCGCCTTTGTAGATGACGACGGCGGCGGCGACGGGATACAGTCTTAATTCCTGGTCGGGGTGGTGCGGGAGGTCTCGGCTTGCGGTGAGTGCCATTTGGTTCCCCTTTCAAAAGAGGTGCTTAAAGTTCCGTGATGCGCGAAGTCTGTGCGCGCGTGATGTGTTAGCGGCTGGTGCCGCGTGCGGAGTTCTTGACGTAGGCGTCTTCCGACGTGAGCTTTTGCAGCATGGGCGACGCGCGGTATTCGTCGCGGGCTTCTCGCTCGGCGTTCGGCTGCGGTTTCGTGGTGGTTTTGAGTGGCGCGGTGCTGATCGATCCGGTGTCGACGATCTTCGGCGCGTGCTGGGCCCACTGCTTGAACAATTTCACGTCGCGGCGGGCCAGGTCGAGCGCCCACGGTCGCTGGGCGTTGGTGAGCTTGCCAGCGGCGGCGGCGCTGTTGACCAGCGTTTGTACTTCCGTTTCGTTGGCGTCTGCTTCGAGTTGGGCGATTCGTGTGTTTGCCGCGGCGAGCTGCTCGGAGTTCACCAGCGGCGGCATGCCGACGATGGCGGGCTTGTTGGTGAGGGCTGCTGAGTGAATCGCTACGACCTTTTCGTCATCACCGCGCAGGAAGGCCACGGGGGAGAGAAAACGATACTCGCGGCTTTCAAGCATTTGGCGGGCGCGTGGAGTCCATTCGACCTCGGCGAAGATCCCGACCCCGCTTTCGATTTCGATTTTGGAGATCCAACCGGCGGCGGGTGCCGTTCCGTCTGGCGAGGCGAATTCGCCGCCAAGCGTTTGGTGTTCGTAGTCGATCGGCAATGACGTGCCGTGTTGTGCGAAGGCCTCCAAGATCAGGGCGGCGGATTCGTCGTCGACGGTGAATGGGCCGTTTTTGCTCTCGACCACGCCCCACGGGGTGAGCAGGATTCTCGAGGGCGCTTCGGCAGGCACCTCATTTGACGACAACACGAGTGGGCGAAGCTGTGGCTTCATAATGCTCCTTTCGGTTAGAGTGACGGTGTATCGGTCGGGGCCTTCTGAGGACGGGCCGCACCTGGGAGGGTGCGGCCTGTCGTTTCGGCGGCGGGCAAGCCGAGTGCATCTCTCGCCCAGTCTTCCTGAATCTGCATACCGAGTTGGTTGACGGCGCGGTCCAGCATTTCAGCGAGTTCAACCGTGCTGTTGGTCTGTCTGAATTTGCGCTGGAAGTGTGGTATGGGCGCGTCGTCGCCGAATTCAAAACGGACGATCGGCGTTAGCAGGTCGCGCCGGATGGTGCGGCCTTCCTTGCGTGCGTCGTCTTTCAAAATATCGTTGCGCACCTGCTCGTGAACCTGCGAAGCGGTGAGCGAGCCGCGTTGGCCGCTGATGTCGGTGGTGAGCGTCTGGCCTAACCATGCTTTCGAGGTTTCGCGATTTAAGAAGTCGATTAGGCGCTCGTAGGGTGATGCGCCTGCGTTCTGCTTTGCGTCGATCAATTGCAGTTCGACAGCCTTGGAGAAAATGCCAATCGCATTCGAGCCGAGCGTCTCGAGCATGGCGAGCAGTTCGCGTTTTTCTTCGGCGCTGGCTCCGGGCTGGTAGGTGGCGACGCGAATCGGCATGCCAAAGATTTCAGAGAATATCATCCAGTCTTTGAGCGCGAGGTTTTTCGCCAGGTACGTGAGCGCGGTGCAGCGGAGCAAGCCGCCGCGCTGTGGGTGGCCGGTCACGCTGTGCGGTGTGTGCACGATGAATTTATTCGGCGGCAATTCGATGCCGTTGGTTGAATCCTCGGGTGTGAGGATGCGCGGGCGGTCGAAGTCGTCTAGCGTGAGCCGGTTGAAATCAACCGGCGCGAGCTGCACGGGTGTTAGCGAGCCTTCGCGAATATCCCAAACTATTTCAGCAACGGAGATGTTTCGACCGGTGGCGAGCGACAGGTGTTGCAACGCCTCATCAAAGTTGTCGATTCGATTGAGGACGGCGCGGCAGTGATCGGCGGCGGCCTGGGCGAGCGACAGCGAAGCTGTCGAGCTGCTGTCGGGCGTGATCTGCCATTCCAGTCCGGTGAGTGCCAGGCGTCGCGTGTTTGCGACGCTTTGCACGTGCGGGTCCTTCTCCTCCATTTCTTCGAACAGCGACATCGCGGGCGCGAGGTCGCCGGTGTCGGCGGCGCGGAGGATGTTGACCAGACGTGATGGTGTGAGGCCGGACGTTTGGTAGCTGCGCGTCGAGTCTTCTGAGCGCGGGTCGAGCATCCGACCGGGCTTGGGTGGCTTGCCGAAAACTAGCTCCGCGAAGGCGCGGAGCATGTGCCAATAACGCGCGTTTGTCTTCACCATGTCCCCTTTCCTGCGTAGTGCAGCGGGCGGGCCTGGAAGGCCTCCGCACGCCCGCAGGACGCGTCAGCGGCGTGCAGAGCGAGTGCGGCGGCCCAGAATCGGTCAGCGTGGCTGCCTTCGCGCCTGGGCGCTGTAATGCGGAAAAGCCCGCTTTCGGTGATCGTGCGTTCGACGGAGTGCCAATCGCGGATGAGGGCCTCGTCCTGGGGGATGCGGATGCGCTGGCTTTCGACGGCGATCTTCAAGCCGCCAGCGAGTTGCGATTTCAAGGCATTGGTGAGCAAAATGGGTTCGACGCGATGAGCGCCGAAGGCCTCGACGAGCTCCTCGGCGAGCTGCATGCCGATGCCGCCTGCGTCGACGCAACAGCGTCGCACGCGTGGCAGCGACATTATTTCGCTGATGCAGCGGTGCTGCTCGCGAAACGGTGTGTTGTGCATTTCGATTTGACCGACGAGTGAGAATCCGGCGCTAGCCGGATCGAGAGCGAGTACCCAAATGGCGGTGAGGTCGCGTGTGCGGCCTACGTCGACGCCGACGAAGAGTTCCTCGGTGTGGCGGGCCAGGCCTTCGACGGAGTCGGTGGGCGTTAGTTCCTGGTCGACGCACGCGGTGATCTGATCCCAGGGTAGCAGGGCGGAGGCCTCGTCCAAGAATTCACAGAGAAATTCCTGACGGTATAATGCGTCGTTGTTCATTGACTGCCGAAGGGAGTCGGCGTCCGCTTGCAGGCCCTGTCTGATCGCATCGTGAACGGTGACCGTCGAGTGCTCGAAGGCGTCGTTTGTCGAGAGTTCGTAGAAAAGGTTGGCTTTGCCATGTGGCGTGCTCGCGATATCGAGTTCCCCGTCACCGCGCAGCAAGGTGGGAAAGAGTGCTGCCCAGATAGCGCGGTCGTCCGCGTGCATGGCGAATTCGTCGAGCATGACATCGCCGGTGTAACCCCGCGCCGTCATGGGGTTGGCGGGCAAGGCGATGATGCGAACGCCGCGCGGAAGTTGTACTTCGAGCTGCTTGACGCTGAGGCCTTGGAAAAACGTGTCGTCCTTCGCGTCGCATGTGATTTGCAGAGCGGAGCAATGCTGCTTGATCTTCTCGATCACCTCCCGGCATTGGCGCTCGCCAGCGCTGAGGATGATTTGATTGCGGCGTCGGACGAGGCCGCGTAAGACGCGGCGCAGGCCGAGCGTGAAACTTTTTCCCACCTGGCGTGACCAGTTATTCCACGTGAAACGGGCATTGGATTCGACCAGCGCACGCTGGTAGGGAAGTAATTGCAGATAGCTGGGGTGCATGGGTTGTCCGCAGAGGCTTCGCGTAGGAATTAGGGCTGGCGTTGCGCGCTTGGTGCGTGTGAATGATGTGACCTACGTCGAAAACCGGCCTCGTGAGGACTCTATTCACGCGGCCTGCCGCGTTGCAAGGCTGTGGTTATCGGCAGCGGAATACGAAGTGTCGCCTGGTCGCTGCTGTCGCTTCACTTCCGACTGGTGCGCATGCAATAATTAGGGGGCGACGGCGACGCGAAGCGTCGCCAGGTCGCTGCATTTTTTCCGTGTCAGGAAGCGAATTCTTTTTTTGGGGGCGAGAAGATGTCTAGTTTTGACGTGGGACGAGACCGCGCGCGCAGCGTGTTTGATACGCGGAACGTGTGGCGTCCGCCGACGGCGGACGTTAGCGCGCCAGTCGCTGCGAGAGAACAGTTAGGAAAGCCGCTGCTGTGCGAAGCGATTCCGCCGCGTGAGCGCGCAGGTAAGTTTGCATCTCTTTGTGATGTTGCAATGCGACCGGCGTTTCGGTCGCTGGTGCAACAGGTCCTTTCGGCGTTGGAGTTTTCCGGCGCTTGTTCTTCCCGCGCTTTGGCGAGCCGGTTCGGTGTGTCGGTTCGGCGTGTGCAACGAGCTTTGCGTCTGCTGAGTAAGCGCGGGCGCGTCCAGTTTTTCGAGCGGGCTTCGCGGCGCGGGCGCGGGCGCGTGGTTGAATGGTCGGTGTCGTCATGATTGGTTTCCTCCGGAAAGCGTTTGCGTTTCTGTGCTGGTTGGGTCGGCCTTGGCGTTGGTCGCTTCGGCTTCGACTGACAGTTCGACTCCGTAGATTTCGCGAACGGCTGAGCGCAGGATTTCGTCGTCCGCTTTAGTCGTCGCCGCACGGCGACGCTTTTTCGGCTTGGCCGATGCGCGAGCATCGGCGAGCAAACGGTAGAGCCGCGCCATTTCGAGCGGCGTTAATTCCTCTGCATGGTTCATGATGCGATCGATGACCTGGTTTAGTAGTGTCGTTTCGGCTTTGTCCGCCGTGGGTTTGCGTGGTTTTCTTGGTTTGGTCTTGGCCATGGGGATCAGCGGCGGCGGTCGATCAGGTCAGTGTTCCCCCGCCGCCGCCGAGCCGGGCCGTGTACAGAGTGCCCTTTCGGAAAAAATGGCGCTCCAACCTTTCATCGGCAGAAATAGGGGCCACCTTAGCGCGGTTTCGCGGAACGCGAAAAGCCGGCACGCGCACAAACCGCGTGCGCTCGTCGTCGCCGGCAGGACGCCGGCGAGCATCGCCAACGCGAAAACGACGCAGAGCACCGAAGCAAGCAGGGCGCAGGACCGAACCCGGAAGCTGCGCTTGCAACGCGGGCGTTGCATCAAGGACTCTAAATTGCCGGCTAAAAGCGGCGCGCGGGTGAGGCGGCGAGCGGGGAACTAGCTTCCGCGAAGCCGCGACACGAAGTACCTGGAGGAGCAACGCGACGGAAGGGGTGCGGAACGAAAAAAACAAAACGCACGGCCCTACAAGCCAGGTGCAGTAAGCCGGGTGTGGCGGCGCACGTGTTTTGTTTTTTTCGTGGGAGCAACTTCGGGGCGGCCAAGGCCTGCCGCGAGGTGGCGTCGTTCGCGTGGCAACACGTTCGCGACGCTGCACGATGCAGCGGGACATTTCACGGTGTGGCCGGGGGCCGCAAGCCGAGCGCGATTGCCTGACCTGAGGTTGTGGCGACAGCAGCCGCGAAGCGGCTCGCTGTCGCGTCGGCGGCGTGCGCAGCACGCCGCGCACGGACGCCGCACGGAGGCGGCGTCACTCGCGGCAGGAGGCCGCGCGGTGCTGGAGCCGACGCGGATGCGGCGGCGACGACGCGGCACAAAAAACGAGACCGCAGGGCGAGAGAAACCGGGACGCAGGGCGGAGCCACGCGCAGCGTTGGCGAACGGACGCGGCCCGGACGAGACGAGAGGCGGGGCGGCGCAGCCGCGTTTTCCGGAGAGAGAAAGGTGAGGGGTGGGCGGTGGGAAACGAGCGGCCCGCCGCCGCGACAACGCAACGGCAGGCCCGGCGGCGCGGCGCAGCCAGCCGCCGTACGGCCCCACAAAAAAACGCACGCCAGGCGGCGGGACCGCGATCCCGAGAACCGCGACAACGCCACGGGCGGCGAACGCGGCCGCGACACAGCGGCCAAGCGGCCCGCGAAGCGGGACCGCGGCGTGAGTCCGCAGATAGACTTTCGGATTCACCCAGGGCGGCACGATGCCGCCTACCTGCTCCGGCATGGATGCCGGTTTTTCGACGGCGTGCGATCGCGAAAAACTCACCGTGTCGATCGACATTCCACGGTGACGGTGGTGAGTCGATTGTCGATCAAGCGTCTCGCGAAATCGAAAAACTCACCTGGTTCATTGGAGCATGTTGGTGATGTTCACGGTGACGATGTTCATCAACCGTTCCCGCGAT
>CAZBRD010000002.1:0-525887 GCA_964494205.1 uncultured Phycisphaeraceae bacterium | reverse complement strand
TTGGAGCATGTTGGTGATGTTCACGGTGACGATGTTCATCAACCGTTCCCGCGATCGCGAAAAACTCACCGCGTCGATCGACATTCCACGGTGACGGTGGTGAGTCGATTGTCGATCAAGCGTCTCGCGAAATCGAAAAACTCACCTGGTTCATTGGAGCATGTTGGTGATGTTCACGGTGACGATGTTCATCAACCGTTCCCGCGATTGCGAAAAACTCACCGCGTCGATCGACATTCCACGGTGACGGTGATGCTTCGATTGGTGATCAAGCGTTCCGCGATCGCTAAAAACTCACCGCGTCGATCGGCATTCCACGGTGACGGTGGTGGTTCGATTGTCGATCAGGCGTCATCGCGGAGTCGATTGTCTCGCCCAGGCTAGCATTTTCTTTGCGTCGTCTGTCATCGGTCCCGCGTAGACGATCGTGATCGTTGGTTCGATTCGTTTTTCGCGTCGGTGCTTTTTCCGTAGGCGTTTCGATTTCAGGCGTCGTCTCATCGTGGATCGTCTCCGTGCGTTCGTGTTGCGATCGGAAAATTCGTTAGAGGCGGTTGGGTTGTTTGGGTCGTGTTGTGCTGCGATGGATCAATCGAGCGTCTCGGCATCTGCGATCGGGGATCAGGTTCCGTGCAGTTGAACACGTCGTGAGGCTGTGCAGCCTCATCGACGATAAGCTCTTTCTGCCAGGTGTGGCGGGGTTTAATGTACCAAATCGGCGTTGCGCACACTCCGCACATCGTCGGGTTGCCCACGCGGTTCAGCACTTCGCGCACGTTTTTTGTTTCGAGTTCGGTCATGTTCGGGGTTCTCCTTTCTGTGCTGCGGTGGCAGCGTTGCAGTGATCGGGGTCGTGAGGTTTGTATTTGTCGTCGAGTAACAGGTTCGGGGTGTCGGGGTTTGCAGCGACGATGCAAACGAGCGGCGCACCGCAACCTCCGCAATACACAAGCTTTCCGTACTGGTTGACGATCCAGTTCATGAGCAGGTGTTCATCTGTGGTCACGGGGCGTCGCTCCAAACAGGAAGAGCGCACGCCGTGTCACGTCGGGATGAAGCGTCCGAACGCGATCTAAGGCGCAACGGCGTACGCTCGATGAGGGCTGTGAAAAGAGGGAGAGCGCCCGGACCACGTGATTGCTTAGGGGAGCGGTCTTGGGTGCCGGGCGCTTGCTGAGGTCTGAGCGGCGGATTGTGCCGTCGCGACGCGACGAACGCAACAAAATGTTTATTATCGGGACAAAAATGTCGCTTCGGTGCGCGGTTTGCTGTCGCTTCGGATTGCGCCGTTGGAAAAGATCGGCGGCGCATCTGTTGGGTTCGATGCGCCGCCGATCGTCTAGTGCTTGTGGTGTCTGTCGCTTCGGGTGTCACGGTCAGTACGCCTTTTCGAGTAGCCGCCTTATGTATCCTGCCTGGTTTATGATTGCGCCGTTTCTTTGCCTGGTGTACGCGATCGCTTCGCGAATTTGGGAAGGCGATCGCCGCCTTGCTAGGTCCATCGTCGCCATGTTTTCGCTCATGCCTGCGACGTTCACGAGCAGGTGATAGGAGTCGGCGGTCTGATTGGCGGCGGGTTCCGTTGGTTGATTGAGTGGGTCAAAGTGCGGCGTGTTTTGCGGTGTCGCTTGGGGTGATGCTGGGCTTGTTCCTGCTGGTGTGTTGAGTGTGATGGTGATGCTGAGCGGTGCTCCGCTCGTGAGCGCGGCATTAATAGCGCGCGCCAGTTCGGTGGCGTCCATGTAAAAGCTGTGCTCCTTCTTCGTGAGATGTGCCCGGTGTCGGTTCGGGTTATGTGCGGGACTGTATGTTATGTTGCATTGATGATTTCCCGACGATGGGGGGCTAAGCCCGTTTTTCTGTAACCACAGGCATATTAATGACTTACGGCGATCATACCTTACGGGGTCTTGGGTGGCACTTTACTGGGGCCGCCTTTCGGGGCTGTGGTCACTGACTTTCGCATATCCTCAAGATCGAGTTGCTGCACTAACTCCAAGGCCTTTGAGCGCACTTCATAGCGATACGAGGCCATCTTCTGGTTGGCTGAGTTGATCACGTAGACCATCTCCTCGTCGCGATCGGTTAATGAACCGACGGTAACGACGTACTCGCCGCTCGAAGCGGTGACGCCGGAAGCAAACGCCGGAGTCGAACCGGATCGATCTAGACGGGCGATACCGACGAGAAAAACGACGGCTGTCAGCGACGAAACCACCAAGCCCAAGTCGACGAGACTGAATCGCTTCATGGAAAATACTCCGAGGAGGTACAAAGAGATTTCGACTAACGGCTACCGACCGAGGTCTTTCTCAAGGTCACGCACACCGCCATAGGCCAACTGACGCGTTTGGGGACCGCTGGGAAAGAACGCGTGCAACTTGTGGCCTTGCACATCGAGCAGGTACACGACATCAAACGTCTGACCGGATGCCTTGGCGGTGACGCAAATAGTGTTGCTTGAGCCTGCGGCAGGAGCTTGTCCGAATGCCTGTGGCGAGCTGCTGACGCTGCCGACGAGAAAAACAGCAGCCAGTATGCAATTCAAACCAAGGAGGCATGCCAATAGCGATCTCTTGCTGATCATCGTGATTTCTCCGAAAGCAGGGAGTTCATGCGGTATGAACGGTCATCAATCAAGGTGCGTGCGCTTCGGGTTCATGAAGCCGGGAAACACAACGAGTATGACGAGCACAATGGCGATAACCCACTGGAGGATGCCTTTGTCCTCTTTGGGGAGGCGTCCGGCCTCTTGAGCGAATGCGGATGCAGCGCTCAGAAGGGTTATGGTCCCGGGCAGGGCGAGCAGTCTCAATCGCGTTGTGACTTTCATTTGAATCAACCTTGTTGCTATGCTTTGCCAACCAAAACCGCTTCGGGTTGCGCGGATTTCCCGGTGATTATAGGCTTTGCGATCAGCGGGTAAAGCGACGGTTCCGGCGATGAATCCTTATTCGTGTCCCCCAGCGGTTTCACGATTCTGCGGAAAACCGAACCGGAGACGCTCAGTGTGTCCCAACTGGCTGATCGCGGGCGGGCATGGCGGGCATATTCCCGCGAGGAAACCGAAAGGAACGCATAGAACTCATTACGATAGCAGTGGATTGACGTGCTCGGGTCGTGCTTGGGAGCGCCGATCAGCCAATAGGCGAAAACGAGGGTTGGCTCGAAGCCGCCACCAAAGACATTCGCCCAGCGATCTAGGTCTTCGAGGTCGGTACGTGTGACCCAGTTCTCCCAATAGCGACGCCCCCCCGCGAGTGCATACGGAAACTTGCGACCCTTCACGTCGACGAGCCACGAGCCGATGCCGGGTCGATTTACCACGAAATCAAAGGACTTCACGCGCGCGCCGGAGAAGATGGCTTTCTTCTGCTCATCAACAGGCACGTAGGGCCACCCGAGGGATCGGATGTAATCCTCAAAGGCTGCTTCGTAGTGGATTCGTCGCTGGGCCATTTCTTGCTAGTTCAATCAAGGTGTCGGGAAAGTCGTGGTCAGTAATCGCGGGCGACCGTGGATGTCGCTAATGCTTAGTTCAGCCGCGGTTTGACCTGTCGGGTTCACTTCATTTCCGCGCGGTTCATACTCAATCTTGTATGTTCGCGATTGATCGCCCTGGAATACTTTGAAGCCGCGTTTCTCAGGGCGATCTGCATAGATGCACGCGATCGTTCCGTCATTTTTACGAAGTCTGAGCACGCCGCCCGCGGTATCCATGGGCTCCAACGCGTTGTCAATCGCGAAACTCACTTTCGACTGGTAAATGGATAAATCGATTTTCTTTTTCGAGGCGATTCGATCCTGACGATCCTTGTCGTTTTCATTCTTCAGCCAGCGCCCACCAACTTTGAGGAAATCACGTTGGCTGACCTGCTTCATGGCACAAACAGTCACGGTAATTTTCTCGCGTTCGACAAATCGCTCAAAGCTCAACGAAAAACGAAAACGCCCATTTTCGTCCGGTTCAACCTCGATTCGATCATTCTCGATCTGTGCGACGCAATAGTCCGCAATGCCAGTTGGCTCGACAAGATTACCGAATCCATCATGCAGGACGAACTCAAAAAGAACCGTTTCACCCACGTGGACTCTTTGTTTTTTCGCCTCTGACCAAAGGCAACCTTTGAACATCGGCCCGGTGTTGGTCGCGAGGGAACCAGCCACACATCCCGTGATGCTCATGATTACTAAACTCAAAACAAAGATTCGAACCAACCTCGTTGCTACGAACACGCAGCGGCCTCGGTCGATCGCGATCTGTTTTTCGTCACTTTCAAGCTGACGAGGTCACGCCTGGGTCGCGTCAGCGATTTCAATTTCTTGCCGGTCTTGTTCTCGTAGAATTCTTCGATCTGGCTGGCGTGCGAAAAGAAATGGTCGTAGCCGTAATCGCCGCCGCTGTAGTCGCAATCGCCGGGATCATATTCCTTGCATATTTCCGGTCGGGTTTCGTAGATCGTGCACCGATTGTCACCACCGAGATTCTTGCACGTCGTGCGAATCTGGATGTACCACGAGCCCTCCTCCACGAAAATTGAAATTCCCTGGTGCATAACATACCAACGGATGTCGTCGTAGTCGCGCTCGGTTTTCGGCTTATCGATCGGCAGCGCCAGATATCGACAGCACGCAGCCTGGCAATGCTCGCAGAGAATTGATCCCATGTTGTTTTCCCGCCTTTGTCGTAAACTCCGTCTTTGGCGGGATTATAGAAGCTGCGTTTTGGAACGGTCAACGAAAGAAGTTCATTTCCGAGGTGTGATTCGTGCGCATCATTGCTGGGCAGTGGCGATCGAGACGCCTACTGCAACCAAAAACCGATGGGACAAGGCCGATGCCAGATCGCGTCAAAGAGGCGATCTTCAGCATTCTTGGCACGATGTATGACTGCCCCGGTAAGTTGCCGTCATTGCGCGTGGCGGATGCCTTTGCGGGAAGCGGCTCGCTTGGGTTGGAAGCGCTTTCGCGAGGTGCAGCTTCCTGTTGCTTTATGGAGTCCAAGCCGCTGGCCTTGGACGCCTTGCGGAAGAATCTCGAAAACCTACAGGTCGGCCCCAGTGGTGTGATCGTCACTCGCGACGCATGGACGGCGCTGGTGGCTGTATCAAAAAACGACCCGTTCGATCTCGTGTTTCTTGACCCCCCCTACGTTGATTCGGCCAACTGGAACTCAACCGGCCAAGTGCCGAAACTACTTTCAAAGCTGGCTGGGCAGTCCACAAAATCACAGGTTGTGATGGTGCATCACGAAGCGATCACACGCGACGTACCGCCGGCCGCGTCGCCGTGGCGAGTGATAGACCATCGCGTTTACGGAACAAACGCCATAACATTTCTCAACCATGAATGATCCGGAAAAATCCGCGAAAGAGGCTGCGATTTTTATCGTGCATCGCCTGCGTGACGCGGGGCACGTCGCATTGTTTGCGGGCGGGTGTGTGCGCGATCGACTGCTCGGCAATGAACCGAAGGATTACGACGTAGCCACGGACGCCACCCCCGATCGCGTCACTGCTCTTTTTCCAAATGCCCGGCTGGTGGGTGCAAAGTTTGGCGTGGTCCTTGTCCGTAAATACAAGCACAGCATCGAAGTCGCGACGTTCCGATCGGACGGACCCTATTCGGACGGTCGGCATCCCGATCAAGTCACTTTCGGCACCGATCGGGAGGACGCGGCTCGAAGAGACTTCACGATCAACGGACTCTATTTCGATCCCGTCGCGAATGAGATCATTGACTATGTGGGCGGGCAGGAGGACCTCCGCGCAGCGGTGATTCGAACCATTGGCCAGCCCGAACTACGCTTCGGCGAGGACCACCTGCGAATGCTCCGCGCGATTCGTTTCGCCGCGCGACTTGGATTCCAAATTCACCCCGACACGATGGCAGCCATTCAACACCACGCTGCTAGTCTGCGAACCATTAGCGCGGAGCGTGTCTGGATGGAGTTGGAAGCCATTCTCGACGCGCCCTCGCGTGCCAGCGCGTGGGGGCTGTTAATTGAATCGAGGCTTCGGCCACACCTCGCGGCAAATTGGTCTGAACATGCTCAAAGAGATGGGCGAGCTCGCTCGCGGTTGGCTGCACTCCCAGCGGAATCCATCGAGGCGACTCTCGCACTGGCGGCCACGCTTCGAGAATACACTCAGGACGAAATCAATCTGATCACGGCTGATTTCAAGCTGAGTAATAAGCTGTCCGAGGGGACGTCATGGCTAGTTTCGTCATTGACTCAGGTCATCGCGAATTCGGAAATGGAATTGGCAGATTTGAAGAGCCTGATGGTTCATGGAGAGTGGTTCAACTTGCTGAAGCTGCTGGATGCGGAGGCGACACTTCATTCTCCATTGATCGCGACATCCGACAGAATTCGAAAGCGGGCCGACGAAATAGCGCCCGATCAAATCGCCCCACCACCTTTCGTGACGGGATACGATCTGGGAGAGCTTGGACTAAAACCCAGCCCCCGACTTGGCGAGATTCTCAAGTCGATCTACCGCGCACAGCTAAATGAACAACTGCTCGATAAGAACCAGGCAATTCAAATGGCAAAATCTCTGGTGTGATATTGTACAGGTCGTGTCATCGAGCGTGCGAATGACGAATTGTTAGCCAGATCTTCGTGATTTGTATTTGTTAATTCGCAACCGGCCCTAGTGCGCCAGGGCTCCGATTCGGTCGCGCACCGTGCCAATGGTGTTCAGTTTCAGGCCGAAATTCTCGCCGACTTTGACCGCCTGGCCTTCGCCGATGGGATGGTTGTTGACCTGAAGGATCAAATCGGAATTGAACGGGAGATCGAACTCGAGAATCGTACCGACCTTAATCTGGAGAATTGACTGCACGCTCATGTCACGTTGAGCCAGAGTGACCGCTACGGGTACTTCGAGGCCTAGGATGCGCTGAATCTCCTGCTGCCTTGCGGCATCCGAAGTGAGAACGGCACCCTGGTTTACGACGGCTGCAACCATAATGAATCGATACTCCTAGCGCGCAGTGCGTACCGAGGTTATCGACCTGTTTTCAATACTGACTTGAAGCGAAGACGAGGCGGCGGGCCTATTCAAATTTCTTGACGACGAGTACGGCGTTGTGGCCGCCGAAGCCGAAGGAATTGCTGACTGCCACGCGTACGCGGCGATCGCGCGGCGTCTTGGGGCAATAATCGAGGTCACATCCTTCGCTGGGATTCTCGAGATTGATCGTTGGCGGGATTACTCCATTGCGAATGGCCATCACCGATGCGATCAGTTCCAGCCCCCCACTCGCGCCGAGTGAGTGCCCCACACAACTCTTCGTACTGCTGACCACCAGCTTTTGGGCGTGCGCGCCGAATACGCTCTTGATCGCCACAGTCTCTGCCACGTCGCCGAGTGGTGTACTGGTGCCGTGTGCATTGACATAATCTACTTCGTCGGGATTGATACGACCGTCGCGAAGTGCAAGCCGCATTGCCCGCGCGGCCCCTTCGCCGTCTTCTCTCGGCTGGGTGATATGGTCTGCATCCGATGTCGAAGCGAAACCCGCGATCTCGGCGAGAATGGGAGCACCCCGCCGCTTCGCATGTTCGAGTTCTTCGATCACGAACAGACCCGCGCCTTCAGCCAGCACGAATCCATCGCGATCCTTATCGAAAGGCCGACAAGCGTGATCCGGGTCATCGTTGCGCTGGCTAAGAGCTTTCATCGACGCGAACGCCGCGACAGCCAGCTTGGTGATCGCAGCCTCTGATCCGCCGGTGAACGCGACATCGCACTCGCCGCTGCGAACCTGTTTGAAGGCCTCGCCGATCGCATTGTTGGCTGAGGCACACGCACTGCTTACCGCAATGCTGTTTCCCTTCGCGCCGTAGTTAATCGAAATGTTGCCACTGGCAGCGTTCACCATGAGCTTCGGAATCGTAAACGCCGAAACCTTGCTCGGTCCCTTGGTAACCAGTCGATCGTGTTGTTGCTCGATCTCGGTCATGCCGCCAATGCCGGAACCGACCACAACTCCCACCAGAGTCGGGTCTTCCTTGCTCATGTCGAGCTGGGATGCCTTTACAGCTTCATCAGCCGCAATCATGGCAAAGGCCGCATAGCGATCGAGCCGCTTTAGCGTTCTTACGTCGATGTATTGCGTGATTTCAAAAGAGGTGCATTCGCCCGCGATGTTGACGTCAAATCCGGTCGTGTCGAACAGCGTGATCTTTTTGATCCCGCTTCGACCTTCGATCAAACCCTCCCAGTAACGGTCGACCGAAACTCCAAAGGGCGTAACCGCCCCCATCCCAGTGATGACGACACGACGTTGCGACATAATGGTGCTGGCGAGGGACTAGGTCTTTACTTCAAGTGCTTTGACAATGTAGTCGATGGCCTCGCCAATCGTCTTCAGTTTTTCCGCTTCTTCGTCTGGGATGGTGAGATCGAACTCGTCTTCCAGTTCCATCACCAGCTCAACTGTATCGAGTGAATCGGCGTTCAAATCGTTTACGAAAGAAGTCGCCCGAGAAAGCTCGCCCTTCTCGACGCTCATCTGCTCAGCAACGATTTTGAATACCTTATCTTGTACTTCTTGGGGTGTCGGCACGAGTCTGATCCTCCAACTTTCCTTTCAAGTTGTCAGGTAATTACGACCGCTAAAGCGCGGAATAATAGTCGATGACGCCACGTGCGCCAACCATTACTTCAAACCCCTGCATTTCCCCTTAATTTCTGCCCGTAGTCAGGTTCTTTGATCGCGTCCCCACCTTACGTTGGCTCACTACATGTGCATGCCGCCGTCCACCAGCAGCACCTGCCCGGTAATGTATGACGCCTCGTCGCTAGCAAGGAATGCGACGGCTTCAGCCACTTCGTCGGCCTCACCCATCCGCCCCAACGGCACGATCTGGGAGACCCCTTCCTTGATTTTATCCGGCAAAACAGCCGTCATATCCGTCGAAATAAACCCGGGTGCCACTACGTTGCACGTGACCTTCCGCTTGCCGAGTTCCTTGGCTACGGTCTTGCTGAAACCTATCACGCCGGCTTTGCTGGCTGCATAATTTGCTTGCCCCGCGTTGCCCATGACACCGGAGACGGAGCTGATATTGACAATCCGACCGTAACGCTGGCGTATCATGACCTTGCTGACTGCTCGCGTGAGCCAGAACACGGAGCGCAAGTTGGCCGTCAACACTTCATCAAACTGATCGTCTTCCATGTTGAGGAGCAGGCCATCGCGCGTGATGCCCGCGTTATTCACCAGAATGTCGATCCGGTTGTATTTCTCGCCGACTGCCTCAACTAATTTTTCGATCGCGTTCTTGTTCGTGACATCGAGCGCTTGCGGATCGATCGCGCCGGGCCATTCGCGCTGTTTTGCCTCGGCTGCTAATTCCTCCAGCGCAGGCACGCTTCTGGCGCAGGCAACAACGGTAGCTCCACGACGACTTAGCGCACAGCAGATCGCGCGACCAATACCTCGACTGGCTCCGGTAACCAACGCTACGCGGTCTTTCATAGCTGTACCTTTCTCGAACCTCACGCGACGCGTGCGGGAGCGAAACTTGCGACGCCTTCCGGACTGTTCACCGTCGTCGTCGCAACGTCGCGATTGATCTTTCGCATCAAACCGGTGAGCACGCGCCCCGGACCGATTTCGTAGAGTTGCGTGACACCATCGGCGATCATGCGCTCCACGCACTTTTGCCAGAGGACCGGTTCCGTGACCTGCTTTGCCAGCGATTCGCGAATCGACGAACTGTCACCGTGATAATCAGCGTTCACGTTTGCGATCACAGGAACTGACGGCTTGTTGAACTTCGCTGCGTTCAGCAAGGGTCTGAGCCCATCGGCTGCGGGCTTCATCAGCGGCGAGTGAAACGCTCCAGCGACGGCCAGTGCCACAGCCTTGCACCCCACTTCAGACGCCTGGCTCACAGCCCGTTCAATCGCAACCTTGCTTCCCGAGATAACAATCTGCCCCGGGCAATTGAAGTTGGCAGGTGCGAGCACGTCCCCTCCTCGCGCCTTGTCGCACAACTCGCGAGCCATCGCTTCATCTGCGCCTACCAGTGACGCCATTCCGCTGGGAGAGGCTTCGGCTGCTCGCTGCATCAGCTTTCCGCGTTCATGAACTAGCTTCAGTCCGTCCTCAAAATCCAGCGAACCTGCGGCGAACAAGGCGGTGTACTCACCAAGGCTCAAACCGCCCATGTATGAGAACTGATCGCGCGACCCGCCTGCTTCGAGAATCGCTTCCCACAAAGCCACACTCACCGTGAAAATCGCGGGCTGCTGGATGTCTGTCTTTTCAAGTTGCTCTGCCGGTCCCTCAAAACACAGTTGTGCGAGGTCAAACCCGAGCACTCGATTTGCTTTTTCGAACACATTTCTGGCACGCGCACTCGACTCGGCGATGGCCTTTCCCATCCCGACCGCCTGCGACCCTTGCCCCGGAAAAATGGCTGCTGTCTTCGTCATTACAACCTTACTATCAACACGCCCCACACCAGACCTGCGCCAATCGCGATCATCATCACCAGATCGCCCGGCTGAAGGGTGCCGTTTCTAATCCCCTCATCGAACGACAACATGATCGACGCAGCGGAAGTATTCCCAAACCGATCGATGTTCACCGCGATTTTCTCAGATGGCAAACCCATCTTCTCTTGTACGGATTCAATGATCCGAAGATTTGACTGGTGTGGAATCACGAGCTTCAAATCGGCCGGCTTCAAGCCTGTTTCCGCGAGTGCTCTGTCGATCAAGTCCTGCATCTTCACGACGGCGAACTTGTAAACCTCGCGCCCCTTCATTCGCAGGAAGTGCATCCGTTCAGCCACCGTGCCTGCCGAAGTAGGCAGTCTAGCTCCGCCTGCCGGCACAATGATGTGATCCGCCCGTGTTCCGTCGCAGCCCAACTCGCAAAAAAGGATGCCGCGCTCGGGGTCAGCGGATGGACCCAAGACCGCCGCACCGGCTGCATCACCGAACAATATGCAAGTCGCCCGATCTTCGGCATCAGCAAATCGCGTCAGCGTCTCGGCGCCGATGACCAGCGCGTTTCGATAAAGTTTCGATGCCAGCATCGATGAAGCGAACACCGTACCGTAAAGAAACCCCGCGCATGCGGCTGAAATATCGAACGCTGGGATGTTCCCGGCGCCTAATTCTCCATGCACAAACGTCGCTGTTGCCGGAAACTGATGATCGCCAGTGGCTGTGGCGCAAACAATGACATCAATATCCTTGATCGTCATTCCCGCGGCCTTGAGCGCCCGCCGCGACGCTTCAGCCGCCATGGTCGAAGTGGTCTCATTAGGGGCAGCCTTCCGCCGCTCTTTAATTCCAGTCCGAGTCAGAATCCACTCGTGGTTTGTCTCAAGCCGATCGACGAAATGCTGGTTCGTAATCACCGCTTCCGGTGTATACGTCCCTGTTCCGCAAAATCGGATCGGCCACTTAGAATTCATTTGGTTTGCGCCTGCTATTAACCCCGCTCGCTCTTAGGGAGAGAGTCAGGGTGAGGGTCTTTCGCCCTTCGAATCCTTCAATTCATTCTCGTCCGAAGTGTATCATTGAACCGTGAATGGACAAAGCGCACGGCTGCCTTGACCGCATTGCAGATTGCGTACTCGTTGCTCCGCCCGTGGCAGATGATGCAGACGCCATTTACGCCGAGCAAAGGAGCCCCGCCATATTCGCTGTAGTCATGCCGCCGGCGAATCGCATCAATCGCGCTGATCACTTTCGATCGCAGGTCGGCCGACTCCCCGTCAAACTCCCGGGCCACGGTTTTGAAGAGCCCCTCAGCCAACCCCTCGACGAATTTCAGCACGATATTGCCGACAAAACCGTCACAAACCGCCACGTCGCACTTTCCTTCGAAAAGCTCGCGGCCTTCGGCATTCCCGACAAAGTTGATGCGTTTGTCTGCCCTCAAAAGCTCATGCGATTTCTTGACCAGCCCCGTACCCTTTCCATCCTCTTCGCCGATTGATAGCAGTGCCACGCGCGGATTTGCAATTCCGTGAACCCGCTCGGCGTAGAGCCCAGCCATGATTGCATACTCGTGCAGATGCTGCGGCTTGGCCTGGATGTTGGCACCCACGTCGCAGATGACGTACGGGCCATGAAACGAAGGAATGGTGACCGCGATCCCCGGCCGTGTGATGAACTCGAGCGGCTTCATCAGCAGCTGACACGCGGCGGCACACGCACCGGTATTTCCGGCGCTGACAACCGCATCGGCTTGGCCTGTTGTGGCCAGCTCCGCCATGCGAATGATCGATGAATCTTTTTTGCCGCGAATGGCTTCGAGGGCTGGCTCATCCATGCCCACGACTTGCGAGGTGTGTCTTATCTGAATGCGCGCCTGACTTGCGTACGAATCAATCGCTCGAAGCTCGTTGACGATTGATCCTTCATCACCAACGAGAAGAAGTTCTGCATCCGGCTCAAGAGCGAGCGCCTGCACAGCCCCTCGGACGATCGCCCGTGGGGCATGGTCGCCCCCCATCGCGTCGACCGCGACTCGAACAGGCACTTAGCTCTCCTGTTCACCGACCGGCAGAACGACCTTAGCGCTGACGTACCCGCAGATCCCGCAGGCACAATGCGGCAACTTGGGCTTTCCGCACTTGGGACATGGGCTCAGATTGACCGGCTTATAAGCATGATGGGCCCGGCGCGACCGCGTGCGGGACTTCGACATTTTCTTTACTGGTAGCATGACTCACCCGTTGTTTCTAATTATCTCAATCGACGACGTTTTCAACTTAATCGCCGCACGTAAAAGCATTTTGATGCAAAGTTTAGGGAAGTTAAGGACGACGGAGGGTTTTGTCAAGATAACCGTCGGAATGGGGGAAGAATCGAGGCTCAGTCAACGGTAGCTCTTAATGAACGAACAGTTCGTTATCCGTCCATTAGCGAGTACCGCCAACATTGGTCTGTCCCATCGTTTGTGAACCAAAAGTCTTCATCGATTCTTTGGGCGGACTCGTGATTTTAGCGACTACAATCTGAGCAATTACATCATCTTCTTGCAAGAGGATGTGTAGGGGACCGAGGTTAGCTATTTCCAAGGTTACATTGCCGCTCCAACCTGCATGGATAGTTGGTGCTGTCAAATGAACTACGAGTCCGGTTCTTGCTCTTGTACTTTTTCCATCGATAAAACAAATGTACTTTGGGTCTACTTCTGGTGTGCCTACACGTTCTTTCGTCTGCCAAAGCACAAAGCCTCCAGGCTTTACTACAATTTGCTTGCCTTTGCGAAAGACAGGAGAGTTCTCGTCTTCAGGTGGCGCGATGTGATACTCTTTCGCCATTTCACCGTAGGTGCACTGTGCAACACGAAGTTCTAATCCTGGGTTTCCATGAGTTTTGTTTCGTCCTGAAAACTTCTTCGTGTCCCATATCTTCGCTTCATCAACGCTGTCCAAATGAAGATCAATGGAAGTTGGCCCAATCTCTGTCGGAGGATCGACAATCAACTCCCCTTTTGTAATTGCCTCGTTAAGTTCATTATCCGACAGGTACATTTCCTGGATCCCGTACAGTAATCATTCCGCCAGAAACATATACGCTTTCACCATCAGGTACTAAGATTCGGACATCATTTCCTTTCACATCAACCTTTCTGGCTGCGATTTTTCCTGAGACGGACTCGCCAAGAAGAGGTTCTGATTTGGTAAAGAAACTCTTGCCGTCATTTTTTCGATAGTAATGGAGAGGTGCAATTCCCACGTATTTCGCCCCATCGCTTTGTTCAATCGTGAAGACTCGTTCACTCGAAAACGCTCCGCGAGAGACATTACATGTCACATAAATAAAACGATCTGGCATTTCAACTCCTTCTGAATGCCCTACTATTAAGCCGCGTGTGTGGACCGGCGCACTAAAAGAGCGCAACAACAAAGTAGTCCTCGAATTGTCAAGATCATGTTGGACGAAGTCAAGAAAAAAAGATTTAAGCCATAAACACTTCCCAAAAAAAGAGCACGCGATTATTTTTCAATGGTAACACCGAACACTTAAGTCCTGTGAGGTTGTTTTCTGCTACCTTGCACAAAGATCGCGCGCTGCCGAACTCCGCTCCGGAAACTCAAAGCTGAATCCTACCTTCAGCAACCGACCCGGCATCACGGGGCGACTCTTGAGAATCAACTCGGTATCCGTCCGCAGCAAAACAGCCCTGATCTTCACTCTGTCGCTGGCAGGCCGATATGCACGCCCCAGGGCGCAAATGAACTCCCCATTTGGCAACGGATCTGGCGAAGCAAGACTCACCTGGCCTGCGGGACTTTCGCCTTCAGCTCGTCGAACCAATTGAGCACCACATAGATCTGCTCGGCATTAAACTTGGGAGGCAGTTCTCGAATGGCCAGGAACTTCTTGCCGTTTGGGTGAGCTTGGAACGCGCCTGCATCGACAGGCATATTGAACATAAGCTCCGGTTGTCCAATTTCGGCAATCGGCCCTCGAAACGGAGCTCGCAAGAAACTACGGTCGGCATCACGTAAGTAATAAATAGCCTCACCGTCCGGCGCCCAACAGTGAAACCGGCCGCCGCCGATTGACACTTGCCGCCGCGCGTCTGTCAAAGGAAACGGGCGAACGTAAACCTCATATTCGCCGTTTTCATTCGAAGCGTAGCTCAGCCAATGTCCGTCCGGAGAAACATGGGGCTCCGTCTCATCAAACTGCGACCCCAACAACTTTTGCCGTGGGTCATTCGGGAAAGGCTGGAGCCAGATATCTCCCCTGTCGGCGTAGAGGATGCCGAGCTTTTCATCCTTTGTCACCAGGCATCCAAAATCGTTAAAACCGTAATCGGAGATTTTTTGCGGCGCGCCCGAACCGTCGGCATTGACGACGATGGTCACTATCGGTCCTTCGGCATCCGTCGCGTACGCAATTCTAGAGCCGCCATCCATCCACAACGCCCCACCACAATTTCCGCGAAAAGTGATGCGTGTGTTTGTGCGTCGTACCAGGTCATAGACAAGGACCGCGTCTGAAGCGCCGAAGACATTTGTTGCAATCCGGCTCCCGTCAGGCGAGCACGCGGCATTCCTGTAGGGCATGATGGGCGCCCCCACCGGTTCAAGCTTGCCCTCCAGGTCAATCCAGATCAGTTCTCGGCGGTTTTCAATCGGGCCGCCGGGCATGTACACGAGTGTGCCCGAATCGCGCGCAACGGCGAATTGCGCAACGCCACTGCCCGGCGAAGTGGTTACTCCGGCCACAATTGCGACGGGCGTCCCTGTGACCGTGCCATTTTTCACGTCAAACGGCACCGCCATGATGGAACCGTTGCGCGCGAAGACGATGTGCCCGGTCGGGATATACCGGGCATACGTGCCTCCATTGAGAACCGTTTTCCATGTCTTCGTGTTGAGGTCGAGCAGCGCGATCTCCGCGTTGTCAAAGCTTAGGATGCCGGTTTTTTTGACGGTTATCAGTGCCTTGCGGCCTCCCGGGAGCACATCGGGCCAACGATGAGACAGCTCATCACGTGCAGGGTCGGGAACCGTGAGCGTTTGTGGCTCGCCTCCTTTTTCCGGAATAAACACCAACCCGGCATTGGGCGCCGGGCAATAGATAAACCCGTCATCAGTCCAGTCGCCGCCCTTGGTAGCGACGTTTTCGGGTCCCCGGCGCAAAAGCGTTGGTTCGCCACCGCTCACGGGCACAACATAGACTGAGCTCTGACCGAACGCAGCGAGCAGTCTGCCATCTCGCGAGAACGTGATGTCTGCCGAAGGACCATATAGTTGCTTTCCCTCGATGTTAGCTGGCGCAAGGCGCCGAATCCGGGAATCATCCATGCGCCGAAGGATCAGGGACGGTTCGTCCCCAGTCTGCGTGATATAGGCAACCTGCTGTCCATCGTCGCTGATCGCCAGATTTCCCATGTCGTAAACAGAGAACGGGGGCGCTTCGGCGTCATCGACTCGAAGCTTGATGACCCCGGCTGCGCCAACGTGACCCAGTTGCGGGCCGGTCCGCAACTTCCAGAGCGAGACGGCCGACACAACTAGGAACAAAGCCGCCAGCGTCCACGGCAACGCGCGTAGGATTGGATTGCGCCGAGACGCGATGGCGACTGCGGTATGAGCGGTCGCCCATTCCCGCCCTTGAATCGCACGTTCGAGAACAAGCCGTGCATCGCCGATGTCGTGCAGTCGCTGTTTGCGATCCTTGGACAGGCAGCTCACCAACAAATCGCGTACGCGCGGTGGTATCGTGGCCGGCAACGAATCGAAATTGAGTTCGGTATGCAACGTTGAGGCGATCATGTCGGCCACGGTTTCGCCTCGGAACGGGCGCTCGCGGCTGAGCAACTCGTAAAGAATACAGCCGAACGAAAAGATGTCTGAGCGTTTGTCCAGTGCTTTGCCCCGCGCCTGCTCCGGAGACATGTACCCGGCGGTTCCCATGATCATTCCTGAAACGGTCGGGGATTGCATGGGAGTTGGAATAGTCATGGTTGGGGAATCCGAACCGTCTGGTGAGCGGGTGAAAAAGGGCGCACCGTCATCAGTTCGCGCAAGACCAAAGTCGAGAATCTTCACTACCGAATCTGGCGTGACGATGACGTTAAGCGGCTTCAAGTCGCGGTGAATGACGCCTTTTTCGTGGGCGGCTTCCAATGCTTCTGCAATTTGCTTCGCGATCGCCAGCGCCTCGTCGATCGGAATCGCGCGCTTCTTCAGTTGGGCATCAAGAGTCTCACCCTCGACATATTCCAAGACCAGGTATTGGTGTTTGCCCGCTTCTTCGAGCCCATAGATCGCCGCAATGCCGGGGTGATTAAGCGATGCGAGCACTTTCGCTTCGCGCTGGAATCGCGCGAGTCGATCAGGATCGTCAGCGAGGTGCGCAGGTAACGACTTTACGGCTACAATCCGGTCGAGCTTCGTGTCGCGAGCGAGGTAGACGACACCCATACCGCCGCGGCCAAGTTCGCGCTGAATACGAAACGGGCCAATCGTCGTCGGGTGCATAAAGGACGAGTGTATAAAGTATTTTGTACTCCGTACAAGACCCGATCAGGCGTCATTTACCTGGACGACAGCGAGACAGAGATGTTCGGCATAGTCGATGACGGGCGCATCATGGCCTTTCGAGGTTCACCGACGAACAGAGTGCCGCCACCTTGCACAAAGATCCCCGGCTGCCGATGTCCAATCGGGAAACTCGAAGTGGTAACCTGCTTCCAGCAAGCGACCCGGCACCACGCGACGGCTCTTTAGAATCAACTCGGTGTCCGTTCGCAGCAGCAGAGCCCCGATCCTTAGCATCCACTCCGTGGCCGGTAGTCCGACTTTCGTTCCCCAAGCCTGCCGTAACGCGCGCATGAACGGTGCATTCGGCAAAGGATTTGGCGAGGCAAGATTGACTGCGCCTGCAACATCATCGCGTTCGATCAACCACTTTACGGCGCGAACGAAATCACGGTCGTGAATCCATGAGATGAACTGCTTTCCGCTTCCGTTCTTTCCGCCCAGTCCGCGTCGCACCAAGCCCAGCAGCGTATCAAAAATCCCGCCGCGATCTGGACTCAACACGACGGCTGATCGCATCAACACCTTCCGTGTATTGGGTGTCTGCGATTCCATGCAAGTTCGCTCCCAGGCTGTCGCGATGTCGATGCTGATTTTCCAATACGCGGGCGCAGCCGGCTCGTTTCCGCCGATGATTCCGGTCGCCTCATCGTTCGCAGCGTCAAACCGATGCGCATAGATCGTAGCAGTGGATGCCTGCAACCAGACTTTCGGCGGACGCCGTGCCCGCGCGATTGCTTCCCCCACCGCGCGCGTCGACTCGACGCGCGAGTCCATCATCTCCCGCAGATTGCGCGCATTGTACCGACAGTTGACGCTTCGACCTGCGAGGTTGATTACGACATCGGCGCCATCGATCTCGCGAGCCCACTCCCCCACCGTTTTGCCATCCCACGTCACAATTCGCCATGCGACTGGTGCAGACTTTCGACTCATCACGACGACCTCATGCCCGTCAGCGTGAAACGCCCGCGCGAGAATGTTTCCAACTTGTCCCGATCCGCCAAGTATGACGATTTTCATGGATTTCTCTCTACCGCGCCGCCATCGGCTACAAGTATTTGCATTGATGCACTCTTCAGAGAATTGAATGACGGAAACGACAGTAGTCAATGGAGTGATTGTTTTTGTGATATGCGAAATCTTTGAAAGTTTGAAATCATGTGGGACGGGTTTGCAACCAGTCGCATGACCGGTTGAAAACCGGTGCCACAATGCTCGATCATTTCCTTAATGAGAGATCGATGAAAGGCGCGCGGGTGATGCAGTTTCGGGGACATCGACTACTCGAATGTTCCCGCCGACGGGCATTGTTTTGCGAGCACGCATGCCTCGCATTTCGGTTTCCGCGCGGAGCAAACTCTTCGCCCGTGCCAGATCAGTGCGTGGCTGAAGAATGTCCACTCCTCTCGCGGGAGAATCTCCATCAAATCCCGCTCAATCTTTACCGCGTCTTTCGTATCTTTGCTCGTCCAAGTCAGGCCGAGTCGCGTCGTAAGCCGACCCACATGTGTATCAACGACGACGCCTTCGTTCTTTCCGAACCATGTTCCCAGCACGACGTTGGCTGTCTTTCGTGCAGCCCCTGGCAATGTGATCAGTTGCTCCAGAGTGTCAGGAACTTTGCCGCCGAATTCTTCTTCAATTCGCCGACAAGTCTCCTGAATGTTCTTGGCTTTCTGTCGAAAGAAACCGGTCGCGTGAATGATCTCTTCGATGTGCTCTCTTGGCGCGTCGGCGATCGCTCGCGCGGTCGGGTATTTCGCGAACAAGACCGGGGTCACTTTGTTCACCGTTTCATCCGTTGATTGCGCAGAGAGAATCGTCGAAATCAGTAACTGTAACGGATCAGAATGCGTGAGCGCACACGTCGCGTCTGGATACAACTCATGCAAGCCGGCCAAGATCTTTCCTACTCGTCGCTTTTTGACCTGCAAAGATTCATCTATGAGAACAATCGACTCGCGGCTGCTTCTTGTTGTACGATCGCCACGCCCAACTTTCCCTTTTTTCAATGCTCCGGAACCGCGCGCGGTCTTCTTCGGTTGCACTCTGCTGCTCGCCCGGCCACCCGCAACCACTCTGTCCTTCGCGCTTTTAGCCATGCAAGTTTACTTCTCAACTTTAGTGTCTTTGTGCCTTGGTGGTTCTGTCGACCCAATCGAAAACTAACAACCGAGAATCCGCTATTTTGACGTTTCGACGTTTGGACTTTTTGGCGTTTCCCCTTGCACCCACTTCGTAAACCCATCCTCAAAGACGTCCTTCTTCCAGATGGGAACTTCGCGCTTCAGCTTATCAATGAGCCACTTGCACGCTTCGAAGGCCTCACCGCGATGCCCAGCCGCTGCCATGATGCAAACCGACGCCTCACCGGGCCTCACCGGACCAAGTCGATGCACAACCGCAACCGGCCCGAGTCCCCACGTGGCCATCGCACTCGCCGCCAGCTCGTACATCTTTTCGACAGCCATCTCTGCAAAGGCCTCGTAGTAAAGATGAGCAAGTCTCCCATGCGTCGCATCCGTCTCCATCCGCGTGACACCCTCAAACGTCGCGATGCCACCGCATGTCACATCTCGAAATATGAACTGCCGAATCCGATCGATGGGAATCGGTCCATCGACCAGTTCAATCATGATTCTGCCGTCAATGAAACTTGTCATAGGCGTGCCGTCCGATCGGGATCAGACCCAATCATTATTCCGAAATCAGCTTCTTGATCTAATTCTTTTCTACTAGTTACATTCCTGTTTTGGCGGTTCCAAACTCGTAAAATCGCCAATCGATAATCTTTTCACCCACCTGAAACGGGCGGAATCACTGCGATCTCATCCCCCGAAAGCACGATTGCATCATCACCCACAAACTCACGGTTGCGCGCAATCCGCGCCACTTTTAACAGCTTCTTCAAGCTTTCGCTCCGCGAAGCCAATCGCTCGCGCACTTCCGCCACCGTAGCGCGTTCCCCAACCTCCACGGATACGCGATCATTCCCAGCCGCCTCCTTTGCGGGTCCGAAGAACATTACTTCAATAATCAAATCGATGCCCCTTGGTGCTTCACCTTGAAGATTTGAATAACCAAACGACTTGGTGCTGACGCCGTTCTCATCCTCAGTACGCTATCAAAGGGCAGACTATTTGTCTTGGGTGAACCGCACGAACGCTTATTGCACTCGTCATGCACTTTGTACCGCAATTTGACACGAAAGACCCGGGACTTATGCTCGTTCACGAATCGGGCCAGACGCCGCACCAGCTGCGGCCAAGATGTAAACTCTCAAGACATGAAATCGATGGCTAACATGAACATAAGCAATTTGAGCCGGACCTGCTTACGAAAACTCCTCGCGCTTTCGCTACTGGTCTCTCTGTCGATCGCAACCACCGGCTGCTTTGGACCTCCCGATCTCCCCGCCGAACTTGAAGTCGTCCTCCCTGACGACGTTCGTCAGGCCGCCCCGATCAACAGCGGCCCAGAGTCTTTTGCCAACGGTGTATGGCAAGCCCGTCGCGCCCCCATCGACGACTCTGTCGAAACCCCAGCAATGAGTCCATACGGTGGTCTACTCACTGGCGGCTTGCTAGAACGAGTGGCCGTCGACGCCCTCATGTTTCGCGGCCACTTCGACGAAGCCGGCGTCGCGACCGGCGTTACGGACAATCATTATTACCTCCCGAATCTTCTCGGCGACGAGCTGCCCATCGACAACCAGTTCCACGGCACGCGCGTTCCCGGCCTCACGTTCGCTGCAGCTTCGTACGGAGCCCAAGTAGACGATCAGGTGGGCTTCGCAATCCCAGCCGAGGTCCGCCTCTTCGGAATTCAAGTGAGCAAAGTCATCGTCTACGCATGGGGCACGCTCGACGAAACCGAAACCCGCGTCGATGGCATCTTCGGTTACACGTCCGACTTGAACCTGATTCCCGAACTCATCCTCGGCTCCGGCGGCGACCAATATCCGTTCTATGCGGCACGAGAACCATCACAAGGTGAGTGAAGGGATTTGCAATTAGAATTGGAACCTACTCGGAAGACGTCCCATGAACTCGGGGCGGCATGAATATCACCCAACTGCAACGACTTGGTTAATAAGTGTGAAACCGAACTCTTCGGAACTCATGTTTTCACACTCACTTCCATCCCATTTCCCACTGAAACCGGCGTCGAAAAGAAGTCCTCGTGCGTGCGAATCCAGCGCAAGAACGCCGCCAATTGCACGGCGTGCGTTTCGACATTGTCGGTGACGATAACGCTCTGGGGCTGCATCTTGCCTGCCAGTAACTCCACGTACCGCTGGCAATGATCCTTGTCCGCGTCATTCAGCACAAAGTCGATCGGCCCTTCGATCCGCTCCAAAACTTCCAGCGCGTGTCCCGACTCGAAACGTACAAACTCGCTTAGTCCCGCCGCTTCGAGCCCCTTGCGTGCAGCCGCTACCTTCCGCGCATCGTGATCAATCGTGATCAGTTCGAAAGGCAATGGTGCCGTGTCCGACGGATCACTGATTGGTCCATTAACATCTTGTTCGCGTGTCGGTTTCGGCTTTCCGTGATTCTGCGTTCTTGATGTTTCCGCCAATGCAGCGGTTAGCCATAGAGTGCTGTACCCATACCCCGTTCCGATTTCGACCATCCGCCGAGCTCGACTCGCCATTGCCAGCGCGTAACAAAACCGCGCTCCATCCCGTGGCAAAGCATAGTGGTCGTCGACCGTTCTCAGGTGGGCTTCAACCAGGTCAATTGCATGTTGAATTCGCGTCTCCATGCAGTCCCACGTTAACAGATTGCCCGTGATTTCCAACCCGTACCCGATAAACCGCCCGGCATCGCAACATGTCAATTTCATTCGCCTTCCTTATCCGCCGATAACTTTGAGATACCAGATTGGTCCACATGGACGCGAGCGAGAATCAGCGCCGTGACGGGCTGATGGTCTGGCATGCGCTATTCGGGTTCCTTCGCAAAGCACGGACGATTGGAATGAGTCAGGACGAACGCTCTACCTCTACGCTTGAAATCGCACAAACCACATCATCTGTGACCGTGGATCCGACTGCAGCTCTGGAGCGCCTCGCCGATTTTCGGCCTTGTAAACTCGGTCAAGAAGAACCAAAGAATCAGCTTTCCGCTGAAATACGGCAGCAAGAATCCCAGGGCTCGTGCCACGCACGTGAGCGACATCCGCTCGCACGCTACTACTATGGCCGAATCCAAAAAAGGCTTTCGCAGATCGTGGAGCCCGGTGCCCGGGTTCTAGAAATCGGTTGCGGTCGCGGCGAGATGCTTGCCTCGTTGAACCCCAGTGTCGGCGTCGGCATCGACGCTGACAGCACGCAAATCGCGGAGGCCCGAAAGCGGTACGCGGACCTGCGTTTCTTCAGGATGCGCTTTGAAGACGTCCACGAGCTGAACGAGAAATTCGATTACGTTCTATTCTGCCAATCGCTTGGAAATGTCTATGATCTGCAAACGTTGTTTCGATCCGTCCAGCATGTGTGCCATGCGCGCACCCGCGCGATCATCGTACACTACAGTCGGGTATGGCAGCCGGCGCTGCGTCTGATGGAGTGGCTGGGCATCAAGCAACGAGCACCCGAGCCCAACTGGCTTCCCACCGATGAAGTCATACACCTGCTCAGGCTCGGCGGATTCGAAACCATTCGTTCGTTCGGCATGACGATTCTCCCCGTTCACATTCCTCTGCTCTCGTCGTTATGCAATCGCCTGCTCGGCAATTTGCCGTTTCTGCACCTGCTGGGACTGAACTATGTAGTGATCGCGCGCCCCGTCCGTGCCGATCGTCGTCAACCGAGCGAGTTGAACAGCGTGTCGATCGTCGTTCCCGCGCGTAACGAGGCGGGACACATCAAACAACTCCTCCAGCGCATACCGAGGCTTGCCAATGAACAAGAAGTGATTTTCGTTGAGGGAAATAGTACCGACGACACATGGGATGTGATCCGTGAAACCGTCGACACCTACAAAGGGCCGTTAACACTACGCGCATTGCGACAGGATGGATCCGGCAAGGGCGACGCGGTGCGAAAGGGATTTGCCGCGGCCAAGGGTGACATTCTCTACATTCTCGATGCGGATATCAGCGTTCCGCCGGAAGAACTAACCTCATTTCACGAAGTGATCACGTCGGGGGCGGGTGAGTTTATCAACGGCTCGCGTATGGTGTATCTGATGGATCGCAACGCCATGCGATTCCTCAACCTGTTGGGCAACAAATTTTTTGGTTGGATGTTCACGTATCTGCTTTCACAGCACTTTCGCGACACACTCTGTGGTACCAAAGTGCTGTCCCGCGCGGACTATGAACGCATCGCCGCGAACCGCACCTACTTCGGCAAGATTGATCCCTTTGGAGATTTTGACCTGCTCCTCGGTGCCGCCAAGCTAAATCTCAAAATCGTCGACGTGCCCGTGCACTACAAAGCGCGAACGTACGGCGAAACCAACATCTCCCGATTCCGACACGGGTGGATGCTCCTTCGCATGTGTCTATTGGCTGCCAAAAAGCTGAAGTTTGTCTGATTGACACTAGCCGGCTGTCGCTTGTGTGCGATTCCTTGCACGGTCAGGCGAGGGCGTTAAGAAGCAATCATCGCCGCGTAGTTCTTCGGATTGAATAGGATGGAGTCCAGCATCACGCAGTTGTGTGTGCAGGAGCATTCGTTGTTCTTAATGCCCGTTACTTGCGAACCAAGCTCATCGCCGCGCAGTATCGCTTTGAGTGGCGTGCGGTGCATGTTGCCGATCGGGGGAAGAAGTTCACAGGACGCCACATCACCGTTGGCCCATATCACCAGGTGCGTTTGTCCGCCGGTGCATGGGATGATCTGAGTGCCTTGCTCGAGCGTGTCCAGCGAGACATCCCAAAGGAATCGATAGTATTTTCGCAGGAATCCGCGCATCAAGAGTCCGCTGCCCCACAGATAGCTGTCAAGAATTTCGAATATCGCGGGCCGCAGGCGCTTGAGGTTTTCCAGATAGGGCAACTCGATTTCGGGCTTATGCGGATTCCCCCTGAGCAGAATGATCGAGTGGAAGTCCAGCAGGCCGGATTCGCGCATGAACTTCATGAACGGAATCAGGGTATCGCTGTTTTGATTGGTGACCACCGTATTGCACTTAATTCGCAGCCTTGGTTCGGAGCTGGCCATCGCCCGAAGTTGTCGCAGCGTTTCGAATGCAAGTTGGTAGTTGCGCTTGTTGATGCGAATAGCCGCATGCTGTTCTTCAAAACCCTCTATAGACACGCTGACAACCAGATTCTTGGCGCGGGAGGATTTTAGGATAGCAGTAGTTGCCGCGGCAATTTGTTCGGGAAAATGTCCGTTCGTGGGGATCCCGAGAACATCGCAATCAAACGGGGCTACCAGGTCGGCCAATTCGTCAAGCAGGAACGGCTCGCCGCCTCCGATGTCCACCCATGAAAGGCGGCCAAGCGTGTTCGCGACATCTCGCGCGTTCGCCGCAGTCATCGTATTGCGTTCCGTCAGGTCGACGAAGCAATGCTTGCAGCGAAGATTGCATTTGTCGGTCACGTGAAAAATCAAATGCTGAAACTTCGGCCGAACCCAATGTGAAAGTATGCGCAATGGTAATGACAATGGACCAATCCTCCTTATCCCGCGCGGCGATCGGCTAGCACGGGAAATGAACCATGCGCCAGCGCCTTGGTACCGGCGATCGCGCCGCTTGCGTATGCGACCTTCCCAAGAACTATGAGGGGTAACGAGCTGAGTAGTCCAAGCGGCCGGTGACGCCACCACGCCCTCGCCACCAGCGCGGTATATCCAACCAGAATCGCGGGTGAGAAAATCCGCGCCAAGCGTACGCTCGCGGGAAATAGCCGAGAATATGCGAGTGACTTGGTACGGCCGCGGATGAACGGTGCGTGGAATCCCCAATTATACTGATGCCGAAGATAGCCTCGCAGCGTGGTCCGGTCGTAATGTCGAACCATAAGCTTCGGCTCGAAATAGAGTCGCAGGCCTAGTTTGCTGAGCTGGTGCGAGAAATCTACGTCTTCACCGGTAACTCGAGACTCACTCCAACGCACGCCCGCTTCGTGAACGCAGCGCTTGACGCTCATGTTCGCGCCCCACAAATACTCAGGAGCCCGTTGCTTTTGATGTCCATGAGCGTTGAACCAGCTACACAGGTGGTCGGCCAATACAGGCGAGCCGTACGGAAGTCGCTGCGCGGGGGCGACGGACCCGCACAATCCCGCAATGGTCGGCTCTCTTTCGTGTAGTTCAATGTGATCCTGCAGAAACGTTGGCGGCAGCACGCAGTCGGAGTCGGTATAGGCGATGACTCGCCCCTGAGCCCGACTCGTTCCCAGGTTTCGCGCCGCGCCCGGACCGCTATTGGTTTGCGTAAGCAGAATGATCTGGGGGTTTGCGGTTACTAGTTGTGCGGAACGATCGGTCGAGCCGTCGTCGACCATGATGATTTCGTATTCATGCGGCGCAATTGTTTGATGGCGCATCGATTCCAAGAGCGGCGGAAGGGTGCTTTCCGAGTTGTAGAATGGGATGACCAGCGATATCCGAATCATAAGCGCCACCACCGGTTACGCGATTTCACCCCCGCGTGGCGCGCGGTTGACCACGTCGTCCAAGAGCGCAGAGGCGCTTGATTATCGGCCACTTTTTGGCCACGATTCAGATAATTCCGGCCCCAGGTGAACCGCCCCAACAGGCGCGTCGTAGGCGTTCAGATCAAAAATACGCAGGCGTCCGCCGTTTTCGTGACTCATCAACGCCACGTAATCGTCGCCGGAATCTTCGATCAGAAACTCCCAGCAAGCGTCATTGATATGAGGAAACTCCGCGGCCAGCGTGGCGGATTGTGTGAGCGACTCTTCGAATGATTTCCACCACTTGAATACGCCGTCACCTTGGAAATCGACATAATGCCAAAGCTGTGGATCCACGATGACCCAGCGAGTTCCTAGGCGGCGCATGTCCTCAATCGCCTCCTTGGGTGTAGTTTGCAAGCGCCGATAGCGGTCCGCATCAATGCATCGAGATTTGTCCAGGTAGAGTCTGAATTGACCGCCGGCGAGAGAGAGGGCCACCGCACCAGGCCCCGACGTTTTGATGGTTGCGCTGGCGTCTTCAATTTGGCTGCGCTTGGGGGCAACTGCCAGACACTGTCGCGTCGGCGGCGTAAGTAACAGCAACGTGAGAACCAACCCGGCAGTGATTCGAACACGCTTCTCTTTAAGTACGCCCACGCAACGAATCACGGCAATCGCCATACAAATGCATGCGAACGGTATCGCTCCGGACAACGTCCTCGCCACCACATATCTCTGGAAAAGAAGGATGCCCATGGTCGACAAGATGACGACGGCCGGCCACTTGCCCCACCCCGGAGACCGCAGTGACATGACTACGCCGACGAGAACTGCGAAGGTAGCGGCCGCGCCTTGCCAGTGGATGAAATAGCTTCCGTAGGCAGAAAGAACGGAGAAGTCGAGAGGAATACTTCCTTCAACGGCTGTTCGACCACGAATGACTAGTCCGTACCAAGCCCACGCCCCTTCAAGAAACGTAGGAACAGGCCAAAAACCGTCGGCGATGTGCGCGGCAAGGCGGGCCGTGCAGAATCCCGTTTCCAGGACGAGAGCTGGTGTCATCAGACCGACGCACAACATCAACCATCGTTTGAATTGTCGCGGAGCCTGCTCGTCGCGTGGATGTGCCTCTCGATGTCGGCTCACAAGAAAATCCATTGCGAGCAGCAGTGGTGCGAAGTACGCGCTTCGGTAATGGACGGTAATAGCCCATCCGAAAGCCAGACCGGCCATGAAGCAATATGACCGCCAACGATGGCTGCGTTGTGTAGAGATAACCCATGCCATGGTGCCAAGCAGGATGAAGAGGGCGAGTAATGGTTCAACGAGTGCGCTTCTGCAGTAAACGAGATGGTATGGGGATGTTGCCAGCATCGCGGCGGAAGTGAGTCCGATCGCACTGCCAAAGAGCCTGGCTGCAAGCAAATACAGGACGAGTATCGAGATAGTCCCGGCCATTGCGTTCATGACGCAAAGCGTTTCCGGTCGGTCGCCCAAGATGAACATCATGATTGCAGCTGGGACGGTGTATCCTTGACTTGGCTTGACGTATCGGTCGTTGAAATCAACGCCGACCTCGACCAAAGAAGTTTGAATCGTCTTTTTGTCAAGGTTGATGATCGCCGCGATACACCGACGGTTTAGCACAGCCTTTGCGCAGCGATGCCACAACCGCGCGTCGGCCACGTAGCACGCCTCGTCATCGAAACGCACGCCGACGGATGTAATACCCCGAAAGCGAAGCAAACCGCCGACCAGAAGTATCGCGCAAAGCAAGATCGGAACCCATGAGCGCATCGTTGCAGACCGGGCAGACCGGCCGTCGTGCGCGCGCACTTCGCCTTCGTTGCTGATCCTGGAGAGATTCTCACTCTTCATATTCATCTCAATCCAGCATGAGCTGAATTTATCGGACAATTGATTAGGAGACTGATGTACTTCGCGGCCGAGCCCGA
The DNA here is from genome assembly GCA_964494205.1 of uncultured Phycisphaeraceae bacterium. GTDB lineage: Bacteria > Planctomycetota > Phycisphaerae > UBA1845 > UBA1845 > JBBTCX01. The sequence goes on along the minus strand of CAZBRD010000002.1, from coordinate 498,284 downwards.
AACGCCGGTCGAGAGGCATCAACACGCAAGCACGCATCAGTTTCCAGAAAAGAGAAGCCCCTTGCGGGAGTGAAGGGTAAATCGGGCTCCATGCGTCTGCGCACGAAGGCGTCGCGGGACAACGTGCGGAATTTCAAGAATGGCGTGCCAGCGCAAGCGCCAGCAGTCAGGGCGCATTTCACAACATTTCAGTGCGAAACGACGCGAAAACTGCGCACGATCCCGACAGGTTGCAAACTCTTCAGAAATAGCGGATTATGCACGAAATGCCGCGAAATCAGGCGGCTGCGCCACCGTAGCTCAGTTGGCAGAGCAGCGGTTTTGTAAACCGCAGGTCATCGGTTCGAATCCGATCGGTGGCTGTCGTGCATTTTCTCGCATCACTTCGCGTTTGTTCGTTAAGTCTTGCACCCGTTGGCGCTTGCGAATTGACTGCTAATCGTGGACGTTGAATGCTGTTCTCGCGCTGTTTCGCACTGATAGCCTGTGAAATGTGCCCTGACTGCTGGCGCTTGCGCTGGCGCGCTAATTCACTCAGATTCGGGGAGCTGTCGAGCGATCCCGTCGCGCGTAGCTCCTCAGGATCAACTGACCGTTTCACTCCAGCAGTCGGAATGTTCTCAAGCGCGCCGGTAAGGTCGTGAAGTCGCGTATGGGCATATCTTCCCACCGTAAGCATTGGCGTCGAATGTCGCGCCAGCTCTTGGCATACTTTCACCGATGCACCGCTGCTGACCAGCCGGGAAATGTACGAATGGCGCAGGCTGTGAAAGTCCGCGACCCGTCCGCTCGCATCGTCCACTTTCAGAAAATCCGACTTCTCGCGGGCTTCACGCTCCGCGTCTGCCTTTGCGCCTTCGATCCATGCTTGTCGAGCTGTATCTAGGTCCTTATGCAGCATCTTGGCAGTCTTATCGGGGAGCGCGAATACACGGTTATCTGCTGCCTTCGATTTGAGCCAATCTGACAACAGCTCCGCCAAGTCATTTCGGATCGGCTGTACGTCAGTTCGCTTTCTTTTCGAGTAGGCAGCCTGCACCGTGACGGTTGGCGGATCGTCATCAAGGTCAAAGGACTCCGGCGTCAAACTGGCCAGCTCTCCAACTCGTAGGCCGCTACCGGCGGCCAAGCGGTAGAGCATGGCACGGTCGACACCAGCCATTCCTAAGACGGCATCACCATGTTCAGCCGTTTCGATGATCCGCTCTAATTCATCATCACTCAGTTCACGACGAACATACGCGCGATCGGCGTCAACGTTCTTTGTTCGCAGACTCGCCAGCATATCGACGGCCAGTCTTCCATCTTGCACCATCCACCGCGTGAGCTGCTTGATAGCCCGGATGTAGTGATTCAAGGTTTGCGTTGATAGGCTGTCATCCTGTCGCAGCTTCACCAAGGCAGTTTGAACGGAATAGAGAGTCAGGTCGCAAAGCGCTTTGACGCTCGCCTTGTCGCAGATATTAGTGATGCGTTTTTCCAACGATTTGCGCTGCTTCGGCGCAACATTCTTTGCGATCGCCTCGATGAAGTCATCGACATGCTGCTGCATGGGACGGCGCGATTCAGCGGCTAGGCGGTCGAGCGCTGGGTCGATAACGCCTTCGCGCTTTAGCAGCTCGCGGGATTCCCACTCGCGGGCAATTCTCTCCGCAACTTTGAAATCCGTCGTGCCGCTAGAGCGTTCGATTCGTTCACCGGTCGCGTCGAAAAACGCGATTTGATAATTTCGCCGATCGGTTCTCTTGAAAACAGTCGCCATATCTATTCAACCTTGCTCTTGCGCCGAACGCGCTTAAGTTCCAAGCCAAGCACTTTGCTTAATCGCTCAACGGTCGACAATTGCGGATCGCGGTTACCGTTCACAACCGCATGGCAAACGGCGTACACCACTCCCGATTGGTCGCTGAGTTGCTTGATTGACAGACCGGAATCACGATACGCCTCAATCAACGTCGCGAGCATCGGACCTTCACGAAATGACTGTCTAGGCCTCATAATGATAGTATACTCCGTTTGCGATATCTCATCAAACAATTCTTGCATGTAATTCCGTTCTACATAGCGATCCATAGAGCGCCATGAATACCCATAGATCGCCAACCTCAAGGCTTGGCGCACTATGGAAAATGTTGGCGCACTATGGGTTGTAAGCCAGCTCCGTTTCCGGCAGACGCCATACCCAAGGCCCCCCGAATCCCTGACGCCGGGCAATGACCCGCAGCTGCTTTTTCGCACGATCCAAAGTTCGAAGACTGAAACCATCAGCGAGTGCTTCATCCTTGATCGATTTGGCCGGTACAGGCTCACCAGATAGTCGATCCTTCAACCAGTCTGCTGCCTCCCCGAGCGCGAGACCTGACTTCTTTTGTTCGTTTCCGGTCAACGCTTCGTCGGCAGTAACGGTGATAGGGTCATCATCCCATGCGATCGTCGGAATCTCCGAATCGCCGCAGGCCGAAAGAAACCGATATGCAAGCCCAGTGGACTCCCGTGCGAGATTCATCTTGACTGGCAGCATTAAGCGGCGAGTGGGATCATTCACGTCGCGCGCGATCAACCAACAGGCGCGGGCAGCCGCCACAAACGCCAAACTCCCGGTAACACGGTACAACGCCGACGCGCCAGCGCCCTTGTTCAGGTGCGACACACAGACTACGGCTACGTTGTATTGTGCTGCCAGCTCCGCCAAAGGTGCAAGTAAACTGCGGATGTCTGTATTTCGATGACTGTCGATTCGTTGGGGAATGAACGCGGAAACCGGGTCAACGAAGACAATTCGGCAATCCGCGAGCTGCTCAATCGCATCTTCAAGTGCAGATAAGTCTGAGAGCGTAAATGATCGTTTCGACTTCGCCCCAGAATCAGGATCACGATACTCTACGCCTTGCATTGCGACGATCTTACTTAAGTCACCGCCAGCGGCACGGACACGCGGCGTGATGGTGTCTTCCACGTCATCTTCGGCGCTCGCGATAACCACGGACCCAATAGTGTTGGATTCTCCGCGTCGATCGGGCCATGATGTCCCGCGCGATACCCTTGCGGCCATATCGCAAGTTAGAAAACTCTTACCCAAACCTGGATCACCTGCGATCATTGTCAGCTTTCCAAGCGGAATCCGTCCCGGCCAAAGCCATTGCACTTGGCGTTCTTTGACATCGCTCAAGCGAGTCACGATCGCCGTTGAGCTGCGTGGGGGTTTCCAATAGGGCGCGTCATCCGCGAGCTGTTCCAGCTCAGCGCGGGTCGCGGCATCATCAAGACCTGCGGCGCGCCTTTGTTCGATGAAATCGAAAATGTCTTCACCATTGGACAAACCGGGCAGCTCGACGATCTTCACACGTGCTGGTGGATCGAGCGAATGAACGAGCTGCGCCACTTCGGTTGCATATTTGATTCCCGATGGATCGTTGTCTGGGAATATGATGATTTCGCGCCCTGCGACAATGTTCCAATCCGTTTTCGTCGCCGATCCCGCTCCGTGTGAAGATGTTGTCGCGACGAGTCCGAGACCGTTCACAGCGTCAGCACACTTCTCGCCTTCAACGACGAACACGCGCCCGGAGCTGGCGCGAATGCGGAGCATTCTGTAGATGGGCAGAACACCTAGCGGATCGCCAACGATCCAGCCGTCGGCAGTTTGGTGTAGCGGTCGAAACTGCTTTCCGTCGGAAATCTGGAATCGCGCGACCCTCAGCGCGAGCGTGTTATTCGTCGTCTCGTAATCCCAGTGCCGAGCAAAGGTCCCGCCGATGCTGCGTTCGATCCACTTGATCGCTTGGTCGCATGAAGCAAAAACATGCGGCTTCGATTGCTTGGCAGCTCGCCGTGAAGGATGGGGCAGCTCATTATTCGACCACAAACCCATCCCGCGAAGCGCATCGATGACAGCAGCTTGTGAACAGCCTGCCTTGCAATGCACTAGCACTTTTCCATTTCCTGCCTCGGAAACGGTAAGTGAAGGATGTTCGTCCGGATGCGCCGGGCAATGGCACAAGTCGTATTTCCCCGAACGCTTTCCCCGAAGTGCTTTGACGATTTCTATTCGATTTGGATTCATCGCGCACCGCGCCGTCCGCGATGCTTCGCAATGAAGTCGGCAAGATCATCCGGGTGATATCGAACCGCGCGGCCGATCTTGATCGATTTCAATTCGCCTGTGTTGGTCAGCTCCCACAATTTTCTAGGCCCGATCGCGAGCTGTTCAGCCGCCTCGTTCGCCTTGAGTAATCGGACAAAAAGACTATCATTTCGACAGTTCAGATTTGCAGCCGCCCCTTGGTGTTCCGCGCCGGGGGCGGTTCTGCTTGGATTATTGATTAGTGTCACTCATACAGCCTCCCGTGAACACTGCCGCACGCGCTGCCAACGTCTGACGCACCGCAACCAAGTTGAATCGGTACTTTTTCTTGACTTGAAGGCATGGCAACCTGCCAGCTTCAGCTTCAGCGAGTAACCAATTCAATGGCAGCCGCAACTCACGGCTTAGTCGTCGAGCAGTACAAAGCGGATCAACATTCACGCCCTAATTATGAGTGAGACCCGTTGTAGTACCGTGGTACGCAGAGTTGTATTTGAGTTGTATTTGAGTTGTATTTCACGCGAGGTGGGGCTCAGCGAGCCTTTTTGTGCTCTTGGTTTTTCCGTCGACGATCATTGTTCCCCAAGCAGGATTGTCGCGGAAGAGGTCAACGATCCGACTCGATTTCGCATCGACAGCCTCTAGCAGAGTTTCAATGCCAATATCGAGAGTTTGGTTTTCCCATGCGTCCCATAGCATCGCAACTATGGGAGCCTGCATCGCTGTGAAGGCGTAATCTGTTCCGAACCAATGCACAGCGCGAAAGTCAACTGAATGTCGCGCTGGTGGTAACTTACGAATCTTATTCAATGAGCTATCGTTCGCAGGAACACGCAGCTCAAGCGCCAATTCTAAGCCCGGCTTGTTGAAGAAAAGGACTGATTCTCGGTGCGGCTTCTGGAGAATGCCCTCACATAAGCCAACAGTCTCCCCATCAATCGTAACTCGTTGTATGTAATAGTCCTCAGTCTTCTGAACCTCGCGCCTCCCATCTGGGATGATCATGTAACAGGGCACAGGGTAAGTAAATGTCCGTTGGTCAAAGGTCGTACTAACTTCGATCATGCGACCTTCTGGGAGCTTCCATTTGCTATTGAACCCGACATGGTTTCTCTGATACATCGGTGCGGAATCGGGCTGGATTAGCTCAAGGCCGCACAAAAGGTCTATGGACGTAGCCGGGGAGCGTACTTTTCCAGTAAGCTCGGCACGCGCCCAAGTTTTCGGTACACACTTGTCGGGGAAGGCAGCCCATATCCCAGGTTCGATGACCAGCTCTCGGCCTATGTAGCACCATTCGTAGACGACGCCTAATGCGATTTGCGCATCAGAATCCAATGATGGAAACGGCATATTGCACCTGTAGAAGGCCGGGCCGATCCGGGAGTTGTCAGCCAACAGGTGCGAAGCCTGACAACGCCCGGATCAACGCGGGAGCGACCCGCAACCCGGTACATTATTGTACGTTATTTGGCATGGGCACGCATCGTGACGTATACTATGAGTGCCCGACAGCGAGTGAACGTCGGCTTCATGCCGTGTGTTCAGGCTTCATGCCGGAACCTAGCTTGCTGGGGGCAATATTTTCGCGAGCGTCAGCGGATTTTGATCGGAATACCATTCTCCATATTCCTTGTTCCTCTTGTCGTCTAAGTCCATGATGACTCGATAAGCCGGTCGCAACAGCTCGAAGAATCGGTCCTCTCTCCGCTCCACCATTCGTTGTATTGCCCAAAGGTGATAGTCGATGACTTGGAGTCCACCATGCTGATCGGGTTCCGCAGACTGAATATCGGTGGGCTTGTTAGACTCAATCCCGTATCTCGCCGCGAAATTGGCCTTCGCCTTCTTGATGGCAAGCGCCAGTGCCTCACGTCGACCCCATTTCGCGTGCTTCGCAAACACGACGCGATTTAACTCGGCCTTATGAAGCATGTCGCGAAAGAGTCGCGAGACGAGATCGTCATAGAGACTGCGAAGTGTTACCTTGACTCCAGCTCGATCAAACTTGCGGCGCGCCTCCTCTGCTAGGACGTGCTTCCGCCTAAACGCCACGAACACTTTTGCCTTGCACTGCGGCAATCGTGCGAACACATCGCGCCTAACCTCTGCTGGGTCCTTACTGGCATGGAAGTATCGAGCTGTCTTTCCGGCGGCTGCACTGATCGAAGGCACGCCCTTGAAATATGGGTCAGCGATAATCTCGTTGCGCAGTTCTCGTAATAGTTCATCCGTGAATGCCGGATCAGGAATAAGCGCGACGCCCACCATAAACGTCAGTGACACACCATCGTTGCCGACGATGATTCGCCCTTGCTTATCGAAAAAGCTTAAATCGCCAGCTTCGTCGACGAAATAATGGTGTATCGGCTCAGCCTTTGTCATGCTCGTTTTCTTGATTTCGATTTCACCGCTTTAGAGCAGCAGCGGCTGCGTAGTCAAGACTATTTCGCAACAGATTCGCCCACAAGCAAGTCGGGTTCAACGTAGGCCGCGAACACCGCGCCGTCGAGCTGTGCGCACATCACCTTGGGTATCACATTCAAGGGCACGGATACGGCCCCGGATATTGTGCCCCTGAAAACGCACTGAGAACAGCCAAGATATCATCGAGGTTGACGACCCGATCAGGGTTGAAGAAACCACCGATCAGGTCGGCACCGTGCAATGTGCAGCTCGCCGAGTAGTTCCCGGCGAATGCGGCCAGCTCGCAGAGAATGTCATCGAGGTCGACGACTCCGCTGTTGTTCGTGTCACCCCAGCGCCAAGTCGTAGCCGAAATGACCCCGCTCGTTCCCGTTTGCGATTCAGTTTGAATGTAGTAAGTCTTCGAAGGAATAATCTCAGCGTCGCCGACGTACACGGTTCCCCATGCGGCTGGTGTCTGGAATAACGGTGAAGAATCGACCAGTCCACCCGTGCTGACGTAAGCATCAATGCACGGTAAGTCGGGTGACGTGATCCGCAACGCCATAGGCTGTGACGCCTGCATTGAATCAACGGTGATCGACAAGTAGCGGCTGCCGACAGCACTTGCGGTGAACGGTGTGAGACACGGAGCTGGATCGCACGACCCGCCTTCCGTCCACGCACCCACACAATCAGCCTGCAACTTAATGGAACAAACTTCTGGTCCCTCGCAGCAGCTACCCGGTTGCGGACATTGATTCGGTGAACATGTACCGCCATGATTCCATGCAGCAGGACATCCGCCGAGTGATGTAATCGTGCATGATCCCATTGAGTCGCAACAGCTACCCAATATGTCACATCCATCGGCGATACCGTCGAAATCCTCATCGATGTAAGTTACTTCGTCACAACCCAGATCAACGTGCCGCCCAAAAACGCGAGCTTCATCGTCCAAATCGGTTTCGTCGACTCCAGCCACAAAAGCAGGATCGCCATAGTCAATCAGCGGTGAACACATATTCAGGTGCGGATCAGTCAAACTTACGCTTGTAAAAAGTGGATCGGCTCCGGTATTGCCGGACCCGCCCAACATGCCAGACCAGCCTTGTACGCACGAATAATCAATTGAGACAGGATGGTTGCCTGCATGGATTTGTGCGTCCTCGCCTGTATTCCCACCCGCCGTGTTCTGCCAAACAATGCTGTTTCGCAATGTAAGAGTGCTGTTCTCGTAGCCTAATTCTATTCCACGACCGAAGTTTCCTCGGATTGTACAATTAAAGATTCGAGTCTGTCCGCCAATCAAAAGAGCGCCTGCGTTGCTTGCCGAGTTTTGACCAAACATACAGTTACGAAATGTAGTTTGACTCCAAGCAATCGCGACACCGGCGGTTTGATCGGCGTGATTGCTATTAAAGGTACAGTTTTCGGCGACAAAACTACTGACGCCATCAATTGCCCCGCCGCTGGTGTGGGCCACGTTAGAAACGAAAGCAGTATTCTTGATGAAACAACTCGACCCATCGCCGATGTGAATAGCCCCACCTGCACCAACTGTTTCGTTACTATTGAACGAACAGTTTTCGATTGTCACGTTACTATCAATAAGTGTTATCGCACCACCCGTAATGGCCCTGTTCTGAGTAAAGACGCAATTGCGAACAGATAAGACCGAATCCTTGCAGTCCAAGCCACCCGCATATGTCTCTGTGCCCCAATCGTTCATGCCTCGCGTAACTACAAATCCATCGAATACAGTATTCGCAAGCGTGTTTACCGAAGCAACGACTCTATAAGAGTTGTCGGCGGTACTTCCAGCGCAGAGTGCGGCGCAGAGTGCCTGCGCGCTAGCCTGGCATTGCCCATCCCAAAGCGTACTACAACAGAATGGGTCTTGGTTACAGACACTCGTCGAACAAGAGAAGTTGTCGCAACCCGCGCTTTGGTGAGCGGTGCAGCAATCGCTTAACGGAAGTCCGTCATTACTGTTGAGATCACCGGATAGGATAGTAGGATTTGCAACCCAATTCCGCTCGTCCACGGAAACTTCAATGCCCGCGAATCCGCCGAAGACGGCAACGCCATTTTTCAACTGAAACGTCGCGACCCGCGACCCATTCGGGGGCGCTGGCTTATATGTTCCTGCCGCAACCCAAACTTCGTTCCCGGAAGTTGAAGTTAATAGGGCTTGCCTAAGATCGGTACGGGCATCTGTCCAACTTGTCCCGTTGTTCGCTCCCGTCGCGGCGAGGTTGACATAGATGATCGAACCCATAACGGTCGATGGGCTTAAGCATAGAATTGCCAAGGTAACAATCGTGCGGGTCACGCATTCCCCTCGCTTTCGTCCACTAAGTTGACCAAAGATAGCCCGATGGAACGAGTATAACGCACAGGGGCTGCGTAGCATAAATGGATGTAGGGGAATCGCGCAAGGGCCGTGGCGGGCCTATGACAAGCCGCCCGGCTCCAAATTGCTGCCCAGCACTGCATCAAGGTCAATGCCGGACACGATTCTGATTGTTGGCTGGGTGTTTTGGGGCGATTGAACCCCCGGCGCTGGAAGCAGCTTGAAAACGAGTCGCAGGTATTCAGCCGGATCGGACTTGGCGAGCTGATCCAGCAAGCGGTCACCGTTCACGCGGTCCCATGAATCGACGATGCGTTGGCGCAGCTCGATCGCTTGAAGCGTCTTGTAGTTCCGGCAACCCTTCGGACGGCCCGGCCCCGGCTTTGCGCCGCGCTGGAATCGTCCGCCCGTGTCGCGATGTGCTTCTCCGTCCAAAGGCAGCTCGGCGCGTGAGCTGTCTACGATACCCCCGTCGGCGCTACCGCTAGCCGGGGTTTCGTTGACGTAGACGGTGTTGACGTATGGCGCGAGCTGGCGATTCAATGAGCCGTTTACTCGACCGTTTTCTAATTCAGTGAGATTGCGCACCATCACGTTCCGACTCCCTTTATCAACCGTTGTAGTTATCGATGGGAAACAATTCTATGAGCAACACTGACAAGATTCGAGTCGACGAAAACGGTATCGGAAAACCGGACCCGCGAGCGATTCCTAATACGACGGTTTTCCATCGGTCGCAATTAACTTGGGCGCGCGGGACAATCACCTTGTTCCGTCCGTGTTAATTACTAGGTCAATGGCTAATACAAACTCACGCTTCAAGGCTGAATCGATCGCTTTTCGGTTTCGGAAAACCGTGTTTGTTGATTGGTCGCAGTGCTTGTTACTTACCGAAAATCCCTCGACATTTCAGGCAGGCTTTCAAACCACATGTCGATAGATTCCATCGCCTCAGCCAAGATATGAACAACCAAACCTTGCCGCTCGATTCGTCCTTTGACCAGAATCACCTTGGAATAGACGGCGGCTTCGCGGTTTTGCTCATAGATTCGTGGGCGAACGATAAGATCAGCACGGCCCGTTTCATCTTCGATGGTCATAAACATCACGCCTTGAGCTGTGCCGGGTCGCTGACGACACAAGACAATCCCCGCTGTGGATGAGCGGCGACCGTGCGACGATTTTCTTGCGTCCCTCAGTTGTTCGGCAGTAATGACTCTTTGGGCTTCTAATCGAGACCGGATGAACGCCAGCGGATGACGACGCAGTGACAGGCCGAAAGTCTGATAGTCGCCTATTACTTCCTGAAACTCTCCCATCGCGGGGACGTGTATTGTCTCAGACGCGAGCGGCAAGTTATCGAGTAACGGAAGTCGTTCGCCGCGAAGCTGCTGCACCTGCCAGAGCGCTTTCCGTCGCGACAGACCCATCGACTGGAATGCGTCGGCACAGGCCAATGTTTCCAATCCCGATTGTGTGGCGTAACTCTTGATCCAGACCGCATGGGGTGTACTGAATCTACCGAATCGATTGCAGGCTTGCGTGATCTTGTCTGCCTCGGATCGTCGCAGGCCATTCACCATGCGTAAGCCCAGCCGCAAGGACTGCCCTTCATTTTCTAACGTACAGTCCCATTCGCTGTGATTAACGTCCAATTGCTTGACTACGACATCATGCTCGATCGCGTCGCGAACAATTTGAGCTGGGGCATAAAAGCCCATCGGCTGACTATTCAAGAGCGCAGCGGCAAAGGCAGCGGGATAGTAGCACTTCAACCATGCGGAAGCGTAAACGAGAAGGGCGAAGCTCCCGGCATGAGATTCAGGGAAACCGTACTGACTGAATCCCTTCAATCGCTCGAAACACCATTGTGCGAAATCGAGCGGATAGCCATTGGCAAGCATTCCCTGAATGAATCGTGCCGGATACTGGGCGATGTCGCCTTTGCTTGTCCACGCGGTGATGGCGCGACGCAGCTTTTCGGCTTCGCCGGCGGAGAACCCAGCCGCTCGCATGGCCAGCGACATGACTTGCTCCTGAAAAATCGGGATGCCCAACGTCCGACCTAAAACCTCTTTAATCACATCGTTGTGATAATGTACAGGTTCCTCACCAGTGCGTCGGCGTAGGTAAGGATGCACCATTTGACCGACGATTGGGCCGGGGCGCACGATCGCGACTTCGATTACCAAGTCATAAAAGCAATTGGGTTTCAATCGCGGCGTCATGGACATCTGCGCGCGGGATTCGATTTGAAAAACACCGATGGTGTCCGCCCGGCTTATCATTTCGTACACGCGCGGGTCTTCGGCTGGAATAGTCGCGAGCGACAGCTTTCGCCCGTTGTGTTGCTCAATTAACTCGAAACACTTTTGAATGCACGTAAGCATCCCAAGACCCAACACGTCCACCTTAAGAATGCCCAGCGATGCAATATCGTCTTTATCCCACTCGATCACCGTGCGATCCTCCATCGCCGCATTCTCGATGGGGAACAACTCGCACAACGGCCCGCGCGTCATCACGAAGCCGCCGACGTGCTGTGACAGGTGGCGCGGGAAGCCGACCAGCTCACGCACCAGACGGACAAAATGCTGAATCGTTGGTTGCTTGGGGTCAAAACCTAACGCTATTAGCTGCGCCGGAATGTCACCTGCTTCGGAATCGGCGAAGGGGTTTTTCTCCCACGCATCAACCCGCTTGGCGATGCGGATCACCGTGTCATGCGACAAACCCAGCGTCTTGCCCACATCGTGAATGGCGCTACGCCGCCGATAGGTGCTGACGACAGCCGTCATCCCCGCGCGGTCGCGGCCATACTTGGCATAGATGTATTGGATGACTTCCTCGCGGCGATTGTGTTCAAAGTCGATGTCGATGTCTGGCGGCTCGTCGCGTTCACGGCTGACGAAACGCTCAAAGAGCATGTTGCCGCGATCGGGGTCAACTGAGGTAACGCCTAAAGAAAAACACGTCGCGGAGTTGGCTGCTGCCCCTCGTCCCTGGCAGAGAATGCCGCGCGAGCGGGCGAACTTCACCAGATCGTGAACCGTCAGAAAATACGGCGCATAGTTCAATTCTTCGATCAGCGCGAATTCATGCTCAATCAGCTTTTTGACTTTTTCAGGAATACCAGACGGATACCGTTCGGATGCGCCTTCCCAAGTGAGCTGACGAAGGTGCTCCATCGGCGACGTATTAGGAGGGCAGGCTTCGTCAGGATACTCGTAACGAAGCTGATCGAGGTTGAATCCCTTCGCTCGATTTGCGATTTTCAGCGTTCGTGTTAATGCGTCGGGATGGTCCGCGAACAAGCGCGCCATTTCCTCGAATGGTTTCAGATAGCGCTCACCGTTGGGAAATAACCGAAACCCGGCTTCGGATAGCGTGCAATGGTGACGGACACAGGTCAGCACATCTTGCAGCGATTTCCTTTCTGGTAGATGGCAATGCACATCGTTGACGGCAACGATCGGGATATGCAGGCGCTTGGCCAGCACAACGCGCTCGTAAATCTGTTCCGCGTCGTTGGCTCCGAAATGCTGCGTAATCGCCAGCGATAGCCGATCATCATCGAAGGCGTTACGCAGCGTTTGCAGGTGTGCTTCCGTCGTCTTGTTCGTTTTCATGGTAGGGCCGATGACAGCTAACAATCCGTCTTGATGGGCTAACAGATCGCGTAAGTAGAGAACGCAATCACCTTTTTCGGCACGTCGCTTGCCGAGAGTCAGCAAGCGACACAGACGACCATAGGACGCGCGATCCGTGGGATATACCAGGATCGAAACGGCTTCTGGTTCGCGTAGTTCCAGCCGCGCACCGACGATGAATTGAATACCAGTCTCTTTCGCGGCGACGTGAGCGCGGACAATACCGGCCAGCGAGTTCTTGTCGGTAATCGCGACAGCCGCATAACCCAGCGCCGCAGCTTGAGCTACCAATTCATCAGGATGGCTCGCCCCCGTCAGAAACGTGAAATTGCTCGTGACAGAAAGCTCAGCATATCCATTGTGAGTGCGAGCATTCGTGTTGAGTGGTTGTGCATGACCGTTTCGGTTCTTGCGATCCGCATACGGGTGAGGATGTGCTTTTTCAAAGGGAAGATCGGGCATGATGAATGCTCCATGTCATGCCCATTCACCATGCACGAACCATTGTCCCGTGCTTGCCCGTCGAAACAGCCACAGCCAACGCCCGTGTTCATCCTGCACCGCAAAGTAATCGCGAACTTCCTGAACGGCTTGATTGTCGAGCGGATGATGCGACCACCACGGAAACAGGATTCGTTCCGGCCCAACACAGGACAAGACGGCCAACGTCTGCCCACGCCAGACGATTTGAGCCGGTGGACCGTCGGGCACCAGAGCGATGACTTGCGCCATTTGCAGAGGGTCGAACAGGCGCGACGGACGGATCGCAGAATCAATGGCGAAGGAAGTTTGAGACTTGGTACGACTCGTTTCGTCGAAATGCGCCAACCTGAATGAGGCTTCCGGTATGTGGCTTTCGCAAAGAACGGGACGGGTTACGGCTTGCGGCCCTAAGTGATCGATCAATTGATCGAACAGCTTGCCCAGCGCGACATCATTGACACCGATACCATCATCCGCCCAAAGAGTATTTTGCATTACCTGCACGGTGGCCGTGCGAGTTGCCTGAAGCAAGATGACTTCGACGCCGAACCCCAGATGCACGCGCTCCAGCCGGGGGCGAAGCAATGACCAGACGTGTTGTGAGTCGTGCGTCGGATGCGCGAAGGTCCAAGTCATTGTTTCGGGTGGCGTGTCGATGCGAAGCAATCGCAACGCAAGGCAGACGATACCTAGACCTGCCGACTTTAACTTTCGTGCAAGAGATTGAAGCAGCTCTCGCGCCGTCGCTTCTATGGCCGCCAGATTTAATATCGGCCCATCGAAAACATACGACACCGCAAACGGTTCGGCTTCGCGCACCGGCTGTATCAACTCGGTGGCCGTTCCCAATGTTTGATCGATACGACGCAGCAAACCCGACCCGTATCTCGCTGTCAGTGCATCGCGAGGCAATGTGAGCAGTTGTTCGGCTCGCTCTACGCCAACGGCGTTCAGTGCATCACAAACGGCGGTTTCGATTTGCAGGGCTTCGATCGGAAATGCGGCCAGCATGTCTTGCAAACCATCTTCGTGAAAACAGGTGATGCGCTCATTCGTAAATCGAGCGACGGCACGAGCCGCCGAATAGGTCGGGCCGACGGCGATTCGATGCTGCAATCCCAGCCGATCCAGTGCGTGCGCGATTCGCTGGACAAGTGGAACTTCGCCGCCGTACAGGTGTTCACAACCCGCTAAGTCCATCAACAAACCGTCCGGTTCGTCCACGGCGACGATCGGCGTGAAACGCAGCGACCAGAGCGCCAAGCGGCGTAGGGCTTGGCTATCTTCGTGCGGAGTGAATTCCCGAATCTCAGCGCGATGTCCGCAGAGAAGCGAGCGGGCATGGGCCAGCGTCATTCCGACGTGTACGCCTTTACTTTGCGCCAGTGCGCAGCAGGTCGCTACTAAGTGTTTGCCCCGTTGCTTTGACGATATTAGCACGGCGAAACGCTCAGGCGGTTTTTCGCGCCATGAAGTCGTTTTCGTCATTTGCCGAATCGCCCGCTGGATGGGCCATCTTGGAAAATAGACAGAGAGTGCGCGAGGCACGGTCTCGCTCCAAAAGCCAACAACCCTGTTCCGTAAGAGACCGCAATCCTTTGCAGCGCAGCAACGTCAACCGCCATCGTGGACACACGAACGGCGGAATTGCGATTGAAGTCGGCGGCTCGTAACTCACCAGCCAGCGCGTCTGCGCCGCCGATAGTTCGTTTAGTTCCGAACAAGGTCGAAGCAGAAAGACAAAGGTGTGCTGTGATTGCGCGCGCAGTTGAATCCGTCGCGTGGCTGCCATGTTGAATCGGCTACCATCGGCCACGACGACACCGACCACGGATGAATGAATCGTCTGCTCGATTGCCCAAAGTCGATTTGCGGGTGTTCCGGCGTCGATGAAAAACGATCGGTTGAGTAGATCAATGGATTGACCTTGCGCGCCTACCAAGAAACTCGGATACGGAAAACAACGTCGCCCAATCCAAGCTACCCAAGTCTTGGCGACGTTTGCTTGTTGTCCGTGTCTCGCAAGGTGAGTAGCTATGTCGATCGAAGGAGACCACAGTCCGTGCGTCGGAGAACATGCGTTATGCAACGCGACGCCGAAGATTTCATGGAGTGAGCAAGTAAGTCCACCGCCCAAAGAATCATCGACGCTTGGCCATTGCGTCGTAATCAAAGTCGATGAACGCGGAGCCAGAGCACTCGCCGCGCACAATCCGTCAATCGTTTGATGAAGTTCTTTCAGCATCATATTCCCCAACCACACTGTTAGGCTTATGTTAGGAAGCGGGCGGGGCCGGTGGCAAGGGTCTGATAGATTGAAAAAAGTGAAATGGTTCTAGCGTCAGGCCGCAGGCTCAATGCAGGCCGGATCATCGAACTTAGGGCTATTTACCTTAGTGCTTATCTCGTAAGCGGTTAGCTCAGCGGACGGGTAGGAAACCATAATCGAGGCAAGATCGTCTACACTCTGCACGCTCCGATCAAGCCATCGATCGTAATGCTCTCGATCAACGATTACGGGCATCCGGTTATGGAGTGATCGCATTAAGTCATTAGGTGCCGTCGTCAGGATCGTAAACGACTCGACGGTGTTTCCATCAGGATCAAGCCATCGGTCCCACAATCCGGCGAAGGCGAAAAGACGATCGTCGCATTGACGGATGTAGAAGGGTTGCTTGGCCGGTTTGCTCTTTGTGCCGCCTTCGATTTCTTTCCATTCGTAGAAGCCGCTGGTGGGTACAAGGCAGCGCTGTTTCTTCATCGGCGATCGGAAAGAGGGTTTGCTGGCGGCTTCTTCGCTACGCGCGTTAATCAACCGGCTTCCAATTTTTTCATATTTGGACCAAAACGGGATCAATCCCCAGCGACACTCATCAAGTCGCCGTGTGCCGTTCTCGGACATCCTGACAATCGGTGCAAGCTGGGTTGGAGCGATGTTGTATCGGGCGTAGCTTGGACCGGAAACGATCAAATGAAACTCTCTGTCGAGTTCCGTTTGTTCGGCGATCAACGTGTAGCGTCCGCACATGATTATTCCACCGGCTTCGTTGAGTTTATTGATTCGGCAAATGCGAGCAATGAACGCCGCACGGATGGGACCCATACAACTCTTTAAGGACCCACTACTCCGCCAGTACCCCGTCTTCGTCTTGCCGTGTGTTCGCTGGCCGCGCCGACCTGCTACTCTTGTTCGTTGGGGTCGACGAGGATGTACTCGCGCGGTTGAAGCCTGACCCATAGTTTGATTAAGTCCAGCGGTCGCTGCTGCACCATGCGATCTAACGCACCTTCAATTGCGTCGGGACTTCTGTCCGCCAGCTCGTTTATTGCAGCCAACATAAGCGTACTCTTGTTGCGACTGCCACGCGGTCGACCCGGACCCGGACGCGAGCCGTCGAAGCGCCCGTAACGATCCCGCCCCGTTATTTCACCGTTATTTTCGCCGTGTTCGTGCATGATCTGATTCTATCACCCGTGTATGTGCGTTCTACAGTATCTAAACCGCGTTTCTGATCCGCCAGCGACGACTACGCGCGCATGTTTCATCATTCGCACTACCTGAAATGCGCGGTGCTTATCAGTGTTTCATCGTCGCTTTGACCATCGCATGTATGCCAGCTCGGACGGCTTCCGGCAGCTCGTTCCAAGCGCCGATCAGCTCGGCCAATCGCGGATCATTTTGGGTAGCATCGTCGACGGAAGATGGCGAAACTTGCGATTGACTGCTGTCGTCTGCGCTGGCGCGCGAAAATTGACCGTCATAAGTGTTGATATCTTCGTTGGTTAGAGAATCGGTCAGCGGTTTTGTAAACCGCAGGTCATCGGTTCAAGTCCGATCGGTGGCTGTCACGTTATTTGTCGAACTTCTTTGCGCCTACTTATTTAGATTCGCGGGTGAATCGATGTGCCCGCGGGAAGCCGGGTTCATTTGAATTCGTCTTGACTCCATTTACGCGGCGCGAGTTGCGTGTGCTTCGGCGGGAATTCCCAATGCCTGGCTTATTTGTTCCGCCGAGTAGCCGAGTTGCTCGAGTAGAGATCGCGCGAGGAGTCGCGGCGTTTCGTCATTTTTGATGAAAACGCCAGACAATGGATACTCGCTAAGGTGCTCAAAGACTGTCAGGCTGCGCGTGGCCGCCAGGATAGGCATTTGTCTTCCCACACCTTGTAAGCCCTTAACCAGCAGGTCGATGATCTCGGGTGACTCCACCAATATCACGACCGCTTTCACCAACCCAGATGCCGCACGACTGAGCGACCGCGGGCGATCTGGATCAGAGTAATGCACGTCAAACCCGCGGCTTCGCGCGAGCAAGATTCTGGGCCAATCTCGATCATGCCCCCGATAGCGAACGTTGGCTTGCATGAGGATGGACGCGAGCCCCCAGGCTACTTCGTCGAACTCGACGATGAGTACCTCGCCGTCCTCTGAAACGACTTCCTCTGATTCAGCCCCTCGACGTGCGCACTGTTGCGAGAGATAGCATCCCGCCCAGGCGGCCAACGGCGTAAGGGCCAATGATAACGTCACCGAAGTCGCGATCATTTCGACAGTAGGTTTGGCAAGCAGGCCTGCTCCGAGTGCTGCCGACAGAATAATGAACGTAAACTCACTTCCTTGTGATAAGACCGCGCCTGTTCGGACCGCCGGGCCCAGACTTTCACCGGAAACCATTTGCGAGAGCGCGGTCAGGACAGTCTTGACCACGAACAGCGCAAGTGTCATGCCGAGCAGCACCGGCAGGTTGTTGGCCAGGAAAACAGGGTCGATCGCCAGTCCGACTGTCAGGAAAAAAAGCGACAGTAGCAGCATTCGGAACGGAGCGATCTCAGCCTGCACGAGATAGCCGTACTGGCTTTCTGCGAGGCAGACACCCGCGAGAAACGCGCCCAGCGGGATCGAGAGTCCTGCCTTACTTCCTAACCATGCAAGCGACAGAATGGCGAAAAGTGCAGCGCCGGTGACGACTTCTCCCGCGTCGAGCCGCACCACCCACCGCAGGAACGGCTGGAGCAACCATCTGCCCAGCCCAATGACTGCAATCAGTCCGATGATCAGAAACCCAAGAGTTGAAGCTATCGAAATCGCCCCGCCTTCACTGTGGCCAAGTGCGGAAATGGCGGCGAGTAATACGACAGCGACGAGGTCTTGAAAGACAAGGATGGATACGATCCGCTGTCCGACGGGCGTAGTCAATTCGTCATGATCCTGCAGCAGACGAAGTACGACCGCAGTTGAGGAGAGCGATAGCACTGTTGCAACCAGCAAAGCAGATGACCAATTCAACCCGAAGAGTTTAGCGAGAACGAGCACGCCGAGCGTGCAGAACACCACCTGCAACGGACCGAGAACGAAGAGTTCCTTCCAACCTGAAAGGAAACGCTTGAGAGGCAGATGCAGGCCGACTTCGAAAAGGAAAAAGGCGATGCCGGCCTCTGCAAGAAAATGGATGATCTCATTCTCCTGCACGATGCCCAAGGCATGGGGGCCGACAATTGCACCGCTTACGAAAAAACCAATCAATGGTGAGAGCCGCGCCGCTCGTGCCAAGCCGACACCGAATATGCCCGCACCAAGCAGAGCCAGTACCGGGAGTATCGATTCACCATCCATGATTGCGAACCCTACAGTGTGTATTCAAAGTAAATTCGCCTGCTGCGTAATTATGGTTCCAGGTCGTCTCAATCGAGCATCGATTTCACCCCGAATGCACGGGATTCGCACGACCGGTTCGCCGCGTGCAATCACACACTTGTATATATGACGCCTGTCCCAATGCAAAGCGGCCATGAGCAAGTGCCCATGGCCGCTGCAAAATGTTAAGTCTCAAAAATTACTGATTATTCTTCAGCCTGACGGGTCAAGGTCACGCCGCTACCGGGGAGCGTTACTTCGACGTCACCGCTGGGAAGCTCAATTTCCTGCGAGATCGTTCCCGTAATCGTGTTGTGGTCTTCTGAGATTTCACCTGTGAATACGGATTCACCGGCAGCTCGTGGAATGGTGATGGTTACGTCGTGCTCTACGACTTCGGTCGTGGTTGCATCATCTACGGCGAGGGTGGCCGTGCCGCCTTCCGGCGAGGTGGCCGAAAGTTCAGTTAGCTGGCCATTGTCATCAAAGGTCGCATAGATCTCGTAACCCTCGAGATCGCCCGGCTCGTCGAAGGTCAATTCCCAAGTGCCGGCGAGTTGGGCAGCTGGATTGTCTTGGCCCGGCGTACAACCCGCGATCGCAAACCCAAGGACGCCAAACAAACAAAGAGCATATCGAGTCATTGTCTTCCCTTTCAATTCAAGGTTACCCAAAAACCTAACCACACCAAGCTTGCAAACGATAACCGCGAAACCATTGAATTGCCAACATCGTCGTAAATCAATGAATGACCCAAATGGGAATAGGCATTAGGAGTCAGGAAAACGGTTTCCGCGCGGGATTTTGTAAGGGGATCAACAAATGCCCACTTTTGCCAATGGAGGCTGAAATCGACATCTATCGGCGGCGAACAGCCTTTTTCGCAACGCGTTTCTTTACCGCCTTCTTGCTGACAAGCTTTGGTTTGCGGGCCGGTGCACGTGGCGTCTTGCCGGCTTTGAGCGCGTTCCCGTCAATTGACTTGCCGAATGCGAGGGCGAGAAGCTGTTCCTGCTCGATCTTGTGACTGCGGTTTGACCCCGAGGCGGGACTTGCTGCCGCGGGTCGATAGATTCCCGCAAACGGCCAACGGTCAAACAATCGTTTACCGATACGACACCGCAAAAACCGCCACGCCCCCATGTTCTCCGGTTCTTCCTGAACCCAGTAGGCGGGCGTCTCATCCGGATAGGTTTCGAGGACGCCTCGCAGTTCTTCTGCGGGGAATGGGTAGATCTGTTCGAGTCGAATGATCGCCACATCCTGACGCTTCAGTTCTTCGCGCTCAGCAAGTAGCTCATAATAGATTTTTCCGCTGCAGATCAAGATACGACAGCACTTTTTCGTGCTATACCCATCGGGCAGCACGTTCTGGAACCCCCCACTCGACAATTCGTCGATTTCGCTGAGCACCTGCGGGTGGCGCAATAAGCTCTTGGGTGTCATGATGACCAGCGGCTTACGCCAATATCGAATTGCTTGGCGTCTCAGCGCGTGAAAATACTGTGCGGGCGTCGTGAGATTCATGATTTGAATATTGTCGTCCGCCGCCAACGCAAGGAACCGCTCCAATCGCGCACTGGAATGTTCCGGTCCTTGTCCATCGAGACCATGCGGCAGCAACAGCGTGACACCGCTGAGTCGCTGCCACTTGTCTTCGCCGCTGGCAATGAACTGATCGATGATCACCTGTGCTGCGTTTACGAAGTCTCCGTATTGCGCTTCCCACAAAACAAGCCCATTGGGACAGTCAAGACTGTAGCCATACTCAAAACCGAGCACTCCCGCCTCGCTCAATGGGCTGTTGTGAATCATCACGGGAGCAAGGTTCTCCGCGAGGTGCTGCAACGGCGAATATCGTTCCCCGTTTTCAAAATCGTGGAAAAAGGCATGGCGCTGGCTGAATGTGCCGCGCTCGCAATCCTGCCCAGTGAGTCGAACTGTGCAGCCCTGAGACGCCAGTGAAGCAAACGCGAGCGACTCAGCCGTAGCCCAATCGATCGGCCGCTCGCGATTCGCCATCTCGCGCCGGCGTTCCATCAGTTTTTCCAGCTTCGGGTGTAAATGAAATGACGTCGGCAGCGTCGCGAGCTTATTCAGCAACGTCGAAAGTTCTTCAGCAGGCACACTTGTGCTGACATCTTCAGCATTGGTCGCCGGACCACCGACGTATCCTTCCCAGATGCCGCGTCCGGTTGACGCGGACGTGGAGTGATTGTCACCCCTCGCAGCCGCGAGATCGCGCGTCAATTCCTCGCGACATTCCTCCGCAATCTGATCGGCCTGTTCGACCGTGACGCCGCGAAGCTGCAACATATTCTCAAGATATCCATCGCGAACGGGCTTGCGCTCCTGAATCGCGCGATAGAGAAGCGGTTGCGTGTATGAAGGCTCATCGGTCTCGTTATGCCCAAGTCGTCGATAGCCGTACATTTCAATCAACACATCGCGGCGAAACTGCTGACGAAAATCCATGGCCACGTGTACAACCTGCGCGACGCCCTCCGGGTCTTCGCCGTTCACGTGAAAAATCGGGATCTGCAACATCTTGGCCACGCCCGACGCGTACATGGATGACCGTGCTTCCGTGGGCGATGTCGTGAATCCGATCTGATTGTTCACGATGACGTGCACCGCCCCGCCAGTGCAATAGCCCGCCAGTTCACTGAGATTGAGTGTTTCCTGAATGATGCCCTCGCCGGCAAAAGCTGCATCTCCGTGAATCATGAGCGCCAATGCACGGCTTCGTGCGGCGTCTCCGTGGTAATCCTGTTTCGCGCGAACACGGCCCAGGGCCACAGGGTTGACATATTCAAGGTGGCTCGGATTGAAGCAAAGCGACAGATGCAGTTTCTTGCCGGTGGACAGAATGCGATCGCTGCTGTGCCCCAGATGGTATTTTACGTCGCCGCGGCCCATCTTCTCTTCCGGGTCGGCGTCTTCAAACTCGCGAAACACATCCTGCGCCCGCTTGCCAATGACATTGACAAGTACGTTCAATCGCCCGCGATGGGCCATCGCCAATACAATTTCATCGATGTCATGCTCGCCTGCCTTTTCAAAGGCGATGTCCAGCAGCGGAATCAAACTGTCGCATCCATCCAACGAAAAGCTCTTGGCCCCTACATATTTCTTGCGAATAAACTCTTCCAGCACAACCGCTCGCGTGAGCATCGTCAGAATCCGCACCTGCTCCTGCTGGGTCAGTTCGATTCGATTTTGCGAGCCCTCCATTCGGTTTTGAAGCCAGTGGCGAATCTCGAGATCGTCGATGTGCATGAACTGGACGCCGATCGAACGGCAATACGTATTACGAAGTCGCTCTAGAATCTCACGAATGGTTTGCCTGTCGCCACCCCCTACCGTGCGAGTGGACACCATCCGGTCAAAGTCGGTCTCTGTGAAACCGTAGTATTCCGGATCAAGCTCGGGGTGCGACGGTCGAGGGGAACCAAGCGGGTCTAACTGCGCGATCATGTGTCCACGCACGCGGTATGCACGGACGAGCTGATCTACTCGATCCTGTACCGCCGCGATATCGAATTCAGGGTTCCGCTTCTCGCCATTCCTTGGAAACACCGCGGCCTGCAGTGCTTCGGCCAACAACGAATCAAAGTAATTTCGCCATTCCTGTGACACCGAATTCGGATCCCGCGTGTATTCAGCGTGGACCCTCTCGATATAGGCGAGATTTTGTTGCGAAATATGATCGTCGTTCATTCGTTTTGTTACCGTTGCCCAAATTTGCTGAGAGTATTCCACACAGTCTGTTTAGCCAACTAATCAAATCCAATCGACTCTGCCTCAAAAAGTCGAACGTAACTTTCGTAGCGCTCTGGATGAATGTCGCCGCGTTCGACAGCCTCTTTCACCGCGCAATCGTTTTCATGCGTGTGCGTGCAGTCGGCAAACTTGCAGTCGGGCACGAACTTCGCAATGTCGACAAAGTGCATCTCAAACTCGTTGCGCGGAACAATGGTCAAGTCGAACGAACGAATGCCCGGCGTGTCAACCACATACCCGCCGCCGTTCAGTCGAATCATGATCGCCGTCGTGGTCGTATGCCTTCCCTTGCCCGTTTCGCGAGTCACGTCGTTGGTCCGCAGAGCAAGCCCAGGTTGCAAGGCATTGAGTAGAGCACTCTTGCCCACACCGCTTTGACCTGCCACCACGCTGACTTTTCCGTTTAGCAGCGACCGTACCTCATCGATTCCTTCGCCCGTGATTGTGCTCGTCGCCAGCACCGGATATCCAAGCTCGACATAGCGAGGGAGAAGCGAAGCCGCAAAACCGTCGTCGTCGAGATCGATCTTGTTCATGCAGATAATCGGCGCGATCTCGCCATACAACGCCGCGACGATGTAGCGATCGATCAAACCCGTGCGTGGCTCAGGCTGCGCCGCCGAACTCACAATGATCGCCTGGTCGACATTCGCGGCAATGGTCTGCACTCGATTATTAACAAGCCTACAGAGCTGTCCTTGCCGCGTATCGACTTCTTCGATCACGCCTTCCTGCATCATGTCCCGGTCCGGTTCGTTGAGTTTGAATCGTACGTGATCCCCCACAGTCACCGGATGTCTCTGATCGATAAGTCGCGTCCGCAGGATGCGCCGCACCGTACATGGCCAAACATTTTTCCCATCATCGACGTCGGCATACAAACCCCGCATGGTGACAACAACGCCGAACAGACTGTCTTCATCTCGCGTGTCATCATTATCATGAACAATGATCGTTCGTTGTCGGGAAAGATCGCCCTTGGGCCGAATGTGCTCGCGACTTGTCGTATCAAGCTCGTGGCCCTCGGCATCCCGCGCCTGTTGCGTCAGGTCTTTGGTCCGCGCGCGGGGAGACCGATTCCGCTTGAACTGAACGCGAACTTTTTTCCCGCGCTTTCGCGGCGGAGGATCTTGTCGTGAAGCCATATCCCTATTGTCGATGGTTGATCGACGATTGTCGACTGGCATCAAATCGACAATCGCAAATCCTCATCTTAGAATCACCGCATGGCCTCACATTTTGCAAATGTTTTGCTCGACCGCGCCGCCAAACTCGGCGCGCCCATTTGCGTGGGTATCGATCCCGTGCTGGACAAGTTACCCGCAGATATCCTGCGCCAATCGGGAATCGACCCCACCTCCGCTGAATCGATTCGCGAGACCGCCGACGAATCGAAGGCCGCCAGCTCCCTTCTCGCGTATGGCCGAGCCGTCATCGACGCCGTCGCTGACATTGCTCCAGCCATCAAGGTCAACATTGCTTTCTTCGAGCGTTACCACGTCGAAGGAGTTCGAGCCTATTACGAGTTGGTCCGAATCGGTCGCGATGCAGGCCTTTCGGTTATCGGCGACGTCAAACGTGCGGATATCGGCCATTCTGCCGAAGCCTATTCCGACGCGCAATTGTCGGACCCGATCACCCACGGACTCAACGCACATTCAATACCTGATGCAATTACCATTAACCCTTACTTTGGCCTCGATGGAGTAAAGCCTTTCCTCGATGCATCTCGCCGAACCGGCAAAGGCGTTTTCGTTCTCGTCCAGACCAGCAACGAATCAGCCAACGAAATCCAAAACGTCAAACTGGAAGATGGAACATTGGTCAGCGAAAGAGTCGCCAAGCTCGTCCACGGTTGGTCGACAGGAACGGACCTTGTCGGATCGTCCGGATACAGTTGTGTCGGTGCGGTGGTCTCACCGCGCGATCTCACTACGACAGATAAGCTACGCAAACTGATGCCTTCTTGTTTGTTTCTGGTTCCGGGTTTTGGGGCCCAGGGCCGAACACCTGACGAAGTGATGCGGTGCTTCAAGAATGATGGGACTGGCGCACTCATCACCGCTTCACGCAGCGTCGGGTTTGCCTTTGCGGACGCAAGGTATCAGAACCAATTCGGCATCGACTGGAAGCGCTGCATTCACGAGGCATGTCGCGACTTCCGGCAAGCCATTCAAAACGGACTCGCATCAGCGCGATAAGATTCTTGTTTCGCGACAAAGTCTGCTTACAAATCGAATGAACTACCTACAACAGATAGGACTTCCTTCAATCTAGAATTGAGTGCGGCATTTCTGCTTCGCGTTGCTGTTTGAAATAAGAAAGCTCCAGTCGTGCGAGTTTCAGGCCGTTTTTTCGAGTTATTAGTCGCATTTTGGTCTTGTAACCATCGCTTATTTTCAAGCGGACCTACTCGTCAAAGAAAAAAAACTTGACTTTTTTCGCGGCTGGCGACTCGCTGTGCAACTTATTCTCGCAACTTAGTGTCAAGCATTTGGCACTCGCTTTTTTATATCTTACGGTTGGTAACAGTTACTGGAAACGCGTCCCAGCGCCGCAAGTGGCGCGCAGCAGGGAGTCAAAAATTATGGCACTAACCGTTACTAATACCAACACGATCACGCTGCTTGATATTCTCGGGAGGAATACCAAGTCGCAAGCGACCACTTTGCAGCAGCTGTCGACCGGCAAGCGAATTAATTCCGGAAAGGATGATCCGGCGGGATTGATTGCGCTTTCCGGACTAGAGTCCGAGCTGAACTCCGTTGACGCCGCGATCGGCAACAACCAGCGAACTGATTCGATGCTTACCGTCGCCGACCAGGCCATTGGCGAAGTCAGCACGCTGCTCAGCAACATCCAAACGCTGGTACAGCAAACAGCGAGCACGGCCAACCTGACGGAGGCCGAGCGTGCGGCCAATCAGTCGCAGATCGACGACGCCCTCGGCGCGATCGATCGAATCGTCAGCACCACGAACTTCAATGGCAAGCGCCTCCTCGACGGTAGCCAGAGCATTCAGAGCTCGGGTTTTGCTGGCAACGCATACCTCTCTAACTTGCGAATCTTCTCGCGCAGCCAGGTGACCACGGACACCTCGCTGACTGTCAGCCGCGTCGCGTCGGCGCAGGTCGCCTCAGCGACATTTGCGTTTGCCGGCGGTTCAGCGCGCACGTCGGGCACTTCGCAAGTCGCAGTTACCGGTTCACTCGGAACAGCCACGATCACGCTTACGAGCGGTTTGACGCAGGCACAGATCGTATCAACGATCAATGCCGCCAAGGCGCAAACCGGCGTTTCAGCCATTCAGAATTCCACTAACGTCAAATTGAATTCGACGTCGTACGGCACGGATGCATTCGTGAGCGTTTCGGTGCTTTCCGGAGGAACAATCAACACCAGCTACGGCACGTCGACGGGCGACAGCAACACCACCAACGACGTTCAGAGTTTCGCCAAGCAAGCAGGCCGCGATGCCAACATCACCGTCAACGGCCAAACGGCTGGAACTGACGGATTGGACGTCTCCTACAACGCCAACGGTTTGAGCTTGCAGTTCACGCTTGATGATGACTTTGGCCGCGGAAATACCGGCGCCACAACGTCAACAAGCTTTACCGTGAAAGCTCAGGGCGGTGCGACGTTCCAGCTTGGAACGACAGCCACGACTCGTGCGACGATCGGTATCGACTCACTGGCCACCTACAACCTCGGCGGCAGCAATGGCGCCAAGCGCTTGTCGGAACTCAAGGCCGGTGGTTCAGCCGACCTGCGCACCGACCCGGCAGCGGCACTGACCGCTGTGAAAGAAGCCATCGCCGACGTCGCGGGCATCCGCGGTCGACTGGGAGGTTTCCAGAAGTTCCAGGTCGGTAGTGCGATCAACCAGTTGCAGGCGACCAAGACCGGCTTGACAGAGGCCGCCAGCGTGATCGGCGACACTGACTTCGCAGTCGCGACCGCAAGGTTGAACCGCGAGAACGTGCTGATCACCTCGGGTATCCAGCTGCTCGGTGTAGCCAATCAGCAGGCCGCCCAGATCCTGTCGCTCCTGTAGGACCGGATCACGAAAAACACCTAAACGATCGAGCGAAAGGAAGCGCTCGGCGATAAGACGAAACAGCGGGTCGAAGATGAAAGTCTTCGGCCCGCTGTTCTTTTTGTTTTTTTGTGGTCGGCAATAAGAGAAGCGGATTTAGAAGGGCACGTGCCTAATGCCTAATGTCTTTTTGTTGCCTCCTCCGTGCGAAAGCATCAGCCGCTGCTCTGTGAGCAGAGCATTAATCTTCGCATGATCGGCAACTGCAATTGAATCGATGCATCAGCCTGAAAGGCTGCCATTTAATAGCCGTGGGTCGGCTCCAAGCCGACCCACGGTTGTATTGTCATCGATCAATGGACTCTGAAAGGGTCCGATTAACTGGAGGGCGTCTAGGCCATCCACTTATTGAAAACCAATTCTAAAACACCATTGCCTAATGCCTAATCCCTGCTGCCTCGCCGCCGAACCGACATAGGCTGACTGGGTGAAAGATGCCAACAACGGAGAAGAACTTATCGACTCAGCGAGACAATCGTTACATCATCCGCCGCGCCGGGCTGAGGCCGAAGCGTGTAACCTGACCGGTGAAGCTTCGCCAGAATAGGCGTGATTTTGGCTGTTTCCGTCGATGGAATCCACCCGTGAGTTGTCCTTGTCAAATCGGGCGTTTGCTTCGTAGCCGCATGTGCAAGTTCAACGCCATCCGAGTGTAAGACAAACGACTCGTCCTCGTCGAGCGTGACTTCGCGGACCTCAAAACGCGCGTTGGGTATCACGCCAACAACGGAACCATCGCCGCTGATTTCTGAGGTGGAGTCCCGGTTATCAATCAAGAAGGGATGAGGCGACCCGCCCCGCGACCAACGAATCGTAGTCGTCGTTTCATTGAACACGGCATAGCTCATCGCAACAAACTGGCAATCATCAAGGTTCGCACGAAGGATCTCTTGATTGACCGTGTTTAGCACGATATTCGGACGATCGAACAACTCGATTCCATGTCGCTGCTCGACACTCGCAATCGTCCGTTGCACGAATTCGGTCATCATCGCCGCAGCCAAACCATGACCGGTCGCATCGCAGAGGCAGATCGAAACATGGTCCTTGTCGAGCCGCACGACGCGATAGCTATCCCCGCTGACCGAATCCGCCGGAATGTAAACGGTCTGCAGATCGATACCGCGAATAGCCGCATTCGCCCCGCGCATCAGGTTTCGCTGTAACTCGCTGGCTGTCTGAAGATCGGACTTCAACCGCTTCAAATCGTGATTGAGCGATTGATCCCGCGTCTTGAGTTTGTGAAGTTCCCCCCGCAACGATGACATTTGCCGCCGCATGGTGCACAGCGTCGAAAGCCGGGTCGCAATCTCATCGGACGTCGCTCCGGTAACAACCGAAACCCCCCGCTCCTCCATCGCCGAACGCGTATCCGTCCCAATGAGCGCCGACGAATCGGTCACGACAAGCGTGGCACACGGATTCCGATCGATGGTTCGAAGCAGTGTGTTCAGTTTTCCGTTGGTTAGACTTGTCAGATTGCTGGTAACAACGAGTCTCGCATCAAAAAACCGCGATTCGGCAGCACCGGAACCCTCGCGCAATGTTGATAACTGCGATTCCGCCCCAATTAGCTGCAGCGCCCGCGACACCGGCGGCGTCAGCTCTGCGTCATCAAACAATACTTGTATTTGAGGGCGACCCATGAAAAAAACTCACAACTTCGTGAACTCGCTCATGGTGTCGGTAAGTTTGCATCAAGACTGAAGTGACGCCCGATAAGAGTGGTTGGTTGTTGGAGGGCAGTTGACTCTGAACAGGTCACACTTTGACATCCCCCACGCGCTCGATAAACTCGATTTCGCGCGGGACTGCCGCACTTTGCGGCACTGAGAACGCGATTAACGGCGATCTAAATCCATGAACGGCGTCAACGAAACAACCTTCAGACGTGTGGCATGGTCAAGCCGCAGCTTGGCCATGGCGGGTTGCGAACCTGCTGTAAACTGCGCGCCGCGGACGATAGTCGGAGTTGTATGAACGGCGTTAACGAAACAACTTACGGCACGATCGGCATAACGATTCTCGTCGTGATCGCCACAGCCGCCGCGATGCTGATTCTCGCCCACGTCATCGGCCCGAAACGACATGGGCCGGTCAAAGACAGCGCCTACGAATCAGGCATGCCGATCCTGGCGGACACCCATCGCAAGTTCAACATCCGTTTCTACATCGTCGCGATGCTGTTCTTATTGTTCGACGTCGAAGTTGTGTTCCTTTGGCCGTGGGCAACGCTGTTCCATCACACTGCGACAACCAGCGCGACAATCCCGCTGGAAGACGGCACACTGGCTGGCAAAGGCTTTGTCCTCGGCGGTATGGCGTTCTTCCTCATCCTTCTTGTCTTCGGCCTCATCTACGAATGGAAGAAGGGAGCGTTCGAGTGGGACTAGACACCACCAACATCGCATCCTTTCAATCGACGAAAGAAGAGTTTCTCGCTACCAAGCTGAGTCACCTTATCGATCTCCTCAAGGAAAAGGGAATCAACTGGTCGCGCAAGAATTCACTCTGGCCGATGCCTTTTGCTACCGCATGCTGCGGCATCGAGCTTATGGCCACCGGCGCGAGTCGTTACGACATCGGCCGCTTCGGTGCAGAAGCCATGCGCTTCTCACCCCGGCAGTGTGACTTGCTGATTTGTGCAGGCCGTGTCGCGATAAAGATGCTCCCGGTCTTGCAGCGCATCTACATGCAGATGGCCGAGCCCAAATGGGTCATCAGTATGGGTGCATGCGCTAGCACCGGCGGCGTCTTCGACACCTACGCGGTTGTGCAGGGAATAGACCAGTTCGTACCAGTGGATGTATATGTTCCCGGCTGCCCGCCAAGACCCGAAACCTTGATCGAAGGCGTCATGGCCATCCAACGGATCGTCGAGAAAGACGGCATCAAGGATCGCGAAAATCGTAAGCGTGGAATGGGCTTGGTGGTTCAACCGACGGTTCAGATAGAGGTAAACAAGACACACTAGTCCTAGCCGCGGCAGCGGCGATCGCGGACAGCCCACGGCGGAAGCCGTGGGAAAATGACCCCAAGAAATTGCGAAGCCCCGGAGGGGGCGATCGAACTGATGTGCAAATACTCAGCGGCGTCTAAAGAGGTATCATCGTGAGCGCATCTACTCAGACGGTAATCGATCTTCTTACTTCCAAGTTCCGCGACATCGATTTCGCCCCCGCTCCACTCATCGCCAACTCGGCTAAACCAAACGGTCAAACCTACGTCCGCGTGCCGGCCAACCGCCTACTCGAAGTCATGCAATTCCTGTACGACGACGAAACCTGCCGCTTCGAGCAAATTTGCGATTTGACCTGCGTTGATTACCTGAATTTTCCCAAAGCTCGCGATCGTTTCGGCGTTATTTACTCATTGCTCTCGATCTCACGAGAACATCGCTTGTGGGTGAAGTGTTTCGTGAACGATCCCAACCCCACGGTTCCAACCGTCACCGGCATCTGGCATGGGGCTGAGTGGATGGAGCGTGAAGTCTACGACATGTTCGGCATCCGCTTCGACGGCCACCCGGACCTTCGGCGCATCCTCACGTGGGAGGGCTTTGAAGCTCACCCCTTGCGAAAGGACTATCCGCTCCGTGGCCGCGGCGAGCGAGAAAATTATCAAGTGATTACGCCGGAAAGTGCGTGAAATGCTTTGCTAGCGAGATGGCTTCTCATTAATTCGTTTAGAAATTAGGCATTTGGTTCGCCGGTTGACCTATATTAAAGTAAGAATACAATAATCATCAATTAGTCTTTTTTTCGTCAACCCAAAATTCGAGAATTCTCAAATGAAGGCTTTAGCCATTTCGTTGAAGACGATTTTTCTCGCGGCAAACATTCCTCCTGCATTCACATTGGTGTTGTTTCTGGCAGGGTGTCAGTCGAGTGTTGATGATCCCAGTGCCGGTTCTTCACTTGATGGACATGACAATACTTCTTTGAACTCATCAACTGATGGTGACATCGAAGATTGTCCGGACGAAAGCTCTGTTCGAGAAGAGCTCTCTCGAGCAACTTTTGCAATTCTAGTTGAATATGAAACTGGTCCACGACCAACCGACCGCTTGCCTGCATTCATTGGAACTGGTTTCCGAATTGAATCAAACTTGTTAGCAACGAATGCACATGTCGCGGACGCGATTCTCAATCCCGTTTTGCCCGTTACAAATGTATATGCAGTTCAAGCCGGAACTGGGCGAGTCGACACTTGCCGATCTGCAGCTATCCATCCAGACTGGAACGGCAACCCTGTTGATTCACCAGATGTTGCGATCATTGAAACGCTTGAGGATTTCGACGACGTTGTCGATATTGCAGAATTGCCGGACGAAACAAGAATGACGCTCGGAGATCGTCTGGTACTCGCTGGATTTCCCAGTGACGTAATTGGCCTCTTTCCGATTGTCCCGGGAGAGTCAGTTCCACAAGCAACGACGCTGTCGGGCGAAGTCTCAGCCCTGCGAAACTTTAATGATAACTCTGTGGTAACAGATCAAACCATAGACATTATTCAGCATAGCCTCTCGACATCCCCAGGAACAAGCGGGTCAGCTCTTGCATTGTGCGGAAGAGTAGTGGCAATAAACAACGCCGGTACGGTTCAAACGGTATTGACCATTGGCGACGATGGAGCACTAAAGATTACGCGCGTCCCGGTCGCCGCGAATGGATTCGGAATTCACGTAAAACACCTCTCGGAACTATTGAGACATGGGGATACGGCGATAGTGCGATTACTACCGCCTCCTCCGCCGAATTACAACGGACTCTACACCTGTGAGGCCAAGATAAATTCCTTATTGCACCACGAGTTTCAGCTAGTCGTAGGCATAACAGGCGGAATTACGGGGACAAGCTGCTTTGACATCGGTGGCTTTCGATTACAAGGTTCGGTGGATAGGTTTGGATTAGTAACAATTAGTGATGATGCAGAGGAATACGGTTACTTAGAAGGCGCATACGACGGATTTGCAGATCCGGGCAACCAAACATTGCTAGGAACATACTATGAAGACGGACTAGTAGTAGCGACTTGGCAATGCCTTCTTGAGGATTCAGCTCCTCCTCCTTGCATTTCTGGAAATGTTGAACCCGTCTCAACGATCGACGGTGAATGGGCACTCAGCTACATGGAAAACGGCGAAACTGTCGGCTTTTGTTTGACTATTTCGCAAGACGAGGTCATCGAGTTTCAAGATGGTTGCAATGGTGCAGGTACGTCGGTGTCCCCCAATACAGTCTTTGCTGACGATGGGGAAATTGAAGTTGAGTTTTTCATTTCTCATGGCGGAACGATCACTTGGTTCAACATATCGGGGACTAGACTAAGTTCAGACTTATACAACGTGACCGTGACCTCAGATCGACAGATTTACCATGTAGTCCGCGGTGACGTGCGGATGGAGCGCCTAAGCCCTTAGAGCGTGTTGCGTCTATTTGTGCGGGCGTATCGCTCGCGATACAGTCGGCGTTACTTGCTGCGACGAACCCAAAAAATCAACAACGCCACCCCAATCCCCAGCACGGTGCTGAATCCGCCGTTTGTGAAATGTTCTCGTCTCACCGATCCGTCGCGTTTCCAAGAAGTCGCGAGCAAGGGGACACGTTCGCTGGTTGGCCTCTCGGACTTACCCGAAGCCGTTCCTACCGAATCGAAACAAGACGATTCCGCGTGTACAAAGGAAGCACTCGCAACACCGCCGGGCATCGCTGGGTCCGTTAACATGAGGCAAAGAAGTAGAGACGTAGTCACTATCATGGCATCTTCCTTTGTTACGATTTTACGATATGCTGCGCACCGCAGCGGTTTGTCGGACGTTCGCTGACCGACTTTGGCAAAGTTTCAGGACGTTCCAACCAAGAAAGCTGCGGGAATCCTAGAAGACAATGACAACCGCCAGTACGTCGCCGGCACCCGATAGCCAAACCACTTTCGCCCCCGAGGAACCGGGCAGCGATCGATGGGTGTTGAACTTTGGCCCGCAACACCCCGCCACGCACACTACGCTACGCCTCGTCCTCGAACTCGACGGAGAGCGCGTCGTCGCAGCCACTCCGCACATCGGCTACCTGCACAGCGGCTTCGAAAAACTCGGCGAGCACTTGAACTACAACCAATACGTCGTTGTCACCGACCGCATGAACTACATCTCGCCGATGGCCAACAACATCGCGTGGCACCACGCCTGCGAAACGTTGTTCGGCATCGAGCTCACCCCGCGCTGCAAAGTCATCCGGACGATCATCGCCGAGCTTGCTCGCATTCAGGATCACCTGCTTTGCATCGGCACCGCCGCCCTCGACCTTGGCGGCTTCACCGCGTTTCTTTACGGCTTCTACGAACGCGAGATGATCTACGATCTGTTCGAAGAAATCTGCGGCGCGCGCTTCACCACCAGCTACACTCGCGTCGGCGGCCTCATGCAGGACATGCCCGACAACTGGCCTGCCCACGTGAAAGTCCTGATCAAACGGCTGCCGCAAACACTGATGGACATGGAATCGCTGCTCACGCGAAACCGCATTTTCATCGACCGAACGAAAGGCATCGGCTACATCAGCCGCGAAGACGCGATCAACTGGAGTTTGACCGGCCCCCTAGCCCGCGCCAGCGGCGTCCGCCGCGATCTTCGCAAAGACGAGCCGTACCTGTGCTACGCAGACAATTGGGACGGCAAAGGATCGAGCGCAGTGCGCTTCAAAGTCCCACTAGCCGCGGGCGGCGACGTGTTCAGCCGGTACTTGGTGCGCATCGAAGAGCTACGTCAAGCGATTGCTATCGTTAACCAACTCATCGACAACGTCCCGGAAGGGCCGATCAACGTCCTGCCCGATGACAAGAAGACACTACCGGACAAGAAGGAAGTCTATTTCAGCATCGAAGGCCTGATCCATCACTTTGAGCAGATCATGACCAACCGCGGGCACCAGCCACCGGTCGGCGAAGCCTACGGCTGCAATGAAACCGCGAACGGCGAATTGGGTTTCTACCTCGCGAGCGATGGCGGCAACGCCCCCTACCGCGCCCGCTGCCGTCCGCCGAGCTTCATTAACTATCAATGCTTCCCGAAACTTGTCGTGGGACATCAGACGAGCGACGTAGTCGCGATCCTAGGTTCATTGAACGTGATCGCAGCCGAGTTGGATCGATAACTAGATCAAGTAACATAACAAGAACACGAGCAGTAGAGACGTTGAATAACTATGGCTTGGCCGACAATTGATCGAACGATTCCCGCGATAGACAAAGACGCACCCCCCGTCCTCAGCGACGCCGTGCGCGAAAAGATTCGCTCGTTTTTCCCACGCTACGACACCAAGCGAGCGGTACTACTTCCCGCGCTGCACATCGTGCAGGATGCCTTGGGTTACATCTCTTGGCAGGCGATGTCCGAAATCGCGGAAGTACTTGAGATACATCCATCTCAGGTGATCGATACGATTTCGTTCTACACGCACTTTTGGACGCACCACAAAGGCGAAAAAGTAGTCACAGTTTGCCGTAGTGTGTCCTGTGAAATCATGGGCGGAACTGGCGTGCTCGATGAAGTGAAGTCGCAGCTGGGCATCGGTGAACACCAAACCACGAACGACGGCAAATACAGCCTCGTCACCGAAGAGTGCCTCGCCGGCTGCGATCATGCCCCGTGCCTGCTGATTAACGAAAAAATGCACAAACGCGTGAAGCCCGAAGATATCAAGAAAATCCTGGCTGATGCAAACAACGCGAAAATTGCTTCGCCAAGAAACGAACTCTTCGACGCTCCCAAGGTTTTGGCCAAAGCAGGCGCGACCGGCAGTTCACACGAAGACGAACTCGAAACTACCTCTGACGTCAGAGAAATGAAAGAATCCTAGTCAGCGACCTAATGACGGGCTTCGACCTGTGAATTTCCCAACCGAATCCAACGAGTCCAGCCAGCGATGAACGCAAACACTTCCGTTGGCGTACCCATCGATAATCCAAATCAATCACGAACCAAGGTCCTATTAGGTATCCTCATCACAATCACCGTGTCCGCGCTACTTTGCGATGCCGACTTGTGGCGACCTGAAACGACCTACTACAGCAACACCAATCCTCAGATCGCCGAAAGCGCCGCTTGGTGGAATGGCCAACTGGACATCGTCGAACGCCAATGGGACACCGCACTCAAGGATGGCAAAGTCTACAGCCACTTTCCTCCTCTTTTCTCGATCATTTCCTTCGTACTGTGGCCCAGTCTCGGCGGAGTACCGCACATTTTTCTCGTCATCGCGCTCGGTCTGCCTATTCCGATTCTCGCGTATCGACTTTTCTATTTGGTCACGCGGAAACCGTGGGTTTCAACCATCCTCGCGATTGCGTTCGTTTGCGGGACGTCCATGTTGCCGGTCATCAAACACACGTTTCGCGGTGCGCCCCCCTACTTCGTCAATCACACACTCAGCGTCATCGGCCTACTGATTTTCACAGCAGAGTTCTTCGGCAAAAAACGGGTCTGGGCCGCCTCGCTCGGCTTCGCGATCATGGTCCTCTCACGTCAGTTGACGATGGCCTATTTCCTCCCGCTCATCTGGCTCGCCGCACAGTCAACATCACCAGCCGAAAAAACTCGTCGCGTTGCCTTAGCTATCATCACACTCGCGGCGGTTGGCAGCACCTTCATGACCGTCAATTATCTGAAATTCGGCAACCCCTTCGACTCCGGTTACATGTACATCTATAACGACCGCCCCGAGGACGACTTTTCGCGCGACGCTCACGCACACGGCATTTTCTCCTCGTACTACATCCCGCGCA
This sequence comes from uncultured Phycisphaeraceae bacterium, assembly GCA_964494205.1. Lineage (GTDB taxonomy): Bacteria > Planctomycetota > Phycisphaerae > UBA1845 > UBA1845 > JBBTCX01. The sequence goes on along the minus strand of CAZBRD010000002.1, from coordinate 463,004 downwards.
ACCTCTATTACCTCAACCTCGGCCTGCCCAATCGCTACGACATCAACGGTGAAATCCACCTGCGTCCCAACATGCAGGGCACCGGCATCTGGTGGACGACGCCGCTGCTGTTGTGGGCATTCTTCGACCTTCGTGGTATCTTGCGGAACTCGACGAGTCTCGCGCTATTGGCGGGCGCGAGTGCGGTGGTTGTAGCGTTGTTGTTCTATCACAGCACGGGCTTTGTCCAACGCGGCTTTAGCCGTTATTCTCTCGACTTCCTGCCGGTGCTTCTGGCGATCGTTGCGCCAATAAGCATGACAGGCTGGCGACGCTACGTGAGCGTGGCCATGATTGCATGGAGCGTTATCTATTTTCGCTTTTTGATTTGAGCGCGACGCAGATTTTGTCTTAATGACATGGCAAAGTTCGAATCCATCCTGTTGCGAAATCGCGGTGTCGAAGGTTCAACCTCGCGCAAGGTGTATGAATCGCGCGGCGGTTACCAAGCCCTTCGCAAAGCGCTCAAAATGACGCCCGACGAAATCGTCGACGAAGTGAAGAAAGCCAATCTCCGTGGCCGCGGCGGCGCAGGTTTTCCTGCAGGAATGAAATGGAGCTTTCTACCCAAAGATCGAAAACGCACACTCCTTTGCGTCAACGCCGACGAATCGGAACCTCCCACTTTCTGCAACCGCGTATTGATGGAGCACGATCCGCATCAACTGATTGAAGGCACGATCATCGCAGCATTCGCGACTCAGGCTCAAATTGCATACATCTACCTCCGCGTTGAGTTCCACGAGCAATTCCACATCTTGCAAAACGCCGTCGACGAAGCCTACGCCGCCGGTTATCTCGGCAAGAACATTCTCGGCAGCGGATACTCGATGGATTGCTACTTGCATCGTGGTGCCGGGGCCTACGTTTGCGGCGAAGAGACTGGTCTCATCGAATCGTTAGAAGGCAAACGCGGCTGGCCGCGAATCAAGCCGCCCTTCCCCGCAATCGAAGGATTATTCCGCCAACCCACCGTGGTCAACAATGTCGAAACGCTCTCTTGTGTTCCGCACATAATTGAGCGCGGCTCCGCATGGTTTGCTGGCGTCGGCCCATCACACAGCACCGGCCCAAAACTTTTCTGCATCAGTGGCCCAGTCAAAAAGCCAGGATGCTACGAAGCCGCGATGGACATCACCGTTCGCGATCTGATCGAGCGCGACGATATGGGCGGCGGAATGCTGTCGGGTAAAGAAGTCAAAGGCGTTCTCCCCGGCGGCGTTTCGATGGGCATCCTCAGCGCCAACGAACTCAACATGAAGATGGACTTCGACGACCCACGAAAGTTCGGCCTTCTGGGTCTCGGCACGGCCGCCGCCGTTGTCATCGACCAAAGCGTCGATATGCGAATCGTCCTGCGCAACATGACGCGCTTCTACTCCAGCGAATCCTGCGGCCAATGCACACAATGTCGGGAAGGCACCAGTTGGATGAACAAGATCGCCAACCGAATCGCGCTCGGCGCGGGCCGTTTGGAGGACTTGGACCTCATCCTTGAAACTTCGCGAAACATGGGCATGATGCCCGGCTTGAGCATCTGCGGCCTGCCGGATGGCGCAACATACCCGATCGAGACGATAGTGAAGAAGTTCCGCGCGGAGCTTGAAGCATCCATCAAGGCGCAGCCGAAGGGAAAAGCGGAGACGTTGCTCAAGGTATTGAATTAGGCTTTCGAGCCGCGCGAGCATTCGCCGATTCGTGTTAGTGCGTATCAATTTATTTGAACATTGCAATGAGGATGGGTGACACACAACAGTTTACTTGTAACAAGGCGATTGCGTCTTTCGTCCTAGGTTTAGCGTCCTTACTCTTTACATGGCCCGCAGGACCTGTGTTCGGTCATTATTTGAATGCGAGCAATCCACCAACAGGCCTGCCTTATTCGGCACTAGCTTGGGCAGCATTGGGTTTGGTGCCGCTATTGACTGGAGCGTTTGCCAAGAAGGAGATCGACGAGTCTGGGGGCACGATGAAAGGAACAGGACTTGCAATCTGGGGACTAGTTTTTTCTGTACTTGTCTTGGGTTGGAACCTAATGTGCGTTTTGCTCAGTTTTTGGTACTAGCGGCAGAGTGAGATTGCGGAGTCGCATGTGACGGGTTCTCTTTCTTCGAAGGCTGAAAGTTTCCTTAAATGCCAAAGATAACCATCGACAATCAAACCATCGAATGCCGTGACGGCATCTCCGCCCTTCAGGCTGCGCTCGAAGCTGGCTGGGATGTGCCGCACTATTGCTATCACCCTGGTTTGAAAGTCGTAGCCTCATGTCGTCTCTGCCTCATGGAAATGCAGATGCCTGACCCCAAGACCCGCGAAATGGTCTGGTCCCCGAAGCTGACCCCCTCCTGCCAAACACCGGTCAAAGACGGCATGGTCGTTCGCTTCGACTCTGACAAGGTGCGTCACAATCAGGAAATCTGCATGGAGTATTTCCTGCTGAATCACCCGCTCGATTGCCCCGTGTGCGATCAGGCCGGTGAATGCTATCTGCAGGATTACAGCTACAAGTTCGGCCACTCCGAATCGCGCATGGTCGACCAGAAACTTAAGAACCCGAAGAAGAACGTTGGCCCGCGAACGCTGCTCTATCAGGATCGCTGCGTGATGTGTACGCGCTGCGTTCGCTTCACAGAAGAGATTTCAGGAACCCACGAACTCTGCGTGGTGAACCGCGGCGCTCGCGCCGAAATCGACGCATTCCCCGGCAAACCATTGGATAACTTGCTTCAAGGCAACGTCGTCGACATCTGTCCGGTGGGAAGTCTTCTCGATAAAGATTTTCTCTTCAAAAAGCGTGTTTGGCTGCTCGAGGGTGCTGATTCAGTCTGTCCCGGCTGCGCGACAGGGTGCTCCATCCGTGTCGACCAGCATGAGAACGTCGTCCATCGACTCAAACCTCGCTTCAATCCGCGCGTGAATTCATGGTGGATGTGTGACGAAGGCCGCTTTGGCTTCAAATATGTGCACGATCGCAAACGAATTGCGACGCCTATGCTCCGCCGCGGTCTTGATGAAACAACTCCGGAATGGAAAGACATTCCCGAAATCGTTCGTTTCCGGTTCACCGAACACGTTCGCGAAAATGGTGCGAACAAAGTCGCCGCCATGCTCTCGCCCTTCATGGCCTGCGAGGAGGCATGGCTGCTGATCAAGTTCATTCGAGAAGTCGCACCAGAAGCGGCGCTCGCGATGGGGCCGGTGCCTATGACCGGCGACGACACTCGTTTCCCAGTCGGCGCACAGAACGGCCAAACGAAGTTCACGATTCTGAAAGAAAAATGTCCCAATCGCCGCGGAATCGAAAAGCTGTTGAAAAACGCGGGCGGTACGATCTTGTCGTTTGAAGACTTCGTGAAACGCAGCACTGCTGGTGATTTCACCGCAACCTGGATCGTCGGCGGATACCCACAAGCGTGGGTCGAAAAGGACACAGCCAAGATCGCGGAAAAGTATTCGTTGCTGGTTGTGCAGGATATCTTCTGGAACGACTTGATGGCCGGCGCGGCATTGATTCTTCCTGCTTGTGCATGGGTCGAACGCGACGGCAGCTTCATCAACGCCAACGATGTATGGCAACCCTTTGAACGCGCCATCAATCCGCCCGACGGCGCATTGCGCGACGGACAATATTTATACGAAATCGCTGGATACCAAGGTTTGTATTCCGGCGAACGCGTGCGTGAACTGATGAAGAGTGCATCACCGGATTGGCAAGGTTTGTATGAACCACCGCCGATTCCGGAACATGCTCATTAGCAGTACTAGTTTCGGTGAAAATCAGGGACTCGTTAGGCACAATAGGCGGTTTCAATGGTTGTTCGCTGGCGCAAGGGGCCATATTCGTTCGCTGAGTTTCTTGAGCTGATCCCCTGTGATCAGAAGGCTGATCTCATTGACGGAGTGATCTACCCCATGTCTCCGGAAAATGTAGTTCATAACAAGCTGATTGCCTGGCTCCTCATCGTCATGCAACAGTTCATGGAAGATCGCCAATTGGGCAGTGTAACTATAAACCGTGTCGCCTATCGACTCGCCCCGGAAACCGCGCCTGAGCCTGACTTGGCCGTAGTTTTGGCGGAGCGAACTGGGATTATTCGAAGCGGATACGTTGATGGTCCACCAGACTTGGCGGTTGAAGTGGTATCCCCCGAAAGTGCTGAACGCGACTACGAACTCAAGCGTCAGCGATACGAGCTTTTTGGAGTCAATGAATACTGGATCATTGATCCCGATGAACAATCCACCGTGTTTTGGTCAAGGGATTTGTCCACGGGGCAATTCGTCGAGATGCCTCTGGAAGGAACAGTTTTTAGAAGCAAGGTACTAAAAGGGTTCTATCTTGATACATCTTGGCTTTGGCAACGTCCGTTGCCTCCCACTGTTCCAGTTGTAAAAAGGCTATTGCAACAGGGTTCCTGATTGAAGTAATGATTCGCTAAGTTTTCATGATTGATTTTCTAACCAGCCAATTCGCCATCAGCGTCATGCTCGCCCTCGCCCTCTTCGGGGTCATTCAGGGTGCGGTGGCCTATTGCATCTACTTCGAACGCAAAATCTCCGCGTGGATTCAGGATCGTTACGGCCCCAATCGCGTCGGACCACTGGGCTTACTGCAGCCTTTGGCCGACGGTGGGAAGTTCCTTTTTAAGGAAGACGTCATTCCCGGCCACGTAGACAAGGTACTATTTGTCCTTGCTCCTGCGGTGATCTTCATCGTCGCTTTCATCGGCTTCGTGGTAATTCCCTGGGGCGGCCAACTTTCAATAAACGGCAGAATCGTGAACATCCAGGTCGCCAATCCCGACATTGGCCTGCTTTACGTTCTGGGCGTCGGATCAATGGGTGTCTACGGCGTCGTCTTCGGCGGCTGGGCCAGCAACAACAAATACTCCTTCTACGGCGCCATCCGCGCCGCCGCCCAAATGCTCAGTTACGAAATCCCGCTTGGGCTTTGCGTCCTCGTAGTCGTGCTTACCGTTGGCTCGGTCCGATTAGAACAGATACTTCTAGCGCAGACCGGCTATTGGCACGGCTTCATCCCGCAATGGAACATCTTCCTGCATCCGATCGCGTTCCTGATTTTGTTCATTACCGCGCTCGCTGAAGCCAACCGCGCCCCTTTCGATCTCGCGGAATGCGAGCAGGAGTTGGTCGGCGGTTACCACACCGAGTATGGCGCACTGAAGTTCGGCATGTTTTTCCTCGCCGAATATACGCACATGATTACAGGCAGCGCTTTCATTTCCGTGCTCTTTCTCGGTGGCTGGCATTTCCCGTTACTTTCTTGGACGCAGCCCGAAGCCACCCAATGGTACGCAGTACTCGCCAAGCTGCTCGTGCTCGGTGGAAAAATCTCCTTCTTCATATTCGTCATGATGTGGATTCGCTGGGCTCTCCCACGTTTCCGTTTTGACCAACTTATGCGCATCGCATGGAAGGGCTTGATACCAATCACCCTCTGCATCGTTGGCTGGTCAATCTTTCTTCTTTACATCAAGCAGCACCGCTCCTTCTACTGGTGCATGGGCGGCAACGTCCTGCTGGTCATCGTCTCGTTGTTTATCGCAGCCACGCGGCGCTTGCCAACCACCGGCCGACAGAGCAATCTGCCCGATGTGGACGTGAGCACAAACCTACGGGGAGTCTTGGGAGCCGGCGCAACCACATGATTCGCGACGAAGACATCATCATCATCGAAGAGCCGCACCTCTCAGCAGCCGAGCGGCTCTATCTTCCACAAATCCTCGGCGGCTTGGGCACGACCCTGAAACACATGGGCAAGAGTCTCTTTCTGAACAAGAAAGTGACCGTGCAATACCCGGAGCAAAAACGCGAGCTTCGCGTGGAGAATTATCGCGGCGTTCATCGTCTCAATCGCGATCAGGATGGCCGCGTCGCCTGCGTCGCGTGCTACATGTGCTCAACTGCTTGCCCGGCCCATTGCATTCACATTGACGCGGGCGAATCACCTTGGCCCGATCGCGAAAAATACCCCGTCAAATTCGACATCGACGAACTTCGCTGCATCTACTGCGGCATGTGCGAAGAGGCATGTCCAGTGGACGCCATCGAACTAACCACCGGTTACGACCTCGTTGGCCGCACTCGCGAAGAGATGATCCTCGATAAGGAAGAGCTTCTCCGCATTTTTGACGAAACCAAGGACCTTAAGCCACGCAAGAACCCGCACATCACGGGCTACGTGAACACCGGCGAACATAACCTTGCCGAGGGTCACGCTGATCTCCCGGGAGAATCGCACGCATGATTCTCTCTACCGGCTTGCTCTTGTATCTGGTTTTCGCGATCGGCGGACTCGCGGTCTATTTCCTTCTGCCGCGAACTCAACCGGGCCGTCGCTTCGTCGGTCCCATCATTGGCGTTTTAGCTGTCGCAGCCTGGCTGATCGTCTTAGCCGTTCGTGTACTGACTCCCTCGGTTTCATCTGCGTTGTTTGCCTTGTTCGCGACGATTGCTGTCGCCGCGACTGCCCGCGTGATTACGCATTCAAAACCGTTCTACAGCGCAATCTATTTCGTCCTTGTCGTTGTCGCCGTCACAGCATTGCTGATTTTGCAACAAGCGGAATTCCTCGCGATCGCACTCATCATCATTTACGCCGGCGCGATTCTGGTTACTTACTTGTTCTTGATCATGCTCGCGCAACAAAGCGGCGCACCGAATTATGATCGCCGCGCTCGCGAACCATTTATGGCTGTCCTCGCCGGTTTTGTCCTCATGGCCGCAATCGCTGGCCAAGTGGACCGTCTGACTGAAGTCTCAACGGCAAAACCACTGTTACAAAAAACCGCCGACAGCGTGAATACCGAATTGACCTCAGGCAACACGTTCGCTGTAGGCGTTCAAGTAATGTCGCGCTACGTCGTTGCGCTACAGATTTCAGGAGTGCTCTTGTTGATTTCGATGGTCGGCGCAGTCGCCCTCTCGCGAAAGCGCACACCCATCGACGTACCCGCTTCCGGTCCGGTGATTCCTCTGGGCGAAGTCGGGCGAAAGGCGGAACCATTTTGATGGCCGGTACCGCCGAATACATAATCCTCGGAGCGATCCTTTTCGCGCTCGGCCTCGTCGGCTTTCTCGCGCGAAGGAACCTGATCGTGATTTTCCTCTCGACGGAGATCATGTTTCAGGGCGTGCTCCTAAACGCGGTTGCGTTTTCCGGTCTGCACAAGAACATTCAGGGTCAGGCGTTTGGCCTGTTCCTACTAGTAATCGCAGCCGTCGAGGCAGGTTTGGCGCTCGGTCTCGTCGTGTTGCTCTATCGTCGCCGCGGCACGCTCGACGCCGAAGCATGGTCAATGATGCGTGGGTGATGAAAATGAGCCGCGACCGATAGTGAGCGGTCAACCAACAAATGAACATCGAAACGCTAAAACTCTTGGGAATCGTCATCCTGCTCGCACCGCTGACAGGTGCGATGCTGGCCGGCGCACTCGGTTCGCGCGTACTGCGCGATCGAACCCATTGGGTTTCCATCCTCGGCGTTGGCACAGCCTTCGCCGCCGCCTGCATGTTGTTCATGCAAGTGCGATCCGCCCCACTCGGCAGCGCAATCGCACACATTCCCATTTACAACTGGATCAGCACCGGCTCCGGCCCGGGCTTCCGCGTCGAGTTCCTTATCGACCCGCTCACGTCGATCATGCTCATGACGGTCACCGGCGTCGCCCTCCTCGTCGTCATCTACTCGCGCGATTACATGCGCGATCATGGCCACGCCGTCCACGGTTACGAACGCTTCTTCGCCTACCTCGCATTGTTCGTTTTCGCGATGTGCTCGCTCGTATTAGGTGGAAACTTCCTACTCCTCTATCTGGGATGGGAAGCAGTCGGTTTGTGCAGTTATCTGCTCATCGGTTTCTACTACGACAAACCCTCCGCAGCCGCAGCCGCCAAGAAAGCGTTTCTCGTAAACCGCGTCGGCGACTTCGGCTTCGGGCTGGGCATCTTGCTGATATATCTCAGCTTCGGTTCGCTCGATTACCAAACCGTTTTTGAATGGGTTCAGAAAGGCACGCTCGCCTCTGGCGATCCACTCACCGATGCCCGTATCACCAGCATCGCCCTGCTCCTTCTCTGCGGCGCATGCGGCAAGAGCGCGCAGCTTCCTTTACACGTTTGGTTGCCGGACGCCATGGAAGGTCCATCCCCCGTGTCCGCCCTCATCCACGCCGCCACCATGGTCACCGCCGGCATCTACATGATCGCCCGTTGCGGCGCGATCTTCGCAGCCTCACCCACCACCATGACGATCGTTGCAGTGATCGGCGCGACGACCGCCCTTTTCGCCGCCACGATCGCGCTCGTCCAGATGGATATGAAGCGCATCCTCGCCTACTCAACCATCAGCCAACTCGGCTACATGTTCCTCGGCATCGGCGTTTACGCAGCCGACTCCGCCGTCTTCCATCTATTCACGCACGCGTTTTTCAAAGCGCTGCTCTTCCTTGGTGCGGGCAGCGTCATGCACGCCATGGGCGGCATCATCGACATGCGTTATTTCGGTGGCCTGCGAAAAGTTCTCCCCTGGACATTCGCAACGTTCCTCGTCGGCTCTCTCGCGTTAGCCGGCTTCCCGCTGCTCAGCGGCTTCTTCAGCAAAGACGAAATCCTCCATCACGCGTTGCAGTCCAGCCCATTGCTCGGCGTGATGGGTCTGCTCACAGCGTTGCTCACGGCGTTCTACACGTTCCGCATGTTCTTTCTCGCCTTCTCAGGTCAGGAGAGAATCCCGGAAGGCGTTCACGCCCATGAATCCGGCGGCTGGATGCTGCTGCCACTGTTCGTACTCAGCATCGGTGCAGTCGTTGCAGGTTGGATCGGCGCGGAAGGCACAGCCGGTTTCCACAAGTTCCTAGCCCCTGTATTCACCAACACATTCGTCGCCCTTCAACCGCATCACGCACTCGCTCACGGCGGCGAACATGCTGGTTTCTGGGAACACTACGGCCTCATGGTTATTTCCGGCGGCCTCTCCGTTTTCGGAATCCTTGCCGCGTACTTCCTCTACGTTCGCGAGCCGTGGATCGTCGGCATGATCAAAGCATCCGCAACCGGCGCGTATCGAACACTCTGGAATAAGTATTACATCGACGAGCTATACGACCGCACGATCATTCGCCCACTTCGCGGTTTTGGCCAACTTTGCGTCGCTCTAGACGATTTCGTAGTCGACGGCCTGCTCTGGCTGATCACCGTAGTGGTGCGAACTCCGGGTTACTTAATGCGAACACTGCAACAGGGAATCATGCAGTCCTATGGCGTGAGTATGGTCTTGGGCATGGCAATATTGTTGATCTGCGCTTTAGCTCTTTAGCGCGACACTTATTCCCTCTCCCTCTTAGGGAGAGGGCAGGGTGAGGGTCTCTTGACTTTACTAGTAACTAAGCATGGTTCGAGCGTCCGTGCTGATTCAGGGTACGCAATAAAAGCCGCGGTAGCGGCGATCGCGGACAGCCCACGGCGGAAGCCGTGGGGGAATGGTGGAAATAATTCGATATAGCCCCGGCAGGGGCGATCGAATCGGAACACAAACGGTTACGAATAAACTAACGACCGCAAAATTGATCGTTCAAACATGGCAAACTGGATTCTGACAATCACCATCTTCTCACCCTTGCTGGGGATTCTCTGGATTCTCGCATCGCGCGGTGATTCCTCCGTCCGTACGGCCGCCTTTGTCAGCTCCGTGATCACGCTGGCACTCACCACCTTCGCCGCCGTCTTGTCCTACGACGCAAGCCACCTTGATTCCTCCACCGGTTATTCTCTGGTCCAAAATATTCCGTGGATGATTTCCCCCGATGGCGACTCATCCCGCTTCTCCATCGGTTACTTTGTCGGCGTCGATGGCATCAGCATTTGGCTTCTCGTATTGGCGGCATTCTTGATGCCTCTCGCCATCGCAGCCAGCTTCACCGCCATCAAAACCCGCGTGCGCGAATACTACATTTTCTTGCTTCTGCTGCACGTGGCGCTACTCGGCGTGTTCTGTGCAATGGACTTGCTGCTCTTTTACGTGTTCTTCGAGTTCACACTCGTCCCGCTCTACTTCCTCATCGCCATCTGGGGCGGCCACGAGCGCAGACGCGCCGCCAACAAGTTCTTCATCTACACCATCGCGGGCAGCATGCTCACCTTCGCGGGCATCGTTTATCTCGGCTATTTCGCGTTCACCAAAACCGGTTCGCTCACCATGAGTATTCCGGACTTGGTCCGCTTTGGCCGCAGTGGCATCATTCCATCATCCGTGCAATGGTGGGTCTTCGCCGCATTCGCCGCCGGCTTCGCCATCAAAGTTCCGCTGTTCCCTTTGCACACATGGCTTCCGCTTGCCCACACCGAAGCCCCTACCGCCGGCAGCGCGATCCTCGCCGGCGTCTTGCTCAAACTCGGCACCTATGGCTTCTGTCGTCTCAGCCTCGCGGTTCTGCCGGATGCATCCCTTCAGTGGGCCCCGGTCATCGCAATCTTTTCCATCATCGGAATCATCTACGCCTCGTTAGCCGCCTGGGTTCAGAAGGACGTCAAGAAACTCGTCGCGTATTCTTCCGTCGCGCACCTCGGCTTTTGCATGTTGGGCATGTTTAGCTTGAAGGTCGCGGGCGTCAGCGGCGCGGTGATCTACATGATCAACCACGGCCTCTCCACCGGCGCACTCTTCCTCCTCATCGGCGCTATGTACGAGCGCTACCACACCCGCGACATGGACTCGATCGGCGGCCTCGCCAAACCGATGCCCTGGTTCGCTTTCTTCCTCGTCTTCTTCACCCTCAGCAGCATCGGCCTGCCGGGTCTCAACGGCTTCATCGGTGAGTTTCTCGTCCTGGTCGGAACAGCCACCTCCAACACAACGAAGGATTCATTCGCCGCCGGCCCCTTGGGCTACAATTACGCCATACCAGCCGCTGTCGGAATTATCCTCGGCGCGGTCTACATGTTATGGCTTTGCCAGCGCGTCCTGTTCGGCCCGCTGAAACAGCCGCCCCACACGCCCGATCACTCCTCCGGTTTGTCCAACGATCTTACAAGCCGCGAAATTCTGATTCTGACACCAATGGCTCTCGCATGCATCCTGATCGGCGTCTACCCGCGCCCTTTGCTCAATTCATTTGAAAACGCAATCGCAAAGAATGTCCTGCGTACACCATTAGCTGTCCGACATGCGGATGTTGATCATAATGAACTGATGTGGGAATCCGCGCTCGCAATAAGTCTGCACCCGTCGAGCGTCGAACAATTACCATCTGTTTCGCATTCGCGCGAGCATCTTCGAGCCGCGGGCTTTAGCCCGCGACTGGCCTCAACGACGGCGTGGCCCCCCGATCAACTACAATCGCCTAACCACGGTAACGGCAATCCCGGACAATCCACGGTTGAAATCCCTAGCCGCGCAACTGGCGAATACATCCAAACCAAAACAGATTTCCCCAGCCGCGGGAGCGGCGATCGCGGACAGCCCACGGCGGAAGCCGTGGGTCATCGAATCACAGATTCACCAAGCCCCGGCAGGGGCGACCGAAACGAATCGACCAACATCATTTTTGAGTCAACGCCCATCGCGAGGAGTGGAAACTAACCATGTTCGATTACTTCCACCTCCTGCTCCCCGAACTGATCCTCCTGATAGGCGCCTGCATTGTCCTCTTCGGCGGGGTCATGACATCCCTTCGTCGAACGAGCGCAACCAACATCCTCGCCCTGCTCACGATTTTCGCCGCACTGGCCGTCACTTGCCTCGCCGATCAAACGACATCGGGCAAGGTGCCGCCCGGCCTCATGTTCACGACGCTCACATTTTACACTCGCTGCATCACATTATTCCTGGGTGCCCTTTTCATCCTGGTGAACTGGACCCAACCCACCGAAGACGAACGCGGTGAATACTTCTCGATGATTCTCTTCTCGCTGCTGGGCGTGCTACTCACCGCCTCCGCCAACGATTGGATCGTTTTCTTCTTCGCCATCGAACTGGTCAGCATCCCCACCTATGTGCTGATCGCACTGAGCCGTCTGGATTCCCGCGCCTCCGAAAGCAGCGTGAAGTACTTCTTCCTCGGCGCGTTGTCAGCCGCCATGCTCGCCTATGGCCTCAGCTTTCTCTACGGCGCAACCGGCACGACAACAATCCACCAACTCGTGGACGGCGCGACGCGCTCCACACTTACGCTCGCCTCCACCAATCAATCAACGTTGCTTATCGGCTTAATGCTCGTGATCGGTGGCCTTGCCTTCAAAGTCGCCGCCGTGCCCTTCCATGTGTACGCCCCCGACGTGTACGAAGGCGCTGCCGCTCCGGTTACCGGCCTGCTTGGCTTCGTGCCAAAAATGGCAGGCTTCATCGCCCTCATCAAAGTGCTAACCGCCATCAACTGGACCATCCCCAACAGCGTCTTTTGGGCGATCTGGGTCATGGCCGCACTGACGATGACCGTCGGAAACGTCATCGCTCTTCTGCAGAAGAACATCAAGCGCATGTTGGCCTATTCCAGCATCGCCCACACCGGCTACATGCTGATTGCCCTGCTCGTCGGCCCCGTCGCCGGCACAGGCCCGTTCCACGACGGCGTCGCCGCGATTCTTTTTTACATATCCGCCTACGGAATCATGAACCTCGGCGCGTTCGCCCTGCTCGCCTGCTTGCGAATCAACAATCACGAAGTCGAACTGCTCGACGATTTAAGCGGCATCGCTGCGAAAGCACCCGTGCTGACCTTCCTCTTCGCCGCCTGCATATTCAGCCTGATGGGCTTCCCACCCACCGCAGGCCTGATGGGCAAGTGGTACATCTTCGGCAGCGCCTTCTCCCTTTCAGGCCAATTCGGATTACCGCTCACTGTTCTCGCTATCATCGGTGTCATCAACTCCGCCATCGGCTCAGCCTATTACCTTCGAATCGCATACACCTGCTACGTGGGCACACAGCGGCAACCGGTCGAAGTGGATCGCAGTGCACCGGCATCCTGGGCGCTCGTACTGTGCAGCATCATCACCATCGCGCTCTTCTTCTGGCCGGTCGGCCTAGCTCGTCCCGCCAAACACGCTACCGCATCCGTTCACGAGCTCTTAGAGCCGAGGGCAACGCGACTGACTTCAACAACGCCCGCTACCTCCCTGGCCGCTTCAACATCAGAAAATCGATAGTTCAACCGTGCCCGACAGTACTCCATCCCATCCACCCCAGTCGAATCACGAACCACCTTTGATATTCTCCCGCGATCAAATTCGTCGCATCGATCAGCTCGCAACTAGCATTTACCACATCCGAAGTCTCATCCTCATGGAAAATGCAGGCCGCAACGCAGCCGAAGTAATTCGGCAAAAATTCGGCAACATCGCACGCGCCGCCATCTTCTGCGGAGGTGGCAACAACGGTGGCGACGGATACGTCATCGCGCGACATCTTCACAACGTTGGCTGGTCGTTGAGAATCATCCAAACATCACCGCCGGAACGAATGACCCCCGACGCGCTCGCTAACTACCAAATCACGACAGCCATGAAGATTCCCACGCAGCGTATTCTGGAACTAGAAAACGCGCCTCACAATTCTCCCTCTCCCCCTTGGACGGAGTGCAACCAAGGCGGGAGCACGACGGGTCGGAGTGAGGGGCTTTTGCAAGTCGCTCCTATGATGCAGACCCTCGCCGACTCCTTCGACGGCGATGAAATTGTCATCGACGCCCTCCTCGGCACCGGCTTCACCGGCCAACCTCGCTCCCCCATGGCCGAAATCATCAACCTGCTCAATCGCGTCCCCAAGCGCACCACAATCGCCATCGACGTCCCCTCCGGCCTCGATTGCGAAACGGGCCTACCGTCAAACGCAACAGTGAACGCAGACATGACTATTACTTTCGTTGGCCCGAAACGTGGATTCTTGTCTGATACCGCCAAACCATACCTCGGAGAAGTTACAGTGGCGGAAATCGGCGCCCCGCGCGAACTGATTCGCGCAGTCGCCGAAGGCAAGCTATAATTCAGAGTCGAATCAACTGATCGTTGGTTGATCGAATTTGCGAGCAAGGTTGATCGATCAACGCGACCCCCTCTCCCCTTTGGGGAGAGGGTTGGGGTGAGGGGCTTCACGCGCGACTGGTGTAAGCATGACTAGATTCAAATTGATGATTGCTCAGCTCGCTCTGATAATCATCGCTGTTTCGCACCCGACGTTCGCCGCCCCACCCCCCTCCATGCCCCCCGACCCCAAACTCGGCGACCTGCTCAAAGACCTCGCCGGCAATCGCTTCACCATCCGCGAAACCGACCACTTCACCATCGCCTACGACACGCCCTATGAAACTCTCCGCAGTCTCACCGGCCGCCTCGAAGGCACCTTCGACGCCGTCTGGATTTTTAGCGAGCACTTCAAACTGCCCATCACCCCGCCCACCGATCGCCTCGCCGTCCTCTTTCTCGACAAGAGCGAAGACTTCGAAGAATACTGCCGCAACGCGAAACTCCGGGTCGCCAGTGCCGCCGGTTTCTACGACAGCAACTCCAACCGCTCGACATTCCTAAACACGATGAATTGGCCCGACGTCAAAAACCTCAGTGAACAAATCGCCGACGCAAAACGTCAGGTCGCATCTCAATCAGATCGCGGTTCCGCCGACGCACTCCAATCCCAAGTCTCCGCGATGGAAGCTCAGCGCGACGCCCTCGTCAAACGCTTCAACAAGCTCATCATCCAGCACGAAGCGGCCCACCAGGTCTTTTTCAATATCGGCGTTCACGTTCGCGGCGCAGACAATCCCGTCTGGCTCACCGAAGGCATGGCCTGTCTGTTCGAAGTCCCCCAGTCCGAAATCAGTCGCGGCAAAGTTCAGATCAACCAGATGCGACTCGGCGATTTCCGCGAAGCTCTCGGAGTCCCCCCAAACGTTCAAAAAATCGATCCAGCCTCCCTCCGCAAAGCCCTCGACGACAACCGAATCGTCTCCTTCCGCGATTTCGTCCGCGACGGCCAAGTCGCCCACCCCGACTCGCAGGCCGTCTCCTTTCGCTACAGCCAATCCTGGGCGATGGTCTATTACCTCTTACGCGAGCATCGCGACGCCTTTAGCCGATACTTGGATAAACTCGCGCACCGCGAAGTGGGCCGCATGGTCAGCCCCGAAGAGCGCATCGCCGAGTTCGAGGAAACCTTCGGCCAGCTCGACGGCCCGTTTGAAGAAAAGTGGATCGCGTTTATGCTGAAACTCCGCTTCGACCCGCGCGAAGCCGATTGATCAAAAAAGCTGCAAGAAGCAGCGCTGAACCGCGACAGCGAGGGAGCAGCCCATCCCCTGACAGGGTGGCACGGTCAAGCGCAAGCTTGGCCGTGGGGCGACGACAGGGAGAATATCTGATGAGTCTTCGACGTTACGACGTTCAAGCCGGATACGCGTTTACACTCTCGCTCATTTCGATCCTTCCACTCATCGTGGGAATCTACCTGACGACGCGCAACTATCAGAGCGAACTAGGCCAGATTGTTTACAGCTCCAAGAAATACCTCCTGGTTCACCACGCCTCGCTTCTTTGTGCCATGATCCCCGCCGGCATCGCTGCGGCCCTAGGCTGGAACAGCGCGGGCGAACGCCGCAACGACAAGGAAGGCAAATCCTGGACCGGCTTCTTCCTGGGTGGATTCGTATTCACGCTGACGATCATTCTCGTGCTCGCCTTCTATTTGCTTCGCCTCGAGCAAAAACCTCTGGGTGCCGAAGAAGCACTAGCCGCTTTCGCGACGAGCTATTTCGCATAACTTGATAAGATGCCCCAAAAGAACAATGCCAAGCATCGGATTCTTTCGGACTTGCTCTCGGTCCCGACTGCGCCATTTGCGGAGCACTTGGTCCTCAAGTTCATCGATTCGTTTTGCCGCAAGCGGAAAATCAAGAATCTGACTCGCGACGCCGCCGGCAATCTTCTTGTTCATGTGCGCATCGGCCCACGTCGCACGCCCCGCCCGGTCTGCATAACCTCGCACACCGACCACCCCGGCTTCCTCGCGAATCGAATGAGTGCAAAAAACACGCTACACGCGTTCTGGCACGGTGGCGTCCCGCCGGAATATTTCGACGGCAGCAAAGTTCGCTTCTTTGTCAGCAATAAGTGGATTCCCGGCCGCATCCGTTCACACACCATCGCCACCCGCGCCGGCCGCGAACGCGTTGACACTGTCACCATCGATATCAAACGCGACATCCCCACCGGCTCCATCGGAATGTGGGACTTCCCCGACCCACGCATCCGCGGCACACGCATTCACGCCCGGGCGTGCGATGATCTCGTCGGCGTCGGCGCGATGCTTTGCTGCATCGACGAACTCGTCCGCAAGATGAAACCCGCCGAAGCCTACTTCCTCTTCACCCGCGCAGAGGAAGTCGGTTTCATTGGCGCGATAGCAGCAGCTCGCGCAAAGACCATTCCGAAGAAATGTTACATCGTCGCAATGGAGGCAAGCTCCGAGCGCCCCTTCGCCAAAATCGGCGATGGTCCAATACTACGCGTCGGCGACAGAGCAACAGCCTTCACTCCCGAAGCCACCGCTCACTGCTATCGCATCGCTCGCGAACTCGCCGCCAGCGACAAATCCTTCATCTACCAGCGAAAGCTCATGGACGGCGGCACTTGCGAATCCTCCGCCTACTGCACCCTCGGCTACGAAGCCACCGGCCTCTGCGTCGCCCTCGGCAACTACCACAACGTCGACTCGACGAAAAAACGCCTCGCCCCGGAATACATCGACCTCAACGACTTTGACAACGTCGTCAAATGGTTCGTCGCCCTCGCCACCACCCCGCACGCCTACACCAGCCGCGACGAGACCATGCACGAACAACTCCGCGACCTCGAAAAAAACTACAACCGCCAACTGATGGCCACCGTCCCCTGAACCTCATTCGCAACCACGTTGTCGCTTAGCGACATCACCACCTTCTCCTGAAACACATCTCCACCACGTCATTGCTTTGCGTCTTCGCGTCTTTGCGCGAATCACAGTTTTTCTTCTCGCTGACATCAACTATTCGACGCAACCGTGTGCCACTGCTCTGTGAGCAGTGCGTTACCACATCGCGCGCCCCGGAAATTCAATCGGATGCAGTCTCAAGTCACGCACGTGTGCCACTGCGGTGCGATACCAATTCTTGTTTAAACGTGCCGATTCGCTATCGATCAATCGGCCCATACGCACTGAAAGTGCGCTCGTGGCGTAGCCCAGGGCAACGCCCTGGGTCATCGGTTGTGCAAAACAGGTCTCGCTCTGAAAGAGCGAGAGTGCAGGCCCACCGGTTGCAACGCGCTCGTGGAATCCAGTTTTGAAATCTTCGACCACACCGCCGACATGGGAATTCGCATTTTCGCTCCCTCATTCGCCGGCTTGATCGCGCCCGCAACGAACGGTCGTTCTCTTTTCACGGGCGAGCGCTGTTCTTGTTATTGTTACATCGCGGCTTGTACCCGGCGCGGTGTCCCGACCAGCTTCACACGCGACGCTGGCCGTGAAATCGCCATGACGAAAACTTATGTCTGCACGAGTTTTCTTTTCTGGTGCAATAAATCGCTCCTCTGAAGCCCGAATCGCGGATTTTGTTTGCACCGTGCAAAATGACGCAAGATCCGACCTGCAAAGATGAACTAAAAATCATGGCACGCAGCTATTTTCCAGCCATTGCAACGATTACGCAAAACCTTGCTACGTGCATTCAATAACGCTACAAGGCCTTTATGCAACCGCACTTCGAAATCTTCGATCACACCGCCGACATGGGCATCCGTGTCGTTGCATCCTCGCTGCCCGAATTGATTGCGGCAGCGGCGGGCGGCCTGTACTCGCTAATCGGTGAATTGACCCTCAAGCCAGAAATGAAACATGAATCCATTCGTTTCGAATCAGGAGACGAAAGCGACGCAGCCTATTTGCTACGAGATTTCCTCGACAAGCTGCTCTTTGAATTTGAGTGTCATGATCGCGTCGCGAGCTTCTACTTCGTTCAAGAGTTTACGAGCAAGCGTCTCCTGGTCGATATCGGCTGGAAGCTTGTCGATCCTGACCGCTCAATTTACCATCGCGAAGTGAAGGCAATCACCTACCACGAGCTTGCAATAAAAGAAATTCCCGGCGGATACGAAGCGACCGTGATTGTGGATATTTGATTTGACTCAAATGAACAAAGCCGGCTTGACTCTGGCATTATTGACCTCCCTCTCCCTCTTAGGGAGAGGGTTGGGGTGAGGGTCTTCATCGTGTCTGATGACAAATACTCCGGCCCCCTCGAACGCATCGATGCCACCCGCTGGCGCATTCCCAAATCCTACAAGCAGGGAATGCTCGTCGATGGCTTGATCTACGCCGACGACGTGCTCATGCAATCCATCAAGAACGACAAAGCCCCCGAGCAAGTCGCCAACGTCGCCTGCCTGCCCGGCATCGTCAAATACTCGCTCGCCATGCCCGACATCCACTGGGGTTACGGTTTCTGCATCGGTGGTGTCGCAGCCACCGATCCCGAACAAGGCGGCGTCATCAGCCCGGGCGGTGTGGGCTACGACATCAACTGCGGCGTACGACTCCTCCGCACCAACCTCACCTGGAAAGACGCCGAACCGCGCCTCCCGCGCCTCATCGACAAACTCTTCGAGAAAGTCCCCTGCGGCGTCGGCAAAGGCGGCATCGTCACATTCAAGAAATCCGAATTGATCACGCTCATGGACGAAGGCTCCAAATACGTGATCAACCGCGGACTCGGCTGGAATTCAGACGTGCAGTCCACCGAAGCGCATGGCCGCATCGATCGCGCCGAGCCCGATCTCGTCTCCGATCGTGCCCTCGAGCGCGGCTTCGATCAATGCGGCACGCTCGGTAGCGGCAATCATTTCATGGAAGTCCAGGTCGTCGATCACATCGACCACCCGCAAGCCGCCGCCGCTTTCGGCCTCGAAAAAGGCCAGATCACCGTGATGATTCATTCCGGCTCGCGCGGACTCGGCTATCAGGTGTGCGAAGACGCACTCAGCGACCTTCGAAACGTGCCCAAACGATACGGAATTGAATTGCCCGACAAGCAGCTCGTCTGCGCGCCGGTTCGCTCCAAGGAAGGTCAGAAATACATCGGTGCGATGCGCGCGGCCGCTAACTTTGCATGGTGCAACCGCCAGATCATGAGCCATCTCGCTCGTGACGTATTCGCTCAGATTTTTGAAATACCCGCTGAAAGACTCGGTATGCACCTGGTCTATGACGTCGCCCACAACATCGCAAAAATGGAACACTACGAAGTCGACGGCGAAATGCGCGAACTCTGCGTGCATCGAAAAGGAGCGACGCGTGCCTTCCCTGCAGGCCACCCCGAGCTACCCGACCGCTACAAAGCCATCGGTCAGCCCGTCATCGTTCCCGGCGATATGGGCCGCTTCAGCTACGTCCTCGTCGGCCAACCCGGTTCGATGCAACACACGTTCGGCAGTTCATGTCACGGCGCAGGCCGTCGCATGTCGCGCAGCGCAGCCATTCGCGCCAGCAAAGGCCGCTCAATTCACAAGGAATTGCTTGCTCGTGGAGTGTACGCCCGCGCCCGTGGTCGCACCGGCCTCGAAGAAGAACAACCCGACGCCTACAAGAACGTGATCGAAGTCGTCGACGTTCTCCACGCAGCCAACATCAGCCAAAAAGTCGCGCGCCTAAAACCCGTCGGCGTCATCAAAGGTTAAGTGTCCTCCCTCTCCCTCTTAGGGAGAGGGTAGGGTGAAAGTCTCTTGAGTAGCCATTGCCTGGACTTTGTTACTGAGTCGAACCTTAAAGCAACACCGCAGTCTAGAAGGAGCCTACCCGCAAACGATGTTGTCTAATCCCTATTGCCTTCTGCCTAATGCCTCGCCCTTACTTCTCGCCCAAGATCGCAGTCACGCTCTTCGCAATCTGGGCCCCATTCACCGAGTCGCACCGCAGCACGCCCTTCTGATCAATCACCATCACTGTCGGGAACCCTTGCACGCCCATCGCGTTGATCCATTCAGCCGATCGCACATGCGTCCCAACGAGCTTGTTGTTCGACACGAAATCCTTCCACGCCTTTTCGTCATCGTCGGCACTAACGCCCACCCACACGTAGTCCTTCCCCTTCAACGACTCAGCCACTTCATTCACCAGCGGCATTTCATTCACACACGGGCCACACCACGTCGCCCAGAAGTCCAACAACACGACCTTCCCGTGAAATTGAGAAAGCTTTACGTCACGACCTTCGATGTCCTTTGCTGCCGCGAGTTCAGGAACCGGCTGACCCGACTTCGGGCGCGACGCTTCCATCACAGCCATCATGTCCGCCAGCTTGATCTTGGACTTGGTCACTTTGTCTTCGTGCGAATATTCGATCTCAATCTCATCCCCCGGCTGTTTGCCGGTCATCACATCTCGCAACGAATCCAATCCGCTGATCGGACTACCAGCCAGACTGATGAGTTTGTCGCCTTCCTTCAATCCGAGCGCTTCAGCCGGCGACTTCGGCACTATCTTCGTAATCGCCTGACCATCAATCTGAATCCCGAGGAACGCTCGCTTCGGCATCTCAGCCATAAACGATGTACCGTTGGTGCACGCCTGTGCCGAAACCTTCGTCGGAACATCCCACGGATCAGAATCGTGCCCGCCGATTCCGAGCGGCACTGCTCGCGCCTCAAGCCCCGGCTCGCCGAGGATCATGTCGCTCTGCGTGAGCGCCTTGAGTCCCATGCCCCAGCCATAAATAATGACTCCCGGCTTCATGCCCGATTGCTTCGCATCCTCTTCCGTGATTTCCCACGTCATGAGCTTGCCGACCGCGTCGGCCTTCAGCGACTTCGCAAACGCCACTCGTTGAAAACTGTCGCGCGACTTTTCATACGCCTTGCCGTCCGTCTCAAGCCACTTCACAAAATCGTCGCGCGTTTTCTCCGTGACGGTCACGCCGCGTTTTTGATACTCAGCCACCGTAAGCTTGTCGCACGCAGACAGCGCCTCGTAATTCAACGCGGTCTTATCAGCCGGGATGTACACCAAGTGCGGATTCGACTTATCTCCATCAGCCGCATCCGTGTGCGAATTCAGATTCAGAACGGCCGTTGCGGCAGCAAGCAGGAAAAATGAGAAGGTGAAGCGAGAAGAGATTCGGCGTTGAGACATGGTCAAAGTTCTCCAGATTAGAAACATTGCATGGTTGGCCCGACAAGAACAAGAAAACGACTGAGGGAATCGTATCAACAGCCCCGCATTCCGAAAACACTTGATGTCAAGATTGGCGTCAGAACTCGTGGCGCTTTCGTTTTTCATGAACAGGAATGGCCTGATTGGGAGGGACAGGCGGCGGTGGGATTTGAACCCACGAATAACGGATTTGCAATCCGTCCCCTTAGGCCACTTGGGTACGCCGCCAAAGCATCGCGAGGACCACGGCCCTCAATCGATCACCGATGCTCCGTGCGAACCCGCGTCAGAGACCCAGACTCAGCCCTGCCTGCATCGGGACGGTTAGCTTAACCAACCGCCAACGCGTCATCAAGTGAACGCAAAAGAAATGACGAAACGCAATCGAGGTAAAGCTTTTTATCGAACCATCCGCTGAAAATAGGGATCTTTGATTCGCAGAATCGGCTCGGACTCCGTCGTCTTGCCAAACAAATAGACCGCCGAATCGCCGATCTCAAACCTGTCCAGTTCGAAGTATTTTCTGCGGAGAATTTCGGTCCACGCCTTCTTCTCTCCGCCCCAGTCATGTGCGAAAACAAACCAGACTCGTTTGTGTTGTGACATCCATTGTTCGAACCTCGCCTCGAACACGTCCGGTTTTCCGCGGTCCTCTCTCGGTTGGACTAAGGCAGGCATCGATTTTCCTCGCCAGTAGTACCAGAAGGCCTCGTCTACCGGATAATAAACAAACATCGCGTCATCGGCCGCTGCGTAGTGCTCGACGTACTCGAACAAGGGTCGTACATGTTCCGGCGTCGGTGGAGAAACGACGGATGCCTTAACCGCGCGGACGTATGGCAGCGCTACACAAAACGCCAACAGCATCACTCGCGCCGGCGAGCGACCTAGATGTCGTGTTAATTCCCACATCCCGACGCCGCCAGCCAACACGACAAACGGAATGAGGAACGTCGTGTGTCGAATGTTTCCGAACGGCCACTGGCGGATCGCGCCCGCAAAAATCGTCACCGCCAACATGATTCCAAAGAAAATCAGATGAAGTCGAAACGATCGCCACAGCACGGGAATGGCTGCACAAATCGACAGCGTAAATAGCGTCGCAATCGACCAATTCAGCGGCGGCCATGTGTGTGACATTCCGGTCACGTATTGCAATGCTCCGTAGCACGAGTCGATCACCCAGAACGCCAACGTCGACGCATTGTATGCAACCGGCCACGTCTGCTCTTCCGTGGCATAGTAACTGACGCACAAATCTCGCGTCGCGAAATCAGACAACCACCAGAACCAGAAGGCTCCAGCAGCGGCGAGAAGGATCAGCGAGCTGAACATCACGAACTTGCCTGCGCGATCGAACGGATCGGTCCGTGCCCACGCCAATACGACAAAAGGAATGCACACGCCAATCGCCATCGAGCTCGTAAGCGTTAGTCCGAAGCCCAGAAGTCCCAGGAGAAGAAATGAAATCACTCGGCCCGTGGTCGCCTGCTTGCACGCTCGCACCGCCACCAGAATGATTGATGGCACGATCAGAGTTTCTAGACTGAAGACCTTGGCCTGCCGAGACGCTTCGACAAGCACGGGGTGGCCAGCCGCAAGAAACGCGACCCACAAGCCGGCTCCAGTTCCCAGCCGGTGTCGCACGACCCAATACAAGAGCACAACGCAGCCGACACCAGCGATGGCGTAGGGCAATCGCAGCACGAATTCGCTTTGCCCGAAGATATGTTGTGTGGACCAACCCAACACCCACTGCAGAGGCGGAAATCGCCGCATTCTGGTCGGGTCTGTTGCGAACCACCAGTTGGCGCGAAACGCTTCATCATGCGGCAGACTTGCATATCCAAGATTTGCCAGTCGCACGACCGCCGCGCACACGGCCACCAGCATCAGAAGGCCGAGTCGCGACAGATCACGCTTGACGGTCGATTCTGTTTCGCCGCTCCGCGTCATTTCGTCCGAGCGCACTTCCGGCGCATGCTTCGCGAATGGCGTTGGCCGCCCGATAACAGCCGTCTTCGACTCCACAACAGGTTATCGGCCACGGCCGGCGGTCAATGTACTTTTGAGCACGACGAGCTTCTGCGACTCCTGAACAGTTCCGATAGTACGTCCAAATACGCCGATATCGCGCCGCCGGAGTTATTCAGACATGCGGAACAATCCGAACGAACTGGGAATTGGAGTCATTGGCTGCGGCCACTGGGGCCCGAACCATATACGCGTCTTTTCCGAGATGGAGGGCGTCAACGTCGTCGGATGTGCTGACCTGAACGGCGATCGTTTGGAGCGCATTCGTCAGCGATTCCCGACGATCAAAACCACGAATGATTACCGAGATCTGCTGCGCGACCCATTTGTACAAGCGGTCGTAGTCGCAACGCCCACGAAGACACACGCCACGATTTGCCGCGAAGCACTGCAAGCAGGCAAGCACGTTCTCGTCGAAAAACCGATGTGCACAACCAGCGAGGAAGCGCACGAACTGGTTCGCCTCGCCGACGAAACAGGTCTCGTGCTCATGGTCGGCTACGTTTTCGTCTTCAACAGCGGCATCATCAAGCTCCGCGAACTCATCGCCAACGGCGAGCTCGGCAAAATCCAATATCTCGACGCCGTGCGCACCAACCTCGGCCCGATTCGCGGCGATGTGAACGCGCTGTACGACCTCGGCACTCACGACATCAGCATCTTCAACTACCTGCTTGGAGCGGCACCACTCGAAATCTCAGCACATGGCCGCTGCATCACGCAACGGGAGATTGAAGATGTCTGCTTCGCCACGCTGAAGTATCCGACTGGCACCATCGGCCACATTCACGTGAGCTGGCTGAACCCTCGGAAAATCCGAACGATCACCGTCGTAGGCGAAAAGAAGATGGCCCATTGGGACGATGTCGACCCGTCCGATACGTTGCGCATCTACGACAAAGGCCTCGCGGAGCCACCCTACTACAATTCGTTCGGCGAGTTTCAATACTTACTGCGCAGCGCCGACGTCCACTTGCCCGCGATTCGTCGAACCGAGCCGCTCGTGGCCCAGGCCACCGCGTTTCGCGACTGGATTCAAACAGCCGAACCGAAAGGCCCTGACGCGCGCGAAGGTCTGCGCGTTGTCGAAGCCCTCGAAGCAGCCATGACTTCGCTTCAGGGCGATGGTCGCCTTCAATCGGTCGCAGGCGATTCCATTATCTCTGCACGAGAGCTATCGCATTCGCTCTTGATGGGCGAACGTCGTCCTTTTGTCAAAGTCGACGCACACATGCTTCCCTTATCTGACCATTGATTGAGTACAACGATGTCCAGCAAATCAGAGTCAACCGTATTCATCCACCCTTCGGCCATCTGCGAATCGTCGCAGGTTGGACGCGGCACCAGGGTATGGGCGTTCGCCCACGTCCTGGACGGTGCGGTCATAGGCGAGAACTGCAACATCGGCGATCACGCCTTCCTTGAAGGCGGAGCACGAATCGGTAGCGGCGTCGTCATTAAGAACCAAGTCATGGTATGGAACGGCGTTACCATCGAGGACGAAGTCTTTGTGGGCCCGGGGGTGATATTCACCAATGATCGCTATCCGCGAAGTCGCATGAGCCCGCCTGCGAAAGATCGGTATACAAAGACGGAAACGTGGTTGGTGCCGACGCGAGTTTGCCGTGGTGCGTCAATCGGAGCGGGTGCCATCATCATGTGTGGCATCACGATCGGTGAATACGCCAGTATCGGTGCAGGTGCGCTTGTAACCCGCGACGTGCCCGATCACGCACTAGTCGTGGGACAACCTGCACAGGCCATTGGTCGCGTCTGTGACTGCGGCTCCCCTCTGGCTGACGGCGAATGCCCGATCTGCAGACCGTCGAAACCAACGCGAGTCGTTACAAAATCACTCACGAGGTAACTTGCTTGTACAAGGGAAAAAGGATCATCGCGCTGGTTCCCGCGTATAACGAGGAAGCCAAGATCGGCCACGTCGTCTCGCGCACGAATCGAAACCTCGTCGACAAACTACTCGTCATCGACAACGGTTCCACCGACGCCACGGCCCCGGTCGCGGCACGATTCGGTGCAGAGGTGCTTTCGTTCACTGACGTCCGCGGAGTAGGAGCGAGTCTTCGCGAAGGCCTGAATATTGCTCGCAACGAAAACTTCGATGTGGCGGTTATCATGGCCGGCAATAACAAAGATAACCCTGATGAAATCCCGGCGCTGATCGATCCAATCTGCGACCAGTCATGTGACTTCGTCATCGGTTCGCGTTTCGTCGATGGCGGTTCCCTGGGCGGTGATATGCCGCTCTATCGACGTATCGCAACGCGTATTCACCCTTGGTTGATGAGTCTGTTCGTTGGCAAGCAACTTTCGGAAACGACAAACGGTTTCCGCGCGATTCGGCTCGAAATGCTGAACGATCCACGCTTCCATCTCGACCAGACTTGGCTGGATGGTTATGGACTTGAGGTTTACCTGCTGTTTCAAACTTTGAAATTGGGTTACAAGCACAAGGAAGTGCCGTGTACCAAGACCTACCCGCCGCGCGCCCTTGGCTACACCAAAATGAAACCGATCATCGGCTGGTGGAACATTCTGAGACCGATTTTTCTACTTGGATTTGCACTCAAACGTTGAGTGGTAAATTCGCCGAGGAATTGCTCACTTAGCACTTAAGACTACTTGGCTCAAACGTCGCTAAAGTCGAATTGGGCGTTAGCTCTTTCCACCAACGCGAACATCGCGCGATTTATTACCCGATGGACCGACAGCCAACCCGGTGGCCGCATCAACCAGCGCAGGCGCTTCGTCCAACTTCGCTTTCATTACTCGACCGACTTTGAACTTAACGGTTCGTTTGGAAGGCACTTGAACTTTGTCCATTGTCTTAGGGTTCTGGGCCTGTCTCGCCGCACGCATACGCGTTTCAAAGACGCCAAAATCCCTAAACTCCAACCGGTTTCCCAAAGCGAGTTCAGAAATGATCTCATCGAGGAATGATTGAATGACTCGCTTGGCAATGATCCGCTTGCAACCTTCGCGATCTGCAATGCGGTCAATGATTTCCTTTTTGGTAATGGTTGCCATCGCTAATCCTTTTCTCGGGCGGAGGCCCTTCTTGGAGCTCGCCAACAATCTGTACAGTTACGAGGCGAGAATCATAATCCAATCAGCATAAAACGTAAGCTGATTCTCAATACCTAACAGCTATGGAACATTAACGCGATTGTGCGCAAGTCATCTTATGGCAAAGAGTTCCGCACCGCAAGAAAAACTGGCTTTGCCTGTAACTGAGGATCAAAAAGTGAGAAAAAACGCTGAATCTCACACCCTTGACAAGGTAGGAAAACTTGGCGTGTACGTGCGATTGGTAAAGTGGTGCTGCACGGCGATAGTTCCCCGTGACCTTGTGAATCTCACCTCACTTCACAGACGATAATGGCACGATTTAATGGGATTGGTCGAATGAAAAGTGATCGTTGCTTCGTCGCAGTAAGATGGTTCCAACATAGAAAGACGCCGCGATACGATTGATCGCATCGCGGCGTCAGCATTTCCGAAAGTCAGTGATTAGCGTCCGTGACGCAAGTCAGTGACTGTTAACCGTCAACTACTTGTTGCGCTCAAGTTCCTCGTCGATGACTTCCTTGAACTTCTCAATCGGCTGTGCGCCAGAGAGCAAGCGACCATTGACGAAGAACGCTGGAGCTCCTGAAACTCCGAGGTCTTTCGTACCGTTGGTTTGTTCCTGGACAACGGCTTTGTGTGCACCCTGAGCGTAACACGCGTTGAATTTCTCCACGTCCAAGCCGATTTCTGTCGCAACCTGCTTGAAGTCCTCGTCGTTCAGCTTCTTGTCGGCGAAAAACTTGTCGTGCATTTCCCAGAACTTGCCTTGTTCATGAGCACAGAGGGCAGCCTCAGCCGCAGGGGCAGCGCGCGGGTGCATAGCAAGAGCGTTATTGCGAAACACGATGCGAACTTTGTCTTTGTATTCCGCAGCGATTTCCTTCATCGTCGTCGCCCCCTTTGAACAGAACGGGCACTGGAAGTCTGAGTATTCGACGATCGTGACCTTGGCGGTTGCGGGACCCTTCGCCGGTTCATTTGCGCCGACTTCGAGCTTGACTCGGGTCGGTTCGAGCAAGTTCTTGAAATTGTGTTTCGCCTTCAGTTCCTTGATAAGTTCCTTTTTCACTTCGAACTCGTTGACGCTCACCATGTACTTGCGAATTTCACCGGCGACTTGCTCAAACGTTTTGTTAGGGAACCGACTCTTGTTGTCGTTGTAGTACTTTTCTACTTCTGCATCCACGACTGGTTTGGCTTTGGTCTTCATCATCTCTTCAACATAGGCGCTGGTTGATTTCGATTTTGCTTTGGCTTCTTCGCCCAGCGCCTTCTCGAGCAAGACCTCGTCCAATGCTTTCACACGGGCAGAATACAATTCCGAAGCAAGCTTTGAGTTCTGCCGGAAAACGACGGCATCCAATTCACTCATGCTGATCGGAGCGCCACCGATTGTGGCCGCCGCCCCCTGGGTTTCCTTGTTGCCTTTGGAATCGGACTTCGCTTCATCCGCCCCACGAACATGGGTGGACAAGAGGCCCGCTACACAGAGCGTCGTAATAAGCCCTGTTCGAATTAGTATCATGGCAGTGTCTCCTTTCACGAAAAAAAGTATCGCGGTTAAGGGTAGCAGATTGGAGGCAGATCGAAAAGCACCTGAAAAAAGCAGCAGTTTCAGATGGCTACGCATAAACCGGTGCCGTGTGCATTCAGCCCGACGACACCGGTTGATTTAGGATAATTCTGTGGTTGAGGTTTTGCGATTAGTGCCTGGCAGGTCTTCGCCGCTCCAGCTTGATCAAACTAAGCGCAGCCAGGAGAGTTAGCATCGGACCGATCATACCCGGCATGCAGGGCGCCGGCGTAGAAGGCATGTCCATGTTGTCATTGCTCATCTGGTTGTCGTTCCCGACTTCGACATTGTCGTTCTCGTTGTCTGTCACAGAGTTGTCATTTTCATTCTCATTCGCGTTTTCATTCTCTGTGACGCAATCTTCGCAGGGTGGTTCCGGCACGAGATTCCCATTGGCCATCTCCGCAAAATACGCTGGTCGCGGTTCGTTAATTGAAACCGTGAATGGTGGATATTCATAAAGGGCAAACAACTGGCCCGCTGCGCCCTCAGCCAGCAGTGTTTCGCCATCGATACTCAGGACTTCCCCATCCGCAAACGTGACGCGAAAAGTAATGTTTTCAATGAACTCGGCATCCAACGTGTCAAGATCGATGGTGTCGTGTCGTTGGTGAGAGGCGGTATCGCCAGGAGGTAGTCCATCTCCCTCACCTTCCCATGCATATTCCGTCAGTTGGCTGACTTCGCCGTTGTCGGGACCGGCTGTCGTTTCGGCGGTAGCCGCAAACAGGCCTTCTGCGACCCTCGCCTCTACCTTGCGATCGGTCTGATCAATCAGCGGATCGGTAGCATGCTCCAGCGAGAAACCAGTGATCGCTTGGCCAGTTACCAGCGGACTCAGATTCTTGAATCGCAAGGCGAATCGTTTCGAATCGTCATTCCGCAAACGGAACGCGCGAATTTCTACGGCATGATTCGGACTGCTGATGGCCGGATGCAATCCCTCCAGCGCGTCAATTTTCAAATCATCGCCGGAGACGATTGTAATTCGAACCTCCGTCACCTTGTCAACTTTTCCATCAAAATCAATGTAGAAATGATGCACATGATCAAAGTCTGCAAATGGGTTTCGTTCCGGCGAGCGACCAGCGGACGTGTCAATCGTTTCAAGCTCGACAAAGCTATGCGAATCCGTTGCTCGGGCTTCAATTCCTACTTGTGAAGACTCTGTCCCTTCACCTGATACAAACGCCGAGATAATCAGGTCATCACCGCTAACATCGTCAATAGGCGCAGAGAAGACGTAAACAGCC
The DNA here is from genome assembly GCA_964494205.1 of uncultured Phycisphaeraceae bacterium. GTDB lineage: Bacteria > Planctomycetota > Phycisphaerae > UBA1845 > UBA1845 > JBBTCX01. The sequence continues at coordinate 433,828 of CAZBRD010000002.1, read as the reverse complement.
GACGCACCCGCAGTAAATGTGCCGTCCGGGTAAACATAGTCAGGAACACCCAGGGCGAGCGATGCATCCGCCTCTGGGACACCAACGACATCCTTTACCTCAGCAGCATAAGAGAGCAGCTCCGCACGAAGGTGGGACGAGCAAAGCAGGCTGCCAATTCCGGCGAGCAAGAAGTTTACTCCAATCTTCTTGGTGGCGTTGCGATTCATCTTCGATCACCCTGGGTCATTTGCTCAATTACTTTTCAACGATGGCCGCGGAAAAACTGCCTCAGCACCAGCCAGACAAACGGCATGTCATCAATCAAATATCTCTTGCACAATCTCCCGGGCTCCTGAATCATCCGGTGTACCCATTCGAAGCCCGACTTCTGCATCCATCGCGGCGCGCGAGCAATGTGCTCCGCCACAAAGCTGAATGTGATTCCAACCCCAATACTGAGTTTCGCACCGCACCGATCTCGATTCGCCACGATCCAATTCTCCTGCTTCGGAGAACCAAGTCCGACAAACAGAATATCAGGCTTTGCGTTCCGCACTGCATCAATCGCCTGTTGTGACTGAACCGCGTCCTTCTCAAATCCAAACGGAGGCACGTGGAACCCTGCTAATTTCAGTTTCGGATGCCGTTGCGTCAATACACGCGCCGCACCCTCTGCCGCTCCATCCGCCCCGCCGAGAAGAAAAACGGATAGACCCTCGCGCTCCGCCTCTGCGCAAATCGTCGGCATCAAGTCAGAACCGGCTACGCGCTCAGGCAACGTTGTTCCCAGAATCCACGATGCCCACACCAGCGGCATGCCATCGGCCACGACAAGGTCAGCGTTCGTATAGAGCGATCGCACCTCCGGCTGCCTTGCATATCGAATGACGTGATCCACATTCGCCGTCACTGCGTACTTCGGACTATCGCCGGATGCCATTTGTATGAGAACTTCCACGGTCTGTGCAAATGACAATGGATGAATGGGCATGCCCAGCAGGTCGATCGGCGCAGGGATTCTCTCCGCACGCTCCACCGGCGCGACCTTGTTGGGACAATCTAGAACGGCCTTAGCTTCGCAAGTTGCCATCGTTGTAAGTAACGCCGAAATTCGGGATCGTTGTAACGCGATTCCCGGCGAATCCATGAACCAAAATAACCGGCGAGAATACACAGCCCGCCTAGAATCCACGGCCTCTCAAACATGCGGTATGCACCAATTCCAAGCGCATACAACCAATGTGTGCCCATGAAATACTGCCCACGGCCCCAGCGATATCGACCGTGATAGACACTCTTGTGCGACGAACCCATCGGACGCAATTCGTTCAGCCGCAACTCGTCATCGTGAAAGCTGCGCGCCGTCCAACCCTTCATTCGCGCCCGGTGACAGTCGATGCCGTCCCACATCGCCTCCTGCACCAGTCCGCCGATCTCGCGGAAGCAGGAAATTCGATAGGTCTTGCACGCACCCAGCGAAAAGTCATCGCTGGTGCGCAGCATCGCCCAACCCGTCGGAGTCTTATCCCAACATTTTCCGCTCGCAGTGCCCAGCCGCGCGTCTTGCGCAAACTTTTCGAACAATCGCTCGTAGTACGTGTGCCCGAATTTCAAATCGCCGTCGAGCTTGCAGACATAATCGAAGTCTTCGAGACGAAACAGCCTAACCCCTTCGTTGAATGCCTCAATGACGCCACCGCCGACGATCCGAGCGCCGCGATCACTTCGCCGATGAACTCGAATCCACGGGTGCTCGTCAGCCGCACGTTGGGCAATCTGAGCGGTCTCATCCTTCGACCCATCATCAACAATGACCCACGCACTGGGTCGAACAGTCTGCGACACCACGGAATCAATCGTATTCTGCAAATAAGCTGCCTCGTCACGAACAGGCGAGACGATCAGCAGTCGAGGAGTCGCCTTCGAGTCAGCCATCACGTAGCCCGATCGTTACCTGAACTTCCGCCCGACGCCGACACGCCGCTACGAAACAACTCCGCGAGTTGCTTCGCTGCGAGCTCAACCCGGAACTCTTTCTGTACGTGCTCGCGGCCTCGCACCGCCATCTGTTTAGCACGTACAGGATCATCGGCTAATTGTTTCAGCGACCGATAAAGTGCCTCGCTATCACCCGGCGGAACCAATAAACCGGTCTCACCATGCACCACCAACTCACCGACACCGCCGACGTTCGTGGCTACCACGGGACGCTCAGCCGCAAGCGCTTCCATCAACGTGACCGGAACGCCCTCAGAAAAACTAGCAAGCACGACTGCATCGGCCGCAGAGTATGATTTCATCACTTGATCAAAATCCAGCGCACCGGCAAACGAAACGAACTCATCCGCCCCCACCCGCCGCGCATGATCTTCGACCAGTCGCCGCTGTGGTCCATCCCCAACCAACTTGCACCGAACGTTTGTCCCATTTCGCTGTAGTGCAGCGATTGAATCCAATAGCACGAGATGCCCTTTCTCCGGCGACAATCGCGCTACACAAACCAGCTTCAATGCGCCATTTCGTTCGTGGTGTGGTCCTGATGACAGCTCCTGCATAGTCGCTTCGTCAAGGCCGCAATGCACGATATGCAACTTTCTCCATTGCTCGATCGGGCAATGGAGCATGAGCTGAGTTTTTCCAAAATGACTCACGCAGGCTACAAACTTCGCCTGTTCGACCTTGGCGGGCAGCCGGAATGATTCGATCTCACGGAGCTCCGAACCGTGGCACGTCATACTGAATGGAACACGAACCAACCTCGCCGCCAGCGCCGCCGCACTCGATCCGCTGTTTCCGAAATGGCAATGCAGGTGCTCGGCCCGACTGCGGTGGAGCCAATACCCAAGCAAGATTGCTTCCGCGAAATAGGCAAGCGATCGCGCCCGATCTAATAGGGTTCGATTTCGACCAGCCAGTCCATGCAACAAAGTCTGAATCGCACGGACAGGTCGAAACAAAGTCCAGACGATGGCCTTTGCAAACTCCACGGCCGGCAATGGCAGCAACCAGCGTGTGCGTGCGTTTTCAGCCTCAGATTCTTCGCCGAGGATGTCGTTCTTTGTGGCACGTCGAACGGAGTATGTATCAATCTCAAATCCGAGCTGGCGCAGCGCCTTTACTTCGCGGACGATAAACGTCTGCGACACCGCCGGATACACACTGGTAACGTAAGCGATTCTCACTGCAACAACCCGGTCAAAACGCTCCTCGCATGCATAGTCGAAAGACGGATGTTCCGAATCCTCCGATCGTCTTGTGCGATACACCCGCCAACGCCATACGCGTCAACGTGGTTGACCCGTTTCCCCATGCACCTCGCAGCCGGTCTCCGTGCATAAAACGTCGCCGCAACACATAGGAGTCGTCCCCGAGAGAGTTCATCCCATCTTCCACGCTGACGGCACACGCAAACCCGTGAGTCTGAACAGCATCGGCCACTCGCCGATCGACGTCTCCATTCGGATAGCAAAACGTGTACGATTGCTGCGGCACCTCGTTCTCAAGCTTCGCTCGCGAACCGCCCACTTCATTCGCCAGTTCGGCGTCATCAAGCTGTGTCATCAATTCATGGGTTCTCGTGTGCGACCCGATTTCATGCCCACGCGAAACAAGTTCCTTGGCCTGCGACCAACTCATGAAGCGGTCGCGCTCCTTCGCGACAGAGTTCGTTCCGGCCGCGGAATGGAGTGGAACCAAAAGCTCCTTTCGTCGCTGCGGTGACAGCACCTTGGCTGATCGAACCACGCGGGCAGCTACCGCCAGCGCATCTGTACTGTCCGACTCATTGATTTCCGGCAATCCAGCTTCCACAACCAGCTTGTTTATGTCGGCCGCTCGTCCAGTCGCCGCAAGCACTTCAATCGCATTCCCCATCTGGTCATACCACGGCGCCTGATCCGTCCCGACAACATCCGTCACGACAAAAAACGTCGCCGAAACTCCGAACTCAGCCAGAATCGGTGCGGCAAACTGATAGTTATCTTCGTAACCATCGTCGAACGTAATCGCTGCCATTCGAGCCAAACCCGCGTTACCACTCGAAACCATCTCCCACGCATCGCGCAACGTATGCACCTGATATCGCTGAACGAGTGTCGCCAGGTGGCACCGCAGCGCTTCCGGCGTCACCACGAGGTCGGGAAGAAAGTAACCGCTTCCGGACCCGCTCGGTAAGACCCGGTGGTAACAGAGAATAACAAGCTTTCCGATGTTTTTCTCTTCCAGTCGCGCCAGCGCACCTGTCGCACGATAACCCGTACCTGCCAACCAGCGCATGACCCGCTTCGCATACATGGATCAATGAGCCTTTGCCTGTTGTGTTCGATATTCAATCAGCCGCTGCGGGCCTCGGTTCAACGCGGAGCGAATCCAGAACACGCACTGCCCCACCGCCGCCGGTGTTTTCGTCAGATAGTGATGCAGCGAATAGCTCATCGCATGACTAAACGACCCCAGTCGCGACTTCATTCGCAACGCGTTGCGTACCATCGCTACAAAAACAAGGCCGAACCAAACCGTCACCGGCCAAATTGACCACGTGATCAAGCTGCAAACAATCGCCACCGGAGTTCCCAGTGCATAGAACATGTTTCGCCATCGGGCGCGCCGCCATCGCTGCATCCCTTGATGCCTTCGGCCGACTTCGGCGTAAGCGTGGCCGGTTCTCATGCACCTTCGCCAATACTGCCGCCATCGTGTCATCCCCATGTCATGCAGCGTCATCGGCTCATCGAGCGAAAGTACCTTAAGCCCCTGCTGTGTTCGAATCCGATAACACAAGTCCGGCTCTTCCCCGGCGATCAGCGTCTCGTCATATCCCTCTGCTTTTTCAAGAACTTCCCGCCGAAACAACACGTCGCCGGCGCAGCTATCCGCGAAACCTGGCGGCACGTACCAATCATGATGCGCCCAGAAGTTGAAGATGGTGTCGTCCGTGGCCATCTCTTCACGGTGCCCGAAAACGCAGGCTATGGTGGGATTACTGATCTCCTGAACGGCTCTGCGAAACCAGTTCTTATTCAGGATCGTGTCGCCGTCGAGAAACTGCACCAGGTCGTGTTTCGCGACTCGGAATCCCGCATTTCGACCTATCGCCGCACATGGTCTTTCCGGCTTGATTCGAATGACTCTGGCCCCAAGCTTCGCGGCCGCTTCGCAGCTGTCATCCGTTGAATCACTGTCGACGTAAATCAACTCGACTCGATCCGCCGGGTAATCCGACACCATGACCGACTCGAGGCAACGCACCAATCGCTGGCCTTCGTTGCGACCGATGGCGACTACGCTGATTCCAGGCAACTGTTCATTCACCACAACACTCGGCCCCCAAGAGTCAATTGCCTGATTCTTCGCGCGATACAAATGGCTCAATCGCCTGATAGATCGCCTCAGCTAACCGCCGATTTGCTTCCTCCGACAGATGCACCTGAGTAACCAGTGATTTCGGATGACCGTCGACAAGAGACACATTATCGACGATTGGCAATTTCCAATCACGTGCTAACTCACCTTGCAATTCCAATAATGCGTGATGGATGTAGAACGTGATGTCTAAGCCGTTGATTTGGCCCGTATCGACCAGTTGCTGGTGGATCTCACGGTATGCGTCTTCAAAAGAGGGTGGCGCTTCCTTGGGAAGGTCGCTTGGCCGGCGAATTGGCTGACGAACGAAAACAACCTGCACATGTTGTTGTTGTGCGAGACGAAGGATTTCTGTGAGATTAGCACGGGTCATGGCCACATGCAGTTGTAGTTGGTGCTCTGCAGCCGTCCCGCTCACTTGTGCACCATATTTATTCCAGCGTTCGTGCATCTTGCCGCCGACAGCTGAAACTCCCTTGCGAAGACAGGCGTAGGCCGCTGAGTATTCATCCATCCAGCTCATAACACGCTGCAACCGGTTCACATCCAACGGCCAGCTTGCGTCATTGTATCCTTCGTAAAAAGTCACTAAATCGGGCGAATAGCTGAGTATCTCCTCGCGAAACATCGCCAAAATGTTATCGGAGTTCATGTGCGGAACACCGCAGTTCAGCACTTCAACAGTCTTTCCCTGGCCTCGTTCTCGGAATAACTCCTGAAGTATCGCTGGATAAGTACCTGCGTCCCGATTGGTGTAACCAAAGGTGCTCGATGCCCCGAGGCAAATGACGCGAAACGTTTTCGGTGCTTTTTGGGTATCAAAGTCCGCGCCACGGAACCCGTGATTATTGATTCTCGCAGGCTCTGGCGTGCCGAACTTGATGGTAGAATTGACCGGGAATTTGAAGTAGCCGTTCCGCTTATCCGAGTGCCCTTCGTTCGTCTTCCATGATCGAAAGCCATAGAAAAGGTAGTACGGGTTAAGACCCGAAAACACATACGAGCCGACTCTCGCCAGCGCCTCGATTCCGACCAACATGATCACAAAAGCCAACAGCGCAAAGAGCAGCTTGCGGCGGCGGGAAAGCCTCGGCTTCGCATCGACATTGGCAGTCTGAGTTGTTTCCAACAGACGTGCTCCTATTGCACAATCGCACGCGGCCGTCCCAGCCGCCCTATGCTACGATCAGGTACGCGAATCGATTGGTACTGAAGAATAACAAGTCCTGAAACCAATCCGCCGCTCATCAACGTCACGAGCGGACTTGTCGCGCCATTGAACATGAAATTCATGGCCTCTATTCCAATGGCGACTAGTTGCGCCATCATCGCTGGGTCGGTCTCCAATTCTCGATTCGCATGATTAGCCATAATCAGAGGCCAACACCACCACAAGAAAAATAGGCTGAGCCCGACGAGTCCATAGCGCCCGACCATGATGACCCACAATCCATCGCTGGCCAATCGCTTTACATTTTCATCCTGCCCGACCCACTGCTTGCCTCTGCCGAATCCAAGGACAGGACTTTTCTTCGCGGCTTCGACATACGCGGTCTCAGCATCGATTCGATATTGCAGTGAATCAGCCCGCTCGGCGGAGATCTGGGCCGCCACCTCCGTCAGCCATTTCCCGTCCGTGACACCGGTGTACCTGCCTGCAATCCAAATCGTTATGAAAAGAACCGGCACTGCCAGCCAATATCTCCTTCTTGTCCGCTGCCAGAGGAATAACAAGCCAACTGCTATGGCTGCCAAACCCCAGGGACTCATCGACATCGACGCCAGCAACCCAAGCAGTGGCAAGGCAACGAACACTTGTGGTGGAAGACCCATCATCGATCCGAGTCGCCCTGATCGATGCAGCCAAAACGCCATCACTGACGTCCACGCCATGAACATGCCCAACGACAACGCGTGCGGAAAACAAACGATCGGACGGAAAAAGCCCCATCGGTGATGTTGCTGGAATTTGTGTTGGAATTGCCCGTACAATGTGCTGTGAATCTGCGGACTCATGCGCCATTCCCATAAGGCAAACAGCGCGTAGATCGAAGCGGCCCCTACCAGGATTCGACTGGCTTCGAGGAGTTCGGCGCGACCTCGAATGACGATCCGCCCCAAAAGGAATGGCGTCCCGAAATAGAACATCTCCTGAAAGAACGCGGAAACACCGTCATACGCGCCGAGTCCGCTCGAAACGGAGCTTGCCATCGCACAACTGCAAAACAGGAGGACCATCAGGTCCACCAGCTGAAATCGAAACCCGCGAAGGACGTGCGGTGCAAACATCGCAATGCCCAGCACCGCCCCAACATTCGGCCCGACGGCCTTGTCCAGGTCCCAGAACCCCTGGACTTGAACTTTGAACATCGGGAGTATCAACCACGCACCGACGTACGAAAACACCAACGCCTGCACGGGCCGAAGGCACGCGAAGAGAATGATGCAAACAGGTATCCAGCCTAGTAAGGCAACTTCAACCACAAGATCACCAATAACCTGTGTGAACGATTCTTAATCGTCTACGACTTCACGACACTTCCCCCCTTGGCAAGGGGGGATTGAGGGGGGTCTTGCGTTTTCCTTAACCGATCCATGCACTAAACGCTCCCCACGCTTTCTTGAACTACCTGCTCTCGGGCCAACTTTGGTTTCTGATACCGATGAAGTAGCGAGTGCAACTTACTGGAAAGGTAACTGCGCTCCACCTGCGAAAACAACCCGTACCACAGCGCGACTGACGTCAGAATGCCAAGGCACGTTCCCCACACGGAAACCAGAAATAGCGCTTGCCATCGCGGCGGCCACGCGGGTGCCAAACCGCTGATTCGCGGAAGCAGCGCATAGCCGACGACAATACCAAACCCGCCGATCGCCATCGGGCAAAGCAGTTCGCGCTTAACATAAGAGCTGAAGTCCAGCATTTCCTGTCGCGCGAAAGACTTAAGAAACCACAACGACGAAAACGCTCGACTCGCGAAAACACTGAGCACGATTCCATTGAATCCGATCCATTTATAGAGCGGGTAAATTGTCACTCCGGCGATCAAAGTACGAATAAGCGCATTCGATATTTCCAGCCCAGCCAGTCCCCGCCCGCGCAGGCTGGCTGTTCCAACTCCGGTCATCAACCATAAGAACTGACCAAAGGCCAGCACGCGAATTGTCCACGCCGCCTCCGGACACTCTTTGCCCGTCCACATCATCAACACAGCATCAGCGAACACCACCAAAACGGTAAGCGTCGCCATGGCCGTCAACGCGACCAGCTTCGAACTGTTTCTAAAGAGCTGCGTCCGTTTTTCGTGCTCGTCTCCGGCGTGCAGATTGGCAAACGCCGGCATCAACGGTGCAATTAGCGAACTGCTGAGCGACTTGGCCAGCGAGAGCAGTTTCTCAGCCAGATCATATTGCGCCACGAGTGGCACGCTGCATAAGACGCCGAGAAGAATCTTTAATCCATCCGTGATTGCCCAGCCCATGATCGCCAGCAGTTGAAACTTGCTGCCAAGCGAGAGTATTTTGCTGAATCCATAGCGCGAGACGCACCCGATCGACAATCGAATCCCCGGACACTTCAGGCGGCACATAAGTACAGCCAGGAGCAAGCCGATCAATTGACCGCTCACGTGGCCGATGACCAGCGACATCAATCCTTTCCCGAGCAACAGCAGCACCATGGTGACAACGAACTCGATAATCGAAGCAAGAATGTTGAGCTTGTGCTGCAAATCCAATCGCTGCAGACCCGCCAGAACTTGGTAAAAGCAGCCCAGACTGAGGCGAATCGCCATCATGGCTGCAATCACGGGCAACGCCAAAACAGCTTCATCCATCAGCGATTCAGGAATGTTCACGCCCAACAATATGTTCTTACGCAACAAGTAAACGGCGCACCAGCCGATCGCCCCCAGCAAGCCCATCAGCATGACCCCGGAGCTGATCACCTGCGACAGACCGTGGTAGTCCTTCTTGCGATCGTATTCAGCCGTGTACTTCGCGTACGCATTCGCGAAGCTGGTGTTCAAAATGTCGGCATACCCGCAGACGCTGAAAATCAGCGTCCAAGTGCCGTACCCTTGCATGCCAAGCTTGCCAATGATCAGAGGCGTGAGGATGAACCGCGAGCCAACCCGCCAGAACTCTACAATCGCGGCGAACAGTGAATTGCGACTCAGCGTGCGAAAGTTGACTTCACCCATGGGTCAGCAATTCCAATGCGAAAGATCGCGGCCCATGAACTCCGACAAGCGCTTGTTGAGCGGTCGAAACTCCTCGACCAACCGCTTGCGTGTCTCCGGCAACATTTTGGGAGGCGTGTGCTCCTGCTTTACCCTTCGACCATAGGAGCTGTTTTCCAGCATCGAAAAGACGCGGTCTTTCCACGCCTTAGGCACCAGCGATTTGAAGCCTTTCACGCCCGGAATCTTGTTCAGAGGAGACATGATGTAGCGTCGAATGCGCCCCTCACGGATGGACTGACTTTCATTCCCGCGAACATCCTCATCACCAAAATCAACTTCATCCAACCCGAGGAAATCCCACGCTTCTCGAACAATTCGCTTCGGGTCTTTCTCCAGATCCTCTGTCAGCAAGACCAACAGCGATTCCTTCGCGAAATGCCCGAGATATTGATCAATCTGATCCATGTACCGACTTCCGTCGAGGCACATCGGGTCGTTCTTAACATGCTCCTCAAACGTCCAGCGAATTGGTTGATGCGGATAAAGCTCGCGCGTCACGCGATGCACATAATGCGAATACGCTCGGTCGATTGGGTGACGCAGCAAATAGATCAGCTTCGCGTCTGGAATCGTCCGCGCAATCCGCTCAGCCGCTCTCGGAAACTGCGGCCAGCGTGTGTACGCGGTCGAAGCTTCGCAACAGAGCTGATGCTCCTTCGCTTCCTTGAACAGCGCGTGATACCAGGATAGGCCACGCTCATAGACCGAATCTACCGCAAAAAACTCCGGCTCTTTGACGTGACTAATGAATACGCGAGGATGCCGACCGATCAACTCGTGCAGCGTCGTCGTGCCTGACTTCGCCGCGCCGATGATCAGAAAATCCGGGAGTCGAACGCCCGAACGAGTACGCAATTCTGGCTGTGTCATGGTCGTCACGGACTATCACCTCACCTCGCCGCATGAACAACCGGTTCAAGCCGACGCTGTTTCAGATATCGACCAAGTGCATCGCGCCAGTCGGAAATCGTCCGTCCCGTAACTCTTTCATAATCGCTCGTATCAAGCACTGAATAGGCGGGGCGCTTCGCCGGCCGGTCCAGCTTATCCGACGTCATCGGCTGCACGTCGACTCGGTATCCCGCAAGGCGAACGATCTCCTTCGCAAACTCATTCCACGAACACGCCCCGTCATTGGCAAAGTGGAAAACACCCTCCGCCGACACATCCAAGAGTGCGAGTGTGGCTTCAGCCAGATCATCCGTCAGCGTCGGACGTCCCACCTGATCGGTCACGACGCTTAACAGCTGCCCGCTTTCAACCCGGTCCAGAATCGCTTCGACGAAATTCCTGCCACCGGTTCCGAATAGCCACGACGTGCGAATGATCAAGTGCTTGGCACCGCTTTGGCGAATGGCTTCCTCGCCTTCCCACTTCGAGCGTCCGTACACAGAGAGTGGTCCGGCCTTGTCATCGGGGCGATAGGGTCGCGTGGCCCGCCCATCAAAGACAAAGTCAGTGCTGTAATGTACAAGCGTTGCGCCAACCTCGCGGGCAGCGTCAGCCAGATTCCCAGCCCCCGTCGCATTTACCTCCATCGCCAGATCGCCTTGCCGCTCACACCCATCGACATTGGTGTAGGCAGCTGCATTGATGATGGTCGAAGGATTCATTCGGCGAACCGACGCTAGCACCGCGTCGCGATCACGAATATCAATGTCGCCCGGCCCCAACTCGGTCAGTTGAATGGATTCATCTCGACGCTGGAGATCGCGCAGCTGGCGGGACAGTTCCTGCCCCAGCATCCCGCGTGCGCCGATCAAGAGAACGTGAGAAAATGTCCCACCGCGCATCGTCACTTCGCCGCCCCAACGACACCGCCGATGCCGTACTGCTTCTCGTAGAAACTGCGGTACTCGCCACTTTTGATGCTTCGCCACCAGCCCTGGTTCGCGACGTACCAGTCGATCGTCTCACCAAGTCCCTTTTCAAATGAGACCTGCGGCCGCCAACCAAGTTCGGCGCGGATTTTTGAATTGTCCATCGCATAGCGCCGATCATGTCCGGGCCGATCGCGCACGTACTCGATCATCGATTCGTTTTGATTGAGGTGCGAGAGAATTCGTTTCGCGATCTCAATGTTCGCAAGCTCGCAATCACCGCCGATGTTGTATACGCTTCCCGGCGCGGCCTTCTCAAGTACGCAAAGTATTGCATCGCAATGGTCCTGCACGTGAATCCAATCACGCACGTTTAAACCATCGCCGTAAAGCGGAACCTTGCGACCTTCCAGCAGGTTCGTCACGAACAGCGGAATCAATTTCTCAGGAAATTGGTAAGCACCGTAATTGTTGGAGCAGCGAGTGATCAACGTCGGCACGCCGAACGTATGGTGATAAGCATGAACCAGATGATCCGCGGCTGCCTTCGACGCGCTATACGGGCTGCTCGGTGTGATGGGCGTCAACTCAGAGAACTTCCCCGTCGGTCCCAGCGATCCATAAACTTCATCTGTCGACACTTGCAGATATCGCGGCACGCGATGTTCGCGCACGAGATCGAGCAGCACTTGCACGCCCACGATATTGGTCTGCACAAACTCCTGCGCACCATGAATGCTGCGATCGACATGCGTCTCAGCCGCAAAGTTCACGATCGAATTCAAACCTCGTGCGAACACCTTGCGCAACGCATCGCAATCGCAAATGTTGCCGCGCACAAAGTCGAATCGATCCGCATGCGGCAGGTCGCTCAGGTTGTCGACGTTTCCCGCATACGTGAGCGCATCGAAACCGATGATGTGAACATCACGTCGCTGTGAAAGCACGCGACGCACAAAATTGCTGCCGATGAACCCCGCAGCCCCCGTCACCAAGATTCGATTCATCAGCAGACTCCACAAGTGTGGGACCGGTTTTTCAACCAGTCTTCTGGGGTTCTTAGTTGCTCGCCAATATTCTTCTAACGGCCCGAAACAGGCCCCTTTTTGTTCGCCCCGCCTTCGACCACCAATCGCCAAGCTCGATCCAGCGATTCAAACGTCCCCGCATCCGTCCACCAGCCTTCAAGAACGTCGTAGGTCAGTTGCCCCTTGGACAAATACGAGTTGTTTACATCCGTGATTTCCAATTCGCCGCGAGCGGAAGGCTTCAAAGGACGAATCAAATCAAAGACCTGCTGGTCGTACATGTAGATACCGATCACCGCGTAATTGCTGACAGGCTGCTTCGGCTTCTCGACGATGCGAACGATCCGTCCATTCTGCAATTCAGCCACACCAAAACGCTCAGGGTCAGGCACCGATTTGAGCAGCACTTTCCCACCCGGTCCCATGCGAGCGAAATCTTCGACAGCCTTGCGGATATTTCCCTCGATGATGTTGTCGCCCAATACGACGACGATCTTGTCGCCATCCGCGAAGTGCTCCGCCAGCTTCAGTGCGTCCGCGATGCCGCCTTCACCTTCCTGATAGGTGTAATGCAGATCGCGCAATCCGAAAGCGTTTCCATTTCCGAGCAATCGCAGGAAATCGCCGGCGTCATTTCCACCCGTGACAATCATGATGTCATCGATGCCCGCGTTTACGAGGCATTCGATCGGGTAGTAGATCATGGGTTTGTTGTAGACCGGAAGCAGATGCTTATTCGTTACGCGCGTCAGCGGTTGCATGCGCGTGCCCAAACCTCCGGCCAAAATCACGCCCTTCACGATCAGCCGTCCTTCCGATTCCAGTTGTATGGAATTTCGTTCTTGTGCGGATCGAGCCGAAACTCATCCGGCTCCTTGTAGTTGTACAGTTCGGTCGGCGTGTTGATGATGATCGCCTCGTAGTCGCTGATGCACTTGAACCCGTGATAAACCAGCGGCGGGATCTGCAACAGCATTGGTCGGTGATCGCCAAGGAAGAACTCGTTCACTTCCCCGCGCGTGGGCGACTCTTCGCGACTGTCGAACAACACAACCTTCATCATGCCGCGCACACAAACGAAGTGGTCCCACTGTTTCTTGTGGTAATGCCACGCCTTCACCACCCCCGGATAGGCTGTGGTCAGGTAAATCTGACCGAACTTGCGAAAGAGTTCATCATCGGCGCGGAGCATTTCCATCAACCGGCCGCGTTCGTCGGGAATGACTTTCAGGTTCTTAACGCAAACATCACGAATCAAAGCAAAAGCTCCCTCTGCGCGCACCAGCCCAAGCCGGAAAAGTCAAGCGCACCCATGGTACACCTTCCGGTGCAGCCGAAAACTGCCCATCATCGTTGTCGGTAGAGTAACACGAAGATTGAGTTAAACCCCCTCCAAACCCCGACCCATGGGTTCTCGATCAAGCTACATAAAAGCTATAGGACCAGCAAGTTACAACGGTCACACCGCAACGTCCGTTTCCGCCCTCAAACTTGACTGAGATGAAGATTCTGTTAAAGTTATTCGTTCCTTGGCCGGGTTCTAGCGAGGGTGAAAGTTGCAATTTATCAGGAATTCACAGCCAAAACCTTGCGCCGACGGTACGGCTCGGCGAGCAAGAGGCGTCACTTTCGATAGCGTCATTCTCGCTGGTGCTATAGGTCCTAACGACCATCATGCTTTTGGCAGGCACCGTGCAACGTTGCCCCTCGTCAAAGGAAACCTGATTCAGAAAACGATCGACAGATTGTTTGCGTCCGGCTCTGAGACGTGCACCGTTTGTTCCAATGGCAAACTCGCCGACCTCGAAACTGCATGTACGCCATCGTCGAAGCAACGGCGAATCGATTTCTCACGCGACGCAGTACCACGTGGTACCGCCGGCTGTATCAAGGACTCAGAGCCGAATCTTGATACCGAATTTGTTTTCGTGGTTGGTGCTGCCCTTTGGTTTGAGGACTTGCCGTCAATGCTTGTCCAGAAGCACATTCAGAGCGGCAATTCGATTACGGTTTTCTGCACAAAGACGCCAGTCCGCGTCAATGGTTCGCGCTGGTTTCAACCAGCTGGAATCTACATCCTCAATCGTGCTGTCTTGGACCTGATCCCGGAATCCGGCTTCTTTGATATCAAGGAGCAACTTGTTCCCGCAGCCCAGCGGGCCGGCTTGCAAGTAGGCGCGATCGAGATTGATCACGAGTCGCACGAAGTCGTCAACTGGTCTTGCTACATGAAGGCCATGGAAAAGGAACTTCAACGGATTGACGTGGATGGTTCCTTCGAGGTCCGCGAACTCGCTCCCGGAATCTGGTGCGGAAAAGATGTGACGATCGCTCAATCAGCTCGAATTGTCGGACCCGTGCTTATCGGTAGTCGCTGCGTGATCGGTGACAACGCGCTGATCATGGGCCCTTCAGTTCTCGCCGACGATACAAGAGTAGGCGAGTCCGCCTGCCTGATTCGGGTCGTTTTGACCGATGCCTGCACGCTTCCGCCGGGAGTTCATGTGGCTGATCAACTGATTGCCAATTCAACGCAGGCGCCTCCCCATTCAGGCAAATTCGCCGCGAATCAGAACAAACTTTCAAACGGCGCCGCCGAATTACCGCCCGCTGAAAGCGCAGCCAAGCAGTTGGAAAACAACAAAAGGAATCAGCTGGTTCGATTCGCTACCGGCGCGACGCTGATCATCGCTGCCTTCATGGCAGCATTTTGGAACACAATTAACGACCTGTTGCAAACTTACGAAGTCAATGCTGAAGCAAGCGCCGGCGCGCTAGTTCCTTTCGCCGCCGCATACATGGTCTATGCTGATCGGAGCAAATGGCCGAAGCTCACGTCCCTTTCAGCGGTCGGCGTGGCGGTGTTTGGTGTCGGCCTCTGCCTGAACCTATGGGGCACGTATTTTCTTTATGCTTCCGTCGCCAATGTCGGAATGATCACTGCAGCCATTGGCATCATCCTCGGACTTATCGGGTGGCAAGGTTTCAAGAAGATCTGGTACCCTTCGCTTTTCCTTTTCTTGATGTGCCCCCCGCCAGGGCGTTTGACCGAAACCATCATGCTGCCTTTGCAAAAATTCGGTGCCCTGCTTTCCGGTTACGTTCTCGAGACCTTCGGCATTGCTTCCGAACGAACGGGCCATGTGCTTGAAGTGGCAGGTCATGCTGTCGCCGTCGCAGACGCGTGCAGCGGACTTCGCATGGTCACCTCGTCGCTCATTGTCGCCGGCGTACTCGCCTACATCATCACCGCCCCCGGCTGGCAGCGCGCTTTGATCTTGCTCTCCAGTCTCCCGATCGCACTTGCCTGCAATGTCATTCGCATCAGTGTGACCGCAGCTCTGATCGCAGCCGGCCATCAGAAATTGGCCGAAGGTATCTTCCATACCCTGACCGGCATGTTGATGATGCCGATCATGTTGGTCCTCCTGGTGCTCGAACTTCGCATTTGCCAATCACTCGCTCGACTTTCTCGGGATCGAGAGAGTTCGCTCCCGTTGGCTGGCGTCCTCGGGGCGGCCCAGTCCTAGAACGAATACTTACATGACCCGTCAAGCGCGTTCATACTGGCCCACTATCGCGGGCGTGCTCGTACTCCTCGCCATCGCCGGCGCGGCCCAGCGCTGGGTACAGGCCGGTCGCACCGAAGCCCTGTCCCGCGTACGTCCCCTATCTGTACCGCTGACGACCCTCTCGCCGCGTCTAGGTCCGTTTCGGTTTGCCCAGGACCACGACATTCCGCCCGACATCATGCGCGTTGCTCAAGTCGATAGCTTTCTCCATCGAGAATACCGAGAAGAAGGCTCGAACAGGCCCATCGTTCTATACGTGGGTTATTGGGGCCGTCCCAACGTCGGCCTTGGGCACGGTCCGGAAGTCTGTTATCCTGCCAACGGTTGGGTGTCTGAAGGTCCGCCTCGCGAGAGAGAACTTCAAATCCCGGGGTTAGGCGGCGATCTCAGAAACGCGAAAGTCGCGATGCACCATTTCACGCGCATCGAGCCGGAAGGGGTGCAACGAGTCGTAGTCGCGTTCCTCGCCGCCGTGGAAGGCCGCTTTCAGCCCTCATCAAGGGGTACATTTATGCACGGTCCACCGAAGGACTCCGATTCGGCGTTCGTCGCACACATTGAGGCGATGACACACGTATCGGGCACGTCCTGGGACGCAGCTGATGAGGCCGCGTTCGCGTTCCTTGAGAAGGCGTTGCCGGAAATCTCAACGGCCTTGTTCAAGGCTCCGGCGTAGACCGATAATGAAACCCATTAGCTGAACGTGTTTTCAACATGGCAGATTCACTCTCAAACATCGTGGTTCGTTCGGACGCCCCTAGTCAACCCTATGTCATGGAGCCAACGCCTTCCGGCAATGGCCTCATGAACGTAATTCGTTGGCGCTGGCGCCTCATGCTGGTTGTCACGGTCGCGGCCATGGTGGTCTCGTTGACCGGCGTCTTCCTGGCGATCAAGCCCAAGTATGAAGTCGCTGCAACCGTGCACGTGGCTCAAGTGGTCAAGCCAGTGCTCTTCTCCGACCCGGATACCGACATTAGTCGGCAATACAACGTCTACATTGCTACGCAGGCTCAGGGTGTCGCCAGCCCCATCGTGATCCAATCTGCCTTGAACACTCCCGAGATGCGCGGCCTTCAATCTGTCCTTGCAGCCGAAGACCCGATCGGCATGATCGCGTCGCGCCTTCTCGTCGAGCAGGTTCGCGGCACCGAGTTATTGAAAGTTTCGATGACCGGCTCTGCGCCAAATGAATTGGCCACCATCATCAATCAGGTGCTCAAAACCTACATTCGACTTCAGGATGATCGCCAGCGCGAATGGGCTGAGAAGATTCTCGGCTCCCTTCGGTCGGAGCAGGCGGAACTCGCAGCCAAGCTCGAAACCAAGGGCATTGAACTTCGCCAGCTGGCCGTTGAGTTGGGCCCCAATTCACCTGATATCCCCGATGCAAACTCCGGCACGCTCACGACCGAGCTGCAACGCCTCATCATGCAGGCCACGAAAGAATCTGAACTGGCTCAAAGTCGCATGGATGCCCTCGTCGCACCAAACCCTACGGCCGAACAGGCAGCATTTAGCGAAACTGAGTTCCAACAGTTCCTGCATCTGGATCCTCAATGGACGAACCTCTCGCAGCAACTCGCGGCCCTGCCTTTAGCGGCACTGTCAGATACGCAGGCGGCATTCGGTCCGGAGCATCCTTCGAACGCCGTTCGTTCAAAACGTGAGCCAGTTATCAAGGCAGCCATGCAAGCCCGCGAAAGTGAGCTGCAAGACCTCTTCAAGCGCACGACCCGCGTGCGACTCGAGAACGCCAAGCACGAAGCTGACATCACGCTTAAGGTGCTTAGGTCGGAATGGGATCGCTTGAACCTGGCGAAAAAAGAAACCGCTAAGCAAGCCGTCGTTTTGGAGGACGTTCGCCACGAACGCGAACGCCTCGAACAGGCGCTCAGTCAGGTCCGCCAGAAAATCTGGAACGTGCAGGTCGAACAGAACCGCATGTCGCGCATCACGATCGACTCGCCGGCGGTTGCCCCTACGGCGCCAAACATCAACCAACGTCTCAAGTACAGTTTCGCAGCCATCGTCGGCAGTTTGATCCTCGGCGGCTTCTCCGCGCTGGTGCGACATCGTTTCGACAACAGCGTCCGCACGCCGGCCCAAGTGATCGACCAGCTTGGTTTCCCTTTGCTCGGTTCTGTTCAATTCGTTCAGACGATTAACGGCACACCGCTGGCTCGCGATCAGCGCTTCCTCGAACCCATTCGCACAATCTCTGCCACGCTATTAGCCAGTTCGCAGGATCGAAAGTCACGCTACAAACTTATCAGCAGCCCCACCGAAGGCAGCGGAAAGTCATTGCTTGCGACAAACCTCGCACGCAGCCTAGCCGCTACTGGTCGCCGCGTATTGCTCGTTGATGCGGACAACATGGGCCAAGGCGCCTCGTGCGAGACATCGCTCACCGGCAAGAAGGGGTTGAAGGAACTTCTCGAAGGCACCGCGCGCACGGACGACGTGATCTACCCAGGCGACGTCGAAAACATGAGTGTCCTGCCCGCCGGCAAGCGCAGCGATCGCTTCCCGGAGTATCTCGCCGCGCGAAAGTCGACCTCCGCGCTTCGCAGCTTGTTCGACTCCTATGACGAAGTCGTCGTTGATTCTCCGCCGGTCCTGGCTGGAAGCACCACCATACTTCTCGCCTCCATCGTAGATGAAATTGTGCTCGTATTGCGCGCCGGAATTTCAACGACAGAACAGGTCGAGGCCGTGCGTCAGCAACTCGCCCCCGTTTCGCACAAACTCGTCGGAGTCATCTTGAACGCCGTCGATCCGCGCCGATTGCCCTACGGCAGTTACTACGCAGCGACGCACCCGGGTGAGGAAAGTCACCAGTCTTTGGCGTGATCGGAGCCGACTTGATCTCAATCGGGGGGAGACGATCATGAGACTTTTCTCGCGAACCAAACCGTCGCGAGTCATTGTCGTGCTTGACTGCGCAGACCGCGGCGTTGATGCACCGGGAAGTACAGAAGGCGCTCGAAACGCAGTCGGCTCCAACGTGCTGAATTGGCTTCTTTACTGCCAGAGCTTGGCACGAACTCACGATGAAGAAGTCATACTTGTCCTGCCCGAGAGCGAAAAGGATCGACTCAGTTCGCAAAACAAGCTCGACTCACTTTCCATTGTCTGGACATCTGATCACGACATTCGTTCACTACCGCCTGCCAGGCATGGTGAAGACGCACTCATCATCAACGGCATGACCACGCCGTTTCTCCCGTCGAGCAGCGCTCGCGAGGACACGCGCCCGCCGAACATTGATGCACTGGTGTTCAACGATCAATCGTCGACCGATAGTCAGCGTTACAAAGAGTACGTTCTCGTCGATGACAACAACCGGATCAAGCAGTTCGTCCGTCGGCATCACGACTCCGATCGCGCGCCGATCGAACCCGATCGCACGGTTTCGTGCATCCGGTGCTCAGACAAGTTCGCTCATTTTGTGGTAGGTCAAGTGTTTTCGCTGGGTTGGGGCATGGACGCGATCGGCGCCATGACCAGTCGGCTCCGCGTCGGCTGGTCCGACTCAGCGCCAAAGGAAGGCATACATCGGACACCTGTCGCACGCGCAGGATCAGTCGCTGTGTCTGTCGCTAACGTCGAAAAGACCATTGATCCGATGTGGGAGAGCGCCACTTCGCCCAATCTCCTGGACCAAGGCGATCCGTACGCAGCGGTAAAAAGATGCCTCGACATCGCCGTATCGTCTCTCACGCTACTCTTGCTTTCACCGCTCATCCTGGCTGTTTCTCTGCTCATCAAGGCAACGTCCAAAGGACCTGTCTTTTATAAGGATCGCCGCCAGGGCTTGAACGGTCGCGAATTCAATTGCATCAAGTTCCGCACCATGATCACGGGCGCTCACGCCCTACAGGCCGAACTCCGTGCCCAAAACGAAGTCGACGGCCCGCAGTTCAAGATCGCCAAAGACCCGCGCATCACGGCCATTGGCGATTGGTTACGAAAGACCTGCGTCGACGAGATTCCGCAGTTTTTCAATGTCTTGCGCGGCGACATGAGCCTCGTAGGTCCGCGTCCTTCCCCCGATCGCGAAAATCAGCTTTGCCCCGGTTGGCGTCGCGCCCGCCTCTCCACCCCGCCGGGCATCACCGGTCTGTGGCAGGTACTGCGCACGCGAAACGAATCTTCGTCCGATTTCCAGCAGTGGATTTACTATGACCTGGAATATGTCCGCCATCGGTCCCTATGGTTGGACATCCAGCTCCTGGTGTACACGCCAATCTCTTTGTTCGCGCCGAGTCTGCTCAATCGATTTGCTCGCAGCCTTGGCGCGCGCGGCATTTGCAAGCAATCGCCGCGCATTCGCGCCGGCGAACAGCAGATTGATCGCACCAAGTCAGGTCCCAAACAGATCGCCTCACGAAAGCACGGTAAGCCCTCTAAGAAATCTCGATTCAAAGAATCTGTATGACTCAACTGAATACATTACCCGCCAGGAGAAGAACCGCTCCTAAGTCGCGGTTATTCATCGCATTGCTGTTTTTCCTGCTTATCGCCGGGCTCGCCGGCCGCTGGATTTACCAGTTTCAGAAGCAGCGAAACACTTCGGCCCTGCTGACCGAAGCGCGCGAAGCCGAAAAGAATGGCGACCTCAAGTCAGCCGCAAGTTCTTATCGACGCTATCTCCGTCGCGAACCATCCGACATGGCCGTGCTTCGCGACTACGCGAACCTGCTGTACGAACGCGCCAAGCGATCTCCCGAAGTTCTCGCTGACACGATCCAGACATTCCAGCGCTTGGTCGGTCTCGATCCAACAGACACGAACGCCATCAACAAGCTGGCCGTTCTCTGCCTGCTGGTTCGCGAATTCCAGACAGCCGAAGAACTCGCCGGCAAATGGAAACAGCTCGACCCAACCTCAACCGATGCGCGTCTCACGCTAGCTCGTTCGCAGTTGGGCCAGTCCCGCGCGCAGGACGCTATTCAGACGCTCAACACTGCGCTGAATGAAGTAACGCCGTCCGCCATTTACCCGCTCTTGGTGGAAACTCTCACACGCACACCGAATCGTCAGGACGAGGCTCTTCGCCGTTTAGACGAAGGGTTAAACGCGACACCCGACGATCCAGCGCTTCAGATCTCGGCATTTCTTCTGTACCGGGCTCGCGAGGACTCCACGCGGGCCGTTGAATACCTTCGTCGCGCAGTCAGCCTGGGGGAAACCTCGCTTCCCGTGCTGCTTACCGCCGCCCAGTATTTCGTGGGCGAGTCTCTTTTTGCAGACGCCGATGGCGTACTCAAGAAGGCGGCTCAGATCGCTCCCGACGACCGCCGCATCTTATTGCTGCAAGCCCGTTGCCTGAACGACCTCAAGAACACAGACGCCTTTATCTCTTTGGCGAAGCAGCTTGAAGTCCGTGCCGAATCCAAAGACGCGGAATTGCTCGTGCAAGCAGCCGACTTGTTTCAGAAGGCAAATCTGGCGGACGACGCAGAACGTTGCCTCAAGCTCGTGGACACATTGCCCGAAGCGGGCGAAACCTATGCTGCGTCCGCCTCGATCCTGCGAGCCAAGCGCGAGATGCTCGCCGGCAACTGGCGGCAAGCCACCTCCCTGCTTCGCTCAGCCATTGAACGCGACGCAGCCAACGTCACAGCCATGCGCGCCCTTTCTCGTTGCTACCTGCTGACCGGCGACCTCGATGCCGCGGACGAAACCTGTCGGCAATTGGTCGCGGTCGCTCCGGGCGACTGGGAAGTGCGCCTGACGCTCGCCGATATCGCATGGTCACAGCGGCGATTCGCCGATGCGCGTTCGGCTGTTTCCGGTTTCCAGATCAGCAATGATACGTTGCGAACTGCTTCGGAGCTCATTGCGCAAACCGCAGAGTTGGCGTTGAGAAGCGATTCGCTCGAACAGCAAAAGCACGCGCCCGTATTGCCAGCATCTATTGGTCCCGCGATGCAGCTCGCCCAAAACTACCAGTCCGTCGCCGTATGGGTGATGCGCGCCTTCGCGATCACTGGCCAATGGGACAAGGTGCTCGAAACGCGCCGCCTTCACCCACCAAGTTCCACTGGCAATGACCAACTCGATTCCGAGCTGACGCGCCTTTACCTCGCTTACGCACCATCTGACGCCGCGATTTCACTCGCCAACGAAATCCTCGCGCGCAACCCGAACTCCATCGATGGCAATCGCCTCAAGATCCTCGCCCTCGACAAATCCGATCAGATTGGTGAAGCCGCAACTTACGTCGCTTCCGCATCGCTACCGGCGGAAACCAAGACTATTCTCAGCGAAACGCTCGCCGATTGTTACGCTCGTCGCCAAATGTCCAAGGAAGCGCTCGATCAATATCACAAACTCGCCGACGCCAATCCCAAGGCCGTCTCCGCACGGTTGAAAATCATTCAGCTCACCACCGATCTCAACGAAGCCTCAAAACGCAGGGACGAGATCGGCAACGCCGATCCCGATTCCGTCCTCCGCGCCAAGTTCGAATTCGCCCGCGCGATTCTGCGCCTGAACACACCCGATCGCGGTCCTGCCGAAGCCGTGACACTGTTGCAGGACTGCCTCGCCAAACGCCCGCGCTGGACGTCTGCTCGCGCCACTCTTGGCCGAGCTTTCGCGATGCAAAAGCAATGGTATGACGCGCTCGAGGCTTATCGCACTGCCCTCGCGCAACAACCGGGTCTGCTCGCCTCACCATTGGGCATCCATGTCGTCGAGCTCCTCACGCAAATGGGTAGGCTCGCAGAAGCACAATCGATGCTCAACACGCTCACGGCCGCCCTCCCACAGGACCCGCGAGTTCTCGTACTCTGGATGGACCAGCAAATCCGCAGTCGCGACTACCAGTCCGCCCAGTCGACAGCGCAGCAACTCTGGAGAATCCAGCCCGGAAACGCGGTCTGGCCTGCACTTCAAGCGGACTTACAACTTCGACTCGGCCAACCAACAGAGGCCGAGCGTATCGCCGCCCGCGCTCTCGAAACCGATCCCAACTCCATTCCTCTGACGCTTGCCTGGGCCCGTGCGCTCATCGCGCAGCAGCGACAACAGGAAGCCATCGATCGTGTCGAAGCAATGGCTCAAAAGAAAAACGAAGTGCCATACGCCCTCCTGTTTGCAAACATCCTGGTGCTCTCAGGCCGAGAATCCGCCGCATCCGCCGAAGTCGAGCGCGCTCAATCGCTCGCCGGAAACGATCCTTCGCAATGGGCTTCATGCTCCGACTTCTGGGGCCGGCTCAATCGTCGCGACCGCCAGCTCGAAACCGCACGCAAAGTCGTCCAACTGCGAAACGAAGATCCGGGCGAATCACTCGCTATCGCCGGCATTCTCGCCGACGCTCGCAATGAGAAGGACTGGTCCGAGGCGATGGCCATCGTCCGCCGCCGTCTCGAAAAACAACCACACGATCTCCCCGCCATGATCATGGCCGCCCAACTCGAAATGTCCGGCATGCCGCCCGACCTCGCCTCAGCCGAAGGCCGTCTCGAAAAAGTGCTCGTAACTGACCCACTCCGCACCGACGCGCGCATCGTCCTCAGCACGCTTCAACTAGCCCAAGGTCGCCCCGAGGCAGCCCGCAGCACGCTCCGCGTCGGCCTCGCAGTCGCGCCGGATTCCCCCGAACTACTTCTCGCTTCTGCCAAACTCCAACTGACCATTCGCGATTACGAAGGCGCCATCGCCTCCGCCTCTCACTTGCTCACGATTCAACCACGATCGCTTTCAGCGGTGCAGTTGCTCGCGTCTGCCTACGATCGCAGCGGACAAGCCTCCGTCGGTCTCCGCATCATTCGCGATCGAGTTCCGGAAACCACCGCCACCGCCGAAGAGCGAATCGTCATCGCCGCTCTAAACGAATCCGCAGGAAACCCCCAGCGCGCGGAGGAAGTCCTTCGTCAAGCGATGCGGAACAATCCAAACCACGCGGGCGTCATCCGTTCCTTGATTCTGACGTTAGCTCGTCGAGGCGAAATCGCCGCCATTCAGAGTCTCGCCGATGAACGTCGCCAACAGGCCCCGGAAGATTTCGATTCCCTCATCGTCGCCGCCGGCGCCATGTCCTGCTCGTGCAAAGAGCCCGAATACCGCAGACGCGGCGAAGAGTGGATCAGCGAACTCGCGAGCAAAAAACCGGAGATCGCTCCCGACATGTACTATCGCAGCGCCCGCTGCTTCTACGAATGTGGCGATCACGATCAGGCCGCTCGCCGCTTCGCCGAAGCCCTCAAGCTCAACGCGCTCCATCGCGAATCAACCAACGACCTCGCATGGCTCCTCGCCGAAGACATGGGCAAACCAGCCGACGCCATCGCCGTCATCGACAGATTCGTCGCCGCCGGCGGCAAAGAAGACGGCCACCTGTTCGACACGCAAGGCCTCATCCTCCTCCGCCTCGGCCGCACCGAGCAGGCAGAGCAAGCCCTCAATTCCTCGTTGCGAATCGCAGACTCGCCGGTCACGCGTACATTCGCCACTTATCATTTGGCGCTCTTGAACGCTCAGGCCAACCGCAAGAAAGAAGCAGAAATGTACGCCCGCCAGGCGCTCTCCCTCCACACCGAATTCGGCGGCCTCAACGACAAACAACGCGAGGACTGCACAAGCATCCTTGGAACTACAACTTCCAATTCCACAACAACAACCAAGCCCGCCGCCCAGAAGAATGATTAGTTATCGACAAAGAGCTTGCACCAAGACCCCCCTCTCCCTCTTAGACGGAGCGCGACCAATGAGGGAGCACGACGCAGTAGGGTGAGGGTCTCTGAGCTAACTTCGCTTGCCATTGCCACAAACTCTAGCTCTCGCAAACTTGTTGCAACGAGATAAGCGAACCCTAATCCCCCCTTACCACGCAGTAGGGTCCGCCGTGCGGACCGCCATTTCATGGCTCTCGATTCCACCCACGATTTACGCACTGAAAGCGCGTAGTAAACCAGCCCCGGGCAACTCCCGGGGGCATCATTGCATCTAAAAATACTCTCGCTCTGAAAGAGCGAGAGTACGCTCTCAAAGAGAGAAACATCCAAATCCACTCCGAAAGGAGCGAAGGGCTGTAGCCACGCGGTGGAGTTCGCCGCAGGCGAACGGAACCCGTGGAAAGCGTTTCCCCAAAAAACACCCGCCCCCAACCGGGAGCGGAGGAAACAAGCGTGTAGTCACCGTTCACGTCACATAGTTCACATGAGCGTCAGGGACCTGCTCGACGCTTCAAATTAGCTTGCGACACGCATCGCTCGATGTAAAATCACTCAATATGTTCTGGAAGAAACCTCGCCCAACGCCGCCGAACGAGATTGCCCACCGTCCCATGACCGCAGAGGAGTGTTTGACCTTCCTCGACGCGTTCTACCAAATGACCCCAAGAAAACGCCGCGATTTGCCGAAACTTTCTTTTGATGTCACCGTACTCGAATGGTACGGCAACCACCAATATGATGATGATAAGGGTTTCATGTGCTCATTCTTCGGCTGTGACCCGCCGCGCAAAGCTCTTCGCTCGGCCATGCGTCCCATGTGTAAGCGTACACTACGCGACGTCTGCCATCTCTTCTCGCAGTACGCCACCGTTCCGGTACTTCCCACTCACACCTATTTCGGCATCAATTGCAAGAAAGCCAATGCTTTCACCATGATTCGCAACTTGCTTGAAAATGAAGGCGTCAATGTTTCGAACCTCTCGCCGCGTTCACCACTCATCGACTATACCAATGGTAGCGCATCTCTGGCCTATTTGAAGATTATCAGGCTCGTACCTCGTCTCATCGGCAACATATTCCCGAGATTCAAAGACCTCTTGGTCTTCAGCGACCTCTGCGAGGTTGTGGCCGAGTATCCTACACTTGCACCCTCATCTTCGGCCCCGTGAACACAAACCCCTGCGACTCATAGAACGCAACCGTCCGCTTCCACTTCTCCTCCGGCGGTGCGGTCACGTCGATACGTCTCCATCCCTTCTCGCGACCGAACTCTCTGATCGCGTCAATCAACAACTTCCCCACACCATGCGATCGAAATTCCGGCGCGACGTACATCTCATCGATCACGCCATATGCCCCGCCCGCGTAGATCGACCATGACTCCACCACCGTCGCCACACCGACGTACGCACCATCAGCCACCTTCGCCAGAAACGCCTGAAACCGCCCGCCCACATCTTTCAAACTTGCGATCGACTTCGCCCGGTCCAATCCCGCAAACTCATCCGGCGCATCCTCCAACTCGCGCAGCAACGCCTCTACAAGCTCAAACACACGTTCGATTTCATCTTTAGAAGCTAGCTTGATCTGAATCATGTAGTCATCTCTTCAAGAAGAATCAGAATTATTCAAAGCTCGACTAACCACACCGTAAAGCAGAAGGATTTTCTCACTTTCGACACTCGTGATGCCCTCTTCTCCAAGCCGCCCCATATTCTTCAATTGTTTGAGGGCGGCTAGAAATTCGTGCCAGCCATCGGTCTGACCGTTAACCGCAAGGTATGCCCCGTACAAAGTGTAAATCAGCTTGTACTCTCTCCGATCACACCATCCATTAAGTAGTTCGTTGACTACTTCCAGGACATTGACGTTCGAGTCACCAATCTCAGCTGACATGCAATCTGCTCCCCATCTGTACCTTTATCGCCAAGTCGCTGCCTAGACCGTGTGCACACGCGCTCACCGCACTGACAGTCTCATACAGTCAGCGTTCACGGTATTGCGTTGGCGCGAGCAATTAGTATCCGCCCATCGATGTAAGTAGCCCAAGGCGATGGATTTGAAGCGTATGCAATGTTCAACCGACATCCGGCCCAAATTAATTTACACCCGGCACAGCCATTCACGTGCGCGCACACAAGACACGATCAAATCCGTACACTTACCCCCCAAATTACGAGAAAACCAGAAGGTGCCACGCAGTGGCACAATCACGAAATTTTTCTCTTTGGCCGTAGCCATTTTCATCCGCCGCTTTACAATTCAAACTCGAAGCCGAGCCAAACATCCCAACTGGCCAACCCGGCCCAGTCCAACAAAGCGTCAAAAACGTCATCGCCCCTCAATCACCGCTGTGCCGAGAATCCTTTCTCGGCACCAACCTCGTGGGAATCCCTTCCCGAGAAGATTCTCAACTCATCGCCCTTCAATCACTACTTCGCACTCCGGCAGCGCCTTCAGGAACTGCTTTCCGTACGGCTTCGTCACCACTCGCGGATCAAGAATCGCAATGATCCCACGATCCGTTTTCGTTCGAATCAACCGCCCTACGCCTTGCCGGAACTTCAGGATCGCTTCCGGAATCTGGAATTCGAAAAACGGATTTCCGCCAGCCTCGCGAATCTTTTCAATGCGCGCCTCGACAATCGGCTGCCCCGGCGAAGCGAACGGCAGCTTGACGATGATCACGTTGCTCAACGCCTCGCCCGGCACATCGACCCCCGCCCAGAACGTATCCGTCCCAAACAGCACGCTCCCTTGCGTCGTTCGAAACCGTTCGAGCATCTGCGTTCGTGGCAAACCCGCCCCCTGCACGAGCAGCGGCATGCCGTTCTCTTCGAGGAAGTCCGCCAGATTCTCCGCGCACCGTTGCAGCATGTCGTAGCTCGTGAACAACACGAACGCGCGGCCATTCGTCTCCAGCAGATATTTCTGAATGGCCTCACACGCCGCGGGCACAAAATCGAACGCCGTCGGATCAGGCAACCCAGCCTCAACGTGCACGCGCATCTGTCGTTGATAATCAAACAGCGATCCCAGGCGCACGCATTTGGCCTCTTCAAGTCCCAAGCGCTGCTGAAGATATTGGAACGAAGTGTCAGAACCGGTTGTCAATGTAGCCGAAGTGAGAATCACCGTGCGCAACTTGTCGAACAAAAGTGCTTTCAACGCCGGCCCAACGTCAATCGGCCGCGCGGCCAATGTCACGCGCTTTCGCCGATCGACTTCCGTTTCAATCCAATACACCCAGCCAGGTGTTTTCTGCCCGTGCCAATGCTGAACGCTGGCTGCCAACGACTTGCACCTCTCCGAGTATGCCTGCACTTCTGATTGGTCCTGCTCATCGTCTACTTTCTTTCGCAGCTCATGCAGACCCTGATGCAGCTCGGTCAATCGTGCGGAGACTCGCTCGTCGATCGGCGGCGGCTCGGTCAGACGACCGTTCCAATTCGGCTGACTCGCCCGCCATTCACCCAATTCGTCAAAGTAGTCTTCCATCGACTTGCGGGTTTCACTCACCACGCTCATCAGTTCATTCGAACCGAGTGATGAAAGTGTGCCGCGACCTGTTCGTTCGCTGTACAACGTGTTCAAGATGTATCGGAGTTGCGAATTGACCACGCTCAAGCCGAGGTGATCGCCCGCGACGTTCTCTACCGTGTGCGCTTCATCGAGCACAAGCAGTTCATAATCCGGAAGCAGCGATCCCCCTTGTTCGCGAACAGCCAGGTCAGAGAAAAGCAGCGCGTGATTCACGATTAGAATCTGTGCACCATTCGCTCGTCGCCGCGCGCGTTGATAGAAACACGTTTGATACTGCGGACACTTGCGGCCCATGCAGTCATCGCCGTCACTCCGCACTCGATCCCACACGGGCAAACTTGGCTGTCGATCAAGGTCGGAAAGCGATCCGTCACTCGTCTCGTAGGCCCAATCCTCAATCTGATGCAGTTCAGCCAGTTGGCCATCAGTATCGAACAGAACGCCTTGACGACCGCTCGCCCGTGCGAGGCGTCGAAGGCCAATGTAGTTCCCGCGACCTTTCACGAGTTCGGCGGAGAACTCCTGAGGAAATACCTTCTTCAGAAAGGGAATATCTTTATGAATGAGCTGTTCTTGGAGCGCGATCGTGTGCGTGCTGATGACCACGCGCCCGCCGTTTCGCAAGACGTGATCAATCGCGGGAATGAGATAGGCGAAACTCTTGCCGACCCCGGTGCCGGCTTCGATCATGTATTGTCCGCCGCGCGAGAACGCTTCCGAAACAACACGGGCCATTTCAAGTTGTTGTGGGCGTGGTTCGTAATTCGAAAGGAGCTGTGCTACCCAGCCATCTTCGCCGAGAATCTCATCAACGGTTGTTTGAGTATCACTCACACAGCAGAGCAAACCACGTTGCGATGTCTCCGTCAAATACGATGTCCGCACTCAGGGCAACGAGGTTCGCTTAAACCTCTAAGAATGTACCCACATTCGCGACAACGAGTCTGGCTGTCACGACGATTCTCGCCGATTGTCACCAAGATCCAACCAACACAGGAAATGACGGAAAGAAGAATTGGCACTGTTTTCAAATCGAAATTGGCAACAAAAATACCTTTCCAACTCCCCCACAGCGGTATCAATACCAACCAGCTCAGAACTGCAGCGATTGTTAGCGTAATCGTGATAAAGACATTCAATTTTCTCATGAAAATCACGAATGAATGGAAATCTCAAAATGCCCAAAGGTTATTGGTACGCGAGCAATTCCATAATCTGAATCGCGTTGAGCGCAGCGCCTTTGCGGAGCTGGTCGCCGCTCACGAAGAGATCGATCCCTCGTCCATCGGTTTGGCTCGCGTCCTGCCGAATGCGACCGACGAGGCAGTCGTCCTGCCCGGATGCTTCGATCGGCATTGGGAATCGGCCGCCGGTTGTGTCGTCGACAACCTTAACTCCGAGTGCTTTGTCAAGAATTGACCGAACTTCTGCCGCGGTAATCGGCTTGGAGAACGTGAGGTTGATCGACTCGCTATGTGCCCGCATGACGGGTACTCGAACACAGGTGGCGGTGATAGCTAATTCGGGTTCGTGGAAGATTTTCCGCGTCTCGAGAATCATCTTCTTTTCTTCGGTGTTGTAGCCATCGTCGCCGATCGGCGTGTTGTGCGAGAAGAGATTGAACGCGATCGGGTGTGGGAAAACCTTGGGGGCGATCGACTTTCCCGCCAGAAAATCAACCGATTGCTGGCGAAGTTCCTCCATCGCCGCCGCGCCTGCGCCGCTCGCCGCCTGGTAGGTACTGACAACAATTCGCTTGACCGGATTCACTTGATGCAATGGCCAAACGACCATGTTCATGATGATCGTTGAGCAGTTCGGGTTGGCGATGATGCCCTTGTGCTTGAATGCGTCTTTCGGATTCACTTCCGGGATAACAAGGGGGACGCTTTCGTCCATGCGAAAGGCCGAGGAATTGTCAATAACGACGGCACCCGCCTTCGCCGCGATTGGGCCAAAGTGCTTGCTGCGATCCCCACCCGCGCTGAAAATGGCGAAATCAACGCTGTCAAAACTCTGCTCGGTCAATTCCATTACTGGAAATTCGCGGGCACCGACTTTCATCGATCGGCCAACACTTTTTGCAGATGCAAGAAGGGAAATCTTCTCAAATGGAGTGCGGCGTTGCTCCAGCAATGTGCAGACTTCGCACCCGACAGCGCCTGTCGCGCCGACCACAGCCAAATGCTTTATCTTCATGGGAGTACCAAATATGTGTTCAAAAATCTTTCCGCAGATTGGAAGATAGGTGCACGTGCGTCAAGGGTCAATCGGCAAAATTCGTGCATTTGCAAAAACGACGTTAAATCGTGATCCCACAAAAAGTTAAAACAGTTCAAGAAAGCACTTGAAGGCCGCGTTGCGCGTTGCTAGACTGCTCGCCCCTGCACTAAAGGTACGACCTGACGGCGGGGATTACTGTCGCGTTACGTGCGGCAGTTGAGAGGGTTGTGTACGGTGATCGGCTGGGTCATCGTTTACTTCTCTCGAAAGGTTCGCCCGTGGCGGGTTTGGGTAAAGAACAACCCCCTTGGCTAAAGTGGTCGGGCGTCGGCATGGAGTTTGCGGCCGGCATCATCGGATTCGCCCTGCTGGGCATCTGGTTCGACTACCACTACAAGAAGTCTCCCTGGGGCGTACTGGTCGGCATGGCGCTGGGGCTGATCGGTTCGACCTACAACCTGCTGAAACAATCCCGAGCTGCCTTCGGGACGAAAAAGAAGGACAACGACGATTCAGATCACCATGCCTAACCTGTCTTTCGCCAAGGCCTACTGGCTCGCAGTTGGCGCGACGTTCGCTGTCGCGGCCGTGCTTGGGCTGATCGGTTCGATCCCGGCGACGCAGTGGTATGGCCCAAAGGCCGGCGCTACGGTGATTGTTGGTTGCCTTGTGAGTTGGCTAACTAGCTGCGTGGGCGCGATCCCGTTGGCGGCTGGTTTGACAAAATCACCTAATAAACAGGCTGAGGCCATCCTAGGCGCTACTGCACTTCGATTTATGACGGCGCTCGTTCTCATTCTTCCGCTGTTGCTAAGTGGTTGGTTTGATCGGGCAACCTTTATTGTGGCATTCATGTTGAGCTATCTGGTGCTGCTGCTCGTGGACACTGTTGTCGTGGTGCAACTGATGCGGCGTTGGGGCGGAGGTTCGAAATAGATGACGCACATGCTTGCAGCAGGCAGCCCGCTTGATCACGTCTTTCAATGGACGTACGCACGCATGCACGTTAATGCTCCCAACACCGTCTTGACGCCGGACAGCTCCATCACTTTGCTTTCCAATCACATCGCCATGCAGGTATTTGCGGTGGTGGTTTTGTTGGTTTTTTTCCCGTTGTTCGCGCGTTCTCGGAGAACAGGTGATCCCGTCAAGGACATGACGCCACGCGGCATGAGGAATGCGGTTGAAGCCCTGTGCGCCATGATTCGCGACAACATGGTTCGTCCCGCGCTAGGCGAACAGACTGACCGGTTTGTTCCCTACATCTGGTCTGTTTTCTTCTATATTTTCATCATCAACCTGCTTGGTTTATTGCCGCTGGAGCCGCTGACTCGCGGGTTGGTTCGATCGTTTTTTCCTGATGCACATCATGGCATCGGCGGTGCGGCCACCGGCAATATCTGGACTACCGGTACGCTGGCGATTTGCACGCTGTTCATGATTGTTTTTAATGGCCTTCGCATCAATGGCATGGCCTTCATCAAGCACTTTTTCCAGGGGCCGATTTTCATCGCACCATTGATTGCCGTGCTGGAGGTCATTGGTCTTTTTGCGAAGTGCTTCGCGCTGACTGTGCGTTTGTTTGCCAACATGATTGCGGGTCACATTCTTCTGGCGGTGTTGCTCAGCTTCATCGGTATGAGCTACGCGGCCATGGGCGCGGGCTTTGCATTTGGTATTGGCGTAGTTGTTGTACTCGTTGGAACCGCGTTCAACTTACTTGAGTTGTTTGTCGCGTTCCTGCAGGCGTTTATCTTTGCGTTCCTGACGACCATGTTCATCGGACAGGCCGTGGTCATTCACCATGAGCATCATGATGATCATGAGCATGGCCACGAACATGATCACGGTCATGGACATGAAGGTCACGCTCACGCTGCGGCGCATTAAGAAGGACGAGTAGAAGCGATTAGATTTGACGAATTGATACGTCACCATGCCCGAGACGAAGTGGGACCTTCGGGTCATGAGGCGTGACTGCGATGGTGACTTAGGCTGCTGATCTGCTCCCACCGATCGGCCACAAAGAAGGAAAGAAAAACATGGCACGTAAACTCTCGAAGTACTCAGTCGTAATGTTGGTGCTCGGCGTGATGCTGATGATTGCCTCGCCGGCGATGGCTCAAGGCGGCGCTCCGGCGGCGACGACCACGGCTAGCAGCCCGATTTTCCCGGGCAGCACCGCATCACACCTCGGCGGCGCGGTTGGCGCTGGTCTCGCCATCATGGGTGGTGCGGCTGGTATCGCCCGCATCGGCGGTAGCGCGGTCGAGTCGATGGCCCGTCAGCCCGAAGTCGCGGGCAACATCAGTACGGCCATGATTATTACCGCGGCCATGATCGAAGGCGCGACGTTGTTCGCGGTGGTCGTTGGTCTGCTTGCTGCACTGAAAGTTTGAGTCGAAACGCAAACGTTGGCATGAGCGAGTAGAACTTCAACGGGCTCGAAGACTTCCTATTGAGGTAGCGCAATGACTTCTTCCCCTAGATCGATCCTTCGTATGACGGCCATGATGAGTGTGCTCCTGGCAGTTTTTGTAAGCTGCGCGAGCGCATCGTCTCCGCCGGCTGCCGGATCGGAAACGCATGCGACTCACACGGGTGATGGTCACGATGGTCATGCAGCCGAGAGTCCCACTTTGTTTACGGGCGATCTCGGAAACATCATCTGGAGTCTGGCCACCTTCCTGTTCGTGGTCATCGTGCTTGGAATGTTCGCCTGGAAACCGATTCTGGCGGGTCTGAAGAAGCGTGAAGACTTCATTCGCGATTCGCTGCAAACGGCCAAGCGCGAACGCGAAGCGAGTGAAGAGCGACTCCGTGAGTACACGGATAAGCTCAACGCTGCGCGAGCTGAGGCTTCGGCCATCGTCGAGGAAGGCCGTCGCGATGCCGACGCCGTGAAACGAAAGATCGAAGAAACCGCAAAGGCCGAATCGGCTGCGATGATCGAGCGGGCTCGTCGCGAAATCACCATCGCGACTGAAACAGCCGTGAAGGAATTGCACACTCGCGCAGCCAACCTGGCGATAGCGGTTGCATCTAAGGTGATTCGCAAGCAGCTGGATCCGAAGGAGCACGAGCGATTACTTCGCGACTCGATGGCTGACTTGGACAAGGTTTCTCAAAACTAGGTCACTGACTCGGAACTGATTAGATGGCAGGAGCCACTGACAAGGAATTCGCGATCGCCAAGGTTTATGCCGCGGCGATGCTGCAATTGGCTGAAACTCGCAAGGAGTCGGATCAACTCCTTGAAGAGCTAACTTCATTGGCTGCGTATCTTGAAAAGAACCATGAGTTCGAGGCGTTTCTGTCCAGCCCTATGGTGGATGCGAAGGCTCGCCAAAAGACGGTTGAAAAGCTGTTTCGCGGCAAGCTGAGTGATCTCTGCGTCGATTCGATGCAGGTCATGAACAATAAGGAACGATTGGGGCTCCTGCGCCAGGTGGCGAAGGCTTATCGTTTCGCCCACGAGGAATTGCGCGGCGTCGTCGAAGTGCATATACGTGCGGCGATTGCCTTGCCTGACGACGTGAAGGGCCAACTAGAAAAGTTTGCCGCGAAGTACACCGGCAAGAAACCGCTGATCGTTCCGCATTTGGATGACTCGCTCATTGGCGGGTTGGTCGTGCAGATCGGCGATCGAAAGTTCGACATGAGCGTCGCCACGCACCTGCGCGAGATTGGCAGGCTGCTGCTCGATCGCGGTTCTCGCGACATTCATCGTGGCGCGCTGTATGTTCAATAGTCTTAAGAATGGCGGATGATAGGTTAGAGCATGAAATTCAAAGTTGACGAAATCGCTTCCGTTCTTACTGAGGAAATCCAGCAATACCGCAGCCATGTCAACGTGGCTGAGGTGGGCAAGGTTCTCGAAGTCGGTGACGGTATTGCCCGCGTGTATGGTCTTGGCAACGCCATGGCCGGCGAGCGCCTTGAGTTTGCCAACGGTGCGCAGGGTCAGGTATTCAACCTCGAAGAAAACTCGGTCGGCGTCGTTATTCTCGGCGAGTATCTTGGCATCAAGGAAGGCGACGAGGTCAAGCGAACCGGCGAGCTCATGAGCGTGCCGGTTGGCGAGAAGATGCTTGGGCGCGTCGTTGACCCACTTGGTCGACCGCTTGACGGCAAGGGCGTCATCGAGACCCCCTACCGTCGTCCGCTTGAGTTTAAGGCGCCGGGTATTGCCGAACGTCAGCCGGTTACTGAACCGCTGCAAACCGGCATCAAGGCCATCGACAGCATGATTCCAGTCGGCCGCGGTCAGCGAGAGCTTATCATCGGCGACCGCAAGACCGGCAAGACCGCCATCGCCATCGACACGATCATCAACCAACGCGATAGCGGCGTCATTTGCGTGTATGTAGCGATCGGCCTGAAGGAAGGCACCGTCGTCGGCGTCGTTGAGAAACTGCGCGAGCTTGGTGCGATGGATTACACCATCGTGGTTAGCGCATCATCAGCCGATCCTGCTCCGCTGCAATACATCGCACCGTACGCTGGTGCTGCCATGGCTGAGTACTTTATGTATCAGCAAGGCAAGGCCACTCTTTGCGTTTATGACGACTTGAGCAAGCAAGCCCAAGCCTATCGTCAGCTTTCGCTCTTGCTTCGTCGCCCACCGGGCCGTGAGGCTTATCCGGGCGACGTGTTCTATCTGCACTCTCGTCTGCTGGAGCGAAGCTGTAAGTTGCGTGATGAATACGCCATCGTTCCTAAGGATACTCCGGCTACGTTCACTGATCGCTGGAGCATCAAGAAACATCCGAAGGGGCTCGAAGCGCCGGAAGATCAAAGGCCTGACGACGTTCACGGCCTCTATCACCGCCCGCATGGAAAGCATAAGGCCGAAGCATGGCTCGGGTCGTTGCCGGATAAAGACAAGTTGAAGGTTCACCGCTTCCCCGACTCCGGCGGCTCGATGACTGCTTTGCCCGTGATCGAAACGCTGGAAGGCGAAGTCTCGGCGTACATTCCGACAAACGTGATTTCGATTACCGACGGCCAGATTTACCTCGAGCCGGACTTGTTTTTTGCGGGCGTTCGTCCTGCCGTTAACGTCGGTATCAGCGTGTCGCGCGTCGGTGGTAACGCACAGCGAAAGGCCATGAAAAAGATTTCCGGTTCGTTGCGACTGGACTTGGCAGCCTTCCGCGAGCTTGAAGCTTTTGCTCAGCTCGGTACAGAGCTTGACGCGGCTACGCAAAAGCAACTCGATCGCGGCCAGCGCATGGTCGAGTTGCTCAAGCAACCGCAATATGCTCCGTATTCTTTGGCAGAGCAGGTTGTCAGCATCTTCGCCGGTACGCGCGGCTATCTTGATAGTCTACCGGCGAACAAAGTGCTTGAGTTCGAGCGGGCTTTGTTGAAGCACGCGAATGATGAATACCCGGAGCGACTGGCTGAGTTCACCAAGACTGGCGATCTCACTGACGAGGTTGCGAAGCGCCTGGGCGAGGTCATTGAGAACTTCAAGGCGAATTTCGTGAAGAACATGAACAAGCAAGTTGAAGCTCCCAAGACGCAGGCTGCCCCGAAGGAAGAAGCCGGCAAGAAGGGTTCGCACTAAAGGTAAGTCGCAATGGCTAACAGACGCCTCATTGTCAAACGGCGAAAATCGGTTCGCAACATCCGCAAGATCACGCGGACGATGCAACTCATTGCGACCGCGCGCTTTCAGGCTGCGTTCAACCGTGCCACGGCCACTAAGCCCTTCACGCAGAAATTGGCGGAATTGGTAGGCGAATTGACGAGCGCGGCTGAAGGTGTCACGCACCCGCTCATGAAACCGCAAAGCGATGTCCCCCGCGCAGCTGTTGTTATTCTGACGAGCGAGCGCGGGCTTTGTGGCGGGTATAACGCAAACATCCTGCGTACATCGGTTGCACACCTTGATGCCCTAAAAGCCGAAGGTGTTGAAACCGACGTATATATGTCAGGTAAGAAGGGTTCCAATTATTTCCGGTTTCTTGGGAGACCCATCAAGGAGCGGTTACCAAAAATCGGGGATGCACCTCGTTTCGGCCAAGTTGAACCGATTGCCAACACTCTCATGCAGCAGTTCACGCGCGGTGAGATTACGGCTGTCTATGTGATCTACATGCGGTTCTTCTCTGCGAGCAAGCAGAAGCCTGAGGTGTTGAAACTCCTGCCGCTGACTCAGGATGCCGCTGAAAAGGAAGAACAGAAAGCTGCAGCGCGAACGGGCCAAGTTCAGTTCGAGTTTTCGCCCGAGCCGGAAAAACTTCTCGGCGAGTTGCTTCCCACGACCGTCCGCATACGACTCTTCCAGTGTTTCGTGGATGCTGTGGTCAGCGAGCAGATCGGTCGAATGGTCGCGATGAAAGCTGCTACCGATGCCGCAGGCGACATGATTACGTCCTTAACGCGGCAATACAATCGTGCAAGACAGACGCATATTACGATGGAGCTTCTCGACATTGTCGGTGGAGCAAACGCGTTGGCCTAGAATAAGCAGTAATTGGTTTCTAGTTACGAGTTACAAGTTACTGGTTACCAAAAAAGTGCACCATGCAAACAGTTAGAGACTCAGTAAATAGTAACTTGTAACGCTTGATTCGGATGGTTTCGATGAGCACACCAAACGTCGGAAAAGTCACGCAGGTCATCGGTTCGACACTCGATGCCCAGTTTTCTGAGGATCGGATGCCAAAGATCTATAACGCGCTGCAGGTTGAGGTTGAGCGAACCGTGCTCGGCGAAACTACGCGTGAGATTCTTTGGTGCGAAGTCGCGCAGCACCTTGGCGGCGGGCGCGTTCGCGCTATCGCGTTAGGTTCAACGGACGGACTTAAGCGAGGCTCAAATATCACGGATACCGGAACACCGATCACCGTACCGGTCGGGGAAGGCACACTGGGACGTGTATTTAACCTCGTCGGCGAAACGATCGACGGGCGCGGCCCATCAAACGTTAAGGAGCGTCGCCCGATCCATCGCGAGCCACCGCAGTTCGACCAGTTGGCCTCGAAGACCGAGATGTTTGAAACCGGTATCAAGGTTATCGACCTGCTCTGTCCGCTCGTTCGCGGTGGAAAGGCCGGTCTGTTCGGTGGTGCCGGTGTCGGCAAGACAGTTATTATTCAAGAGCTCATTGCCCGCCTTGCCCGTTTCCACAGTGGTTACTCTTGTTTCGCGGGCGTCGGTGAGCGAACTCGCGAGGGAAACGACCTCTGGCTCGAAATGCAGGAAGCCAAAATCGGCGATACCGGCAAAAGCGTTATCGATCAGACGGTCATGGTGTTCGGCCAAATGAACGAACCACCCGGAGCGCGTCTCCGTGTCGCGTTGTCGGCGCTGACGATGGCGGAGCACTTCCGCGATCAAACCGGAGCGGACACGCTTTTGTTTGTCGACAACATTTTCCGCTTCTCGCAAGCCGGTTCCGAGGTGTCCGCGTTGCTCGGTCGTATGCCTTCGGCTGTCGGTTATCAACCGACGCTTGGCACTGAGATGGGTGAGCTTCAAGAGCGAATTACTTCAACGACGCGCGGGGCTGTCACCAGTATTCAAGCTATTTACGTCCCTGCCGACGACTATACCGACCCTGCTCCCGCGACGGCGTTTACCCACCTGGACAACACGGTAAATCTTGAGCGCCGTATCGCAGAAAAGGGTATCTATCCGGCGGTTGATCCTCTCGCGTCGAGCAGTCGTTTGATCGCGCCGGAATTGATTGGCGAAAGGCATTATGCCGTCGCCCGACGCGTACAGCAGACGTTGCAGCGATATAAGGATTTGCAGGACATCATCGCGATTCTCGGTGTCGACGAATTGAGCGAAGACGACAAGATCGTCGTCGCCCGTGCAAGGAAGATCGAACGCTTTCTTTCGCAGCCGTTCTTCGTGGCCGAGCAATTCACCGGGTTTGCCGGCAACTACACGCCGCTGGCCGAAACGATTCGCTCGTTCGAAGAACTCTGCGAAGGCAAGTGGGATCATTTGCCAGAGTCGGCGTTCATGTATGTCGGCGTCATTGAAGAGGCGGCCGCCAAGGCGGAGAAAATGGCGAAAGGATGAGGATAGTTACTAATTACAAATTACGAAAGGCCAATGAGATTTGATTGCGGACTTGCTCGGATGTCTATTTGTAATTCGTAATTGGTAATTTGTAATTCGAACGAAGCGCTATGGCTAAAACTGATTCATTCCATTGCAGTGTCATAACGCCCGAGCGCTCCTTGCTCGAGTGTGAGGCCACTTTTGTTGCCATTCCCGCACACGATGGTGAGGTCGGTATCCTGAAAAATCGCGCGCCATTGGTGTGCATGTTGGGGACTGGTATCGTCCGTATACAGGAGGGTTCCACTGAACATCGCATCCTGATCGACGGTGGTTTCGCCCAGGTCCTCGACAACAAGGTGACCATTCTCACGCAATTCGCCAAGCCTGCTTCTGAGATTGATTCTGCCATGGCTGACCGCATGCGCAAGGAAGCCGATTCGATGAAGATCACGGATGAGATTACTCTGGAAGCAAAAACCAGGGCCCAGCGCAAGGCTCATGACGCACAGCAATTGGTTCGCGCGAAGTAATTGGTCAGGCATAGCAATTGTACACTTGTTGAATCCCGTCAGTTTCGGTCAGGCGTTGCCGCGCAAACTCAAATAACCTAGACATAGTGCCCCTACTCCGTTAACGTCCCGATGAGATTTGGGTTTGCCGCCGCGATCGGCTGTCTGATCCAGTGGCGGACCTCCGTTCCCATTGAAAGCGAGGCCCTTGTGACTCACCGCCCCATCTTTGCACTCGCGATGTACGTGTGTTGGTCGACCCTGGCGGTAGCCGACGAGTCTAAGAAATCGGCTTCTCTGCAATCCTCTGCCACCCCCGCACCAATCATGAAGTATTTGGCCGATGAGCTCGACTACTCGATGGCCAATCTAACCAACGAAGACGGCACCAAGCCGTATTACATCAACTACACGGTGTATGATGAATATCGCTCGATCGTTTCCGCCTCGCTGGGCGCCATCACGCAAAACGATGTCTCGCACGATCGCAATCTGAACATCGAACTTCGCGTCGGCGATTACAGCCTGGACAATACTCGCCAACTCCGCGAGGCGGGTCCGAGTCGGCAGATGGGCAGCGGCAACATCGCATTGGCCCTTGATGATGAGTCCTACTCGATAGCTCATGCTCTCTGGTACAACACGGACGAACTCTTTAAGTCAGCGGCCAAGCGCCTCACGCAGATCAAGACGAATCTGAAAATCAAAGTTGAAGAAGAAGACAAGTCCGACGACTTCAGCCGCGAAGAACCGCATGTCTACTACGAAACGCCGGTGAAGCTGGAGTTCGACAATGAAGGTTGGGCAGCACGGATGCGGAAAATCTCGGCGATCGCGCGCGATTTTCCGTTGATCTATTCGTCCAACGTCAACGTCGCGGGTTACGCCATGACTCGGTACATGGTGACCAGCGAGGGAGCGCGCCTGCAAACGGTCGAACAGCGCTATCGCGTGACGATGTCGGCGGCCACCAAGGCCGAAGACGGCATGGAGCTGAATCAGTTCTCCGACTTCAACTCCTCTACCAAGGAGGGATTGCCAACAGATCCGCAGATTGAAACGGCGTTTCGCGATGTGATCGAGCAAGTGCTTGCACTTCGCGAGGCGCCGCTGGCTGAGCCATTCATTGGTCCGGCTATTTTGCGAAATCGGGCGAGCGGCGTGTTTTTTCACGAGATTTTTGGCCACCGCATCGAGGGTCATCGCCAGAAGGACG
This sequence comes from uncultured Phycisphaeraceae bacterium, assembly GCA_964494205.1. Classification (GTDB taxonomy): domain Bacteria; phylum Planctomycetota; class Phycisphaerae; order UBA1845; family UBA1845; genus JBBTCX01. The sequence goes on along the minus strand of CAZBRD010000002.1, from coordinate 393,612 downwards.
TAACAGAAGGACAGACTTTCACCAAGAAAATCGGCCAACCAGTGCTGCCGGAATTTATCAGTGTTGTCGATGACCCCACCGCCGCGAAGCAAGGCGATATAGACCTTCGCGGTTTCTATCTGTTCGACGATGAGGGAGTGAAGTCGTTTCCCGTAAGACTTGTCGAAGACGGGGTACTTAAGACGTTTCTCCTTTCACGAAGCCCCGTGGAGAACTTCCCGAAATCCAACGGCCACGGTCGCCGTCAGCCTGGCAGGGCTGTTGTCTCACGCCAGGGTAATCTCACGGTTGAGTCTAAGAAGAAGATCAAGTTTGATGCGCTTCGTGAAAAATTAAAGGAAGAGGCGTCTGCCCAAGGCAAGCCGTATGGTTTGTTGTTCGAGGACATTTCCGGCGGGTTCACGACGACATCGAATCGCGGCCCGCAGGCGTTCACCGTCCTGCCGATTGTTGTCTATCGTGTTTACGTCGATGGGCGGCCAGATGAACTAATTCGTGGGGCCAATCTTGTCGGTACACCGCTCACCAGTTTCGAGAAAATCATGTGGACTGGAGATGACACTGGCGTATTCAACGGTTCGTGCGGCGCTGAATCCGGCTGGGTGCCGGTGTCGGCCGTTTCGCCGAGCATTCTTGTTTCAACCATTGAAATTGAAAAACGCAGCCGCGCGCAGAGTCGCCCGCCGATTCTGCCGGCTCCATTGTCCGAAACTCACTAACACTACTACGTTTAAACAATAGCTGAGCTTACAAGATGAAAAAACGTCAGAATCGAAACGCAACAGCGTCTTTGTTCATCACCACGGTTGCGATGGGCCTCATCTGTCTAGCATACGCTCGACCGGTGTTTGCTGACGATGCGCCGCGCGATGTGCTGATGGATGCCCTCAGCGACGAACTTCAGCGATCCATGGACCAGTTGTATGTTGAAGGGCTAGCCAAGCCGTATTTCATCCATTACGAGATCGAAGAGCGCTACACGGTGACGTTAAGCAGTGCGTATCACGGGCTGCTTCGTTCTGACGACAATCGATCCCGATCGTTCCGAAGTCGCGTTCGCGTCGGCACACCAACGCTCGACAATACAAATGTCGGCGGAGCGTTCGGCGGGCGAGCCAGTCTGCCGATTGACGATGATTACACGGCCATTCGCCATGAGATTTGGCAGGCAACGGATGGCGACTACAAGCGAGCGGTTGAGACGCTGGCTCGAAAGGAAGCAATTCTCAAGGAGAAGACTATCGAGGACCGCCCCGACGATTTTTCACCGGCGGAGCCAGCCAAGGATCTTCAACCGAAACCGGATTTCAAGTTCGACCAGAAGGAATGGGAAAATCGCATTCAGGAAGTGGCAGCTCGATTCAAGAACTACCCGCAGATTCAGGATTCCCGCGTCGATCTTTTTACCGGTGTTGGTACCAGTTGGATTGCTAATTCGGAAGGAACGCGACTGCGACACGGGGATACCGGCGCCATTCTGCAGATTTCTGCCGAGCTGCAATCCACTGAGGGCATGCGCTTGTCGGACGATCGATCCTACATGGCTGCCACGGTGGACAAGTTCCCGCCCATGGCGGATTTGCTGAAGGATGTCGACGCGATCAGCGAGCGGCTGCTCAAGCTTAAGGATGCACCAATTCCGGAGCATTATGTCGGTCCCGTTTTGTTTGAACCGAAAGCGGCGGCCAAAGTGTTTGAATCGCTGATGCTTCAGGGGTTGTGTGCACGCCCTACACCGCTCGGAGCGGGCGGTACGGATCAAGGTTTCGAAAAGAAAATCGGCACGAGAATTCTCCCACGCTCGTTCAGCGTTTATGACGACCCGACCGCCAAGGAATACGAAGGCAAATATCTCGCCGGTAACTTCACCTATGACGACGAAGGCGTGAAGACGTCGCGCGTGAATCTTGTGGAGAAAGGCGTTCTCAAGACGATGCTCTCCGGTCGTGCGCCGACTAAGAAGATTAAGCAAACCACCGGCCACGCTCGCGGCGGCGGATTCGGAGAGCCGGTATCTATGATCGGCAACTTGTTTATCAACGACGAAAACGGAGTCACAGCCGAAGAGCTCAAACAGGAGCTTATCGACGCAGCGCGTGACGAGGGCCTTGAATTTGCTATGCGCATCGAATCCATGGATTCGGGCGGAGGCGGTGACCTCGGCAATCCGGTTTTTGCCTATAAAGTCTATGTCGCCGATGGTCGCGAAGAGCTGATTCGCGGGATGCAGTTCATGCCGGTGGATATTCGATCATTGAAGCGAATTCTTGCTGCAAGCAAAGAACGCCAGATTTACAACGCCGCCTCAATTATGGCTTACTCGATCGTTACGCCTGCCGTTGTGTTTGAGGAATTGGAATTGTCGAAGATCGAAGAGGAATTCGACAAGCTGCCGATCTTGAAATCGCCCGCTCTTCGAACTGCCAAAGGGCCTGACACCGAAGTAAAGTCAACCAAGTGATGGTACATGGATTTCCAGTAATTTCGATTTCTGCCAGTCGAGTTACTTCACCCCCGTTGGACGAAAAGCATCGGAAGCTCGCGGACCTCATAGGCAATTCAGGCAGTGCTGTTGTCGCATTCAGCGGCGGCGTTGATTCTACTTTCGTTCTCAAGGTCGCGGTTGATACGCTTGGGGCAAGTCGTGTGCTGGCTGTAACAGGTCGAAGTCCAAGCGTTCCCGAAGCCGAATTGGAAGATGCCACGCGATTGGCACAGCTTATTGAAGCAGAGCACCTCATCGTCGATACGCATGAGATTGACAACCCGAGCTATGCCCAAAACCCATCCAATCGTTGCTATTTCTGCAAGACGACGCTTTATACGCGACTGCGCGAAATCGCCGGCGAGCGCGGATTTCAGAGCGTTTTCAACGGAACAAATCTGGACGATCTGTCGGATCACAGACCCGGCTTGAAGGCCGCCGATGAGTTTGGCGTAACTTCACCTTTGGCGGACGCCCAACTCACAAAAGCAGAGATTCGCGAGTTATCCCGACAGGTGGGACTCCCGACATTCGACAAACCCGCAGGACCATGTCTGGCTAGCCGCATTCAGTACGGTGAATTGATTACCATCGAGAAATTACGCAGCGTTGAGCGAGCGGAGAAATTTCTGCACGAATTGGGAATTCGCGAGTGCCGCGTTCGGCATCACGACAAGATCGCGAGAATCGAAGTGCTGCCCGCAGATTTTGCGAAAGTGACCGATTACGTCACGGCGCACCGAATCGACGAGTTTTTCCGCACGCTGGGCTATGCTTTCGTCACGCTCGACCTCCGCGGATTCCGCAGCGGAAGTATGAACGAACTTGTCAAGATCGGCCAAACTTCGCGAATCTCACCAAATCAGGCGAGCGCCTAGAATCACGGTCGCTGACCGATCGGCGGTTTTCCCCCGGGTTCGAATGGTTGCTCCATTCGCTGCCGTACGTGGTCTTCGACCCACTGATCGCGATCTTCTTCCGCGGCTGTATGCCGGTCCTTGAGCTCCTGAAGTCGGGATTCGATGTCCTGTATTTCGAGGGCCTCGCGCTGATGTCGAACTTCGAACGCCTGTTGGCCAAGGTCTGACATTTCCTTTTGGACGCGCTCCTTTTCAGCCTCGTCCTTGCTCATTCGGAATTTCGCACCCAGGCGACGCAGATCCATATCGATGCGGCGTTCTTTGATCATCAATTGCCCGCGCTGCGGATCGATTTCCATCAAGTCCATGAGTTCCCACATATCCGGAATGACTCGTCGGATTCTCTTTTCGAATTGCTCACGCCGCTCTTGGCGCATCTGCTCCAGTTCTTCAAAGACACCGGGAAAATTCAATCGCATGAATTCGCGAATGCGTTCCCGCTCTTCTTCGCTTAGCCGATTCCACATCGGGGGACCAGCCACCCGCTCGCGTGGAGGCATGGGGCCATCGAGCTCACGAGGCGGGAGATGCGGCGCGCCGGGTGGCGGTGCACCAGGTCGCTCCGGTGGCCCGGGTTCGCGCTGTGCACGTCGAGGCGGCTTGATTTCCGGCTTCCGATCGCCACCTTCCGGAGTCTGACTCCATACGGGTGTGCCGCCGAAGCTCGCGAGCAGCGCACAGGCGATCACGGCCAAGTTGAGTTTGCGCCATGGTAACTTCTTGACTGATTTGTGGGGAGAGTTCATTTGCATCACCGTTTCCTGATTTCTGAATCAATCACGACCAATCGCTTGAGAGGCTCGATGGATTCACGAGTGTATCAATGGACTTTCGAAGATCATCAAATGTGTCGTCGTCAGCACCTGATTCATCCTGCGTCTTATTAGTCGCCAGCGAAGTTAAATCACTTCGCAACGACGTGAACGATTCCACGTAGTCTTCTGCGTCATATTGTTCGAACGCCGAGAGGTAGGAAATCTCCGGTGCGGAACTCGGCGCCGTGTGACGATAGCCATTCACGACAAAAACAACGCACGCCGCTGTTGCGAGCACACTTGAGGCCCAGCGCACAATTCTCAGACTTTGGGTTCGACTTTGAGCTTTATTTTGAGAAGCTGTATCCAACGTGGACTGAACCGACTGCTTGGTCCTTGCAAGCAAGTTCGTCGGTTCCTCGTCGACGAGTTCACTCGCCAGCCACTGTTGATTCAGCTCGATTCGTATCCGTTGCTTCAGGGCATCAGCATTAAAACCTGGCGGCTCTGCGAGCGTATCACGCAGCCATTCCTCATCGCGTGCGATCGATTGCTCAATATCGTCGGGCCTAAAGCTCACGATCCCGCCTCCACCCATTCGCGTAATTTCGCCAACCCGCGGTGCGCGCGAGCGAGGGCTGTCCCCAGCGGCGTACCCATCATCTCGGCGATCTCCGCAAAACTCATATCCGAATAATGTCGCAACATGACGACTTCGCGCTCCGCCAATGGCAACCGGCTAAGGTGGACTTGAATCCGCTCGACCTCCTCGGCTGTCATCATTTGGTCAACCACGGATCGAGGTGTCGAGGGGGCGCGTTCGTCGAAACCGGCTTCATCTCCCCCGCTGCCAGAAGCTAACACATCGAGCGAACCTACCGACCCGCCTCGAACTGCGCCTCGTATCCGATCCTTGACGGTGTTCGACGCGATACGAAACAGCCAAGCCTCGAACCGAGAATCATGCTCGTACCGATCGATCGTCCTGACCACTTTCAGGAACACATCCTGGACGATGTCCTCGGCATCCTGTTTCCGGGCGGTTAAGCGGTAGGCAAAACCGAAAAGCCTCGGCCCAAATTGCTCAACCAATAGGTCGAACGCGTCGGCCTCGCCGCGCTGTGCTCCCAAGACGATTTCATCAAGCTCCGATGCCGTCTTCATGTCCTGCCTAAAGCCTAACGCGACCCGATACGCCCTATTGCGGGAGTCACGCCGTATTTTACCCATTTTTCGGACTAAGTACGCTTCATGCATTTGCAAAAAACTTCGCTTACACCCTCTTGGCGGGGACAGGAAAGGTTGATACACTTCTCGATCTTTAGGTATAGGTGCCATACGAATAGGGAGTGACGAAAATGCCCCGAGTTTGTCCGTTCACAGGGAAGAAAACAAGGTCCGGCCGTCAGATCGCCCGTAAGGGTAAAGCGAAGTATTTGGGCGGCGTTGGCCGAAAGACCACGGGTATCACCAAGCGAAAGTTCCGCGCCAATATGCAGCGCGTACGTGCGATTATCGATGGAAAGGTCACTCGTATCAACGTGTCGGCCAAAGCCATACGCATGGGCTTTGTCACCAAGCCCCAAAAGCGCGACTGGAGCCCGGAGTCAGCCGAAACAGCGAAGTCGTAAGCCAGTCTAGTGCCCTTGCTATCAGCTGAACGCCTCTAGCATTACCGCCGGCCTAACAGAACAGCCAATGCCCTCTCCCCGCCGAGCGCTCAAGCAGAAAGTTATCCTGCTTGCAGCAGGGTTTCTGCTGGGGCTAATAATCACGTTTCTTCTTGCGCGCGAACCCACCGATCCGTTAACAATCGAACTCATCAGTGCAGCGAAATTGCGGTGGAACGCCGCAGCTATCGCTGATTATTCCCTTCGATACGAAATGCATCGCAGTACTTACACGGTCGAAGTTCGCCATGGTGTTGTCGAGTTGCTTGAAGTCGATGGCCGAAACCCGCAGGGTGTCGAACTTGCAAATTACCACATTCCCGGCCTCTTTCTCGTATTAGAGCGCGAACTGGAAAATGCAGCTGACGTTAACATGAAGCCGGGCGATATGGCTGTGAAATTTCGGGCGCGATTCAATGGCCGGCTTGGATATCCGGAACGTTATGTTCGCGGCGAGACCCTTCTCGGCAAATCGACATCCATCAAGCTGATTGAGTTCCGACGGCTATCGCCGTCGAATCAAACGAAATGACTCCACGACTAGCCGAGAAATCGGGGGGCAAGTCTCCGTTGAAAGGCTAAACCTTGTGGCGAAATGTCCTGCTAAATACCGATGAAATATCAAAGACCTCGTACAATTGGGGTGGGAGATGCTTCATCGGACTGGGTTTCAGTTCAGCTCGTTTTTCGTCGCCGTCTTTTGGATGCTTCTCTGCCCCAGTTGGGCTGCGCTGGCTGGCGATGTCGGTGTTGATCTTGTCCTTGTTCCTGCTAACGAGAACGAACCGGGCGGTCCCGCGCACAGCTTTCGTATCGGTCAATTTGAGATAACCAACGAACAATTCATCGAGTTTCTTAACGACGCGATGAACCATCTAACCGATGGTCGCGGCCAATACATGTACTTTGAGACAACGACGGGTGACGTGTATGTTCACTCCTCATCTAACGGTGCGATGGGGGCGACCGCACCTGATCTAACGACACTCATGTTCTCGCCGACTGAATCTGATCAGATCGAATTCACGGCTGGTCACTATGCGGTCAAAACAAGCCCATTTAATTTCACCGACCATCCTGTCTCCGGAGTCAGTTGGTACGGTGCGCTGAAATACTGCAACTGGCTGACGCTTCGTGCGGGGCTGGACCCGACACAGCGCGTTTATGCCGAATCAACCAGCAGCAATCTCAATGGCTGGCGTCCGGTTTCGATCAGCACTGTCGCGTGGGCGGTTCGTGATCTCAATGAAACGGAGCGCCAGGCGATTCTGCAACTGCCGGGTTTTCGTTTGCCGATGGATGGAGGAGCGGACAGCGGCAGCCCCGGACTTTTCAATGAATGGTACAAAGCCGCGGCATGGAATGGGGTCACGTCAGTCAATCAGGCTTACGGCTTTGGGCGCGATACTCTTTCACACGCTGACGCAAACTATCGTTGCAGTCTCGACCCTTTCGAGGACGGTCAGAATTGTCTGCTCGGCGGCACAACGCCGGTCGGATATTATGACGGTACAGATCACGCCGGTAGTTTCTTCACGAATGGAAACAACAATTACTTTGGCGCGTTTGATCTGACGGGCAATGTCTGGGAATGGATGCAGGATCAGTCGTTTACACCAGGCGATCGCCGAAATCGCGGCGGATCACATGTCAGTGCGACAAGCTCCCTACCTGCGGCCCTCGCAACCGAGCGTCCAGCAAACAGCACCAACAATTCGACCGGTTTTCGTATTGCGCAAAGTGTACCCGCCCCATTTCTGGTTTCGTCGCCCCCCGATTTCAACCTCTCAGGCCCATGGGGTGGGATCTTGGCGCCGTCCGATGGAACAACTTATTGCGTCACCAATCTGACCGATGCCGAGACTCAGTTCGCTGTTTATTCGCAATCACCGTGGATTGACATTTCTATTTCGCAACCGAACGGAATCCTGGCCTCAAACTCGACGAGTTCAGTCGAAGTTTCCGTCAATTTCCAATGTCAGGCGCTACTAGGTGTCGGCACTCACCAGGCCACGATCCTATTTGAGGACTTGACCAATCAGATCATCATTCAACGCATCATCCAGTTAACACTAACGGAACCGCTTAGCTTGAGTCCGAGCGGCGGACTGAGCGCAACAGCGCCCTATCACGGTGCGCCCGTTCCTGCATCGATGACCATTACCTTGGAAAGTGATTCGGACTCACCCATCCATTGGTCGGCGCAGTGGGTCGATACAAGTGATGTGGAGACCGATGTTGCGTGGGTTACTGTGGAGCCTGCTTCAGGAGTCTTAACGCCGGAAGTTTCGTCGGCCAGTTTCATTATCAATCTTCACTCACAAGAATTGGCGGCAGGTAACTACACCGCCAATGTTATTTTGACAAATCAATGCACGGGCTCAACCTATTCGCGACCAGTTTCACTAGTCGTTGTGCCGCCCTTTAACCTCAATACGTCATCGGCTTCATCCTCAGCGATTTGCGATGGGCCTTTTGCACCGGCCATGCATCAATTCACTCTTTCAAATCCATCAGCGACATCGAAACAGTTTCTGGTTTCAGTTCCTCCCGCCTTTGAACCATATCTCTCGTTTTCTCCGCCCAGCGGCACGATCAATGGGAATAGCAATGTCAATATAATGCTGACTATCAATGCCTATGGCGACGAAATCTCCGGACCGATGACGGACGTACCCATTCAGTTTGTTAATCAGGAATCCGGTTATGTTCGCACGGCGACACTATCGCTCGTTAATAATCAACTAATCGTCGCTCCGAATATCCTGATGGATTTCACCGGGCCGCTTGGAGGACCGTTTGACCCGGCATCGTTCACGTTGACACTCCATAACTATGGATTGCAGGAGTTGACATGGACTGCAACGTTTCTTGACACAACCGATCCCCCTCCTCCGACTGATTGGCTTACCATCGATGAACCGTTTGGAACGATCCTCGAACCGGGAGGAACCGCGCTGATTGGGGCTAGGATACCTTATGATGCCAAAGCGCTGACGGCAGGAACTTACAGCGGCATCATCCTGATTGCCACGAACAACTGTTCAGCATCTCGCCCTGTGTCGCTCCTTGTCGGTGCTGAGTCTTTTCGGCTCGACATGGTCAATGTGTCTGATGAAACCACACAACCCGGCGGGCCGGACTATTTCTTTCGAATGGGACGATTCGAAGTTACGAACCGTCAATATGCCAGATTCCTGAACGACGCACTACGAAACCCAGATAATGGCCGTGGTGCTTTCCTCCAGCATCTGCCCGCTGGTCCCAAAGTGACGCTATCAGGCGATGCCACGCTTCTCTTTGATGGCGCGCAATCGCAATCAATCGTCTGGCAAGACAATCGATACGCGGTCATCGCAGGACGCGAATCTTTGCCCGTCGCTGGCGTCACGTGGTTTGGCGCGCTCAAGTTTTGTAACTGGCTGACGTTGGCCCATGAAATGGACGCGCCGGATCAGCGTGCCTACCACGAAGGGCCCCTGCGGCAGGATTGGTATCCCGTTTCCACGAATTCAACCATATACATGAATCTCGATCTCACGCCGTCTCAGAGAAGTAACTTAGTGAGTAACGTTCGTGGGTATCGGCTGCCCATGGATGCACATGCCACGGCCGCGTCGGCATATAGTGAGTGGTACAAGGCCGCCGCATGGAATGACGATACGATATCCAATGCGCTATACGGATTTGGGCGCAATACCATTGCTAATAAGGACGCGAATTTTAAGGATAGTTGCGATCCATTCGAGGCAAGCGGTCCAACTCCTATCGGGTTCTATGACAGTCTCAATGCGCTAAACCCAGGTTGCAACAACACTGCCAATACCGGTAACTTCTACGCCATTTATGACTTAACGGGAAATATGTCTGAATGGATGCAGGATTTTGGCAATTCGCCTGCCGATCGATCCACGCGCGGTGGCCATTTCGAGAACCTTGCGCAATCGGCAAGCCTGAACAATATGACGCGAACCATCCGACCACCGGATCAGGCCTTGCCGACGACCGGGTTTCGTATCGCACAGACCCTCACGCCGGAGCCCCTCGGAATTGATGTGAGTCCCATTCGACTGACCGGCTTCGTCGGTGGTCCGTTTACGGCCGACGAAATCACGCTCCAGATCATTAATGACGCCGATTATGCACTTGATGATCTTGCTGTAAGCGCGACGTCGCCCTGGGTCACGGTCGAGCCATTCGCGGACTCGGTTCAGCCGCCGGGCAGCACGAAAGAAGTCGCCGTTTCGCCGTCAATGAATCCGGCGGTTCTCGGCGTTTCACCTGTCCTCGGTTCCGAGATGGCTCTGGTGCCTGCGTCGGATTTGCAGCCGGGTGGTCCGTCATACGACTATTGGATCGGTCGGGCCGAGATAACCAATGCTAAGTTTGCCGTTTTCCTCAATGACGCCCGCTCCAATGCCCTGGGTATGACCCCCGATTACCGAAGCGCACATATGTATTTTGATATTGACTCCGGTTCAGTCTACATCAATGACAAGGAAGATGGTGAGCAAGGTACAGCCGCCCCTGGCAGTATCCTCTTCTTCCTGTTGTATGATGCCATGAAAGGGCATGTGCAGTTTAATGGCACCAATTATGTCGTTGATTCTGGCTTCGCAGATCATCCGGTTGTAGGAGTGTCGTGGTATGGGGCGGTCAAGTACTGCAATTGGTTGACCATAACCAGTGGGCTTCCGGCACCCTTGCGCGCGTATGATGAAGCACCGAGTCCGTTGCTCAGTTTGTGGCGACCGATTGTTGTTGATGAAGTGACCTGGATTTCTGAAGGTATGAACGACGTCCTCAGAGCCAAGCATGTTAGTGACACACTTGGGTATCGCTTGCCTATGGACGGGGGCATTATGCACGCCAGCCCCTATGGCGAGTGGTACAAGGCCGCGGCGTGGAATGCCGGGGCAGGTGTGGCGCGGCAGTATGGATTCGGTCGAGACAATTTGGCAGATGCGGATGCCAATTTCTTTGACAGCATGGATACGCTATTGGAGGGAACAACGAGAACCCAGTTCTTTAATGGAAGCAATTCGCTTTACCACTCGGATTCCATTTGCCAGAACGAGATCGTTCCGCTCACACTCACCGCATCCAATGCAAACGCGTATAGCCTGTTTGACATGACCGGCAACGTGGCGGAGTGGACGCAAGAGCTTGGACCTACGTTTGCCGAGCGAATTACACGAGGCGGCAGTTGGCGAGACGCTATCGATTCGCCCACCCTGATCAACACTGGTCGCCGCCCCCTGCAAGGGCACCTGACGTATGATGATGTCGGGTTCAGGGTTATACGCGGCACCGGCCGACATGCTTCGATCACGGTTCATGATGGTATTTCGGAGAGCACGACCACCACATCTATTATTGTCGATGCGCGCGAGCCCGTTCTCGTTGCACCTCGACTAGATGCGTCGTTTGATCTTATGTTTGGCCAATCGCCGTCACAATTGATGCAGCAATATGCCATCGTGAACCAGTCTGAGACTTCCATGCAGATTCGTGCCAGCATTGACGCGGCCTGGCTGCTGGCAGGTCATTTCGAAAATGGCACGAATACAATGCTGTTGCCTGCTATGGAATCGACACTGCTACATGTTTCGCCGGCAGGCACGGCTGCTAATCTGCCTCCGGGTCAGCATGAAGCGATTCTCACCATAGACAATCTCACGACTGGTCAGTCAATCAAACGAAAACTGGCTGTCCATGTGTCCAACCCCGTCGATCTGATCAACCTCTCGCCTGATCCTCAGGAATTCGACGGTACCTGGGGCGACCAATTCGTCACGCCTCTTGGTTCTCGGATGTATCAACTTACGAACCTGCAAGCGCAGCCGCTGGGATTCAGCGTTTCAAGCGACGAAGACTGGTTGAAGATTGATCCACAAGGTGCGTTGACGGGTATACTCCAGTCAAATGAATCACGCGTGTTCACCGCCTCTATCAATGGGCTAGCCAGTTCACTCGAAGTCGGCATTCATTCGGCGCAGTTGACGGTAGAGCTGAGTAGCACCACGGGCCCATCCATTGAATGGTCCCGATCGCAATCGATTCGACTGGACGTTCGCGACCCCATGACAATCAATCCGGATGACGAGAGGTGGCATGTTGGGCCCGCACTCGACGAGAACGACCTGCCAAGCAGACAGTTTCAAATTGTGAACAACCACACCACTCCTATCGAAGTTAACATTAGTTCCGATGTTCCGTGGATTGAGTTGGATGTAACGCATGCGGAACTGACGCCGGGCGAACAGCTTAATGCAATTGCTTCCATTACTGCGCAAGCCCTCGATCTGCATCATGGTGAGTATCCTGCGCGTATCTCATTTCATACTTCGGCCACTGGCGTAACACAGTGCCGCTCTGTGCTGCTTGAGATTGTTGAAAGCCTGGCGATCGATCCGTTCACGGACCTTGAGGCTGCCGGAACGCCGGGGGGAGTCGTTTCACCACTTGGGAAACAGTACACCCTAAGCAACGTTTCCGCGGCTAACGGAACGGAAATCGCGTGGTCAGCCTCGGTAGACCCACCAGGCACCCAATGGGTGCGCATTAATGGAAACCTAAGCGATTCGGGATCGCTCATTTCCGGCGACGCGCTGACATTGCTTGTTTACATCGATGTGCAGGCAACCTCGACCCTGCCGGCTGGGGTTCATGAGGCAACTGTCAGCGTAATCAATGAGGGCAATGGTGAAATCGCAAGTCGGAGTATCAAGCTGACGCTGGTGGATCCGATCATTAGTGTTACAGAAACGCCGATTTCTCATGCGATTATACAGCCGTCGGGCCCTGCGTACTCATTCCGCATGTCGCCGTTCGATACCACCAACGCTGAGTTTGTTGAGTTTCTGAATGACGCGAAGCTAAACCCAACCAATGAGCGCGGTGAATACATGTATTTCGATGTACTGACGGGCGATGTCTATGTAAATACGATAAATGTGGGTGAGTATGGAGAAGGTCCGGCTGGTCGTACGACCAAACTGTTTTCGCCTGGGGCAAGCGGAGACATCCAGTTTAACAAGGATGTTTACACTGTTGTGACTACGCCGGTTGATTATTCGCAACATCCTGTGACCGGAGTGAGTTGGTATGGTGCGATTAAGTATGCGAACTGGCTGACGATCGATCAGGGGATGTTGCCAACGGAGCGATGCTGCTTCGAGGATGTTCAATCAAACTTGGCAGGGTGGCGACCGAAGACTATTTCACAGCAGAATTGGTTGACGCGTGATATGAATGATCAGGAGCGTGAGGCGCTAGTCACGCAATACCATGGCTATCGTTTGCCGATGGATGACGGCCATAACAACACGAACCCAGCCCAAGACACGGCTGATGGTTTTAATGAGTGGTTCAAGGGTGCGGCGTGGAATGTGTCCTCAAATCAAAACTCCAATTTTGGATTCGGACGAAATGCGCTGACGGCCATGGATGCCAACTATCTCAACAGCGGAGATCCATTTGATAACGGATCGACGCCGGTTGGTTATTATGGCGGCCCGAATTCAACACCGACATTTCCGACAAGCGCCAACGCGAACTCGTTCGGAATGTACGATATGACGGGCAATGTCTACCAGTGGATTCTTGGCCGATACAACTTGAACGCTAATAGCATCAACTTTCGCACGATACGCGGCGGAAGCTGGAATGACAATGTCAGTTCGTCCGTTCACCGCACCACGTCTCGGACTTTCACCACGCCGGGACTCACGGACGCGTTGGTTGGTTTTCGCGTGGTGCGAACGGTGCCAGCTGCTAGTGGCGATCTGAATGGCGACGATGAAACGAGCCTTGTCGATTTTGCACTAGGACTCCCCTGTTTGGGCGGACCGAATCACATCAATTCGCTGACGTGCGGGCCGTTTGATTTCGATACCGATGACGACTTTGATTTGCGCGACCTCAGAAACTATCAAAATGAGTTCGAGACGGTTCCCTGAATAATCGCTCATCATGGGGGTAAGTCATTGGCATTCGTCAGCGAACCTGGCGTACGATTCTTCCGAAGCTTTGTTTTCAAACGCTTGGCAACGTCTAATGGGACCAGACGGGAGAGGTGGTCAGAGTCATACCTGCCAATCTCAACGATCTGCTTGATCAGCGTGCTCGATGTGAGAATGTGCTGGCGGCTGGTCATGAGGAACACGGTTTCGATGTCCCCGATGATCAGGTTGGTAGTGGCGATTTCAAGCTCTGCGTGAAGATCGACGGTGTCGCGAATGCCGCGAAGAATCACTTTGGCCCCGATGGTGCGAGCGAACTCGACGGTCAATCCGGAATAAATCTCAATCTCGACGTTGGTCAGGTGTCCCGTGTGATCGGCAAGCATCCGCCTGCGCTCTTCCGGATTGAAGACGGCTGTTTTTAGCGGGTTATCGCCAATTGCGACGATGAGACGACCATAAAGCCCTGCCGCGCGTTGAATGATGTCGAGATGCCCGTGCGTGACGGGATCAAACATTCCGGGAAAGACGGCGACGTTGGCGGAAGTTTTCGGCATCAAATCGCTCCGACGGCTGAGGAGTGCATTTTAGGTTTTTCGCGCGGTTCGTCCACGGTGGTGTGAATTGATTTGCCTAGTCGGCGTGGAGCAGTATTTCCAGGCCAAGCGGCTCGCTCTTGCGATCACTCTTTGCGAGTTGTGGGTACAGGCACGCTAGTCAAAGTGGGACGCTGCGTATGGTATATGTCAGTTTGCCATGACGCGCTTCATTGCCTCTTCGACGCGCTCTTTCTCGAATGGTTTGACGACGTAATCGGCTGCACCGAGCTTCAAGGCTTCCATCAAAGGCTCGCGCTGGTCGATGGCGGAGATCATCACCACGCGGGCGGCTGGGTTCTTGCCCTTGATTTGCTTCAACGCATCAAGACCGCCGAGTTTGGGCATGACGATGTCCATGGTGACGACATCGGGGTTCAGCTCTGCGTATTTTTCGCAGGCTTCATTGCCATCGCTGGCTTCACCCACGACTTCGAACCCAATGCCCGTGAGTATGTTCTTCAGCATGTGTCGCATGAACTTCGCATCGTCTACAACCAGCACTCGCGTTGACACAGTTAGTTCCTTTCGACTAGATCGTCCGAGGAGACTCACCAATGATTTCAACCTGCACGTCTCCGGTTGCGGGGTCGAGTTGCATCTTGCGCCCTTTCGTTCCACCTAAGTCTGTGGCGACTACGCGAATGGACAGCTCAGCAAGTTTTGAGCGCACAGCCTCCGCGTTTCGCGCGCCCAGGTTGCTGTTGCTGGCGGTCCCAAACATGGCGGCGCCGCCCGACAATTTGGCTGCAAGCCTTGTACGCTCCGCCCCATTTTGAATGAGCATTTCGACGAGCATTTCCACGGCGGTGTCGGCGAACTTCCCTGGATCTCCGCTGCCCTCTTTGGAATTGGGGAGAATGACGTGCGTCATGCCGCCGATCTTGGCGATTCGATCGTACAGCGCAACACCGACGCACGAGCCCAGTACGGTGCGAATCGTGTCCGGCACCCGGACGACCTTAATTCCGGCGATTCCAATGGTGTGCGAAATCCCTTTCGCTGACGGTGTTCCGCCGGAGGATGGTTTGGTCAATGTCGCACTCGTTGCCGTCATTGTTTGATCCCGCTCAAGAGCATGCCATTTCGATGATTTTCAGGCCGGACGTAGAAGGCAGGAGTATGAACACCCATTCCAGGGGTTGTTCATCTACCAAGAACTCAGTTCGCGTGAGGTAAGCCTCGTCTGCGGTTCGCGCTTGCTCTGCAATCATCGTATTAAGAATGGCATCGGGCAGATCGTGTAGGTATTGCGGTGATTGTGGTTCAACGTGTAGGTCGAGCCACGACGACCAACTGTTTACAAACGCACTGGAAATAATGTTCCCGGTCTCGCAGAGACAGGACTGTTCAAGCTCGCCAAGTTCGGAAAGCGATCCGACGGCCGCGCCCATCAATGTCTCACATAATCTCAAAGCGTGTTCAACGGTCATGGCCAACAGCGAATGGCCGTGCATTTGGGCCCCTAACGGAAGGTGCAATGCTACGATTGGTGAAGATGGTTCAAATCGCCCCGACACTTCGCCAATCGGAAGGCGAATGAAGCCGTCGGTCGAGATTTTCACGCCCCGTTTGAGCCATTTCGACATGGCACGCGACGCATTGAATGCGCCGTTGACCGCAATGGTCTGCATGGCCTGCCGGCGCACGTTCTCTTGTTTGCAGCAGTCGCGCATCTTCTCTAGCGACTCCATTGACGGCAAAAGCAACAGACCCCAATGCAGCTTGCGACCGTCGAGCAGAAAGTCCGTTTCGGCGACGTAGACTTCATCGTGAACAGCCACCATGTCTGCCACCAATGGATCGATAATTGCGCTGGCCATGTCGTAGTGAAAAGTCGGCACCTGGGGTTCGAGTCGAAGTTTCAGCCAACGAGCCAGGCTGTTCGCGTAGGATGTGCCGACAATGTTGCCGGTTTCTTGTAGGGAGGATTGTTCGAGTTCCTCAAACTGGGTTGATGTTCCCTCGGGTTGTTGCAGCAACATATCTACAAGGGTCAACCCGACTTCGGCTGGAAATGCGAGCAACAGGTGGCCACTCAAATCTCCTGCCAAGGGCATATGGATGGCCGCAATGATCGACTCGGGATCGCCGAGAACAGATGACGCTTCGGTCATAGAGATGCGTCGGAAGCCCTCGCTAGTTAGCCGCACCCCGCGATGCAACCATTTCGACAGCGCACGAGAAGCGTTATACGACCCGTTTACTGCGACGGTTCGCAAGGCGTCAGCGAGTACCTGTTCATCTGCCAGTGCAATCGTCATGCGTCGTTCAGACTCCTGCCAATTCTTGTGCTTCTTTCGCCGCTATTGAAGCATGCGTTGCAGCGCGCGAAGCCATTTCAATGAGTGCACCAACATCGAGGATGAGTGAAACAGTTCCATCGCCACGGATGGATGCCCCGGCCACACCGCGTACGTTTCGATAGTTCTCAGCGATGGACTTGATCACAACGTCTTCCTGACCGAGCAATTCATCCACCACGAGGCCGAGTTGCTCATTATCAAGTCCTACGATCACCAGCGTTTGCTCACTTTCATTTCGCGTACGCGTCGTGAGCTCTTCGAGTGATGTTGCAAATGCTTCTTCAAATGTAACCACAGGAACAATTCGATCGCGCACGAGCACGACTCTGCGCTTATGAATGAACTGGAAGTCGGCTTGCCGCACTTTGATTATCTCAGCGACGGTTTCGAGCGGCACTGCATAGATGCCGTGACCAATACGCGCTACCATCGAGGTGAGGATCGCGAGCGTGAGTGGGAGCTTGATAGTAATGCGGGCGCCTTTGCCCGGTGTCGTATCGATTTCCACGGTTCCGCTCAGTTTCTCGATCTTGGACTTGACGATGTCCATGCCCATGCCACGACCAGAAAGGTCGGTGACTTTCTGCGCGGTTGAAAAACCCGGTTGCAAAATGAATTGAACGATTTCCCGGTCGCTCATTTTTGCGAGCAATGCTTCGGTCGTCAGTCCCTTCTCGATGGCCTTTGCCTTAACTCGGTCGATGCTTACGCCTGCCCCATCGTCGCTGACTTCGATGCAGATGCTGTTGCCTCGGTGTGAGGCTTCGAGCGTGACCGTGCCGATGGGGTTTTTGCCGTTTGCGAACCGAACGTCGGGCATTTCGAGGCCGTGGTCAACCGAGTTTCGAACCATATGCGTCAAGGGATCGGCGAGTTCGTCGATCATCCGCTTGTCGAGTTCGGTGGACTCTCCCTTCAGGACGAGTTCAATTTGCTTCCCGCTGGATTTCGCGATATCGCGAACAACGCGCTTAAAGCGATTGAAAGTCGGTCCGATCGGCACCATGCGCGTGCCCATGATTTGCTTTTGAATTCCATCCGAGACGCGATTGAGTGCGTGCAATGCTTCGTCGAAGTCGTGCATGGAAGTTCGGAGATCATGCACTCGGTGCGTTAACGATCGAATCGATGAGAAATCCTGAGAGAGGCTGCGGACTTCGGTTGTCAGTTCGTGAACGCGACGGTTCATGCCGTTGCCGTCAGCGAGAAGTTGCAGGCGTTCATCGAGCTTTGACAGCCGCTGGTTGATGTCGTCGACAAGGTAACCGTAGTTTCGGCCATCGAAAACCGTACGGAAGCGACCGTGAACAGAATGGAAACGCGCTCGGTTGATAACGAGCTCGCCGCCAAGGTTCATGAGTTGATCGAGCTTCTCCTGATCGACACGGAGCGTCTCGACTGGCTTCGACACGGATTCTGTGCGCTCAGCGGCGGCAGGTTCTGATCTGACACTGGCGGTCGACGGGTTCTCCACGATGCGCGGGGCGACCCTTGGAGCAGGTGACACGCCACAACTAACGGTATCCTTTGGTGAATCAGGCTTGGCGGCCGCGGTCTTCGACTCAGGTGCGATCGAGGCTAGGTCTGCAATTGCACCGTGGATCGCCGCTGTCGGTACCGTCACAATGCCCGCCGCTTGCTGCTCGTCGCAGGGTGTCACAGTAACCGATTCCGTCGAATAAACCGAGATGAGCTGTTGAAGCGAACTGGCTGCCCGATCCGTTCGAATGATGAGATTGACGTACTTTACGGTCGTGTCGCCGGCTATGGATTCAAGAGGTGGCTCGCTCGAAATAACTTTTGCAACGTCGTTCAACTTATTCGTAATGAGATACGTTTGGATGGCTGACTCTTCAAACCCGTCCGGGAAGACAACTCTCACGTGAAACATAGTTCCACCGTCGCCGCCGTTTAGGCGCGTCGCTGCAACTGGTTTCGTTTCAACCGGCGAAGAGTTCATAGACAGCTCTGTCGGCGTCGACACGACCGCCGGGGATACCTCGTGGCCCATTTCAGCGTCGGTCCAACGCCGCAGATGATCTCCGGTCAGTCCCGCGCGCACGTCTACAATCCGGCCAGTGCGGATGCTGTCCATCACTGCGCGAATCGTGTCGACAGAGGACAGTAGCGCCCCCATCAGATCATCCTCGATAGCAAGGCGCTTATGGCGCAAGTGGTCGAACACGGACTCCATGTTGTGAGTCAGTTGGTTCATCCGAGTTAAGCCGGCTGCTCCGGACGCACCTTTGATGTTATGTGCGTTGCGAAATACACCATTAAGCAGGTCGATATCTGTTGGCGCGCTTTCAAGAGCCAGCAGGCCTTCGCTGAGTTCCTCCAGCGATTCCATCGTGGTTTCGACGAACAGGCTCGTCAGCTCTGGGTCTAACGCAAGCTGCCCACAAGACTCGACCATAGACTCCGCCAACTTGCTTGCCGATTCTCCGTTGACGATTGCTTCCAATTCTGAAGCGTACAGACATGAATCCGTCGGTACTGCCGCTCCGTTAAGTACCGCGTCGAGTTCCGTTAGAATGCCATCGATTGGCACGTGCTCTCCCGCGTCCTGTGCCAGCTCCTGCACGAGCGCTCTCAGTTGATCCACCACACGAAAGAGTGTTTCGAAGCTGGAAGTGGAAAGGTCACGTTTGCGCATTCGAACCTGGTCGAACAGCGTCTCCATTCGATGGGTGACTTCCTTGATCTTGTCAAAACCAAGTGCAGCCGCCAGGCCTTTCAGGCTGTGTGCAGCGCGGAACATCTCGTTCATGCGGTCCTTGTCAGTCGATTCGTCGAGTGACAGAAGTCCCCCGCTGGCACGGGACTCAAAGTTCATCAGCCCCGAGTCGAGCATTTCAAGGTACTCCGGAGCTTCATCGAGAAAGCCGGACAATAGTTCGGGAGTCACTTCGACCGGTCGGCTCATCGTGCGCCACCTTTCTCACAAGCACCCGCACTCGTCAGAACGGATGCTTCGGGCTTCTGGTAGACGTTGGGGGCGATGTACGACAGGTTAAGCGTGCCGGAAAGTCCGGGTGTGTTGCGTAGCGGGTCAACATCTCCCACAACCAGCTGGCCGCCGGGCACGAGCGCGTTTATCACATTCGCCAATACGCGCTTCTTCATTTCGAGATCAAAGTACATGAGTACATTTCTCAGGAAGACGAGATCGAATTGACCACCGGAAAACTTGTCGCGGAGGTTGTGGAATTGAAACGAGACCAGGCCTCGTGGTTTCGGCTTGACCCGGTGAAGATCGCCCACCGTCTCAAACCATTGCGCGACTTTCTCGCGACTCAGTTTCGAGACTGCGTAGTCGTTGTATTCCGCGCTTCGCGCACGCTCGAGGACTTTCTGGCTGATGTCGCTGCCGATAACATTGATCCGCCACATGGAAATGTCTGGTATAGTTTCACAGAGACAGATGGCGGTCGTGTAGGCCTCTTCCCCACTGCTGCTGGCAGCGCTCCAGATGCGAATCGACTTAAGGCCGCGAGCCTTCTTTTTTTCGATGGTTTGTGGAAGCCATGACTCGCGAAAATACTTCCAGAGAGATTCATTGCGGAAGAAGTAGGTTTCGTTTGTAGTTACCGCCGACAGAAAGTGCGGAAGTTCGTCTTCCATGCGTCTTGGGTCGCACAAGAGCTTGTAGTAGTCCTCGAACGCGTTTATTTCGAGCGCCCGAAGTCGCTTTCGGAGACGGTTGCTCAACAGGCTGAGCTTTGAATCAGGCAGATGGATTCCCGTCCGATCGTAAACGATCTTTGCAACCTTCCTGAATTCCGTGTCTGACAACTTTACGAGGTCCACGATAATCTCACTCAACCAGGCTCATCTGAGTCCACGCACACAGACATTCTCTAAGCGGTCTTAACCCTCGCGACCATGTTCACGGACATCTTCAGCAAGGTATTCCACGTTCAGCAGAAACAAGATTTTCTCTCGCAGTTTCACCAGACCGCTTAGGTACGCGCGCACCAGCAGGTTGACCGACTGTGGCGGCGGCTCGATTTGGTTTCGCGCGACTCGCAGCACCTGATTCACTGAGTCCACAATCACTCCCATGGTCCGTGTATGCACGTTCAGCACGATGATTCGAGAGTGCTCCGTGATCGACTGTTCCGAAAGTGCGAATCGCTTACGAAGGTCGATAACGGGAATCACATGCCCGCGCAGATTGATGAGTCCGGTTACGTACTCCGGAACATTTGGTATACGTGTGATTTGCCCGAGCAGGATGATCTCCTGCACGTGCATTATTTCGATCCCATGGTCCTCACGCCCCAGGCGAAATGTAACAATCTGCGTTTGCGATGCTTCCGACGTGGTGCGCAATCCAATCGGCGCATCGACATCGCAATCAAGAACTGCGCCCGTCATGAATTCTTAGCTCCGCAGAAGGTGCGTCTATTGGCGAAAATGAGAGGAATCAGGTTTCTTCCCGAGGCAAAGCCTGCGGGTTGAAATGACCTCAATTGCTTAATAAATCACATCGGACGCGAAACCGGGCTAATCCAACTAACAGTATTGCCATCATCGATTTTCAGTCGGTCGAGATGAGCACCGATACCGACATTGGCGAGTAGGCTTTTCGCAGTCGCTTTACGATCAGCAGTGGGCGACCGAACTCGCAATAATTGCAGATGGGAGCTGCCCTTTCATGGACGTCCGATATATCAATCCGTTTGTCAAATCGATCTGCAACACATTCGAGACAATGTGTCACACCAAGATCAGCGTCGGGAAACCCCAATTGAAGTTGAACGACGGCCCGATAACCGACGTATCTGGCGTCATTGGTATTTCCGGTGATGCTGCAGGGTGCGTCGTGCTGCATTTTGATTTTGATGTTGCGTCGAAAGTGGCCACCCAGTTCGCCGGCGTCGAAATCACGCAGGATCACCCGGACTTTTCCGACGCTATCGGCGAACTCGCAAACATGGTCGCAGGCGGAGCCAAGGCGCAGTTCGAGGGTTTGTCCGTTTCAATCTCGTTGCCGAACGTGATCGTAGGCAAGAACCATAACGTTGCGGGGCCGAAAACGACACCCCGATTGATGATTCCCTGTTCGACGGCCATGGGCGATTTTCATGTGGAAGTCGGATTGGTGGTCACGAAAACATTGAAAGCCAATGCGGCCAAAGTGCCAGTAGGAGCAGGCGCGTGAAGATCATGCTCGTAGACGATTCGCGAACGATTCGGAACATTCAAAAGAACGTTCTGTCTCAGTTGGGGCACACCGATGTGGTGGAGGCGGAGGACGGCGTCAAGGCGTTGGCCTCGTTTAATCAGCAGGTGCCTGACCTCATGCTTGTTGACTGGAACATGCCCAACATGGACGGCATTACGTTGGTTCGCAAGATTCGCGAGGTCAACAAGTCTGTTCCCATAATCATGTGCACGACCGAGGCGGAGAAGTCTCGTGTGCTCGAGGCCATCAAAGCCGGCGTGAACAACTACATCGTCAAACCGTTCACCGTCGAGTCGCTGGGTGAGAAGATCAACCAAACACTATCAAAACTGGCACCGGCTGGTACCGCCCAGTAGTCAATTCAATGATTTTATTCGAACGGGCTGTGCAATATGCGCAGCCCGTTTTTGTTTGCTGGGTCCAATCGATACTAGTTGCAAGCCCATACCCGATAGTCGCCAACGTCCTCTGTGGCCTGGCAGCCATCCATGACCCGTTTGATCCGATTTGCACAAATCTCATCGCACGAAGGATCAAAGCGAATGGCGCCGCCCTTGGGCAACAATAATAACTTTGCATGCCCCGACTCCAGGGCTGTGAGAATTTCATCAGTCTGTTGTGGCGATCTCGGGTACACGAATCGCGAAGCCGAAAGCCGGTCCGAATAGACATACACACCCGCGTGATAGCCCCACACGTAGATTCGATCATCACTTGATGCGCGGTTGCGTATCTCGGCACCGACTGCTTGAAGGCGATCACGCTCTCTGGAGTCCTTTTGCCATGAAACCACAGAAGCTGCGACGCCGTGCTTCATGGCGTCGTAAAGCGGGCGAGTTAATAGAAATGCAACTGTCATGAACACACACGCAAGCGTTGTGCGATGCCCTCGCTCTGACAACCGAAAGAGTTCAACCAATTTCGCGACTCCCGCGGAAGCAAGAAGCAGTAGTGGTGGGAAAAGAGCCAACCAATAGCGCATCGCGCGACTGGGGCCTAGTAGGGCGAACATCCCAGCCAGAATCAGCCATGTGAGTGCGCCAAGAGCCATCGTGCGGGTGAAATCGTTCGCAGGTTTTCTGCGCAGAGAAAGCACAAGTCCGATTAGCGCAAGCCATATCGGTAGCGCCAGGGGTGCAAATTCGCTGGAAATGCGCGGTAGGTCGTTCTCGATGCGCGAAAGCAATGCGCCCGGACTTGCCAAGGTAGTGTTAAACGAGACGATCGCGCGCCATGCCTCTCCCGTAATTCCCTGATAGGCAAGCACTGTCCCCACGGTCAGCAGACCCAACGCGAATCCAAGCCAGACAACGAGCGTGCTTGATAACCACCTTCTCGCGTCGGCATTCCACATCGCGAGAACAGCCAGGGTCAAAGTTATGGCCAGCAGTCCCACACACCCCACCTGCTTACACATGGTGGCCGCAAGCCAGATTAACCCAGCCAATAGACACTTCAGGAGTTGCGACCGGCGAATGCCTTTGTGCGCATGGTCTAAAGGTGCCATAGCATGACACCATAGAGATAGGGCCGCCAGTTCCAAAATGGAGGAACAGAAATCTGGATTGATCGAAGGTGAATCGTAGAGTCTGAGAGAATAGATGGCGGCGACCATGAGCACCGAGAAGCAGGCCGTGGTGTCGCCAAGTGTTCTCCGAACGGCCATTCCGAATAGTGCAACCGCGGCGAGAGCCATTGGCGCCAACGGCAACCACGCCCCCACCGGGTCTCCTTTAGTCATCCAAAGTCCCAACAGGGTAATCCACGCAATGCCCGGAGGCTTGTTTTCCCAACAGTCCACATAAAGACGACCGCCATGATAGAGCGTCTGGCCGAGATGAATGAGTTGATACTGGTCGTTGCGAAGTTCAGCGTGATAGCTGGCCAGGGTGCCGACCATAAGAAATGCCACCGCGCCGATGGACGTCAAAAGCCACCAGGCAAGGAAGCGACATCGCGGTGGACGAATCGGTTCCGCGTGTTTCGTCGGCGAGTGAGTCAGGTCTGTAGAATACTCGTTGTTCAAGCTATGAATGTCGTAGTCAAAGCGCGTCCACACTTACCGTAGCGTGTCCGTTCGTCGCATTCTATCGTATCGACGCCACGAATTGATTGTAAACTCGATAGCATCGCGTCGATATACTATGATACAAAGTTCGCGGATTCGGTCGCGCAGAGTGTTTCAGGATAGTGAACATGATTCAGTCAACCATGGGGATAATTGTCGGCGGCGGTCCCGCGCCGGGAATTAACGGCGTGATCGGGGCGGCAGCGATCGAGGCGGTAAACAATGGTTTGCGCGTCCTCGGTTTCTATGACGGCTTCAGCAACCTGGTCTCCGATAAGTTCGACGTGAATGAACACGTCGTCGACTTAAAGATCAAGGACATGAGCCGGGTCCATTTCGACGGCGGTTCGGTGTTGCGGACGGCGCGAACGAGTCTTCTGGATCAAACGAAGCTCAAGTCTTCCTCGGTTGTACAGGCTGATTCACAGAAGACAACCCGCGTGGTTGAGCGGTTGACTGCCCTGGGGGTGACTCACCTACTCACAATCGGCGGTGACGACACCGCGCTCAGCGCGCGCTTTGTGGCCGAGCACTCTAACGGGCAAATCCGCGTCGTGCATGTGCCTAAGACAATCGACAACGACCTGCCGCTGCCGCGCGATGTGCCCACGTTTGGTTTTAACACCGCACGACACGTCGGTGCTGAGATTGTCTCGAACCTGATGGAAGATTCGCGCACGACCAAGCGCTGGTATGTGGTGGTCACGATGGGCCGCAATGCCGGTTTCCTCGCACAGGGAATCGGCAAGGCGGCAGGAGCGACCTTGACGCTGATTCCAGAGGAGTTTCCGGATACGACAACGGTCGCGCGAATCGGTGACGTCCTTGAAGGTGCGATGCTCAAACGACGAATGATGGGCCGATCCGACGGCGTCGCGGTTGTGGCTGAGGGTCTTGCATACAAGCTCGGGGATGTGGCGGAGTTGTCGCGGCTGCTCGGGCGCGAGGTGCCGGTTGATGCCGCCGGACATCCACGTTTGTCCGAGGTTCCCTTGGCCCAAATCTTGAAGGAAGAAGTCGAGCGCCGCTTCTCGGAGCGCGGCGAGAAAATCACGATTGTCGGTCACACACTGGGTTACGAACTACGCTGCGCGCGGCCGGCGACCTCAGACATGGTATACACTCGTGATCTTGGTCACGGAGGCGTGCGACTGCTGCTCGATGCATCGCGCGATCTTCCCCCGGGAATCATGGTCACATTACAGAACGGCAATCTCGTACCTGTTCCCTTCGAAGAAATGATCGATCCAGTAACGAATCGAACGAAAATCCGGCGGGTCGATCTATCGAGCTACTCTTACAGCGTGGCCCGTGCGTACATGATTCGCCTGGAGCGGTCTGACCTGGAATCGCCGACGATCCTTGCAGCTCTCGCGCGCGAAGCGAAGCTCACGCCGCATCAGTTCATGGAGAAATTCTCGCACACGGTGGGTGCGGCACGGCGGCATGAGCACCAACCGTCGCTAGCGTCGCCCTCCGATCGAACGAACGGCGTGCCAACGGTTACTTGCTAATCTGCGAGCGTAGCAAGGGACAAGTCGAAACCACGAGGTCTCGCCGCCATCAATCGAACTCGGTCGAGATAAACGTGCGGCCCTTGAAGACGGCTGTCTGCGTTATGCCGGCGTCGCGAAGCATTTCCACCGCACTATCGAAGCCGGCTCCGATGTCCTGTGCGCGATGGGAATCAGACCCGAGTGACATCGCTTTTCCGCCCAGCGCTGCGTAGCGCTTCACCGTAACTGCATTCGGCATTGACTCGCTTAATCCTTGGCGCAGTGCTGAAGTATTAATCTCGGGGATCAATTCCGCCGCCAGACAGCCCTTGAGAATCTCGTCTATCAAATCAGCATGAGGCGATACGTCGTAACGCCCATGAAACCGCTGACTGTATCTCTTCACCAGGTCGAGGTGTCCCAGTACATCGAAAACGCGACCTGACTTCTCGCGGAGTTTGCCGCAAAAGACCACAGCCTCCAGAACGGTTTCAAGGTAGACTCGCGTAATCTCTTCGACGGTCATGGCCCCCCACCCCTCACGAAGGTGAATAGCCCGACCGCGAAAATAATGTACGCTGAGCATGACCAAATCGAAGTCGTGGTTAGAGAGAAAATCGAGTACATAGGGCATCGTTTTCGGCTGGTAGCAGATTTCGACACCCTTGCCGATCCAAATGTCGCGACCGAATTCGCTGCGGAGTTTGCGGATCGTCTCCGAATACGCTTGGTCATCATAGGTGCACGTCTTCCAGTCATCGGGGTGCGTGTCGAAGTGCTCCGTAAACGTAAGCCCCGCCAGGCCGCGTTCAATCGCGGCGCGCACGTTGTCGGCTGGTTCGGTTTGCGAGTCGAACGAATGACGCGAATGCAGGTGTTGGTCGTAAAACGGCATGGACGGATAGTACCACGCGGCGAGGCTCGATAGAATGGTCAGTTCCGGTTCAGTAAGCGACGAGGAGCAGCATGGAACTTCCAGTACAAACGAACACGCAATCAAAGACGCGATCGGCCGCGGATGTTCGCGCGATGGGACAAGCTGTTCAGGCCAATCTGGTGCAGCTCAAGGTGGCGGACGCACGTCGTCGAGGGATAAGCGTTGAGGCGCATGAGATCAAAGTGCCGGCGCCGGGCACGGTTTCGCGGTTCCGCGAGGCACTAATCAGCGTTGAGCAACTCCGCGCATACCGGCCGGATCACATTCGGCTGCGATTGCATGAAGTGTGGGGACAATACTGCCTGATGCGCTGGGTGTTGCATGTCGACGCCGGCGACAATTCCTACAGCTTCGGCGCTGGTGCAACCGTGGCAATGCTTGCGGAGGATGGCCACGACCTTCGTTGCGACGCACACCTAAACGTCAAACATGATGAGGTCCACGCGCTTCTCTGGCGAATGAGATACGAGCAGCGAATACGCTTCGATGCAACATACGCCGAGGCTGCAGAGTTCAAACGCGACCAACTTCTCGCCGCACAGATTCCAGCCGTGGTTATGGGCAAAACAGTGACGCAATGTGACAACGACGAGCTTCTAGCGGTCTCATGCGAGCACGCGGGGATGCTGGGGGCCATCCGATGGATCATGGATCGCAATCGCCTATGGGGCGAAGATGGAATCATGGAAGTTGCAGATCAGCCTTGGTAACGGGCGAGCCCAACCATTCCGGAAACCAAGAATGGTCAGATCGATGCTGTTTCGCCATTAGACGCAAGGTGGGTTGAGTGGGCCACAATCAACTCGAGTACTGTCACGCAAATCTTCACAACGAAGATGCTCGACCACGTTCTACTTCGATTGCCGGCGAATCGCGGACATCCGCGAACGCTTGTTAAGATGTGGGCTAATCAGTTAGTGTGATGACAATGGCCAAGAAAACGTCTAAGAAGCCAACGAAAACCGCAAAAAAGGCAACCATTAATCGCAGCGCCGCGGAGCCGAGAACTGCCGACTCCGTAAGGATGGAGCCGCGCACTAACGGTTACGATGATGATTCCATCAATGGCAAAAGTAAGAAAGTCAGCGGCAAGTTGCACGGCAAATCAAATGATATCGAGTCTTCCATGGTCCGGTTCACCGCGACGCTATTCCGCCCAAAGGCAACAAAGTCGTCCGAATCCTGGGCATTTCTAACATTACCAAAAGAGGCCAGCGCAAAGCTTCCGTCACGAGGCCAGGTGACCGTTGCGGGCACGTTTGATGGTGTCACTTTTTCAGCCATGCTCGAACCAGATGGCGAGGGAGGCCACTGGCTCAAAGTAGAACAAGAGCTTCGCGAAGCGGCGGGTGCTGAAGTTGGTGATGTCGTGTCTCTTGAAATCGCGCCGGTTGCCGAAGAGCCGGAGCCTACGGTGCCGCAAGATCTGAAAAAAGCTCTTGCGTCTGCAGTCGCGAAGGTACGGGAAGCTTGGGCGGACATCACGCCCGCTGCTCGACGCGATTTCATTCACTGGATCACCTCACCCAAGCGGCCCGAGACTCGCGTCAAGCGGATCGAAACCACTTGCGACATGCTCGCGAAAGGTAAGCGACGCCCCTGCTGCTTCGATAGGTCCGGCATGTACAGCAAGAGTCTCAGTTGTCCCGTTGCGGATGATTAGCGAGGCAACAAGCTAGCCGCCGAAGTGATTACTGACTCCATTAACGAATACGCACATCTGTTGCTCGATTATTTCAGGCAATCCCTATTCTGCCTCGACCTGTTGAAGGATCTGTTCCAGCTCTTGAGGATCATAGCCCCTCTCGGGAAGACGACTCAGAATGTCTTGGTATAGGCCATCGTCGAGAACAGGTTCGCGGCTGAGGATCCAAAGGAATTTGCGGCTCGGGTCGCCCACCACGGCGTATTCATAATCATTACCGAGCTCGAGAATCCAATAATCGCCTTCAAATGGCCCGAAGAAGGTGACCGCGAGCTTGGCGTTCGTCTCTTCTTCGACAACGCGGGCAATTCCTTGGATGGTTCGAACGTCCCCGTCGAGGTTGCCTTCGACGCACGTGTTGAGAACATTGATTCGCCCGTCCTGGCGCAGAGAGTAGTCGGCCGTTACACCGACGCATCCCCGTTCGAACGAATTCGGATACCGCGCGATCTCGTACCAGCGGCCCGTGTAACTTCCAAGGTCCACTTTTTCGACCACCTCCAAAGGCGGATTGAAAGCGTTGCAACCACCGGCAATCGGAATCGCCGCCATCGCAGCCATCATCAATACAAGCCGATGGGCGCATCGATTTCGAACTTCCTGAGTAGTAGCCGTATGGGCATAGCCAATTAACCGCATCGATTCATCTCCTCCAGTATTCTTTACCATGTATGTGTTTTCACTCCTCGAACTTGGCCGGTGGCCAATCAAAAAGGGTGACGCCGCCCAGATCACGCACCACAATTTCGTTTTGGCTGACCGCCACATGCGCCCAGCACTCCTTGTCCGAGACCTCTTTTCGATCGAGCAAGCGAAACTCGTCTGGAGCGGCTTCAATGAGCAGCAGTTCCCCCCGCTCATCCAGCGCGAGAATCCGATTTCCCTGAACGGCCATGCTCCAGTACTTACCGAACGGCTTCGATCGCCAGGCTTCTTTTCCCGAGCGAAGGTCGATGCAGCAAAGGCGACCGTTACCCAAGTGCATGTAGGCATGATCGCCAATGATCGCAGGAGAGGACATGTAACCTTGCGCCGGGTTGTCCCAAGCCTCTTTCACTGAAAACGCGCCTTCACGATTAGTTACGGTGTAGAAGAAAGTGCGGTTCTTGTACGTACTCGTGAAAATGCCATCTCCAAACACCGTCGGCGTCAGAATGTTCATCCCTCGGTAGGACGGCACTGTTTGTCGCCAAAGGATTCGTCCATCATCGGGGTGTACACCCATGAGCTCCTCGCGCATCTGAACCAACACCTGGTCCATGCCGCCCAACTTTGCAAGCACTGGCGACGAGAAGGCGCTATCCATTCCTCCGTCGCCTTCGGCGGTTTTCCAGACTAGCTCTCCAGTCTTCTTGTTTAGTTTGACGAAAGCGCCTCCGGCTTGTACGTAAATAAATTCGCCAGCAACCAAGGGAGAAGATACGAATCCAAACGCCGGAACTGGAGCGCCCAGTCGCTCAGGAAAATCGAATCGCCAACGCTCCGCTCCCGTTGAGACATCCAAAGAAACAAGGACGTCGCGCACGCCGCCGACGAAGAGCGATTCGCCATCGCACGCCGGCGTGGATCGAATCCAATCGCCGTTGGACTTCGCAAAGAACGGCACGCTCAGTGCTCCGCTCCACGATGCCCGCCATAGTTCGCTGCCCGTCGTGCGGTCCAACGCCCGAACGATTTCCTTCTCGTTGTTTTCGGTTTCTGTCACGAAGACGCGATTGCCCCAGATGATGGGTCCGGAGTAGCCCGGACCGAGTTCCACATGCCAGCGCTTACTTAACGCATTTAGGGAGCTCGGCCACGCTGGACCGCCAGAAATTTCGCCATCGCGCGTCGGCCCTCGCCACTGCGGCCAGTCACTCTTCGTTGGATCAGCGGAAGCGGGAATTGCGGCCGTTATCCAGAGGAACGCATTTACCACTATTTTGTTCGTGTGCCCGCAATTCATGCGTCGACTCCTTAAAGTGGTCGTTCGACCGCCCTACACCTGAATGTAGGGCGCACCTATTTAATCAATAACAGGTGCGCCCCGGATTGTCTTTAAGAATGCTGTTAGCCTGTTACTTTGGCATAAGCACCGTATCAATGACGTGAATCACGCCGTTCGACGCTTCGATATCCGTCTTCGTCACTTTTGCATCATTCACCTTGACGCCGTCTTTGACATCGATGGTGACCATCTGACCATTGACCGTTTTGGCGTCTTTCAGTTTCACGACATCCGCCGCCATCACCTTGCCCGATACGACGTGATAGGTGAGAACCGCCTTGAGCTTGGCCTTGTCCTTCAGAAGGCCGTCCAGCGCGCCTTCCGGCAGCTTGGCGAAGGCTTCGTCGGTGGGTGCAAACACCGTGAACGGACCGGGGCCTTTGAGCGTGTCCACCAGTTCCGCAGCCTCAAGTGCCTTCGCGAGAGTCTTGAATTGACCGGCTGCAACGGCCGTCTCGACGATCGTCTTCGGCTTCTCCTTGGCCTTGTCATCCCCCGCGAGGCTCACTGCCGCGAAGGCCACCATTCCACCCAGCACCATTAGCATCGATAGTTTGCGAATCATTACAATCCAACCCTTTCCAATAAAAGTTTCCAATTTACTATTCGTTATCCATTGTGATCAGCGCATCGAGCGCCGGTGATCCAGTAAGCAATCCAATCGCATAAACCGTGTAGACCGTTCCGGCCTCCAGGGTTACGTCTTCAAGCGTGAGCACTATGGCCGTTCCGGTCTCATCGCGTACTTGCAGATCGAGAGTACCCGCCGGTGCCTCGATGTAATCGCCGACCTCCTTAAAGGCCACGTTGTCGAAAAGCGTAGTGCCGTCCGTCAAGGTGATGTCTACGGTTGGGGCGTCAGGTGAAGCGTGAACGAATCGAACCTTGGCCGTTCCCGCCGACGGGGCGGAGTTGTCATCTTCGAGGACGAGCGGCTCGATGGAATCCAGCGTGTTTACAGCAACGACGGTGGTCTCGGTATCCGCTGGTAACGGGAGTGCGGCGTTGATTACACCACCACCACCGCAACTGTTTCCCGCCGCAACCACGCGAATCTGGTATGTCCCCTCTTCGACGGTTGCGTAGTCCGTGGCACTGGGAAATGCCACATCGCTGAACGCGGCCGAGCCGTTGGCACAAATGTCCACGGCCGGTGCATCCGGGCTGGCGTGGACGACCCGAATCTTTGCCGTCTCGGGTGCAGGTTCTTGCATCTGAAAACAACCGAAGATTGGCGCGACGGTCAACGCCGCGCAAGAGGCAAATACGATTCTCATTACTCTAATTCTCCTTTCAAAGTTTCTTTGACTTGCTCAATCACAGTTGCGTTTGCCAATAAGTGCCATCGCTTCGGCTCGTGCCGCAGGATTCGTCTTGAAATGCCCGCGTACGGCCGAGGTCACCATGACGCTGTTGGGCTTGCTTACGCCTCTGATTTTCATGCAGAAATGCTCCGACTCGATGACGACCAGTGCCCCGCGTGCACGGAGGTGAGTCATCAGGGCGTCGGCGATTTGCGCTGTAAGTCTCTCCTGCACCTGCGGCCGACGTGCGTAGGCATCAACGGTTCGGGCAAGCTTGGAAAGGCCCACGACGCAATCCGATGGCAGGTAGGCGACATGCGCTCGCCCGATGAATGGGAGAAGATGGTGCTCGCAGATGGAGGCGAAGTCGATGTCGCGAAGCAAAACAATCTCATCGCATTGCTCCGGAAATGTACGACTCAGGTGCTTGGCCGGGTCGTCGTTGAGCCCGGCGAACAACTCACCATACATCTTCGCGACTCGCCGTGGCGTGTCGCACAGGCCCGCTTCTGACACGTCCTGCCCCAAGGCCATCAGTAGGTCCCGGACCGCCCGTTCGGCTGCCAGGATGTCGATCCTGGAGTTCAGTTCGAGGTCGTGGGGCCTTTTCGATCGGATTGAGGTTGTCCGTTCTTTCGTAAGAATCATCTGTTTGCTACTCCCACGCACTGAGCTCCCCCAACGGTGACCCGGCAGCGGGGTTCACGACGACCACTGGCCGACAGGCATCGGGTCTCACAAGGCGATTCGCTGGAGTCAGCCGATTGGATTCAAAAAATGTTGGCGGAGTATCGCGGAGATCGTCAGATCACGTGAGCGCTTGACCGCCTCAACACAACCGAAAAGCGGAGAGCCCGGTTGCAAAACGCGATTTTCCTCTATCGGGCTGCGACCGGGAGTCATAAGAGCGATTCAAACCGGCTCCAGGGATCGCACTTTCCCGATGGCATAAAACTCCGTCATCTTGTTGGGGAAAAAAATGCTGCAGCTTATCCCTCTGATCCACCGACAAGCTGGTTCCCCACGGCAACAGCCTCTACCGCGGATAGGGCGCATCCATCCGCACCCAGCTCGCGCCAAATCTCGCGAACCACCCGGAATGGCGGACCGCCGACAAGTACCTTCGTCGCGGCGGTTGCGCTCGTAGCCTGAATCGTTTCGATCAACTCCCCTGCATCGCGCAGGGTCAACGCCGTGCTAACGGAGAGCGCCAGCAAGTCGAACCGCCGGCGCTCGAGAAGTTCCACGACGTCGGCAATCGGGGTGTTCGCCCCCAGAAAAGTCACGTGCCAGCCATCGATCTCAAAGAGGTTGGCCACCATGCACAAGCCGATCTCGTGCAAATCGCCAGGTGTCGATGTTGCGACCACGCTTCGCCCTTTGTCGGACAAGCGTTGAAAGTGCGGTCGAAGCTGGCTCATCACCGACTGGGTGGTCGCGCTGCCGAAGTGTTCGTCGGCAACGCTGATCTCGCCGTGATGCCACATCCACCCGAGGCGTTGTTGCGCCGGTGCAAGGATCATCTCATAAATTTCGGCGACCGAAGCGCCAGATTGGTGTGCGGCAACGATTATTGACTCGGCCGCTGCCCGATTGCCCTCCAGAATCGCTTCAAGATACTTCAGGGCCGGCGTTCTCATTCCTGAAGCAGCAAATGGTTCTGACTCAACATGGTCCATGGAACTGTCAAGGGATTTGATAGCGTTCGCGACGAATTCGACAGTCTCTCGAGCGACTGGCGGCGGAAGTTCTGCGGCCAATACTCCCTTGAGGCAGTCGAGACTCTGCAGCAAATCAGTTGGGTCGACACCTCGTGCCTTGAACGACTCAAAGTGCCAGCGAATGGAGTGCGCAAACATGGCGCTGTTTCGGACCGCCACGGCCTGCGCCAACAAATGCACCTTCGAAATGGCGTGACCAACCCAATCGGCGCGCCAGTTCAGCCCGTACCGATCCCGCAGGTGCGGTGCCAATTGGACGTGCTGTTCCACGGTCCAATTGGCAATGGCCTTGGCTGTGGAGTCGATGATCAGGCTCGCTTGTTTTGCTTCTGCGTTCATGGTCATTCAACTTTCCAGCTGACAGACTTGGTCGATCGTATCACCCGACACTTCCCAGATGTTCTCATTTGAACCCCTCCCGGCCCGCCGCCACGCGACGGTCAACGGATTCCATGTAACAGCCTACCCCGATTAATATTCGATCCCGCACAGCAAGAGGTGGCGGTTCAGCAACAAGCGATGCGAGCGCGAGGTCCATCGCAGTAGCCGCCCGCCCGAATTCCAGACATTCGCTGCAGCCATGGGGAAGAGCTTGCAGGAGCTCTGCGGCCCCAGCCGGGCATAGCCCTTCCGTTACACTGTCGGCAAACAACTCCAGCAAGCGTGCCTCAAGAAAGCGACTCATGCTGTTGCCTCCTTGCCGCTGGCACATTTCTCGGTGCCCAGTTCTTCGCGAATCCTCGCCAAGCCGCGCCGAACGTGTGTCTTGACCGTGCCAAGGGGGAGCCCGAGACGGTCAGCAACGAGCTGGTGCGGCCAGCCTTGGCACACCGCCAGTTTCAACACAATCCGTTGTTCGGGCTTGAGCTGTTCGAGAACCTCGGCAGCGCGAGCGGTTTCTTCTCGCAACTCTGTTGGATTCGGCGCTTCCACGGCTGCGATAGGCAGGTCGTCGATAAGAACCGCCTCGCCTTCGTGTCGTCGACGGTCCCGGCGGCTGCGATCGATCAGGCGGCGCCTGGCCACCATGGCCACGAAAGTCGTCTCAGAGGCAATCGTGGGGTCGAAGGCGGACGCTTTCTTCCAGAGCTCGATGAAGACCTCCTGAACAGCGTCCTCGGCTTCGGAAGCGGGAACCAAGCGGCGAGCGAGAGACCACACCAGGCCTCCAAACTGGTCAACGCATTGGGCGACGGTCGTTGTGTCGCCAGCTGCCACTCGCTGAAGCAACGACTCGCTCACGCCGCAACCTCGAGGCCGAGTTGAAACGTCGTCAACTGCGATCCAGGTCGCGGGAAGTTGAACCCAAGGGGCGCTCCTTGTGTCATCATGGAGACTCAGCATGGCCGAATCTCGTTGACATCGCAATACTGCAACCGATTGCGGAACCTGACGCGCGCATCGAAGCGTCACGCACATGCAACCTCCATCGTGGACTTCGGCGGGTATCGTTCCACGGATTCAAAATCCCGCCCGGAAACTCGGCATTCCGCTTCAGGCTTCCAGTACGGACTTGCTCCGATAGCCGCGGGATGATCGCGTTTGAATCCAGCGGCCGGTTTCCCGCGAATAGACGGGTGACGCAGCAGCTTGTTGCGCAAGCCAGGCGCTTAGCCGACACCGGGGCAGTCCACGGGAAGGGGGCGGCGAGGGGGATCGCCTCCCGAACGGGTTCCGTCGGCTTCTTGCTGACGGGACCCTTCGTACGTAGCAGAAATGAGACGTGTAAACGGCGGGATAAGCTTAGATGAGGCGTGGTGCCCACTTCGTTTGATGACGCGTTGAGCGTGACTCATTACAACAACGCTGGAGGACTTATGAAGTTAGCTGTTATATCGGGAGGCGTGATGTTAGCTCTCGCGGCAATTGGGACTATTGGATTCTTCGTGGCGGGTTGTAGTCTACACCGACCTACGCGCCAGGCGGAGACTACCACCGAGAGGCAACAGGCCGCAGCCGTGATTTCGCCGGATCACGCGTCGACTCCCAAGCCAGACGAACCAGCTGTCACGCGCGTGGGAGGAGATGCCGAGCTGATCACCGAGTTCGTGGATGGCGAATTCCGCAGCGGAGACTGCCGCATTCCAACGCCGTTGCCAGTTGGATACCCAGCGCCGACACCGCCCGGAGCGATTGAGTTGAAGAGGTATCCAATTGTCCGTCGGGCAGAGATTGGCGGAACAATGACGCCCGACTGGGGAATGAATTTCGCGTTCTTTCCGCTGTTTAACCACATCAAACGGCGGGACATCGCCATGACATCTCCGGTTGAACTCAATTATTCAGGGCTTGACCCCGGAGCAAGGACGGGACCCGATTCGTGGACCATGTCATTCCTATACCGCACAACAGACCTTGCGCCTGGGGGCATCGACACAAAAGATACTCGAATACTCATCGAGGACATTCCTCCGGTGACTGTCGTCGCCATCGGAATGCGCGGGGACTATAAACTGAATCGTGTCAAGAAAGGCGTCCTCGAGCTACGCGGCTGGTTGTCTCAACAGGCAGAATGGGAGGAAGCCGGAGAGCCACGAGCTTTGTTTTACAACGGACCGGAGCTTCGTTCGCGCGACAAGTGGATGGAAGTGCAACTCCCGGTGCGCCGACGATGATGGGGCGAGCAAACGATGGACCGGTGTGTTCCATCTCTTGAGTGTACGACTGACGAAGGACTAGCAGGAAAGACTAATTATGAAAACTCGTTACTCGGGACAATTGTCGCGAGTCCTGAATTCACGGATGTTGAATTCATCCAACTTCATGGCGACTCTTGCCGCTTTGGCCGCAAATTGTCTTTTTCTCTGTGGCTGCTCGAGACCGCTGCCCTGGCCGGAAAGCCCGCTGTATGAAACGCCCACGAACGATCCGAACTGGGTCGCGCCCACCAACAAGGAAGAGGCCATGGCCGCCATGGCAGGACACTATGCTCACTACGACATCGTCGCCTACGAAGGCGAAACGGCTAATGGCCCGTTGTCCACGTTCATTGTCTCGTACGGCTACACGGACCTGGTCATCGAAGAGGGAGAGCTTGTCGCGTACGACCGCTTCTGCCGTGCCAAGTATATAGCGAATCAACCTTTTGACACGATCTTCTCGGATGCGGCCACACAAGCGATTCAGCCCCCTGGTGCAATCATTGACGTATATGAAGAGGATGGGGCGTGGAAGCTGTGGCGTCCAGCAACCCCGACGCTGAACGGTATCGACGGCGACCCGAACGTGCCACTTTCCATGGACCGCAACGATCCCTTGATCAGCGACGACGACAACGATGGGAAGCCTGGTGTGACGGTGACCGTGATATTGTTCGGCATCATTCGTGGCGAGATCTACATTGCTCGGCGTGAGATATTCGCAAACGAAATGACGCTCTACTCCGATGGTAGTTTGCGGGGCAACGTCATCGACGACTCGGAACAGCTTGTGATTGGGGCATCGCTCGCGATTCTGGACACGCCCAACAACCCGCCCCAGCGGCGCGATCCCGGCCTGAATCCGATTATCCTGATACCGGTCTCAGATGACATCGACACCTGCGAAGAACTCATGGCGAACCGAGATGTGCTCTTTCCACCCGAGCCGAAATTCTGAGCCTGTAGAGGTAGCGCCTCTAGCGTGCTACCGTCTACGTGATCGGGGCGAGGCACATGACCGAAATGCCCTCGTGCGGGAAGGAGAAACATGAAATAGCGGAGAAAAATAGCGCGCCCTGTGGTTTATTCGGCGAAACCCAAGCAATTTCCCTGCGCGCGTCGTCAGGACGATCCAAATGATTGCAGCCCAGTTTGCGTTAAACACTAGCTGCTTCAGGTGGCTAACCCCACGGAAAACACTGGTAAAACGATGGAGTGGTCGATGTTCTGGATGTATGCCGGTTTCGTGACCCTGGTCCTCGTGCTTTTGGCTCTGGACCTTGGTGTGTTCCATGGTAAGGCCCACGTCGTCACGGTAAAGGAAGCGCTTGGCTGGTCCGCGTTCTGGATTGCGCTGGGATTGGTGTTCGCGGTGTTCATCTACTACGGCTACGAGAAGCACTGGCTCGGCCTTGGACTCACACCAGACATGATGGCGGCGCCGCAGGAAATTGTCGGCGTAGGCACGGTCTACAACGACGGCGGCTCGGCCACAGTGAAATACATCACCGGATATCTCATCGAGAAATCGCTGGCGGTGGACAACATCTTCGTCATCGCCATGATCTTCGCCTTTTTCGCCGTGCCCGCGATGTATCAGCACCGCGTCCTGTTCTGGGGCATCGTCGGTGCTCTGGTGATGCGCGGTGCTATGATTGCGGTCGGCGCTCAGTTGATTCAGCGATTCACCTGGATCATATACGTGTTTGGTGCATTCCTGATTCTCACCGGCATCAAGATGCTAGCCCTCAAGGCTGGAAACACCGACCCGAACAAGAACATAATCGTCCGGCTGACCCGGCGGCTGATGCCGATTTCGGAGCGCTTCCACGGCCAGCACTTCTTCGTTCGGGCCGGGTCTGCTGCGAGCCGCGAGCCGGCTTTGCCAGGAGGCGCGTTGGAAGCCGATCTCGTGGTTGAGGCCGCGCGACCCGGATCGCTGCTGGCCACGCCGCTTCTCCTGGCATTGTTCATGGTGGAGTTCACGGACTTGATCTTCGCCGTCGACTCCATCCCGGCGATATTTGCTATCACCGCCGACCCGTTCTTGGTGTTCACCAGCAACGTGTTTGCCATCCTGGGCCTGCGCAGCCTGTACTTCGCGCTGGCGGGCATGATAGACAAGTTCCAGTACTTGAAGGTTTCTCTTGCCTTGGTGCTGATGATTGTGGGTGTAAAGATGATGACGCACGGTTGGCTGAAGGAAATGCTGGGGCCGCACTTCAACTTCTATCTCTTGGCCGTAGTTCTTTGTGTTCTGCTGATGGGTGTCTTGGTCTCGCTCCTCAAACGACCTCAAGAGCATCCAGAGGCAGGTGCGCAAGCGTAAATCAGGAATGCGTTCGTTTGCCCCCCGTTATTGTCTATTGCGAACTGAACACACATGGTCGGACTGGTGGCAGTGCAAACAAAGCAAGTGAACTTCGCTGAAAGCATGCCCAAACGCATGGTCCTGGTGACCGGCGCAACTGGCTACATTGGCGGCCGGCTGGTTCCGCGATTGCTCGATGCCGGCAATCGCGTTCGCTGTTTCGTTCGATCTTCACGAAAGCTACTCAGTCGACAATGGGCTCAGCACCAAGGTGTACAGATCGTCGAGGGGTCAGCCGAGAACAACGCCGAACTTGTCCACGCTATGCAGGGGTGCGACGCGGCCTACTACCTCATTCACTCGATGATGGCCGTGGGGCCGGACTACCGCGACCACGACCGCAGCCTCGCGGGAACCTTCGCGCGTGCCGCCGAGCGTGCGGGTGTGAAACGAATCATCTATCTCGGAGGCTTGGGAGAAACCGGGGCGGGACTGAGCGAGCATCTGACGTCGCGTCGCGAGGTGGAGGCCGCTTTGGCTTCGACGTCAGTTCCTGTCACGGTGTTGCGGGCCGCGATGATCATCGGCTCAGGTTCATCGTCGTTCGAGATTCTCCGCTACCTTGTGGAACGACTTCCGATCATGGTCACGCCGCGCTGGGTCAAAACTGAGTCCCAGCCGATCGCCGTCCGCAACGCGTTGCATTACCTCGTCGCCTGCTTGGAAACCAAAGAAACCACCGGGAGGACGCTGGATATTGGCGGCGCGGATATTCTGACCTACCGCGAGATCATGCAAATCATGGCCAATGCGCTGGGGCTACGGCGACGCTTCATTGTGCCTGTGCCTGTGCTGACGCCCCGTTTGAGTTCGCTGTGGATTCATCTTGTGACACCGATCAGCCATCGCATCGCCCGCCCGCTCGCCGAGGGGTTGCGAAACCGCGTCGTGTGCCGCGATGACGAAGCTGCCAGGCTGATGCCACAGCATCTCCTCACCGTGCGCGAGTCGATTGACGCAGCACTGGGCAAGCTTACGGCTGCCCAGGTTGAATCGACGTGGGCCGATGCCGGACCGGTTCCCGGCGACCCAGATTGGGCGGGTGGAAAACTGTTTGTGGATCGCCGCTCGGTCGAAGTTGCGGCGCCGGTCGAGCAAGTCTTTTGCACTATCTGTCGTATTGGCGGAAACAACGGATATTACGCGGCGGATTGGCTGTGGCGTTTGCGCGGCATGCTAGATCGGCTCGTCGGCGGGCCGGGGCTACGCCGCGGACGGCGCGATCCCGAGAAGCTCGCGTACGGCGAGGCGCTTGATTTCTGGCGCGTGACAGCGGTCGAGGTAAACCACCGACTTGAGCTGCGGGCGGAAATGTGGTTACCCGGCGTCGCCACCCTGACTTTTGAAACGCAGCCCGGATCAGGTGATCCCCAGCAGTCGACACTCGTTCAGACGGCAAGATTCAAGCCCCGCGGCCTCCTCGGCCTGCTGTACTGGTACACGGTCGCTCCACTGCATGGGATCGTCTTTTCGGGGATGATTCGGGGGATTCAGCGCGCCGCTGAATCAGGAAACATTGCGTCGAGCGTGTTTGCTCCGAGTGCAATAGCGCTCAAATGCTGTCGGCCTGCCGCACACGATTCATGAATGATCGGGGGAACCAAGCAGATGCTTCGATTGGGTCTTTGTTGCGCCTTCAAGGAAGAACCGATCCGGTTTCGAACCGCAACGGCGACCGCGATATCGAAGCTCTCGCGTCAGGAGCAGCTCGCGAAACTGGAGGCGATTGCGCTGGCGAACGCCGAATCGCTCCTTCAATCTCTACGCTATTGTCACGCCCATGCCATTGGCTGTTTCCGTGTGAACAGCCAGATCCTACCTTTACGGACCCATCCAGAAGTGGGATGGGTAGTGAATGACCTGCCCAATTCGGGGGACGTCGTGGCCGCGCTCCGGCGATGCGGCGCCTTTGCGAAACATAACGGACTGCGTTTAACGTTCCACCCTGATCAGTTTGTAGTCCTCAGCTCACCGAATCCGAAGGTTGTTTCTAGTTCGATCGCGGAGTTGGAGTACCAGGCTGAGGTGGCGGGTTGGATCGGTGCTGACGTGATCATGATCCACGGCGGTGGTTCGTACGGTGACAAACAGACCGCGCTGGACCGATGGCGGCACAACTTTTCGCGATTATCGAAAGGCGTTCGAACCCGGATTGCTCTGGAGAATGACGACCGTGTCTACGGGCCCACGGATTTGCTGCCCCTATGCCAAGCCACAGGGATACCCCTCGTTTATGACGTGCATCACCACCGCTGCCATCCCGACGACCTCGATAAAGAAGAAGCAACCGAGCGCGCGAGAGCGACATGGAACCGTGAACCCTTGTTCCACATTTCGAGTCCGCTTGGCGGCTGGTCGACCGCAAACGTGCGCAAGCATCACGACTTTATCGCATTGCGAGACTTCCCGCCTTATTGGAGCGCCTTGGACATCACCGTCGAAGTCGAAGCGAAGGCCAAGGAAGTCGCAATTGCCAAGCTCCAGCGCGCGCTTCAGTCCCGGGCGGACCGGAGGCTTCAACGCGTCACGTAGCGGTAACCAACTTTCTCCACGTACTTACCGGTCCATGGGCCAAACGGTTTCAAGAACCGACAGCGCTGAACGTTGTTTTTTAGAGGAACCTGCCAATGCCAGTGATTACGGATGGCGCATAGATTCCGCGAGTCACGCGGACAAGGAGGCCCTTGAAAACAAGGCGGCGGACATGCTCGGTGTGAAAGCCGCGCGCCGGCTATCCCCTGTTTTGGGGACGCAATTCAGGACCTGTTTCTTCGCAGAATTTGCCAAGTGTAAGGCTGTCGTCGGTTTTTCATATCTGTCAACTTTCATACACATGTCGAGCACACGCCGAGACATCTCGCCCAGTGTTCATCCCGATAACGAACCGTTCCAATAATGGGAGAACCCAATCAATCTGAAAGATCCAATTGGCATCAACCCAATTCCCCCCCCCCGAAAATCTTAACCGACTTTGATGAAACGAGTTACGATCTCGACAAATCGAGTACCCGCAAGAATGCAATAAGCGAATTACCATAAGTCATTGCAAATTAACAACTGACATTGGAGGCGGGGGGAATCGAACCCCCGTCCCGCGGTGGATCAAAGAGAGCTTCTACGTGTGTAGTCAGTCGTTTGTTCTTAGGTTCGACGAACGCCGGCCGACAGGCTTTCGTCTACCGCAACCCAACTAAGTTCTCATCGTCGCACAGTCAGGCAACGTGCTTCGACCAGCCCACTGTCGTCGCTCCTTCGGCCTAGTGGGCGTCGGCCGGGGAACGGGCTACCTATCTCTAGGCGGCCATGGCATAGCTGTTGTTGCCATATAAGTTTTTTTCAGGTGTTTTACGAGGCCTCCTGAAAACCTCGACACGCCACTCACTCGTCACTTCACCCGGTCAAATCCAATCGCCCCCGGAACAGGCAGCACGGTTTCAACGTGCCATGCGGCGGCACGAAAAATACACTTGTTCCGCACACACCGTTTTCAAATCGTAGAGGTTCCTCGGGTGGAGTCAAATTGACACTGGGCGCGTATGTTCCACAGCGATCCAGGGGAGTAACGGCGATGTTAGTCCCGCCCAATGCCTAGGATCACTTTGTTGTTGTCGCGTTCTGCGCCTGAAGTAATGATGAAACCGTCTTCATTCCCGGTGTATTGGAATTCACGGCCCGTCGCGGGATTAATCAGCGACAAGGCAGGTTCCGATTCACTAATCTCCGCCAAGTCTTCCGGCCAATAATTCTCGCGAAGCTCGAACGCCATAACTCGGCACCCGATTCTCAGCGCCTGTCGCAAGGTGCGCACTCTATTGCGAAAATACGTGCCATTCTCCAACCATGGCAGCAAGGGTCGAAGAATGGGCCTCGCCTTGGACGCCCGAATGCGCGTCAGACATGCAAAGGCCTGTTCAGAAATCTCTTCATCTGTAAGGGTGTCCCAGCAGGTGGAAGCACCCATGAATTCATCAATTTCTTCGATCGCTTCCTGGGGAGTCGTGACTTTACATGCATGAATAAGTTCTTCAGGGATGACGTTCAATTCAAGCGTATTCTTGTTCAACAATACCGGATCAATCACCGCTTTCTTAGTCCAGATAGAAACTGAAACTGATTGCGTGATGAGTTGAGCAAGTCGTTCCCGCTCCGTAAGAAACCCTGCCTCAAAAGACGCCGCGCAGGGATCTTCGTCCATCCACGAAAGAATACTCGGCAACAATGGGTCCTGTCGGTCGATTTCTTTGAGGAGGCTGCGGACAACCAGGTAGGTACCTTCGCTGGAAGCGATCGAAGCGCTCTTCTGGAATGCAATTCGCCCGCCAGCCAAATCGACTGCGATTGCGCGAGCAGCAGTTAGGTCGCTGATAACTCCGACTTTGTCGCCTTGCAGAAACTTCAAGTAAGCCCGTGCCGAATACGCCTCGGAGACGTTCTCTAATACCAACGTAGAAGCAGGCCAGTGAGTAGCGAGCAAGCGACCGGGCTTAACTTCAACTTCAACGCTCAAGCGGTAGTGCTGTAATTTGTCAGCCAGACTATCCAGCACTTCATCATGCTCTCGCAGCCAGATAGCGGGTTCGCTGCCAGAAGGATCTTCAAACTCAAGAATCGCGGCGTGAATATCCTTCTGTATTTCTTCTGAGAATTGCGTAACTTCTTCAGCACCATCCACCA
Source organism: uncultured Phycisphaeraceae bacterium (assembly GCA_964494205.1). Taxonomy (GTDB): domain Bacteria; phylum Planctomycetota; class Phycisphaerae; order UBA1845; family UBA1845; genus JBBTCX01. The sequence continues at coordinate 350,823 of CAZBRD010000002.1, read as the reverse complement.
GCACCGGCAGATGCACTCTCTCAACAACCGATTTCGACTTCGGATTCTCCCGCAAGGCCGCCATGGCGTATTGAAGTCGATGCCATTCGTCAAACTCCTCTACATCACGCCGAAGTGCTTCCCTTTCAAATTCGGATCGCACGGTCGAACGCAGGTACTCCGCGTCCAATCTCAAGTAGAGAACCGAAATAATGGAACCAAATGCCAGCACCAGTGCGAAAACCGCAGCGGCTGACCTGACAAACCAACGATAGCGGCGAAAGAACTTCCGCCATACGTAAAAGTGACCGGTTCCATGGACTACGACCGCATCTCCATTCAAATATCGACGCAGATCGTCGGCCAGCGCCGCGACGCCCGCGTATCGCTTAGCCGGATCCTTCTCTAGCGCATTAAGAACAACAGCCTCCAGGTCTTTGGGAATATCGCGGCGGTATGACCGCATTGGCGTCGGAAGCGTCTCCTGAATATGCCGCGTCAGCACCGCCACGGATTGATCGAGCGTTGGATACGGATAGTTCTTCGTCAGCAGAACGTAAAGCAAGACACCAAGGGAATACACGTCTGTTCGCGTATCGATCTTGGAGGGATCGAGGCTAACCTGTTCGGGTAACGCATAATTCCACGTACCCGCGAATTCGCCAACCACCGTGATGCCGGGGGGCGGAATTTCGTCAGGGCCGAAGATCGGTCGCGCCAGTCCAAAATCCAGCACATGCGGCTCGCCCTTTGGATCAACAAGCACATTGGGCGGTTTCAGATCACGATGAATGACGCGATTGGCGTGGGCATGTGCAATGGCATCGCACACTTGCAGGAACAGCTCAACCGTTTGCCGGATCGAGAGCTTGTTTTTTTCGACATAGAAATCAATGGGGACACCATCGACGTATTCCATGGCAAAATACTGGATGCCGTTCGATTCGCCCGCGTCATACACGCGAACGATGTTTGGGTGAACAAGGCGTGAAGCCAGTTCAACCTCCTGCTCGAATCGCTGTTGAGATGTCGCGATCGAACTAGGTGAGTGGTGAACAACCTTCAGGGCTACGACGCGGTGTGTATCCAATTGTTCTGCGAGGTAGACGACGCTTTGGCCGCCGTTGCTTATTTCTCTCCTTGTCAGATAACCTTCAAAGAGATGTGGGTGAACAGCCGAGCGTTTGTGGTAGTAACCGTTCTTACCATTCTTGCCATTGGCTGTACGAGGAGGTTCAGGTTCAAGCTCCCGTTGAACCAACTCATAGGCCCGTCCGATTGGTCGCCCTTCCCGGAAAAACTGTCGAAGTTCTCCCGCGAAGTCACTGTTTCTCGCGACAAAACTATCTTCGTCGGGAGCCTCTCCCTTTTCGCAGAGTGCTTGGTACTCCTGAAGCACCAAGACCCAGCGTGTCAATCTGTCATTCGAAACACTCATCGTATCAAACACATGCCCGAGTCTGGCGATTCTGGAACTGAAACAAGAGCTTCTCTAATGGGAATGTCTGCCCATGAGCGAAGACGCCACCCCTATCTTACAAAAAACCCAGGTGGAAAAGTAGGCAGCACAAATGTGAGAAATGTAATACTACATGGGTTTTCAATCGCGCGGGCATCTTCGGCAGTCTCATATAGGTAACTTGCGCAACAGCCACGTGAAGCCCATTGGCATCAAACAAATCTACCGACACCGGGCACAGAGTCTTGCCGAGTTTGATCACCTTAGCGTGGCCGGTCACGTCGGTCAGGCACGGCGCGAGGAATCGGATGTTCATATCAGTCGTGGTGAGTACCTCTTCAATACCAACCTGCGTCATGATCGCAAAACAGGCGATGCTGTCCGCTACCGTCATCAGCAGGCCACCATGAAACGACTCAAAAATGCCGTCGTATTTCTTCTCATGCGGCACCGAGACCCGACACCACCCCTCCCCCATTTCTTCGAAACGCATGCCGAGCGTCGTGACGATTGGAATCTCACGCACGCAATCTAATAGGGCTTGCTGTTTGGCAGTGAACATGACTAGGAGTTATAGCCGCGCCAATTGCATTCGGCGAGCGCGCAAGAAAACTCGCGCCGTTTTCCTTGGCGCGAGTTGGCATTTCTCAGATCTCTCTATCAGTGATTGACCGCCTTCGCCTTACTGGAACGCAAGAGACGGTCTACGAACTTCAACCCGGAGCCTGAGTTGATTGCGATACGCGAACTTTCTTAGGTTCCTGTTTCGCGGCCTCAAAGCGAGCAAGGGCATCGTTAAGGTCCGGCTGTCCCGCCCCTTTCGCCAGTGCGATCGCTTTCTTTTCAAACTCAATCGCGCCAGCGACGTCTCCCGTTTCGAACTTCGCCAATGCCAACGTATCCAGGAACGCCCAGTTCTTGAACTTCGTCAATTCGTTCGAGCGCAGAGCGGCTCGCATCGCGACCTCCGCATACTTACCTTCGTACTGACTCTCGGTGAGCACCGTCCATGCAAAGATGTTCAGTTGATTTGAGTCATCGTCGTTCACGCTCAGTATCTGCTCCGCAACCTTCAGGGCGGCCTCATGATCCTTCTTGCCGACCGCCAGCGCGTTGAACTTGGCGTCAAGCAACTCACGATCCTCGGGCTTCTTTTCAAGGTCTTCGTTGACGTTCTTGATGACCGCGTCAAAGTCCTTGCGCTGCATAGCCGTACGGATTTCGTTGCTGCGTTGCTGACCGGCCTGCTCCTGTGCAATCATCGCGGAAACCAGCCCGCCGATTTTCGGAATGCCATCGACGCGACCATTCACGCGCAGCGTCTGATCCGAATGATCGACCGTAATCGCAACCACCGTATCCGTGAGAACCTCCAGCACGGGCTTGATTTCGGCCAGCTCATTCTCACTCATGTGCGGCTTTGCTACTTCGGCACAACGACCGGGATGTACGAAAATCCCTTTGACGGAAGACGCATTGATTCGAGCGACGCTCTTCGCAAAAACCGCATCGTCGGCAATCCCCTTCCCATTTCTCCTCGCAGCCAATGCGCGAGTCATCGCCGACTTGGTTGATGCAACGTATACGTCACTTTCTGCTGTCGCAAAGTAGGCCTTGTGACCCTCGGGAAGACTGAACTGCCGCACATCGTTGCCTTCGATTTTCTCGATCGTGCCTTCGACATTTCCGCCGCCCGCGCCCAGACTCACCAAGCCAAGAATTTGCGTCCAGAGCGCTTCGGACTTAGCCACGTCATTCACGTTGAACAGGGCACCCACATCTGGAATCTGGTGCTTCGCTCCCCCGCCATCCGAATCCGGCGGCAAAACGAAAACGGCGAAGCTGTTGATATTCGCAAAAACTTCTCGTCCAAAGTCCAGTGCGGTCACCGGCGGCTTTGAGTTTCCCTTTTCCGATTTGTTTGCGGAAAACCTCGAAGACGACTCATTCAACGCGCCAACCAGAAACCCGGCTGCGCCCGCTGGAATTCGCTTTACGGTTTCCGGATTCACCGACGGAGTTCGAAGTAAATTGAACGCAAGGCTGTGGTGTCCTTGGTCCAGTTGCAACGCAAGGTCTATGCTCAAACCCGCATCGTTGACACCTGCACGCGCGGTCAGCGTCCGCAGGCTGTCGATGTCAATAACCGCATGCGCCATAGCCATGTCCTGCGAATTCGCACCGGTCGCCACCGCCATGCCCTTCAGAATCGGCACCAGCGCCTTCGCGTTCACCGTGACGAACAACAGTTCACTCTCGCGATTGGCCAGCGCGTCCTTCATCCCCTCAGCCGTGGCGAATGAATTCTTGTCCTCGCCGCTCAACCGCTTAAGAACTCCCTGAATCTGGGACTTTTCGCTGCTGGCAATCACCAGTCGCGAAGTCAGAGTCACATACACCTCATTCTCGATGCCGTAAGTCGCGTAACCGTTGATCGGTTCGGCTGATTTCCCGCCGATCGGCAATCCCGTCTCAATAAGCCCGCGGACGACTTCAAGGTTGCCGGGATGAAAGACAAGCACGCCCGTTGGAACCTGCTTGACCGGGTCAATTCCTGTAATAGCCACCGCTGCCCCACGCGCGCCCAGCACACCGTCAATCAACTCGGGACTGATCGCCACGCGAGGACCCTTCTCGCCCAACTTGGCATCCTGCGACTTGCCTGCGAGCAATCCAAGCTGATCGAGCAATCGACGCAGTTGTCCGCCGGGATTACTCAATTCCGCATAGGCAAGCGTATGGACAGGCATCAGTTTCGCGAGATCGGCGGCTGCCAACTCCTCGCGACAGCTCTGCAATCGATCCTTCGCCTGTCCCTTAAGGTCCGAGTCACCTCCGGCCGCAACCTCTTCATAGAGTTTGGCAGCGCCCGCAAAGTCGCCTTTCTCGTGTTCGAGATAGTACGCGCGGTGAAACTTGTCCTGAGTGGAATCACCCTTCGCTATCCCGGAAATAGCCAAGAGCCACGTAAGCGAAGCAATGACAATAGGTTTTGTAATAGTGCTCCAAGGCATGATTGATCCCCTAACAAAAACAGCAAATCCATTTGCGCCGGAAAAGACGAAGCGCACCAATAGCCGGAGAAGTCCCCGTTTCCGGGGTCCTCCGTTTAGTATTCGGAGAGCAAGCCGGAATATTTCCGCGGCCCAGAAATGGACACGTCGATCGGATCGACGTTAGGCGCTGGGCGCCTGTGAGCGAAACGGTTTAGGCCTTTCACGCGGTTCCAGCCGGTCGATGACATCCGCCGGATGTGGCAGGCCTTTTAGTTCAATCTTGATCGGTTTCTCATCCGACGTTGTAAGTGAACTTTGCGGAATCTCGACGTGGTTCTTGGTGAACAAATCGAGAATTCGATAGCGCGAGTTTGTCAGGAAGTTCCAACGGTCACCGGCGTTGCGGCACCATGCATATAGTGCAAACTCCATGCCGCTCGCGGCGAACTCCGTGAATCGCACTTCAGGAGCGGGATCTGCCAGCACATGCGGGCTCTCATAGGCAACCTGCAACAGTAACCGCTCCACGACCCGAGGGTCGACGCCGTAAGCCACCGTTACGCTGAGTCGCGCACGAATCTTTGTGTCATCGAGCGTCCAGTTAGTCACACGGCCGGAGATGAACTCACCGTTGGGGATCACGATATCAATATTGTCGCCCGTTTTGATGGTCGTCGCGCGAATACTGATGCCTGTCACCTGCCCCTGAGTGCCGTTATCCAGAACCACGATGTCCCCGACTTTGACGTGCCGTTCGAACAAGATAACCAGACCACTGAAAAAGTTTGCAAAAAGCGGCTGCAACCCGAGACCCAATCCAAGTCCCAACGTACCGAGAATCACGGTTAGCGCGCCCAACGGTATCCGCATCACATAGAGGGCAAAATACAAGCCGAATAAGACAATGACGTACTGAGCAAGCGTTCCGATGGCGATCCAACCGCCACGATCCTCGCTCGACAAACTCTGGTCGACCTTGACCTGCAGCGCAGCGCGCAGAGTGCGGGCCAACATCCAACTGACCATTACGATAATGATGGCCGTCAACGCTCGCTCGACAGTGATCGGTGGACGCCCGTCCGAACCCTCGCCAATAATGGCAATGTCCATGAGCGCCCTAAGCTCAACGGGTGTTAGGCCCCAGAAGCTGAGCATAAGAACAACCACACCCAGCGTGTAGGCCCATCGGAGTATCTGAAACGCAAACGAAATCCAGACCTCTTCCAAGGGTGGAGAGCGTTCGCCTGCGCGACCGGACTGCTCGCCCTGGTTTTCTTCCGCCGACTCGGAGCCATCAGCGGCATCCATGCTGTCGCGTATCTTGCGCATGAACTTCAGCACGAGCTCTTTCGAGTACTGCCATGCAAACACCGCCAGCAGAATTGTTGCAGCCGTTTTGCTAACTCCGATGATCAGATAGCTGGAAAGTGGTCCATAGCCGAGCACCGTACACACGAACAGCGCGGCCAGCGCCAAATATCCGAAAGGGTAAAAGAAGGAGATCAATCCAAAAATCCATGGATGCGCCAGTTCCTCCGGTCGCCCCATCACCTTCATCACCATCTGTTTTCGCGCGACAAAAATCAGCACGATAGCCAACATGATGATCTTGTAGAAGGTGATGAGATAACTCATCGTGTAGTAGGACCAATCCAACACGTAAAGCAGAATCGGAACGGGAGCAAAAATGCAGCTCACTATGAACATGGCTCGCAACCAACGCCGATAGTATCGAGCAATGACGTTGCTGCACCGAAGCAGTCGAAAACGAGGCTTCGATTGTGAAAACAACTTGCCGATGAGACCCCACAGCACGCCCGCTATGACGATCATTAGCGAGATCGTCCCAATAAACCGTCCATCCAGCGCACTGAAGCGAATGCAACCTAGCGCCGCGAGGCCCGGCCACGTCACAATCGCGGTTGATGCGAGGAAATCAGCCGCCTGAATGTGGAAGCGATCGCTCACTGGCACACTCGCACCCTCGGATTGCTGTAGTCGCTCGGTGGCTGCGGCTTCGAGCTGTCGTGCATACTGCGAGAGCTTGATGCGTCCCACAATCGAAATGACGAAAGTGCCAAGCAATGACACTCCCATCACGATCCACTCGGGTGTGGTGACGGTGCTTGCGGCCTTAGTCACCTCTTCACGAGAAAGCTTGCGCACATCTACATATTTCTGGGAATTCCATTCTTCCAGGCTTTTGGATGGGCTGAACTTCCACGGCTGGCGGTCACGAACACCGAGATAGGCGATGTAGATTTTGCTCCGAAGCGCCGCAAGCGTAACGATATGCCGATCGATCCGCGAAACGGTCTCATCCAAACGATCGACGACGGCATTCAGTTGTTCTTCGATTCCCGCCAGTTCTTTCGAAAACTTGTCGTCCTGCTCCGCGAGTTCTGGGACACGGGCCAGCGCAGATTCATCGTTGGGATTGTTTCGTATGTGTTCGCGAAGCTGCCGCAATTTCATGCGTACATCTCGCCCCACCGTATCCGACTTCGAGAGCACCCTCGACCGCTCATCAAAGGTCTGGTCGGCAGTCTTACGGCGCTTTTCAAGGTCCTCCTGCATCAGCGGGATTCGCCTGCTGACCTGCAGATAACGCTCGCGTATCTGATCCACCGGCCTGCGCTTCAAGGATTCCGTGAACTTCTCCCACCGAACCTCGCGAGCCGTCAGGTCCTCCATCAATTCATCGAATTCGTCCTTTGTAAAACGACTTTGGATATCGTACTGATTGACCAATTCACGAACGGCCTGCAAACCCTCCACGGCCGCCAGTTTGTATTCCCAGAAGTCCTTCTCAAATTTCGTGGTGGTTGCCTCGCCTTTAACGTAAATAAGGTTCGACCGAATACTTTCGACTTCTGTCTGATCCTTGAATTCCTTTAGCCGATCGAATTCGGCTTGAAGCGCACTTGCATATTCTTTGTCCAAGGGAATTCGTTGATCCGCTAACGCAGTGTGTTTTGTGTCGCGCTGGACTTCGAGGTCGATCCGATCCAATTCACCCAGCGCCCGACTTGCCTTGATCTGCGCGAAACGCAGCGCGTAATCCGCGAGCCCCATTCCCTTGGATGGGTCCGATGAACGCTGCCCCGAGTACTTGGCCAACGCGTCGATCAGGGCCGAATGAGTCTCCTGGACTTGTTTGGTGGCAAGCTCTTTACGCCCTTCGGCCAGGTTGAGTCGCTCGCGTCGTTCGCGTTGACGATCGATCCGCGCATTCATGTCTGTCTGCGCAGCTTCGAGTTCCTGTTTGACCTTGTTTATGTCGTCGTCTGACACTGTTCGTGGCCGACTTGGCGTTCGCGCTTTAACCTGTACGATCTTTTCCGCCAAGGCTGCCCGATCGTCGGTGCGTCGCTTGGTGCCCTCGACGCTTTCCATTTCTGCGATCACAGTGCGAACATTGCGAATTTCCTTCAGCAGATTGACAAACGACTTCAATTCTTCGCGGAGCTCCTGACCGGCCGTAATCCGATCCGCCTCTTCAGCCGTCGGCTCCTTTCCGTCTTCAAAAGGCCCTACTTGCGGGTCAGTATTGATGCTCAGAATCTCAGTCGTAAGCGAGTTCTCCAGCTCCTGAATGGCTTCGATCGTTTGGGGAACCCGAACCGGTTCGATCGCTGTACCGGCCTCTTGCCCCCACAAGCTCACCGGCACGCAGGCCATCAGGATCAAGTAGATCGGAAGATGAGGTGTGAAATTACGGAAACAGTGCATGGTGGAAACTTCGCGCTTCATGAACCGCTCGAACGGACCAGCTACCTAAGACACGGCTTCCTCCGTCTTCGATAGTCCCCCTAATCTTACAACGAAAACCTGATTGACGCATCGGTCGAACGCCCTCCTCAAAATCAGCGCAAATGCATAGGTATTAGCCGAATTACTCGCCGATTGGCCACCGAACGATAAAGTCCCCCCGCCCACCAGGGCCGACCAAACCGATTCAGCGACACACTGAGCCAAAGTCAATGATGTTCTTGGCGTCTTCACGCGATTTTTCGACCTACTACGACAAAGAGCCGGTGCGTCGGCTTGGCCATACTTAGTAAATGCAGAAAACCACAAGAAAGTGATGGAGTTTTTCAGATTCGCATGATTTTTTCCCGAATCGTAAGGTCATGATTCGGCCAACAATTCACATCCGTTGACGTATTTCGCCGTCATCGGTACATTTCGCGGCTCGGTTGCGGAGGCTGTCCCAATCGGCAGCGTCCAAGCCCCCATCGTCTAGAGGCCTAGGACACCGGCTTTTCAAGCCGGCGACAGGGGTTCGAATCCCCTTGGGGGTAGTTAAGCACAAAAACTACGGGGCCAACTACATGCACTTCCAGCGTGAACTAAAGTCCCGATATTTCACCACTTTGCTTCCACGAATCTCATGGCCAACCGCGTGACGGTCGAGTCGGAGCTGATGGCACGCTGCGGGTAAATGTCAATGTTGGTAGTTTGCCGACCACCTCATCGAACTCGTATAGTAGTGTTTAGGATTTCCTGAGGCGCGCGAAGTTGTCCCTCGCGCGACTTTTGAAACGGGGGTGGCAGATGCGCTGGCGATTCGCGTTAATCTTGGCCGCATTGTACACACCGGCGGCGTTCGCAGATTGTGGCGAGAACAACGAGCAATGCCTGCCTGGGCAGCCCGGCGATGTCAGCCTCGATGGCGACGTCGATCTCGATGACCACGCAGAGTTCATATCCTGCCTCGACGGACCGCAAGTTCCATTAGCGGGATCATGCTACCCCGCTGATTTCGATCACGACGGCGATGTGGATGTGGCCGACGCCATCCTTCTGCAAATCGCGTTCACCGGCGCTTGCACTTGTCCACCTCCGTCCGGTCCTGTCGAAGCATTGTTCGTCGCATCGCCGTATTTGGGTGAAGTTCCGCTGACGGTCACATTCGACGCCTCGCGCACCAACGGTGTCATATCGACGCTCGACTGGGACTTCGGCGACGGAGGCACCGCATCGGGACAAGTTGTGGAACACACGTTCACGCAACCGGGTGACTTCACAATCACTCTCACCGTCACCGGACCTAACGCCGAGGTTGACTCCGAGACGTTTGTCGTCACGGTGTCAGATGGATCATTTGATCTCCAATCGCCGGTGACTCCGAACGAAGCTCGGCGTTTTCTCTGGCAGGCAGCCTATGGCCCGTTGCAGCAGGACATCGATTACATTGTTGCAAACGGATACGAGGCCTGGATCGACGCCCAGCTCGCGGAACCAGCCACCTTGATGCTTGTCGAGTATCTCGAAGAAAGCATCGACATGGAGTATGGCTACAACCCAGACACGATCTGGGATGATGTTTGCGTCGATTCCGCCGATCAACTGCGCCAGCGCATGGCTTGGGCACTCCTGCAGATCCTTGTCATGAACAACCCGCAGGACACAGCCTCTGCGGACATGGTTTACTACTCTGCGTATATCAATCGCGCGCTAGGAAACTACCGCGACCTCTTGGGCTACGTGACAAGCTCGCACCACATGGGAGTTTTTCTCACCTACATCAACAACTTAAAGGCTGATCCCAGCGCGGGCACCGTGCCTGACGAGAATTATGCCCGCGAAGTAATGCAGTTGTTCTCCATCGGGTTGACCATGCTAAACCTCGACGGGACGCAACAGCTCGACGTAAGCGGAAACCCGATTCCTACATACGATAATGAAACCGTTCAGCAGTTTGCGCGCATCTTTACGGGTTTTCGATGGGGCACCGATTACGCTCTCGCCATGCCCATGATTCCAAGTCGACATGAGTTTGGCGCAAAGCAGCTGCTGAACTATCCCGGCGCCATACCGGCGAACGGCTACATCCCTGCGATCAATTCACCTGCACAGCAGACCGAAGCTGCAGCTTTGGCGGATGTCGGCGCGGCATTGGACAACTTATTTCATCATCCCAATTGTGCGCCGTTCATCTGCGATCTCTTGATCAAACGTTTGGTGACCAGCAACCCCACACCGGCGTATGTGGAACGAGTTGCTCAGGCATTCGAAGGCAACGGACCATACGGATCGGGCGTGCGCGGAGACCTTTTTGCTACGGTCAAAGCGATCCTATTGGATAACGAAGCGCGCGATCCCGCCTATCGCTCGAACCCCTACTATGGCAAAGTGCTTGAGCCGTTGGTTGTTCGTTGGGGGCTCTATCGAATCTTGGAGCGAGTCGACCGACCGGCAGAGGTTTTCCCATTCCGCATCAATGCCGGCCCCTATCAGAATCAACTAGATTTCGGCCAATCGTTCATGGGCTCGCCATCGGTGTTTAACTTCTATCTACCCAATTACATTCCTCCGATCACCGAGCTAGCCGCCGCCGGTATGTACGCACCTGAGGTGCAAATCTACAACGATTTCACGGCCATGGCGACGCAGAACCGGTTCCACCAGGAACTCGTGACCGTCGGCGGCGCACAGGAATCAGGAAAATACAACGAATGGCGGGCACTGTCGGGCAATCCCAGTGTACTCGTTGCGACGCTCAATGATGAATTGATGCACGGCTCGCTAAGCCCGGAATCGACTCAGATCATCGTCAATGCCCTGACTGCCATTACCGGCGACACGGATCGCGTCCGCACAGCCGTGTGGTTGATGGTGAATTCACCGGAGTTTCGCGTGCTCAAGTAAAGTGACGGACGTGGAAAGGCTCGGTCTATGATCGATCAATTGGACAATTTGGTCTCAAGGCGTTCCTTCTTGCGACGCGGAGCCTGTGCGGCCTTGGGGCTGAGCGGGTTGGCGTCTCAGTTGTTCACCACGCGATTGGTAAAGGCGAGCTTGGCCGGACAGACCTTTAATGATTACAAAGCGTTGGTCTGCGTCTTTCTCTTCGGCGGTAACGACAACGGCAATACGCTGATCCCGTACGACAATGGTCCGCAGAATTACAATTTCTATGCAAACGCACGCGGCAGCCTCGCACTTCCACAATCAGCCTTGGCCAATACGATCATCATGCCGGGAAACGCTGGCGGTCGACGATTCGCCCTGCACCCCGCCTTAACTGACATCAAGCAGCTTTTCGATCAAGGGAATGTCGCACTGGTCTCCAATGTAGGCAGTCTGGTCGAACCGACGACCAAGGCCCAATACCAATCGCACCAGGTTCAGGTGCCCGCTCAGTTGTTTGCTCACAACTGGCAGCAGGAGCAATGGCAGATTTCGACGGCCGATGCGGTCGAGAAAATCGGCTGGGGTGGTCGCGTCGCCGATGCACTTCAAGCCGCCGGCGCCAATCCATCAGCCACGGTCTCGATGGGGATTTCGATCGCGGGCAGCAATGTGTTCCTGGCTGGCCGAAACGTGACACCTTTCACGGTTGGGTCATCGGGGCCAAAGATTCTGCTGACAAACGGCCTCGGAAATCAAACCGAACAGACAATCACTCGCCAGGCGTACGCGGACCTGTTGGCTTTGCAATCGAACCCGAATTACTCAGCTCGCAACATGCTTCAAAAGACCTTCGCGGACATCACTCAGCGGGCGATTGTCAGCTCGCAAGTCGTTCAAACCCTGCTGGCCCACTCCACAGCCATCACGACACCGGTCCCAGCGAACAACTCACTGGCCTCGCAGTTGCACATGGTCGCACGATTGATCGAGTACGCACAATCTGACTTGCAACACCAGCGACAAGTGTTCTTCGTTGCTACGGGTGGCTTTGATACCCACGATGGTTTGCTGGAAGGACAACACGAAGCATTGCTCACCGGAGTCAATGACGCTCTCAAGTTCTTCTGGGACGCACTCGGCGATCTGAACATGCGCGATCAGGTAACCACGCACACGGCCTCGGATTTTGGACGAACCTATGTGTCAAACGGCAATGGTTCGGATCACGGGTGGGGTTCGGACCATTTCGTCATGGGCGGGTCTCAGGTAGCAGGCGGCAATCTCTACGGCACGTATCCGGATTTGACGGTTGACGGCAACCAGGACACGGGAAGCGGTCGGTACATTCCTTCTCACTCGGTCGACGAGTACGCGTTTGAGCTCGCTAAGTGGATGGGTGTTCCTATTTCGGAAATGCCGATGGTCTTCCCCAATCTGACGCGTTTTCTCGATCCGTTGAATCCTACGACGCACATGGGATTCATGGCCTAACGAAAGCTTGTCCTGACGTAGAAACTCATGGAAGATCGATACTAGCAGCCCATCGCTTTTGTCTCGCCATCAAGTGCCTCGAAGTGGCCCGTCTCTGCACAAACCTGCCCATTCAAGTTTCCAGTTGTCGAAATTCGCCCTGTTGCAGTAGATTGTCCGTCGCGGTTGGTTTCATTTTCGGTGCAGGGAGGTTATCCGGTGCGAGAGCAAGGCATTCAAACCAAAACGGTCGAGCTAGGGAAGCATATCCTCACGATGTGTACGCAAGCCGGCTCGGGGCATCCATCGAGCGCGCTCGCCCTCGTACACCTGATCATCGACCTCATGTACAACCGCATGCGCTACGACCTCAATGACCCGTGGGACCTCGGCAACGACCGACTCGTTCTCTCTCTGGGCCACGCCGTCCCCGCCGTGTACGCAGCCTACGCCGATCTCGGTGGAGTCGTCGGTCGCAACAAGAATGAATCACGAAAACTAACAGTGGGCGATCTTTCCACGTTACGCGATCTCAAGAGCGTGCTCGATGGCCATCCCAATCCCGCCGAAGGCTTTCCGTTTTTCGATGCCGCTACCGGCTCGCTTGGTCAAGGGTTGTCCGTCGCAGCCGGTCTTGCCCTCGCAGCCCGCGCTGACGGCATCGACAAGAAAGTGTTTTGCATCATCGGCGACGGCGAGTCGCGCGAAGGACAGGTCTGGGAGGCAGCCGATTTCATTGCCGACCAGAAACTAACCAACATCTGCGCGATATTCAGTTGCAACGGTCACGGCCAGGCAGACAAGGTTTCACCGCAGCAGTCAGCCGATGCCATCGCGAATAAGCTCAAGGCATTCGGCTGGGAGGCTACGACTATCGATGGCCACGACCCAGCAGATATCGCCAGGGGACTCGGTCAATTCGGCAAAAACACGCGACCACTCGGAATCGTCGCGAAGACGATCAAAGGCTGGGGCGTCGAGTTGATGCAGGGCTCAAACTACCACGGCAAGCCGGTATCGAAGGACGATCTTCCAAAAGCGTCTGCTGAATTGGAAGCGACCGGTCAGCGACTCGGCAATGCAGGGTCCGTCTCAACGCCGCGAAAACCGAGCGTTTCCATCCCGCGCCGCGAACACAAGAAGATCACGCTCGCGCCATTCGAAGAAGCGCTGAAGCGCATTGGCGCAGAAGGAGCACTGACAAAGAAAATGCTCGCCACGCGCGCCGCATACGGCGCAGGCTTGGTCGCTCTTGGCGATGCCGATGTTCGCATCGTGAGCGTTGACGGCGACGTCAGCAATTCGACATTCGCCGACCGCTTCGCCAAGCAGCACCCGCAGCGCTTCTACGAATGCAAGATCGCCGAGCAGAACATGGTCAGTGTAGCCGCCGGCATGGCCGCTGCCGGAAAAATCCCCTTTGCCAGCAGCTTCGCAAAGTTCATTGCCCGCGCGGTTGATCAGATCGATATGGCCGCGATCTCTCGTGCTAACATCAAAATTGTTGGCTCGCACGCGGGCGTTTCGCTCGCGGCTGACGGTCCTTCGCAAATGGCCGTCTCAGACGTCGCTTATTTCCGTTCACTTACCCGAGTGAAAAACGAAAATGGTGCGCCTGCCTGCCACGTATTTCATCCGAGTGACGCCGTCAGTGCGTACAAACTTATGGAGCACATGGCCAACATCCATGGCTTGTGCTACATGCGAACGCATCGTCCGGACGCAGCATTCCTATACGCGACGACCGACTCGTTCCCGTTGACAGGTTGCAAGCAGTTGCGGAACGGAAATCGTCTGACGCTGGTTGGTAGCGGATACATGGTTCATACGGTCTTGAAAGTCGCAGACGAGTTGTCGAAGAAAGGCATCGATGCCGCCGTTTTCGACGCGTATCTACTCCCGATGGATTCATCTCCAATCATCGACTCCGCGAAACAATCTGGTCACATTTTAGTTGTCGAGGATAATTACTGCGGCGGCTGGCACGCTGAAATCGCTGAGGCAGCCGCACAGACCGGCGGCGTCCGCGTGACGGGCATGACTCCCACTCGCTTCCCGAAATCAGCCAAGACCGCCGAAGAGGTGTTTGATTACGTCGGCATCAGTTGCAACGATATAGTAGAAAAAGCGACGCAACTGGTTGGACGGTAAGTCTTCATTACAAAGGTGAGCCATGTCACAGATCGTCCTAGAACTCATACTTATCGCAGCAACGTGTGGACATGCTTACAACGCCTTTCATTCAACAATATCTTCCGAGCTAGTCTTCTCCACGATTTTCCACGCTGCTGCATTCGTTGATAACGAAGCATCAGAAAAACAAGAGGACAAACAACAAAGCAAATTCCCTAATCCCGAGACAGAGCAACTCGAAATCTATGTCGGTCCATGGAGCGTCACCGTGCGGCATTACAACGAGCGCGGCGATGAAACCGTTACTGTAAAGGGCAGCGAGGAAATCGTCTGGCAGCTAGATCGCCACGCAATCGGTCGTACCTATACGACCACAGCCGGCGACGATTTGTATCGCGCCGTCTCGACGGTCAAGTGGATTCCTTCCGAAAAGTGCTATCGCGGCGTCTGGTTCGACAGCAATCCGCAATCAGGCCCGAACGCCGTTTCCGGCGAGTGGACCGAGAAAGACAAGACCATGGTGTGGAAAATGGAAACAACGCGCGACGGCGTCAAGGAGTCGTACAAGATCGTCGAGAAATTCCTCGACAGCGAACGCCGAGAAGCCACGACGTATCTGATCGAGGGCCCAAACACGATCAAGAAGTTCATGGTCCAATACAAACGCACTGTCCCCTGCCCGGGCAAGGTGCGTACTTACTTCGGCGAATGAATCGCGTTGAGGAGCTTGCAAGAATGACAAATCCGAAGAGCGAGGCCGGCGTCATAGCACTTATCAACGACTTGATTTTCGAAACTAAACTACGCTCGAGCGCCAAGTCGCTCGGAGTAGCTGTCGAAGTAGTGAAATCAACTTCCGCCCTTCTCTCGTCGATTCAGAAATCGAAGCCTTCACTCGTCATCATCGATCTCAACAATGCACCAGAAGCCGATGCGGCGATCAAGTCCGTTCTGAATCGCGCACCTACGTCCCACGTCGTCGCCTACGTCTCGCACGTCGACGAAGAACTTGCCGAATCAGCTCGCCGCGCCGGCGCGCACGAAGTAATGCCCCGTTCCCAATTCAATCAACAACTCCCCCAACTCCTGCAAACCCACGGCGGCCGCAGCATCGTCCCGGATCCTGCGATTTGACTTGCTGCATAGCGCCCGCGACGCCCCGTGCCCACCTCATCCAATCGTGATATAATCCACCCCACGAAGTCGGAATACTGCGCAAGCAACGCAATGGATTGCATAGGTGGAAGCCATGAGAATTCGCGAGTCAGTCGTCGCCGGCCAGTTCTACCCCGCCGACCCCACAGCCTGTCGCGACGCGCTGACAAAACTGCTCGCCTCGCAACCTGAATTTCCTGACGTGCCGGAGAACATCGTCGGCTGCTTGGTTCCACATGCCGGATGGATGTACAGCGGCGGAGTCACCGCGCGAGTCTTTCGCGCGCTCGCGCAAAACAGCTCAGCCGACGTAGTCATTCTCTTCGGCGGCGTTCACCGACACCGTGGCAAAGTCGCCGCAATGTTCGGTGCAGGCCGATGGATAACACCCCTTGGCAGCATCGATATCAACGCCCGACTCGCAGAGCGAATCCTCGGCCACACGAACCTCATCGTCGACGACCCCTTCGCCCACGAGGACGAACACTCAATTGAAGTTCAGGTCCCCTTCGTTCAGCATTTTTTCCCAAGTGCAACGATCGTACCGATCATGGTCCCCTCCGTCGCCAATGCACACGAAGTCGGCGACGCCGTTGGTCGCACGCTCACAGCCTATAAGTACAACGCCCTGATCGTCGGCACGACCGACCTCACGCACTACGGCCCGCGCTACGGTTTCACGCCCCACGGCATCGGAAACAAAGGCCACGTCTGGGCAAAGTCAGAAAACGACCGCCGCTTCATCGACATGGTCCTCGAAGGCCAATGTCAAACACTCGTCCGCGAAGCAGCCGAACACAAGAACGCATGCAGCGCGGGCGCAGCAGCTGCCACCATCGCCGCCGTCAAACACCTCAAAGCCGAACGTGGCGTTTTGTTGCAACATTCTTCAAGTAGCGAAGTCATGGCGTCGATGGGCCAGATGGATGCGTCAGACTCGGTTGGTTACGCCGGGATCGTATTCGCAGGGCAATAATTACCGGACGGAACAACCAACATGCGTCGAATTCTCGTAGCGGATCAAATCGCCGAAGCTGGCATCGAGCAACTTCGCAAAACCGAAGGCGTCACATTCGACGTGCGCCACGGCCTCTCGCCCACCGAACTCGCGGGCATCGTCGGCGATTACGAGGGCATGCTTATTCGCTCAGCCGTGAAAGTCACGCGCGAAGTCCTCGCCAAACCCGGCAAACTCGAAGTCATCGCCCGTGCAGGCGTCGGGGTCGATAACGTCGATCTCGATGCAGCCACCGCCGCAGGCGTTCTCGTCCTCAATACGCCCGACGCAAACACGCTCTCCACGGCCGAGCATACGATGGCGATGATCCTCTCGCTGCACCGTCAAATTCCGGATGCTCATCACCATGTCGTCAGCGGGCAATGGAAGCGAAGCGCATTCAGTGGCGATCAGCTCGCGGGCCGAACTCTCGGCATCGTCGGTTTTGGTCGCATCGGCCGCGCCGTCGCACAACGTGCGCTTTCCTTTGAAATGAAAGTCGTCGCATTTGACCCCTTTGTCGCCGGCGATACCGCTTTCGACGGCGCGGTGACAATCGTCAAAGACCTCAACAAACTGCTCACGCAAGCCGACTGCATCACGCTGCACGCAAGCCTTTCCGAGGGCACAGATCGCCTGATCGGTCGCCCCCAACTCGCCTCCATGAAACGCGGTGCGAAGCTCGTCAACTGTGCCCGCGGCGCGCTCATCGACGAGGCCGCCCTTGCCGATGCGCTCAACAACGGCCAGTTAAGCGGCGCTGCTCTCGACGTCTACGACAACGAACCCCCCACCGGCAGCCCGATTCTCAAAGCCAAGAACGTAGTACTGACGCCCCACCTCGCAGCATCCACAGCCGAAGCCCAACTTCGCGTCTCAACCGACGCCGTCGACGCCGTCCTCGCGTATCTTCTTCGCGGTGAGATTCGCTCCGCCGTCAACGTCACCGGCATGCCCAGCAACATCGCTCCGCGCCACCGCGCATTCCTCGATCTCTGCTCGCGCATGGGTACCATCCTCTCGACGTGGTGCCGCGAAGGCGTCGAACGCGTCCGCGTCACAGTCCACGGCGAATCCTTGCACGATCTCGCCTCGATGCTCCCCTGGCAGGCCATGGTCTCTCTGCTCGCGCCGCACCTCGACGCCCGCGTCAACATGGTCAATGCCAAAGAGCAGGCCAAAAAACGCGGCATCGTCGTCGAGCACGTCTCCCAAACTGCGCGGACGCATTGGCCGGAGTCAATCGTCGTCTCCGTCACCACTCGCGGCCGCGACCACGAAATCGAAGGCACCGTTTTCGCGGATGGCCGCCCGCGCGTCCTCGCGATCGACGGATACCGAATGGAGCTCGTCCCCGAAAACACCATCGCCCTCATCTTTAACGACGACCGCCCCGGCGTCATCGGCCTCGTCGGTCAGACGTTCGGTAACGCCGGAATCAACATCGGCGACATGGCCCTGTCACGACGCGGCAATACCGCCCTCATGGTGCTCAAGCTCGACGGCCCGATGCCAACCGAACTCCGCGATACGCTTGCAGCTATGAACCCGCCGATCCAATCCGTGCGGACGTTGACGCTGCCGCCCGTTTCGGCCCAAATGGGCTAATATGATCTCACGCGCAGCCATCGGCCTCGACCTCGGCGGAACAAATCTCAAAGGCGCACTCGTCGACGACCACGCGCGAATCCTTTGCAAACACAGCATCCCGACCGACGCCGCTCGCGGCCCCGACGCAGTCATCGCCGACATGGTCGCGATGACCGAACAACTCATCCAAAAATCCGGATTGGATCGCTCCGCCATCGTCGGCATCGGCGTCGGTTCCCCGGGTCCATTAAGCATGAAGCACGGAATCATCTACCACTGCGCGAATCTCCCCGGCTGGAACCACGTCCCGCTGCGACAACGACTGCACGAAAAAACCGGGCTCGCTGTAGTCCTCGAAAACGATGGCAACGCCGCTGCCTACGGCGAGTACTGGTCGCGCTTTATTGAGAAACACGCAACGCAGACTCATCCCCCCTTACCAAGGGGGGAATCAGGGGGGTCCTCCCATCGGCATCACGGCTCCGACCTCGTCCTTCTCACCCTGGGCACCGGCGTCGGTGCGGGTGTAATCATCGAAGGTCGCGTCCTGCACGGGCACTTTGAAAACGCCGCCGAACTGGGTCACACGATCGTCGTCGTCGACGGCCTGCCCTGCCCCTGCGGACAGCGCGGCTGCCTCGAGCAATACTCCTCCGCCAGCGCCATCGCCCGACGCGTCACGGCCGCAATTCGCGTTGGCGCGCAAAGCGCGCTGCGAGACGACACCACACACGGCTGTGAGATTGACTCATCAATGGTGGCCGAACAAGCTCGCACTGGTGACGTGCTCTGCACACAAATCTGGGATGAGGCCTGCAAATTCCTCGCGATCGCGTGCATAAACATCCAACACTCATTCAATCCCGAGCAGATAATTCTCGGGGGTGGCCTCGCCGCCGCCGGCGATTTTCTCTTGCACGCCGTCCGCAAGCACTTCGAATCCAGACAATGGGTCCTCTGCCGCGATTTTCCGACCATCTCAATCTCACAAATCGGCACCGACATAGGCTCGATAGGTGCGGCCGGACTCGCTTGGGCGGAAGCGACAGATCAACCAATCTCCTGAGAATTGCTCATTTCGACCCACACCACTAAGCTCACAGAATTAACAACCAGAGAAAGCAACGGTGTCAAACTATGGCACTAATTGACGTGCAACATCAACCCAACGCCCATCGCACCGTGCAACGTGCGCTGGCATCACAGCGCGTGCCGCACGCCTACCTGTTCCACGGCCCCAACGGCGTCGGCAAAGAGCTTTTCGCAAAGGGCTTGGCTCAGACTTTGCTCTGCACGAATCCAAAAAGCATCACAGAACCAACTGAACACACGAACCTTCCGATTCCATTTCGCGACGCCTGCGGCATATGCGAAGACTGCCGCGCAGTCGCCGGTAATAACCACCCCGATTTCCACCCGATTTTCCGGCAGCTTAATCGACAGCATCCTGATCCCACCGTCCGCAAGCGCACCGGCCTGGAACTCAGTGTCGACGTCATCCGCCATTTCGTCATCGACGCCGTCGGTCTGACTCCCATCCGCGGCCGCGCCAAAGTTTTCGTCATCCGCGAAGCCGATTGCATGACCCCGCAAGCCCAAAACGCCCTGCTTAAGACACTGGAAGAACCACCGAACCGCACTTACATCATACTGCTTTCCAGCTCACTCGACGGCTTGCTATCCACCACGCAATCGCGCTGCCAGATCGTTCGCTTCGACCTACTACCGACCGACTTTGTAGCCGGTGTCATTGAGCGGCACATCAATTCAGATACCGAAGCTTTGACATCCGCAACAACGGACTTATCAACTAAGTCCCAACCTGCCGCGAAACGTTCGACAAAGAAAGGCTCCGAACAGACCACTTCAAAACCGCCCGCTCTTTCGGATCAACAAATCCGCTTGTACGCACAAATCGCCCAAGGAAGCGCGGGAGCTGCTCTCGATTATCTGGCCGCCGATTTGTATGCACTGAACACCCGCGTCACCGCGGGCCTTGATCGACACCTGACTACCGGCAACGACGAGCTGGCTAAGCAATGGTTGGAAGAAGCTAAATCTCTAAGCGATTTTTTCTCGAAACAGGACCCGGAGATTTCGGATACCGAAGCCACCCGTCGTGCACTCAAGACCATCTACTTCGTCGCCGCGACCTATCTGAACGACCTTCTCCACACGATGACTGGCCAGCAGATCGGCATGACGAACCCGAACAATTCCGCCATATCGAACATCGCGAATCGCTTCACTCGCCGCGAAATTGTCGATCGAATTGTTCGACTCGCATTAGCCGAGCGCCAACTCGACCAGAACGCCAATACGCAACTCATCTTGGATTGCCTGGCCGCAGATCTAGCACCAGAAGTTACTACGACATCTATGAGATGATTTGATCGAGAGGAACAGGCGATGTCTCTAAATGGCGCACAGAAAGTGCGCATGTGAATCAGCCCAGGGCAACGCCCTAGGTCGATAGGCGGTCAGTCTGGGCTCGCCCTGAAAGGGCGAGAGTATTATCCCATTCGCAGTAAAAAAGAAGCGCAAAGTCGAAAGACGCTATTCAGCCAAGAGTGTTCTCATGAATCGGCAATCGCACGATGAATTGATACAAATGCTTGTTTCGCTGTGAGACTTATCGCCGATAGCGTCCAACCCTAACCGACTCAAACCGTCTGCGATAATTGTCATCATCATCGTTGTTCCGGCCGTAATCGTCTCGAATGATCTCGGCATATTCAACGACTTCGCTAGGACTTTCGCCATCAATTAACGCAGGCCATTCCGCCCGTACGAACGCGCCATCTGCTGATAGACCTGGCATCGCATCGAAAATGAGATGCTTCATTTGCGGCGGTGAATACGAATACGAAACAGGTCTCGGCGGACATTGACAGCCCGCGAGCAACGTCATTGCGGCTCCGATAAGCACATTAGAAATGATAAAGGTCGTTCGCTTCATTCCCCGCCTCCGATTTTCCTCTACTGGAAACATCGCAAGCGGCGGGCCAAGAATCGGAATTCGCGGTGTTAGTTTCAACTCTTGGCTATTTCAGCGAGAATTTGACGTGAAAGTTCGGGATTATCGGTAAGTTGGCGCGTAGCATCGAAACTCAAAGGAACACGCAGTGGTCCTAACGCGACTATTTGTTGCGTCAGAGCAACGCTGCACCATAGCGGCCCGTGCCTCATTGAGTTATACGTAAGGAGAACGGTTGTGTTCCCGCGTCCGATACCCAATCACCGCGAATCACTCCTCAGGCTGGCCCGTATTGTAGACTTTACGTATGCAAGACTTGTTAGAACTTAGCGAATTCAGTCCGCTGACTGCGAGCGCTCTTGGCGAGTTGCTCGAACCCCAAAGCTCCGGCAATAGTCGGTCTTCCGACGATGGCCGCAGAGCGCTTTCGCGTTGGCCGTTTCCGGCCACTGTCGAGTTGTGGGTTCTAGATAAGAAAAAGCGCGAGAATTACACGCTCGCGACGTGCATGAACCTCAGCGCCAAGGGCATAGGCATTCGATCGCCAGAACGACTTGTTCCGGAAACACACCTCGCGATCGCCATCCACCAGCCCGAAAAAACGCTTTACGGACATGCCACCGTGCGGCACTGCACCGAACTTGAAGACGAGTTCTATGTCGGTTTGGAGTTTCAATTCGAAAAGGAACCAACGGACGCAAAGCCGGTTGCGCGAACTCGCCCCGCGACAGCCCATCGCCACACCCGCGCGCAGAATCGCTAAATCAAAATGCACAAAAGAAAAAAAGACGCCAACCCGAAAGTTGGCGTCTTTCTGTTTTTTACGTTGCACTTCGCAGGCTCCAAGCAATCTTGGTGCCTTCGTGGTGATTTTATCGCTTCGAGAACTGGAACCGACGACGTGCGCCAGATCGGCCGTACTTCTTACGCTCGACTTCACGCGCATCGCGAGTCAGCAGGTTATGCTCTCGCAGCTTCGGCTCCAGCGATGGATTAGCCTTCGCCAAGGCACGCGCCAGACCGAGAACCACAGCGCCCGCCTGGCCGCTCGTTCCACCGCCCTTTACGTTTACGAAAACGTCGAACGCCTTGCCGGCATCAGTCACCATCAGAGGTATCCGCACCGATTGCCGATCGCGCTCGACGCAGAAAAACTTGTCTACGTCCTTGTCGTTAACCTTGAATTGCCCCGCGCCGGCCTTAATTCGAACTCGCGCGACCGAAGTCTTACGGCGGCCAGTTCCCCAGATGTATGGGTTGATGACGCGCGATTTCTTCGGTTCAGCCGCCGGACGAACAGCAGCGGCATGAGTAGTGTCGGTGTGTGGCGTGACGGATTCTGTCACCGGGTTGGCTCCTTCCTAACGTGGATCAAAATGCCCAAGGCACAGGTTGCTGTGCTGAGTGCGGATGCGAGTCAGTCGCGTAAACTTTCAATTTCGTCAACATGTTCTTCCCCAGCGCGCTCTTCGGCAGCATTCGACGAACGGCAGCCGTGATGATTCGCTCCGGGAACTTCTCCATAACTCTCTGATAGCTGTCGACCTTGTATCCGCTGTTATAGTATGTGTAACGCGGATACTCCATCGTCTCCGCCTTCTTACCAGTCAAGCGAACCTTATGTGCGTTGGTCACAACCACAAAATCGCCGCAATCAACGTGCGGTGTATACGTTGGCTTGTGTTTGCCCATGAGAACCGTCGCAATCTTGACCGCAATACGGCCAAGCGTTTCATCTGCTACGTCTACATGGTGCCACTGTTGAGTTACACGACCTGGCTGAGCCAATGTCGAACCTGCTTGCGATTTTCGCATGGTATCCTGTCCTTCGATGCCGTTCGGCACGCATTCCTCGCGTGCTGAGCCAAGCAGTTTACCTCTGGCTCAGTCCTCGTCAAGAATTACCTACGGATTTTTAAGTTCTAGGCCAGCCAACACCTACGCATTGCATCAAAAGTGCCCCCTCCACCCCCCAAATGGTCTACATCCAAAGATCACTGAGTGGCGAAAGCAACAAAAAATCACAAACCCTCTGTTTGAGTAGCACTTTATCTGATACGCTTCCAAATAGTTTAGGCACTCAACTCTGTTTTATACATACGTCCGTTACTGTGACGGATTTTCGAGAACGTAGTTTTTCGGAGGTACTGATATGAGAACTACTGAAAACGTATCGGGTCGTGGGTGCGCGCAGTCGATTCAGGGGAAGTGTTGCGCAGAGGTGACAAGTGCCTCGCCTATTGCCTTCGGAAAGTGCAAGAAACCAATTCTCTTGTTTGAAATGTCTTGTGCCTTTCTTCCCCTGCCAGTTTCTTTGTTAACATTACTCTTATCAACTTCATTATCCCAAGCAGCCGTTACGGTTACCCACGTTGTCAAAAACGGCGATCCGGTTCCCGGTCGCGGCGCGGGCATTTCATTCCTGAACGTCGATGTCGGAGTCGCCCCTGTAATCAACGAATCCAATGAAATCGTATTCCGTGCCGGAAGCTCGCAAACCGGAAGCCCAAACTCACAAACTGCCTCGGGGCTATATGCAAAGCGACCGGGCTTTCCATTGGCTGTTCTTGTCGACACGACCGAAGTCTCTCCGGGCATACCAACATTCGTTGTGCCCGACCGCCCTGCCGGTGCGCGATTCAGCAGCGTCACCAACCCGCGACTAAATAATGCAGGCGACGTACTCTTCTTTGCGACATTCGGCGGAACTGGCGGCTCGGGCTCTGGCCATTACGTCGTAAAGACGACTGGCGGACCCATCAAGAAAATCGTCGACACATTTACGACGGTTCCCGGCCAGCCAACCGCGACATTTCAGACGTTTCTATTTGTAAGCACACAAGAGACCGCCGCCATCAACGACGCCGGCCAAATCGTGTATTGGGGACAGTTCCTCATTCCACCATCAACCACCGCAAACGGAATCTATGGCACGACGGTGAGCGGCGGACCAAGTATTGTGCTAGCCGATAGCACACAGACGATCGGCCCGGTTAGCGTCCCCATCGGCCCCATCGGCAATTTTCGAGACTTGCGCGGCACGCCGGTTATTAACAGCACCGGCACCGTCGCATTCTCCGGCAACCTTGGACCGAGTCCATCGTTCCGCAATGGTATCTTTGCAGTTCCCGTGACTGGCGGTGCGATTACCACGGTCGCGTTCCGTGGACAACCAGTCCCCGGTCGCGCGCTGACCTTTACCGATACTTTCGATCCCTCTGGTTACAGTTTCGACATCAACAACCTCGGCGTAGTTGTGTTCCGCAACAATCCAACGGGAAGCGAGTTCGGAACTTATTCCGCAACTCCCTCCGGCTCGACCTATACCCACGCACGAATTCTCGACACGCTGGGCGGAATCTCGATCCCGGGTGAAACCGTTCCACCTGCAGAGTTCAGTGGAAACTCTCCGCCCGCGGTCAATGAACTCAATCAGGTCGGACACTATTCCTTCGTGATCAACAGCCCGACGCCGAACCAGCAGGGCTTTTACGCCACAGACATCGACGGCACGCCCATCTCTCTGATCGCGAACCTAAGCTCCCCCGTGCCCGGCCTCGCGTCACCGCCGGCTGCATTTGGCAATCTTCTTCAGGAGAGCGCCGCCATCAACGACTCCGGAAACCTTCTGTTTCGCGCCACGGGAACATCCAGCCCGGGAGTCGGCTTCAGAGGCCTTTATTTCTATGACGTCTGCACGCCCGAGCTCGTCCGCATTTCGGACAGCTCCATCGCGCCTGTGCAACTTGGTGGCACTTTTTCAACAGTCGGCGGACAGAACCCAAGCTACATCGTTGCGCAGAACAATGCACGCTCAGGTCTGGCGAACTCAATGAACAACAGTAACAACGTGGCATTCATTGCCCGATTCAGCAACCTCAGCTTCGGTGTCTATCTCGCCGAAGTCAGCAGTGGCGGTGGACAGTTGGCCATCACATGCCCGGCAGACGCCACGCTTGAGTGCCCTGCCGACACATCAGAAGCTGCCACCGGTCAGGCGACCGCCACCGGTTGCGGCACGATCACGATCAGTTCCAGCGATGCGGTGACATCGAATTGCGGCAGCACTTATTCGATCGCGCGCACCTGGACAGCATCCAACGCCTCAAACTCAGCCACATGCATTCAAACGATTAATGTCGTCGATACCGCGGCTCCGGTATTGAGTGGAGTGCCCAACAAGGCATCGGCTGAGTGCGATGCAATTCCACCAGCGCCAACAGTGACAGCCGCTGACACCTGCGAGGGCACTCTTCCGGTCGCATTGACTGAAACTACGGACCCTGGCGCATGTCCCGGTACTTACAAACTTATTCGCACCTGGACCGCGTCAGACAGTTGCAGCAACTCGGTTTCAGCCTCGCACTCCATCTGCGTGCTCGACACGACAGCGCCGGTCCTGTTAGGCATCCCGGCTGATGTCAGCGTCGAATGTGACGCGGTGCCACCTCCCGGAGACCCCACAACAGACGACAACTGCAACGAGTCTCCCAGCATCGCGTTTAGTGAAACTCGAACAGATGGTTCGTGCGTAAGCGAATACACGTTGACTCGAACCTGGACGGCGACCGACGAATGCTTGAACGCGTTTTCGGAGTCGCAGATTGTAACGGTGGATGACAACACCGCCCCTTCGATCAGCTGTCCGCCCCATGCGACCCTTCAGTGCCCGGCTAACACCAACATCGCTGCTAACGGCTCTGCTACCGGCTCGGACAATTGTGGAGATGTTTCGATCACTTCAAGCGACGCAGCCATCCCCGGATGCGGCACGACGCAGACTATTACGCGAACCTGGTCAGCTACGGATGCGTGTGGAAACTCATCGTCCTGTGACCAGCTCGTTGCGGTGGTTGATCTGGTTCCGCCGGTCCTAACCGTCAACACGACACCCATCACCGTCACCGACACCAACTGTAACGGTACTCAGGCCGCCACACTGCCAACAGCGACGGCGACCGACTCATGCGGTGGAACAGTCTCCGTCAGCCACAACGGCCCGGCCCTCTTCACCGCTGGAGTCACCACCCCCGTGACGTACGTTGCCTCAGACGCGTGCGGGAATACTTCGTCAGCAAACGTCAACGTGACTGTCAAACACAATTCCAACATCCGAGTGGAGGCGAACAAATACACGATCGGCTTCGGACATCACCCGGTCCCGGCCAAAACGCCACTTGTCGGCGTCAACATCTGCGCCTACGACAAATCCAACGGCAGTTGCGCTCGCCAGCACACCAATCAATGGTGGGGCATTTTCTGGCACGATTTCGAAGACATCGCGGAGAACTGTGGACCTGCTGCATGTGCGACAACCAACTCATCTGGCATCGCCATGTTGAACCTGCCACCCGGCGACTATCTCATCATCACGCCCGTTGATTATGACTCCGATTCGGACGTCGATATTTACCTCGGCGATGTCGTTTGCGACCTCGACTGCGGCGAGCTGAAAAAGAAACACGTCTCGCTATTGGTGACGGCTTTCAATCGCCACTACCCTGCCAAGTGTACGCGCCTGACGGGGTCGGAACTGCTCATTTTCGAACCTGAATACGTTCTCTGGGATGAGACTGAGCAGCTGTATCCATTCGTGTTCGAAACTGAAGGTGATTGGGGTGTGACCGCGACCGTCACCCCGCCGGAGGGCTTTGAGGCGGACTACGAAGAGTTGTCAGCCAACGTTGCATCGGAAATCGAATCGGTCCAATTCACGATCACGGAAGTCGGCAGTGATTTGGTTCCTACGCTCACCAAGTTCAATATCAATCACAAGGGCCGGAACATCGTGGTGGACAGCAAGGTCGACATCCGCCTGACGGAAGACTACGCCCGTTCCCGCGGCTTCGACGCGGCTGAGCTTCGAACCAGAAACCTGATCATGGCTCCTCAGAAGAAACTCGAACAACCAGAATCACTGAAAGCAGACTCACAAAAAGATGCTAGGGAAGTCAACGATCCAAAGGAATAGGGATCGGGTGACTTCGAATTGAGCCTGGATGAAACATCGCCCGTAAGGGCGCACGGTAGTTGCCAGGGGCTTTCAGCCCCTGGTTTCCAAGCTCTTTACAATTGCTCCGCCCGGAGGGCGGACGAATGGAACAGGGTTCATTCGTATTCGTGAATGGCCAAAAGTAGAGCGAATAGCGAAGGACCAACGGGCATTCGCGCCCACCTTCGCTATTCGCTCTTCGACCTTCTCAATTCCCCTCGACTCACACAAGTTGCAATCGCAAGGTCTCCGGTCACGTTCAGTACAGTTCTGCACATGTCCAGTATGCGGTCAACCCCAAGGATGATCGCGATCCCTTCCGCAGGCACACCAACTGACTTCAAGATAATCACAATCACCGGCAGTGATCCACCCGGCACGCCGGCAGTTCCCACCCCTGCCAGAATCGACATTAACACCACGACGACCTGCTGCTGCACGGTCAGATCGACGCCGAACACTTGTGCGAGGAACAAGACAACAATGCCCTCATACAGGGCGGTGCCGTTCTGATTCCCCGTAGCTCCGACGGTCAAAACGAAATTCGAAATCTCCTTGGGAAGTCCCAGATCTTTCTCAGCCACGCGAATCGCTGTCGGCAACGTCGCACTCGACGACGACGTAGCAAACGAGGTCAACATGGCCTCCGATACGCGCGAGAAAAACTCTCGCGGCGACATACCCGCGCACAATCGAATGGTTGCGCTGTACACCACGAACAGGTGGATCGCCAGCGCAAGCACCACGGTCAGCGCGAACCAAAACAGCACTTTGATGACGTCGAACCCGAGTCGCGAGGTGACCGCAAACACGAGACACAACACCGCCACCGGCGCAAGGCGCATCGCGAAAGTGATGATGGCCATGCACGCGTCGAATATCGCTTCCAATACACCGACCGCGGCTCGTCGCCTTTCGAAGTCTATCGTGGTTAGCGCCGCGCCCATCGCCAGCGCAAAAAACATGACCGCGAGCATCCCGTTGCCTTTCGAACTCCCGTCGATGGCCCCCACCATCTCTTGCAACGGATTCTCCGGAATAATGTCGAGCAGCGTGTCCTTCAGCGTTTTGGCCTGTGCGGCCTTCTGCACCATCTTGCCCGCATCGCCCGCATATTGCGTTTTCAATACCTCCCGTTGCTCAGTACTGAGACCCGCGCCCGGGCGAATCAGGTTGACCAATCCAACACCGATTCCCACCGCGATCATCGAGAGCACCACGGTGTACGCCAGCGTCCGCAGGCCTACGCGACCCAATCGTCGAACGTCGCCTAACCCCACGACACCCAGCGTGAGCGCCGAGAAAACCAGCGGAATAACGACCATGAAGATGAGTCGTAGGAAGACCTTGCCGATCGGGTCTGCAATGTTCCCAGCGATCCACTCCAACTTCACGCGCGCAGCCGAAACTTCGACGCCAGCCACGCGCGGCCCCACCAAGTAATTCGCCGCCAGCCCAATGACAGCCCCGACAACAAGCCCAACGAGAATCTTGGTGTGCAGCGGTACCGCCCGCGATTCCCCTGTACCGATTTGTTCGCCCGAATTCATGTCGCGAAATCTACAATGATCGCGCGAACAAGGCTATGAAAGTTCCTGGTCAAACTTTATGAATTGAAGAGATGTAAGATTTCGAAGGGCGCATCTCCAGATCACTCGCGAAAGGTCGACGTCTGGGTGGCACGGTCAAGCGGAGCTTGGCCGTGGAGAGGTGAGCTAGCTATTGACTTCCAATAGCATTAGTAACCAAACAGGCAATAATCTAGAAATAGAACGGGTGATCAAACCGAAGTCCCAGCATGACCGAACCCTTGTCCTCGTGCGTTCCATGGTGACTTCGAACAACTGTCGCGTAGCACGTGGTCACAAACGCCGGCTTGCCAGTTTGTGGATTCGGACTTGAGGGCACCGTCACGTCTAGGCGTTGACCGACACTCAAGCCGCTGCCCGCCGGCGCCTTCACGCACATGCCGCCTTCGCCAATGTCAATCGTATGGCACTCCACAGCCGCAGCATCGCCAAGCGTAGTCAACGTCACTTCCAGCTTTCGTCGCGCGCGAGGCGAGACTCGCCGATCCTCCAACACCGCCGCCCCCGGCGCGTCGATCATGCGACTTCTCAGACTCTCTTCCAACATCAATCCATCAGCTAACAGAGACATGACTCACTCCTTGCAGAAAGGGACTCGATCCATCCAGAACCGAACGCACCATTGGGGAACAAGTAGGAAGTAAACGTGAAATGATGGCTGTCAGACGTTCCCACGGGGCGACACCTTTCCAAACGCTGGATCAGAGCTGTGCCAACCGCTGTCACTCGACGATTGCGGGCCGCGTTCACCGGCCTATGTTCATCGGAGAAAACACGGCCGCCGCTGCATCGTCCTATAAGCTTAACTAAATCGATCCCACCGTCAACGTAATTCCGGGCGTATCATTGCTGGCTTCTCGTTTACAGACCTGTGATTTACCTGAAAAGAACCCCATCTTTCCGCCCAACGAGGCGTTTCCCGCAAATAGTGCCAACGACTCGGCACGGCAATTGCCATCCGCCAAACGGGGTATTTCGGCTCTTCGAAAGCACGTTTTCGGCATCCACTGTCACCGCCGTTGAAGTGTCAATGAGTGTCATCAACGCCGGCTCACCAACCGCAAAGCTTGGATTTTGCCGGCGCAGCAGCCCCCGCGGTGCCGTCGTAAACCACCGCACAACCGCCGGCCAATCCGCCAAACCCGTCTCAACCATCGCCTTCGCCGCCAAACCCACGGCCGTCTCCAGCCCGATGATCCCCGCCGGAGCCTTCAAGAAACCCGCCGCTTTCTCACTCGGCGCATGTGGCGCATGATCAGTCACGATGCAATCGATCGTCCCATCAACCAACCCCTGCCGACACGCCAGCACGTCGCTCATAGGCCGCAACGGTGGATGCATCTTCGTATTCGGATCAGCATCCGCACACGCCTCATCCGTTAGTACGAGGTGATGCGTGCAAACTTCCGTCGAAACTGGTAATCCGTCAGACTTTGCCCGCCGCACCAACTCCACAGCCTTCGCCGTCGAAATGTGCGCGACGTGATACCGACCGCCCGTCCGCCGACAGAGATCGATATCCCGCTCGATCATCGCCTCTTCCGATCGCGGGTCGAGCCCGGGCAAACCGATCCGCGCCGACACATCCCCCTTGTGCATCACCCCGCCGGCTGAAATCGACTTGTACTCGCAATGCTGAATCAGCAACGCATCCAGCAGCGCCGCCTGCTCAAACGCCGCCAGCATCACGCCATCATCTTCAACCCCCACCCCGTCATCGCTGAACGCCACCGCTCCGGCTTCGAGAAGTGCCTTAAAGTCCGTCAACTCCCGTCCCTCGCGCCCGCGTGTAATCGCAGCCACCGGCGCGACCTCGCAATAGCCCACCTCCCGCGCCCGCTCGATGATCCGCCGCACAACCTCCGGAGTGTCAATCGCTGGCACCGTGTTCGGCATGCACGCCATCAGCGTAAACCCACCCGCCGCCGCAGCCGCCGTACCCGATTCGATGTCCTCCTTATGCGTCTGCCCCGGCTCGCGCAAATGGACATGCATGTCCACGAGACCCGGACAAGCAATCCAACCAGCTGCATCGATTTCCTGATTTGTGGGATCGGTTTTCAACCGGTCTCCCGTCACAATGTTCGAAGTACCTTCCCCCAAACGACTCGGACCATCAGACTCGCGGCGGCTTTTGACAATACACCCGCGCTCGATCGCCAATTCTCCAACTTCATCCTGCCCAATAGACGGATCAATGATTCGAACGCCTCTCAAGAGCAAACCGTCAATCTCTAACGCTCGAATCACGCGCGGCTCCGGCGAAGTCACCAAATTCTGCGACCCGCAAACTCATCCCCAATAGCAACGATTTTCAAATTCACCCGCAACACCCTCGATCCAACAGGATCACTACGGCAGCGACCACCCGCACAATCAGCCGCAACAGGAGCGATCCGCCTGTTCGGCTGCAAGAGCGGCGCCCCGCAAATCCAGCCGCGGTAGCGGCGATCGCGGTCAGCCCATGGCGGAAGCCATGGGATAGTGATTAGCTTGTAACAATAAGCCCCAGTCGGGGCGACCGAAAGTCCGCTCTACGGACAACTCTGCGAGTCCCTTCTATAATCCAGCCCATCGAGCGGACCGCCGAAGCCATGCACTATGGGAAAGGCTATCACGCAGGGAGTTGCCTATGATTGCATATCGATTCAATGGAAAACCAGAATTATTGTTTGTCTTGCTCGGAGCACTTCTTGTATTCGGCTGCCATCGTACGCAACGGCAAACCAATGGGAAAATCGTTCAACCGCCAGCTAGTGACGCCGCCTGTCTGGTCATCTTCAACGGCAAGATCTGGCCTGGCTCGCCACCGCCCACCGAATCAAAAGATGCAACTGCCCTCGCCATCAACGGAACTCGGATCGTGTTCGTTGGAAACAATGAATCTGTCAAACCATACATCGGCCCGCAAACCAAAGTCATCGACGCCGGCGGTCGCCGCGTCATCCCCGGCATGACCGACTCGCACACCCACATCATCGGCGGCGGCCTGCAACTCGCCCGCCTCAACCTCCGCGACGTGCAGAACCGCGACGAGTTCATCAACGCCATCGCAGCCGATGCGAAAGCCAAACAGCAAAGCCAATGGGTCCTCGGCGGCCGATGGAGCACGGAAAGCTGGCCCAATAAGGATCAACCCAACAAATCATGGATCGACACCGCCACCCCCAACACACCCGTTTTCCTCAACCGCATGGATGGCCACCAAGCCCTCGCCAACTCCGCCGCCCTCAAACTCGCCGGAATCGACGCAAATGGCCCCGCTGATCCCGTCGGCGGCGAAATTGAACGCGACCCGAAAACGATGGAGCCAACCGGCATCCTCAAAGAATCCGCCATGGATCTCGTCGAAAAATTCGTCCCGCAAGTGTCCACCGACGAACGCATCGAAGCCCTCAAGCGCGCGATGAAACTCGCCAACTCATTCGGCATCACGTCCGTGCACGATATGTCCGAGCTCACAGACTACCCCGCATTCAAAAAGGCGCGAGACGAGAACTTGTTGACAGTGAGGATTGCGTCCTATTTGAGCGTTTCTGACTGGACCAAGCACTTCAACGATGTCGTAGGGTTTAGTGCCTACGATGAATATTTTCGTGCATTGGGATTTAAGGGTTACGCCGATGGCTCCCTAGGGAGCCGAACCGCCTACATGCACGAACCTTATGCCGACGTTTCAGAAGGCGATCCCTATCCTCGCGGCCAACTGGCGGCGATGGCATCTCCGTTCGGTAGACTTGTGAGCCAGGTTATTGAAACTAGAGCGATTGGATTTCAACCCGCCATCCACTCAATCGGCGATGAAGCGAATCATCTCGTGCTGGATTGCTACTCCAGGGTCCGCCGGTTCCCCGATCAACCTGAATCGTGGAGTGGTTATCCGATGCCCCGCATCGAACACGCACAGCACCTGCTCGAATCGGACATTCCGTTGTTTGCCAAGCATGGAGTCGTCGCATCGATGCAACCCTTTCATAAAGCCGACGATGCGCGCTACGCAGAAAAGGCGATCGGCAAGGAGCGATTAAAGGGCTCGTATGCTTTCCGCCAACTCGTCGATGCAGGCGCACTCGTGATCTTTGGCAGCGATTGGCCCGTAGTAACTCTGAACCCTTGGCCCGGTATCGATTCCGCCGTCACCGCTCGCACGCTCGACGGAAACACTTGGCTGCCGGATCACTCTCTGACATTAGAAGAAGCTCTCCGCGCCTACACCACGCTTCCCGCCAAAGCAATTGGAAATGAACAGGCACTAGGCCAGATTGCGAAGAATACTCACGCCGACATCGTCATTCTCGACGACGACCCCTTCACCATCCCTCGCGACAAGCTCGCCGAAGTGAAAGTCTGGAAAACGATTTTCGATGGCAAAGTCGTCTTTGAAAGGAATTGAGGATCGGATTGCACGCAAGCCGAACACTTACGCAATGAATATCTAATGCCTATTGCCTAATCCCAGCTGCCACTATCCGCGCCAGCTCTGTGCCTTCGTGCCTTTGTGGTCCATCTTATTAGATTACGCCGTCGGCACCGTAACCAGATTCAGCGAAACCAACGCCACGTTATACGCCGCATGACACCCCGCTGCCGGCCCATACCCTCGAAACCAGAAAATCACCCCAAGATAGAGTCCCGCCACCGTGCGAAACACAAACCGCGTAAGATCAAACGGCTCGGGGCCGATCGGCTGATGGTGATACCCCCCAAACATCAGCGACGAGACCACCAGCGCCCCCACCGCCACGTACGACATTCGCAGACGCAGCAAATCTCCGAACACGAAGATCATCAGCGAAATCAAGATGAGCCGAAAAACCAGCTCTTCATAAACCCCAGCCCCAATCCCTAGAGCAACTTTGTTAACCACCGTCGGATCGCCCACGATCAGCAGCACACGCGGCATGATAAAATTCAGGAACAAGAGCGGCACCGCCATCACGATCGCTTCGACATACATGAATCCCACTTGCCGCAGGTGAATCTCCCACGGCTCGCGCGAAGCTATATGTGTTGCCAGCAGAATCGCAACCACCGCCAGCCCTGGCGCCCACGACCCCACCTCACCGAAGTAATGCAGGAACTGTCGCAACAACACCGACGCCACAATTTGTTCATGCTGCCGCGATGAAGCGAATTCGTAAAACAGCATTAGCGGTAACAGAAAAACCAGCGCATCGAGTGGCCGGGCGAGAATCCCTCGCTTCGCTGCCGGTGTACGCTTTGCCTCCTTGGTCGCCATGGCCGGCGTATCGTGCGCGGAAACGCGGAAATGTCAAAGACCGAATACGCGTCACGCGAGCAATTCGCGTTATCAGTTGCAAGCAAAAAATCTGCGACCGAAAACAAGTTTCAATTCAACAGGCCGCTATTCTCATCGTTTCAAACCAACGGCGCTACTTGTTTTCAGACCTCGTTCTCGGACGCGTTGAATTCCATTGCCTCACCCCCACCGCGCGCCTACGATCGATCACCCTCGCATCAAGACGAACTGATCGCACTGAGTGAACTTTGCGGTTTCGTAGTGTGTCCCCGGTTCGCATCGGACATCGGTGCAAAGGACCGATCCGAACAAACAAGACTCGATCTGTAATTCCGAAAACGGCGACGTGCACATTCGTGCCTCCCCTGCATCGGAGCTTTTCAAAGGAGGGAATTCGTGAAGCACTTTAGTTCAATGTTCAGATCACTTGGCTGTCCCTTGATGGGCTCAGCCGCCATCCGCAAACTTATACGTCAATCATCACCCTGGGCGATTGCGATCGCCGGTTTGCTTGCGCCTACGTATGCGCTGGCCAACTGCGGTAACGGTGTTATCAATCCAGGTGAAGGCTGCGACGACGGCAATCGCCTCAACGGCGACTCATGCCCTGCCAATTGCGTTCTTCCAAACTGTGGTGACGGCATTCTCGATCCCGGTGAGCAATGCGACGACGGTAACGTGATCGAAGGTGACGGCTGTCAGACGACATGCCGTCTTCCGGCTTGCGGCGATAACATTAGAGACGTTGGCGAAGCCTGCGACCACGGCAACAAGAACTCGGACACCAAGCCAAATGAGTGTCGCACCGATTGCCGCAAACCTTATTGCGGCGATAGCGTCGTTGATAGCGTTTTCAACGAAGTTTGCGACGATGGCAACACGGTTAACAACGACGGCTGTTCCAGCACTTGCCAGATCGAAGAACCGCGCTGCGGCAATGGAGTTCTCCAAGCAGGCGAGCAATGCGACGACGGCAACCTGATCGACTTCGACGGTTGCTCCGCCAACTGCACAATCGAAACGCCGGTCTGCGGCAACGGCGTTGTTGAAAACGGCGAGCAATGCGACGATGGTAACACCGTCAACAACGATGCGTGCCGCAACAACTGTACGCTCCCTCGCTGTGGCGACGGCGAAGTCGACAATCTCGAAGCATGCGACGATGGCAACACCGCCTACGGCGATGGTTGTCGCCCCGATTGCACGGCAGAAGTTTGCGGCGACGGCACTCTTGATACCGGCGAAGTCTGCGACGACGGCAACACGCTAGACGGCGACGGTTGCCGCGCGGATTGCACCGAGGAAGTCTGCGGTGACGGCGACACCGACAACGGCGAATACTGCGACGACGGCAACGATGACGCCGGCGACGGCTGCCGCCCGGACTGCACCGAAGAAGTTTGCGGCGACGGTATCCTCGATGCCGACGAAGCCTGCGACGAGGGTGCGGAGAATTCCGACACCAACTCAGATCATTGCCGAACCGACTGCTCCGTCCCGTCTTGCGGTGACGGCGTTCTGGACTCCGACGAAGAGTGTGACGACGGCAACAACGTCAACGGCGACGGTTGCGACGCCGACTGTGCCACCGAGGGCGGCGGCGAAGGCTGCACGCCGGGCTTCTGGAAGCAGGCGCACCACGGCGATGCGTGGGAAGTCTATTCACCGTATCAAAAGTTTGATCAGGTCTTCGGGGTTACCGCTTTCGGCAACAAGACTCTCCTGCAGGTACTCGGCCAGGGTGGCGGCGGAAAGAACGCACTCGGTCGTCACGCGGTCGCGGCCCTGTTGAACGCCGCTCACGATGACATTGACTACCAGTACTCTGTGACCCAAGTCATCAACATCGTCAAGCAGGCGTTCCAGAGCGGCAACTATGAGAACGCCAAGAACCAGCTCGCCAACGAAAACGAAACAACTTGCTCAGTGGAGCGTCCTTGCAAGCGTCACCACAAGGGGAATCGTCGCTGCAACAACGACTACCACGACAACAACCACAACGGCAAGTGTGACTATGAAGATTCGCAGAACAGCCACAACAGCAACAACGGCGGTTGGGGCTGGGGCGGCAATGGTAACAATAACCACAACAACTGGCGCTGGGGTTGGCGCCGACACTAAGCTCCTCTTTACGGATTCCTGGTGAAGCTGTGACGACTGCCTGATCTCGCAACAGTCGTTCAGCTGAACCAAAGAACTCGGTTCAAAAAAAGAACGCCGCTCCGGAAACGAAGCGGCGTTTTCATGCGCATTCAATTTGCAGCATGCCTGTTACTGCTTTTTCTCTTTCTCCGGCGCAAACTCGAGTAGCGTTTGATGAATCGCCCGCTGAACCAACTCTCTTCGTACCTCCGGCGGATGCGACGAATCCACTCGCCCCTCCGCCCATCCGCGCCACAACAGCCGCCCGCTCGCCGCCCTCGCCTCAAGCGTCATCAGCGCCACCTGCGTCGGCCCCTCAGACGACGGCTGCAAACTGCTCCCCACATCCAGCGAGATCAGAAAATCAGGCCGCTCCTCCCCCGTGTTCAGAACATATCCCATCTCAGTCAACCCGCGATCAACCTCGCTATGCAGAAAGTCTAGCAAACCCGACTCAACGACAGGCGTATCCACCGACTGCTGCGATACACCCCAAGCGTATGTCGCTCCATGCCGCATTCGCTCGAACGAGGCGCTCCAATACGACTTCACTCGAATCGGCTGCTGACACCCAACCAAGACAATCAGCACCAATCCGCACAAAAACTTGACTGACGACTTCATCATCAACCTCTACCGCTTTAAGAATACTGCGTTTCGTTATGAGTCTCTTTAGCCCTTGAATCCTCTAGCTACATACCCACCAAGTCAGATTCGGTTGCACGATCGCACGGCTCCCTCCGCGCCACCATTTTGACGTTTCGACTTTTCGACGTTTGGACGTTTCCTACGCGCTCACCCCAAAAACGCTCAGCGCCTCTTTCTCATCCGCCACAATCTTGAACAGCTTATTCAGCTTCATGATCTCGAAAACCTTCATCAAATCCTTCTTCAGCCCGCACAGCACCAGCGTCCCTTTGATCGCCAGCGACTTCTTGTGCAGATTCAGCAGCACGCCGATCGCAGCCGACGACAAGAACTGCACCTTGCTGAAATCCAGCACCAGCTTCTTCCGATCCAGCTTCTCCACCAGCCGATACAACTGCTCCCCAAGCTGGTCGATCAAGTGCGTCTCCAACAACCGCGCATCCTGAAAATCCACGACCGTCACATCCTGAACCTTTTGAACCATGATCTGCAATGGTGCGGACATAGCATCCTTTCAACTCATTAGCCGACATCAAATTCGCATCGCTCGAACGCACGCGATATTACCGCCATTCAAACGCCCCGTCACCTCGCCACAAGACCCTCACTTGCTCGTGCGAGAATCCCTTCTCGCACCACTCCCGTTAGGAATCCCTTCCCACATCAAACCCTCTGCCACCGAAACTTACGCTGCATTGAATCGCATCTTCGCGACTTGGCGTCTTTGCGCGAGACCAAGTTGTAGGTCGGGTCCGAAGTAGTCCACAGACTCTACAAGTTCTTCGCAATCACTTGTTCGAGAACCCTTTCTCGAACCGACTTTCATGGCTGGTTCGCGAATCCTTTCTCGAACCCACCACCCAGTAGGGTCCGCCGTGCGGACCGATTTTTCTTCCCACACATCAGAGCCGCGAGCGCAAGCGACCGGTTCTCTTTCTGATTGCTCAGTCAAGATTCCATCGTCGAGTCTACTAGAAACCAATCTTCTCACCTTTGCGCCTTGGCGACTTTGCGTGATCCACGTTGCCCGATCACTTCCACTGATACAGGGTTGTTTAAGAATCCACCCTCAAAACCACCACCCAGTAGGGTCCGCCATGCGGACCGTTTTTTCTTCCCACACATCAGAGCCGAGAGCGCAAGCGACCGGTTCTCTTTCTGATCGCTCATTCGAGAATCCCTTCTCGAACCAACCTGAAACCAATCTTTCCCCTTTGCGCCTTAGTCGATAGGGTCCGCCATGCGGACCAATCCCATCCAACCCACTCATCCAAATCCGCCCAGCCGGGCGCACGAAAGTTGCCAGACACTTCAGTGTCTGGTCGACGTTCCCCTAAGGTATCCGTCCGGAGGACGGACGACCGCTTAAACCGTCCTTGCAAAGTGCAACATACCTCGATGCACCTACTCCCCGTTTCCCTCCCCTTCGTAAGGGGAGGGCAGGGTGGGGTCTTTCCCCATGTGAAGCAAACCAAACAGGGCGTCAATCGACCTCATTACCGGCACTTGCTATACTGTCCAAAGTCGGGGCGGATCGCTGATTCTTATCGGGAAAGAGTAACTCATGAGTTCGATTCCGCGCCGAGTCCTAATCCTAACACTTCTCTCAATCAATTCGGTGTATGCCACGCCGATTGCCCAGCCAACCATTGACGGAAACTTGTCCGACATGAAAGCGATTGTCCTCCAAGTGCAGTCGGAAGGACTTCAAGCAGTCGCGATTAACCAGCTGGACAACATCGACAATGGCCCAATGGCTGGACTTGATGGATTCCAAGACGAGCCGCTTCAAGACAATGCAAACCCTCACCTTGAGTTCATGCGAAGTGGAATCAATGTCGGAAACAGTATTCTCATCTACGTTCCCGACTCAGATGGAATTGTCGAGCCCGCTAGTGCTGATGACAGTTGGCTGGCCGTCGGCGTCAACATTGCGAACGGTGACGGTGACATCTTCGCCAACCCCCTTGGCCAGACTGGCCCACCATATATTCCATGCAACATCATGGTGCCCTTCGACGCAGATGGAAACGGCCACCCTTGTACATTGGGAACCGGACAAAGCAGCCGATGGTGTATTCCTGCGAATCCTGGACCGAACGCATGTTCGCCATTTGCACCGGCAGCGAATTGCCCGCAACCAGTGCAGACTTTCGATGAATCGCAAGAAGCACTGACGCTGCTCTTTCATCTCTGTGCAAGTTCCCCCGGCGAGTTACTGGGACAACCCGATTTCGACATCGTTTACTCGCAACGGTTTAGCCAAAATACTTCTATTCTTGTAGAAGGAGTAAGTTTATCGACAGTTCAAGTCTTCCCTCCAGCTGGTAACTCTTGCACACAGATCAGGGATCGAGGCACCGACGGTTTGACGTTTGCGGATGGCTTGGGGAACGATGATTTCGAGTTTCTCATCAACAAGATCGATAGCCAAATTCACGCGCACTATCCCGGTGAGGATTACTACTACGTGACCCGCTACCGGCTAGCGAACCTCGGTCTCGCGATTCGAAGCGATGCCACCGCCGACCTGTCGAATGAGGACAGTATGTTCATTGTCGCGTCCTTGGACCTCTTTGGGGGCGATTGCAACTCTAATGGCACAGACGACGTGTGCGAGGGATTCTTTTGCACTCCGGGAAGTTGTTGCCGCGCCAATGGTTCATGTGCTGTCACGGAGTTGGCGGACTGTGCTGATGGGTATTGGACGATTGGTGGGGAATGTGATCCCAATGTCTGTCCGTCAGTAGGTGCCTGTTGTCATGACGATGGCAGCTGCAATTTTGGCATTGAGTCCAATTGCGTGGCGGGAGAGTGGAACGTGGCACAGCCGTGCATTCCAAATACCTGCCCTCAACCTGGCGAATGTTGTCGTTCTGACGGTTCATGCACGGCGAGCCTCGCGACAGCCTGCATTGATGGCGCATGGACTGAAGGCGGAACATGTTCAGGGAATCCATGCCCCCAACCAGGTCGATGCTGTCCGGGCGACGGGACTTGCACTTTTCAACTCCAGGCGACTTGCACAGGTACGTGGCAAGAAGGCGGTTCCTGCACCTCCAACCCCTGTCCAGCCACACCAACCCTAGCAGCCGCTGGCTGCCGTTACCTGAGCGTCAATCCAAATATGCCCGGCACCGATGAACCATTTGCACTTCGCGTAACTTCTGCTGAGCTGCCTTGCATCGACCTGTTCGTTTCCGACGAGGGCTTGCTCACCACCACACCTGTCCTCAAAACTGCCGCAGAATGGGGCACAGTGTATGTAGCCGATCACGAGACAGTTCCAGTGAAATCTTACACGATACAAGCAGTCAATGGTCTATTCGTGTCGGAAACTGTTGCTGCCACCACCTGGCACTTCGGCGACACAAACAACGATTTGATCATCGACCTCGACGACATTCTCTGCGTACTCGCGGCCTTCTCCGGCAACTACTCCACCAACTGCACCCTCTACAGCGCCGACCAGATCGGCGGCTTCTTCAACCCAGACCGCATAGTCAACCTCGACGACATCCTCGCCGTCCTCAACGCCTTCACCGGCCAAGCCTACCCCGGCCCCTACCCGTGCCCATGAACCGCCTTCAGAATGTAACGCAAACCGTTTCCCCCCTTACTAAGGGGGGAGTTAGGGGGGTCCCTCGACACATATGATTTCAGCGCGTTGTAAGCCCGACTAGACAAGGCAAGCGAAATCTCAAGAGCCCCGCGCTCGCTCTGCCATCGTCCCCAATAGCGCGCCCTAGAAGTTCTTTCACTGGACAAAATCTCGGGGGCGCGATTCCGCCCTCCAAATCGCCCGGCCGGGCGTACGAAAGTTGCCAGACACTTCAGTGTCTGGTCGACAATTCCCCAAAGCCTCCGTCCGGAGGACGGACGAACGGCTCAATTTGCAAA
Source organism: uncultured Phycisphaeraceae bacterium (assembly GCA_964494205.1). Lineage (GTDB taxonomy): Bacteria > Planctomycetota > Phycisphaerae > UBA1845 > UBA1845 > JBBTCX01. Next base: position 309,897 of record CAZBRD010000002.1, on the reverse strand, counting down.
TTGGTTTGCAGGGGGCAAATAATGCAATTCAGATTTCAGACAAGGCAAACGCTAACATCGTCAACCACAGACTGTTTTGCAGGAAAACCAATGCGCAATTTAGGAGACATCAAAATCGCCAATAGAACCGCGCGGGAAAACTCTTGCGCATTTATCAAATTCTATTCCGAAATTCCTCGATTCCAGCGTCCTGGCCAGGGAATTCACCTGCGCCGCGCAAAAACGCAACGTAAAACACCGCATTCTGAACGTCTGGTAGGTTGCGCCAGAAAAAGCGCAGGATATGTACCTAGACCGTGTAACAATACCTCCCTCTCCCTCTTAGGGAGAGGGTTGGGGTGAGGGTCTCTTTGACACTCGGCACCCGGTTTTGCCACAGGCTCCTAATTCAATTCAGCGTGCGACCGCTTCGACGAACTTCAACAGATCGTCAACATTCGCCGCCAGTTTCGAGGACGCAATTGTCTCAACGGCGCTGGCAGCCGCGATTCGTTCTGTCGTAAACGCCGCAGGAACCGTTTGATCGGAGGTCGAGATTCGTTTGGTCCGATCAGCAGCCGTGTCGATGTTTTTCACCAGCGCCGCCTCGGGTCGCGATCTGATCATCGTCCGCAATCCGGTCAGCCCGTCGTGCGCGTCGTCGAGCAATCGCCGCAACCGGCTCGAAGTCTGATCAGTCGCGGGCATGACTTCAGCCGCTCGATTGGCGACAACAGGGCTGGCTGAGTGTGCACTTGTCGCGAATTCTCGCCGTGGAGTCGTTACCACAGCCGTCGAACGCGCTGTGGGTCGTGTCAGCGCGGCGTGGGCCTCATGAATCTTCGCAGCCAGTCGCTCCGCAGTCTCATGAGCCGCTCGTTGCTTTTGCTGTAGCTCGGTTGTCGACTTACGTGCATCGGACAACGATTTGCCGAGCTCGTCCATCATCGATCGACCGGTTGCAACCAGTCGATCAACACTCAATTCGCGCTGCCGCAGCTCGCGACAGGCAGTGTCAACCCGTGACACCACCGCCTTGGCCTGAGCAACCACCGCCCCCATCTCAGCCTGCTGCGTCCGCGATTCCACCAAGGAGGATGTCGCCTTCGCAACGGCGTTCTCCACCCCTTCAAGCCGCCTCAGCACTTCGTCCACCACCGCCCGCAGGTGTCGTGCCTCGTTCTCAAACCGCGCAGCACTCTGGCTCTGCACAGCCACATCGCTCCGCGTTGGGACCGGTTCGCGTATCGGCTGCGGCGCGGCCGGCAATCGCACGGGAGCTTCCGGCTGCCACTCTCCGCCGCTCGCGCGATTCGCCGCTCGACGCTCATACAACAAGACCTTCGATTCCGTCCGCGGCGCTTGCGTCTGCGTGATGACCATCTCGGCAAACGCACGATCGATGTGTTTCTTCCCCGCCGAGAATGCACTCAGCATCACATTATCACACAGCGTGTTGATAACTCGCGGCAACCCGCCAGAGGCCGTGTATAGCGCGTCGATAGCGCCGGGTTCAAAAATCTCGGTCCCGTTTGAACCCGCTACAGACAATCGATGTCGAATGTACTCTTCGGTGTTCGATCGGGTCAGCGCCGGTAGGTGGAAACTTCGGAAGACGCGCTGAGCTAGCTGTCGCAGCGCCGGCGATGCGATTACTTGCCGCAATTCCGGCTGTCCGACGATGATGATCTGCAAGAGCTTCGCATCGTCGGATTCGAGATTGCCGATCATTCGCAATTGTTCAAAGGCTTCAACGGGAAGATTCTGTGCTTCGTCCAGCAGCAACACCACCGGAGTATTCCGAGCAAACTGCTGCAGGAGATAATCATGCAGTTGCCGTGTCAGTTGTGCTTGCGTCGCACCGTCCGAAACTTCCAATCCGAATTCGGTGCAAACGACTTCCAGCAAGTCCGGGCCGCTTCTCACCGCATGATTAACGATGGCATGGACGATGCGCGATCCGAAGTGTTTGAGCATCATTCGCGAAACCAGCGTTTTCCCCGCGCCGATTTCGCCGGTCAGCATCGCGAATTCTTTCCGCTCCGACACTGCATACACCAGAAGGGCCAATGCTTCTTCGTGATCGGGGGTTGAATAAAAAAAGCGCGGGTCGGGCGTGTTGTTGAACGGAAGTTCACGCAATCCAAAGAATTGTGCGTACACGAAGCCTCCGAGCGTTCAATCGCGACTCATGCAAAGAGAGACCGGAAACAATACAAACAGATATCGGCCCCACGCTGACAGGTCTGAAATAACCGCTCCGACTTCTCGGACGCCACTTGAATTTCATGAGTTCTCGGACGATTCAGCATACTGCCGCGAGAATCCGGTTCTTATGGACACGTCCAGATTCAGCCTATTCGGACGGTACCCGATAACTTCCCTGAGACCGTCGGTGCGCGCTTCCGGACGTTCGAAGGTGCGATGTCTTAACCTTCCACCAGGACGCGGGAACGCACTGCTTTCGAGAGTTGGCTCATGCGCTTTCCATTGCGACATCAATCGATTCTGGCTGTGATCCCATTCGTGGGAATTGGCTGTGCGGCCAAGAACCCGGACATGCTGCACTTTCTTCGTGAGCATGAACACGAAGTCTCCGCCATCGAATATCGCGTTGGAATTCCTGATTCAATATCTATTAGTGCACCCCGGATTTCTGAGATCGATGGCGAGAACCTTCGCATCCAGCCGGACGGCAAGGTCAACATGCGGTTGCTCGGGGAGATGAAAGTTGTCGGCATGACTGCGAAGGAAATCGCCGCCAAACTTGAACTTCAATTGAGTCGCTATTACGTCGACCCCAAAGTCAGCGTCCGGGTTTCAAGTTATCAGAGCAAAAAATATTACGTGCAGGGGCAAATCGCTCAGGCAGGCCCAAGACCATATACCGGCCGTGACACTTTGATTGACGCAATTACCCGGTCGGGAGCAGACTTCCTCTCGTGGACCAGTCAAACCAAAGTCATTCGACCAGCGCACGGCGAGACGCCCATTCGCACCATGCAGATCGACGTCGCCAAAATGATCAAGACCGGAGACTGGAGCCAGAACATTCTGCTCGAGCCGGATGACATCGTGTATGTACCGCCGACGCCGCTTGCATGGGTTGGTCTACGCGTACGCGAAGCGCTCTATCCGGTCTCACCGGCTATCGACGCCTATTTGACGCCGGCGCAGATCAAGCATGCCAACGACGAATATCAGGACGATGATGACGACAATAACGGTAATCGTAGATACAGATGAAAGCGAACGCGTTTTGCAAAAAACGCGGATCACTTAACGATGAATTGGTAATCAGTATCCTATGAGTCGAATCGCAGACGCACTCAAACGGGCCGAACAGGAACGACGTCGTGTGATGGAAACATCCAGCGGCGGTGGAATCGCTGTGGCCACACCATCGTTGCCGCCTTTGCCGCGCCCGGCTGATTTCATCCAGCCGCCCATACTTCACGAACCCGAACCAATATCAGACAACGAAGATCGTGACCCTGAAACACCGACGGTTGTTGATAAGATCAGCGAATCGCTGGTGCCATTCTATCAACGCTCCTCTCTGGTCACAGAACAATACCGTGCCCTGCGGACTCGATTGCTTAGCACCAATCCTAATTATGAACATCGCGTCCTTGCGATCACCAGCGCACTGCCCAAAGAGGGGAAAAGCGTCACCAGTCTCAACCTCGGATGCATCCTCGCAGAAATTCATCATATCAAGGTGTTGGTTGTCGACTGCGACCTTCGACGCGGATCGCTCGCACGCATGCTCTGCCAGGACGATCGTCCGGGCCTCGCAGACGTTTTGGCTGAAAGGGCGTCGTTCGATGAAGTGGTTCGCAAAACGCCAGTGCCAAACCTCAACTTTATCCCAGCGGGTAGCACGCATGGTCGATCCGCGCCGGAATTGCTTACCAATACGTTTACTCGCGACATCTTCCGCCGGATGAACAATGAGTATCACTATGTCGTGGTAGACACGCCACCGCTGACCACCGTCACCGACATGGGCATCATCGGCCCGATGTGCGACGGGGCTATCGTCGTGGTGCGCTTACACAGGACGGTCGAAGTTGCTGCAAAGCGAGCCGTACGGTTGCTGCAAGTCAACAACATTCCGGTTCTTGGATGCCTGCTGGTCGGCCGTGACGCTCCGGTTGGGCGATACGGTTACGGCTACGGATACGGCTATCGTTATCAATACTACTACCGCTATTACAACTACACGCATAAAGATCACGAAACAGGCGGTCGCAAGAAGGACAAGAAACGCAAATGATCTCCGGGCGCACGATCGTTTGCATCGGCAGCTCCTGGGACTACGATCCGACCAGCAAGCACCACTTAATGAGGCTGCTTTCGGCGCAGAATCGTATTCTGTGGGTGAACTATCACGGGACGCGCCGCCCTGGCGCTACGAAGTCCGATGTAGCCGGCGCCTGGAGTGTTCTTCGGCGGGTCGCAAGGGGTGTCGAGCGCGTTTCGGAATCCATGTGGCAGCTTACGCCGCTGGTGATACCCGGCGCATCGAACAATGCAGTTCGCCATTTCAACGAACAACTGTTGATAGCACAGATAAGGCGTGCGCTGAATGCCATCGCACAAACGAGCGATCCCATTCAGGTGTGGTGCTTCGCGCCCGATGTGCCGTTTCTCGTCGATCAACTGGGCGAAGAAGTGTTCATCTACTACTGCGTAGACGATTACACCAAATTCCAAGGGCATGATGCGGCACACATCGTGGAATCGGAGACTGAGCTGCTCCATCGCGCGGACCTCGTGATCACTACTTCGGCTCCGCTCTGGGAAGAGAAACGCCGGATACGCGAAGACGCCAAGCTCCTTCGCCACGGTGTTGATTTCGATCATTTCGCACTCGCCTGGCGCCAGGAGCTGCCCTGCCCCGACGACCTGCAGGCGATACCAAAGCCGCGACTCGGCTTCTTCGGCCTGATTCAACATTGGATCGACACGGGCCTTCTGGCTGAAGTCGCGAGGCGATGTCCGAATTACTCGATTGTACTTATCGGCGAAGCCAAGTCCGACATGGCCGCGCTCAAGACCTTGCGCAATGTCCATTTACTTGGTCGTCGAACCTACAGTGAACTGCCAGACTATTGCGCGCATTTCGATGCCGCGTTGCTTCCTTTCGCCGCCAATGAAATGACCCGCTGCGTCAATCCGATCAAGATGCACGAATACCTCGCCGCAGGACTGCCGATCGTCTCAACACCATTGCCCGAGGCTGAGCGACTCGCACCGCACATTAGAATAGCGGCTACCGCCGATGAATTTGCTGCCGCTTGCACGGACGCGATTGCGACGCCCGCGGACCAGCGCGGACTTGCCATGGCTCGTCTGGTGATGCACGATTCATGGGAGTCGAAGGTAGAGGCGTTGTCGGTGCTCGTTGGTCGTCACGTTGAGGCGCTCGACATCATTCGCCAGAGTTCGAATGGCGCGGCCGACATTTGGTGCACGGCGGCGGGTTCCGAGTCTTTGAAACCAGATGCAGAACAACAACAGGAACCATTGCTTGCAGCGCGCAACTGACCGGAATAGAGTCACCGTATGAAATCTAATAATGCAGCAAATATTGCAAGTCGACAAGTGTTCGCGTGGGTGCGAAGTGTGATTCTCCTCGCGACCTTCACCTTCGGCGTGGGTTTCGTTGGATGCGTTTCAAATAATAGCACCGACTTCCCCAATCGACTCGTTGGTGCAGATGGCCAGTTGTTCACCGTCGAAGAATTGGAAGAAATCGCTAACGACCCGGATCTATCCGAAGAAGAAAAACGCGAGGCATATCGCGAGCTCGGCATCGAAGACGAAGAACTGATCGACGCCTTGCTTGAACTATAGACCGCGACTTCCGGATCACTTCACTTGTAAGCGGTTGGGTTCTTTAGGCAGAAGAGTTCCTAACGGCTATTCCCCTTCTACCCCGGGACAATTCAACCAAGCCGACCGACAAATTTCTACCGACTTGCCATCATGTGTATTTGCCCCAATCCATGTGATAGAATGACCTAGCGACGTTGCCATGAGGGTTATCGTGTTTACGGGAATTATCGAACAACGCGGTAGAATCACCGAATCACAGCCCGTTCCGGGCGGCCGGCGGCTTCGTGTCGATATTGGCTCCATCGTCTCCGAATGCAAGCACGGAGCGAGCGTGTCCGTCAGCGGCGTTTGCCTCACGGTTACCGGCTGTGACGGTTCGCACGCAGACTTCGACGTGATTCAGGAAACGCTCGCGAAGACCTCGCTGGGTTCGAAAAAGTTGGGCGATTATGTCAACATCGAACGCTCTCTTCGAGCGGGCGACCGTCTCGATGGCCACTTTGTGCAGGGACACGTCGACGGCACGGCGGAGGTTGTCGATCTCATTTCAAACGCACGCGAATTCGTCGTGTGGCTGGAGCCGCAGCCTCATCTGCAGCCGTTCATTATCCCCAAGGGTTCTGTGGCCATTGACGGTGTTTCGCTCACGATTGCCGAAGTAAATGGGCCCCGATTCTCTGTCGCGTTGATACCGACCACGCTGGATCTGACGACGCTTGGGTCGCTTGGCGTCGGAGACGTTGTCAACATCGAGTCCGATATTCTAGCTCGTACGATCGTTCACCGACTTAACTCGATGGCCGAAGCCGGTGGGATACCATTGAACAAGTTCAACGAGGCGGGGCTGGTATGACGCGCCACGCCGCAGATCATCACGGCCCTGTTGAGCCCGCTCGCCGGCCCGTCATTGGCATCTCAATGGGTGATCCGTGCGGCATAGGTCCGGAAATCATTGTTAAGGCACTTACCGATCCCGACCTGCGTTCTCATGGCCGGTTCGTCGTTTTCGGCATTCCCGAATTGCTGGAGCGCGCCGCTCGCGAAGCGGGCATTCGTCCTTACTGGTTTGTCAATCCTGCCTCGTCAGAATTGCGCATCGATTCCGGCGTATTGGTTATTCCTGACGAGAAAGTTGCACAGCGAGATTGGTCTAAGGCGCGCCCAAGCGAGAGCGGCGGCATGGCTTCCCTTCGATTTTTGGACAGCGGTATTGATGCAGCCAGAAGAGGTGCAGTTGATGCCCTCGTGACCGCGCCGATCAACAAGACCAGTTGGAGCATGGCGGGGTGCGACTTTCCTGGGCATACGGAGAAACTAGCGGCCGCGTTTGAGGCACGGCGCGTTAATATGATGTTCGTCGCGCCGAGTCTTCGTGTCGTTCTTGCGAGTGCCCACGTTGGCCTGTTTGAATTGCGCAATCATTTCAACATCGGCCTTGTGTTTCAACCGATCGATCTGCTGTATCAGGCGCTGCGGAATTGGTTCAACATTGAGCACCCGCGCATCGGAGTTGCGGGCATCAACCCTCACGCCGGCGAAGACGGCCTCTTCGGCGACGATGAGCAACGCATCATCGAACCCGCCATGCAGATGGCGCGAAACGTGGGGATCGAAGTCGAAGGACCATTTCCATCAGACACATTGTTCACGCCGCGCGTCTGTTCGCGTTTCGATGGCATTGTGGCCATGTATCACGATCAGGGTCTGATTCCCGTTAAAGTGCTGGCGTTCGACCGTGCGGTGAACGTCACGCTGGGTTTGCCGATCATTCGCACCAGTCCGGACCATGGAACTGCGTTTGACATCGCGGGACGCGGCGTGGCCGATCCATCGAGCATGACAGAAGCACTTCGCCTCGCGGTTCAACTCGCCGGGAATGCGCGAACCGACTGGCGCTCCCCTACCGCCTCCGTTACTGTCGGGACCTGAAAATGACCGACCGCACGGAGGCTTCGCCTTTGAACGCCGACTTATCCAGAAAACAGGCGGTCGTGATTCTGACGATCATTGTCGCGCTTGCGGCATTACTTCGCGTTTATGATCTCGGTGATCAAAACTACTGGCTCGACGAGACGTACACTCTGATTTCATCCTCGGGGCACTACGATGAGTTTGCCGCCCTACCGTGCAACCAATTGATCCATGGCCTTCCAAGCTTGACCCATCTCGGGGAACAATCAAGCATTCTGGGAGTTTGGAATTCGCAACTACACGACGTACATCCGCCACTTTATTTCATGATGGTGTCGGCAGTCCGACGAATCGCCGGCAATTCAGAGTTTGCTGTTCGACTACCTTCGGCATTTGCGTCAATCGCAACACTCTGCCTGCTCTACCTTTTGTTCCGTGCTTTTTCGTCAAGGTGGGCGTCGATCTTCGGTGTACTTGTTTGCACAGTTGCGTTTTCGTCCATCAGCCTCGCCCAAGAGGCACGCCCCTATAGCCTGTCCCTTTGCCTGGCTGTGGCGACAGCGGTTTTGTTGACCCAAATCGAATTACGAACGAGGGTTTCGGGATCGCCTACGCAACACTGGATGTACAGCTTGTATATTCTAATATCCACGGCCGCTCTCATGACGGATCATCGTTTGTTGATGCTAGTTCCCGTTCGCGCAGCGTTCGCGTGGTTTTCGATTCGGGGCCCTTCGCGCAATCGGATCTTGGTTGCCGAATTCGCGGCAATGGCGATTTATGCAATCTTGTTTGGCGGATGGTTCCTCATGGGACAATCATGGAGAACTGACGTCAACTGGTTGACCGAGCAAAGCGAAGGGCACTGGCTCGACACCGCGATTCGGTTCCTTGGCGTACCAGTGCGACTTATGCTTGGTGTGGAGTGGGCCAAGTCCACGTTCATTCAGGTGTTCGGCGGAATCGTTTTTCTTGTTACGACGATCTGGGTACTAGGCAGGCAAAGGAACAGTCGTCAGCTGTTTCTAATGTTCTGGTTTTTTGTTCCTTTAGTGGTTTTTTGCCTTGTCGATTTGTTTCGTGATTCGGGAACGTTGGGCCACACCAGATTTTTGCTAATCGCGCTACCGGGGCTTGCAGGCCTAGTTGCGATTTCGTGGGACGTTTGGCCGAGTTTCTATTACCGCATACCGGCGGCCATCGTCGTTGCAAGTTGTTTGCTAACATTCTCCTATCCCACGCGAGTCAACCCTGAAGCGCAAGTCGCGGCGGAGTTCATCAAAGCAAATTTAGAAGACGACTCGCTAGTGGTGTTCGACGGTCGCAAAGCGCCGACGTGGTGGGCGAAAACCCTACTAGGTCGTTTCGCACATTATCACGGCCGCGAGATCGAGAACCTGATATTGCTCTGCGACCCGATCGATCAAACAGCTCAGTCGACCATGCAACAATTCGACTCGCTCGTCGTGCTGCGGGGCAGAACGGACAAACCCGATGTCACGCTTTATCCGGGTTACTCACTGCAAGCATCGTCGCCGCCGTTTCGTGGAATCGGCACGATCGACCTTCTGCGACGCGAAAGCACGAGCGATCCGTCTACATCTCCGCCTTCGGCGGTACCAACGGGTCGATCTTCTCCGAATTGATTTGCAGCGTTTTGGCTGCCGGCGCGAGCTTCGACTTGTCAAACTGCTTGATCTTCGCCAGCTGCTGCAATGCGGCCAACACCGTGAAGTTTGCGTTGATTTCAAAGTGTTCGCGCAATTCGGCCCGTGCCTCGCTTCGGCCAAACCCGTCCGTACCCAGCGGGAAAATGCCTCCCGGCACCCAACGAGCAATGGAATCCGGCAAGGCCTTCATGTAGTCGCTCGTTGCAATGACCGGATATGGCGCATCGGCTAACACTTGCGTGACGTACGGCGTACGCTGTTGCTTGCCCGGATTCAGGAAATTCCATCGCTCACACGCGAGCGCCTCGCGGCGCAATTGCGTGTAACTCGTCGCGCTCCACACGTCTGCCGCCACATCGAACACTTGATCCAAAACTTCCTGTGCGCGCAATGCCTCGCGAAGGATCGAGCCGCTGCCGAACAGATGAACACGTGGCCGCCCCTTGGGATTCGTCGCGGGCTTAAATAAGTACAAGCCCTTGAGGATCCCCTCCTCAACTCCTTCGGGCATAGGTGGCTGCGCGTATACCTCATTCTGCACAGTGATGTAATAGAACACGGGCTCGCGCTCGTGGTACATCCGCCGCATTCCTTCGCGAACAATGACAGCCACTTCAAACGCGTAGGCCGGGTCATAACAAACTACGCCCGGATTGGTGCTCGCGAGAATGTGGCTGTGACCGTCCTGATGCTGCAAACCCTCGCCCGCCAGCGTGGTGCGACCGGAAGTGCAACCGACGAGGAAGCCGCGACAACGCGAATCGGCTGCGGCCCATGCTGAGTCGCCGATCCGCTGGAACCCAAACATCGAGTAGAACATGAAGAACGGAATCGTATTCACGCCGAACGTGACGTTGGCTGTACCCGCAGCTGTGAACGACGCCATCGCGCCTGCTTCGGTGATTCCCTCCTCCAGAATCTGCCCATCGATGCTTTCGCGATAGTAGAGCAGCAGATGGGAATCGACGGGTTCGTATTTCTGACCCGCGTGCGCATAGATTCCGCATTTGCGGAACAACGCATCCATGCCGAATGTCCGTGCCTCGTCCGGAATAATAGGAACGATCAATTTGCCGTATTCAGGATCATCAATCAGGCGCGAAAGAATGCGGACAAACGCCATTGTCGTGGCCATGTCTCGGTCGCCGCTACCCTTGTAAAACTCATCGAAAATACCTGCCGCAGGTACAGGCAAGGGCGCCGCTCTCACTTGCCGTTTCGGAACAAATCCGCCAAGTCGCTTGCGATGTTCCAGTATGTATTGATATTCCGGACTGTCCTTCGACGGACGATAAAACGGCGCGTCGTCCAAGTCCTTGTCTGCGATTGGAATGTCAAATCGATCTCGAAACGTTTTCAACTCTTCGTGATTCAGTTTCTTCTGCTGGTGACTGATATTGCGACCTTCGCCAGCTTCACCCAAACCGTATCCCTTAATGGTGCGCGCTAGAATCACCGTGGGCCGACCACGGTGCTCGCTCGCAGCTTTGAACGCAGCATAAACTTTGGCCGGATCGTGCCCGCCAAGACGCAGTTTTCGAAGTTGGTCGTCTGACAGATGATCGACGAGCGGCCGTAACTTCGGGTTGGCGCCGAAGAAATTGTCGCGGATATAGGAACCTGTCTCGACCGAGTACTTCTGCCATTCGCCGTCGATGATTTCGTTCATTCGCTCGATCAACAGGCTATCCGGGTCAGCCTCAAACAACGGGTCCCAATCTTCGCCCCAGATGACTTTGATCACGTTCCAACCTGCACCTCGGAATGCAGCTTCCAGTTCCTGAATAATGTTGCCGTTTCCGCGAACCGGTCCATCAAGCCGCTGCAGGTTGCAGTTGATCACGAATGTAAGATTGTCCAGCTCTTCGCGTGCAGCCAGCGTGATCGCGCCGAGACTCTCCGGCTCGTCCATTTCGCCGTCGCCGAGGAAGGCCCAAACGCGACTTTGCGACGTATCAGCCAATCCGCGATCTTCGAGGTACCGATTAAACCGCGCCTGATAGATCGCGGTGATGGCAGACAAACCCATCGAAACGGTCGGAAACTCCCAAAAGCCGGGCATTAGCCAGGGGTGCGGATAGGACGAAAGTCCAGGCGTGCTCTGCAACTCGCGGCGGAAGTTCACCAGATGTTGTTCATCGAGCCGGTATAGCAAATACGATCGTGCATAAACGCCCGGTGCACCATGCCCCTGAAAGAAGACCTGATCACCGGTTCTGTCGGGCAGGTTTCCACGGAAGAAATGGTTCCAGCCAATCTCGTAAAGCGTTGCAGATGATGCGTATGTCGAGATGTGCCCACCGATGCCGGGTGATCGTCGATTCGCCCGCACCACCATGGCCATCGCGTTCCAGCGCATCAGACTCTTGAGTCGCCGCTCGATTTCGCGATCGCCCGGATATTCAGGCTGTTCACTCTTGTGAATCGTATTGATGTACGGCGTGTTCGCGCTGAACGGGGCCACGATGTTGTTACGCTTGCCCCAATCGATCAGGCGTTGCAGCAAATAAGTCGCCCGCTCGCGACCGCTTTGACCCGCCACAGCCTGCAGCGACTCCAGCCACTCCTGCGTTTCGATTCGATCCGTATCCTGCATCAGTCTCGTTGTCATTCGTCGAGAAGATACAGCAAAACGCGAGAGTTGGCCAAACGAAGCGGGCCGTTCGAACCCCATGATTGTAACCGTGCGATCGACAAGGGAAGGGACACTGATCGAGACTGGTGAAAACTGCGCTAATGTTTGCTAGAGGGCTTTACCGAAACGTAGGGCGAGCTTGATTTCGGGCGTACAATTGACGATACCGCAAGCACCAGTTACCTTCCTTGACTCGCACAGCACGGGGCGTAGCTCAGCTTGGCTAGAGCGCAGCGTTCGGGACGCTGAGGTCGCAGGTTCAAATCCTGTCGCCCCGATTTCCCGCATGTCATCATTTTCATCAGCAAACTGCGGTTTTTCGCGGGAAAACTCAGGATTCTCATCGTCGGCATGTGCGAACGAGTGTACTTCCGTGCGGCCATTTCCGGCCATCTTTTCCCTGTGAATGTCACCATTGAGTGCTACCGGGAGTGCTACGTTTCTGAGCATAAGGTTTGCGCTGAAAGTGTCCGGTTTGAAATGCGCGTTCGATCCGACGTTTGTTTCTTCCGGCCACTGAATCCTGCGCAGACGCCGGTTTGCCTCAGTTCACGTTCAAGAGGCCACTAATCAGACCACCGATGCCCGGCTGCTGGTCGAGGTTCGATGCCCAGACGAGTGAGCGGTAGAGGATAATTTGGCCGTCTGCTTGCAGCCTCGAAAAATCGAATCCGGATCGTCCCCAAGATAAGCGCACGCGGCGTCCCGGGGCCAGAGAGAGATCATTCAAAACTCCGCCCTTGTCGACAACGATGAGTGACGCTGTGTACGTTGAACCGGACTCACGCCAAGCACCCAATTGCGTCGCGCCCAATGCCAAGCCGCTACGATAGACACTGACCGGCTGGATTGAGGTAAAGATGCTTATATTCGATAACGTAAATTCGGAAGTGATGAAATGTGTCGTGTTCAATAGGCGAAGCGAACCCGCTTGAGTATGAGAAGTCCACGACGAGCAAACATGGAATTCATCGCCGAGATCAGGCTCTTCAAAAACCACGCCAATCGTCGCAGCCGCCAATTTGCTCGATACCTGCACGTCGTCGACTTCGACCGAGACAAAGACAGCCTGAACTGTGCTAAGTGCAGAATCGTATTGTGACCTGGTGGCGGCATCATCAATGTATTTGACGCTGAACCCCAGAGCTTTGAGACCATCACGTCGCAGCACTTCCTGGCTGTTCAGGTTGGCCGGGTCTGTCACCACCATCAGGACGTCCGCGACAGTACAATCAATGGTCCAACAATCGGTATCCTTGCCTTTGGGCATTCCGCCCGATGCGGTGCAATCGGTATTGGACAGTTCTTCGCAAACCGTGCTTTTGCAACAGGCCTCGAGGTCCGGAAGGCCCTGCGATTTGATACCGACTGCTTCTGAGGCAAGTACGCCACCGCGGTAAAGCGAGACCACGATGAGCTTATACCCCTGGTTCGACATCAGGGGTGTTGTGAGGTCATTCAGAGCCACCCAACTCACATCTACGGTTTGGCGCCAGCCCTTAAGAGAATCGATGTCTGTTCCATCGGGTTCTTTGGGTGGGTCTTCGACAAGACCGTCAAAGTCGTCTACGTCATCGAAGTGCCTGCGATTGGCACTGCTTTCCCCGGCATCGAGTCCGAAGCTATTCGCGCCGGCCGTGGCGTCAGCGTAGTCCTTCTGCATGATCTCGTTGAGCAACTCGTCCGCAGCCAGACAACCTTGCTGCTGTTCAACGGTCTTTGCCTCATTGAACTTGGCCGCACCGACTGAATTGAGTGCCGCCACGACGGCAACGCCAACGAGCAACATCGAAACGGCGGACTCGACTAGCGAGAGTGCGCGGTGATTTTTCAGTAGTCGCCCCATCGCTGGTTGAACCGGACCATAAAGTATTTTGACTTATCTATTCCGGCTCGAACTGCTTAACCGGACGAAAACTAAACTGCTAGAGGAATTGTCGGCCCTGTATGTCGGCTTATGTAAATAATGACAGAAATAATGAAGACTCGATTTGTACGTATGGATCATGTCCGATAAGTATCCCGCCGAAATGAAAGCATCGAAGTTGTTAATTGGTAGCCAATAGCGGCCATTCGCCGTGTCCAATTCACGTTCTCCCAGCCTCCAGGCGTATTGATCAACAATGGTCATAGCTTGATGAAGCTGCGTGATTCATCCAGTAATTCGCTAAACACTGAATAGGTATGGCGCAAGAAAAAACCCTCCGAACAAAGTTCGGAGGGTCCTAGGTTCACTCAATAAGTAGCGTTAGAGTCTTACTTCGCCAGGCGACGCTTGGCCGCACCGACCAGACCCAGACCGAGCATACCCAGAAGGGCTGCACCCGGAACCGGGACCACAGCGAGGTTCTTGTCCTTGCTGATGATGTACGACTGATTGAGACCGAGCGAGAAATCCCACTGGAACGCCCAGGTCAGGTCGCCATTGGTGAGGGCGCCGGCGAAATCCGACAGCGTCGTCGCCGATTCGTCAGTGAGAAGGCCCAACTGGTTCGCGTAGGTATCCACTGCGAAGTGGGTCGGAGCCGGCGTTACAACAACTTCACCAACCGTAGCGCTCTCGTCCGTTTGCGTTGCGGTGTTTCCACCGTTAATCACCACCGAGTTATCCACCGCAGTTCCACCGAGATCGTAGTCGTTGTACTGGAAGAAGTGGAAATCCAAAACTTCCTGGCCGGTATTGGTCACCTTGATCTGCTCGGCTACGTCGGAAATACCGCTTCCGTTGCTACCACCCTGCAAGGTGTAGCGAATATCGATGTTGAATCCACGGCCGCTGTAGCGAACCGTGAGTGTATCCAGACCGTTGTCGTCGAAACTATTCGTGTCCGATGTCTGGATACCGGCCTGCGTCAGCGAGTGGACGCCCTGCTCTGCCGTATTACCCACGCGATACCAGAATGCCTGCTGGAACATGTGGTCCTTGCCATCGACGATCCAGTCATACATACCGGACTGGCTTGACGTATCGAACTTGGCAATCGAGTTATGATCGGTGAGCGTGATCATGTCGGCTCGCAGCATGCTCGGCATGCCCCAGGCGGCAGCCAGTGCGAAGCAAGCGGCTCCTGTCTTTCCCCAATTCAACTTGATCATATGGTTCCCCTCCGTTTAACTGTCCCGTAGTTTCGCACCGCATAGCTTCGCGGTCATTGTACTTCCACAACATGTACAGGAATCACGACCTGCACGTCGGGAGCCCAAGGATGCGAAGGCGACTGGATCATCCGATTCCCGATGGAGTATTGTACCACCCAGTTGGCCAAAGACTACTTTCTGCAAGGCAACAATTCAGTTTTTTGTGTCCTCAATAACAGCATGTATGAATCGTATGGCCATTCATTATTGGCCACAGTGCGATAATTGTGTGGGCCGACCAATAACAGAATTGCTTTCGGGACTAACCAACCACTTACATATCCATAGTACTGCCAGAAGCAGTGCGACTGCCAGCGGCATCATGAAATAGCCAGCGAAGTCATGGAAGAACTTTTCGGCTGTCGGTCCGTCCAGATAAGCAAACAAGTAGGCAGTCGCCACGAGGCGGATTAGATTGCAGGCAATGGCCACGGGTACTGTTGCAGCAATCACGGCCACCCTCTGCCAAACGGGCC
This sequence comes from uncultured Phycisphaeraceae bacterium, assembly GCA_964494205.1. Taxonomy (GTDB): domain Bacteria; phylum Planctomycetota; class Phycisphaerae; order UBA1845; family UBA1845; genus JBBTCX01. The sequence goes on along the minus strand of CAZBRD010000002.1, from coordinate 294,244 downwards.
GGTTCGCCATGAACGCTACCATGCACCCTACAACGATAAACGCACTCAGCATGCGCAGACCGCTACATGCCTCTGCCACAGCGAACGGCGCCGCGTCATTCAATGTGATCGTGTGCCCTTCACGCAATGCGGTTGAGCCGAGTAATTCAAGACTGAAAACGGCTCCCTTTGTGGCCACCGTCTGCATCGGCCCGGCAATCATGTTATGCACCACTCCGGGGAGTGGGATCATCAGACAGAGAAAAGCAATTACCCACTTAATCTTCCCTAGCAATGTCGGTCCGCCAACAAACACCACAATGCCTGTGAGCACTAATATGATGGAGTAGCGCTCTATTGATTCATATAAGAAGATCAGGCCATAGAGTCGCATGGCGATTCCCGCCATGATGATCGCCCCGCCCCACCACGCTACATGAGTGCCCAGCTTTCTCAGATCGGTGCGCCTCTGCCACAATAAATAGACCGCAGCAAGGGGTACGATCTGCCCCACAGAGTAATCTTCATCCGTGCGCCAGTCTTTCATGAGACCTACTAAGACCGTCCAATACGACCAAATGAAACAGCCAATAACCAAAGCAACCAGACCGAGTGTATGCGCGGCGAATCTCGTCGACTCGCGATCGTTGTTCGCGTTTTCCTTGGTCATTGAGTGAATCATGTTCAGTCCCTGCTCAATGCGTCGTCGCACTACCGGTCAATTCCGCGTGTTCGATTTCATCTAGCAATTGAAAAATGTGATCGGCCGCCATCACTGCGAATTCAGTGATTGTCGACTTCGCATCGCGTTCGGAAGTGACCAATGGCGTGGTCAACTGCACTCTCGCAAAATAGCTGAGGCCATGGAGGCCGACGACGGCGTGCGATCGTAGCTCCTTCACGTCCGCCGAAACGCTGCCGTCATTAATGAAATAGTTGAGCACGACGAGTCGCTGATTGGCTAACCCGCCCTTTGTGAATGTGTACAGCGTGCAAACGAAATGCCGATCAGTTTGTGACTGTAGCTCGATTTTCTCCGAGTTCTCAAGTATCCAACCCGCGGCTGGGTAACACACTTCGGGGCGATGCGGTAGGAGGTCACGTCCACGGCCGCCCAGGGAAAAGTACAGCGAAACAACTTCGCGCCCCAAATCATTCACATACGAACGATTGACGTGGTCGTCCGAGTCGCTGCGCTCCACTATGGCTGGATCGAGTTTTACATCAGTTCCGGCCCATGAACCAATGCGTTCAGGCAGTTTGGCAAGAGTTCCCGGTTCGATCGGCAGCCGATCGAACGCCACCGAGAACCGCGCTGCAACGGCACGATAAACGTACCCGCTGACCAGCAAGATGATGGCAGTGGTAATCAACGCAATGGACTGCTGTTTTCGTTGCATCTCGACCCCTACTCTTCCTGAGCAGACTATGACTTCGCGACACCACACTCTAAGAATGACTCCGATTGACCTGCTGTGGATTGAATCGGAAGCCGCTGATCAACGTAAACTGATTTGCCTCGCGAAGTCAGCGGAATGGATTCACGAATCTCCAATTTGATATTCAACTTGTTTTGCAATCGTCGCTGAAGGCCACGAATGATCTTCTCTCGATCTGCGTTGGACAGATCGCACACAGGGACCAGTCGCAGCGTCGCAACGCCCGGTGCATCCTGGTGGAATTGAACTTGCCGAACGTTCGCAAACGTATCATCGTGTAGGTTGATGGCGGTCCACGAAACGCAGCTCCCATCGTTCAAGACAAGCATCTCTTGCGTTCGATGGCCACGAATATCTGCCAACACAAGTTGGTTGCGACCGCAGCTTGAGCAGGACTCTGCAACGTAGATTGCGTAGTCGCCCGTGCGATATCGAATGAACGGCATTACATCGTTGATGAACCCTGTCCCGACAATCTCTCCGCGAACCCCGGGCGTTGTGACGGCATTTCCATCCTCATCAAGCAATTCGCAATACCCATAAGTAGTCCAAACGTGATAATGACTCGATTGTTCGCATTCCGCCGCGCAGACCAGCTTCTCACTATGGCCGTAACAAGAGAAGAAGCGGCAACCGAATACGTCTTCCACTAGCTCCCGTTGATCGGGGTATACGTTCTCAGATTCAGCAATAACACCGCGAACGGGTGGAGGCGAAATTGCTGCTCTCCGAACAAAGCGCGCCAGCGTCGCTACCGCCGATGGATACACGTGCAAGTAGCAAGGCCCTATTTGGCGCAGTCGCTCGACGCACGCGAGCATGTTCTCGTCGGTCATGTCGAAGGTACTGAAGTGATGATGGCGCAAAAGAGGATCGTACTCATAGGGCAACTCGTCGTGGCGCGATTTGATAATCCGCCCGCGAAACACGCTCATTGGATCACCCAGGCGATATCCGATCCGCTGCCAGCTTGAAATCAAATGTGCATACTCGATCGCCGACCGATTAGCCCCGATGTAGAAGTGCATTGGCTGCCCCTGCGATCCGCCGGTCGAGACATAGTCTACGTCTGACATCGACGGCGAGCGCACGCACATTTCATGCAGGTTCTCAAGCACAGTCTGTTTGTCGATCAAAGGAAGTGCAGCGAGATCTTCCAACTCTCTAAAATCACCGGACTCAAATCCGATAGATTCAAACGCCTTTCGATAAAACGCACTTCGTGAATAGGCTAGCGAAAGCACTCGCTTAAGCTGATCAAGCTGATACGCTCTGCACTCATCAACCGACCATCGTTCCGCACGAGCGAGGAATTGCATCTGCTCGCGAAACCGCGACCCCAGAAACGTCGCCGGCGGCACTATGCGCGCGACCCAACCAAAGACTGCTTTCAGCGGCTTGGGGGCGGCGTCCCAGAGGTTCTTTTTTGAAAGCGCTTTCCTGCTCATGGCCGCACCGATTTCTCTGGAATGCGAACCGCCTCGCGCGGCCGGTGCTTCGGTTCAGGTTTCCGCACTTGGGGAGCAGTGGGCTTAGCGGATTCCTGCACCGTCAAATCCGTCCGAAATGTGTCATCAGAAACGATCGCAGGTTTGGATAGACTTCGCAGGATCAGATCCCATCGTTCAGCTACACGCGGTAAACTAAAGCCTTTCGATGATTCACGAGCACCAGCCGACAGTTGCGTATACGATTGACTATCAGTAAGGGCTGCGACGAGCGCATCTGCGAATTGGTCGACTTCACGCCGTGGCACGAGGAACCCATTTTCCTGATGTCGAACGACATCGCGCATGTCGCCGACATCTGACACGATCACCGGACAACCAGCCGTTAGTGCTTCCATGACCGACAGCGCCACGCCTTCCGAATCCGACGTCAGCAGGAACAACCGCGACCGCCGCAGCCACTCCGCCACGTTGGATTGGTAACCAAGGAACGTGACCCGTTCAGTAATGCCAAGGTCGTGGCACAATGCTTCCAAATCAGCGCGCAATCGACCATCGCCAACGATCGCTGCATGAATATCAGGCTTTCGCTCTGCGGCCTTCGCAATCGCTTTCAGGAAAACGTCAATCCGTTTGACAGGTGCGAGTCGAAAGACACCGACGACGTCATAGTCGAGTTGATCTCGCGATCCACTATATTGAGCCGGATCAATTCCACCCGGCACCACTTCAATTCGCGTTTGAACACCCTTCGATCGTAGATAATCACGCGCACGAGTGCCCATCGTGACGATCAAATCAAACCGAGAAACCGCAGACACCAGCCTGCGCTCCACGAACGCATCATCCGTTCGCATCATGCCGAACAAACGGTTCTCACCGCGCGCACCGCCACCATCGACTTCGGTCCATCCGCCAACGCAAAAATATGCGGTTCTTGCCCCGACCGCTTTCCCCACCAGCAGCGCCAACAACCCGTTGCACAGCAGATGAAAGCCGCCGACAACCTCGGGCTTCAATCGCCATGCATGCCACGCAAACGTGAGATAACGTGCCATCGCCTGCCCGGCGACCTTTGCAAGCCAATCGGGCGGACAAAGATAAGTCACTCTTTCAAGCGGAAGCATCGGCTTCGAGCTGACGACATAAAGCTGCTCACATTCACTCGACTGACTAATCGGCCGCGCGTGCGCGGCCAGCCATCCATCAGCCAGGAACTGTCCAGTCAGCAAGATTCGCTTGGGCGTGCGATCGCGCCGCGCGCCGCCGCCGGTGATTCCCGCAATCCACAATCCAATCGAATAGGCAGCCATCAACACCCGGCACGACAGATGCGCCACGAACGAGGAGCCACCACCCTGGCCCATCAGGCCGTCTGCATATTGCTGCTGACTTTGAATTTCTTGACGCGTGTCGCTCATGCCTTTTTCCCCAGATCGGTCAATCGCTTAGAGAGCTTCGGAAGTGGAATTTCTGCAAACGGTAGACTTACAAATGATCGGCCGTGCTCTGAGCTCACCTTTGAGTCGATGGTCTGCTTGTTAGCCAGCTCAACAACGATCTGTTCCTCGCCCGCGATCGAAAACGTGAGCCCGCCAAGTTCGCGGGCATTCGGAACTCGATTCCCTGTCACCGGGTCTTCGATCGAATTGATTCGGACAACGATTCCCTGTTCCGATCGCCAAGCATCCCAGTCGAGGTAGTCCCTGGCCGTCACATAATCGAGCAACCGCGTCGTGGTCAGCACCAGCACGTCATGATTTCTGAATCGCTTTGCAAGGCCGCGAAACGCGTTGCATGCACCCGAACTCATGAGACCCGATGCATTCGCCGTCCGCCCCAGGTGCGTATAGAAAACGCCGATTCCACTTCGCTCAACCAGCACATCCAGCATGCGATCAGTGAGAATCTCAGGAAATCCATCCGCCGTAGCTGCCCGCCCCACCCCTCCCCAAAACGGATCGAACCGCATGAACTCGTGTACTGCTTGTCCATCTCGCAATCGACCTGCACGCGTCACTCGATTAGCCGCGTGCATTTCATACTTGCGTTGACCGAACAGCGCCGACTGGACCTTACCGAACTCCTTCGTGATCACACTGCTGGATTCCAACGGGTGTCGCGGGTCAAAGAGTCCTTGAAACGAACGAGGGCAATCCTGTCCGATTATGCTCGACACCCGTCCGCGCCACACATACTTCACGCCATGGGCGATCGTCGCGTCCGCGTGATAACAAGGCCCGTCCGTCACATCGCCTCGGCCCATCATGATGTCTTCGCCAAAATTCGTCGGGGCCGTGGCATGATCAACCCACGTCGTCAATCTGCATTGATGTCGATCCAACTCGTCCAGTGTCCGAAGTGCGTCCTCTCTCGAAGTCGCGAGATCACCGAATGAATGAAAACAATCGATGTGCCCGCTTCGCATCAATTCTCGCAGACCGGCGCGCTCGTTTTCATCACAGTTCCAATACGAAAACGCGCCGGGCGGCATATCGAAGTACAACGTGTTCCCCACCTCGAGCCCCACGCCGCAGCCAATTGAAGTTTCCTCCGTCGTATTCAAAAATCGCATCGTCTCGAAATAGACGAAAGGACTTCGCGTCTCATCGACATCACTACAAATGGCCAGCATCGCTCGATAGGGATAGGGAATGCGCTCCAAGCGGACATCCGCCTTGCAATTGACCAATCCGCGATGCCCGGGAGTGAGTGATCGCGATGAGAGGGTTGTCGCTTGGGCGAGCGAGGTCATACCAGCACTCGCTCCTTTCGCTCGCCCACTGAGCCTGCCTGGTTCGGCTTGCTGCCAATGCCCCTCTTCGCTGATGCATCCGACAGCGCCTGTTCCAGAATGCCTTGCGTCTTCATCACCAGCTTGGCGATGGAGAATTCTTGCTCAACCCATTGTCGCGCTCGCTCCGACATCTTCTTGCGCAGCACAGAGTCCGTGAGAATTCCGATCATTCGATCGGCAAATCCACGCACTTCTCCCGCGCGTACGATGAAGCCAACCTCACCCTCCGGCGCAACGATTGCATTGTCAGAGACATTTGTAGCAATAACGGGCACCCCACAAGCCATCGATTCTAGCAATACATTTGGCGTACCCTCGAAGTGCGAAGGCAAAACCGTCACGTCGCAAACCGGATAAAGCGCCTCGACATCCGGTCGATTGCCCAGAAAAATGCACCGCGACCGCAGGTCAAGTTCATCGACCAGCCGCATCATCGCGCGCTTGTAGTCCGACGACCCGTGCATACCCGCGTGCAATTCGTCTCCCACAAGCAGAAACCTAGCAAACGGCACGCGATCGCTCACCAACCGCGCCGCACGAAAAAACATCTCGTGGTTCTTCTGTTGCTTGAAGCTCGCGAACATGCCGACGATCAGCTCATTCGCTGCGATTCCCAATTCACTCCGGATGCCCGTTGCATCGCGCAATTGGAATCTTCTTGTATCAACGCCGTTGTGCACGACGCGGTATTTCGCAATATCCAATCCAATCGTCTGGCTGTTGAACTGCGCGCCGGCATTCGAATTGGCAATCATCAAATCAAAACATGGGCGGGTCAGCCGGTAGGCAATTCGCTGCGTGCCCTTCAGCACGTAATCGGTATTGCGTTCCGAACCGACGACGACTTTCGTACCAGCCAATCTGCCTGCAAGTCCCGATGTAATGACAGCATCAAACAAGAATCCGTACACCACGTCCGCCCGCAAGGAGAGAAGCAGGTCAGCCAACCGCTTGATCAGACCGAGATCGAATTTCCGCCGCTTGGGCAGGACATGCAATCGACTCGCGCAGTCCCTCAGTGACTTCCCCAGAGGGACGTACTCCGAGAGCGAAACCACGTGAACATCAAACGTGCTCGCGTCGAAACCATTGGCTAGTTCGATTACTTGGCGCTGAGCGCCGCCGAACTCAAGATTGCTGATGACCAGTACGATTACTTTGCGCGGACTGTCTGCCACGTCAGGCCCTCCAGCATTGCCTCGTACTCGTCAACAACCGCTCGCACGGTGTGATGTGCCTGAAAGTACGCCGACGCCCGGCGCGAGTGTTCACTTCGCAGCGTCTTCGATTCACCCAACTGCCGACACGAGTCCCACAGCGCAGTCGCATCACTCGCAACAAATCCAAGCCGGTTCGAGCGCACAACGTTGTCCGGATCAACCGTTGTGATCACGGGCACGCCGAAACTCCACGCTTCAAGAAAAGTGTTTGGAAACCCCTCATAATCCGAAGTGCAGACGAGCGCCGTGGCGCACTCGTAAAGTTCGGCGAGACCGCTCCGCTCGACCTGCCCGCACATCTCGACATTAGGCAGGTGTCCTGCGCGTGCAGCCAGTTCTAGTGAGTACTCGTTCTCGACATAGGCAGAACCAGCCACAGCAAAGTCGAATGCTGGAAATGACCTCGCAAGTTCAAGGAATGACTCCAGACGCTTGTTGCGAGTAAATCGCCCCACCCATACAAAAAGCGGCTTCGCACGCTCACTCCACTTGTTCGACTTGAAGGAACTATTGGCAAGTGACGGCGCACAACTTGCAATTCGGGCGCTATCGATCGCGAATGCGCTGCGTAACATCTCTTGTTGCTGCACGGACTGTGCAATGACGCGCGTCGCGTTCTTCAATCCAAATCGAAACAGCGCTCGCTCGCGAATGGTTCGAAGATTGGGCAGGTGAACCTGACAGTCGGCATCAGAGGCCGCAGAGAAGACAAATGCCCTGCCATGAACCCGACACCACGCAGCAGCCACCCCCGTCACGCTATCGCCGCACCGCTGTATATAGACATCCGCATTCGCTCGCGTCATCGCCGACCACAATTTCGTCATTCTTGGATGCACAAACCGCAATCCGGGCAATCCCTCGTCTGGTCCAAACGCTCGATGTACCCGCACGCCATCGTGCGTGATCGCCTCCCACTGTCCATGATTCATGGTCACCACCGATACGTCGTAACCACGAGCAGCGAGTTCTTTGGCGACAATCGTCATCTGTCGCTCCGCACCGCCGCCGAAACCTGAAAGGTCTTCGCGACCAGAAAGCGTTCCGTACATGTTGGGCACCACGAAGCACACGCGAGGTTTCGCTTTTGATTTTGAAGACCGATTAACCGCGCGACGAGATGCAGCCGCAACGAATGTCATTCGACGTACCCCAGATCGCGCAGCCGCTCGACGACGCGCTCGTCGTCTTCGGCTACCGGCTCTGGTTCGGCAACCTGTCCGTAATGCCGGAACGATTCGAGCCACAGATCGAGCTCACCGCGAAGCTGCAACGCCAGCGCCGGCTCCGTCTCAACGACATTGCGACCCTCTTCGGGATCGTGGACGAGGTCATACAGCTCGTGCTTGCCATTGGATGACCAGATAAACTTATGCGTGTTGGTGCGCACCGAACGCAAGACGCGATCGAATCGCTTGCGAAACTCAGGCATGAAGTCGGGAACTTTGTTCTCCCAGAGACCCGTGGCAGGACGATAGAGTTCGGAAACAGCGCAGCTCGCGAACTGTTTCGACTGCACCTGCTCAACCAGATCGCGCCCTTGCAGTTGCTTCAGAGTGCTCTCGTTCTCACATCCCGCCAGCTTCAACAGAGTCGGCACAAGATCGATGAGTTGCACCATCTCCTTTACGTGCCCGCATTGGTCAGCATTCGGTAACCGAATGATCAGCGGCACGTGCAGCAGCGTGTCGTATAGACAAAGTCCGTGTCTCAGCAGGCCATGCTCACCGAAGTTCTCACCGTGGTCGGCTGCAACGACGACCGTCGTGTTTTCGAGCAAACCCCTCTTCTCAAGCTGATCGAGCAGGTGGCCTACCCATTCGTCCGCGTAGGCCGTCTCCGCACGCGCCAGGTTGCGCAGATCTTCCAACTCGTCGTTTGACATAGGCCGCTGCCCCGAGACGAACGCCTGCTTGTCTTGATTAACCGCATGCATCTCCGCAGCACTCAAGCCCGCAATGCGATTGCGAAACCGCGCCGGTGGCAGGAACGGTGCATGGGTTTCATCAGAATGGATGTACAAGAAGAACGGCTTGCTAGCATCGCGTCCCTGCTCAATCCAGCGCATGCTCTCGCGCATCACGACTCGCGACTCGAACGTCTTTTGGTACTTCCCGGTGGCTGATCGATGCACGCGCGAAATGCCCTTCAGCACGCGACTGCCGAACGACACCTGATGCGCCCGCAGGTTCGACATGTATCGAAACCCGCGATCGAGATTGGTCATTGGCCCCACATACGGCACGTCGGCAATCGCGGCCGTGTCGTAACCAGCCGCGACCAGGCTCTCCGCCAGCGTTGCGTACTCTGAATCAAGCGTGCGATGCTCATCGTGCCCGCCGTGCTTCGTGGGTAGCATTCCCGTAAACACAGAAGCCATCACCGGAAACGTCCACGCAGAAGGGCTGATTGCTTTCTCAAACACCAACGACTGTTCAGCCAATTGATCGATATGCGGTGTCACACCCGTCCGTGGGTTGTAGCATGAGAACCAATCGGGCCTCGCGGAGTCGAGCACAATCATAAGAACATTCGGGCGGTCGCTCTTCATTTCGATGGACTCCTCCTGCGGATGGACCCCGTTTGCGGACGATTCGCTCAGCCGATCACGCGATCAGCGCGAGACCGGTTGATGGAGCTCTTTCTCGGTACGCGGCGCAAGGCGCGCGCTTAGTAGCATCGGCAATCGCCGAGTCAGGGCGAGCTTGAGGCTTATAGGAAGTACGCTGCGCCAGTAGATGACGCCGAGAATGGAACCGCCCATCGCAAGCCCGAATAATACCTGCTTCAGCGGACTGCCCGCGAACACCAGATTGCAAATCAAGAGTGCGGCACAAAACGGAATCGACGAAATCAGCGGCCGATAAAGTGTCTTCGTACAATAGCCGCGAAATGAGAGGTCAAGATGTTTGCAGGCGTAATAGCCGGTCGCTGCCCCGCCGCCAATCGTAACCGCCAATCCCACGGACAGAGCAGCACCCAGCAATCCTAGTTTGAATACGCCGACAAGCAGAACGCCCAGAGCTACGCTTCCTGTCGCGGCGATCAATTCCGCCAGTGCCGCCTGTCCGTGTCGATTCAACCCGGCAAGAATCCGATGTCCTGCGCGATGAGCAAGCGATAGAAGATGACCGACTGAGAGGATTGCGATGACCAAGGGGGCCCGATAATCATCTCCCATCCAGATGCTGACCAACGGCCCGCCAGAGATCGTTAAGAATGCCACCATAGGGATGCTGATGTAATAGGCATACTCTGTGGCATCGATGAACAACCGCCGCAAGGCCGCAATGTCATTCTTCGCCTCGGCCTTGCTCGCCGCCGGCGTGAACACATTGCCGTATTGATTCATGATCGTCGTCAGGAAGTTGACCAGTGCTCGCTGTCGCGAATACACCGCCAGCGCAGCCGGTCCCAGGAAGTACGAAACGATCACGCCGTTTGTTTGATAAGTCGTTGTCCGTGCCACCGCTTGCAGCATGGTCTTGCCGCCGAATCCCATAACTTCCTTGATTCCACTATAGGTAGCCAGTAACGGATTCACGCGCATTTGGGGACATTTCACGCGACAAGCAATCAGATTCAATAGGTCGGTGACAACCTCGGCTGCCAGTGCCGCAATGGCAATCGGTATTAACCCGAACCCATTCAACAGCAGGACAACCATCGCCCCGCAGCCGACGATCTGGCACGCGCATCGAATGAAGTTCTTCAAATCAAATCGCTGCAACCCCGTCAAGATTCCGTCGAACAGTCCCATGGGAAGCTGCACAGCCCCGTTGAGACCGAGGATCACGACGATCCACCGCGCGGTTGGAATCAACGACTTGTCTTCTATTCCCGCCAGCGTCGGAGTCCAGTAGACGAGGCACGCCACCAGCGCGCACGCAAGGACGAAGCTGATGGCCAGCACCGTCGCCGCAGACCCGATGAATCGGTTCAGTTCATCGAAGTCTTTCAGCTCTACATGCCTCGCAACGAACCGTCCCGTCGCCGACGTCACACCCATGCCCAGCAAAGTCGTGTACGACACCATCGACCAGCCGAAGTCCCACAGACCCAGCATCTCCTGGCCGATGCGATCGCCCATCAGGCGCGGCATCACGAAACCGGACGCGGCGATGACGAAATACGCCGCCCAGTTTCCGAGCACGCCGCGCACCAGCGATGGCGATTCCTTCTTCGATTGGCTCGAACTACTCATACCCATAACGATGATTGATCGCTCCAGCCTTTGATCGAAAAGTCGCCAGATTCTCCGCCGTCAGTGATGTCCTCCACTTCTCGTCGAGCCGGATCTCCGCCGACCCACTCAATCGCATCCGATTCCCCAGCACGTGATGGTCGGCCTTGTGGTAATTGGAAATGTCATGCTTAGGCTCAATTCCGATGAATTCGAAAATCCGCCGCATGTAGCCGGTCACGTCCGAGCACAGGTCTTCATAGCGCAACTGAAGAATGTCGCGCTCATTCATCGTCTTCAGAATTAACTCTTGGGCCCGCACCGATCGCGTCCAATCCGTAACCGCGTCCGCCATCGACATCTGACTCTTCTTCATGTAACTGGCAGCGACGCCCCGTCCATCGCGCATCAGGTGGATCACACGCGTTCGCAAACCGCCAATTCGCCGCATGAACTTCAATCGATGTGCCTCCTTGGATGAATCCACGAAGTGCTGCGAGCCCCGATACTCGGTAATCGACTCGATCAAGCAGCGATTAGCCTTCGAAATTGCCTGTTCTCGCTCGCGCCAGCTAGTAGACATTGTGAGTGTCACATCGCGACACAGTTCCAACAGCGGCCCACGGAACTCCGCGCGCAACGCCCGATCAATCAACCCATGGCCGGGCATGCGATACTCAACGCCGAATTCCTCTCGCGCCGCATCGACGCCGCGTCGAAACATGTCCTCGCGAATCGCAGCCCAGAATCTGCAATGCGCCACGGAGTCCCCACAACTGCACAACCCCACATCACGATCGCCCACCGCCAGCACAGCCGATGTTTCGCCCACAGTCGCAATCTCAGGATGCGAGGCCAGCAGCATCGTTAACAACGTCGACCCGGAGTGACTCGCAGAGAGTATGTATATGTAATCAATCGCATCGCGCGACGAACTGCCTCCACGAACTTCTTGCGTATACTCAGCAGTTCTGGACGACGCAACGGTTCCCGTCGTGCGGTTTGCCTGCACTTGCGTCGATTGTGAAGCTTCTGATTTCGTAACCATCTATGTCTCCTCCGCGCACCGATTCGGCTTGCGAGGCTGTGCGTACACAACCACAACCTTTCCGCAATACCGACGCAAGAAAGGAATCACCCGCAGCAGCAATCCATCGAACCAATACAATCCCCGCAGCAAAGATTTGCACCACGGCCGAGTACGTAGCCCACCGACCAGCATTTTCAATTGCGATAGCAAATTGAAATGGTGAAGCTGCACACGCGCGAACGGGTGACCAAACTTTTCAATATCCGCATACAGTATCGGTCGACCACCGCACGCCTCGTATCTCTTCCGGCGCAAGTAGCGAATCGGCGCCATCAACCAGTTGTGCCCGAGCGCCTCTTCGCAAAAGATCAGCTTCCCTTCCGGCTTTAACACTCTCGCCAATTCAAGCGCGGCAGCCGGATATTCGACCAGGATGTGCAGAGCAGACTGACAATAAATCGCATCAAACGAGTCGTCCTCATACGTCAGCGCCTGCGCATCCATCACGCTAAAGGCCGGTATGTTGTGCTTGCAGCTTAGTTTTGCGCTCTCTCGGGCCAACTCGATCGCCTGCCCCGACATGTCGATCGCGTCAACCCTCGCGCCCTTCAGCGCAAAATAGATGCTGGTTCGGCCCGCCCCACAGCAGAGATCAAGCACACGTCTGCCCGCGATCTTTTCAACATTCAACTCTCTCAGCGCGCAGGCGATCTCGTCGCCATTCAGATGCCCGCCGTCTTTCGCTTCGGGATCAAGATAGAACCGCGCCCATTGCTCGAACGATTCAACCGTTACCCGTTTGGCGTGCCACTGGCGGTACACGTCGTCATACGCAGCCGCGCGCGACGCAACCACCGGCTTAATCTTCGCAGCGTTCATGCGTACCTCGTCGTGGCCGGGGCAAATCTTACAAACTGCGAGTCAAACCTCGCCCGCTCCACCCACACGCGAAGACCGATCCCGAAAATGCACCACGCCATCTGCGAGTTCTCTTTGGGAAAGAAAGTTTGCCCCGACATTCCCATCACAACCAACGCACTGACTGCTGCAAGCAGAGCGCCACCCACCGCACGAAAGACGACATCGCGCCGATCGCGACAAAGCTGAATGGCCACAATCGTCAACGAAAGAAAGATGAGTCCCATCGGAATCGCCGACAACACACCTCCGTCGAGCAGCACTTCGAGGTATGCGTTATGCGGATGCGTGGGACAATCAGCCTGCCCCATGCGAAGTTTCACGTCTTCTTGCGCAGGCGTTCGAAGAATCCCGAGTCGACCATAACCCCAAATAGGCGATTGCGCAATCTGGTCCAGCACGGACGGCCAAATGTCTGTCGCCCGACCGGCCGTGATCGTGTCAATATCCTGAGCTTCGCTGCCGGTTACGTCCGTCACGCCGACGCCGGCAAACACCCGTTGCGTGATGCCCGGAAAGGCAATGGCGATTCCCAACACAGCGATCGGCAGCACGGCTAACAGATAGCGCCATAAGAAAACAGCGAACAGTAAGCCGATCGCGATAAACGCTACATAGCCGCCGCGCGACCGCGTCAGCGCCAGCCCTACCGCAACCAGCATTGCAGCCGCAAACACCGCCATCTTCCTGAGTCTGCTCTTCACGAGCGTCGCCGCTGCCAGCAATCCCCAGCAGCCCGAGGCGCAGATCATGGCCGCACTGTTGGCATGAAACCCGACGCGCTTACCGATCTGATGCCGCTGCCGCATTTCAGCTTTGCCGGTGACCTGCAAGTTACTCACGGGCACCGTGCGCACGATGATGAACGCATAGAGCACCGCCATCATCAGGCTGGCTGCCAACCCCATCACCAGTCGCTTTCGCGTGCGACATCCGTCGTACAATAAGTACCCCGGCACGATAAACTTGAGGGAGTTGACCAGGTAGTCACTGGTTAGGTATGAGAACGAAATGCGTCCGCCTTCGACGCGGTCGGGAAACGACTTCATGTCAATCGCCGCGCGTAAGTACGCCACGATGACAATCGCGACATAGGTAAAGAAGAGAAACTTCGCGAACTTTGGAAGGTCCGAGCGTATCCCTGACTGCCGCGTTTGGAGATACCACGGCACCAGAATGGCCGCCAGTAGCATGTTCCACGGGTTCAACCCCTGAATGCCCATAATGTTCTTGGGCATGTCCGGATGTCCCATAACCGCCGTAAGCACGATGAGTCCGCAAAGCGAAACGAACCAATTGCGCCACGCGTAGATCGCAAGCGCAACCAGGACCAGAACAAGGATCAGTATTCGAATCGACAACGCCGAATCACCTCGAATGGCAGGTTGAAGAACACCCCACTTCGACTATCGGCGACCGGTGGATTTGGGTGGTGCTGACGTACACGTCAGAACAAATTGAGGGCTCAATGCACTGCAAACAAGAGTTGTTATGGGAAACAGGCTTCGAATGCCGCTTTACTTGAATTCGCCAGCGTCAACGATGAGTGCGGCGCGACTCTAGTTGTGCTGCGAAAAACACTAACGCGTAATGACAGTGTCCCTTTGCGTGCTGGAAACCTTTGGCCGCTTACCCAGCAAGAGCTCACGACCCAGCATCCAAACGAACAGCGTGTTCGTGATCAGATACCGTCGCCACATCCGGCGAGGTTCTTGTAGGACGCGATACAGCCATTCCATCCCCACCTTCTGCCACAGCACCGGCGCCCGCTTCACTTTCCCCGCCATCACGTCAAACGATCCACCAACACCGTGACACACCGGAGTATTCAGGTATTCAGCCCATCGTGCGAGGAATTGCTCTTTCTTCGGCGGGCTGATTGCGACGAACAGCATGTCCGCGTTCGATGCGCCGATTGCCTTGGCAATCGTCATTTCGTCTTCTGGTTTGAAATAACCGTTTTGCTGACCAGCCACGACTGCATTTGGATAGTCTCGCCCGATCTGCGCAACCACCTTCGCCAACACATCGTCGGTCGCGCCGAGGCAGTACACGCGGTATCGATTTCTGTTGGCCAACTCAAGCAGCCGGAACATCAGGTCGATGCCAGCGATCCTCTCGGGCAATGGCTGGCCTAGCAATTTTGCCGCCCACACTACCGCCATGCCGTCTGCAACGGTTACGTCCGCACTTCCCACCGCTTCATCAAGCTGCGGATTGCGCCGCATGTGAACGACCTTAGCTGCGTTGACGACCCCAATGAGTAGACCGCAGCGCGACTGTATGCACTCGTCCGCCAGCTTGACGACATCGTTCATGCGCATATCGTTGATGCGCGCGCCGAGAACCTCGCGAACCGGCCAGCGACTGACATCTGCTCGCCCTTGCTTCATCATAACGTGTTCGCGCGCGACGTAACTGTCGCCTTTGTGCGACGATCGTCAAACGCATAAAGCAGCCATCCCAGGTGGTAGGGACGACATTCGTAATCAATAGCCGTTGGCGGAAACAACGTATCTGCGAATGGTGCACGCAACGAAGGGTGAATGGCACTCGCGACGGCTTGAGCACCGCGCACTAACTTCGCTGGCTCACGACGTGCCACCTTGCGCCAGATCAGGTCAGCTTCATGATCAATCAGAGAATCACACCGCTCAGCTGATCGCACGAGCCATTCCAGACCAAGCTGGATCGCCTCATCGCTCGCATCGCCGCAGGCCTCCTCCAATGCGAAGAACGCCATCGGCGCCATCGCATCCTGATGTACGGCATAGACCGGATAGGGCTCGACCACGGCGCCGGTTCGCGCGTCATAGTGCCACCACCACTGCCCAGCTGACCCCTGAAGCCGTCGCATGTTTGCTGCGCAAGTGCGTGCGATTGCGATTGCTTCCTTTGAATCGGTGGCCATGTGGTAATGCGAAAGCGCCTGCACCGGATACACCCAATCGGCAAAGCACGTCACATGCGAGCGCCACGCTGATACCTGCGCGGGACCGACCCAGTGCGAAAAGAGGTTCGACTTGCGGCTGTATGAGCCCTGCAATCGATTCGCGAGTTCTCTTGCAAGTTCACGATGGCTCAGAAATGCAGGATCAATTGACAGCGCTGTCAGCGTCCACGCTATTTCAACTGTGGGATGGGGTTGGTTTGCTGGATCAAATCGATGCAGTTGTTCTAGCACACTCTTCGCATCACGGTGTTTTGCGGCGACCAGCATCCACAACGTCAGCGCCACATCGCCGAGGTTGTTCATGAACTGCACATCCTGAATCAGACGCTCTAGGGTTTCATCCCGTCCGCGCTCTCCGAGGATTGTCTTGCATACGTCGGTCTCCTGTGCCAGCAGGCCAATCATCGTGATAGCCGTGTAGCGATGACTCACGCCCTCGGGAATATCGCCGTCCGGTCCGCGACGGATGCAATGGCAGAACAGATTGATGTCGGGGTCGTACATTCGGCGAAGCGCGCGAATGCACATGGGCCTCAGCTCAGCCGCAATAGGCCAAGACTGGGCACTTGTTGAAATCCGTGCTGTTGCGAGTTGCGTCATCGCCATTATCTCGGTTGGATGTTCTGGAGCAGCGTGTTGCGGCGTAGGAAGCCATACGGATCAAATGAATCTTCGAGGCTGTTCTGATTGTTACTGCCGCTCTGTTGGCTTGCTCGATTCATGTATTCAATACCTCTCACGTTATACGATACGTTTGCTGCCGCGCCGGCACGGAAGAAGATGTTGCGGTTGAACCACTCCTGAGCGCGGGTCGCGAACGTGTGCGGTATCCACAGAATGTCACCCGCAGACATGCGGAAATTTTCGTCCGACCCGGCCGCCAATCGACCGAGGTCCAGCTTCACCTGCATATCCTTACCGTCTGGCATGCGCCGAATGAGAGTGCCCCATTTCGGGAAAATGTCCGTTCGCGGCCCACCCGCAGCCGCCAGCACTTGCATGTAACTGAGTCGAACGCCCGACGGATAGGTTTGTGGACCTACAACATTCACAAGTCCACCGACATACACCGTGTTCGGCTCTGCGGCCTCAACCTCGATGATGTCCCCGTCTTCCAACGGGTCGATCGCAAGCGCACGCTCGAGCTCACGCGGATCGGTCAACTGAAACTCCTGTGCGCCCATCGGCTTGTTGACGCGCTTGAGGGTGACACGCCCTGACGCCAACTGCGAAACGCCGCCCGCGGAGGCGATCGCAAACAAGAGGTTGGATTCTGTTCGACGCAATGGCACCAACCCGGGGTTAGCCACGGCGCCATGAACGAGCACATGCGTCGAGTAGAAGTTTTCAAGATCGACGATGGCCACCATGTCGCGCACGACGGAAGGCACAAACGTCCGCTGAATCGCGATCTCAACGTCCTCGAGTTCCATCCCCGCGACTTTGATCGCACCGACGGTCGGCAGAATGATCTGGCCGGTGCGATTAACCCTCACGCGAACCGGTGAGGGGACGCCCAGGTCAATGCCATTCAGTGTCACCGAGAGAGTATCTCCCGGGCCCACGCGATAAGGTGAAATGCTGCGTTGGACAGTTGCTTCCGGTACATTGACAGGCGTCGTGATGCGTTTGGCGTCTTGTTCCTCGAAGTGTTTGGTTGATTCGAGAAACTCGCCCAAAGAAATGCGGTGATCAGGCGTGCACCCTTGCAGCATCGCGCATACTGACACCGCACATAAGAAATGAAGCATTCGCATGGTCCGAGTCACCCAATCGTTTCGGTTGTTTGTAGAGTTCATGGCAGCCTTATCGGTCGCAGAAAACAGTGGTCCTATGCTGCTCTTCTAACGGCGATTCGCACGTCCAAAGTTAGGAGAACACACGGCAATACGGCGACACAGGCGCGCGAACATGCGACATGCAAATCACCATAAATCGGTTTCATTTTTATGGGATGCGAGCAGTCGTCGTCCGAGAATCTCGCATTGACCTGCCGAGATGATTTGGGCGATCCTACGACGTTGATATGGAAGCGAGAGAGAGTTTCAAGCAACGGTTGGCGTCGGCGACTCGTGTCGCGACCACGCTTCGCGATTCGGCAACATCCATGTTAACGGCACGTTCCACTTTCCACCGAGAGTGAAAACAGTCGCCAGCAGGATCTTCACATCGAGCAAAAACGTGTGATGCCGAACATAAAGCGTGTCGTATGCGATCCACTGATGAAAGTCGCCCTCTGAGCGATTGTGACGGCAAACCTGCCACAAACCAGTAATGCCAGGCCGCACCGAAAGACGAGCTCGCCGCCATGGCACACATATCTGGTTCTCACGAAACGGCGATGGTCGCGGACCGACGAGTGACATCTCACCCACTAGTACGTTCCAGAGCTGCGGCAATTCATCGATGTTCGTCGCGCGCAGCCACCTGCCAACCCTGGTTACCCGAGGATCGTTGGCAATCTTAAACTGCGGCCCATCCATGGCGTTCTGCTCTTGCATCACACGTTGCAGTGCATGGGCACCTTCGCTCATCGTTCGGAATTTCCAACACTTGAAAACCCGACCATTTCGGCCTTCACGTTCTTGACCATAGAGAACCTTACCGCGCGATTCCAGCTTAATGAGCGCCGCCACCATGGCCATCAGCGGCGAAAAGAGCAGTAACCCTATGAACGCACCAAGCAAGTCCAACAATCGCTTCAACGTGAGAGCCATGTTCATCTGCGCGTGTTCTGCGGTTTGAGCAACCGCGATTGATTCGGCAATTTTCTCTTCGGGCATCGTCCATGGCATTCGATCTATGCTGTCAGACACCAAATACGAATCAACACTCTCGCGAAGCTTTCCGGAAAGTATCTGATGCCGTAGCGTGTCACCCGCACGGATTGCTACCGCGTCTGCCAGAACTGATTGCGCAATGGTTGCGTCATTTTGAACAATGACGCCTTCGCCGATCGTACAGGGTCCAATCACCGTCGCGCCTTCATGGACCAGTGCGCCGTGATGCAGAATGACGGGTCCGATGACACGTGCATTGGCGTGAATCCGTACGCCGCGACCGACCCAGACGTTCGGCGCAAACTCGGAATAGCCCGCCGGCAATCGACCTGAAAGCTCGTCGTCCTGCATTTGCTCGGCGAATGCCAGCATCGTTTCGCGCTGACTCAAGTCCAGAATAGATGACGACATTGGCACGTCGCGAGTCACGATTCGCCGAGCAACAAGCGACTGGCGCAATTCGAACAAGTCGGCCGGAACAGCTCCCTGTACAACGGTAGCCGGTACGACTGAGAAGGAAACGTGGCCTACGCAAGGCCATGTAACACCGTCATACAAGCGACGAATGGAACGCACGTTTCTTTCGTCGTCGAAACGCACCGATTCGCGCACGCCATCGACGCTGGAGGCCCCCTCCACGGCATGAACCGCCGCGCGGTGTTCACGCGCGGACGCGATCACCGCATCCAGTTCGAGGCCGCCCACCGGCCAGTACGTCGGATTGATGAACAGAAGGAGATCACCGGGCTCCAGCCCCTCGACGACATCCGAAAGGTCATTTGGTTTCATCACAGATGCGCGTTCGCCGGCATGACGCTTGATCATCAGCGAATACTGCGGACTTACATCGCTGGGTTGCACCACATGCGGAGCGTCAGCCTCGATGACAGATAAGCAAGACGTGACCAGATCGAGCAAAGTGCCGCATCCGACCGGTAGCGATAGCAGCGTCGCGCGCGATCCGGCGTCGACCAGGTACTTTGGTCGCGAGTCAAGAATGATCGGTACGATCGCCATGGCTCTCTTTCTTCTGTCGCAGTGCTACCAATCAAACGTTGGCGAGAGCCAACTCAGCCTTGGGACGTCGCGAATAGCCGTAGCTCCCCGTATACCCGTAATACGTGGGGTAGGGTTCCGCGGCGACAAGAACTGTGCCCAACAAACGACAGCCCGTGCCCGTCAGTCGCAGCAGAGCCTCAGTGGCTTCATCTCGACGAGAATGCGATGCCTTTAGCACAAGCAAGGCGCCGTCGACGAGACCGGCCAGAATTCGCGCATCCGCTACACTGAGTACCGGCGGACTGTCGAGCAGGATGAAATCATACTTCGCACGAAGTTCTTCGAGCTGTTTCTTGAGCTGTCCAGAGGCCAGTAGTTCAGGGTCGTCCTCCGACATCGGTCGACCCGCCGCCAGCAGATCGAGGTTTTTCTGCGACGTGGTGCGGATCAACCGCGACACGGCTGCCGATCCATGCAGCAGCGCGGTTAAGCCCTCATCGGTCGGATATCCCAGACGTCCTGCCAACGCAGGCCGTCGAAGGTCGGCGTCGATAACCAGAACCTTCTTGCCAAACTGCGCGAGACTCCGACCGAGCAGCGCCGTTAGAGTCGTCTTGCCAGTTTCCGGTGTTGGGCTCGTGATCAGGATAGCGCAGTTGGACTTGCAGGCAACACGCTCCAGCAAAGCCGTGCGAATCATGCGCAGACTTTCGTGCAGCGATTCGTCCGTCCCGTCGCGCAACGCCTGTTCGTTGTCGATTAGCGGCAATTGGCCGAGGAATGGAATTCGGACCGCGTTAGCTACCTCATCCGCTCGTCGCATGGATGGATCGAGTCGATGTCGCGCGACGGCCAACCCGACGCCCGTACACAATGACGCCGCGACAGCCATCAGGCTGAAGAGTATCCTTCGATCGCTCGAGGGAAGCGCCGGCTTGATTGCGTACGATGCGATGCTGATTCGCGCCGGAGCATTTCGTTCGACGTCCAACTCCTGCAAGCGCGATTGAATCGCATCATACAGTTCACGCTTTCTCGCGATTCGTTCATTCGACATCGCGAGCTGCTGGGCCAGCTCGCCCGCGCGATTCACTTCCGCGCGTTGGCCGCCGATTTGTTGCTGAAGAAGTTCTTCATTCTTTCGTATACGCAACAGCTGCGAATCAAGCGCTTCCTTACTGTGCCCTCCCGATGCGAGCGTCATGTTGTTCGCGTCAGTACTGGTCGCAAGCAACTGGTGGTCCAAGAGGGCTTGCAGGTCGTTGACTTCCTGCTCGGCGTAGGTCCAGTCAGCCTCCATGTCTTTCAATTTCGGATGCGCCTCGCCATACTTACCTTTGGCCTGCCCAAATCGGTGCTTGGCCGCGTCGGCTAGCGCACGCAGCTGTCGCCACTCCACATTTCCGCCATATCGCATTTCAGCAATTTCGGTATCAACAGCATCTGGTGATTGGGCTTCCCCGCGCTCCGCCATCTGATCGCGCTCCCATTCCAGCAGCGATCGTTGCCGTTGTAGTGCTCGCAACTCACTTTCGAGCGCGCTCAACTGCGTCGTCATTTGCGAGCGCAGCTCTTCCGGCTCGCTCGTGCCAAGACTCTTGGACGCAGCGTGATTGGTCGCAAGTGCACTGTCGATGTCTGCCTGAATTTCGCGAAGTTCTTCGGTCAACGCCTGATAGCGCGTGCGATCCGTCTTATCGAAACTCTCATTCACCAATCCCAAATATTGGTCAACGACGGCGTTAGCGATCAACTGCGCATCCGCCGGATCGACAGCCGCCATATTGATCGTGATCAATTCCGTTTCAGGAATCGGCTTGACCGTCAGACTTTCGCGAAGTCGCTGCATCGCGGGAAGCTGTGAACGAAACATGCCTGACTTTCCGTCCTTGTACCAATGCGTGTTCTGAACATCCGCGCGATCGAGGACACGTTCAAGGACGGAAGGGCTGAGAATGGTTGAAACCTGCGTGTTTTGATATGACTTGTATAGCGGCACGACGCCGTTCTCGTCGGTCTTGAAAACGATTCGCGGCACACGTGGAGAAACGCTCACGAGCGCGCTAGCCACATAGTTCGGAACGAGCAACGTCCAAATCAAAGGAATGATAAGAACGACAAGCAGTACCGAGACCGCAACAACCGAGACCTTGAATCGCCTAAAGGCGTCCCAGAACCAGGTGAACGTCATTGGGTCTGCCAAGGATGGAGCAGTAGCAGAACCCACATCTTGGAAAAGCACCGAAGAACCCCTTAACTCATGGCCCGGTGTCAGAATCTGCTCTGAGTCACCTTGTTGAAGGGAATCACGTCCGCTTGTGTTGGACATTCACGTCTCCTGCGGCAAGATTGATCGAACGAAGCACTCAGGCGCTCTTGCGACTCCGCTGCGAGGGGCGCAATGTCACCGAAGCATCGCTATCGGGCGTCCAGATGGCATTGCGCAAGCTCGCGCCAGCGACCAATTGGCAACGCGAGGTCAATACGCTTCGATCGACAAGACACTCTTCGCCGATCGAAACGGTATCCCAAAGACTTGATCGGCAAACCACGGAACCGTCACCGATTACACAGTTGCTTCCGATACTCGTTGGCCCGACGACGACGGCGTTCGCGCCGACGCGAACATCCCGTCCGATCATGACAGGTCCGATTATTTTCGCCGTTGGATGGATGGTGGCACTTGAATCATACCATCCTACTTCGCTTCGCCAGGAATGGCCTTGTTTGTCCGCTCGCGCTCCAGTGCCTTCGATTTGCTGAACCATCCAGTCATTGACTGCCAGATACGACGCGTCGCCGATGACGCGCGGCGAGGGAGCATCTTCCACGTACGCGCGAACCCTGTGTCCTCGCTTGTAGAGCTCTGGAATTAGTTCTTCCTTGATATCCTGATACCCCTGATCGGCGATCATCGCGACGGTCGCTTCCGAGATCACATAGACGCCGACCGGTATCGCATCCGATACAGGCAATCCGGACGGGTCCATCATTTGATGGACAACGACGGTAAGATCAGGCTTCGAATCAGCATGTGCAGCCATCAAGTCATGGAGGTCAATCTGCGGAATGATCGTTCCATCGACGACGATCACATCACCTTGGCCAAGAAGTCTTGAAGCGTCTTTCACGCATCCCGCCGGTCCGCGCGGCATATAGTCCGCATAAAACGAGAGTTTCGATTCCACGTGGCCATCTGATTCCAGCCCACGCCGAATGTCTTCTGTCTGGCTGTTTCCACACACGCACGCCCGCTCGATTCCGAACCGATGCAACCACTCTAGCGAATACGTAATGAGCGGCTGATTAGCGATCGGCAATAGCGGGCGAGGCAGCGTCCGATTCAAGGGCGATCGATTCCATGCATGGACGCCAGCCAGCACGACACCATTGATCGTCTGCGGCATGCGCGTATGTGCGCGACTTCGACGCTTCTCAACGGAAATGCTCGGCGCTACCCGCGACTTAGCCGACTTGCGCCGGTTTTTTCGGATGGTCTGGCTGCTTGTACTCATCTTCACCCTCCGCCCTATTGAACTGCGTGCAAACTCCGTTTGGGTGGCACGGTCAAGCCGCAGGTTGGCCGTGACGGTTTCCTTCGGAGCGCGATCTCATTCGATTCATGCCTCTACGGAGCGACAGTCGCGCGAACAACTTTGCGCTCGGGCTTCTTGTCGCGACCGATTGGCGCCTCGACTTTCGTCGAACCACAGTAGATTCGCGTCTCCCAAGCCTGCGACCCGTTGATGACTCCGCTCGCGATGATCGACGTGCTCGCTGCTTTTCGATGGTAACCGCGACTGACCCAGCCAACCGGCGAATTCAGCTGAGCCTGCACAACCTGGACAGTGAGCATCTTTGGGAATTCCAGCATCACGACACCACCGCCATAATCGATCTCAAAAAGATGGTCACCCCTTCGATCCAACTTGCTCGTCTCCGCAAGGTGCCAGCAGCACTTCACCGCATGGTCTTTCTTGGCGACAAGTTCATCGCAGACAATCAAGCCCGGCCCCTTGCCGCGAAGTGAGATTGATCTGCGATGAATGACCGGGTCTTCTAAACGCGAATACCCGTCGTGCTCACCGACAAATAACCCGCCATCATCGGCTGCGACGAATTTGGTACATTTCGCTTCCGCGCGTGCTCCCCACAGGAACGAACCAAGCATGACTGATTGGTCCTGCCCGTCGACCTCCACCGTGTTGTGCGCCCGCGTGGAACGGAAATAATCACGCCATTCGGGATACGTGAAATAGTCGTAAGTTCCGGGATCGACCAGCACATCATGACCACCGACGCGCAGAATCAGGCTGAGTGCATCTGCATGCCCGTGCGCGGCGATCGAGCCGAACCCAAGACACCCGCAATCAATGACGACGCTGATCGCATCCTTTGACCCAGCAGTACCATTCTGCAAAAGGTAGTGTCCGGACGACTCTATCGCGCGCGAAGTGAGCACCTGACGTCGCCGCGCCGCCTTTTGATAGCCTGGTTCTTCATGCGATGGCCCGAAGAACCACCAATACGGTTCGGCTACGCGGTTGCTCGATTGCATTAAATCAACTTGGCCAAAAAGAGCACCCCGCAATGCGAGCAGCGACTCGGCACGGTTGGAGTTACCACCAAGATCCAAGACATACCCGTCATCGGCATCGCCGGTCATCGGCAACGGTCCGCCCTCAGTCAGCGCAGACAGAAACTCAAACTTCAGGTTCAGCCGCGACCAGTACGCTTCCGAGAAATCGCACCCATTTCGCCGCGCGGCCATGCCTGCAAATGCGAGGAACTCCATCACGAACAGGTGGTAACCCGTCGCCTGCTCTACATTTCCACCCTCATCAAACGTTTGGCGCTGAATTTCTCTCTCAAGAATCACGCGAGCGCGCTCCCGCCAACGACGGCTCTGCTTGAATCCACGGAAGTAACTCGCGCCGATGAATACGCCTGCCGCTTCGCCAATCAAGTGATTGTTCGCCGATGAATACTGCGAGTAATTTCGTTGTATTTCCCACAAATGGCGGTGAACAATCGGCAGCAGTTCTTCTTCGACTTCCTTCGTAACCACGCCCGACGATCGAATCAGTTCCCACGCGTGCGCCCAGTTGATCATGCGCACGCCAAACTCAAGCGGACTACGCCAGTTCATGCCGTGCCCATAAGGACACGCACAAATCCAGCTCCGAATCTGATCAACAATTTCCTGTGCGTAGCGTGTATCGCCGCTCACCTGATAGGCCCGTGCAAGGACGACGAAATGGTGATGCCGGTTCTGCTCCCACACCCATTTGCAATCGCCGGTCTCCTTGTAATCGCGATAGTCGATTTTCGAGGATGGTCCGGTAGGCGTAACTTTCTCGGCCTTAGGCTCGTAGTTCCAGAGAATGTCGTCGCCGAGAAATACGTCGGGGCGATCGAAGAGTTCGAAGTGGTGTGCAAGCAGGCAATTGGCCCGCTCGATCAAACGCTGGCGCCATTCGTCGGGATACTTCGACCCCGTGGCTGCGCCCTTTTGAATCCAGGCATCATTAATGGCCGTGCGGCCGTATTCAAATTCGCCCGATTTCGATTTGCGAAGGGACGATAACCGACACCCGCGTGCGCGAGAAGCCAACAACGCCGAGTCCGCGACGCCCCGTAATTTGTTTCGACAACGCCACGCAATTTCGGCAATTGACATGGAGCGCAGCCGGTTTGTGTACCAGCCAAGCGACTGCATGATGACAGCTTCCCCACCTCAGTGGACGTGGTTCGTCGTGCGAAAACGCGAGCTCGTAGCCGCGCCTGTGCCCAATCCCCTCCCGGATCGCGCAAGCACCGACGATGTCCCCTCAATGATCTATAGCAATCCCCCCAGCATGGGGCAAAGAGAGTCACTTCGTAGGCGAGGTGGACAGCCTATTTGCAGGTGCTTGCGACCGCATCTTATGGGCAATGACGAAAATGATGCAGTAAATGCGCCGTCCGAGAAGTGAATACATCGAACTGCGCGCGATCTATTGGCGGATAATGACGTGCCGTTCCACCGCGGGAATAGGCGAAGATCAGCCGGGATTCACGTCTACTACTTCAAGCGGTATTTCCCGTCTTCGATCTTGATATCGACGCCGGCTTCTTCGAATTGGTTCAGATAACGAAAAATTGTCCGTCGCGACGTACCCGTCGATTTGATGAGTTGTTCGATCGTCGAACCCTTCTTCAACATGCCCATCAATTGTTGATGGCGACCACTCACGGAATCGTTACCGCTCATCTCCTTGATCAGCGCCGTAGCAGTCTTCTTCTGCTTCGCGTTGTTCCCGAAGCCCCCCTTCGCCATCGCAAACTGCAATGCCTTCAGAATCGTCTGCGTCTGCTCGAAACTGGTATTCTGCACGATCGTTCACTCCCATTCAGTTAGGCCAAGCAAAAGTGACGCGCCCCGTCACTCGAACGATAGTATCGATTTTTCCGTCGTCCGCAAATCCAAACCCCTCTCTTTGCAGCAGACCACATGATGTGACAATTTCATGAGTGCCACGTCGCGACCCTTTTTGCAACCCCGAAATCGCCGACTTTGAACAATTCACAGGGAGTGCCAGCGCGTGGCCCATCGAGAGCTTGTTTCAAAACTGACATTTTGCTGGTTGATTAGCCCAGCAAGTGACCCGATTGCGTCAATTCTTGTAGCGCCTTGTTCCTTCTAGCAGGAAACTTTAAGGTCTTACTCATGAATCCAGCGTCAGACACCCCATACTGCAAGGAATGCGGGTACGAACTCACCGGCTTGACCGATTCCTCCAAGTGCCCGGAATGTGGCCGACCTATTGTAGAAGTGCTGGTTCGGGCGTCGTTTCACGGGATGGGAAAACGCTATACCTCGACAAGCACACTTCTCGGGCTCCCCCTGTTAGCGATCGCCATCGGCCCTCACGGTGCCGAGCGGTTGGGTAAGCCGGTCGGTTTCATCGCGATAGGCGACAAACCCAAAGGCATCATCGCCATCGGCGGAATGCCATACGGTGTCATCGCCATTGGTGGATTCGCACGCGGGGTGATCTCGCTGGGCGGCTTCTCATTGGGTCTCATCAGTATGGGCGGCTTTTCCTTGGGCGGATTGGCCCTCGGTGGATTTGCCATGGGCCTTTACGCGTTTGGTGGCTTTGTCATCGTAGCCGTAGATGGATTCGGCGGGCGATTATTCAGGTTGTTTTGAGTGAGCTCCTGTGCGAATTCGATCGCCATTTCCGCAAGATCCGCACCAACTCTAGAATCGCACTGCTACGGCCTACCGGGAAACAAATCCTTCTTCGGCTTGTCGTCTTCCGGAAATGGATGAGCAGGATCAAACGGCTCCTCGACTTCTGGTAACTCACCCAACTCAGTGCTCCGCGCCAGCTTGACCTTCACACCGTAACCAACGCCTTTACGTTCCAGATGAAGATATACCTCCTGCCCCGCCGGCAACATGTACAACGCCTGCACGAGTTGGCCGAAGTGTGTCGTGGGTCTCCCGTCCGCCGAGAGCAACTTGTCACCAACCTGCACCCCCGCACTTCGCAGCGGCGACGGATCAGCGATGTTTCGAATAGTCACGGACTCCTTCGAACGCGGATCGGACTGCATACCCAACCATCCACGATAAAACGATTGCCCGGTCCGCAGCACCGAAACAATTTCATCCAGCCGGTTTCGCGGAACTGCAAATCCCACGCCTGAATCATACATCTCGATGCCCGCCAACTCGCCAGGACGCTGGGCCATCGGCACACACAAGCCGATCACGCGTCCCTGCAAGTCGCATAGCGGCCCACCATAATTCGAAGGGCTCAACTTTGCGTCCGTTTGAATAGCGTTGCCCAACATGCGATTGAGCGCACTGATGATCCCAACGGTGACGGAAGGCTGCTCTCCGCCGAAAGCAAGCCCCAACGCGACCGCCCGCTCACCAACCTGTACGTCGTCAGCAGCGCGCCATATGGGAACAGGCAGATCCGTCGCGTCCACCTTCAGCAATGCGATCTTTCGAACTTGATCTCGCGCGACGAGGTCTGCAGCCAATCTTCGGCCGTCAGCCAACAGGACGGAAATCAACGCCGGATCGCGAACGAAATTGAAACTGCTCGAAACAATATAACCATCGGCCGAATAGATGAGTCCCGTCGTGCCGCCATCAGACAATATGAAATCCGAACCCAGCGAGTCCTCAAAAGCTCTCTGGTTTCGCTTTTTCTGAACAGGATTCTCCGGCGAGTCCTCCTCCATACCCGCCTCAACGGTACCAATCTTCCCTTGCGGCTGTGCACCGCCGACCGTCTCGATTCTCACAAGACACGGACGCAGCTTCGCAGCCACATCCTTCACCGCTCGCTGAACAGCGCGTCGCACTTCGTATGTATCATTGGAGCGTGCATCATCCGAAGTGGGTTTCGTATCCGGGGTGGATGATTCATTCACGTGTGCGATTGAAGATGCTTCGTCGCTATTGGCATTACGACTGCTCAAGGCCAACAAAAACGCAATTACTAGCGCCGGTGTCGCTAACGCCTTCATGGTGCCCCTCGCAGTTCAATCGCAACGTCCAGAATCGCCCTCCCGCGCCGAATAACGAGCACAACTCGATCGGAGTTGCGAATGTTCGCAAGTTGCGACTCATATTCCGCCACGTCGCCCACGTTTTTTCCATCGACTGAAAGCACGAGATCATCTTTACGAACGCCGGCCTTCTCAGCCACCGAACCCGGACGCACGCGCTCCACAAACGGAAGCACGCGCTGATACCCCGTTTTACTCATGCGAATCCCAAGATCGACAGCCTCGCCCGCCGACTTCTCGGCAGTCGTCGTCTCGCTATCTCCAGTCGCAGGTTGTTCCCCCGAGAGCACTGCCTGTGCCTCGCGATAGTATTCGCAAAGCACGTCGCGCGGCATCGCATAGTTGAAGTGAGTATTAGTAAGGTTCGACATGACCATGCGGCCGACCATACCGACGAATTCGCCGTCGAGGTTCACCATCGCACTTCCCGGTGCGCCCGGGTTGCTTGTAATCGCGTCAATGACGAGCACATCACCACCGTATGGAAAATCCGTCACTCGGCGCATCGCATCCAGCTTTGTTCGCACGGAAAACACACCATGCGCAACCGAAACGGGCTCCGCGCCGTCCGCCACTTTGAACGGATTCCCCGCCGCCAACACCCAGTCCCCCGGCGAGAGCTCACTTGGTTTACAGATATCGAAAAACGAAAATGAAACGACCTTTTCACCTTCTTCCCGCTTCGCATATCCAAACTGCGTTGCATCCGCTGTCGGCGTCAATTGCAACAGCGCGAGTTGCCGCTCCTTGTCTCGGTGAATGACCTTTGCCTCGAACCGCGCCCCATCGGTCCCAATGGCACGAATCGTCTGCGCATCCAGCAGCAAAGAAAATACGGTGAGCACCTTACCATCGCTGGAGACCAAAATCCCCGTGCCATACCCTTCCTGCTGCCCCGCACCCAATCCATACAACTTAACCACTCGCGAAGAAGCCGACTGAATCGCTCGATCAAAACCACCGGCTTTCACGGAACATACGCATGCAACTGTGACGACGAAAAAAACAAGAACGGCGTTCTTTAATCGCATGAAACCCTTGCGGTTGAACGAGCTCAGACCGAAAACGCGTAACAAGCGCCAAGAAAAACTTCCTTCTTCTTGGTGTCTTTGTGGCTTGGTGGTTCCACCGAATCGCTTCACGGCTTCAGCTCCCACCCGCTCCATGTCTCGCGCGTCACATGGTTGCGTTCTCGGATCATGATCTCCGTTGGCCAAACCAAGCCACCAATATCCTGGTATTTCCCTATGTCGATGCGGGTGGTTTCTGCCATCGGCTTATCAATTACTTCTATGCCAATAAGCCGACCGGTTTCGACGTCGAAGCAGAATCTCCCTTCCGCGAAGTCCGCCAATGGGCACTTGATAACTTCAACAACCCGACCGCCTTGGGGATGGCCGCTCTCCGCTCCGTCGTTTTTGCCCGCCTCTGTGACCGCACCCGTGTACCACATTTGACCGCCACCATGAGAAAACAAATCGCTCGGCAGTGAGTCAACTGGAGCGAGCATCCAACGGTGCAAGACATAGATTGCATGTAGCACCATCGCGCGATCGGCCGAAACATGAAACGCTAGCCCCTCATTCGTGAGCCCCTCTGTCACTTCCTTAGCGACTTTGTCCGAGTACTCAATCTTTACTTCAACTTTTCCGTCACTCATCCGCTCAATCTGCACAATGGGTCCATCGCCCTGCAAAGTGCATTCATAAAGTCTCGTCCAGTCTGTGATCGCTGCGACACCTTTGATCAACTTTCTAGTAACAGACCATTTCCACTGCGTCGGTCGATTAGATGTCTTCTCCGTAAACACTCCGCGTTGAAAACGCCCCAGCACATGTTTCAACGCTTCCTGCGCCAAGGCAGGATCAGCCGTGAACTTCTTCTCCAATTTCACCGCGATCGAGTCGAGCCTTGCAACGAACTCAAACTCCTTGCCCTCTCGCTGCACGCGGAGTGGTAGCGACCAGTCCGCCGGATAAGTTCCCAACTGGCTCGCGAACTCATTCGGCGTTTCAATCTTTTTCCCGTCCAACGCAATCAGCACATCGCCCGTTCGCACCCCCGACTTGTCCGCCGACGCACCGGGTCGCACTGTGCCAAACACCAGGCCTTCCGGCGTTCGCTCCACAGTCGCCTGTAGTGTTCCGTGGTTGGTCAACAATCCCGCACGCAAACCTGGAATGAACCGCTTAATCTGATTCATTCCGATGGCATATCCGAACCCAACGTTGAAACGCCCACGCGTATTCACCGAAATGCGACCGTTGATCCCGATGACTTCGCCGCTGAGATTAAAGAGCGGCCCGCCTGAATTGCCCGGGTTAATCGAAGTGTCAACCTGAATGCAATCGGAATAGACGAGATCGCTCCCCTCACCCCATTGATAACGATGCACACCCGTCACAATCCCCAGCGTCACCGAAGGCGTATAATCCTCACTGAGAACGAATGGGTTCCCCATCGCGATGGCCGAATCACCCACGCGCACGGCATCGGAATCACCCAACTTTGCGAACGCGAACGGCTCGTCGCGCTGCAATTTGAACATCGCCACGTCGCCCGTTGGGTCAACACCAAGCACCGACAACTCATACAACTTGCCATCGCTCAACCCGCCGTACCCGCGACGCTTTTCCATCATGCCCGCGACGACGTGAAAATTCGTCAGCCCATACCCGGCAGGATCAATGATCACTCCCGAACCGCCCCCGCGCTGACTCTCATCGAAAACGCAAACGACCGCCGGTGACACGCGCTTGATCAAGTCAATGCGGGCAGCCTCCGCCTTTGAAAGCAGGTCATCCGCAGCCAACACCGACTGACCACCTGCATAGAAAATCATCAGCGAGAAGGCAATCAATTTCAGGAAATCGAATTGGGTGGCACGGTCAAGCCGCAGCTTGGCCGTGGCTGAATAGTACTTGAATTGATCGTTCATTCGTTGAAACTTTGCACTGGCATCATCTGAGATCTCAAATCTCAAATCTAACAATGATGTGCAACGCCTTCAAAAAGATCGCTCGCAATCGTCTCCAATCACGGTTTCGCGCACGGGTGGCTCCCATCCGGGTTCTTCTTCAGCAATCGCGCCCCGCACCAGTCGGCATGGTCGGATAGATCGAGGTCTTCGCCGTAATCAACGCGCAGTGTCAGCTTCTTGACGCCCGAAACATCGACGGCCACGTCCTGCCCCGCATCCCGACCGCCAACGGCGACATTATCCAGAAGCACTTTCTCATCTCCCAGCACACTGAACGTCACGTTTCCGCGAGGCCGCACGTAATCATCAATCCCTACCGTGGCCGCAAAACACGCATAAGTCCCGCCGATGTCGTAGCTCAGTTCGCTCTTCGCGCGTACACCGATCCCCTTGGGGAACACTTTGCCGTCCATCGTCAGCGGCCGACTAGCCACACTTCGATCCCGCTGCGACGGCCATGGCTTTGACAGCATTCCCGCGCCAGTCTCATTCACCGGCGTCAAGTCGCTGAGCCAGGTGACTCGATCGCTATGAATCTCAAGCCGCTGAATCAACACGACCGGAACATCGATCACTGAACCAAACGAAGTTTTGCATTGCACATGCGACTCATCACCACTTTCGACCCATCCCCGAAACTTCGAACCATCGACCAGCGAAACTGTGGCGCCATACGCCGGCAGCGCCGCAGCACCCGCCGCAAAAACGATCCCATACAACTTCGGCAGCGCGAATGTGCGTGATCGCCCACCGATGTTGAACACACCCTTCAGCGCACCTCCCGATTCGCCCGCGTCCCCGTCCGTCGCCCCCAAACTCTCCACGCGCCCACGGAGCGACTTCGCATCCTCTACGCTTTTCGTTACCAATATGTCCTGTCCGGGAAGGCGTGCAGCCAACGCCTCCTGAAACAACTCGCCCGCAAACTCAAACTTACTCCGCGCTGTCAATTGGATGGCCGCCAATCGATCGAACGGCAGCTTGGTCTGCGCCGCCAAGACAGTCTCAGCCGAAACAGAATCGCTCGACCCCGACGTCAGTTCGCCCTTCAGTGTTCCCCCATCGGCGAGATAGAAGACGACCTTCCCCGGCGACTCTTGCACCTCATTCTCGAAGTCAATCGCCATCACAGCGTCCAGCGAAATCGTCCTCGCCGATCCACCCGCTCGCGGCTGCAGTTGGACTGCACCATCCGCGCTCAGTCCGCCCCACGTGAAATCCTCGGCCTTGCCGTCAACCTGCGTCACGCGCACCGAAGTCGCCGACGCGGGCATACTCGTCGCGAACCCGACGGCCAAAACGAAAAACAGGCAGAGACGAAATGAGATCGGTATGAAATTCATGAAGCGTCTGATCAAACGTGAGAAAGCAGACAAACGCTTGTCTCTCACGGTTTCTTGGCCATCTCTTCGTAATATTGCTCAACAAGCTGGCGATATCGCGCGGGGAACGTCTCGCGCAAGGCCTGTAGCACGCGTTCGCGTTCAGCCGGCGGCATCGCACCCCATGCCTCGCCGGGAGACGCCCGACGCGCCTCACGCAGCGCACCCTCGCGCGCCTGACCGCCGGGAAGCGTCGACTCTTGCATCGGGTTGCTTGGTGATTGCCCCCCCTGATTGCCCGACCCACCCTGACTGCCGCCCTCGGAGTTCGATTGATTCTGCTCCTTCTGCTGCGCATCCTCGATAAGCTTATCCAGCAGATCAATGATACGTTGCTGACGCGTATGCAAGGCCTCGTCCGACTCACCCTGAGTCAATCGTCGCCGAGAATAGTTCATCAGATCAACAACTTCGCCGATGCTCTCGGCCTCGCGATGCGAAAGCTCGGTCACAATCTGCTGTGCAGCCACCGTCAATCGCGGCGACGCGTCCGGATACTCCTTTAGGAATCCCGCCAGCGTCTTGGCAGCCTCGACGTACCGCAAATCCGCCAGAGAAACCACACCGCGAAGAAACTCAACTTCCGCCGCAAAATACGAATTGGCTGGAACGTCCACGTTCTTCAACGCAGCCCCCTCAAAGGCAGGACCGCTTCGCAAGGTGGACGGAATGGACCCAAGGAGCGCACCCGCCTCGGCAAACCGTTCAGCCGCTACAAGCGACTTGATCTCATAGGCCGCCGCGTTCGTCGAAAGAAATGCGTCCTCATTCCCAATTAGTTCATGAAACGCACCAGCCGCCTTCGAATAATCTTCCGCCTCGTAGGCATCCAGTCCCTCGCGAAATCGCGGAGAAAGCAAGGTCAGCCCCTGCGTCAAGAACTCGGACGGATCACACCCGTCGCATTTCTGCCACGTCGACTGAATCAAACTCCGCTGCTCGGAGTTCAATTCCGCCCGCGTCTCCAGTGAACCCATGAAGCGATCGACCGGCGTCTGGCCAAATGCGCCGGTACTTACTAATGAAATGAGCAAAATGCAGCGGAAATAACTCGCAAAAACTAACTTCGACACAGATCGCTCATTGGTCTTGGCGCAACCAAGAGCAGCAGCACCACCAACAAACCGGCGCGCCCTATTGCCTAGTGCCTTAATGCCTATGGCCTGTCCCGTCACGGCGTCCGCTCCCGATCACGCATCTGAAGTGCTATGTCGTGGCACTCTTTCTGTCTCGTGGCAACCGCTTTCAGCGCCTTCGCGATCGACTCCGCTGCCTCACTCTTTTCCGATCGCGTTTTTTCGATCGTCGTCGTGCGCGTATTAACTCTCACTTGCGAGGATTTCAGCAGCTTGTATTCCGCCGAAGTCGGCAGCAGCTTCTGATTCTCCTTATTGCCTCCACCGCTCTTTTGCTGTCCGCCACCGCCAGCCTTGTTCTCTTCCTGCATTTTCTTCACGGCTTCTAGAAGTTGTTCTAATGCATCGACGATCTCGGCCTCCACCGTCTGCGTAAGTTCACCGACCTCAAACTCAGCCAGACGATCACCCACGAACCTCATGTCCTCCGCAATCTGCGTCACCACCCGTGGGAAGACAATAGTTGTCCCCTCTTCGTCCAGGATATGTCCGCAAGTTTCAGCCTGCCCCGCTAGCTCGCGCTGCTGG
Organism: uncultured Phycisphaeraceae bacterium; assembly: GCA_964494205.1. Classification (GTDB taxonomy): domain Bacteria; phylum Planctomycetota; class Phycisphaerae; order UBA1845; family UBA1845; genus JBBTCX01. The sequence continues at coordinate 259,898 of CAZBRD010000002.1, read as the reverse complement.
GTGGCTAGGTCTGCCAATTCAAGTTGCTGAGCGCGACCGAATTGCGCCTTGCCGATTTGATCCAGTTTTATCGTCGAATCGTTGATCAGCCGCTGCTTGTCGAGCATCTCGCGAAACCGCGCTTCAAGATCGCGCAGCATCTCAGCCCGCTCCTCTTGTCGCAACTGCTGCAACGCATTCTCCAACTCTCGCTGAGCCTGCTCCAGTTCGCGAATGGCTGCATCCTGCTTGGGCGTGGCACCTTCGGGATCACCCTTTTCCAACGACTCCGAGGCGCCGTCCATCTCCTGCTGCGCCTTGTCGAGGTTCTGCAATCCGGGTGTCGATTTGCCCGACTTCCCGCCTGATTTCTTTTCGCCTTGACCTTCTCCCTGCGGATCTCCTTGTTCGCCGCCCTCCCCTTCAGACTCCTCTTTCATCTGGTCCGAGAGCTTCTTCGCCGCATCGGAGTTTTGCTTTTGATTCTCAGCCTGGTTCTTGGTTCCCGACTTTTGTTCGAGTTCACGCTTCGCCTGCTCAAGTTTTTCTTTCGCTTTCTTGAGCGCCTCAGTCGCGTCTGCCTGCTCTTTCTGTGCAGACGGCTTCTGCCCTCCGCCAAGCTGTTGCGCCGCCTGCGACATCGACTGACTACCAGCCTTCACATCCTTCGCAGCTTCGCCCGCCTGCTCACTCGCCTTTTGCATCGCTTCTGATTGCGGCGAATCAGCTGGCGGTTCCTTCGACAACGCTTCAAGGCTCTCAGCCAACCTCGCGGCCTCATCGCCCGTTTGCGCCTGCGGATCGCTCAACTCGCTGGGGTCACCTTCGCGATTCTCCGTCGCCTTGGAAATCTGCCCCTGTTTTTCAATGAGTGCATCAAGCCGCTTAATGGCCTGATCGAGCTGCATCCCCAGGCGTTTGGCTGTGATCGCGTCAGCCGCTTCCTGTCGAAGCGCCCGCTCCTGCTCTAGAATCTTGTTGAGCTTCTCCTGGTATTCTTTCAGGCGCTCGATTTCCTCTTTGCGTTCCTTGTTGTCGCTATCCTGCTCCAGAAGAATATTGAGCAGCCGATCGGCATCCGCCAACCACTTCGCCTGGGCATCGGCAGCCATCGAAACGCGCGAGGGGTCGTTGAGCAACTCGATCAGCTTGTCCAACTGATCCGCAACACCAGTTTCGCCGGCCTGCTCCAGCACGCGCTCCAACCGCGCCGCGTTTGCGGGCTCGGTATCCGACAACTGCTCGCGAAGTCGATAGATGCGATCCTCAAATCGTTTGAAGCGATCGCGAATCATCTCCTGTTTCAGCGCCAACGGGTCAGCCGCGTTCGATGGCTGTTCAATAGCATCGCCCTGTTGCGCAAATATTGTTGATCCGCCGATAGGCGCAAAGGCAATCAACAACGCAATAGCAACTCTGCAGAAATATCTCATCCTGAGTGCCATCCAACGTCACCTCGGCGCTATCACAAACCCCTTGCCAACTATCGAGCGATTGGTCGCGACTATTCCATCTGTTGTATCGACGAGGGCAGCCCTAATCTTCAAACAACCCCTCGCCCTGGCTTTCCGCGCTCTTCCTCGTCTCGTCGCCCAAATCCTTCTGCAATCGTAGGATATCTCGAAGCATCGTCACCACTTCCTGATACCCTTCCCATTGTAGCATGTTTGAAAGAATCTCGCGCATTTGTGCGACAATCGCGGCCTGCTGCGCATCGATTCGCCGACCCAATTCCGGTGAACCGCCCGCCGACCACTGCCGAATCGCATCAGCGGCCCCGATCAGGTCACGCCGTGCAAGATTCGACAAAGGTTCAACAATTCGCTGCCCGAGTCGCTCGTCCTCTTCCGATGTATCCAGTTGGTTGATCCGCCGCTCGGTGAGAATCCGTTCAAACTGCTGTCGCACAACATTGACCGATACCGAAATGTTGCGCTGCCGACGCTCCAGCGGCGCAATCGCCGTCGCAAGCTCATCGGTCGACACATCGCCGGTCGCCTTTCGCAACTCCGAAAGCAATTGACCGCGCACCTGCTCCTGTGCATCTACTAACCGTTCAAAGTCGGCACGGTGTTCCTGTTCACGTCGCGCCAACTCCGCCAACATCTCATCCGCCGTCACCACACGAAGTCGAAACTCTGGCGATCGCCCGACGTTCGGCCCTGACACATCGTCATAATCCGTCGCGGTCGCGAAAACCTTGAGCGACTCTCCCGCAACCGCCCCAGCATCAGAAACTTTCCACGTGAGCCGCTGCACATACGTTTTGCTTTGTGGACTGAACTCCGGCAGATCGAGCTTGCCGACCTCGCCCTCGTCACGCGACAATTGATATTCAATCGTTGCAGCCGCCAGACCATACGTATCCGCACATTCGATTTCGATCGGCAGCACAGCCTGCGGCGTAATCATGTCGCCAACACCTGCCAGCTTGAGCTTCACCGTCGGCGGGTCGTCGCGAATCATCCGAAACGCAAAACTTACGACCTGCTTGTTCTCCAGCCCAAACTCGTCCACCAGTGCAAATTGATAAGTCTGCGATTCCGTCGGCTTGAGCGTTGCAACGAGTGTACTGTCCCCTTGCACTTGCCCTTCCACCACGCGCACCTCGCCGTTCATCAGCGACGCCTTGGCTACTGGCTTGTTTGTCTTGGCGTGAATCGTCACAGTGCTCCCCGGAAGAACCTGCGCCGATCGTTGACCATCGCCGAGATGAACTGTCTCCATCCGTGCGTATCGCGGCGGCTCGATTTCCACCTTCGTCGATTCGATCGTCGGTCGATCCATCAGCCGCAACGAAAACTCACGCGTCTGGTCGTCTCCACCCTTCAAATAGAACGTCAGGTTTTCTTGCGCGTTCTTGAACGTGTGTCGATAACGCGACGCCTCATCACGCCCGACGGTCACCATTGATTCACGGCCGCGCTCACCCTTCTCCGTGCGAAAGAGAATCTCCACATCACGTGGCCGCCGTCCCTCTGCGTATGCCTGAATGACCACATCGTCGCCACGCGCCCCGATGATCTCGTCACCCTCATGCTCCAAAAACAACGCCGTCTGCTTCGGCCAAGGCGACTCCTGCAACAGCACGTTTCGCTCAAACCATCGACTCAGCAGCGCGGGAGAAAAAGCGAATAAGCTGCCCAACAAAACCAGCATTCCCACCAGACCGAGGCCCGCGCGCTTCGCGCGCTTCGCGTCAAGAATGCTATCAAACGACAACTCGGAAGCGTTTCGGTCGGCCTGCGCAATCACCGAATCAATCAGTACGGGCGACTGTCCCGTAGAAAATTGACCGGATGCGAACCGCACGGCCGAAATCAAACTGGACCGCAACTGCGGATATCGTCGCTCAACGAGATTGGCTACTTCAGCCAATCCGCATTGCACGCGCAACGGCTCAATCAGATTGCGCACCAGCAACCAGATCGCACCAGCTAAAATGAGGGCAAGAAACGCCGCCCGAATGCTCAGCCGCACCCCGTGCGAATAATAGTCAAACAGAAATTGAACGAAGCAAGCACAGAAAAGATAGAACGCAATCCACCCCGAACCCTCGACAATAAGAAACCATCGCAACCGCCCAGCGACGGAATGCAGGCGCGACACGAGCTTCGGCTTCAGCCTCGCGCTTGCCCCCCCTCGATCCATCTGTACGGCTGAGTTCATTCTTATTCCGCTCTGCGATGTTGCCACTGCTAATCAAGGGGGCAACTAGTAACTACCTTACTGTTTCGACGTTTAGACTTTTCACAACAAATGCTTCCATTTTCTCACGCCCCACTCTAATGAAAGCAGCGCAACCAGAATCCAAAGAGTCGCCCCTCGATCCCACAAACTCTGCGGCCGCGATCGAATCGCGAGTTCTTCGTGAGAGTCCGGAATCTTATCCGCCAACTGCATCGCCTCATTCACATCGTAATAGCGCCCGCCGTACGATTGTTCAGCTAGCACCATCAGCGCATCGCGATTCATGTTCGGCCGTCGCACTTCAAGATTAGGCCGCGTCACGCGAATCTCCCGCGTAATTTCGTTCGCTTCTCCCTTTCGATCGGACGACGTTACCGGCGCAGCCGGCAGAGGAAGCGTAATCCGCCAGATTCCCGTGTGATCAGGCACCAGCCTTCCCTCAAACCAACCAGGCCGATCACGCTGCGGCGTCAGCGTCAACTCACCGTGTTGTTCGTCAAGCTGGAATCGCGCGGTCACCTGATCAGCACGCAACGGTTCATAACGCGCATCAAGCACGCGGGCCGTAACCTGAATCACATCGCCCAACGAATATTCATCGCGATCCGCCAGCAGCGCCCCGCGTCGCGAACCGCCTAGTCGCCGCCCTTCAGCAGTGAACCGCACCAATTGCACCCAGAATCGATTGAACTCATCCTGTCCGAACTTGCGCCAGCGCCACGTGCCGTCAAAACCCAGAAATCCGGAACGCCCCGCGCCGACAAACTGCGTCGCCAGCAACACGTGGCCGCCATACGAATTGCGCATGCGCGGATCAGCATGGCGCATCAACACGGTCGCCGCCGGTTTTTCACGCAACACCGGATAGTGCCAATACAACTCGCCGCCCCCCTGCCAGATAACCCGCGCCGCACTAGCATCGTGACCACTTTGCGCAATCGGATGCCCCAGCGCTCCCGGGGCGATTTCGATGGCTGCCGGAGTCAACTGGTAATGTCCCACCTGATTCAAAACGAGGTCAGCCTCAGGATCGATCGTAACCGGCAGCAAATCGCGTAACGGTTTGAGCGCGGGTTCGCGCATGAACGCAGGCGTATGCGGGCGAGCAGCGGTGTATAGCAATCCACCGCCGTGCTCCACCACCCACGTGTCAACCATGCGACTCCACTCTTCGCTAAGTTCCTTCGGGTCGACGTCCATCAAAACGATCGCATCGTAAGCGAACAATTCTTCGGGGGTCTCCGGCAGATGATCGATCACCGTTGTCCCATCGCGCACCGCCGCCAGATCCGCCGACTGAAGCCAACAACTCAGATCAAACGTCGCATCACGTTCGAGCAGCGTCGCCACGAAGCGATATTCCCAACTCGGCATACCTGAAACGAGCAACACGCGCGTTCGCGAATCAATCACGTTCACGCTCACTTGCCGCGCGTTGTCATCGCTGATCGATTCACCGGGCAGAGTCGCCGCCCGCAGCGTGTATACATAACGTCCGGTCACGGCTGGTCGCCGCTCGAACGTCATCGTGGGAAGCTCGCCGCCCAATCCAATCTCGACGTTCTTGGTCTCGACAACGCTGCCTTCGTCCGACCCGTCACCGATCCGTTCGAGCAACTCCACCCGCAGCATTTCGCCATCGAGACCTTCGGCACTCAGCCTCGTCGTAATAGCCACAGGATCCTTTTGAAAAGCAGTCTCCGGCGCCGTAAGCTCAACTACGCGCACGTTTCGCGGCTCGGATGGATCACCGATGCCAATCGTATGAATCGGAATTCTTCGCTCGCGCGCCACCTTGGCGGTCTCTTGAACCGACGCCCCAGCGTTGAACCCGCCATCGCTTAATACCACAATGCCCGAAACCGGCGCATTACCAACCGACTCGATCGACCGCCGAATCGCACGTTCAATATTCGTCATGCGCCCCGTAGACGGGAATTGCACAGGCACGCCATTCAGATCGGTCTCCTTCGGCGCATCACCTGCCGGTGCAGCCCCATCCGGCGTTTTCGGCTTTTCAGTTCCCTCTCGAAGCACCGTTCCCTGCAGCGTCGACTCCTCGCCAAAGCTGAATAGCTTGATTCGATTGTTCTTCGCAAACCCGCGAAGCAAACCACGCTCGTTTGTTGTCAGCAGTTTTTCCACGACGTCGCGCCGTTTGATCGCACCCGCCACTTCTCCACCGGTGACAGCCGCTATCCGCGCCGCGTCCGAATCTTCCAGATACGCATCCGCCAGATCCATGCTCGCGGAGTCATCGACGAGCACCAGCGTGTATGAATCAATCCATCGTCGCAAAATACGCACGCGCACCGGCTCCAGCAGAATAACTGCCAGCGAGCCGAGAACGACACACCGCACCACCGCCAGCCACAATCGCGTTCGCGAGGAAGCCCCGATTCGCCCCTCATTCCGGTACATCCAGAAAACGACGAGACAAATCGCGACCAGCACGACCGCCAGCGCAATCGCCCACCACCCTTCAGGAACATTCGCCAACTCAATGACGAAATCCTCGATGGTGCGAGATGCATCAGACAAGATGGTGCTTGCTAAGATCATTGGCTACTGTCGAATTCTCACAAGAGTCCCTCTCCCTCTTAGGGAGGGGGCAGGGTGAGGGTCTCCACTCGTCGAATGCATTCCGATTCGTTTGGGCACCTTTATTTTCTCCTGCCCCAAAACCACGCGAGTCCTTGCTCGGCCATCAACAACCCAAACAACGTCAACAGCACCGGCCGCCAGAATTCAACATGCGGCTCGCCGGCCACCTCACCCAATTCTTCCAGCCCATTTACATAATCAAACGGCGTTTGATGCAGCGCACGTCGCAGCGCTTCTTCATCAACGCCGGACAGATCACTCTCTCGCGGGTCAACATTCACCGCTGCCTGTCTTACGACCTCGCCGCCATCCCGACGCTTCAAAACAAATTGGTAGACGCCTGCGCTATTTGCTTGGCTCCACTTCACCGCGAAACCATTTCCGCCTTCGCGCTCTACAGCCGTCACTCCTACTTCTCGTTCAGCCGGATAGCCGGGCGTCCGCACAACCACATCTGGCTCAAACTCAGACGCCGGCACCGGAATCTCGACGGTAGAGCCAACAAAGTAATCCTCTGAAACTCGTCCCGGTCCCGCCGCGTAATACATCAATTCGATCATCACGGGAAGAAACGTCGGATGGTCCGGCCAAGAGTGCCACTCCTTGTCAGCACTCGTCGCTATGTAAATAACGCGCCCCGCACCGAATCGCCGCTCCACTATCGCGGGATGCTCAGCCTCATCGCTGAACGCAGCTACAACATTCGCCGCCCCCGATTGCGTTTCATTCACAGCAACTCCATCGCCCACGCCCTGCGCCGGCTTCCCGGATCGGTTCTCATCTTCCAAATCGCACGCAATGAACTGATAAAACGTAATCCTCCCAAGCCCCAGCGGATCGCCCTCGCGATCAACCCCGTGCAACACGGGATGCAACCGATCTTTCACCACCAACCGAACACCGTCATCAGCACGAACCGTTTCAGTCAGCTTGCAAGGGAAGAGCCCCTCGCCATTTCGATAGACCGCCGCATTGAAAACTTCCGGATCGACCTGATCGCCCGAGAAGAAAACCACGCCGCCGCCCAGCTTGGCGAACCGCTCCAGAGCAGCCACCGCCGAATCGCTCAACCTGTAAACATTCGCTACAACGATGACGCGAAACGGACTCAGGTCCAGCGTCTCCAACTGCGTTTCGTCCGCAAGCTGAACATCATTCCCGCTGAACACCTCACCCTCAGGCCGCAACGCCGTCGCGAGGAACATCGCCTCATCCTCAAATCCATCCGCCGAGGGCTCACCATTGACGATGAGGACTCGAACTGCGCTGACTACATCAATGACCCCATGTCGCGAGTTGTCAGCCGGAAGGTTGTCTTGCGGCAACGACACCTTCACCGTCTCATCACCTGCCCGCAGATACGTCACGCCGATATCCGCAGTCGCCTTTTGCCAACTGCCCAACGACGGAAGCGTTTTGCCCGGTTGCGGCAAACTACTGACACTGGTCTCCAGACCAAGATTCTCGACATTGCGATTCGAGTAATTCGCAATCTGAACTTTCACTACGCCTTCAGTTCCCGCCACCGCCGGCCCACCGGCCTTCTTCACCTCAGTGACCGCCAGATTTGAAGCCCCAGAATCGCCGACGTTGACCAGTACAATTCGCAGCGACTTCTTGCCCTCAGCCCAGGCAAGCAATGGTGCCAAAAGATTGGCCTCGGTTGCACCATCCGTCGCCGCTTCACGGCCAACCCAGTCATTCTTCTGAAAATCGCTGATCACGTAGACCGCCGCACTCAGCGTCCCCGCGTTTCGCCCGAGCACTTCAGCAGTGCCCGCGATTACCTGACTCGCATCGGCCGCACGTTGCGTCGGCGAAAGCGCCTCCACTCGCGCGAGCAACGCATCCGTTTGCGCGTCATCCAAATAAGTTCCAAAATCCAGCGGCGAATCGATCGCCGACGTCTTCAACACCGTCACCGTGTCATCGGGCGACTGCTGCTTGATCGAATCCACGAGGCGCTTCACCGCCGTTTTCGCTCTCGCAAAACTCGTCCCCTGCGGCGATTCGTACCCCATGCTCAGCGAATCATCGATGACCAGCACACGCTCAGTGCGCTGCAACCCGCCAAACACCGTAGCCGCTCCAGAAGTGAAAAACGGTCTTGCAACCATCGCGCCAATCAACGCAACTGCCAGACAACGCAGCGCGAGCAGAATCCACTCCTCAAGCCGCAACCGCCGACGATTCTTCCGCTCCGCCTGAATCAGAAACTCAGTGGCCGCCCAGCGAATCCGCCGAAACCTTTGCCTTGCCAGAATATGAATGACAATCGGCGCAGCCACCGCCACCGCCCCGCCGACAGCGAGCGTGGGCGTCAGGAACGCAGCAAGAATTGGTAATGTTAGACTTCCTGTCATCTGGATTCATGCGTCAGCCTGCGCCGCCGCATCCCATTCCCCTAAAGCGATTGTCTCTTCTGCCTAATGCCCGTTGCCTATTCCCTATTGCCTATCGCTTCAACTGATGCATCCTCGTCGCCAGCACCGTCGTCAGCGCCACATCCAACCGCTCAGCCGTACTCAGTAGCGCATACTCAATCTTGTGGTTCATGCACGCCGATCGAACTCGACTAATGAACGCATTCAGCGCCGCCAGATAATCCGCCCGCAGCGCCTGCGGGTCAGTCTTGATTTCGATGTCCGGGTCCTCCATCCCTTCAAACAAGGTGCGCTCGGCGAACGGAAACTCCAGCTCATCATGGTCCAGAACGTGCAGCACCATGACGTCATGCCCCGTAAACCGAAACCGCTCCAGACCGCGAATCACGTCGTCAAGGTTAGTCAGCAAATCCGAAATGATGATCACCAACCCGCGACGCGGCAGACGCGACGCAAGATGCTCGAACATCACCTTCACGTTCGTCTTGCCCGTAGGCCGACTCGACTCAATCACCGTCGCAAACCCGGGCAGCGATGCCCGATTCGCTGACACCGGAAGTTGCCGACGAATCTTGTCATCAAAAACCGTCAGCCCCACGCCGTCCTGCTGATAAATCAAGAGATACGCGATCGACGCCGCAACGGTGGCTGCGTAATCCCACTTGGTCATGCGATCTGTGCCCGGATGATCGGGATACGCCATCGAACCCGAACAATCCAGCAGAATGTGCGTCCGCAGATTCGTCTCTTCTTCGTATTCTTTGATAAAAAATCGATCCGCCTTCGCGTACACCCGCCAGTCGATATGTCGAATGTCATCGCCCGGCACGTAAGGCCGGTGATTCGCGAACTCCACACTGAACCCGCGATACGGGCTCTTGTGCATGCCGCTGATGAACCCCTCAACAACGTGCCGCGCGCGCAGTTCAAGCCGGGAAATCCGGCTCAAAACTTCAGGCTGAAAGTACTTTGCGGGTACGCTCATGTTGATCCAGTGGAGTTCGATGCGGGTTCAGATTGGAAAGCACTTCGTCGATGATGCGGTCCGGCGTGTACCCTTCCGCCTCCGCGGAAAAGTTCGTCACGATGCGATGTCGCAGTACAGCCCTTGCAAGCGCCTTAACGTCGTCAATCGCCACGTGATGTCGTTTCTGCAGCGCTGCCCTCGCTTTTGCACCCAGCAACAGCGACTGCACTGCACGAGGCCCAGCACCCCACGTCACCATCTTGCGAACGAATTCGCTGCTTCCCGGCTCGCCTGGCCGCGTCGCTCGCGCCAGATCAAGCGCATATCTTATCACTTCCTCGGCCGCCGGAATTCGCCGCACAAGCTGCTGGTACTTCAGAATCTCTTCACCGGAGATGACAGGTTGTGGCACTCCGACGAGCGGAGCCGTCGTTCGCTCAGCGACCTTGTACTCTTCCTCATACGACGGATAGCCAATGTAGACCTTGAAAATGAATCGATCCTGCTGCGCTTCGGGCAGCGGATAGGTTCCTTCTTGTTCGATCGGGTTCTGCGTAGCCAGAACGAAAAACGGCTGCGCCAATTCATGTCGCTTTCCGCCCACTGTCACCTGTCGCTCCTGCATTGCTTCCAGCAAAGCAGCCTGCGTCTTCGGCGGCGTTCGGTTGATTTCGTCTGCCAGAATCACCTGCGCGAATACCGGCCCCTTCAAAAACGTAAACGCTCGATGGCCGGTCGCGCGATCCTCCTGAATGACTTCCGTTCCCGTAATGTCTGACGGCATCAGGTCGGGCGTGAACTGTATACGATTGAACGAGAGATCGAGACATCGCGCCAGCGTCGAAATCATCAACGTCTTCGCCAGCCCCGGTACACCTTCTAGAATGCAGTGCCCGTTCGCCAGCAGCGCGATGAGCAACTGCTCGATGACTTCATCCTGTCCGACGATCGTCTTCGCCAGCTCCGCGCGAAGTTTCGCCGCCGACGCAGCAAGACTCTCAATCAGCGAGACGTCATCCGCGCCCCCCGCTCGCCCGCCGCCACTAGACTTTCCGTCATTCACCATAAAAACTCCAACCAGCATCGCACCGCAAGATCACTGTCCTCGCGGCGTGCGTTTTTTGTTTATCAGTATAGTTACGAGTTAATGGTTACATGTTACGAAAGTAGATCACATGTAACTCGTAACTAGCAACCAATAACCCTCAACTTCATTTTCGTAATTTGTAATTGGTAATTAGTAATTCCTTGGACCTAGCGCTGCATAATCGGCAGCTGATTGTACGGCAATTGCAGGATAATCAGCGCAAGCGCCGTTCCATACACATCGCCAACACCATCGCCGAACCACGATCCATCCGGTTGTTGCTGCGCCAACAAATACTGCCGCCGCTTCGCATAGTAATTATCCCAATCCTTGTCCGTGGAAATGAACAGCGACTGCGCCCAGTACACGTGCGCATAGTAGTCATGCCCCTGCTCCGGCGATCCACCGCTCAGCTTGCCCTTGCAGAACTCCAGCGCCTTCTTCGCCTTTGGATTTTCATATTCACCCGCGTTGTACCAGCAGGCGACCGCCGCCGCTGTAATCGGAACACGCGAAGGCGTCCCCTGTTGCCCCGCCATGTAACGAATGCCCCCGTCACTGTTCTGCGAAATCGAAAGGTATTCCATCGCTCTATCGATGATCGATTTCGGTACCTCAACGCCCATATTGCGACACGAACGCAGCCCCTGGACCTGCGTAATGGTCACCGACCCTTCGTCGCCGCCCGAGTCCGGCGAATAGATCCACCCACCCAATCGACTTTGCGACCGCCCGGTTAACTGTACAGCTCGCCCCAACGCCTCTTGGATCTCCGCCGCTCTCGCCGAGTCTTCACACACGCCCATCACTTGACTAAGAAAAAGCAAAGAAAACCCGTGCCCAAACATGGGACGTCCTTCTGCAATTTCCTTACGACCAATCAACCCATTCGGCGTTACCGATCGCAATACGTACGTCGTCGCGCGATCCACATTTTGTGCATAGCGACCCTGCGTTGTCGTATTTCCATCCATCAACAACGCCATACCCGCCAACGCCGTCATCGCCACCGGATACTCGCCATAGCCGCTGCGATTGGACCAGAACCCCTGCCGATCCTGCGTCCGCGCGAGGAACGCAAGGCCCTTATCAATCGCCGCTTTGGCTTCCGCCGTGATTCCTGGTGGCAATGGTTGGGGAGCCTTCATCGCATCCTGCGCGTGCGCTACGTTGATGACCAACGCCCACAGAACAAGAACTGAGATTACTCGTTTCACAGGATTCATCGCCTCAATTGCCCGTTGAAACCATGTCCGTACCATATGCGGCAAGCAATCGATCCCCCGCAACTACTACAGCGGCCCCTTTGAACCGGATGTCGCCCGTGGCCCGCTGTCTCGAATTGGGCGACAACACCTCAACCGATGGGCCGATTCCCACTCCCGTATGCACATCGATCACATGCATCACAAGACCGCCACTGCCGTATCTCGCCGACTGTGCCTCCGTCTCAACCAGCACCGGCAGCGACGTGCCGAACAACCGCAATGATTCCATTCCCGCTGCTGTGGGCGCCAGGTCTTGTCGCTGCCACACAACCTCTCCGGTCGCTATGTCGACCCCGCTCAGCACCGAAACACGTCGCCCGTTTTTCATGTCGTTGTGTTTCGCAAGCAATGTACCGCCAATTAGCTGTCCGTCCACCACAACCTGCGCACCACTCACTCGAACGTTGCCCTTCACTTCACCCGTTTTTGCTTCAACGATCCGTACATCACCGCCGACGAGACCAACACCAAAGAAGCCCTCAGAGAGTCTAAACACCTCCGCAGCCGGCTTATCAAACGGTATCTGCCACACAGGTTCCTGCGACTCGTCTGTGAGACGATAACCAACCAGATGATCGGTTTCTGACAGCGACGTCGCGCCGCAGATTGTGTCGCCCTCGATCGCCACGTGAGCGGGCATCTCTGGATTTGGCTGTCGCAGCAAGATCCTTTTCCGCAGCTTCCCATCGTCGCGATCAAACACGTGAATCCGCTGTTGCGTCGGATCAATCGTTACAACAGCCTCATTAACAATACGAATGCTTCCAACACGTTCTCCGCGAAGGTCTCGCTCCCACACGACCGTGCCGTCTGAAATTCGCAACACCGCGAGTCGACCAATACCCGCTACATATGCAAGCAAACCCTCACCCGCTGTCATCGCAGCGGGCTGCTCGGTGATGTCATACTCCTCCTGCCCCCAAGCCTGAATGTTTTGCAATCGCTGTACGTTGGCACCGCCCGCGCGATATGGATCCCCGTCTGCAACCGCCTGATGCGGAATCGCCCACAACCGCCGTCCCGTCGCCAATCCGACCGCGACCAAGGCCTCCGACCCTTCAAAAACCGCGACCTGACCATCAGCCGTCGCGCGAATGGTTCGCGGCGGCGTATATCGCGTCATAGGGTTGTCTTCCAGTTCATTACCGATATTGGTCATTCGCAACGGCGCTCGCCACACTTCCTCGCCGGAGAGCGCTTTCAAGCATCGTACAACATCCGCACGGTCAGAAATGAACACAAAATCGTCCAACGAAGGCAGCGATTCAGCTTCAAACGAAACCATCGGTGGAATGGTCCTGTTCTCCTCGACCTCTACGCGCCATAGCGACTCGTCGGTAAGCACAAACTTTGCGCCTGCGGCACGTTCCACGGAAGTCGCCGACCGCGCATCCTTCCATTGACGCTGAATCCATTCCTTGACTGTTAGGTTAGTTGTCTCCGCCGACCCCTTCGTTGTGGCTGCAGAAACCACTCGATCGCCGAATCGCTTCTCAAGTTCGTCGAGTACACCGAGCAGCGGCTTCGGCGCCGTCCACCAATAGCGATCTCCGTAAATGTCGCAGAGTCGTTGCAGCGCCGCTACAGTATGACTTGCGTCGCCGTCCAGTCGCACCGCCTCGCGCAGCAGTTGCTCAGCTCGCTCATATTGCTGCTCCTGCATCGACCAGTTCGCGAGTTCCAGCAAGGCTCGTTGAGCCGTCGCACCAGGACTCGCCAAATCGGCGAGCACGCGCAGCTCCCTTAATCCCTTGAAGGCATGATTCGTTTTGACGAGCAGCGCCGCTGAATCAACGCGCTTGTCCGCCTCACGAGTGACTGTCTCCTTAGCATCAGCGGGAAGCGCACTGGAAATTGTTCCCAACGCCTCAACCAACCGCAACCTCGCCGGGCCGTAAACGTGATCATTGACCGGCGCGATAGCGCTGGCTTGCTCCGATGACCCCAACGCCCACAACACATCGTAAGCATCCCGGTGCCTGCCCATGGCACTCAGCTGCTGCGCCCTCGCAAGTTCAACCCGCAGGCGATCCTCAGCCGTTTCCGCGATCTCCGCCGCCACCGCCAGCCGCGATAGCGTCTCATCGGTGCCTCCCGATCCCGCGTTTGCAATGGCCAGCAACGCCTCAACTCTGCACTGCGACACTTGCGCTGCGACGCTTGTGTTGATATTCTTCACATCAACGTCTGCCAGCAGCTTATCAGCACGCTCCGGCTGACCACGGAAGACTTCAATCCACGCCAGCTCCAATCGTGCGATAACATCTTCAGGATTCTTCTGATGCTGCGCGGTCGCCAACGGAAAGACGAGATCAAGATCGGGGAATTTACGAACCGTAGAAGCGTCCACACTGTACATGGCACCATCGATGCTCAGCAGATTTCCGAGCGGCGGCTGCGTACCCGGCACCGGGCGAATCTCACTCACCGCGCCGCTGGCGCCATCGATCATCACCAAGCCATCAAGCGTAGGAGTGAGAATCCGGTCCTTGGTGACTATGCCGCGACCCGTTGGGGCGGACGCAAACTGCGTGCGCCATTCAACCTTTCCGTCCCGAACGCGCACGCACTTGACTTCGCTTCCACCCAGCCAGACATGTTGCTCGTCAGCTCCAATGACATACGCCTGATCCGCCATTTCCACCAGCCAACGTCGCTCACCCGTGGCGGTATCAAAGGCCGACAACGCTCCATCGTCCGGCGGCGCGACGACAACAACACCAGCCGTCACCACCGGCATGGACGGAATCGCCGCCGACCCGGGCAGTGGATCATGCGTATATTGATGCGCCCAACGCAGCCGACTCTGATACGTATCAATCGCAAACAAGACGCCGCGACCGCTCAGCACAAACAACGAACCGTCACCAGCCGCCATCTGCAATGGCTGATTGGCGTCAAGACCGGAATAGGTCACACCACCGAGCAGAATCTCGCCAGCGAGCGCCCCAACGACCGGATCAATCACACCGACATACAGATCCCCATCTCGCAGGAAGGGCACCCACAATCGATCATCCACCATCAGTGGAATCGATCGAAACGTCAGCGTCTCGTAGCTCCCAGGCCGATACGACTTCTGATCGATCCTCCAACGAAGCTCACCAGACTCTACGTCGTACGCCGAAAGCTGTGTCGATTTCGCCGCCTCTTCAAACCACGAACGAAACCTGCCAGCTCGCCGACGAACCTGTTCCAATGACGTGTCATTGCTGTCTTCATCACGCTCGACGGCAAATACCAATCCACCAGCCGCGCCGATCGCACCGCGCACGTGATCGTCGAATTCGTTTTCACGTAGGGTGTCATCGTAAATATTTCGCGCAGCCGGCACCGGGCTACGGGTCGAAGGAGGACTTCCTGACTCCCAAACTTTTCCAAGATCACCAAGTCGCAGGGCAACAATTCCTCTCGGCGTCCGCACAAACAACCGATGCTGCGCGGCAACCGCCTGATAAGTCGGAATCCGCAATCCCTCGTGCGGATCCGCCACGAGCACTTCGCGCCATGCATCCGGATCAGCCCCCGGAATCGGATACTCCCAAGGATTTCGTTCCACCAGCTTCGGCGACAGCGAAGGCATCTTCCCCACACGTGTCGGTCCGCCGCCAAGAATAGGCCATTCGTGCGTCTCGGAATCACCCTCACCAGCAACTGCCAGATGATCAAACAATGGAAACCGCTCAACCGAAAGCCACTCTCGCAAACCCGAACCCGATTCGCCAGTTCCCTTCACTCGGTTAGACCCCGCGAACCCACTCAATGTGCGCTTCGCATCTTCTGTGCGCCCCAGCAGCGCATACGCCGCCGCAAGCTTTGCAACGACTGACTCCTCAGGAATGTCATGGTTTGGCACTGAATTGATCAGCTCATGTAGTACGGCAATGGCCTCCGCCGGTCTCCCCTCATCCAACGCCCACGCCGCAAGAAGATCAGCCGCATCGTCCCCATAGGACGTCAGCGCATACCGAGTCACCACCTGACGCAGTCTGTCCGCATCGTGCGCGACTCGCGCCCGCTCATAGATTCCCTTCGCACGCCCGTCATACAGCAGCCGGTACGCCCGCAATCCTTCCGGCGGCAATTCCGCCAATCGCCGTACCGCCACTCGTCGCGCAGGCTCATACAGAACCGGTCCTGCCTGACTCGGTCGATCACCGATGGGAAACAATCCCGAATCCTTGTCATCCACGATTCGTTGAAGAGAATCGATCGCAAATTTCCAATCCGATCGCGCTATTCCCTCATCCGCGCGACTGAACAAATTGACAATCGGCGGCGCCGTCTCGATCACAATCGCCCCGATGCCGTGCTCCATCTGCGACGTCGACTGCCCGCCAAATGCCTGAAGCTTCCGCGCATCTCGAATCTGGATCTGCCGTGGCTGCTGCGCGTTAGCCGTTACCAAGAACGCGGTAGAAACTGCCAGTGCGATGGCAATGATAAGAACAGTGCAATGTTGCGAACCTCGAGCACTGGCAATTGCAAATGACGAACGGCCATCCAGCACCGCGCCGCCACACTCATTCGCCGCTCGTCGATGTCCGCTTAGAAGTCTCAACTTGTTTCCTTATTTCTGCATCTGGATCACGCCAATCGCGCCCCCCAATCATACCGACTCCACAAGGCCGCGAGACGTTACACGACAACTTTATATCGGTAAGAAACTTGTAACTAGCCTGCGTGACGGAAAGAACGACGCCATCGCAAACGAGAACGCAAGGAAGCTGCCTTGCTATGGCCAATCAACTGGCTGGGGTGGCACGGTCAAGCCGCAGCTTGGCCGTGGCGATACTCATGATTCTTGCACCGGTACTATCTGCAGGCGTTTGTGAATCGCTTATTTCTTCCGCCGCTTCCGCTTGTCCTTCTTCGACAAAACTCGCTGCGTCGCCGCTGTATTTGACTTGAATTTCGGCATGGCCCCCTGCGCCATCATTCGCGATAGCTGCGTCCCCATCTTCAACCGTTGCAGCAACCCCTGCCCGGCCATCATCTTCATGGCCTGTCGCATGGGTTCAAAATTTTTCACAAGTTGGCTGACGTCCTGAGGGTCGATTCCTGCCCCGCGAGCAATTCGCCGCCGTCGCGACGTATCAATGATCTTCGGATTCGATCGCTCCTGTGGCGTCATCGAGAGAATCGCAGCCTCCATGCGCCCGAGCTCGCCCTCATCAATCTCCTGATCCCCAACCAACCCACCCATGCCGGGAATCTTTTTGATAAGGTCCTTCATCGACCCCATCTGCCGCAACTTGCGAAGCTGCGCGAGAAAATCATCGAGCGAGAACGACCCCTTGGCCGCCCGCTCCTCCATCTTTTGCGCTTCGCCTTGATCGAAGTTGCGCTGCGCCTGCTCGACGAGCGAGAGAATGTCACCCATACCAAGGATGCGACCCGCCACGCGCTCCGGTCGAAACTCCTCGATGGCTTCGAGCTTCTCGCCCACGCCGACAAACTTGATAGGCTTCCCGGTGATCTTCCGCACCGACAGCGCCGCACCACCGCGCGTGTCGCTATCGAACTTAGTGAGAATCACCCCATCGAGTTCTAACTTCTCGTTGAAAACTTTGGCCGTGTTCACTGCGTCCTGACCGGTCATGGCGTCAAGCACAAGGTAAACCTGCTGCGGATTCACCGCCTGCGCCACCTTCGCAAGCTCATCCATCAGCTCGGTATCGATCGCCAACCGACCAGCCGTATCGAGAATCACCACATCGCGATCAAGCTTCTTCGCCTGCGCGATGCCGTCTCGACAAACCTTCACTGCGTTCTGCGTCGATCGATCGCAATAGACCGGCACACCGACTTGCTGCCCCAATACCTCAAGCTGATCGATAGCCGCCGGTCGCTTCAAGTCCGCAGCCACCATCAACGGCCGCTTCGCTCGCTCCTGCAGCATCTTCGCGATCTTGCCGCAGGTGGTCGTCTTACCCGACCCCTGCAACCCCGCCATCAGCAGGACCGTCGGCCCGGGCGATATGAACGGTATCCGCGGATCAACCGGCCCCATCAGCTGCACCAGCTCGTCATGGACAATCTTGACCATGACCTCCGCCGGTTTCAGCGTCTTGATGACCTCCGCACCAACCGCCTTCTTCTGCACCTCATCACAGAACCCGCGCGCCACCTCCAGATTCACGTCGGCCTCAAGCAGCGCCGTCCGAATCTCGCGCATCACCTCGGCAATGTTCTCCTCGGTGATCTTCCCCCGCCCGCGAAGACCCCGAAAAACATCGCCCAACCGCTGTGTTAGTGCATCAAACATCGTGAATAGGTTTTATTCGGTCGTCGTAGACAGGTCAAACGTAGGGTCCGCTGTGCGGACCACGGAACCGCGACCGAACAGAGCCCTTTGCGCAAGCAAAGGAAAGCAGGGGCCGTCGTGCGGACCTAATCTATTTGCAGCGGTTCATTGGGTGGCACGGTCAAGCCGCAACTTGGCCGTGGATGGCTCGCTGTCAATTGAATTGCTATTGGAGAATTGTGTAAGTAATTAAGCCTGAGAATCGAAGCGAATTCAGCGAGTAACCCCAGACTGCTACGCCATCGCCTCAACCGGCTCGTCGAATTGGTCTTCCTGCTGCGCTCTCACTTCGTCGAATTGCTCATGACAACGCAGGAACGCATCAACCAGCGTCGGATCGAAATGCTTCCCCGACTCTGAACGAATAATCGCCATCGCCTGCTGATGCGTCTTCGCGGCCTTATATCGGCGCTTGCTGGTGATCGCATCGTACGCATCCACCAGCGCCACCAACCGCGCCGCCAACGGTATCGCATTCCCAGCCAATCGCCGTGGGTATCCCGTACCGTCAAAACGTTCGTGATGACACCACGCGATCTCGATGCACATCTGCAGCAACGGGTTCGGCGAACGCGGATCTACCGCCTGCGAAAGCACACGCCGACCGATGTCCGTGTGCGTCTTCATGATCTGGAATTCTTCGTCGGTGAGCTTGCCCGGCTTCGTCAGAATTTCGTCTGGGATTCCAACTTTTCCGATGTCGTGCATCGGCGCCGCCTGCGCCAGGAATTCCAGGAAGTCATCGTCGATCATCTGTGAATAGGGCCCGCGATGTCGCGCTTCGACAGCCAAAATCCGTGCGAGCTGTGACACGCGCTCCAAATGTTTCGTCGTTTCTTCGTCCCGATATTCCGCCAGATTTCCCAGCGTCTGCAAAAGCACTTTCACCGACTGCTGCAATCGCTGCCTTCGATTGATGTCCTCCAGCGTAATCGCAGCCGCGTCCGCCACCGATCTGATGCATCCGATTTCTTCTTCTGAGAACTCAGACTCATCCGCCTTGTCGGTAACATTCAAAACGCCAAGCACGCCCTCTTTTGTTGCAAGAGAAGTGGATACAAGCGGCGCACTCAAGAAAGAATCGCTGCGATACTCCCGTTTCCCGCCGATCGGCTCGCCGTAAGCTTTCGCCGCAACAGCCTTGCCGCTCTGAAAAACCTGACCGGCGATTCCTTCCTTGGCCTTGATCCGCAACTGCTCTACAAGAGCGGGTTCAAAACCGATCGCCCTTGCACAAACCAAATCCTCACCTGGCGTCGCGGTCACGAATAGGCTGATCCGCTGCGCACCGGTCATCTTTGACAAGCACGCAATCAGGAAATCATACACTTCGTCTTTGGTCTCCGCCCGGTTCAGATCGCGCATCACCTCATACAGACATTGGAGACGCTTGGTCTTCCGGCTGACCTCCGCCTCCAGTTCAGTATTGAGCATCGCCAACGCCTTATGGGCCTTGGCCAACCGATGCACGGTGCGTACGCGAGTCAGCAGTTCGTTGATGTCGAATGGCTTGTAGAGGTATTCCTGCGCGCCGGCTTCCATCCCGCGTACCACGTCCGACGGTCGCGACCGCGCCGTCAGCATGATCACCGGGATATAGGCCGTGGAAGGATCAGCTTTGAGTGCCTGCGTCGCCGAAACTCCATCGAGTCCCGGAAGGCCAACGTCCATAATGATCAAATCAGGCGAGTCCGTTTGTGCGATCTGAACGCCCAGCTCACCCGTATCCGACTCCAACACGTTAAACCCGAACGCGCGCAATCGAACCGCGAGGATGTTTCGCAGTGCGCGATCATCCTCGACGATCAGAATAGACCCCTGGCTGAACTCTCCAGGAGGCAGTTGCGGTCCCAAGTTCACCTTATGGCCTCCGAATGGGTGTGCGAAGCTGTTGAGGCCATCGGCAAGTTATGTGCATAGCGAAAGATACTTGCATCCCCTGCCGACCCTTTTGCCTGGTAATGATGACGTCCGAGAAAATCACCGCTACACGATGCAGCGCGATCAGTTGACTTCCGCTGTGACTGAATTGAATTCGCTGGGAATTGCTCTCTGAACGGGCTCTCATTTCAACAGAAGTTGACGTTTATCTGACTGATTGAGCCGGGATTATTTGGACAGGGTGGCATGGTCAAGCAGCAGCTTGGCCATGGTATTTGCTAGCGATATTTGTAACCAAAGTGAACGGCGTGGCATGACCAAGCTATTGCTTGGCCATGAAACTTGTTTTGCGAGTTGCAACCAAACCGACTTTATACGAATGGTTCGATGAACTGGGGATTGCCGCTATCTCGTCGACTCGGCCGGAATCACTTCGAAGTCAATCCGATAAGATTCCGTTCCAACGTCATTGAGTTCAAGATGAATGACAATGATCGATCCGCAGGAAAAATCGATGCCAAGTTCGGCTTCAAACGGCCCCGCCTCGCCCATCAACACGGGGTCTGCATCCTCATCATCTTCGTCGCGGTGATAGAACTTAATGCCCTCTACTAAGGCGTTCTCAACCAAATCGGCATCCGGCAGATTCTCTTCGATTAGCTCCAACATGCGCGGGCTGCCGAAACTCAGAATCCGCCCGCACTGAATTTCAGTGATGTCGCTCGTCGAATCTCCCAGCAAAGGCCCCTCAGAATCCGTCAATCCAAACTGCACGACGAACGGCTCCGAAGTCTGATCCAGCGGATCATACGTCCCCACCGTAAACACCGACTGCTCAGCCGTGTTATTGATGATGATCAACCTCACTTCGCCACGGGAACCAGCCGTGTCGCCGCCCAGACTCGCCCCCGCACCGGGTATCTCAATGCACCCGCTGATTAAAGGGCAGACAACCAACACTGCAACCGAAAATCGTTTCATCACGCCGAACTCCCTGACTCCATAGCTTTCGGCTACTTCTCGGTCCATCCCGCAAAAAAACGTATGCCCCGTCGGGGGTCATTGATGGGAGTAACGTCTGAGGGTGTTCGAGTCAAACGTCGCTCTCTTATCGGAACCGACGGGGCACACTGGTTCAGGACTGATTTTTCGTAGTTAGGTCAGAAAGAAGCTCCCAAATCTCAACGATCGGTGCCAGCAGATGAACCAATCTTCACGGAAACGCTCAACTCCTAATGCCGAGTGCCTTCTGCCTATTTCACCGGCTGTGTGCCACTGCTCTATGAGCAGTGCGTCTCCTCGTACTGCGACCCATGGAGGAATTTGACATCAGCCCAAAGGGCTGGTCGTAAATAGCCGTGGGTTGAATCCGCGCAGCGGATGAAACCCACGGATAATCGCCCCCAGAATCGGAACCCTGTATGGGTTCCAGTAGACGAGTACAACAACCATTCCCTATTGCCTAATACATGTTCCCTAATGCCTTCTTCACCTAATGCCCGGGCCGATGCGGATAAGGACTACGCGTCAAGAGAATCCGCATCTTGCGATCCCCTTCCGCCTGAATCTCCATTCGCGCGGGCTTGCGCCCCGTCCCGGCATTCTGCTCGAACAATGGCTGCGCTTTTTCCAAGTCCGTTCGCGCATCCACCACGCCAAAATGGGGATACCGTTGCGAACCGTCGAACTCGTTTCCTTCGATTTGATCAGCCACGATCGGAAACGAAAACGTCCAAGGCCCCAGCTCATCGTGATTCGGCGCACCCGGGTTGCTGGGCGTATACCTCCTCCCGCTGACGTACTTCAACGGCCGCCCATCAAACGTCACGTAATTGCTCATCACCGGATCGAGCGCCCCGCCGTTCCCCCAACCCGATTGGCTGAATGGCACACCAATACCGACCGGCCCAGCCGTGCGGAACCAGTAAGTCATTGTCCACCCTTCCGGTCCTTGATCCGCCGGAAACCCGCGAACAGCACTCGGACACCGCCAGCTGCCCGGTTCGACATAAGTTCGCAGCACATTGCCGACCGTCGTTCGATACTGCCGGTCAAACGGATCCGCATTCGGATTCGTGAGATTCACGTCCTCCATGAATGGCACGCGATCCTTATGCTCATACGCATAACTCAACACGCCCGTCCAGATCGAACGCAGATTGTTCCGACACACCAACTGCCGCGCCTGTTCCCGCGCCCTGCCCAATGATGGCAGCAGAATGGAAAGCAACAGCGTGATGACCGCAATCACCACCAGCAGTTCGATCAACGTAAACGCCGATCCGCTTCGCCTATTTCGAGACATGGAAAAACCTCCTCTCACGTCACGGTCCTCCCGTGAAAATCCGCGAGAAAATCGCCACATCCCCCTCGTCAACATCCGAATCACCATAGAAGTCAAACGACCTCAAACACGACTCCTCGCTCAACGGTGGCAAAGGATTCGGCACTATTCCTTGCCCGCTCAGACATCCTGCCATCGCGCGGTAGTCGTCGAGATCAACATCGCAATCGAGGTCATAATCACCCCATTGCGACTCAGAAAGCACGAGGGTCAAACGCGGAGCCTTGGCACCGACCTCCACGCTCAACCCCTCTTTATTGAAAAAGGCGGGCAGTTCCCCTCCACCCTGCCCGAACATCACCGTCTCAATCAGCGACGTCACGACAACAATCACGCGCCCGCCGCTCAATTGCTCCTGAAAATACCGCCGCACCAGCCCATCCGACTCATCCAGATGAATATCGAAGATGACATCGAATGGCACCGGCTGATCGCCCGGGGTGTAATTGATCGGCAGCCCAACCGCCCACGGCTTCGGCGTAAACTGGAACACAGGCGGCTCAGCCGACTCGTTCTGCGTCCCCTTCACCGAATCCTCCACGTGCAACTTCGCTCCCGTCTCCTCCTGGAAACTAAACGGAAACGGATCGCGCGCGTTGTTCACGAACTGATCAGCCCCAACATAGAAGCTGTTCTCGTTCCATGATTGATACGAAAGCTTCGGCCCGAACCCTGCTCCGAAGAGTTCCAACGTTCGACCAAAATCAAGATCGTCGCTCTCGCCATCCACGTCGCCCGGCATTCCGCGCGGAATCCCATCACCGTTGATTTCACCATCGTTGTTGAAATCAAACGTAAACCACTCGTCGGGCGTCAGGTCCTCGGGCCACTCCGCTTCGCTCGTGTTGGTCAACGTGACTCGCATCGCGCTGATCACATACCGCTCCGGACAAAACCCCGGCTCAATCAACTCACTCGTATCCCACGCAACAACCAGAAGCCCGTCCCGATCATTGAACGAAGGAAAAGTGATGTTCCCCACCGACGAAAAACAGGTAGCGATCGGCCGGGCACCCGCCGTAAAATTGAACGGGTAGTGCCAGCGATCGTCACTCGGCATAGGAAAATCATACTCCTCGCCATATGTTCTCTCGCCCACACACACCGCCATGACCATCGCCAACCCACCCAGGAACCAGCGTTTCCGCACAATGTCCATCAATCGCATTACGCAACCACCGTCGCCTTCATGCGCCGCGAAATCATCAATGCCCCACCGCCAAACAGTGCCACTATCATCACACCGAATCCGATCGTCGACATCGCCGGAATAGCAGGGGCATTGCTGATCGTTACCTTATCAATGTCGAACGTGAAGTTCTGATTCACGCCCGCCAGACCTCCCGCTGCGACGCCGACTTGCAAGTGACCGATGTTGCTGAACACCATCGGAAACGTGAACGGTCCTTCAAAAACAAAGTTTGGATCAGGAATCGACACCGTTAGAAATGTCCACTCACCCGAAGGAACCGGCGGACTAAGCACGCTCGCTGCACCGGGAAAATTCGCTGGACTTGCGTACCGGAAGAAAAATGAAACCGGCTGCCCCGCGTTATGTCGCACCCAGATGCCCGCCGACTGCACCGGCGCAGTCACCCAGTTGCCAACGAATGCACCACCGCTCGACCCCGACGCACCATATTCATCATGCGCCCGAAACAACGCCGGCGTATCCATCGCGCCCGAACTCATGAAATTGAACGTGGTCGAAATGTAGCCACCGCCATCGGGACCGCCCGTCGCCACCCACGTCGCATTCACCAACCCAGCCGAATCCCGCCAATCCGACGCGTTCGTCGAAAACTCTTCCGTGAACGGCACCGTGACCGCCGACGCCAACTGTGTTCCCAATCCCGCTACAATCAACGTCGCGAGAATAACCGCCGACATCCCGCCCAATCCGTTAGGCCGGGTGGCACGGTCAAGCGCGATCTTGGCCGTGGTGCACGAATGCAATGACCCAGTCGTCGATAACTTGCTGCAATTCTCCTGCCCGCGTGCTCCCGCTTTACGGCGTCGAAGACCCCACCCACCAACAGCTAGACCAATCAAAGCCAACGACGTCGGCTCCGGAACGACCGAAACGCCATCCAAATCCACTTGCAGCGGATAATCATGTGCGACAAGCATCGGAGGAACCATCACGCCGAATTGAAGGCGACCAATGTCGTCGAACACATCCTCAAACGAAAACGGCCCTTCAAACACGATGAATTCGTGCGGCAGAGGAAACGTGATCTCGGTCCACACATTCGGCGGCACAGCCTCTTGGATAATGAAGTTCCCAGCCGGTGAGTTCGCCGGCGCTGCGAATCGCGTGAAGAAAAAGAAAGGCATATCGCCATCGTGGCGAACGAAATAACGAAACTCGTTTATTCCGCTCGCTATCCAGTTGCCGAAGAATGCGTCGTTGCTCGAATCGAAATTGTCCTGGTTTCGAAACAACGTCCGCGGCTGCGTCGGTGCTGTCGACTCGATGAAATTGTACGGCACAGTGACAAAACCGCCGCCGTCATGCCCGCCCGTCGCCACCCAATCCACGGGCGAAGTGGACATCATGTTGTACCAGTTCGCATTCCCTTCACTGAACTCTTCCGTATACGGGACAACCCCCGCCCTCGCACTCGAAACTTCGAGAATCGAAACCGAGATTATTGAAACGAAGAGGGCATGCAACAATACGTCCCTCTCCCTCTTAGGGAGAGAGTTGGGGTGAGGGTCTCTTGAGTTGCTATCGCTTGGTTTTGTTACACCGCCCAAGTCAGCAAATCCTCGTTGCATTGATCCAAGAATTCTCTGATAAACGCTTATGTTTGGACTACTTGATTGTCTCATGATTTCTCCTTCCACCTGCCCCCGCCAGCGATAGCGTCGTTGGCCGGTCACCCCGCAGCAAAAAACCCACGGGGATAATTGTACTTGGTTCACCAGTCGCAGCCGCGGAAGCGGCGATCGCGGTCAGCCCACGGCGGAAGCCGTGGGTCAACGCCCCACAATCACCAAGCCCCGGCAGGGGCGACCGATTCGACCGTTCCAAGCCAAAGCGCGGCGCAAAATCTAAAGCGCATCACACATCAAACGGTCCACGTGAAAACACAATGACCTGCGAGAATCTCGTGTGTAGCACTAACGCTTCAACACCAAACACAGGCCGACACCAATTAGGTCACAATAATGTGCATGCTCTCACTTGCGCCACAAACGCCAGCGAGAAACGACCGCTATGGATGTCAATGAGAAGGAGGTGGCCGAGGCGCGCGACAAAGCATGCCGCACACCGGCGAACGTAACGAATGGAGTTCAATGGAAATCCATGAAAAGACCAGTTGGTCAAGTGTGGCTAAATCTGAGGAAATGCGACGAGCAAGCAGCGATCTGAATTCTCGAGCAACTCGTCTATAGGCATCCGGCTCGACCAGCAGTGTAGCAACTAGTGCCGCACCAAACGGAACCGGCGCGTATTCCTCACCAATTCCCGTCTCTCGCGTCAGCACATTCGCGTGCAGCATGGCTGCCACGACGAACGAGCCCACCGCCGGCTTCCACCCGGGTCGAATCCGTAACCAGCGAACGTCAACCGCCTTCAGCAGGCAGAAGAGTACCGCAGCCGAAAGACTCGCAATCCGAAACCCAAGTGTGCCCAGATCTTCGCTTGAACCCGAAACCCCAAGCACCGTACCAAACAGCGCAGGCATCGCAGCTGCGTGGCCGACAGCCAGCAAACCCCAGATGGCTCGTCTGATTGGATGAAACGTCATGGGCTAACGCAAACCCCTTCAAGTCAGCTTCGCGTCGACGCATGCCAAGTCAACATACAAAGGCATTGTCGCGGTATAGCGAAACAAACGTCCAATAAAACCTACAACATGAATCTCCCAGCGTCAAGAAATTCGCTAGAAAGTACTTCGACCGTGTAGCAATACCACCCTCTCCTTCTAGACGGAGAGCGATCAAAGAGGGAGCACGACGGGGTTGGGGTGAGCGTTTACTCGACTTCGGCACCCAGTTTTGATTCACGCCCGTCGATTAGCGTTGAACAGGAGAGTTCGCTCGTCCGAGAATCCGTTCCCGCAAACCTGACGTATTTGTTCCTCCTGCGAGTGTCTTTTCTCGCACGATTCTTTGCGCCTTTGCGTCTTTGCGCGAGAACAAACCACACGGCTCGTGCGAGAATCCCTTCTCGCACGCACCAAAGCGGGAATCCTCTCCCGTGAATCTGTTGTCTTTACCCTTCTGCAAGGGTTGTCCCAGGCACAATTCTTTGCGTCTTTGCGCGAGGAAAACCCACCTACTTCGAAACTGCCCCCTCGGCGATCACACGTGTTGTTATTATCAAACAAGGCCCAAAGCAAAAAGGCGAGGATGTGACAAGGGATTTTACGGCTGCCAGTAATTGGCGATGTTACGGGTCTAAAGCAAGCACTGTCAGCATTTTGGCTTTAGGTTTTAGGCTTTTGGTTTTTACCATCGAGTGCCACGTCGTGTCACTACATAGATGCTTTTTTCACTTTTAGCCATTAGCCATTTGGAACCAGGAGTAAAGCGAATGAAGAATGACTGAACAAAACGGCCCGGATTGAATGACTGTCTCTCCTCGGCAACATCCTGGGCCGGCTCGTTTGGCTGACCTCAGCATCATCCGCTATAGTGGCTGCCGACGTCAGGAAACCGCAAATTGCATGGGAGTCGATGAATGGCAAAGGTTTTTCACCCGATGAGAACGCTACCTCTGTTCTGTTTGGCCTTGTTGCCGGCCATTTCCTTCGCCGACGATTGGCCGCAATGGCGTGGCCCCACCCGCGACGGCGTTTGGCGCGAAACCGGCCTCATCGAAAAGTTCGACAAACCCAAGCTCGACGTCGCGTGGCGCGCTGAAATCGGCAGCGGATACAGCGGTCCCACCGTCGCCGACGGTCGCGTCTACGTCACCGACCGTCTCGTGACGCCCGCTCAAGCCGAACGCGTTCATTGCTTCGACGCCAAGACCGGCAAAAACATCTGGACCCATTCCTACCCATGCGCCTACAAAGACGTCGGTTACGACGCCGGCCCGCGCGCCTCCGTCATCGTGGATGATGGCCTTGCATACTCACTCGGAACGATGGGCCACTTTATCTGCTTCGACGCTGCCACCGGTGCCATCAAGTGGCAGAAAAATGTAGCAGAGGAATTCAAAGTCGAGATGCCCATCTGGGGCCTAGCGGCATCGCCGCTGATCGAGAACGATTTGATCATCCTGCACATCGGCGGCCAGCCCGATGCCTCATTCGTCGCATTCGACAAGAAGAGCGGCGCATTGAAATGGCGCTCGCTCGGCGACAAAGCATCGTACTCTGCGCCGATTATGATTGAGCAGGCGGGCCAGCGCGTCCTCGTCGGTTACACAGGGGCAAACGTTGTCGGACTTAATCCCAAATCCGGCGAAGTCTTTTGGAAGCACCCGTTCCCTCCGCGAAAAATGGTCATCGGCATCTCAACGCCCGTCGTCTCTAATGACATGCTGTTCATCACCAACTTTTTCGATGGAGCTCTGATGCTGAAGCTCGACAAATCAAAACCCGCCGTCACGGAGGCATGGAAACGCGCCGGCGAAGACGAGAAAAAGACCGACGCTCTTCATTCAATTATTTCGACGCCGATCATGCGTGACGGCTATATCTACGGCGTCGACAGCTACGGCGAGTTGCGCGGCCTCGAGGTCGCAACCGGTAATCGCATCTGGGAAGATCAAACGGCCGTTCCGCGTGCTCGCTGGTCGACGATTCACTTTGTCACCAATAAAGACAAAGTCTGGATGTTCAACGAACGCGGCGACCTGATCATCGCGGAGCTTTCCCCCAGCGGCTACAAGGAAATCAGTCGCGCCCACCTGCTCGACCCGACGCTCGATCAACTTCGCGAGCGCGACGGCGTCTGCTGGTCTCACCCGGCATTCGCCATGAAAAGTGTTTTCGCCCGAAGCGACAAAGAACTGGTTTGTGCAGACCTAAGCAAGAAGTGATGATCTTCAGTTTCCCTCTCCCTCTTAGACGGAGAGCGACCAAAGAGGGAGCACGACGGGCTAGGGTGAGGGTCTTTGAGTTACAAATGACATACCGCTATCAAGAAGCCGTGCGCTCGTAATCGCGGCAGATTTCGTTATCCTAACAGTCTCGTCAACAGCCCCTTCTTCCCTTGATTGGGCTGATTCTGATCCTGCCTCGGCTCAACCGTGAACTTCTTCGCCATCGTTCGTAACGCCTTGCGAATAGCGTTGTTGCCATCGATGGCCGCAACCGGTCGTCCGAAGTCGAGCGAGCGAGCGACGAACTGATAATCGTTTGGAATGGTTGCGAAAACCGGCTTGATAAGCTCTTCAATGTCCTTCAGGTTGATGCGGCCCGAACCGCTGTCGAAGCGATTGACGACAATCTCCAGACGTTCCGCCGGAATGCCGCATCCACGTAGCGCATCATGGAGCCGCTTCGCGTTGCGAATGCTTGGCACCAGTAATTGGCACACAATCAGGACATGGTCTGCCTGCGTGAACGCAGCCATCGAACTCGTATCAAGTCTCCGCGGAACATCGAGCACCACGTTCTCATGGCTGGCCGTCAATAGCTCAATGACGCGATGTACGACGTCCGGCGATACATACTCAGCCTGCTCGACTCGATCCGGCCGCGCGAGCACGGAAACCTTGCATTGGAGCACAGCCATGCTGGACGCCAGAATGGACGCGTCCATGCCGCTGAGCGACTCTGCCAGATCGTACGACGTATATTTTGGTTCGAGGTCGAAGTTGAGCGCGACGTCGCCGAACTGCAGGTCGAGGTCTGCGAGCGCGCATTGATGATCCGTCAGGTGGCCGATTTCCAGCGCAAGGTTGCACGCGATCGACGTCGCCCCTGCACCACCGCTCGCGCTAACGACCGCAAGGCAGCGGCTCTTTCGTTTGGTCAACAACCGCTTGCTGGTCACACGGCTGACCGCCGCCGCCAGGTCCGCAGGATCAATCGGCTTGCACACGAACTGCTCACATCCCGCGCGCATCGGCGCGAGAATTGATTCCGGTTTTGTGTTTTGACTGATCGCAACCAGTGCGATCTCCGGATGGCGGTTAGTGACCTGTTCAATGACTTCCAGCACAGCATCCGGATTCGGGTCGAGGTGGAAGAAAATCATATCCACGCCCGGCCCGGTAAGTGCATTGGCAAGGTCGAGCGGTGTCGTCACTTCACCAATCAGTCGCACAAAGTTAAGCGCACCGATGTGACCAGTCAGTTCCTTTGATGCTTTCGGGTCTGTGTTGTAGAGGCAAACGTGAAGTATGTTACTCATGCGAACCCAACCCATTCAAAGATCTAACTCAGCCCCACGCTAGCCTCGCGCGGAGTCCCCCAAACGTGCGCTCGAGTGCGGCACTTTCCTGCGCGCCATCGATCAACGATAGATCAGTTCCCTGTGGAGAATGACCCATCGTCCTTATCGGTACGGCTGAGAATGAAGTTTGTGAGTTTCGACCGGCAGCGTCCGATGCTAGGCCGTCGTGCGGAGGTGGGCCGATAATCGCTCGTGAATCTTTGCGGCACGATTTCGGACGGCGTCAAACTGACCGGCTGCCAGTTCCTTCGGGTCGAACAAGGATCGAACGAACCCAACGCCAAAACACCCGGCCTCGAGATACTCAAGGAAATTCTCTGGTGTAGGTCCGGCCGTTGGAAACAGTTTCAGGTGGGGAAGCGGACCCCGAATGGCTCGAATGAAATCCACACCGCCCGCCGGAGCAGGAAAAATCTTGATGATGTCAGCGCCCGCCCGATGCGCCATTTCCATTTCTGTGGGAGTGAAAGCACCAGGGATAGTAACCACATCGCATCGTGCCGCCTCAGCCAAGACAACCGGATCGCAGATTGGCGAAACAATAAAAGATGCTCCGGCCTCCACGGCCGACCGTACGCCCTCTGGTGACATCACAGTACCTGCGCCAACCAGCATGTCGCGCCTTTTTGAAAACGACGAAACCAGTTCCAGTGCTCCGGGTGTCGTCATGGTGAATTCAATCGTGCGGAATCCACCATCGACAGCCGCCTGCATCGCGCGCTCGGCTGTCCTCTGATCATCGGTTCGAATGATGGCACTGACCTTTGCCTGTGCAATCTGCGCCACCACGATTTGTCGCCGCGTAGAAGTCATGACACGAACCCTTTCAATCTGACAAGAGTAGCACGAAGGCCGATAAATGTTCTAGAATAATCCCTTTCAAACAATCTTACCTGCCACACGACTGGCACACCAAACGTAATCACTTGTCGCACAGGCAACTTGACCGTGAACAGAATTGACGACCCCACACACTCCCGATAGTGTGCCGAATCAGGTCGAATCGACAACAGAACCATACACGCAGCCCTCTGAGAGGACGTATCAACATGACAAGACGAATGGGGTGCCTGTCATTGGCACTGGTCGCGATGGCAATAGGCGCATGCGCCAAGCCAAAGAGCCTCGTCGAACTCAGCGCTAATCCTCCCGACGAAACACTCGGCCAATTGTATCGAGATGCGCAGGCACTCGAATCTCTCGCGACAACAAAACTGGCCAAAGACTTCCTAATGGCCACTGCCGAGTTGCCCAAAGTAGAAACTCGCGTCGCCTACAAAATGAAAGATCGTCGCGAGTATTACCTCGAAAATCAGCTCGCCTCGCTCAGCGTCGCACAGCGCGAAGCCCTTGAGCGAAAAGAATGGGGTCCGGAGGTATTATTACACTGGTTACGGTTCGCCCTTGGCGTATGTCCGCCCTTACGAGATCCTCGGACAAGATGGGTTTTCCAGTTTCTCCGGCAAGAAGATTCTCGACTTCGGATATGGCGGAGTCGGCCCACTGAGGTTGACGGCAGCCAACGGCGCGACGGCCGTCGGTGTCGATGTCGATCCAATGCTGCCAAACTTGTACCAAAATCCTGAGGACCAGGGCAAGGTCAAAACCCGCACGTGGCGATCCGGTTCCATTAAGATGGTGCATGGCCGGTTCCCGGCGGAGGCCGAAGCCAACAAAGAAGTAGGCGGCAATTACGACTTGGTGATCAGCAAGAACACGCTTAAGAATGGCTACATTCATCCACCGGCCAACGCGAAGGTCGATCCCGCCAAACTCATCGATCTGGGAGTATCCGATGACACGTTTCTGCGGGTGCTCAACAAACTACTCAAACCCCACGGCCGAGTCCTGATCTACAACATCTGCCCCGCTCCCGCGCCACCTGGCAAGCCTTATATCCCATGGGCAGATGGTCACTCGCCCTTCAGCGCCGAGGAGTGGGAAAACGCAGGCTTTAAGATTGTCGCGTTCGACCAAGACGATTCGGTCGCAGCTCGGGCAATGGGGAAGATCCTTGGATGGGATGAGCCGAACAAACCCGGAGACGAACCAACCGATCTAAACAAGAGCATTTTTGCGTGGTACACGCTGGTTGAAAAAGTGTCGGAGCCACAGGCGAGAGAACAGAAACCTTAATAGCAATCTGAATAAGCGCGACCTTTCAGTAGAAATGACAGCGTGGGTGGCACGGTCAAGCCGTAGCGCGCCGCGTTATCGATCGCAGCTGAAATCGAGAATCCCGCTAGAAATCCGCGTCCGTCAAGCCGGTATTGAATTGCAGATCAGTAAAGACGTAGCGCCCGAGAAGTTCTCGCTTCTCGATATCGGCATACGCGAGCACACCGGTTGGAACTAACCATTCGCAGTCGATGTAGAAGAGCAGGCGGCGATCCGGATACCCGCCTTGTTCGCCGTCATAAGGCAATTGCCTTTCAAACGTAAAGCTAAGTCGATCATGAAACGTCTCAAGACCACGAAACGACAGTTTGTATTCCGGACTTCCTTTCGCCTTCTCGCAATACTTAATGATCATGTCCAATGAGTTTTTCAGCCCGAACTGATCGATGGTGCGGCGTGACTCCTCTTTGGCCTCGGCACTGTGAATGTCCCTCTTCACGCCCGACACAAGCACGCCAAAAATCCCGCTCGGTTCGATGTACGCAAGCTCGCGATTGTCTTCCACCCATCGGCCCGCGACATATGAAACCCGCTTAGCCTTTCCCGGATTGCTGATCCAGCGCATGTCGACACTATACGGTTTCTCTCGAAAACGAATCTCGGTGACCTGCTCTTTGCGCATGTTCCCTTTGATGCGTTCCTGCTTCGTAAATTTCGCGCGATAGTCCGAAATGGAATAATCATAGACCTCGCGACAGTAACTCAGGAATCCCAGTGGATCATCAGCCGCCAGCAACAGTAACGCTTCGTCAGTCTTGCGTTCGATTTGATTCGCAGGACGATCGGCCGCGAGCCCGACCTTCAACGCAGATCGTGTTGTCGCATCGTGACACTGAACGGTGACTGCGCAGCACAGCGATAATCCAAGAATAACAACTCGTCGCTGCTCAGAAATTGTGTGCCAGGCTGATCTCATTCGTACCGCCAAACGCAGGTCCCAATCTGTATACACGGGTTTAGGTCTGATTGTAGCAATCGTAGCCGCGATTCTCGCTAGATTTCCGGCCCCTTCGCGCAAGGCCGTTCCGTTGCGCGATTTCACGCTTGCTTCCTGAACGAAGCGTAACGCTATTATCGGCACCGTCTTATGCTTGACGCGACCCAAACTGTTAGTGTCTGCCGAGCCGCTTTGACGGTGTGAAAAATAAGTCTTTAGGATTCAGTGGCGACAGGAAATGACACTTTGAACGTCGAACCTTGGCCAGGTTCGGATGTGGCCTCGATAGTCCCACCGAGCATCTGCATGATGCCATGCGCAACGGCAAGCCCTAAACCAGAGGCATGTTCTACCCCAAGACCCTTGCGCTTTTTCGTGGTCCAGAACGGTTCAAACAGCCGCGCCATCGCGGCATCGTCCATTCCCAAACCGCTGTCTGAGATTGAAACGAAGAGATGCGTCGCGGTTTGGGCGACATCAATCTTCAACGTGCCGCCGTTCGGCATTGCTTCGAGCGCATTTTGCGAGATATTCCGGAGCACAGTCATCAATTGACTTCGTGGAACGGCGACCACCGACATCGAAGGCATGGTCAACTCGAACTTGATTCCGCGCGTGCGGGCCTCGGCGTCGATATCATCCGCCAGCTCGTTCATGATCTCCGTGAAGTCCGCGAGATCATCGGCCCGCTGTTCACCTTCAGCGAACGCCAGCAACCCATGGATCAGAGCAGTCATCTTAGCCAGCGCTCTATTTGTCTGCCCCAGTACGCGGTCTTTGATGTCCGGATCTTCGCTTGCATTGGCGAAATCGATGCTTGTCACCACTCCGCCGATCGTATTGTTGAAATAGTGCGCGATCGAACCGGCCATTTCGCCCAGGGCGGCCATCTTTCGATTCTGATTGATTTCGTTCTGCAAGTGGATGCGTCGCGTGATATCCCTAAGACAAAGCGTTGCCCCGATCGTCGTTCCGCTCAGTGAGACAATCGGCGCTACAATCCCGACAAGTTCGCGATTCCTCCCCTGGGCATCGCGATCTCGGAATTCAAAATCAGAAACCTCGCCTGAAGTCAATGCGTTTCTCAGCAACAGTTCCGCGCGAACCCGGTCGTCATGCGGCAAGATGTGGACAATCGGAGTACCCACCATCCGATCCTCGGCGGCACCGAACATGCGCGTGGCTGCGTTGTTCCATGCGAGAATCACCAGGTCCTGATCCGTGGCGATGGTGGCCACGCCAAGATGTTCGAACAACTGTCGAAAATACTCGGCGGTCAGTGGTTGCATCTGGGCAGTGACGTTCACGATGGTTTGGTTCTTTCAACAACCGATTCCTGGAAACGAGGTGTCACGAAAAACAGCGTGTCCCTCCGAACGCCATCTTTTTCTCCCGCGAAAAACCGCGCGCCAATCAGATAAGCGTTTGACGATAGCTCACCCGGACCGATCACGAGAAACTCCCCCGGCCCTAACGTCAAATTCGCCCGCAACTCGCTGAACTGATGTCGATCGACCGCGGGAACTTGTTGCAGAGTATCACCCAAACGCTCCCAGCGCATTTCGCCACGGTCGTTTCTGATTTCCAAACCAACGCGAAGATCGACCGTTCCATGATCCGAACCAAGATACGAATAGTCAAGAATTAACAGCTTCGCACCCGCCTCATAGGTCTTGCCTTCCAGTCGATCGCTTCGGTTGTATACAAAAATCGCTTCGCCGTTCGCCGCGATCGTTCCGGCATCCAACGCGAGCGCCGCACCAGGTGATGGCTGAATTTGGTCGCGCTTCACCTCAGCCCCTGATGCCTCCAGGATCGCTCGAATCGCGGTCCACGCGTTATCATCACCAACACCCAACTGCAGTCCGTTTCGAGACAACTGAACGGCCACTTCAGGCTCAACCCGCCCGCTTGCCACATGGTTCCAGATTTTTCTGGAGTCACGAAATTCGTCGAGAGGAAGGTCCACGCGAACGACATCAAATGAGGCATTCACCACTTTCAGTGATTGCCTCGTTACTGTCTGGGTGGGACCAGACGCCGCGCCCGCGCGAAAAGTCGAAACTGGCGGTTCGCTGGAATTCGAGGCGGGAACTGTCGAAGACTCATGCGGGGAACGGCCAAACCAGCGAGTACGAGATGAATCCGATTGACAGCCGATCGGCAGTGCCATCGCCCACGAAACCATCAGCCAAAGACATAAACCGGTGTGACGACACATGCGATCGGTGAAAAATATAGGTATCAAGCCTGCCAACGTCAAGAATCTCAGCCTTTTTCAGCTGATCGGGTATTCAATTTTCCAACCAGCGAATTGAAACCAAGCCACGTGCCGGAACGATTTCTCAATTCCAAAGTGCGACGCCAATTGACGAAGAGCCTTGGTCTCCATTATTAGGAACAGTGCTATGCCACTGATGCCGTTTGAAGGTGTATTGCCTCCCGATCAGCAACTGCTCGTCGACGCCGTGCGCGACTACGCACGCGACGAATTGCTCGAACGTGATCGCGCGTGGGATAAGGACGAAACATCGGTCGCGGAGGTCCTCCCGCATCTTGCCGATATGGGACTGCTTACACTTCGCACTCCCGAAGAACTAAACGGAATCGGCTGCTGGTTCAGGACATACGCGGCCATTATTCACGAAATGTCGGTGTGGTCGCCTTCGACTGCGGTCACCCTCTCTGTCCACAACATGGTCGCCGGTTTGCTTCGAAAGCACGCGACCGAAACGGTGCTCAAGAAAGTGCTTATGAACCTTGGCGAGCCGCAGCACTTCGCCGCCTTTGCGGTTTCAGAAGCCGGCGCCGGAAGCGACGTGAACTGCATTCAAACCAGCGCAGAGAAGGTGCAAGGCGGGTTCCGCGTTACGGGCGAGAAGATGTGGATCACCAACGGCATGCACGCACGCTGGTTCGCCACTTTGGTAAGACTCAAGAACGTGCCGGAATCGCAGCAGTTCTGCGCGGTCCTCATCGACGGAAAATCTCCGGGCATTGAGCGATCCAAAATCCTCGGCAAGATGGGAATTCGCGGAAGCGAAACAGCCGTCATTCACTATAAGGATGTTTTCGTTCCCGACGAATTCCAACTCGGCGAGATCGGTCGCGGCAAACAGGTATTCCTTTCCACGCTGGCTGAAGGACGAATCAGCATCGCGACACAAGCGACCGGCATCGCTGAAGCGTGCCTGAGTGAAATGTCTTCCTACGCCAAACAGCGCGAGCAGTTCGGCCAACCCATCGGAAAGTTCCAAGCCATTGCGGGCATGGTGGCTGATAGTGCCGTCGAACTCGAAGCCGCCAAGTTGTTAGTGTGGCGGGCAGCTCAGGATGTGGACGATGGCCGCGTCGACAAGCGAACAAGCTCGATGGCTAAGCTATACGCCACGGAAGCGGCGAATCGAATCGCCTATCGCGCGGTGCAGATTCACGGCGGCGCCGGTTACGTCAATGACTGTCGCGTCGAACAGTTATATCGCGATGCGCGCGTGACAACGATTTATGAAGGCACCAGTGAAGTGCAGCGCTTTGTCATCGCAAAGGAAATCGCGGCCGCAGCTGGCAATTGATCGCGGAACAATTCGGTGTAGGGTCCGCTGTGCGGACCAATCCAATCAAACCGTCTGCAGCGACCCAGCCGCCCGGCGAATCTCTGCTGCTCGATCCGTCTTTTCCCACGTGAACCCATCGCCCTCGCGACCGAAATGGCCATGCCGCGCTGTCTCAAAGAACACCGGTCGTCGGAGGTCCAGGTACTTGATGATGCCTGCCGGTGTCAGCGGGAAAATATCCGAAACGATTTGGGCCAGAATTGACGCAGGAACCTCGCTGGTGCCGAACGTGTCGACATAAACGCTGACGGGCTTAGCCACGCCAATCGCATAGGCGAGTTGCACTTCGCACTGCTTCGCCAGCCCCGACGCCACAATGTTCTTCGCCACGTGGCGGGCCATATACGCAGCCGAGCGATCGACCTTGCTGGGGTCCTTTCCCGAAAACGCACCGCCACCATGACGCCCGCGCCCACCGTACGTATCAACGATGATCTTTCGCCCCGTCAGCCCCGTATCGCCGTGCGGCCCACCGACAACAAAGCGTCCCGTAGGGTTGATGTGCGTGATGACGTCATTGCGCCACAGGTTTGGGCATTCCTTTTGAATGATTGGACGAATGACCTCGTCGCGAAGCTGCTGCTTGGCGGCCTCGCTCATGTTGTCCGTCTTCGTATCGATAACGTCTGTTGTGTGCTGCGTGGACAAAACGACCGTGTGAATCCCTACCGGCACGCCGTCCTCATACTCAACCGTCACCTGCGACTTCGCATCCGGCCGCAGCCACTTGATCCGCCCGCTCGAACGCAGCTCCGCTAAGTGCTCCACCAATCGATGCGCCAACTGAATCGGAAGCGGCATCAGCGACTTCGTCTCATCGCACGCGAAGCCGAACATCAACCCCTGATCGCCGGCTCCTTGCGTTTCATTCAACCCTGTTGTTTTGCTCACACCCTGACTGATGTCCGGCGACTGCGGATGCAGTGTTCGCAGAACGGCACAGCTTCGATAATCGAACCCTGTCCGGGCGTCGTCGTATCCAATCCTGCGAATCGTATCGCGAACCAGCTCCTCGACCTGGCACAACACATCCTGTGCCTTCTGCGTATGAACCGTCACCTCTCCCGCGACAAGCACCAGACCGGTCGTACACAGCGTTTCAATGGCCGCCCGCACGTCAGGATCAACCTCCATCAGTGCATCAACCAGGCGATCCGAAATCTGATCGGCCACCTTATCCGGATGGCCCATCGAAACGGATTCTGAGGTAAACAGGTACGAACCAGGCTGGTCGTGTTTCGGCACGGTCGATCTCCTCTTTCGCGGAAAAACAATTCGACGAATCGTCGGGCGATTTTAGTTGGATCAGTACCTGCTCGCAATATCGGCAAAGGCTGTTTTGCCTATGATTCAGGCCAAAACCCACCGGCTGACAATTCACAAGCTCGAAGTCAGTTGTACCGACGCTGGCGGAACGATCAGAGTCCCTTCCGCAAGCAAGGGAAAAACCAGACCCAGGAACGCAAACGACCAGCCCATACAAGGTGAAACCATCTGGCCATCCAGTCCGGTCGTGCGAGATATCTGAGGTGCATCTAGCATCTATTCGCGATCGAAGCGAAAATCCCGCCATGTACGATCAGGCCATTGAAGCCCTCATTCAGCAACTCGAGTCAGACCAGCTTCTCGGCTTGAAAATGGTTCCGATTGCACGCGAGACTTTGCAGCACGAAAACCGCATCGCGACTTCACAACGGTCAAACTCTGCCGCACCGGCCATCCAAAAACATGCGCCGATTGGCCCTCATTCATCAACCGCTCCAAAAGCACAAGCAAACATCATCGCACCATCACGGCCCACCGCGTCGCTCAATCCAATCGCAACCGCCGAAAAATCCGAACGCCTGCGAATCCTCGACGACACGCAGGTCAAAAGTTGCCGCAAGTGCGTCCTCTGCCAGGAGCGAACCAAGACCGTCTTCGGCCAAGGCAGCCCAGATGCACGTCTCATGTTTGTCGGAGAAGGGCCGGGTTACGACGAAGACAAGCAAGGCCTCGCGTTCGTCGGCAAGGCCGGCCAACTGCTCACCAAAATGATCGGCGCGATGGGTCTCACGCGCGACGAAGTCTACATCTGCAACGTCGTGAAGTGCCGCCCTCCCGGAAACCGCACCCCCAACGCCGACGAAATCCTCGCCTGCCTGCCTTACCTGCGCGAGCAAGTTGAGACTATCCAGCCGGAACTGATCGTCGCCCTCGGTGCCCCTGCCTCCAAGACCCTGCTCAACACGGCCGAATCTATCAGCCGCCTTCGGGGAAACTTCCACGAGTATTTTCTTTCGGGAACAACCGGCGTGGGGCCGTCGATTCCGGTCATGCCCACCTTCCACCCGGCCTATCTCTTGCGTAGCCCCGACGAAAAGCGTAAAGCATGGGACGACCTGCAGCAGGTCATGCAGCGACTCGGTTTGCCGCTGCAGAAATCGGGCTCATGAGACCGGAAAGAGAACGTACGTGGCCATTCATCCAACAGCAATTATCCATCGCGGAGCAGAGATCGACCCCACAACTGAGATTGGCCCCTATTGCGTCATCGATTCAAATGTCCGCATCGGCGCTAACTGTCGCTTGTTTCACAACGTCTTCGTGACCGGCTGGACGCAGATTGGCGACGGCTGCACGATTCACCCCGGCGCAATCGTCGGCCACGAACCACAGGACGTGAAATACAAAGGCGAGCGAAGCTTCTGCCGCATCGGGAAAAACGGCATCATCCGGGAGTACGTCACCATCCATCGCGGCACGGAGCCCGAAAGCACCACAAGCATCGGCGACAACTGCTTCCTCTTGTCGGGCAGCCACATCGCACACAATTGCTCGCTAGGCAACAATGTGACGCTCATTAACGGCGTATTGCTAGCCGGACATGTTCATATTGGTGATCGCGTGACGATGGGAGGGGGTGCGGTCGTACATCAGTTCGTCCGCATCGGCGAACTAGCCATGATCGCAGGCAACGCCCGCGTGCCTATGGACGTGTTGCCGTTTGCGATGCTCGACGTATCCGGTCGCGTCATCGGCTTGAACCGCATTGGCATGAGACGCTCAGGCCTGACTCGCGACGACCTCCAAGCGATCCGCGAAGCCTATCGTACGTTGCACAACTCCGGCCTGCCATTTCAGAAGGCTGTTGAAAAGCTGACGCTGCAAGCGAGCACGTCAACGGCTGTAGCCCGACTCGTCAGATTCCTCAGTGAACCCACAAAACGCGGGGTAGCAGGCCGATCTCGAGGCGCCCAGCGCGTTGCGACAGAGCATCATACAGAGTAACCAAGGCCACGGGTTAGATCGACTACCTCCGTGAATTCCCCCGCGGTTCGACGTACTTACCTGACGGTCTTGGTTCAGGATTCGGGGATCGCGCCTTGCCGATCACGACCCAACGACCTTTGACCAGATCGTGCCCACATCCAGGACCGTGGACGTGTCCTTTGCGGACGACGACGTAGCTCGAGCCGTTGTAGTAGTGATCACAATGGTGATTGCAATGATGACCGTGCGGCACAACCACTGTCCGTTCAACGATCACCGGATCATGATGATGATGTTCCTCGACCACAACCGGCTGAACATAGGTGCGACGCGGCGGATCGTCGTAGTAATTGAACGAAACGTCGGCTCCGTTGCAGCCAACAAGAGCAAGAGCACCGACCAACCACCATCCGTACTTCTTTGCAAACATTCGATTCATCATGATCCTCCTTGGTTATTCTACGCCCGAAAAATCGCACTCGTCCTGCTTGCTGATTCGAAGCGTATATCTAGGCAACGAATCTAATTCGTCTTTCCCATCGCAGTGACAACCGCTTTGACTTCTAAATAGGGTGTTAGCCCGTATTCACCGAACTCGCGCCCGAGACCGCTCATTTTGTACCCGCCGAACGGCACGGTAGCGTCACCCGCGTTGTAGCAGTTGATCCACACCGTGCCCGCCCGCAACCCAGCCGCGAGCCTATGGGCCTTGGTCACGTCCTTCGTCCAAACCGCAGCCGCCAGCCCGTACTTCGTGTTGTTGCCGCGTCGAACGACCTCATCGATATCGTCAAATCGCATGACGCTCAACACCGGTCCAAAAATCTCATCGCGGGCAATGCTCATATCGTCCTTTACCTGGTCGAAAACCGTGGGCTCCACAAAATAACCGGGACGATCGACACGGCCTCCGCCAGTCAGACAACGAGCCCCCTCACGCTTGCCCGAATCGATGTAGCTCATAATGCGGTCGGCTTGCTCTTTCGACACCTGTGCGCCGTGAGCGATAGTCGGATCGAACGGGTCACCGACTTTTTGCTTCTTCACACGTTCAGCGACAGAGGCTAGGACTTGCTCGTAGACGGGAGCTTCGACAAACAACCGCGAACCCGCGCAGCAGCATTGTCCCATGTTGAAAAAGAGCGCGTGAAAAGCGTGCTTCGCCGCCGTTTCGACATCGGCATCCGCGAAGATGATGTTCGGACTTTTGCCGCCGAGTTCTAGCGTCACCCGCTTCAGGTTTGAGGCCGCAGCGCGCATGATGTGCTGCCCGACTTCTGTACTTCCGGTAAAGGCAACCTTGTCGATGTCGGGATGCTCCGCGATGGCTGCCCCGGCGGTGGGACCGAAACCCGGAACAACGTTGATTACTCCGTCGGGGAACCCGGCCTCTTGTGCAAGTTCAGCCACACGGAGAGCAGAAAGCGGAGTTTGCTCAGCCGGTTTGAGGACGCTGGTGCATCCTGCGGCAAGGGCAGGCGCCCACTTCGACGCCTGCATCAACAACGGGAAGTTCCACGGAATGATTTGTCCGACCACTCCAACCGGCTCATGCCGCGTATGACAGAAAAACGGGCCGCTCATGGGGATCGTCTTTCCCTGAATTTTGTCAGCCCAATCCGCGTAATAGCGATACGTGGCGATCGACGACGGCACATCGACGTTTTGCGAGTCGCGGATGGGCTTGCCGTTATCAAGAGTTTCAAGTGCGGCCAGCTCGTCCTTATGCCGCTCCATCAGGTCCGCCAACTTGTGAAGCAACCGCCCCCGCTGAGTGCCGCTCATTTTCGGCCACGGACCGGATTCGAACGCCTTTCGTGCGGCACGTGCCGCTGCATCCACATCTGCCTTGTCGCCCTCAGCCACTTGGCAGATGACATCGCCCGTCGCAGGGTTAACAGTCTCGAAGGTCTTGCCGGATCGACTCTCGACCCACTGCCCGTTGATCAGCATTTTCTTGTTGGAAACACGTGGTGGAGCGATCGTAGCCGTCGTCATGGAAGACTCCCTGATTACCAATTCCTTGTTCAAGCCATTACCGATTGTTCGCCAAAGTACTTCGTGTGTTTTTCGATAGCAATCACCGCAAACTTTGAAGTATCGATGAAGAATCGGGTGACTTGCCACGCTTTTTTGCAATCTGTTGCAATACGGTTGCCTCATGCCACATCAGAATCGGAGAGGGTCTTCCTTTACAGATATTGTCAATTTAATCCGGGGGAGGTTTGAGGGTCATGAAGAGATCTGGATTATCGCTAATTGTCTCAGGTGCACTGGGACTGCTCGGCGCTTCGTCGGCGATGGCGTCGTTTCACTTGATGCAGATAGAGCAGGTGGTCGGCGGTGTAAACGGCGACCTCTCAGCCCAGGCGATCATGATCCGTACGCGTTCTGGCTCGCAAAATCTAGTGAGCCAGGGTCGGATCAACGTTCGAGATGCTGCCGGAATGAATCCGGTTCTAATCGTCGATATGACAACTAACGTTGCCAATGCATTGGGCGATCGTAGTATCCTTATTGCCAGCACTGCATTTCTGTCGCAAACAACCCCTGCCGCGACGGCTGACTTCACGATGACGAACCTAATTCCACCGTCGTACCTTTGCGCTGGTTCATTAACCTTTGAAGACGATTTTGGCACGATCTATTGGCGTCTAAGTTGGGGTGGAGGTGGCTATACAGGTTCAGGAGCGGAGTCGACAACCAACGAAAGTGCTCCCTTGGACAGTTCAGCGAATCCGCCGTTTGCCGGGCCGTTGCCGACGAGCAATCTTCAAGCGTTGCGATATTCCGGCACTGCAGCCTCCGGAAGCACCAACAATGCCGCTCA
Source organism: uncultured Phycisphaeraceae bacterium (assembly GCA_964494205.1). Lineage (GTDB taxonomy): Bacteria > Planctomycetota > Phycisphaerae > UBA1845 > UBA1845 > JBBTCX01. The sequence goes on along the minus strand of CAZBRD010000002.1, from coordinate 217,214 downwards.
GTATGCACTGACTCCGGGAGCTTCTACTTGGCGGAACAATGCTAACGCCAGTTACTTGTGGACGCTGTCGGGCTCCACGGCCCGGGGCGCGTGCTGCAACGGGCTGGCTTGTACAGAAAGCGTCACCTCCGCATCTTGTATGACGCCAATGGTCTGGACGCAGGGATCACCCTGTTGTGCGGTTGTCTGCGTGGGCGTTACCGGTGCTTGCTGCGACCCCACCAACGCGACGTGCAACGACAACGTCAATGAGGATGATTGCGATGCACCGCTTGTGTTTACTGCCAACATGGATTGCGATGATATTTCGTGCGTGCCGACGATGTCGGAATGGGGCCTGATTGTTGTGGCGCTCTTGCTGCTCACGGCGGGAACGTACGTGGCCAAGTATCGCCTTCGTGCGGCCTGATTGCAGAACATTTGCTGTCAATCGACGAACGACTTGCTTGATCACCCGGTCCCACCAACGGATCGGGTGATTTTCTTAGGTCGATTGGATACGATGAGTCATGCTACGATAGTTCATGCGAATATATCGGCCGGTTGAGTTATCGATGCGGGATTTGAAAGAAAACTTGATGCGCATTCGATGTAGTTGTCTTGTTGCAGTTGTGTTGCTGTCGATGACCTGGTCGTCGCGCGCCGCATTTGCGCACGATGACAACGTGCTGATTCTCGGAAGATCGTCGGCGGGAAAACTCGTCGTCCTACCGCAGATCAGCACTGGAGTGCTAAGCCTATCGCCGGTAGATGGTAACATCGTTGGTTGCGCATCGATTACGCCGGCTGTCGCCTCTCTGGCGATCGATTTGCCGAACAATGACATGCTTATGCTCGAATCTGGAGCGTTGCCCGTCGTTGAACTTCTCGCGATTCAGCGTGCGTTGCATTTGCGCTCGCTGGACTTAGCGGAGGACTTCGCAGAAGCGGGACTAGCAACCGAACTCGGCGCCCCACCATTCGACGCGCACCTTGTCTGGCACATCGATTCGACAGATTCGATTTACGATCCGGATGGGGAATACGAAGTCATGTTTCGATTTGTCGACAACGGAACGACAGCCTACCTCCCGTCTGACGCGGTTACGCTGACGTTTGCGTGCGGCAGACTCGGCGCATGTTGTGTGGGTATTGCCTGTGGACATTTGACCCGTCGCGAATGTGAAATCGATATCGGCACCTTCTTCGGCGATTCAACCGTATGCATGGGAAGCAACGACGACGATACGATTGACGAGCTTTGCGATAATTGTCCTGCGGCGTCCAATGAAGACCAAGCCGACGAAGACGGCGATGGGGCTGGCGACGCTTGCGATGAATGTCCCGATGACCCGCTGAAGCAGCTAGCCGGTTCCTGTGGGTGCGGCGTGCCGGAAAACGATGACAACGATGACGGTTTGGCGGATTGTTTCGACGGCACTCCGAATGATAGACCTATGGTCGCCCCTTGCGCGATGTCGACGATCACGACATTCTCACTGCCCGGTCTGCTCGGGTTAAACGTCCTTCTCTTGGCTGGTACTCGCACGATTTTCGGGCGTCGAAGGCGAACAGTCCGCAAAGTCGCGGCCCCGGCGGTTCCCTCGATTTTGCCCGATTAACCGAATGCAATACACTTCGGGTTCATCGACATGAAAGGGGTAGGATAACGGCGTGTATCGAACACACTCCGACGATTCTGAGAACACGCCCCCCCGCCGGGTCGATGCACGCGCCGACGAATTCGCGGTCCATTTTCAGCGGGCCGCACGGGTTTTGTGGTTAATTGCTGTCGGCGTTGTCCATGACACCGCCCTGGCTGAGGATGTGGTGCAGGAGGCTGCCATCATCGCGTTTCGCAAGTTCGATCAATTCAAACCAGGAACCAATTTTACCGCCTGGATGGCGCAAACGGTTAGATACGTGGCGTTGAATGAATCGCGACGCGAACAACGGCGAACGGCGGTGAGCCTCGATCAAACCGAGGGTGATGGATTCAAGAGTACCGGTCATCTTCGATCACCTTTGCACGAGTCGTCTCTGGCGATTGAGTCGAACATGCGCGAACGGGCGGATATGAACGATCTGGATGAAAGCCTGAAGACGGCTCTGGCTGAAGTCAATCCCATTGCGCGTGTGTGCCTCCTTCTGCGGACCGTCGACGGTTTGGAGTACTCGCAGATTTCCAGTTTGCTCAGCATCCCTGAGGGGACAGCCATGAGTCACGTGCATCGCACACGAAAATTTCTGCGAGAGCGGTTGGCGTCGCCTGCCGACCATAGTTTTAGAGATTTGGCGAGCGGTTGAGCTATGGACCATCAAACAAAAGCACCAGATAGTTCGCAACTTGATGCGTACCTCGACGGTTTGCTGAGCGACACTGAGCGAGCAGCGTTCGAGGCCGACCTCAAGAACCATCCTGAATGGCAGTTGGAAATTGCGCGTCAGAATTCGATCAACGAACGATTGGCTTCGCTCTACCAAGCGCCGGTCGATCGAATGGTCGAGGCGACGGCTTCTGGAATTGGCCCAAACACCACCCTGAAACACCCAGCCTCAAGCAAGGTTCGCTCAACGATACTCGCAATAGCCGCATGCCTCGGTTTGCTAGTTGTGGCCGGATGGCAAATTCGTGCGTTTCTCGCGCCGCCCACACCACCGACGAAACCGAACTACGCGAAGCAAGATTGGCGTGATTTTGGTGCTATCTATGAAGCGGAGGTCGCCAGTTCGTTCACTCCTGTTTGGAAATGCGAGAACGATGAAATCTTTGCAAAGTTCGTGAAGGACCGGTTCGGCCAGCCGATGCTGTTGGCCGCATTGCCGGTGGGCGTCGAGGCGCTCGGCTGGTCTTATTCGAACAGCATTTCCGAGGAAACCGCGCAAATACTCGGAACCGTCAACGGGGAGAAGGTACTTGTCTTTGTCGATCGGGCCGAGCGGGACAAGAAGAATGCATCGCCACGCTGCGGAAGTGTTCAAGCCTTCAGCCGACAGGTCGGCGAGCTTGTGCTTTATGAAGTAACGCCGTTGGATAAACCCACCTTCCTCGATCTTGCTTACATCCCCTGAGCAAAATGCAGCCCCCTAGATTTGATCGCTTCCTGATTGAACCAGGGAGCGCCTCTTTGCTTGAATCAGCTCAATTGGCCAACTAAACTTCTTCAGCGGACAAGATTGAAATGGTTTTCTTTCGAGAAACCACTGAAAACAGACACAGACGTAGCTGCGTCAAAGGATTCTCAATGAATCTATCTTCAATGGTCAGAGGAAAGTCTCAGGCCGGCGCGTTTGCTCTTCCCACAATCCTGGCCGTGTGTATTGGGGGATGCGCCCCAACTCCACCACAGCCTAACATCAATGAGAACTCACTCAACGACAACATCGCGAACAATGACAACGTCGAGAGTAATGATAACGTCGAACCCGAGTGCTTCGGCGAAGGTGATTGCGCGGTCGGCATGAACTGCGACGGCATTTCCTGCGTGGCCACTGAGATGCCCGATCTTGTGATCGGCGATGAGTCACCGTTTGTCCAAATCAGCGAGCGCGGCACGATGATCGTGCGGCGCGGATTTCAAGGCGGCAATCACATCTTCGTCAGTGTCGTTACCAGCGGTTTTGAATTCACCGACATTGATGGAAGACAGGATGTGCTCTTCGCACGCGGAATATACATCGATGGAGCACCGATCCCGCTTGTCGTTGAATCAACCAATACTCAGTTCCTCCAGGACACGGGCAACGGATATGGATTGCTGGACCGCGTGTTTGTGTTCATCGACGGAGTACTCCCCCCGGATTATGACGGAAGAGAAGCGACGGTGGAAATCACCGTCACGGATGCAAACGATCCGTCGATTACTTCGTCAATTATTCAACGGGTGACTCTAAGGGCCGAGCAATAATTCGGGTGGATTTGTTCAGTGATCGAGCGTGCCCAGCGAATTATTACGGTCTGGAAACGCGACTTGGACAATGCACCAAACCTAATAAAAAAAGCGGACTATGATGCAACCGATATGCGACTTGATTGAGTCAGCCTTGAGCGCGAACGAAACTCGCTGAAGATTCGCTGCGTAATAGAACCGACCTTTCCGTCGCCAACCTGCTTGTTATCAATTGACGTGATTCCCAAAACCTCAGACATCGTGCTGGAGAGGAAAACTTCGTCGGCCTGGCGCAAGGCGTCGATGTCGAACGCCCCTTCGCGAACTTGCACGCCGATTCCGCGTGCGCACTCAAGAATGAAACTAAGCGTCACCCCGTGCAGGATGGACTCATTGAGCGGCGGGAAGACAAGCTTACCTTCGCGGGCGATGAACACATTGGCCGAAGTGCATTCACGGACATCGCCTTCGGCGGTCAAATAAATTGCCTCATCGAATCCGCGCGCCATGGCTTCGTTTTTAGCTAGAATATTCGGGAGCAGCGTGACCGCCTTGATGTAGCAATTCGGCCAGCGGTTATCGAGCATGGTCATGGCCCGCAGACCCCGTCGACGAAGATCGTCGGAAATTTGCGGCAACGGTCGAATTGTCATCACCAGCGTCGGGGTCATGCCTTTCGGAATTACATGCGAACGCGGAGCCACGCCACGAGTAATCTGTAAATACACGGCAGCTTCACGAATGCCGCTTCGGTGGAGGCCGTCGCGAACGATTGATTCGATATTTGTGCCGTCAAAGTCGAATGGAATCTTGATGGCGTCGGCGCTGCGTCGCATGCGGGCGAGGTGCCTATCTAGCAGAAAAGGCTCGTCGGCATAGGCGGCGATGACCTCATAAATGCCATCGCCGAACTGGAAGCCGCGATCCTCAACTGAGACGACGGCCTCTCCGATCGGCGAGAACTTTCCATTCACATACGCAATTTCCGGCACTCGTTGGCTCCCTTAGACCGGGCTCGTGGGTGCGGCTACAAGCGGCGATGGCCGACCCAGACCCGCCCTTACGTCCTGCAAAAACCGCAAACACTGTGCACGACGATTCTCATCCCGCAGATTATTCCAAGACTCCGTAAGATGGACGTCGGCTTCTTCATATCGGCGAAGATCGCGGGCGTAGATGATTCCGAGCAACAAACGCACGTCTTCCGCTTCGTGGGAACGCGGGTAGGTTCTGAGAAATCGTTCATAAGCGGCGGCGGCACTGGCAGGATCGTTGTCGTCGAACATCGTGCGTGCAATCGTAAGCTGGGCACGTTCGGATAAGCTTTGTGCTGGGTCAAGCTGCAGCAGGTCGCGATATAGCCGAACAGCTTCAACAAGATCCTTTCGGGTTATGGCGCTGCCGATTTGATCGCGCATGTCGTTGAGGCGATCCAGCCGCTCGTCTTCAATTTGGTGCTCTTTCTTAGACATCGAAACGGGTCGTGCGACGGTGCCGTATTGCATTTGCGCTGCAGTCGCCGGATTGGCCATGGCTGCAGCGATTTGGCGGCGCTGGTTCCATCGCTTCCAAAGCGCAAGCAGATCGAACTGATCGCGTGGGAGCGCGCGGAAGAGAAGCATGACCAGTGCTCCAATGAAGCCGAACAGATAACCAGCCAGATGCGCATCATACGCGACACGTTCGCTGGCACCGAAGTGAGGGGCCACGATGTTGTCCCAGACGATGATCTTGACCCCAATGAGGATCATCGCCGGCCACTCAAACGTATGGATGAACAAGAAAACCCAGAAAAGCACAGTAACCCGGCTGCGAGGAAAAAGGACAAGATACGCAGTCGTGATAGCCGCGATCGCACCCGACGCCCCAATCAGACTCGATCCCTCAGGTCGAACGACCGCATGTCCCCATGCTGCAAAGACTCCGCCGGCGAGGTAGAAGAGAATGTATGGCAAGTGCCCCATCTTGGCGTTTACGCCGTTGCCGAAAAGCCACAGGAAGAGCATGTTAGCCAGAATGTGCATCCCATCGGCATGCGCAAATTGATAGGTGAAAAACTGCCACAGCGCAGGGGCATCTGAAAAAAAGGAAAAGTAGTTGTCCTGTAGCCCCTCGAACTTGCTGCCCGTAAATCGCGGATGAAGCACGATGAAAATCAGCAGGTTGAGACCGATCAGCGCGTAATTGGCGTAGGGAGTGCGAGGAGTATCGCATTCGGTTCGGATGGGGATTAGGAGCATCGCTGAAGATTACCGAGGGCTAGGATTAGGACTCTTATGCGCATTCATTAGTCGCGTGATTCACGCACCTCCGGCGCTTACGCCGGTCGCGGCTGAGACAATCTGCACGTATCGCATTCGAAGCTCATACAACACCTGGTTCAGCACTCGCTTTTCGTCATCGGTGAGATTGTTGACCGTCTTCTGTTCGAGCACTTCCAGCAGGTCGATATGGTGTTTTGCGGATGCGAGGTTTGGCGGAATGCGTTCGCCGCCGGGGCCTTGAAACCCACCTATCCCGACCGCGGCCTGCATAGCCAGCAGATTGATGATGTCGAAGAAACCGGCCGGACCGCCTGCACCGGGCATGTCCCGATTCGCTTCCGCAGCAGCTCGCTCCTGCTCGGCAAGTCGTTCCTTCTCCTTCGCTGCCTCTGCCTTCCAATCCGAATCAATATGCAATCCGCTCTTCTTCTCGTCGCCCATGGTATTCTCCCGATCGCGTGTGCCCATTTCACGTTATTCGCTTCGGTTCATCGAAGCCGCACACGAGTTCGCACTATACACGAAAAGCAGACGGTGCAGGTAGCGCGTCAACCAGCGCTCCCAACCGATCGATAGGGTACAGCCCGACAAAATACTCGCGACCCCGAGCGATTTGGTTTTGATCCAGTTCTTTTTTGCAAACCGCTAGTTGCTGTCTGACGGACTCGAAATCGAGCCCCCCCCTTTCCAGCAGCTCAGCGTTCAAGGATTGAATCTCACGATAGACCTGTCGGCGTGCCTGGCGATCGCGCGGACGTGATTCGCGAAGCAGGCATGAATTCTCCGTGACCTCGCGTCGACGATTCGCAAGTTCCCGACCGATCTCCGTCTTCGCGAACAAATACGGATTGGCTTGCATATCGCGAAGCACACGTTGCAATCGCAACAGCTCTTCGGGTGTAGCATCAGATTCGGGCAACCCGATGTGCAAGGTTGCCGTAACGCAAGCGAATTGTGGCGGATCAATCCGGTAGTAATTCTTGAGGATCACATCGCTGATTTCGTCATACTTCGCACCACCAATGCCGTGAATGAACAGGTCCGCAAGCATGAGGCGCGCCCATATCGTTAGCATGAGCGCGCGTGGGCGAATCTTCCATACGTTGCAAAGTGATCCGTCTGTGTGTGCACCGGCGAATTGTTCCCGCCAATTCGATAGCGACACGATAGTCTCATTGTCAGCCGTCAAGTGCTGGCCTTCACTATCCCGGCGAAGAAAAACACGCCGACGCCGCTCACCCGATCGAAATGCCCAAAGCGGAAGCTCGCAGTTGTTTGCGTCGACTTGCAAATCCGGCATCGGCCGCGTCGAGCCCCGCACGTGGTAACGTTCGCGATATTGACGCAACGCATTGTTGTAAACTTGAGCGAAGCATGGAGCATTTTCAACGAGGTCGAACAGGAGTGTCCCGCCCCAAATCTGACTCAACCGGCGAGTCACGAGCGAAAGGCCAAACTGCTGGTTGATGGCCCGAATCCCGTCTCCAAATTGCTCGACGAAGTTGTTTGATTGGGCGGCGCGAATACTCTCGATGAACTGACGCCACGGCGACGTTTCGATATGGCCGCCCGCCGCTTCGGCAACCTCTGTTTCCAACCGCGAGAGTTCGCCTCGCGAAATCGCCGGCAAGTCCTCAAAAGCAAGACCTGAGCGCGCAGGCAAAGCCGCGATTTGACGAACAATGAGTTCACGCCCCCTGATCGATGGCACACCAATTTTCATCGACTTGGGAGTGTCAGCATCGGTTACAAGATTGACGGCCAATCCGCCCACCGATTCCGCAAATCGATGGGCAGCCACAAACTTGGCCCACACCCCCGGGTGATAGAATTCCGGCTGATGACCCGCCATGACGATCAATCGATCGTTCGTGCCAAAAACAGCCTCACGCGTCCGACGCCGCCATTGTGAAAGCGACGCACCGACAAGTTGAGTTTGGCTTTCCGAAAGCAGCGTGGAGTTTTCCCGTGCAATGGCAGCCCATGCATCGGCATTCGGCGCAACCAAAACTTCGCCGTGACGACGCGGTGTCCTAAGGCTTAATCGATCTAGTCGCGGGTTGTCACTCAACAGCAGGCCGCACACGGATTTGTCAGGTGAATCGCCCCTCTCTGCGAGGCCCACTCTGACTCAAACACTTCCAGATAGTGCTGAAGCCGGGCCGTCGGGTCGTCAAGGATTCCGCCAAAGTGGCGTGTCGGATCGTTGTAGATCAACCGGACAGGAAGCTCCTCAATACGCAACCCGGCGCGGGAAGCCTGCACCCAGAACTGCATGGGCATCGCATATCCGGGAACAGTAATGTGAATGCTTGGCAAGGCAGCCACGCGATAAGCTTTGAAACCGCAAAATGCGTCAGTAATGTTCAGGTCAAGCCGGTCATTGAGGAATCCAGTGATCTTTCGATTGATCTCCCGGCGATCCTGCGGAACCATCGTTTCATCGTCCCAGCCGTTGGGATAGCGAGTCCCGCTGATCACGTCTGCCGAGCCGCGAACGGCCGCCTGCATGAATCGCGGAATGTGCGAGGCTTCATGCTGCTCGTCAGCATCCATCGTGATAAGCCAATCGTACCCGTGCGATTGGGCGAAGCAGAACACATCCGCGAGGCTCTTGCCGTACCCGCGGTTCTCGGCGTGGGTCAGCACATGTAAATCCGCAATTCTGCGTAATAGTTCGCCTGTGCGGTCCGTGGACCCGTCATCAACGATCAGTATGTCGCGACAATAGCGCCGGGCCTTGTCCACGACGTTCAAAATGTACTTTTCTTCGTTGAAAACCGGTATGGCGAGGAGGAAACGTGGACTCATCCGCTGTTGTTCCTTTCCGAACGGCCTCCCTGCCGGTTCAATGTTGCGACATCGTAGCGCCCGTGGTTGGAAAGATCAAATCAACGACTTCACACCCCCACCGGTTGAACTTGACTCACGTAGCCGGTCGATACAAAAAGAAAATAAACCCGATTGAGGGGCAACGATCATGAACGCAAGAAAGTTGATATTGCATTCTTGTCAGACAACGGTCCTCTGCTGGGCCCTGGCAGGTTGTCAGGGCGTGAAACAGCACCAGGCGGAACAGAGATTGTCCCGCGGAGAGGCGCTGCTAGAGCAGAATAACCTGCAGGCCGCCCTCACCGAATTCCATGAGGCTGCGCGGTTGTCTCCGCAGATGGCCGTAGCCCATTCGAAGATGGGTGTCATCTATCGACGCCTTGGCGAGTATGAGGAGGCCATCGATAGTTTCGTCGAAGCGGTTCGCTTGAACCCGAAGTCATTCCTCGATACTCAGAACCTGGCACAACTTTATCATTTCACGAATCGGCTGAAGGATGCGATTCAGGCATACCTGCACGCCTGCGAATTGCAGCCCAACGACTTTGATTCGCAGTTGAACCTCGGAGTCTGTTACCAGCAGACCGGCGATATGGGCCAAGCCGTCGAGCGATTCCAGAAGGCAATCGATTTGGATCCTAACCGCCCCTTTGCCTATGTGAATCTCGGAGTCGCACTGGACGCACAAGAAAAATACTACGCAGCCGTCCGCGCATACAAAGAAGCCCTGGAGCGAGACAGTCGGCAGCCATTAGTGCTGGTGAACTTGGCGCGGACTTATGTAAATCAGGATCGGCTGAAGTTGGCGCGGCTGGCGCTGGATGAGGCTATCCGAATCGACCCGCAACTGGCGGCTGCACACGAGTCACTTGGCTATTGTTTGTTCCGCGAAAAGGAGTACGAACTCGCGGAAAAGAGCTACATGACTGCACTGGCCTATGACTCTGACCTCCCGCGGGCGTATGCGGGTCTCGGCTCCATTCACATGCTGAAATACATCAACGATAAGACAGCAGCGGAATCACGCGACCGTGCTTTGGAGAACTGGCACCGATCGTTGGAGCTTGACCCCGATCAGCCGCGGATTCGTAAGCTAATCGCCCACTACAAGCCGAACGCGACAAACCCCGAGGAGTTACTGCTCGATAGTCGGGGTAGGTAACTCAAATTCGAGCTTGATACACGAAAAGAAGCCGCCCGGTTCTTTGTTCGAATCGGGCGGCGTTGTTTGTTTCTAAGGACTGGTACTAAGCCTTGCTTAGTTCATCGCGACCTCGCGACGACCGAAGTACAGCTTTCCAGCCGTCAGCAGCAGCATGGCCATCACGATCATGCCCCACGTGCTGACCGTCGGGATCGTGTTGCCCGCATCGCAATCATCCGGCGTGCCGTTGCCGTTGTTGTCCACTGTGTCGTCGCCGCCCGGACACACGTCGTTGCAATCCGCAACGCCGTCGCCGTCGGTGTCTCCATCGGACACGCCGCAACCGCAGGTACCCGGAAGCGTTTTGTTCGGGTCAGACGGGCAGCCGTCATTGCAATTCGGCGTGCCGTCCAGATCGCTGTCCGTTTCCGGTGAACCACAACCGCAGATACCCGGCGCGACCTTGTTCGGATCGTTCGGGCAACCATCAGCGCAGTTCAGCGTACCGTCACCGTCACTGTCGGTGCTGTCGCAACCGCAGACGCCCGGCGAAGTCAGATTCGGATTATTCGGGCAACCGTCGTTGCAGTTCGGAGTGCCGTCACCGTCAGTGTCCGTATCCGCAACACCGCAACCGCAGATACCGGCTGCGATCTTGTTCGGATCGTCCGGGCAACCGTCGATGCAATTCGGAGTACCGTCACCGTCGCTATCGGTTTCCAGATTATTGCAACCGCAGGCGCCCGGTGCAGTCTTGTTCGGGTCCGTCGGACAACCGTCGCACGCATCGCCGAAGTTGTCGCCATCCGTATCAGTCTGATCCGGATTCGAAGCGTTCACGCAGTTGTCGCACGCATCGCCCACACCGTCACCGTCAGCATCCTGCTGCAGGAAGTTCGCATCGTCAGGACAGTTGTCGCACGTGTCAGCAACGCCATCGGCATCAAGATCGGCGTCATCGCAGATCGTTCCATCGCCTTGGTAGCTACCACCCTGCGTTTGGCAATCAGCCTGCGTCGTATCCGTGCAGCCAACCGGCGTGCAGCAGGCACCGCACGACACGGCGACATATTGGCCTGGATTTCCGACGTCAGACGGCGGACCAGTCAACGAGGCGAACGAGCTCTGTGCGTCGCCGATGACTGACAAGCGCCAGCCGTAGATGTTGTTCATGCCGACCGCAGTCGAGCACGGCCAACCGCTGATGTCGTTCGACGAAATTGATCCGGGGAACCCAGCCGGGCCGAACGACAGGCGATCCACCAATGCGGCTGCATTGTCATAGAGATTGATTTCATCATCGCCACCAAGATTTTGAACGTTGCCACCGATTATTGTGACACCCGCAAGACCCCATTCAGTCGCGAACGTCCCAGCTGGTGACTCAGACAGAATCACCGATTGACCCGGAGCAACGACGCCAAACGCACTCAAGCTGACCGAACCTGGTGTTCGGCTAATGTCGTCATAACTCCAGCCGGTCATATCAACCGGAACCAGACCGATGTTGGTAAACTCAACAAACTCGCCCGAAGTCGTGCCTTGGTTGTACATGTACTCAGTAATGCGAATCTGAGCATTGGTCGGCGCTGGACATGTGAACGGAAGATCACACGTTGTGTTATCACCTTGGTAGATGCCACCGTTAGGAGATACGCACTCTGACTGCGTTTCTACAGTGCAAACGCCAGCGCGGCAGCACGCACCACTCGGAATGACGCAAAGGTTTGCCGTACCCGGAGTATCAATAGAGCAGAACGGATCAGCATCGCCGGCCTTGAACGCACCGACACCGTCGTCACATCGCAAGGCGAGACCCGGTGCGGGAATGTTTCCGTTTGCTTCTTCAACCTGGAAATCGACGGTTGGCGGGCCATACGAGCACTCAATGGCCGTATGGTCAGCCAGTGAATTCGGTCGCAGCGCCAGGGCAACCAAGTCGACAACGCCGAGCCACGGTGTGACGTCGAGCGCACAATTGTTATCCGTGTCGAGATCCTGGCCGCTCGTACCGGTGAAACCTGCCACAAGCAAGTGAGTGAAATTGTCCGTGTTTTCGAAGTTCAATCCGTTTCCCGAGACCGTGAAGTCCGGAACCGAGCCGTGGCAACCGGTCCATGTCGATTCGGCGACAAGGAAGTGACCATCAGCCGGAATGACTTGACCATTCAGGTTCACAATCGTTTCAATGATGCCGCTGCCGCCAAGACCGTCGCCAATGACGACATAAGTTAGGCCGCTGAGCGATTGACCCGCCGGACCAAACAACTCGAAATACTCATCGTTGTCGGTGCTTGGTTGATCGACGCGAATCTCGTTGATCACCACGCCCGAAGCTGGGCAATTCACCGAAGAGCAATCCGAACCGCTGCCCTGGAACGTGCCGTTCAGCGCCGTGCATGCAGCCGCATTCGCTACGTTCGTGCAGAAACCCGCCACGCAGCACGCACCATTAGGCGGTGCATCGCATGTGTCGGTGGCTTCATTGCAAACCTGCGGCGGAGTGCATGGATCGCCAGCACTGACGCACGCACCTGCCAGGCAAGAATCAGTACCCGTGCAGAATTGACCATCGTCGCATGGGTTCGTGTCGTCATTAGTGAACACGCAGTTGCCTGCCTGGCAAGTATCATCGGTGCACGGATTGCTGTCGTTGCATTGGCTGTCCAGCGTGCAGTTGAAACAGGAATCGGTGGGCTCATCGCAAGTCTGAGCAGGCAGGCACGGCGTACCTGAACCAACGCATGCGCCGCCCGAGCAAATGTCTGTAGCAGTGCAGAACAACCCGTCGTTACACGGATTTGAGTTGTTGGGGTGCGTACAAGCGCCTCCCGCACACACATCATCCGTACACGCGTTGCCGTCATCGGTGCAAGCAACCGAGTTGTTCGTAAACACACATGCACCCGTGCCCACGTTGCACGTGTCATCCGTGCAAGCATTGTTGTCGTTGCAGTCGGAGTTTTGCGTACAAGGGCAGACGTTAGCAGCACCAGGAGAATCGTTGCCACCTCCGCCAACCAAATCCTGACTAGCTAGAATGAACGAACCTGTTCCGTCTGCACAACGCTGAATGTGCCAAGGTTCGCCAACGTTGCTCGGAGGACCAGGATCTGGACCTATTGTCGGAGGACCATAATGACACTCTGACGTGCCTGGCGGGTTACCCGGACCGCCGACGAACGCGATGACATCCAGAACACTTGTCCACGGTGTCACGTCAAGCACGCAGTTGTTGTCAGCGTCAAGATCCTGGCCATTCGTTCCAGTGAAACCGGAAACCAACATGTGCGTGACGGAATCGTCGTTCTCGAAATTGAGACCCGTCGCGCCAAGGTTTAGATCAACCGACGCTAACCCGCCGGCAATCGTAAAGGTGCTCTCTGAGGCGAGGAAATAGCCATCACCCGGAATGGAACCAGACAGAGAAACTACTACCTCAATGACACCGCTTCCGCCGGTTCCGTCTCCAATAACAATGTACGTGAGTCCCGCTAACGAGGCCCCGGGCGGACCTTTCAATTCAAAGTACTCATCATTATCAGTGCTGTTTTGATCCGCTCTGATTTCATTTATGACAATCTGCCCCATACCAATAGTGGGACACAACAACGCGGCCAGCCCAAACGCTGCACACGTGAGGTTCATCCGCCCCCACAGCGCGCATCGCTTCCCAAAAATTTGCCTCTCACTCCGCATACTTCATCCTCCGCTTGACCCATCTGCCTGTACTGCCGGCGGATACACCGCGCCGAACGACCCATAACGTAGGTAACCGGGATTAAGCCAATGTGAAGAACGCAAGAAGGTTCAATTGCTAATGCGCAAATTAGCGCCGAGCCTTGTGTTCAGGTAGCTGTCAGAGAGACGTTGCAAACTCAACGAGAAAACCGCACCAGCAGAAAAGAAGCCGCCCGGTTCTTTGTTCGAACCGGGCGGCGTTGTTTGTTTCTAAGGACTGGTACTAAGCCTTGCTTAGTTCATCGCGACCTCGCGACGACCGAAGTACAGCTTTCCAGCCGTCAGCAGCAGCATGGCCATCACGATCATGCCCCACGTGCTGACCGTCGGGATCGTGTTGCCCGCATCGCAATCATCCGGCGTGCCGTTGCCGTTGTTGTCCACTGTGTCGTCGCCGCCCGGACACACGTCGTTGCAATCCGCAACGCCGTCGCCGTCCGTATCAGCATCCGACACGCCGCAACCGCAGGTACCCGGAAGCGTCTTGTTCGGGTCAGACGGGCAGCCGTCGTTGCAATTCGGCGTGCCGTCCAGATCGCTGTCCGTGTCAGGTGAACCACAACCGCAGACACCCGGCGCGATCTTGTTCGGATCGTTCGGGCAACCATCCACGCAGTTCAGCGTACCGTCACCATCGCTGTCGGTGCTGTCGCAGCCGCAAACGCCCGGCGAAGTCAGATTCGGATTATTCGGGCAACCGTCGTTGCAGTTCGGAGTGCCGTCACCGTCAGTGTCCGTATCCGCAACACCGCAACCGCAGATACCGGCTGCGATCTTGTTCGGATCGTCCGGGCAACCGTCGATGCAATTCGGAGTACCGTCACCGTCGCTATCGGTTTCCAGATTATTGCAACCGCAGGCGCCCGGTGCAGTCTTGTTCGGGTCCGTCGGACAACCGTCGCACGCATCGCCGAAGTTGTCGCCATCCGTATCAGTCTGATCCGGATTCGAAGCGTTCACGCAGTTGTCGCACGCATCGCCCACACCGTCACCGTCAGCATCCTGCTGCAGGAAGTTCGCATCGTCTGGACAGTTGTCGCAAGCATCGATCACACCGTCGCTGTCAACGTCGTCAATCGAGCAGAAGGTGCCATCGCCTTGGTAGGTGCCGCCCGATGCCGCACAATCGGCAGGCGTGCCATCCGTGCAACCGCTCGGCGAGCAACAAGCGCCGCAAGGTACTTCAACGTAAGTGCCCGGGTTACCGGTGTCGCCACTGGTCGACGTGTAAGAAGCCTGACCGTCGGCAACGACTGAAAGCTTCCACGCGTAAATGTTGTTCAAACCAACCGCACCCGCGCACGGCCAAGCCGTCTGAACGAGCGGATCGATCGAGCCCGGGAACGAGGTCGTACCATACGAGATTCGATCAACCAACGCGGCCGACGGATCGTACAGATTGACTTCGTCGTTGGCATTCAGTTGGAAACCAACCGTCACGATCGGCGTTCCGCCAGGAACCAAAGGCCATTCGGTCATGAAAGCCACTGCAGTCAGCTGTGTAACGATCGCTGATTGGCCCGGCGCCAGAATACCGATTGCACTCAGACTGACGGAACCCGGCGTATTCGTATTGTCGTCGTAGCTCCAACCGGTCATATCAACCGGTACCGCGCCAAGGTTTGTGATTTCGAAGTACTCGCGCGGGTTGCCGCCGTTACCGTACTTGATTTCGGTAATGCGAACTTCCGCATTGGTTGGTAGCGGACAGTTGGTGTTCGCGCAAGTTGAATTGAAGCCCTGGAAGATTCCACCGCCCGGACCGCTGCAGGTGATGAATTGCTCTTCGCTGCAAACACCAGCACGGCAACATGCGCCAATGGGAATCTCGCAGAGGTTCGCAGCACCAGGTGTATCCTGCACGCAGAACGGACTAGCCAGACCGGCCTCAAAGAAACCAACGCCGTCATCGCAACGAATTGCGAGACCAGGTGCTGGAATATTGCCGCCTGCTTCCTCGACCTGGTAATCAACCGTCGGCGGACCATAGCTGCATTCAATCGCCGTATGATCAGCCAGTGAATTCGGTCGCAGAGCCAACGCAATCAAGTCGACGACGCCGAGCCACGGTGTGACATCAAGCGCACAATTGTTATCCGTGTCGAGATCCTGGCCGCTCGTACCGGTGAATCCCGCCACAAGCAAGTGAGTGAAATTGTCCGTGTTTTCAAAGTTGAGAGCGTTACCGGTCAAAGGAAGATCCGGCACAGAACCGTTGCAACTTGTCCAAGTCGCTTCCGCGGCCAGGAAGTGACCATCGGCAGGAATCACGGAACCGTTCAAGTTCACAATCGTTTCAATGATGCCGCTACCACCAAGACCATCGCCGATCACGACATACGTGAGACCATTGAGCGATTGCCCCGGAGCGCCAAAGAGTTCGAAATATTCATCGTTGTCAGTGCCGGGTTGGTCAACGCGAATTTCGTTGATTACCACACCGGTAGCAGGACACGACACCGACGAACAATCAGAACCGCCGCCCTGGAACGAGCCGTTCAGCGTCGTGCAAGCAGCCGCATTCGCGACGTTCGTGCAGAATCCCGCCACGCAGCACGCGCCGTTTGGCGGAGCTTCGCACATATCTGAACTTTCATTGCAGATTTGTGGAGCCATACACGGGCTACCGCTGCCGACGCACGAGCCGCCGGCGCACGAATCCGTCGCCGTACAGAACTGGCCGTCATCGCACGGGTCCGTGTTGTTCGTGAAGACGCAGGCGCGGTTCACGCAGGTGTCCGTCGTGCATGGATTGCTGTCAGTGCAATGTGCGTCGACAAGACACTGCGAGCAAAGGTCGGTCGACTCATTGCAGAACAACGGTGACGAGCACGGTGCAGTGCCCGCAACACATCCTGTAACCGGTGCACCCAGCGCAGGGTTGCACGTTTCTAGTCCGTCGCAGAACAAGCCGTTGTCGCACGCAGCATCACTTGGCGTATACACACAGCTGCCTGCGTTGCAAGTATCGGTTGTACAGGAGAAGCCGTCGTTGCAGTCTGCATTGGTGACGCAACCGACGCAGGAATCGGTGGCTTCATTGCACACCAGTGGCAGCGTACAAGGGTCGCCCGCGTGGATCGTGCAGGCGCCACCAGAGCATGTGTCAGCGCCGTTGCAGAACAAGGCGTCATCACACGGTGCCGAATTATTGGGATGCGTGCAACTACCGGAAACACACACGTCATTCGTGCAATCGTTTCCGTCTGACGTGCACGGCGAAAGGTCAGGAAGAGTATTGGTGATGCAAAGGCCCGAACCGTTGCAAGTGTCGGCGCCATCGCAATCGGTGGAGGAGGGATTACCGCACGGCGTACCAGCCATTGAGTTCGGGTGCGTACAGACGCCGCCCGCGCAAACGTCAGTCGTGCATTCAATGCCGTCGCTTAAGCACGGTGCAGAGTTGTTCGTAAACACGCACGCACCGGTTCCGACGTTGCAGGTATCATCGGTGCAGGCATTGTTGTCGTTGCAATCAGAGTTTTGTGTGCAGGGGCAGATATTGTCCACACCAGGGGTTGAAGGTTGTAATGAAAAAGTTGAACTACCTGCCGGACACGAACTAAGCCCTTGCGTTATCGTACCGGGAGGATCTGTCCCGATATTTGCCATAGAGCCCATTCCCGCAGCCGGGCCGTTGGTGGTGCCCGTGATGGGTCCTTCATAAGCAAAGTACTGAACGACCGTGGCGCCGTTAACCAGCGCAACTCCGTCGTTACCTCCGTTTTGAACTTGGTCCGTTGCACCAGGAAAGAGAATATCCGTATTGGCAACAAGGGCAGTACCAATCACAAGGTAGCCGTCAGCCGGCATAACACCGCCCGGCGCTGTACTCAAATCAATTCCCGCGATGGGTGCATAAAGGACGGCGGCGGCTGGCGCGTTTCCGTTATAAAGAAACACTCGCCAACCAGCCAGGCTCATGCCACCTGGACCTTTGATCTCGATAAACTCGACGCAGTCTGTGGTGCCGCATGGAGCAAGGCTTGTTGGCATGTCGTAGTCGATTTCGTTAATCGTAAGCTGCGCATTGACAGGCGCAACTAGCGCGAACGCGCCTACAACCATCGCTCCAAACCCTAGAATGTTCCGCGAACAACACCGCGCATTGTGATCCCTCATCACTTCATCCTCCGATAATTCCTCTGCAACTATTTCTTAATGAAGCCAGCGCCGCTTCAAAGCGCTACTAACGACCCATAACGCAAGATAACATGATAGTGAAAGGTTGGCTAAGAAAAAAAGCTTAAATTGCCCGATTACATCGCTGGCGCATTTCACAACCCAGCTTTTCGCGTCGCAAGAACCAACCAACTGGTCAACCCATTCAATCACACTGCGGTTAATTTGGGTAGTTTCATGGCTGGCCTCGTGGTATTGCGAGTGGGGTGATATGGGACGATTCATACCAATCCTTGTTTGAACATGCCGATGTTTGATCGTGCCGATTCCGAATCGAGCAATGAGCCCATTCACGCTGAAAGTGCGCTGGTAGTCGAGCCCAACCAACGCTCTGGGGCATCAGCCGTACAAAGAAGTTCTCGCCCTGAACGAGCGAGAGTGCAGATCCTACTGTGAAACCAAACGGAGTGCGGGCCAAGCGAATCAATCTAAGTCAAAGGGCATCGTGAATCGGCATTTTCATACCGCGACCCGTAACAGCCGGGCACGGATAGGCGAGCGCTGATGTTGTTCTTCGGGTATGGAGTCGGTTCTCAGACCGTTCAGAAAGCGCTTCCCAAGTGGCCTGAGTTCATCAGTCCCAAACCGGCCAGCCTTCCAACCGGAAACCTGCGTTCTATTTAAAAATCTCACGCAAATTCCATCAAGAAACCAAGCTGCGGCTAGCGCCAGGGCGGAATTCGTTTTGCACGGCGCAAGAGCACGCAAGTGCAACCCCCCAAAAAACGGCATTAGGGACTTGGACGACAAAACTCGTGCAAAACGGCGAATCGCCGTTGCGCCGACGTTTAGCCGCTCGTCTTTAGCTTGATGCTGATAGGATTGTGATCTGAACCGGAAGTTTCCTCTGAACCTGGAATGATCTTGAACGAACCATTTACATAAGAACCAGCTAAGTCGGGACTGACGAGTAGGAAATCGATCATCGTGCGAAACGGTTCTTTGTTGTACGTAACGCGCTGATCCTCTGCGAGATCAGTATGAAACGACTTCATCCCCGTGGCTCCGTTGCCCATGATGACACCGAGTGTCGCACTGTCGGGCGTATCGTTGAGGTCACCGCAGACGATGATTCGCGCTTTCGGGTCAGCCGCCAAACGCTTGTCGAGCTGTTTCCGGACTTCCGCGCCTTCGGCCCGGCGAATGGGTTCCGCGTATTCTTTGCCTTCGTAGCTGCTCTTCAAGTGAAGCACCCAAACCTCGAATGGCTTCATGCCGGGAGGTTCGACCTGAACCTGCAGCAAATCGCGCTCGAACCGCGTGCTCCCGCCGCTGCCATCGGAAAAATCACGATGTCGGTGAGAAGTCACCGTGCCCAGTGGCAAGCGCGAAATCAAAGCCACGTCGATTCCGCGAACTTCGTTTCCTTCAAAGAGGACAACGTGCTCATATCCCATCTCAGGCAGAAAGATCTCAATAAATCGCTCGAGAATTCCGCGATTTTCTACTTCTTCGAGTGCAAGCACATCGGCATTCAATTCACGAATCGTCTTCGCAACATGCTCCATTTGCGGCCGTGGCTTGGGCGACATCATCTCGTCCAGCGAATAGGGATCATCCGCATCATCGAACAAATTCAAAATGTTGTAGGCTCCAACCGTGATCGTCTCGCCGACTTTGGTTTCGGATTTCGTGGGCTTCTTCGTCGCTGGGAGTTCGGCGAGCACTTCGACTTGAGAAGGATCGACGACGTTGATCTGCGGCTCGCCCTGAAACGTATTAATGTAACCGCGAAGCCGAACGATTTTATCTTTATACAGCTTCTCCGGCGTATCGGAGAACTTGCTCAGGTTGTCCTTCGAAATGACGCCGACAAAACCCGTCTTGCTTCCTGCATCGAAGTCAATAAACACAAATCGCTGCGTTTGACGCACTTCTTCAACTTTGCCGCTGACAAACGCGAGCTTGCCAACCACCAGCTTCGCGTCCTTCCAGTCCACGCGCGGGCGTCCCTCGTCCTGCTCGATCGGCGAGGCTGGGAGTTGCGTTGTCGAAAAAAGTCCAATGGAGAAAAATGTAATGACGAAAAGCGCAAACGACCTCGTCTTCATGCCTCGACAATCCTTTTCATGTAGTGCCAAACCCTGTCACCACTCAGGCCGAAACGCTTCGGCGCGAGCGGGAGATCACCGTTCCGGCGACGAGCACACTCAACAGAATAACGATCATACCCCACTGCGATACGGTGGGCACGAGAGATGAACAATCGTTTGCCTCACCCGGCGTATCGTCGGTCCCGACAGGATCAAGAACTCCAATGATCCAGTTGCCGGTGCTGTCGGGGCAGCGAATGACATGACCCGGTGAAGTTGCGCCCTCCGGTCCGACAGTTGGCGGACCGTAGTGGTACTCCTGTCCAAGTGTAGGTGGGTTTTCCATCTTGATGATAGCCACGAGGTCAATGACGTTCATCCATGGCGCTACGTCAAACTCTCCGTCGTCATTGCTGTCCAAGTCTTGGCCTGACGAGCCAACGAAACCCTGAACGATCATGTGCGTAGTGTTGTCATCGCCCTCAAAGTTCAAACCCGAGGCCCCTAGATTAAGGTCGACTTCAGCCTGCCCGCCGCCGATGGTAAGGCTGCTTTCAGCGGCAAGGAAAAACCCATCGGCTGGAATCGATTCGCCATTCAAATTGATAATCGTTTCGATAACTCCGCTGTTGATGCCGCTGACAGGATCACCGATGACCAGGTAGGTGACTCCATTCAGCGAAGTGCCAGGAGTGCCGGTCAATTCGAAATACTCGTCTGAATCGCCGCCTGCCTGATCGGTGCGAATTTCGTTGATGCGGACATCGGGCGGTGGCGCACACGCAACGGTCGAACAATTCGATCCGTCGCCGTTGTATTCCCCCCCACCGGTTTCGCAGGTGGATTGCGAAACGCCGTCTGCACAAGTCTCATCCGTGCAGCAAGCACCAAACGCGCCAGCTAAAGGAAGGATCAAATCTGCAATGACCGGGCGGTGATCAGCCGCATCGATGCTGGCCGCGCTCGGGTTTGCATACGAAGCTACCTCCGGCGGCAAGTCTGAAAGCGGCGGCGTGTTGGCATTGAAAATGAAGGCCCTGCGAA
The DNA here is from genome assembly GCA_964494205.1 of uncultured Phycisphaeraceae bacterium. Classification (GTDB taxonomy): domain Bacteria; phylum Planctomycetota; class Phycisphaerae; order UBA1845; family UBA1845; genus JBBTCX01. Next base: position 196,105 of record CAZBRD010000002.1, on the reverse strand, counting down.
GCGTAGCAATGCTGTCCTGCCATGCAAGGTAATCAAGCTTGCTGCTTCCGCGCGTCGCGCGACTGCCGTTGAAAACATCGGTGGCCGCATCATAGACAGCATCGGTCCGATCGCGATCGGTGCCGTCAGTGCCGCCGGTCAAATTCGCGCGAGTCAACCACTCGGCTGGACCCTTTCTTCCGTTCGTAAGTTCATCCTCATTCCAGTCGCCGCCAATTACCCACGGTGTGTTCGCAGGCAGAATCATTGTCGCCTGGGGAGAATCTGAGATTTTCGTATTTGGGTCCGGCACTCCGAAGCCCGCGCCGTTGTACCAATAGTCGAGGACGTACGCGACGTTCTTGCTGGCTAACAACCGGTCTGCGAGATCGCTTGCATCCCCACCAGACTTCAGGTGCGCGTTCCCCATCACGAGATTGCCCGCATAGGTCGCGTTTGGCAGATCGATCTCAACGAACATGAATCCGCGAATGCCGCCATCACCACCCGGTGCATACGCATCAGCGGATACCGTCGGTACGTCACTGCGAGTGGACGACGCGTCACCGTTGAGATCGAGAAATGGAAAACGACTCAGGATCACGTTGCGATTGAACCCATCGTTTTCCGCGCTGACGAAGATAAACGGCAGGTCATAGGTAGGCGCATAGAGCTGAACGTAAGAGGTGACCGGCGGATTCCCTGGCTTGAATGGGTCATTACCTCCGTGAAGAAAGAGATTGAGAACCGTCGTCAACGTAGACACTGAATCGACGCCGCTTCCCGTTCCATTTCCACTGTTGTCGGCGGTCTCCTGAAGAATAAGCACATCGGGCTTCATGCCTGCAACGATGTGCGCAAGGGCGGCCCAGCTACCGGCTGCTTCTACTTTGTTGGCAGAGGAACAAATTCCGTCTTCGATGTTCCAAGTCATCACCCGCAGGTCGGTCGAATCAGTCTTTGACCAGTCCCCGTTCATCGGATCCCACTGGCCAAGCACCGCTGACGTCGAAACAAAGACGAGACCGCACAGCATTAACGCGCACGCCTTATGTATAAACGATGTCAATTGCTTTGGTGCAAAAAACACGCACCGCGGGAAACTAGGACCTTGCAAAGAATAAGAACGCATGAGCAAGTCTTTCCTCTCGGATAATGCTTCTAACGACCCACGAACCCCACACATAGGTTAGAGTTCCCCGGAGCCTATTGCAACCTCAGACCTGGCTTCTGTTGATTCAATGTTCATGGGCAAAAAAAAGGGTGGGCCGTAGCCCACCCTTCGGTTTCTTGGAACCACTGATTGGGAATTAGCTTGATTACGGCATGGTACTGCCGCACAACGGGGATACACCACCACCAGGCGTTCCGTTTTCCGTGCAAGTGCACGGATTAGCACCCGAGAATGCGCTAAGCACGGCAAGGATGTCGTCCAGGTTGATTACTCCGTTGCCGCCGCATGGATTGATATCTGCGTTCGGGCACGTCGGGAAGTTCGAGAATCCGCTCAGAATGCAAAGAATGTCGTCGAGGTTGACTACACCATTGCCACCCGGCGGCTGAACATCGCCGTATCGCTCGCATGTGTATACGCAGGTGCCGCTCACGCATGTCGCGTGATTGCAGCCGTTGTCGTCCATGCATGCGGTATTACGGCAATCGACGAGCGTCGTGCACGGGCAACCCGTCGGAGCGGCCGTGAGCGAGCCGATGTACAGGAGCACGTTGTAGTCCTGATCCGCATCGCCGTCACCAATCGTGCTGCTGGTGCACGGCTGTGCGAAGTCCATATCCTCGTCGCGGTCATACGTAATCTCGGCCGCAATCACCAAACCACCGAGCGTATCCGGGCTTGAAGGGAGAAGGCCGGCCTTCGGTCCATTATTGTGCGCCGTTTCGCTGATGTTCTGCGACCACGCGTTGCCCGAGCTAATCCCGCCGGCGCTGTTCGCCGTCGAGATAAAGCTGATCTGATAATCCATTCCCGAGTTCAGACCCTGGAAGATGCGACCGGTGGTGAGCACCAACTCAAGTTCGTATTCGAACGTGGCTGGGTTGTACACCGAGCGGAAAAGACCAGTGTCAATCGGATCAAAGTTCGGTGGGAGGGGATCCGGCTCGACATACTTGATGATGCCGATGAACCAGACGTTACCAACCGAGTCGATCATCGGCGATGAAAGACTGGGACCACGTGGTGTTCCCATTGTAATCTCTTGCAACTGCGACAGGTGACCGATGACGTTTCCACCGGGACCGTCGAGAACTGCCTTACCCGTGTCGACGAGAGGCGGCGTCGTGCTCGAATCAGTAATCGGTGCAACAGTGATATCGGGAACGTCGGTGTAGGCCGCTAATTGCCACTCGACGCCACCGGTGCCGCAATCGAGACGTGCGACTGCGATGTAATCATAGCGCCAATCGCGCGTTCCACACGTTCCACCGGCACAAACGTCACCAGGATGCGAGACCTGCGCCGCGATCAACATGCGACCAGCCTGATCCGCACCAAGCGCCACTTGCCCGTTTCCACCGCGGAATGCGGCTGTGCCGTGGTAGTTGTCGAACTCATCCGAATTGCCAGTTCCCGCATCAGACGTGGGGAAGGTAACTGCATTATCTGTTGTAAACGTAGCCGGAAGGTTGATCGAACGCTTACCGGTCACGTCACCGTCAGCCTCAAGACCCCAAACGATCAGTGAGCGAGAATCGTCGCCCGTATCTCGCGCCACCAACGCAGCGGTTCCACGGACCGGCGGGTTCGGAATAGTGCCCAGCGCCGCACAATTGCCCGACGTCCAGCTGACGTTACCGCGATGATTGGTTACGCCTGCCGGGAAGTGTGTCGAGTCGCCACGAACGGCGTTTGGATCGATCGGCGGAGTGATGTCATAGAGTTCGCCACGAACGTATTGATTGTTGAAATTGGAACCGATGTAGAGCGGGGTTCCGCCCATGGTTGCTGCCGGGACAATCGCCGGAGTGTTGTGGCCGGCAATATCGTTTCGCACGAGCCAGCTTGTTCCACTGGTTCCCGTCGGATGGCTGTTGCTGATGATATTCTCGGCGCTGCAATTACGACTGGCCATCGCCACGTTGAAGATGTTGTCTTCGAACAAGTCAATGACAGGCGGTGTGCAGGCGGAACCGGTATTCGGATTACTTGAAATCCCGAAATCATCTGCACGAAACATGACGTTTCCATCAGCATCCACTGAACCGAGACCCATTTGCGAAACGTTGACAAACGAATCACAACCGCTTGACGCTGCGACGACCCGCTTAACATACAACCGAGAGGGATCTTCCGGCTTGTAATTGACGATGGCGCCAAGGATCGCATTGTATGACAGGCTGAAATCCGTCGTGGCGAATTCCGAAATCGCCGCGGCGAACTGGTTACCGGTGCCCGTAAGCGAAACGGAGCCGGATGGCGCAGTGTTTTGATCGTCGTTGATGCCCTCGCCAGGAACTGTCCACAAATCGTAGCTGCCGCTAAGTGTAACGTTAGACCGTTGGGTGCGGCTTAGCGCTTGCGAGCTGGTCAGGCTGGCGAAAAACTCGCCCATCGGACCAACCGCCGATGACGTCTTGCTCGACTTGATAATCGGTGCAATACCAAACTGAGTGCCCCATGATGTTGAAAACGGTGCCAAATCAACGACATACTGATTGCATTGTTCACCGGTCGCCCACGGATCCACGGCATCACCGGGAAGGCAGCCAGTATTAGAAACGCTCTCCTGAGCCAGCGCAGCCGAACCCATCAGAAGACAGGTCAACGCGCCTCCCAACCAATTCCTTTGCCTCTCAACCATTCGAACTACCCTCCCTATAAGGTATGAGGAACACTTCGCTTCGGATTCCAATTCATCAATTACTAGAAAAAGACCGACCCCGATCAGCGAGATTCAATTTCGCCGATCACGTTTCAATTCAATCGCGACAATTGTCGGCGTAGCATCAGGCGTGAAGGCCGAGTATTACGGGATTCGGTTGTCTTCATTCACGTTAGTCAGACCCAAACCATTGCTGTAGCCGTCATTGATGCGAGCGCCGCGCGGATACCAGAGTTCAATATTTCTCGAAGCCCGGTCATTCAATCGTTCCACATGTCCGTCAAAGAAAACGGCATTCATCGTTCCTTTGTTGCTTTGCACGGTCGTAGCCGTGTTCTTGCGGACGTGGCGATAAGAAAGATTGATGTTTTGGCCACTGGACGGAGACGCCTCGGTCACATTCGACTCATCCCAATTCTTAGAGCCTCCCCGCACGCCGTATTCCGTCGAACCGCTCCACCACGCACCTGAACTGGTAAACGATCCGAAATAGGTCGGAAGAATGCCAATGTCGTGATCGAGCGTGCCATCAGACGTCAAATAGCGCGTACCATCCGCAGCCACTACTTTTTTCGCAGGCGGACCCACCAACCCAATCTTTGACACATAGTTGTCGACGATGACTTCCCAATTGTTTGGTGCTGCCAAAGAGCGGACTTTGAGATTCGGAGCTGCAATGACGTTGGCTAGCTCGATGTTCTTGTTTTCCTGCCCCCAATACTGGAAGTGAACCGGCATCAAATAACTCAGCGCGTCCCACGATCCTTTTGCCTGAAAATCTGCAATGTCGGCAGGAGCTCCAAACAAAATCGACTCCACCGCTCTTTGCGAGGGGCAGGAGTAATACTGGGTGATTAACTGAAACCTGTCGGCTCGCTTGTCGGGCATTTGCGTGTCCGCGCGAATGATCGGCGAGATCCAATCCTGCGGCTGAACCGGTAGCTTTCCCTTGTGCCATGTGTCAGGTGGTGAACCTTGAAGCGCTCTCAATGCGACGCCGGAAGTGTTCATACCCGGGATGTAATCTTTGTTGTCATTGCCATACACCGCAACAAGCGTAGCCGCACCGCGCATCAGTACTCCGCACGCTGACGCCTTGGCGTGTTCTCGAGCGGCACTAAGGCTGGGCAAGAGAATGGAAATCAACAAAGCAATAATCGCGATGACAACCAACAACTCGATGAGCGTAAATCCTTTAGAGTTCCGATTTCGTTGCCGTCTAGAAAGATCTTGACGCGACAGCGTACCCATTTGAGATTTGGTTTGGTTGGTAGACATGGTAGCTCTCCTGTCGGCGAACAATCCTCTCCGCCCGCAAGCTGCGAGCGACTTCTTCTGCGCCCCTCCGACTCCGGCTGCTAAATCGCCCGTGATAAGCAACGGCACGATCTTACACATCGTGAACGGCGGATGCCACGAAAACCTAGGGCCGCAAGTGCGATTTCAGCACTGCGAAGCCCGCTTGGGAACGTGATCTCCGCAAATGAACGGCGTGTTCACCGTATCAAGTCCGTATACCCTTTTCAATCGACACCTGCTTATTCATCGAGCAAGCGAGGTGCCGAAGATTGTCCTTGTTGTGGGTTTTGCACTAACTTTTCGTTAGAATTCCAAAACCCAGACTGTCTAAATTCGGGCATCTCGACGAAAACGAACTTGTGCCGTCGGCCGTTTTTGGCCATTCACAACGGAGGCGCTACTCAACATAAGGTATCGAAGCATCGGTTTTTTTCAAGCACCCCCCTACAGGTTGTAGTACTTTCCGCATGCCGCGCCGATTAGCTGTTTTAACTGCAGTCGTCGCCATGCCGGCAGCGAATGCTAGCTGATGTGCGTTTGCATCAAGTGTACGCTACGCGAAAAAATCGATAAATCGGCGCAAAGAAATCGTTAATCGCCCTTCGTGTATATCAGTATCCTGTTTCATTCTGCAGGCAAAACAACCACATCGCGCGCGTCAAAACCCACACGAAGTGCTTCACCGACCCTTGGAATCGCCTGAATTCGAAGGCCAAGAGTCGTCAGTATCACGTCCGGGGCAACCTCCACAACGCACTCTGTTGCGTGCCCAAGGTACACCGCGTCGAGCGTCCGGCCCGCGATCGTGTTTTCAAGGCTTGAATGATCGTCTAACACCCTCACAGATTCCGGGCGTACCGAACAAGTGACTTTGGTGCCCGGCTGAAGATTCTTTCCATTGAGCTTGGCCGTGATCGAGCCAGCTTTGGAATCAAGCAATATGGATGTGGTGGTCACGTCGCGAATAACGGCGGGAATGAAATTCGATTGGCCAACGAACGCCGCCACAAATCGAGAATTGGGTTGATCGTATATTTCGCGTGGGGAACCGATTTGGCAGACCTGACCCAGCTTCAGCACTGCTACGCGATGGGCCATCGAAAGGGCTTCCGCCTGGTCATGCGTCACATAAACGGCGGTGATGCCGGTTTCTGTGCAAACCCTCTTGACCTCTCGACGAAGATCGAGTCTTAGGTTTGCGTCGAGATTGCTGAGCGGTTCATCGAGGAGAAGGACATCCGGATTAACCACTAAAGCTCGTGCGAGTGCGACACGCTGTTGCTCACCGCCGGATAATTGACCGGGCCGTCGATCAGCCAAATGAGGCAGGCGAACCGACTCTAGCGCCTTTTTCACACGAACCGCACGTTCCTCTTTTCCCACGTTGCGAACATCGAGGCCAAACGCCACATTCTCTGCGACAGTCATATGCGGCCAAAGTGCATACCCTTGGAATACCATGGCCGTGTTTCGTTCGCGGGCTGGCACGTTGGTCACGTCGCGCGTACCAAGTAACACTCGGCCAGCTGTCGGCGTGATGAGACCCGCGATCATCCGCAACACGGTGCTCTTTCCGCAGCCGGACGGCCCGATCAGGAAGAACAATTCACCGGGAGCGATGTCCAGATCGATACCGGCAACGGCCGTCGTCGCACCGTACGCTTTGGTCAATCCTCTCAGAGTGATTCCGGTCATGTCGCAAAGCATAACGGGTCAACATAACTTGTCACGAAGAATCGTTAGTGCGGCGTTAACCGAGACCGCGAGTTTGACAGGTGCCATTGGTTTCGACGAACCTGAGTGGCCGTCGCGACGTCTGGTTTGCGACGACCGAATTCGTTCGCTGGACTGATTCAATGTCTAAGGCATCTTCCATCCTACGCATCGGACTCGGGCTTGTACTCGCAGTACTGCTCGTCATCCCATTCGCGATGCGACCCTCGCGCGCTTCGGTAAAAACGTCGGGGGAACCGCTCGTCGTCCTGACGCCCCACAACGAGCACATTCGCTACGAAGTCGGTGAGGCGTTTCGGAAGTGGCATCAGGAGAACTTTGGATCGCCAGCAGAAATTGACTGGCGATATGTCCCCGGATCGAGCGAAATCCAGCGACTGCTCACTTCGCTCTATGAAGATCTCGCTCGCAAGGGCAAGGAGGACAACGGGTGCGGCTACGACATCGTGATCGGCGGCGGCGACTATATCTTTGATAAGAAACTGAAGGTCGGCGTCAAAGTAAAAGATGAATCAGGCAACACTCGATCGGTTTCGATTACTCAGCCAACTGTCCTCGACCCTGCGTTTGTCAAAGAAACATTCCCGGAACCGACGATCGCCGAGCGACGCCTTTACGACGCCGATGGCCACTGGTGGGGTGTGGTCCTTTCTACGTTTGGAATCATCTACAACACCGACATGATCAAGAGTCGCGGACTGCCAACGCCGAACACGTGGGATGACTTAACCGACCCTAAGTTTTATGGCTGGGTTGCGATGGTTGACCCATCGTTTTCCGGTTCGATTCGGACAACCTATGAGGCGGTCATTCAGCGATATGGCTTTGAACACGGCTGGAAGACCATGCGCGAGGTTTCAGCCAACGCGAGATATTTCTCGTCAGAGTCAAGCCAGGTTCCAGTCGACGTAGCCGCCGGCGAAGTCGCGGCAGGAATGTGCGTCGATCATTACGCACGCTATCAGGCGGCGGTCGTGGGCCGTGGCCGACTTGAGTATGTCGCACCGATGGATGGCACGATTGTGAATCCTGATCCGGTAGCAGTGCTTCGAGGCGCGCCCCATCGTGAACTCGCTGAACGGTTCGTGAAATTTCTCCTCAGTGAAAAGGGACAGTTCCTCTTCTCAAAAAAGGTGGGCACAGAAGACGGGCCGATTCGCTATGAACTTATCCGCCCCCCTGTGAGACGTGATACCTACGATAAGGTGCCCTTGCCCGAAAAAGATAACCTGTTTTTGATTTCCAAACCGTTGCCGCCCGGCGTCCCCCCTTACGGCGACGTCATCCCGACTGTACTTCACGCGATGGCCATCGACGTTCACGACGAGCTTCACGCAGCGTGGCGGACGATTATCCACGAAAACGACCCAACGACGAAGGAGGCGATGCTGAAGCTTTTCCACGAACTGCCGTTCACACAGGAAGAATTGATTGCCGCGGGAAAGCGATGGAACGATCCGGCAAACATCATTGAGGGTCGTAAAGCGAACATGCACGACCGCATTGCGTGGACGAAATTCTTTGTCGAACGCTACAAACGGATCATTGAAATGGCTTCGTCCTGATTTCATTCGTCATTGAGAATATCATGCCCAATTCGCCCGGCTCGGAACGATGAATCAGGACTCCGCAACACTCTTTGATCATGCCCAATCGTTGATGCCTGGTGGCGTCAATTCCCCCGTTCGTGCGTTTCGGGCAGTGGGCGGAACGCCGCGATTCATTGATCGCGCAGAGGGATGCCACCTCTTCGATGTCGAGGGCCGCAAGTACATCGACTACATCGGCGCCTGGGGCGCGATGATCGCAGGGCACGCATACCCGGCCGTTACGGAATCCATCGCGGCGACGATGAGAAAAGGCATCCACTTCGGCACACCTAATTCGCTTGAAATCGAATTGGCCGCAGAAATCACGCGGCGCATGCCATCGATCGAGCGAATCCGGATGGTGAACTCCGGAACTGAGGCCGTTATGAGCACCATCCGACTTGCCCGTGCGGCAACGGGTCGACCGAAAATCGTGAAGTTCGACGGCTGCTACCATGGCCACGCGGATTCGATGCTGGTGCAGGCGGGTTCCGGCGTTGCAACGCTTGGTTTGCCGGATTCACCGGGCGTAACTCCGGCGTCCGCATCGGACACGATTTCGATTCCGTTCAATGATGTCGGCGCAGTTGAGTCGACGTTTTCGCGGCATGGTAATGCCATTGCTGCCATCATCGTCGAACCGATCGTCGGCAACATGGGCGTTGTTCTTCCCGAGCCTGGCTTTCTTGACGCACTGCGCGACATCACCATTCGCTACGATGCCCTGCTCATTCTCGACGAGGTGATGACCGGTTTCAGGGTCGGACCCGGTGGTGCACAGGGATTGTTCAACATCAAACCGGACCTGACGACTCTTGGAAAAATCATCGGAGGCGGCCTGCCGGTCGGAGCGTATGGCGGCCGGGCGGACTTGATGGAAATGATCGCCCCTAGCGGTCCCGTCTACCAAGCGGGCACGATGTCAGGCAACCCGGTGACGATGGCAGCCGGTCTGGCGACATTGAAATTGTTGGACGCAAACGCGCATGACCAACTCGAAAGCGCATCGCGCCATTTGTCTGATGGGATTACAACTTTAACCGACCAGATCGGCTTGCCCGTCCGTGTGCAACGCGCGGGCTCGATGTTGACATTATTTTTTGCTGATCGTGCTGTGCGAAATTTGGTCGACGCAAAGGCCGCGGATCATTGCGTATTCGCACGGTTCTTTCACGCAATGCTCAATCGCGGCGTGCATCTTCCGCCCAGTGGATACGAAGCGTGGTTTGTCTCGCTAGCGCATGAGGGGCAAGCCATTGGCGAGACATTGAACGCTGTTCGCGATTCGCTTCTTGAAATTCGCGATCAACACAAATAACCAATTAGTCCAATCGCCTCACTTGGTGGGTCCATGAACTTGCGATAGACTCACTTTGTCGTGACGGAACTGTAACGTGCGAAAGGAATCGTCATTGTCACACGCAACTTCCACAAGTACTGCTCATTCTCAGTCGATGGAAACTCGACCGCAGCACGCCTTCTCGCACGAAGTCAATCACTCGACAAACGGCCCCACGTCACACGGTGTAGACTCCAACATAGGTTCACCGAACCGGCCAAATGCTTTTGGCCCAACTTCGCGTCTTTGGCTTTCAACCTTTGTCACAGCCGTTGTCGCAATCCCGCTCAGCATATTGCTATCCTTCGGCGCGGCACTTCCGTTTTTCCTCGGACTATTTTTCTTTGCCTTGTTTGGTCTCGTCATCGGTGCAACCGGGTTTCGTGTCGGCCAGAAGTTCAGGCCTTACCCACGTCCAATGGTTATCATGGCCACCGCTATCATTATTGGGTGGTGCATGGGGATTTCACTAGCGAAAGAAGCCATCGATTTTCCTTCGGACATGGCCAGTCAGGCGCTGGTTAAGACGAAAAACATCGGCGAGCGAACGTCGGATCAGTATCAAGCTGATGTGGCGAATGAAGTGCGTTCGATGCTCGCGAAGGATTACTCGCCCGGTGGCATCGTCGGCTACTTCAAATGGGTGACAACCAATGGCACCATCAAGAAAGACACTCTGCCTTCCGTGGATCGCGGTTTAAGGGCAGGCTATTCACGGATTCTGTGGTTCATTCGGCTCGTACTATCGACGGGGTTGCTGACGTTTGGCGTTGCATCGCAGATGATGCTGCTCGCCAAAGCGGCTTCCAAACCCAAGGCGTAGAATCGCGTCACTTGGCTCTGTTCAGCAGTTCCTCAAGTTGACCAGCGAATCGAGCATCGAGAGTTTTGAGGACGCTCAACACCCGTTGCGCATTATCCGCGTCGCCGATCGTCCAGTAGCTGCCGCCGAGGTTGTACCACGCGACAGCCATCTTCGGATCGATCGCAACGGCTGCTTCGAATTGCTGAATTGCGTCCTGAATCTTCCCCGCATGCAACAACGCCGAACCCAAACTATTTCGAGCATCCGCAGAGTTGGGCAGCAGTTCCGCAGATAGAGACAATCTCTGGACGGCTGTTTCGACGTCACCCGCACGAAGCGCGATCATGCCCAGACTCTGATGAGCGGATGCGAAAGTCGGATCAAGCTGCAGAACACCGGCATATCCTTTCGCGGCCTCACGCACATGGCCCGCCAGCTCGCGCGCACGCGACTCGTTGAAATAAAACACGGTGAACGTAGGTTCAGGTTTGGGGCATGTTGATGCACGGACAACGCCATCGACAACGGCGAGTGCAAGCACAATTGCAAGAAGTATCGATCCTATCCGAACTTTACCGTCGTGCGACGACCGTACGCTCAGCATCGATTCAGTTTTCCCAAGAATCCAGAACGCGCCGAATTGACACGGCAACATAAGAGAAAGAACGAACCGTTCACCGTAGGCTACCTGTGCGTACCAGACGTAGAGCAACAGATAGCCGAGGATTACAAATGACGTGAAAGCAATCACCCACCACTGCCCAGCCAACAAATCCCTGAGTTTCGATCGATGAATGACGCACATGATGACGCAAATCGCACCAAGTAGGGCCAAGTACAGCGCGCTCCGCTCTTGCCAAAATAGCTTGGCGATCGTCTCCACACCGTAGCTGAATCGCTTGATAATTTGCTCTCCTGAATGAGCTCGCAAGTATCGGATTGCACTGGGAATCTCACCTATGGGAGCTTCCGGATATCGCTTCTCAATCTTGTACTTGTTCGCAAACGCCTCCGCTTCTCCCCAACTGTCACACCACATGAAGAACGTCGAGTTCACATTGTAAAACAGCTTGCCGAATCGGTCGTAGTTTGTTTTGAGATAAGGACTGCAAATCACGAAAAAGGTCAACAGAACAATTGCCAACGAAGCAATTCGTCGCGAACCCTCGCGCTCAATCCTATTCTGTGCAATAACCGCATTGAGAGTCGTTTGAACAATCAAAACCAATGCAAACGCCACGATCAGAGGAAGCGCCGACGCCTTGGCCAGAAAGCAAACCCCAAGCGCCGCGCCGGCCATCGCCGCCGTTCGCACATCCGGCTGTTTCAAGAGTCTGCACAACAACAACCACGAAATGAAAAACAAGGCGTAGTACAGCAGTTCCGCCTGCACGAATGACGCGTACTTCGAGAAGATGGCAACCGCTACGATCGTCGTGAACACCGTCGCGTGCAGTTTCGGGAGCGCCGCATACGCACCCACACCAATCAGCACCAGAGCTGCAAGCGACGAACCGATGGCAAAGTAAGACGATCTCGCAACAAAATCGTCCCAATTCTCGTTATGCACGAGAGACAACAGCGCGGGGTACACCGGCATGCGGTTGCGATCGCCGAAGTGGCCCCACCATCCTTCCTTAGCCATGCCTTGCCCATAGACGAGATAGGGATATTGCCCGCCCGCGGTTGCGCTGAGGTTCAATGTGTTACGTTGTCGAACGGCACCGATGAGGTAGATCGCTGCCACGATGAACCAGACGACAAGGCAGGGCCACCATGCTCGAACCCATTTGGACATAGTCCTATCGTAACCGCGCAACCGATCGTCGCGAATCGTATTGACTGCCTCGAAAGTTCGACTCCTTGAACGTTTGTCTCTTCGTATCTAGACTCCCGACTGAAATCTGAGGAATCAATCGTGACGCAATCAGAAAAACCGCAACGCACCACGCCGCGACGCCTAAAGGGCTTTCGCGACATCACCGCAGGAGAAGTTCGCGCCCGCGATTGGATGATCGCGCGGATTCGCGAGGTTTATGAACGATACGGCTTCACGCCGCTGGAAACGCCCGCGCTGGAATACGTTGACGTGCTCGGCAAGTTCCTGCCGGAAGCAGATCAACCCGACGGCGGCATTTTTGCGTTTCGGGACGAGGATCAGGAATGGGTGGCCCTTCGCTATGATCTGACCGCCCCCCTTTCTCGTTTCGTGGCCATGAACCCCGAACTCGCGTCGCCGTTTCGACGCTACCAGGTCGGACCCGTCTACCGATGTGAGAAGCCCGGTCCCGGCCGGTTCCGCGAATTCTACCAATTCGACTTCGACTCCGTTGGCACAGCCAGCATGTTGGCTGACGCCGAATGCTGCATGATCATGTGCGACACGCTCGAAGCCCTGGGCGTTCGGGTTGGTGACTACATCATCCGCGTCAACAATCGCAAAGTTCTCAACGGCGTGCTCGAAATCGTTACCAAGGGCGAACCGCTGGGGCAACATGCCTCGATGAATATTCTCCGGGCGATCGATAAGCTTGATCGCGTGGGCATCGAGGGTGTGACCCAGCTTCTTGGTTCCGGTCGGCGCGATGAATCCGGCGATTTCACCAAGGGTGTCGGGCTGCGACCTTCGCAAATCGAAGTTGTCATCGGCTATCTGAAAATAGATTCAAAGTCCCGCTCCGCCGCTTGTCTGGAGCTTGAGCGACTCGTTTCCGATTCGGAAATTGGCCGCGAGGGTGTAACAGAACTTCGCGAGATCGATGAAGCACTCAAAGGCGGCATGTACGGAGACGATCGTGTCATTTTCGACCCGACGGTTGTGCGCGGCCTCGCCTATTACACCGGTCCCGTTTTTGAGGGTGTTCTCACGTTTCCAATCGTCGATGAAGACGGCATCACGCGGCAATTCGGAAGCGTGTTCGGTGGTGGTCGATACGACGATCTAGTCGAGCGCTTTACCGGACAAAAAGTTCCAGCCACCGGTGCGTCCATTGGCGTTGATCGATTGCTGTCAGCACTTCGCACGTTGGGCAAGATCGACGTTGAAACCACGACAGCACAGGTCATCGTTACGCGACTCGACAAGAATCTGACGCGTGAATACCAGTCGGTTGCCCGCGAACTTCGTGCGGCTGGTCTCAACACGGAGTTGTATGTCGGCACCCAAGGCATCGGCAAACAGTTCAAATATGCGAGCGCGACCGGACGTATTGTGGCTGTCGTGATGGGCGAGGATGAAATGAAAACCGATCAGGTTTCCATCAAGGACCTCCGCCTTGGCGAAGCGGTCTCCAAGAACATGGGCACCGATCGCGAACGTTGGCTGAAGGAGCAACCCGCCCAGTTCACTGCCCCGCGATCGCAAATGATTGATGCGGTTAAGAAAGTTCTTGCGCGGTACACCATCGGCTGAGGTGAATGCAATGACTGTCGCAGCCGAACGATCCCCTATAAGCAACGGCTATTTCCGCTGCTCTGCATTCGTGGTGCCAATCGCATGACACTGCCAAGTTTTCCCCACAAAGGCTGTTTTGCTGATTCGTCGTCACTGGTCACGATTTCGCCCGGCGGCGATATGACGATTCAGCAGCTTGTGGCGGTTGCACGCGGTGACGGTAAGAGCATCTATTCGAAAGTCCTGCTCGGTGGCGATTGGAAATCTCGCTGCCAAAAAAGCGCCGATTACGTTCGTCGCGCGGTCGATGAAACGATGAACAAGTCGCGAGATCAACTCGCGAAGCTCGCGCTCGCGACACGACCCAATCTAAAGGGACTCGATCAGGACAATCTCGCCCAGCGTGCGCTTATCTACGGCGTAACGACCGGATTTGGAACTTTCAAATCGAGATCACTCGATTCGATCGAAGCTGCTTCGCAGATGCAGATCAACATACTTCGCAGCCACGCCACGGGCGTGGGTCCACCGATGCCTGTTGAAGTCGTTCGCGCGATGATGCTGATTCGACTGCGGACATTCATCGAAGGACATTCGGGAATTCGGCCCGACGTCATCAACCTATTGCTTGATCTGCTCAACGAACAAGTGCATCCGCACGTTCCGCAACAAGGCTCAGTCGGTTCATCGGGTGACCTTTGCCCGCTGTCGCACTTGTCGCTGGTGCTCATCGGCGAAGGCAAAGTCTTGATCGATGGCAAACCCTGCCCCACCATCGATGCACTGAGACAGAAGGGTCTCGATTCGCGCGTCTTCAAGACTCTGGCGCCGAAGGAAGGCATCGCGCTGACCAACGGTACATCGGCAGCGACAGGCTACGCGGCACTCGCGGTTCATGATGCGAGTGTCTTGTACGGCACAGCCAATCTTAATGTCTCGCTTACGTTACAAGCGCTTTGCGGAGCCACTCGTGCTCTTGATCCAAAAGTTCACAAAGCACGCCGACATTCGCATCAGGCTGAGGCTGCGAATCAGATTCTGACCCACATAACTGGCTCGACGCTCGCCAATCGCTCGAATGATGTGCAGGACGCATACTCTGTGCGGTGTGCACCGGCCGTTCATGGAGCTGCCCTGCGAGCCATTGACCATGCGTGGCAGACGATCGAGCAGGAGATCAACGGAGTCACCGACAATCCACTCATCTTTGATGGTGTTAGTGATGGGCCGCCTTGTGATGACTACGCCGGTTGTATCTGGGATTTCTATGCGGCGGGGAACTTTCACGGCGAGCCAGTCGGTTTGGTTTGCGATTATTTAAAGATTGCAGTGGCTGAGTTGGCGAACATCAGTGAACGACGGGTGCAGGCGTTGCTCGACGAACATCACAACCGAGGACTGCCCGCCAATTTGTGGCCCGACCCTGCAACGGCGGGAATGAACTCGGGGCTGATGATCGCCCAATACACAGCTGCCGCATTAGTGTCGGAGAACAAGACGCTCGCTCATCCCGCCAGTGTTGATTCGATTCCCACCTCGGCCAATGTCGAGGACCATGTCGCGATGTCGACGATCGCGGCGCGACATGCTCGTCGAGTGGTAGACAATGCTCGCAACGTGTTGGCCATCGAACTTCTTGCAGCGATTCAGGCGCTTGATTTGCGACTTGCAGAATTGAAAGAAGCGCCGGAGAAAGCGTTGAGTCATGTCGCGAAGGCTGTGCACGCGTTGATCAGGAAAGGTGATGTAACATCACCGGCGGTTCCGGCGCTGACCGGTCAGGACCGCGAGATTGCACCGGACATTGCGACGCTAGCACAACTCATTGCGAGTGCGCGGCTGCTGAGTGTCGTCAATTCTTAGTCATGACGAGTGATCGTGCGGTTAGGAGAAGAGATCAAGAATCAGGCCCGCGCTGTCGTTTGTGATCTTGAGCACTTTATACTTGGCGGCCAGCAAAGTCTGTTGTTGAACGAGCTTTGTCGATTCTTCCGCGTAGTCGGTGTCGACGAGGCGGCTGTGCGAGTCGATCAACGCTATGCGCGAGGACTCGAGCGAATTGCCGTGGGTTTCCAGCGTATTCTTCTGATACGAACCGATCGTGCCGCGAGCGTTCACAACCGCTGACAGTGCATTGGCGACTGCGCTCTGTGCGTCTTCGAGATGACCGCTGGCCAGGCTGTTCGCGCCGCCGGAGACCAGCGAAGAAAGTTCGCCCGCTGCGGCTGTGAGCGCATCACGCAATGTCGCGTTCCCGTCATTGGGAAGATTCAAACCGTCGAGTGAATTGATCGAGTCGCCGAGGAAGCGGTGTACGCTGCTGACGATGCTGTCGATCTGCTGCTGGTTCGCTTGAACCTCAGCATCTGTGAGGCCAGCGGTGTTCGCGCTGCTGACGATCAGCCCATTGAGATCATTGAGCAGATCGCCAAGACCCGCGAGGTGGCCGTCAGCGATGTTGGCGTAGGCTTGGTTGCGGTCGTTGGCTTTCGTTTCAGCTTCGAGCGCGGCGATCTCTGCGGCCAACTGCTCAGACGAAATCAACGCGGCGGGATCATCCTTGCCGGTGTTGATCTTCCTACCAGTCGCGAGTCGCTGGGTGGTTTGAAATAGCGACCGCTCGCCCTGGTGGATGGAGCGGATGGCGTATTGCGAAGATGTCGCGACGATTCCAAGAGGCATACGGTAAGCATCGGATATCGCGAAGGTTAAGTGAAAGGGGCGTTATCGGCCTGTTTTGCACTCTTGTTATAGGAACCCGAATTGGAGCCCGTAACGATACTAAGCAATAACTGCCCCAAAGACCCTCACCCTACCCTCTCCCTAAGAGGGAGAGGGAGGGATTGTTACACGCTCTTAGAAGCAACCTAAACAGTGATGACATTAAGGATATGTAATGCAATCGGTTGAACCGTGCGTTATCGGGAGTAAATGACAGGAGCGAGAAATCCCTGAAGTGCATGGGCAATAATGACGGGCAGGTGAACTGAGTTTGTTTCAGGAGACTTGCTATGCTCGGAACTGTCCTGTTGGTTATTCTCATTTTGATACTCCTCGGTGCTTTGCCGACTTGGCCACACAGCCGCAACTGGGGCTATTACCCGTCAGGCGGGCTGTCGCTGATTGTCGTCATTTTGATCGTTCTCTTGCTCATGGGTCGCATTTAAACGATTCCGGCGTGTCACGGTTTTACATCTTCGTAATTCACTCACCGGAACAATTCGCAAAATAATCGTATCGCCCGACCCCCCCTTAATCCACCTTATCAAGGGGGAATGAAAAGGGTGACCGCGACACAAAAGCAAATTGCGCTTTCAAACGTATGCGATCTAGATGCCCGTTGTTCATCGCAGGAGAGCGGTTTTTTGCTCTGCGCTTTTGCGCGGCGCAGGTGATTTTCCGGTGCGAGACGCTGGAATCGAGGAATTTTCGTGGACTTTTTTTATTTCGCGCAGAATGGACACAGCAAGGCGATTGGGGCGTGGCGATGGTACTTTGAACGGTGATAAGTTCGTTCATTTTGAGTTTGCGCAGTTCTGCCGTTTCGTCGTAAAGTGAACGAAAGCGACAAACAAAGTTCACGGCAACCTAATAACGTGGATGGCGCTCGCTCGGTGGAAGACCCCCCTCTGTCCCCCCTTGGTAAGGGGGGAAGTTGGTTTTCTTTGGCACAATACTTTCTTGTTGGAGTCCACGTGTTCCACCAAATTCAATATTTATTTGCTGCTCACGAGGCCTATCAAATAAATTTTGGGGCAAGCGAAGAACATTTGCACTCACGTTCACGTTCACACGATCACAGTGAGAGTTAAACGCTTGCGGCGAGAAACGCTTAGAAAGTTGAGTTGAATTGCTTAGATGGATGGCATGGAAATGAAAAAGGGGCCGACGCAGTTACCCGCGGCAGCCCCTTCTAATCGTTTGATTCATCGCGATGACGCCCATGTGTGCGCCGCGATTCCCGTACATGATCTTACGGCTGTTCGACGAAGATCAAGCCGGTCGGACCATCCAGTAGGCCGTTCGGCGGAACGAAGCTGCCGTTGCCGATCGGTGCGCCACCATTCGGGCCTGGGCCGAGGTAACGCTTGATCGAGTCGTTGTTATAGCTGGAGACATACAGGTATCCATCCGGACCGAAAGTGAGGTAGGTCGGGCCGTCGAGATTACCGCTGCCAGCCCAGACGAACATGCCGATGAATGCGCCGTTGCTGCCGTTGTACTTCAGCACTTTGTCGTTGTAATTGCTGGCGACATAAAAGTAGCCGTCCGAACCGAATCGAATGCCGACCGGACCGTCGAGCCCGCCGCTGCCGGCCCAAACGAACATGCCAAGGAATTGGCCGGTTGTTTCGAGGTACTTAAAAACCTTGTCGTTATTGTAGCTCGAAACATAGAGTCGGCCGTCGGGACCGTAGACCATATCCGCTGGACCTTGCAATGCGCCATTCGAATTGGAGATGAAGACGCCGAGATAGGCGCCGTCGCTGCCGCGGTATTTGAGTACCTGATTGGTACCGAAGCTTGCCACGAGCAGGTCACCGTTTGCATCGAAAAGCAATCCAGTGGGACGATCCAAGCCGCCGGAGCCGGCATGGACGAAGATGTCGAGGAATTGACCTGTGTCTGCGATATAGCGCAGAACCTGGTCGGATTCAAAACTACTCACGTAGAGATAGCGATTGTCATCAAGCGCCACGCCGAAACCGCCATTGAGGCCCGCTTCGTTCTGGCCGTCAAACGACTCAAGCCAATGACCGTTCGTTCCATCAAACTCGCGAACGCGATCATTGCGGTGATTGGCCACATACAAGCGCCACGGCGGTCCGTCGCTGAAATCGCCACCGCCACCAAACGGACTCGTCACGACATCTGTGATTTTCTCAGAGAACGGTGTGGACGTGATATCGTTACCGGGGCTGGTCAGCGTTACTTCGACCTGACGGCTGTCGCCCAACGCGACACCCAAATTCACAAAGGCCCCCAGGGCCAAAACTGCGAAGCTCCACCTTGTCTTAAACAGGTTCATCTTCCTCTCCAATCTGAAATGTTCTTGCCTACTTTATCAAACGCGCACGCGCCGGCTCCAACTCGTGGCGTCATACGAAATCCCTCCGACTCCTAAGCGCCATTAGGGTATGACGTTAGATGAAAGTGTCAAGTGTTAGCGGTTTACAGCGAGTTGAAATCGCGGTGTGCCCGTGCACACAACCAACAAGCTGCACCCATTTTAACACTCGTCTGGACGAGTGGTGATATTATGGACAATGGTGCCATCGCTATGTTACCCCGGCGAGACTACTCATAGCGAAGTGCGCGAACCGGCCAGACTCTTGCAGCGATCCATGCCGGGATTAGTGAACCAACCATCGATGCGAAAATGGCGATGATGGCAATCCAAAATGCATCGCCTGGCTTAACGACATTTGGAATGACATCGAAGGAATACACCTCGGCACTCCACACGCGAAGCTGTGGATTAATCCAAGCGAGCCCATCCTGAATTTGATTGATATTCCAAACGAAAATCGACCCCACCAAGACACCTAGCGCGGAACCGACCACCCCGACCACGCCCGCGTAGAAGATGAACATGACGGCGATGCCTCGACTTGATGCTCCGATTGATTTGAGGATGCCGATGTCTTTCGTCTTCTTCTCGACAATCATGTAAAAAATGCAACCGACCAGCACGATGGCGACCATGCTGATCAAACTGAACAGAATCGTGACAAGTACTTTCTCTTTTTCAACGGCTGCGATGAACTGCCTTTGCAAGTCTTCCCACGTATACACTTCGACAAAGCTGAGAGCGCGACTGTCCGCGTCGGTCATGTCAATGGGGAGCCCGGCGTAGAATGAATTCCAAGCAGCCTTAATCTTGATCTTCGCATCGTTGATGTCGACATCCGGTTTCAAGCCGATCAACAACTGGCTCGCGCGAGGCTTGGTCATGCCCCCCTCTTCCAATTGTTGCGGATCCATCGCCAACTTGTGTTGAAGCATTCCGAAATCAACGTAGACGCTCATGCTGTCGATTTCGTAGATGCCGGTACGCACATCGTCCGCGTAGCGTAGCGGCACTTTGACAGGCTGCTCGCCAAGAGGATTTCCAATCGGACTCAGCGGCCAAACCGTAATCGCAACGTCTGCCCCACGTGCCAACTGTCGATCGAACTCACCGTCAGATCGACGCGTATGCAGCATATCGGAGCCAACAATGGCACCGAATTCCTCCGGACCAACCTCCCCCGGCTCACCCAGAACGGTTGCAAATACTCTCGTACCGGGTTTGCTCGAGGTCACATACGGATCGGGCGCTTCCATGAACGGCTGTCGGTCGTACTTTTCGAGTTCTTTCGAGTCTTTGGTGCTTTCGCGCCATTTGGCCAAAGCGGCCGCATGTGCAGCTGGGAGCGTCATAGCCCCTGTCGACGGATTAACCCCAGCGATGGGCATTCTTTGCAATCCGAGTGTCGTTGTTCCGGGATACCACTTTTCGTAATTGAGCCCTTTGCCGAAGTCGTTCAATTGAACGAACTCGTCGACTCTGATGCCCATTACGCGCGCCAGCTTCGTGTAAGAAATGGCCGGGACACGAAACGCGCCGTAGGTGTAAATCACGGGACTATGCTTCCGAACGACATCGGACAAGTGCTGATCAAGATAAGTCCCGAACTCCTCGTAGAAAGGAAAACCTTGGGCCGTACCGCATTCAACCACTATCTCGCTGAGCAGTCCGCGAGAGCGTGCTCGAACGGTATCGAGAAACCCACCCATGACGCTTAGCACAACCAGCACCATCGCCACGCAGAGCATCACGGCGGCTACGCCGAAATAGGCGATGATCTTGGTGTGCAGGTAACGGAATGCGAGAAACCACTTGTACATGAAATCAATTCAGAAACGTGAATAACGAATGTCGAATGAAGATGCCCAAGGAAATAACTAACCTCTCGATGGCCTCTGCAACGGAAACAGAATCACATCTCGAATGCTGTGGCTGTCCGTCAGCAACATCACGAGGCGATCGATGCCGACGCCCAATCCGCCCGCGGGAGGCATGCCGTATTCGAGGGCGGTTACGAAGTCCTCGTCCATGACAGCCATCGTCTCATCGCCCTCACCCGCGACTTGCTGTTTCAGGTTCGCTTCCTGGACTTCGGGATCGTTTAGCTCGGTGTACGCGTTGCCTAGCTCCATACCCGCGACGTAGGCCTCGAAGCGAAGTGCGATCGATGGATCCTGCGGATCGCGTTTCGTCAGCGGGCAAATGGCTGCGGGATAGTCGTAGACAAACGTCGGCTGCTTAAGGTGGTGCTCGACCGTTCCCTCAAACACTTCGTTGGTAATCACCGCGTTATCCTTGCCTTTTGTTTCCAAGCCCATCGAAGCTGCCTTCGCCCTCACGGCAGCACTATCGGCCATCGTGACGTGAGCATGTTCAGTCAAAAGGTCTGCATATTTTCGTCGGGGCCAGGGTGGGGTGAAGTCGACCACCTGGCCGTGATAGACGGCGGCCAATCGACCCTGATTCAGCTTTTCTCGCGCTTCCTTATAGGCGGCCAGATGACTTCTTTTCGCAAACTCGTCCGCTTCGGACTGGCCCTTCTCTGTTAGCTGGCGCTGGAACTCCAGTTCCAATTCGGCGGTTCGCTTCGGGAGCCCGTGACGGGTTGAAACTTCATAGGCTGCCGCCACCATTTGCTCGACCCGCTCCATCATCACGTAGTAATCGCCGTACGCCTCGTACAGCTCGATCATGGTAAACTCTGGATTGTGCCGAGTGCTGATGCCCTCGTTGCGAAAGTTTCGGCTGATCTCGAAAACACGTTCGAAACCGCCGACCAGCAATCGCTTGAGGTAAAGCTCCGGGCTGATGCGCAGGAAGAGTTTCATGTCTAACGTGTTGTGGTGCGTGGTAAACGGTCGAGCGGCGGCACCCCCGTAAATCGGCTGGAGAACGGGCGTTTCGACCTCAAGGTAACCGTGACTGATCAAACACTGTCGTATGGCTTGGATAATCGCGCTACGCTGGCGGAATACATCGCGAACTTCGGGGTTCGTGAACAGGTCGACGTAGCGCTGGCGGTAACGAAGATCAACGTCAGTCAAACCGTGCCATTTTTCCGGCGGCGGCTGAAGCGACTTGGACAGCAGAACAAGTTTGTCTGCCCAGAGCGTTAGTTCACCGGTTTTGGTGCGACCGATGACACCCTCAGCCCCCACGATATCGCCGAGGTCGATCTGCGTGAGAATCTGCCATTGATCGCCGAGATCGCCTTTGCTCATACCAAGCTGCAACCGCCCCGACTCATCGTTGATCGTCGCGAAGGCCAGCTTGCCCATGTTGCGAAAGAGTGCGATGCGCCCGGCTACTCGACTCCGAAGATTACTTTTCGCACCCGCTTCGAGATTAAGGGGCTCGGCCATCGTGCGGACACTGTTGAGCGGTATCACGTCGGCGTATCGACCACCGTAGGGATCGACTCCTAGGGCGCGCAAGGCGTCCCGTTTCTGGATTCGTTGTTGCTTGAGTTCGAGTTCGCTCATGTGGCCATCACAATGTTTTCGCTGTTGCTTCCTGACCGTGACCGATGCTACTCGCCGCCATGCACGGTCGCAATCAGTGAGATTGAGTTCGTTGACGATCGGCGATCGAGCAAGTAAATCGTCGTGCGCCATGGACCCTATCAACAATTTTTCAACTTCACGGCGATTCGTGCTTTCATCACTCTGCCTTGTACTCGTTGGGGTGGGTTGCAAACGCACTGACTCGCCCACCACTCCCTCCGATTCCGCTTCAAAGACCGTGACAGTCTATTGCAGTGTTGATGAGCAGTTCGCCAGACCGATTATCAAACAATTCGAGCAAGAAACCGGCATCGAAGTTGCGGCCATCTTCGACACAGAGGCGGGAAAAACGACGGGACTCATCAACAAGATCATTGCAGAGGCGAGGTCGAGGCGACCACGGGCTGACGTTTTCTGGTCCGGGGAACTTTTCGGCACGATACGGCTCGCGCGGCTTGAATTGCTGGTTTCTTATGACTCGCCTGCGGCGGCTGACATTCCGTCGCGATATCGCGATCCGAAACATCGTTGGAACGCCTATGCGGTTCGCGGCAGAGTCATTGCGTTTGACTCGTCGAAAGTGCCTCCTGAGAAACGGCCGACTCGTTGGGACCAATTGGCCGAGGCTGAGATCGCTCGGGTAACGTCTATTGCCAATCCGTTGTTTGGCACGACGCGCGGGCATGTTGCGGCGATGTTCGCGCTGTGGGGCGAGGACAAGGCGAGGGAATCCCTGAAAAACATCCACGCTGGCGGGGTAATGATTGCTGACGGGAACAGCGCGACTGTGCGTGCGGTGATGGATGGACGGGCGACTTTCGCCGTAACCGACACCGACGACGTGATCGTCGCGCAGAAAGCCGGTGCTTCGATTGACATGGTATACCCCGACCTCGGCGACGGCGGCACGCTACTGATTCCGAGCTCAGTGGGTGTCGTCACAAACGGTCCCAGTGATCGGCAGGTAGTGACCAAGCTGGTCGACTTCCTCATTTCAGCGAACGTCGAGCGGCTGCTTGCACAGAGCGATTCGCGCAACGTCCCAGTCCGTGAAAGCCTTCGGAATGAGCTGGGTGTCAGTTGGCCGGCGGAATCGAAAGTCTCGTTTGAACAAATCGCCGATTGGCTTGAAAAGAGCGATGAGGCCGTTCGTGATATACTTCTGAAGTGAATCGTGGACACACAGGCTTCGCGGGGACGGTCGTTTCGTGGACCGTCACGATTGTCTTGTTCGTCTACCCATTCATCGGTTTGGGTTACGGAATCCTCTTCGATACCTCGACTGACCCAGCCCCTGCCATTCTAACCTCCCGAACGTGGCAACTACTGGTCAAGACGTGGTCGCTGAGTTTTTCAGCCGCCCTACTCAGCGTGATCGTCGCTCTACCTGTGGCCATAGTCACATCGCGGCTCGGTGGTCGCGTGGCCCGATCTTTCATTGGACTCGCGATGCTGACGACGCTGCTTTCGCCGCCGATGGTTTATGGATTCGGCTGGCAACGACTGCTGCCTCTCGCGGTCGCACCGGAAATCCGTTGCGTACTCACCTGGACATTGTGGGCTTGGCCGATTCCTGCTTGGTTCATTGGTTCTTATTTAGCGCGAAGCGGTCGACAAAGTCGGGAAGCTGCACTTCTCTCGACCGGTGGCTTCGCGTTGTTTCGGTACATCACGCTGCCTCAAATATTGCCACCTATCGCACTTGGTTTGCTCCTGTTGCTTACACTGTTCCTCGGCGAATACGCCGTTCCGCACGCTTGCGGATTGCAAGTTTACGCTACGGAGTTGCTGAGCATCGCCCAATCTTCAAACACGCCGGTGGCTGTCACCCTGGCATCGACGCCTTGCGTCTTGCTGATTTTGCTTTCGTTGGGCGCCACTTGTCTGCTTTGGAAAAGGACCGCCAATGACGAGTCAATTGACTCGCCAAGACTAAGTGCCTGTAACAAAACTGGAGGCCGATGCCAAAGAGACCCTCACCCCAACCCTCTCCCTAAGAGGGAGAGGGAGGTATTGTTACACGATCCAAGGACGAATCCAGACTTAGCGGCGTGGTTAATGGGGATTATCTATTTCGCCGCCGGATGGCTCATAAAGATCGGCGTGCTCGTGCGCAAGATATCCTGGACGGATATTGGCCAATCGTGGGTTATCTATTCCGGCGATCTTATTGCGACGTTGTGCGTGAGCATCGCCGCAGGGTTCGTGTCGATACTGGTTGGGCTGTCTGTCGCGTTCAATCTGCGTGTCGCTCGGTTCGCGATCGTCCTCGCTTTGGTTTGGGGTGCGATACCCGGTGCATTGGTCGGCGAAGCGCTGGTAGCCAGCTACAACCGCCCGGTCATCGGTTACGTGTACGACCATTGGCTGATCATGTCGCTCTGTTTCGTGCTTCATTTCGGCTGGGTCGGGATTGCTGCCGTGCTACTCGCCCGCAAGTCACTTCCACGTGATCTGTTGTCGCAAGCGGAGATTGACGGCTCGACGCATTGGCGAATGTTGTTTCACATTTTTCTTCCCAACACTTGGCCGATATTGGCTGCGGGTGCGGGCATTGTCACGGTTCTTTCCATCGCGGATGTTGGTGCTTCGACAATGGTCCGCGTGCCGTCGTTCAACCCCATCGCGCATGTGATCATCGAAAAGTTTCATCGACTTGAAGATGGCATGATGATTGCGCTGAGTCTGAACATCGTGGCTGTCGTGCTTGTGACTGTGGTTGTGTTGTCGAGGGTGTCCGTCGTCATGCGGCGCGATGAGTAAGAGCTGAGGGTGCAGGTCGAGCTTTGCCCTGTTCACAACACCGCAAGATATGAATCGCATCGTGCACTGAAACGCCGCACACAACGCCGTCCACCACAGCCAAGCTGCGGCTTGACCGTGGCACCCATAGAGTTAAGTGGGCCAATCAAGCTAACCGCCGGCAATAGCGCCGACGATTCTGAATGGTTCAGCACCGTCTAACACTTCGGCAGGTAGCATTGTTTCGGGCGGATCGTGCGAGTAGTCGCGCCGGCACGCGAAGTAGCGGATGAACGGTCGGCGCTGTTTGGTCACATGGTCGCGGATGGTGCCGCGCAGCATGGGGAACTTGTCTTCGAGCGAATCGAGCACTGAACAAAAAGTGGCGGGGCCTTCGAAACTGAGCTCGACCTCCTCGCCAGCTTGCGCGAGATTCCGAAGATGGAACGGAAGAATCACTCTAATCCGATGGATCATACGTCCGTTACCATGTGAACGTCCTCCGACTGCTAGTTTGGGCAAGAGTTTAGCGAGTAGGCAGAGTTCGGAGTAGCGACGGTATTCGGTCCCGGAATTCGTCGCGATGCAGTACTCGGACTTCACATCCTCCGCACTCTGTTTCCAGAGCCTGCAAAACACGACTGAGTCTTCTTACGCCTTGTGTCTGTGTCGCGCGACATCGGGGTTATCCGAACAATCTCGCTTCTTGGCCTGATTGAATCAGCCTTAACACTTCACGCGCGATTGAATCGTAGGTTCTACCCTGGGCCGACACTATGAGATACTCGAATCGCGGTTATGTCATGCCTAATAATCTGCCCGGCGTTACCGGGCGTAATTCTACCATTATGTGGCGCTCTTCAATGTCCGAGGAATTCAGAGAGCAACGATTCGAGTTTCGGATCGCGCGGATTCTCTGAACGGTATTCATGAGACGTGTTGGGATGGAGGGACTACACGCCTCGAGTCGACTTCATTTCCCTCCGTAATCCAAGGAGTGCACCATGCAACGATTCGGAAAGGTGGGCTTGTGTTTCTTTCTGGGATTGGCTGTCCCGAAATCGTGGGCCCAAGTCGAAGTGTGTTCGAGCAGCGAAGACTGCAACGACGCCAACCCCTGCACAACAGACACGTGCGAGGACGAAGTCTGCTTCCATGAGGAGCAGCTTTGTGACGACGACGATCTATGCACGGTGGATTCCTGCGATGGCACCGGTTGTTTCTTTGAGCCAATTCCGTGCGATGATGGGAACCCCAACACGGCCGACTTTTGCGTAAATGGAGTCTGTTTCTCAGAGAACGCTGGATGTGATGACGAAAATCCTTGCACGATGGATTCCTGTGCGTCGCCTAATTGCAATACTTGTGTTCATGAACCGATAAACTGCGACGACGGGAACTCATGCACCGAAGACACCTGTAATCCAAATTCGGGAGCCTGTGTGCACGAAGGGGAATGCGGCGCTCTGCTGGATATCAAGCCAGGACTCTGCCCGAATCCGGTCAATGTTCAAAAGCGAAACTACGTGATCGTAGCACTGGTGGGGACGGCCTCATTCAATCCTTCGCAGGTGGATCATTCGTCGTTGCGATTGGTTCGGGCTGACGAGGTCGGATCGCCTGTTGCGCCAATCGCGTCGACCGTTGCATTGCAGGATTTGGCAACGCCGCTTTTTGATGAACCGTGCGCATGTCACGCGCTGGGCGGCGATGGCAAGCTGGACCTTCGCATGAAGTTCTACACAGAAGACGTTGTAGCCGCATTCTTCCTTGAGGCCTTCTCGCCCGGGACGACAGTGCAACTGACCTTGCAGGCGAATCTGCTTGATGGAACGCCGATCGCGGCGAGTGATTGCATTCAGGTGGTTGGTACGCACTAAACACTGGTTTGATCGTGGTTATTTGGCACGCACGCGGTGCTTTTGCACCGCGTGCGTTGGCCGATGAAGTCACGTTGGTCTTATCGACTTGTCAAACCTTAATCCGATTCCATCGGTTGTGGTGCTCAATAGATGGACTGAAATTTCTGATTGTTGAGTCCTTTCGAGCTCCGCCATCTCGCTTTGTTCCTTTGAGCCATTTCTGGTGGCTCTCGGCGCACCACTTGGCAACGACGTTACCCTCCACAATGAAATAGTCCGGATGCCCATTCACGCCATTGAGGTCTACAAAAACGTAATAGTGATTCTCCCCTTTTGGAGTTTCATCACTCTTATTAAGAAGCCAAGTACCGCGCGCGTCCTGCATGGCTTTCACTTGGATTGCAGCAGACTTCTTTCCTCTCGGGCGAGACACCAAGATATCGATTCCACGAGTATTTCTGAGCGTAATCGCAGCGATAAATCCATGTCGCGATAATTCGGCAGCCACGAAATACTCACCCGAAATCCCCGTTAGAGTAGTGCTCAGTTTTTCCGTTGATTTTTGTTTCATCACTTAAACGCCCAATGGCAGGTTCAAATCGTCTGCACTTCCACGCTCAACACCGCCGGCAAGTCGCGAACGATCGGGGCCCATGAATCGCCGCTGTTGGCGGATGCGTAGACTTGGCCGCCGGTGGTGCCGAAGTAGACGCCGCAGGGTTGGAGTTTGTCGACGGCCATCGCGTCGCGGAGGACGTTGACGTAGCAGTCGCTTTGCGGGAGACCGTTGGTGAGCGGCTCCCAATCGTTGCCGCCGACGCGGCTGCGGTAGACGCGGAGCTTGCCTTCGGGCGGATAGTGTTCGGAGTCGCTCTTGATCGGAACGACGTAGACCGTTTCCGGCTCGTGGGCGTGGACGTCGATCGGGAAGCCGAAGTCGGTTGGCAGATTGCCGCTGACTTTTCGCCACGTGTCGCCCGCGTCGTCACTGCGGCAGACGTGCCAGTGAAGTTGCATGAAGAGCGTGTCGGGCTTCGCGCCGTTTAGCGCGATGCGATGCACGCAGAAGCCGACTTCGACGTTGGGATCAGGAAGATATTGCGAGGTGAGGCCGCGATTTTTTGGAGCCCAGGTTTTGCCTGCGTCGTCGGTGCGGAAGACGCCTGCGGCTGAGATCGCGCCCCAGATACGGTTGTGATTTTTCGGGTCGATGGTGATCGTGTGCAGGCCCATGCCGCCCGCACCGGGTTGCCATTGCGGACCGGTGCCATGACCACGAAGGCCGGAAAGCTCGTGCCAAGATTTGCCGCCGTCTGTCGTGCGAAAGATGGCTGCGTCCTCGACGCCCGCGTAGGCTGTGTCAGGGTCGGAAAGCGAAGGCTCGATGTGCCAGACGCGTTTAAATTCCCACGGGTGCTGCGTGCCGTCGTAGAACTGGTGCGTGGTCATGGGTGCGCCGGTTTGAGGCGACGTGTCGTAGACGAACTTATTGCTCTCACCCTTGGGCATGCCCTCGGGCGTGGTGGTCGGTTCGCCGGCGGGAGTGCCGGGTTGATGCCATGTATTGCCGCCGTCATCGGAACGTTGAATGATCTGGCCAAACCAGCCGCTGGTTTGCGAAGCGTAGATGCGGTTTGGATCAACGGGCGAGCCCTTCATGTGATAGACTTCCCAGCCGGCGAAGTGCGGTCCATCGACCGTCCACTTCTGGCGCTGGCCGTCGGATGTGAGGATGAACGCGCCCTTTTTTGTGCCGACCAGAACTCGAACCTTGCTCATGGTTTGCTCCTGTTTCTTCAAATCAAAATCTGAGCTACTTTGCAATCATAAACTCTGATAGGTCAGCTAGAACGCCGCCACCGCCTCGCATTAGATCAACACTATCCCCAGCCACGTTATAATAAACGTGCCAATGACGGATATCGGCTTCATCCTCTGCTGTCGGCGGAGTCTTGAGTAACTCAGGAAGCCACTGTCTAAATCTGGCCCAATCAATCAGAAGAGTCTTTCCAGAGTCAGCGGAAACCAATCCCACCCAACTTCGTAAGCCCTCGTCCAAAAATCTGCGCTGAGCTGGCGTGAAGCCGTACAGTAAGTAACTGCGGTGTCTGATTTGCTATACCGTTGTGATGCCAAGCAAACTAGTCGAATTTGCCCATCCTCGGCTAATCGTGTCGCACGTCCCCTTCTGTTGAACTTGCAGCCTAGTTTCTCGCCAATAAAGCGCACGGCAACTTCACGAGCCTCTTCAATATTGGCCTCTAGTTTCGCCGTCTGTATTTCTGGCTTGCCGATTTCTGGGGGAGGAACGATCGGCTCATTGGCCTCGATCTCTTTCTTTGCTGCGAACAAGAGATCAACAATACTATCGACTCTTGTATATTCGACTGGTCTCAACAGCTGGTCTATTTTGTTACTTGTCGAAGCATCGCTAAATTCCTCTTTAACCTCTGCGAGTCGCAGTAAAGCATCAAGGCTTATGAGTCGAATATCCCATGCATGACGAGATCCGCGAATTTGTGCTTCAAGGTCTCCCGTATCTTCTCTGCCAACTGCAATCAGAATCGACGATTTTTGGGGAAGAATTCGTTGATCCAAGATGAGCTTCTCACGGTAACCTGCAAGCGTATCTAGGTTGATGCGATAAGCGTCTGTTGTCTTTACTTCAACTAGGATCGCATGATGATCTGACGCAGTCCATAAACCGTCGTTGCCCGTACTTCCTTTCTTGCCGCGGTAAAGTCCGTGTTCAATCGTGTAGCCAAGTCGCGCGCCAATTTCGTTTGTGCAATCTTGAAGAGCGAATGGACTCCCTTCGAATTTCCCGTCAAGGCACTCTTCAAGGCCTGAGCGAAGTACTGAAAGTGGAATAAGACTGAGCCACTCACGCAATTCTTCGGACGTACGGTTACCGTCCAGGAGCCGACCGTCTCCGGCAAATGTTATCACTTGTTGAAATGTCTTCCCTATCAGTGAGGAAGGTTGCGATTTCCAGAATTCGGCTAGCGTAGGCATCGGACTACTTCTACTGCCTAGATTATCGTTTGTGCACGGCTACACTGGCTTGGTTAATAGGCACCAAGTGCGTGATTCGACTATACCTTAAGTTCCAAAGAGTCAGCAATGATGGTGTACTTGTCGAGATTCTAATTGCCCACTAAGCTCACGCCGAATAAGCGATCCCCTGGCTTTGGGGCGGAAATCGGCTTGGCTTAAAGGGAAATTGCACCTGTGCCGCGAACGACTATCAAGACAAAAGAAAAGGTAGAGTATCTGTCCATTTTGGACGGCGGGGGCAAGCTTGATGAAAAGCTCGACCCGAAGCTGAATGCCGATCGTTCGATCTACTTGTACCGCTTGATGCAGCTTGCGCGGCGGCTCGACGAGCGGTGCATCAACATGCAGCGGCAGGGACGAATCGGCACGTATGGGCCGTGTCGCGGGCAGGAAGCATCGCACTGTGCTTCGGTCATCGTGCTTGAAAAAGAAGACTGGATGATTCCCGCGTTTCGCGAGCCGGGTGCGTTCTATCATCGCGGTTGGCCGCTGGAGCGCATCCTGCAATTCTGGGGTGGGTACGAGGAAGGCTGCGAACCACCAGAGGGTTGTCGCGATCTGCCGATCGCGGTGCCGATCGCGAGTCAGTGTCCGCACGCGATGGGGATTGCGTGGGGCATGAAGATTCGCGGCGATAAGCACGCCGTCCTTTGCTATCTCGGCGACGGAGGGACGAGCGAAGGCGACTTCCATGAGTCAATGAACTTCGCCGGTGTTTACAACCTTCCCGTCGTTTTCTTCGTGCAGAATAACCAGTGGGCGATTTCGATTCCGCGCGAGGCGCAAACGAAGTCGGAAACCATCGCACAGAAGTCAATCGCGTATGGGTTCAATGGTATTCAGGTTGACGGCAATGACGCGTTGGCGGTGTATTCGGCCACGAAAGAGGCGTTCGATCGAGCGAAATCTGGCGGTGGACCGACGCTGATTGAGGCTGTGACTTATCGTCTTAGCGTTCACACAACGGCTGATGATCCAACCAAGTATCGCTCGAACGACGAAGTCGCCAAGTGGGAAAAACTTGATCCAATTCCGCGCTATCGAGATTACCTTGTGAAGCGCGGCGTGTTGAATCAGAAACTGATCGACGAAATAGAGAAAGATGTGCTGGCGGAAGTGGCTGGTGCGGTCGAGCGTTATGAAGCCAATCGCGAAGTTGATCCGCTTGCGTGCTTCGACTACATGTACAAAACGCTGCCAGATGAGTTGATCGAGCAGCGAGAAGAATACAAGGCGGCGCTGGCGCGCGAAGGCGTTGGTAAGACGCATTGAAATGGCAGGCGGGTGTCACCCGTCACTTGAACATCATGGTTTGAAACGGCGGGTGAAACCCGCCCTACATGGTGACCGATTGAAGATCGGTCCCACATATGAGACTCCGATATGCCTCAGATGACGATGGTTCAGGCTCTTAACCGTGCGATGGACGATGCTCTGCGCACGGATGATACCGTCGTGCTGTTGGGACAGGACATTGGCCAGGATGAAGGCGTATTCCGCGTCACGGCGGACCTGCTCAAGCGGTATGGCCCGAATCGCGTGATTGATACTCCACTTGCGGAAGGCGCGATCATCGGTGGCGCGATCGGAATGGCACTGTATGGTTTGAAGCCAGTTGCGGAGATTCAATTCGCGGGTTTCGACTATCAAGGCTTCCATCAGGTTGAGCAGCACATGTCGCGGTTTCGCAATCGGACGCGCGGCCGGTTCGGCCTGCCGATGGTGGTGCGCATGCCTTCGGGCGGCGGTATTCGCGCGGTAGAGCATCACAGCGAGAGTCGCGAAGCTTACTACGCACATACGCCAGGATTGAAGATGGTCATTCCATCAACGCCGCGTAATGCGCGGGCGTTATTGCTGGCGTCGATCTGGGACCCGGACCCGGTGATTTTCTACGAACCGAAGTTGCTCTATCGCGCGTTCCGCGAAGAAGTGCCGGATGAACCGGAGACGATGGAGCTTGGCAAGGCGCAAGTCGTCAGACAAGGGAACGACATCACTCTGATTTCGTTCGGCGCAATGATGCGTGCCACTCTTGAAGCGGCAGAGAACCTCGAAGAGCAGGACAAAGTTTCGGTTGAAGTCGTCGATCTGCTGACGTTGAAGCCACTGGACACGAAGACGATCGCGGACTCGGTGGCGAAGACCGGCCGAGCGGTTGTCATTCAGGAAGGCCCGCGAACCTGCAGTGTCGCGTCCGAAGTCGTCGCGCGAGTTGTCGAGAAATCGTTAATGCACCTGCACGCTCCGGTCCGGCGGTTGACTGGATACGACGTGCAGTTTCCGTATTTCGCCCGCGAGAAGGCGTTCATGCCCAATGCGGATCGGGTAACCCACGCCGCACGTGAGGTGCTGGCGTTTTGAAAGAATGATGAATGTCGAATAGCGAATATCAAACCTCGCTTTCTTAATTCGACATTCACTAATCCCGGAGTTTTTGCATGCCTCGTGAATTCCGTCTACCTGACCTCGGCGAAGGGATCGCCGAAGCTCAAATCGTTCGCGTTTTGATCAAGCCCGGTGACAACGTAGCTGAAGATCAGTATTTGATGGAGGTCGAGACGGATAAGGCGGCCGTTGAGATTCCGTCACCGTATTCCGGCGTGGCGACGAATGTGCACGTAAAAGAAGGGCAGACGGTCAACGTCGGTCAGGTTGTGGTGACGTTTGATGATGGCGCGGGTGGAACCAAGACGGCTGCGGCTGCACCTGCCAAGGTGGAAGCTGCACCACCGCCTGCACAAGCCAAACCTGCTGCAGCTACACCTCCCCCGCCAGCACGACCTGCGCCCGCTCCGGCTCCAGCGCCGGTAGCGCATCGGACCGAAGCGCCTGCGGCTGGTGGAAACAATCGAACGTCAGCACCGGCTGCACCGGCGATTAGAAAACTCGCTCGCGAGATGGGAATCGATATAGACACAGTCAACGGCAGTGGGCCGGGCGGTCGTATTACCAAGGAAGACCTTGATCGACATTCGGCAGGTGGTGGTCAATCGTCCGCTCCAGCACGCGGTTCCGCGCCGACTTCGTCGGCTACCGCAGCTCCGCAGCCGCGACCGCATGTGCCCACGGGTCCGGTTGGCGGCATTGTGGACGCCGACAAGTGGGGATCGGTTCGTCGCGTACCATTGTCGCAGATTCGCAAGACCATCGCCGCGCAGATGGCGCGATCCGCCTACACGATTCCGCACGTGACGCATGGCGATGAGGCTGACATCACCGAACTCGAAAAGGTGCGCAAGCAACTGAACGAAGCTACGGACAACAATCCCAAACTGACGGTGATGGCGTTCGTAATTCGGGCGCTGTGCATCGCACTCCGTCGGCACCCGATTTTTAATTCGAGCTTTGACGATCAGGGTGGGCAGATCATTTACAAGGACTATATAAACGTGGGCATCGCGGTTGACACAGAGCGCGGCCTCGTGGTTCCTGTGATTCGCAATGCGGATCAGCTTTCGTTACGCGGTATCGGCGATGCGTTGAAAGCAATGTCCGATCGTGCCCGCGCGAATCAGTTTTCGATTGACGATCTTCGCGGCGGCACGTTTACGATCACAAACGTCGGCGCTCTCGGCGGAACATTCTCAACGCCGATCATCAATTTCCCTGAAGTCGCCATTCTTGGGCTGAGTCGTTCGAAGCAGGTGCCATACCTTCGCAACGGACAACTGGCGGAAAAGACGATGATGCCAGTGAACCTGTCGTTCGATCATCGTGCGACGGACGGAGCCAACTCCGCGCGGTTCACACGCGACATCATCGAGTTCCTTGAGATGCCGACGAAGTTGTTGCTTGAATAACCAAAATGAAGAATGTCGAAGAGCGAATGTGGCAATGTAATCCTCGTTCGCAATTCGCTATTCTTGATTCGCTATTTGAAAGAAACCTATGGTCGTAGGCGAATTCACTCAAGAAACTGATCTTCTCATCATCGGCGGCGGACCGGGCGGATATCACGCCGCCTTTCGGG
The DNA here is from genome assembly GCA_964494205.1 of uncultured Phycisphaeraceae bacterium. Taxonomy (GTDB): domain Bacteria; phylum Planctomycetota; class Phycisphaerae; order UBA1845; family UBA1845; genus JBBTCX01. The sequence continues at coordinate 161,919 of CAZBRD010000002.1, read as the reverse complement.
CTGCGGCCAACAAGATTCAAACGACGATCGTGGAGTCGATGCCTTCGCTCGGCGGTGTATGTCTGCATCGCGGCTGCATTCCATCGAAGACATATCTGGCGATGGTCGAGACGATTCATGTGGCGTCGAAAGCGAAGGAGATGGGCGTCGAATTCGGCAAGCCCAAGCTCGACGTAAAAGCCATTCGTTCGTGGAAAGAGCAGGTCGTCAAGAAGCTCTCCGGCGGCCTCGACATGCTGTGCAAGAAAAACGGTGTCGAGAAGATCAACGGCACGGCGCGATTTGAAGACGGCAAGACGGTTGTGCTTGAAGGCGGTGACGTAGCGCGGCTCAAGTTCAAGCGTGCCATCATCGCAACCGGTTCAAAGTCGATCGTGCTCAAAGGTGTGCAGATCGATTCGCCGCGCGTGCTGACGTCGAGAACCGCACTGGAGCTGCCGGACATTCCCAAGACGCTGCTCGTTATCGGCGGCGGGTACATCGGACTCGAACTTGGACAGGTCTATGCGGGACTTGGCTCGAAGGTCACCGTGGTTGAAATGACTGCGGGGTTGATGCCCGGGGCTGACCGTGATTTGACGCGGCCGCTGATTAAGCGACTGGAAGAAGAGTTCGAAGAAATCTGTCTCGAAACCAAAGTCGTGAGCATGAAGGAAGTAAGCGGCGGCATCGAGCTTGGTTTCGAGGGGAAGAACCCGCCGAAATCGAAAAAGTTCGACAAGGTGCTGGTGTCGGTTGGCCGCACGCCGAACTCGCGCGATCTGAATCTGGAAAAAGCTGGCATCGAAGTTGATCAACGCGGGTTCATCAAAGTCGACAGCGGATTCAAGACCACCTCGCCGAAGATTTATGCGATTGGCGACGTGATCGGAAACCCGATGCTGGCCCACAAAGCACTGCATGAGGGAACGGTGTTAGCGGATATACTGGCGGGAAAGAACGCCGCGTTTGATCCGCGGAGCATTCCGGCTGTGGTGTTCACCGACCCGGAGATCGCATGGGCGGGATTGACGGAGATCGAAGCCAAGGAGAAAGGCCTCGATTTCACGGTGAAGAAGATTCCGTGGACCGCGTCCGGACGAGCGGTGGCGATTGGCCGAACCGATGGCCTCACCAAGCTCATTTTCGACAAGAAGACGGAGCGGTTGATCGGTATCGGCATGACCGGAGCGCACGTCGGCGAGATGATCGGCGAGGGAGTGCTCGCCATGGAAATGGGCGCCGTGGCACATGATATTGCGTCGTCGATCCACCCGCACCCGACGCTGTCCGAGATGATCGGCGAAGCGGCTGCGATGATGGCTGAGTAGATGGGAATTGGATGATCCGCGCCCTCGAGCGCATCCTCAAATCTGAAAACCTACTGGCTGAGGACGATCGGCTGGTTGTCGGGGTATCGGGCGGTGCCGACTCGGTGGCGCTGCTGCATTTGCTCCTCGAACTAAATCAACAATGCGGCTGGCAACTTCATCTGCACGTCGCACATTTGAATCACCAACTTCGCGAAGTGGATGCGGACGATGACGAGGCGTTTGTGCGGGCGCTGGCCGCCCGTCTGTCTCTTTCATGCACAACCGAACGGCGCGATGTGAAGGCAATCGCTCTAGAGAGATCGCAAACAGTCGAAGAGAGTGGTAGGCGCGAACGGTACGAATTTTTCGAGAGAGTTTGTTTGCAAACGAACTCTGAGGCCGTCGTCGTTGCGCATCACGCCGACGATCAGGCCGAGACGGTGTTGCACCGCATTCTGCGCGGTACGGGGTTGCGTGGATTAGCGGGAATCCCACGCGATCGAACGTTGCAGCCGGGAAGTCTGATTCGATTGAAGCGACCGTTGCTGCATGTTTCGCGACGCGAATTAATCGATTATTTGAAACATAGAAACATCGAACATCGATACGATCACAGCAATGAATCCACCGAACCGACACGAAACTGGATTCGCATACATCTTCTTCCACTTATCCGGGCGGAGCTCAATTCGAAAGCAGACGGCGCGCTCTTGCGGCTGGCGGAACAGGCGGCATTGCTGCGATCGTCGACGGATGATCTCGTTGCGCGAACGCTGGAGTCTATTGTCATCGAGCAGAGTGAGACGCGATTTTCATTGAATGCGGAGTCGCTCAGTCACAAGAGCCGGTACCTACAGACGGCCGTGATTGCACACGTTTGTCGAGCGATGGGCGTGCGGGAAAAGAAGCTATCGTCCTCACATATGGCTGAGGTCGTGTCGTTGATTTCGGAGCCTGATGTCGCGCGGTCGGCCATGTTGCCGGGCGGGTGGCGGTTTATGCGCCGCGGACACGAGTTGATCTTGAAAAAACCAGTGGTTGAATATCTCGTCCTCCCCTACCATGCGCCGATACCGTTGCAAATTCCCGGCACAACTGAGGCTGCTTCAATAGGGTTGACCGTGACCGCTGAGTTGATCGAGCGATCGGCCGATTCATCCTTGCCCGAAGATTGTGGCGTAGATCGACTTGTTCATTATGTCGATTGGGACACCGTGAAACAGCCGCTGGTTGTGCGAACCCGCCTCAAAGGGGATCGATTCCATCCGCTGGGGGCGAAGAGTGCGAAGGCGCTGGCTCACTTTTTCATCGATCAGAAAATCGATCGCAGCGTTCGAAACCGCATTCCCATCATCTGCGACCAGCATGGTCCTATATGGATCGTGGGACACCGCATCGATGATCGGGTAAAACTCACGTCGGCGACGAACCGAATGCTGCGATTGAAAGTACAAATAGAAGAGTGAGAGCGACGGAAACTGATTTTTCGACAGTTTTGCGAAAACACGCGGAAAGCGGTTCGACTCGCGCTGCCTGGCCATGGATTTTGTTCGCGGTTGCCTTGGTGGTTCGCGTCGTTGTTCTTGTTGTTACCCAAAGAAATCGTCAAAGTTGGAGCGCGATCGAGCTTCCCGACGAGCAACAATACTGGTTGATCGCATCGAATCTTGTCGAGGGTCTTGGGCTGCGCGATGAGATCGGCCACCGCGCGGGACGCATGCCGCTCTATCCAGGTTTTCTGGCATTGTTCGCTTGGTTCCCAAATGGAATTGTCGTCGCCAAACTTGCACACATCGTGCTTGGCAGCGCATTGGCTGCGGTCACCTATCGACTCGCGAGAATCGTTGGAGGTGTCCCGGCAGCCACCATTGCCGGTTCGCTAGTTGCCTTCGATCCGTTTCTGGCGTTCTTTTCGACTTTGCTGTTGACGGAAACTCCGTTCTGTCTTTGCCTCACGTTGTTGTTCTCGATCATGCTGCCGTGGGTGCTTGATGCCGATCGGAAAATCGGTCGTGGTGAATGGTTTGCTGCGACGGCGTTGGCCATCGTCCTTATCTATCTGCGCGAATCCAGTGTGGGGCTGATTGCTGTGTTGATTGCGTTTACCGTCGTCGTTCGCCCTTTCGAGGCGCGAATTGTTCGCGGCGCGATTCTGACTCTGCTGTTCATAGTGAGTTCTTTGGTTCCCTGGGCCTTGCGCAACAGCAATGTCATTGGATCATGGAAATGGCTCACGACGCGCGGGGGAATCTCGCTCTATGACGGTGTCGGCCCGCAGGCGAACGGGTCAAGCAATCTTGGCGACGTCAAACTGATGCCGGACGTCATCAACCTGGACGAGGTGGAATACGACCGCTATTTTCATGACAAATCATTCATGATGATGCGCAATAATCCACAGCGAATCCTCTCACTGGCCATAACCAAGTTCAGGAATACTTGGAGTTTGTTCCCGAATGCAGCCGGTTTTCAAAGTCGTGGAACCCGTGTCGTTTCGGCCGCCTGGACCATTCCGACGTTCACACTTTCGGCGCTTGGTGTTATCCTGATGGCACGACGCAGAGGGGTGTATGCACGGATTTCCATGTTCCTGCTGTTACCGGCGATATATCTGACGGCTGTACATATGATTTTTGTGGGCAGCATTCGATATCGACTTGGAGCTATTCCGATGATCGCGGTGTTCGCAGCTTTTGGAGTCGTTTCGCTGGCAGGTGTCATTCGCGGACGAAGGTATTCGGAGTAGGGTGTGAACGCCGACGCACAACCGAAACCAATTCGCCGCAGGCGGTGGCCGCGTATCGTCGTTCGCTTTTTCATCGCCACATTCCTCTTTCTCGTCATGGTGGCCGCCATTGCGTACACGCGATACACCGATCCAAATTACCTGCGCCCGCTCGTTCAAAAGTTCCTCCAACAATACGCGAACGGCGACGTTGTCATTGAGAAAGCGACATTTTCCTGGTGGGATGGGCTGCGCATCTTTCGCGTGTCGATTATCGAGCACGGAGGCGGAGACGTAGTCGTTGCGCCGATCGATAAGCCTTCGAGAGGGACAAAGGAGATCCAGCCCCTCTTTTCATGTCGCGAACTCGCTGTGCGATTCTATCCGTGGCGGCTGCTGATCGGTCGGCCGGAGATTGAGACGATCACGGCGATTCAACCGACATGTACGATCGTGCGCGAAGGACCCGATCAGCACACCAACCTCGCGGGGTTCAAACTAGGCCAATCGCGTAGTGATTATGAGCCCCCCAAGGACAAACCTACACTGGAATTTCGCGAAGCACGGTTTCGCGTCGTGTACCGCGAGGGTGACCACGAGCGCGAAGTGGATTCGCTCAACATCTCCATTCGTGGCCGGCCTTCATCCACGGACGCCGACGCCTACGAGCTCGTATGGCGCGGTGGAACTGGCGATGTTACCAGCGGGCAGGCAACGTTGAATTTCCGTGAGGGGTCTCTGCGAAACACATTTGGCGGCCTGCCGTGGATTTCACTTGAAGCCGTCATGATCGCCATCAACGCCGAGTACAACGCGGCAGGCACGTGGATAGATCTGCTGGGTCTTGAGGGGCGCGTACGCGTGCGAGATTACAACATTTTTACCCAAGACGGCGAGATGCGATCGAATGCTTCGATCGATCTGGCAGAGACCGCGTTGTCAATCCCCATTGATGAAAGCGAAAACGACGTGGCCGCCAGTGAACGGTATCTGCGATTCGAAAACGTACGGGGCACAATCAATCTGCTGCGCAACGCGATTCACATGAAATTCTCCGGACGATTTCATGACAGTGAATGTGAAGTCGAAGCGGACATGCAAAGCACCGCTCGTCGGCTGGCAACGCTCGACGACGTTGAACTCAGCGCGAAGATCAAGATGGCCGACATGGCGATTCCGCGACCTGCACCTGATGGCACAGCTTCAGAGGCGCGACTCTTTCGACGATTTCCACGACTCGATCGCATCTATTACGAGTTCAAGCCCAACGGGAATATCGATCTCAGCCTCGAATTCGACAAGAAAGCAGGCACCGACGCTCCGCTCAATGTACCTCGCGCCGTTATTACCGCAGACGGCTGTTCGGCCACCTACCGCTTCTTTCCTTATGAAGTTCGCGACTTGCATGGCGTCGTCGAATATACACCCGACGGCCTCACCTTGAACAAACTCTGCGGCACGCACGACGCGGGCACCGTATGCGCTAACGGTTGGATGTCGCAGCCTAATAGGTGTGGTGCCGGCGTCCTTGAATTTGAAGGCGCCAATATAGTGCTGGACGACAGCCTCTATCTTGCGCTGCCTGACGAATTCCGCGGTTCCTATGATCAGTTCTGCCCCGAGGGTACTGCGAAAGTGGACCTGCTCATGACAAGGAGTGGTTGCGTGAACGACGTGTCGCAACCGTGGCGATTCCTCACCGACATTGAACTGGAAGACGTGTCGGCGACGTACGTCGATTTCCCCTACCCTATCTCGGAACTTAGCGGTGAAGTTTCCGTGTATGGAAACGAAGTGTTTGTCAGGGACATCACAGGCTTCGGTGGAAACGCCCCAGTTAGACTGACAGGGCACGCGCTGGTCGATGATTCTGTTCTGCAGGACATTGATTTGGACCTGAAGGCCTCGCGTGTCGAAATTGACGAAACGCTATATGCCGCGCTGCCCGAGTCCTTCCGCAACAAGCTTCGCACCGTTAACCCCAAGGGACAATTTGACGCCGACACGCGCATCATTCTCCATGCGGAAACCGGCAAACTCACGCACGAATCAACACTTGAATTGAACGGCATCAACCTGCAACACGAAACACTCCCCCTTTCGTTTTCAGGCACTACGGGAACATTGCTGCTGACACCGAAATTGTTTGAGGTTTTGGATCTTCGTGCGAGTTTTGCAGATGCTGCGATTGCACTGCGCGGCTCCTTTGAGCCGGATACGGGGCGTGTTGATCGGCTCAGGATCGAAACGAAGAATCTCGCGATCGATGATTCGTTTTTCTCAGCCATTCCGCAGGCGTGGAGCGAGAAAATCGGCCCATGGCGCGCTGACCGTACCGAGAGTTTCAACATCGAGCTGCGTTCCCGCGAAGGATATGAAAATGGTCTCTCTTACAACGGCGACCTGCGTCTAACCGGGGCTACGATCCAGCATCCATTCAGCACTATTCCGTTCGCCAATGTCTTTGGCAACGTGGGATTCGACAATGATTCAGTGTCGGCCAACGTGGAACGAGCTCGCTGGAATCAGGCCGAATTATCGGCGAACGTGAATCTATCCTCGGTGTCGGACGAAGGCGTGAGAGTCGCCGTATCGGGAAAGAACCTTGCATTAGCGGATTTGTTGTCGCTGGCAAATTCCAAATCAGAAAACCCAGGAAATACTGCCTTACCTGCAGGAACGGCGGATCTACAGGTGGAAGTAACGCAACGCAAGCGCGACGATGGGAGTCTTTCGCCGTTCAATATCCGGGGAAGTGCCACATTGCACCGCACCGGGCTGCCGCAGGCCCAATTGCAAGCGAAGTCAGATGCCGTGATTCGCTTTGATGGGACGCGCGATCCCATAACGAACGGTTTGCAACTCTATGGTGATGTTTCCGTCGCGTCGCTCCAATTCCGCGACCTGCCCATTGAGGACGCCGCTGCTCGATGGGCCTTCACACGCGGATCGAACGACAACTTCAACCTGACGATTACGGAGATCTTTGGGACGGTACACGGAGGCAACCTCAGTGCAAATCTTGATTTGAACAAGTCCGCCGGTCGCACTTACTATGAATCACAGCTGTACCTCCGAGGCATGAACATTCAACCGTTGGCGTCGAAGTGGACCGACAAGGAATCCCCTTCTCAACGAATCGTCGATGTCAACGGCGAACTCGACGCGTCACTGACGTTGGGTGGAATCATCGGCGACGATTCGACGAGGCGTGGCGAAGGGGCTGTCAATGTGCGGAACGGAAGGTTGTATCGTCTACCGATTCTGTGGGCGATTATCCAGGTCATCAATCTGAATGTGGGCTCAGACGATATGCTGGCCGAGGCCGAAGTTTCATTCTTCGTTGAAGGCAACCGAGTGACATTCGACAGAATTCACTTGAGTGGTGACTCGCTCGAACTCAACGGCAACGGCACGTTGTCCATTCCCGATCAGGGCGTGAACCTGCGGTTGATCAACGCGAGTCCAAGCTTGTGGGATAACGTGCCGCTAGTCGGGGCCGCGGCCAAAGGCGTGACACGCGAGTTGTTCGAGTTTCAAGTGACCGGTCCGGTTCAGCGCCCCAGTGTGCGCGCGATTCCGCTGAAAGGAATTTCGGACGAAATCCGTGGCCTGTTCACCAAGAAGAAGCCGAAAGTCATTCCGCCCCGAAGATAATCGATTCGGTATCGGCGGAGTTTGTTTACTCCGTTGACTTCTCAATCGCCGGCGGCACGGATGACCAGCCCATCAAACGCAAGGGCCATGTTCTTGGGCAATTCCTGGTTAACTTCTTCGTGTTTCAGCTCGTGGGCAATGTGCGTGAAATAAGTCTGCTTTGCGGCGATGCGCGTTGAAACTTCCACCGCCTGTTCAAGGTTGAAATGAGCCGGGTGCGCGCGTCGGCGCAGCGCGTCCAGAACGAGCACGTCGAGCCCTTGCAGCAATTCCATCGATGAGTCAGGGATCATGTTGCAATCGGTGCAGTAGGCGAATCGACCCACGCGAAATCCGAGCACGGCCGTTTTTCCGTGAATGAGCGGGATGGGGGTCACCCGCAAGCCATCGACTGCAAACGCCTCCTGACTAATGTCGTGCAATTGGAGTTCCGGGCGGCTGTGTGGCGAGTCGTGCGCAGACTCGAAGGCGTAGGCGAACATACGCCGCAAGGCATCGAGGGTGCGCAATTGGCCGTAGCACGGCATCGGTTTCTTCATCAGCCAGTTGAAACGACGCAGGTCATCTAGACCGACAACATGATCGGCGTGATGGTGGGTGAACAGCACGGCATCCACCGCGTCGATCTTGTTTGCGACACATTGAAGTCGCAGCTCAGGCGACGTGTCGACCAGAAGCCGCGTCGTCCCCGATCGAATGAAAATGCTTGCTCGTGTTCGTTTGTCGCGCGGGTCATCAGAAAGGCACACCGGACAGCGGCAGCCGATCATAGGAACGCCGTGAGAGGTTCCGCTTCCAAGAATCGTGATTTCAACTTCGTTCAACAAGTTCAAATCCTACTGCAGTCTCAAACAGGATGATAAGCCCATGCGGACCAGACGTCATTACTGATCGACATTCGATGCTATCGGGGTATTCGGCAAACCTGTTGAACGCAAGGCGAATCGTTGACGCAACGTTGGCCCCCTGCTACGGTCAGATCAATGTCACAATGCACTTTCCCCGGACTATTGCTTGTTCTCGGAGGCCTGCTGGCTGGCTGTGCGTCGCCACAGTCTCAAGAGCAGCCGTCGGTTTCCAAGGCATGGCAAGAGCGCTCATCGAGCGGTGTGCCAGCATCTGAACCGCGCCATACAGAGAAGCGTGATCCAGGCGAAACGAATAGCCATTCTGCTGTTTCAGCGAGACCCCCATCAACTCCTTTGTCTCAAACGGCCGCTGCTGAAGTTGGCGCCACGATTGCGATCGTCAACGGGAAGGCCATACCCACATCGAGACTCACAAGCTTGCTGGTACGTTCCCACGGCGCGGGCTTGCTTGAGCAGCTTGTCGTCCACGACGCAGCCGAGCAGTTGGCTGCCCAACGTAACCTTTCAATCACGCAAGCGGATATCGATCGCGAATACGATTCGACGCTTCGACAATTGGTCGACCCGGCACGGCTATCAGAGTCCGAGGAATTTGATCGACCGCGTGCGGAGCAACTGCTTGCCTCGATATTGGCTGAGCGAAACATTTCACACGATGAGTTCATGGTTGGAATGAGTCGAAATGCATGCCTTCGAAAGATCGTGAATGCAGAGCACAGCATTTCCGAGGCTGACCTCCAAATTGAACTCGAGCGCATTTCCGGAGAGCGCGCCCAGGTACGAAACATCCAGGTAGCGACGCTTTCTGCGGTGTCATCGGTGCAACAGGCGCTTGCGCGGGGTGAGGACTTTAGCGAATTGGCGACCCGATACAGCGCGGCGGCCGGGAGCGCCAAAGCCGGTGGTAGAATGGCGCCATTTTCTCGATCGGACGACCTGGTTCCGATCCCTCTCCGAGATGCGGCGTTCGCATTGCAACCGGGTGAAGTTTCACAGCCGATCCGGATCGGGGAGTGGTTCCATATCGTGAAGCTGGACGCTATCTTACCCGCACGCAAATTGGAGCTGGCGGAGGTTCGCGGCGATCTTGAGCGGCGAATCCGTGATCGCCTGGCCCCGAAGGCCATGGAAGAGCTTTACGATCGTCTGCTACAAAACGCGCGGATCGAGATAGACGACCCAATTTTGCGGGCGGAATTCAAGGAACGTGTACGGGCGCGGGCACGGTGAACGGGTCGTCTAAATCAAGAAGTGGGCCTCACCGATAAGAGATTTGGACGATGGCCGCCCTTTTGCGTTAGGGGCGCGACAACGCCCGATTGAGTCTTAGGAAAGGACCAGTTAGTGCCATCCAATCGCTACCAGGCCATTCTTATGTTTGGCTGCCCGGGCTCAGGTAAGGGCACCCAGGGTGTCGTTTTCGGAAACATGCCGAACATGGTTCACCTGGCGATGGGCGACATTTTCCGGGCACTTGATAAGACTTCGCCGATCGGGCACGAGTTTCTTTCGTATGCGTCAAAGGGTTCGCTGGTACCCGACGAGTTGACCATTCGCGTGTTCAAGCAGCATGTCGAGAAGTTGGTAGCCGAGGGCAAGATCAAACAGGGCTATCACCATCTTATTCTGGACGGCATTCCCCGCACGCAAGAGCAAGTGAAACTGCTTTCCGATTTCATCGATGTGAAGTGCATCGTGCACCTTGAGATGGAAGATCGCGACGCGCTCATCAAGCGTCTCGCGAACCGTGCATCGAAGTCGAATCGGCCTGACGATGCCGACCGTAAAGTGATAGAGAAGCGCATCGAAGTGTATGAGCGCGAGACTTTCCCGGTGCTCGAAATGTACCCGCGCAAGCTGATCGCGCGGGTTAATGCAGACCAGCATCCTCTGGGCGTCCTCCGCGACATCGCGAACAGTTTGGAGCCGGTCGTTCCTGCCAACCTATAGCGTTTCCCTCGATAACTTCATCGAAACTCGTTGTTCCGCCGGGCTCCGTCTACGGCTAGAATGACAACGTGGTTCCGTCCGATTCGTCTTCCGGTCAACAGGCTGTCGCCGAAGCTGCGCGGATCAAGAATTGCCTTTCCACTTTTGCCCAAGAGTTCGATCGAGAATTCGACAAGTATCTGACCGCACAGAACCAAGTGCCGGGGGCACTCTTTGAAGCAGTCCGCTATTCGGCGCTGAGTCCCGGCAAGCGCCTTCGACCATATCTCACCGTGCGATCGTGCGAACTTCTCGGTGGCTCACGGCAGCAAGCGTGGCCGGCAGCAGCGGCCATCGAGTGCATTCACGCATTCAGCCTCGTGCATGACGATCTGCCCGCGATGGATGACGATGATCTGCGTCGAGGACGGCCAACCACACATAAGAAGTTCGGCGAAGCGATGGCAATTCTGGCGGGCGATACGCTGTCTGTTCTTCCATTCGAAATAATCGCGACACACGTTTCTGATGCCGACGCGGGAATCAATATGATCCGCGAGTTGGCGCTGGCCACCGGCTGGGCAGGAATGATCGGCGGGCAAGCAGCAGACATCATTGGGGAACACCAGCCCCCTAGCCTGGAACTAACGACATACATACACACATACAAGACTGCCGCTCTGTTTAGGGCAGCCTGCCGAATCGGGGCCTTGGCCGCCGGATCAATCGACAAGCAAAGCAACGAGGGGTGCCAAGAAATCGGTTCCTTTGGAGAGGAGTTGGGCAAAGCGTTCCAGATAACCGATGATTTATTGGACGTGGTTGCGACCTCGGCCACGATGGGAAAAGAAACGGGAAAAGATTCGGCTGCGGGAAAACAAACGTACCCGCGATGCGTAGGTATAGAAGAGAGTCGTCGCCTCGCAAAGCAGGCGGTTGAACGGGCGATCGGCCACCTTGGCTGCTTCGGGATCGATGCAGACGATTTGCGTGAGATCGCCCGATTCGTAGTTGATCGAACTTATTGAAAGAAATGAAGGTAGCAACCCTCGCGCTAGCAAGTACAATTTGGATGTTTGCAGCGTGCTGCGGCCGCTCGCACGAAGGTGTTGCGTCAAGGATCCTGTATGACGTTACTCGACAAGATTCATTCCCCCGCCGACGTACGTGCATTAACGATTGAACAACTCACTATCCTCGCTCAGGAGATTCGTGAGCGCATCCTGCAGGTGGTGGGCAGTAACGGCGGACACCTGACCAGCAACCTCGGCGTGACCGAGCTGACCATTGCCTTGCACCGTGTTTTTGACTTCAGCAACGATCGTCTGTTGTGGGACGTTGGGCACCAGTGTTATCCACATAAGTTGATTACCGGTCGCAACGCACGTTTTGAAACGCTGCGCAAATCTGGCGGCGTCAGCGGCTTTCCAGATACGGCTGAGAGCGAATACGACTTGTTCAATGTGGGGCATGCAGGCACGGCTATCGCAACGGCTGTGGGCATGGCGCGGGGAGATCAAATTCTGGGGCGCGACAACTGCGTCGTCGCGATTGTTGGCGATGCCAGCATTGTCAACGGAGTGGCCTTTGAAGGTTTGAATCAGGCGGGGATTCTGAAGCGACAATTCCTCGTCGTGCTGAATGACAATCATTGGGGCATTTCGCCAACGCAGGGCGCGATTGCGGAATATCTCGCCCGCTTCCGCGCGAGCGAATTCTACGAGGAAGTGAAATCGCAGACGAAGCGCATCCTGCCGAAACTACCGCTGCTTGGTAAACCTGTCTTCGACATGATCGCGCACCTCAAGGAGGGTATTAAAGCCACGCTCTCACCGGGCCAAGTTTTCGAGGCGATGGGCTTCCAGTACGTCGGCCCGATCGACGGTCATGATATCAACCACCTCATCGAGATGCTCTCGATACTGAAGGACTCCAATCACCCCGTGCTACTGCACGTGCACACGGTGAAAGGCAACGGTTGCGACTGGGCCACGGCCGAGCCAGGCAAGTACCACAGCCCCAAGCCATTCGTAGTCGAGAGCGGAAAAGTTCGTCTCCAATCCGGCAGCGGCAAGAGTTGGACCACCGCGTTTGTCGAATCGTTGATGGATTTGGCGGAGCAAAACGACAAGGTTTATGCAATGACCGCGGGCATGCCCGATGGCACCGGTCTCAACAAAATGCACGATCGTTTTCCGGATCGCTGCCGCGACATAGGCATCGCCGAGAGTTGCACAGTAGACATCGCGGGCGGATTGGCGAAGAGCGGGTTGCGCCCGGTGGCTGCGATCTATTCGACATTCCTGCAACGTGCATTCGACCAGGTATTTCAGGAAGTCGTCTTGCAAGGTTTGCCGGTCATGTTCTGCATCGACCGCGCGGGATTGGTCGGCGGTGACGGAGCTGTTCACCACGGGTTCCTGGACATTACGTACCTTCGCGGTTTCCCGGGAATCGTGCTGATGTCGCCAATGGATGAGGCCGAGCTGCGTGCGTCGATGAAGTTTGGACTCACGCTGGATACGGCGAGCGCCATTCGGTATCCGCGAGATAATGTACCGCCAGCAAACGGCGATTCTCCGGCGTTCGAATTGGGCAAATCGCGAAAGCTGCGCGACGGCGATGACGCGACGCTCTTGTGCTACGGTGTTATGTGCCACAACGCGCTGGCAGCCGCCGAACTGCTGGCTTCGGAGCGTATCGAGGTTTCGGTGATCAACGCTCGCTTTGCGAAACCAATCGATCGCGCGATGGTTCGAAAGGCGTTCGAATCAGGCGCGCCGGTCATTACCATCGAGGACCACTCGGTATCTGGCGGGTTTGGCTCGGCGGTTCTTGAGACGGCGCAGGAGATGGGTCTCACTTGTTCGCGCTTCGCAAGGTTGGGTATGCCGGCGGACCGGTTTGTCGCCCATGGTTCGCGATCGGTGCAACTGGCGGAGTGCGGCCTCGATGCCGCGGGCATCGCATCGACGGTGCAGCATTTGCTGGAGCGCGATGGCCATGCTGGTGAAACACCGAACCGGCTGAGCGAAGGAACGATTCTTTCGCGGTGATGACTCTTAACTGATTATGGCCACCGCAAGCCCAGCTCGTTTGTATCTACTTGGCAACCCTGAGAAACCTCAGGTCAAGGGACGAATGGACGAGCTGGCCACCTTTGCAGCAACCCGTGCGAACATTATCGGTTGCGATTTTTCGCTGGAAGTAAACAAGGCGCTAGCGGCTAACCCCACGCGATTGATCGTTTTAGGCGGCGACGGTTCGCTCATTGGTGTCGCACGCAGACTCGGGAAGCAACAGATCCCGCTCATCGGCGTCAACCTCGGAAAACTCGGATATCTCACGGAGTTTGCCGTTGAGGAATTGAAGTCCGTTTTCGAGCGGACGGTTGCTGACGAATCCCTCATCAGTCGACGCACCATTCTGCACGTCACGGTTCTTTTCGATGGCAACAAGCGCAACGAAGTGATAGCGGTGAACGACTGCGTGATTCAGGCTGGACAGCCGTTTCGCATGATCACGCTCGGCATTTCGATCAACGGAGAGAAGCTGACCGAAGTTTCCGGCGATGGACTCGTCGTTTGCACGCCGACCGGGTCGACCGCGCACAATCTTTCAGCCGGCGGCCCGATCATGTTGCCGGACGTCGATGCTATTATTCTGACGCCGCTCTGTCCGCATTCACTCACGCACAAACCACTGGTCATCGAGCGAAACGCGGAAATCGTCGTCTCAGCCGAAGTGACCAACTCCGGCACAACCGCGATCATTGACGGTCAGGTTTCATGTCCGCTGCACCCCGGCGACCGCGTGAGTATTCGTCGCTTTGACTCGGACTTGCTCGTCGTGCGAAACCCGCTGCATGAGCGATGGCACAAGCTCGTCACCAAACTGCACTGGGGTAAAGCGATCGGCGAGTAATTTCACCCACACGCCGACATAGGCCCTCGGCTATTGATAGCCATCGAGCTTGTTTCCTTTTCGACCTTTTGATTTTGTTGAGTACTGTTGCGCCGCAATGCTGAGGTTGCGAAATTCTGTTTTCCAGTTCGTATTTGATTGACCAGTGGCGTCGAAATAGGTTCGCAGGAATCGCAAATAGTCCGTTCGGGTAACTGATTCATAACTGCGTAAACTTGCCGCGAGGCGAATCAATGCATCACGCCATCGCTTCAACGATCGCCCTCCCCATGAGCGAACGCCCTCTAGGTCGACCAAACCAACGCGAATTGACGCTGGCTCCTGAATATCTCCGAACACGACAACATTGGAGGCCTTCATGTCGCGATGGAAATAGCCGCCGCTGCGGAAGGCTTCGAACATTGAGATGGTTTCTTTAGTAATGGCGATCTTTAGCGAGTGAAGCGAGCGTTTGTGCAACTGATGGAGGCTGGACAAACAGACACGATCAAGGTCCTGCATTTTTCCGATATGCTCGGTTAGTAGCCATCCATCGCGTTTGGGCTTTTGTCGCTCGATCAGTGCCACGGGTGTGGCAGTCGGTATTCCTAATTGCAGAACTCTTGTCGCAAGGTCGAATAGCCTTTGCTCTCGCGTGCCGCGAATGGCAACGTGAAGGCGATCTTGCAAACTATTGATACTGCTGTGTCGGCAAACGAGCGAGCTTCCGGAACCTTGGCCGAAATGGACGTGAGAAATGTCACTGTCTTTGGAGTGTTTTAGTGACTTGGCGTCAAAGTTCGGGCTCGTGTCTTTGAACGCACCCAGAAAACGAGGAAGAAAGAACCTCCATTCATCCAAAGTGGGAACAACAATCGGCTTGTTGGGTTCACAAACAGACGTGAAACTGTCGGTTCGAACGATAGCACTACTCGCGCCTTCGATGTGAATCCGCTCATAAGGCATCGGCGCGTTCCTGCCAGGCTCGGTCGATGTAGGCCAGCTCGCGGGTTACATCGTCGATCTGTTTTTTCAGCTCGGTCATTGCGCCGGGGTCGCGCAGCACCAGCGGGTCGGCGTAGCGATCATTTAATGCAGCCAGTTCCGCCTCTTTGTCGATGATCAAGGCCTCGAGTTCTTCCACAGACAAAACGTCGTACTGCGATGCCAGCGGCTTGGAGGTTTTTCCGCCGCGGTTTTTGGGGCGATTCTCAGTTGGTTTCAGAGTAGGAGTTGCAGCAACCTTGGCCTGCTCTTTCGCCTGTTCGACCTGTTCGAGATAGAAGGAGTAATTACCCGCGTAGAGCTTGTGTCTTTCCGGGCGGATAACCAGCAGCCGATCGCAGACGCGGTCGAGAAAGTAGCGGTCGTGACTAACCGTGATGATGGTGCCCTCAAATGAATCCAGCGCTTCTTCCAACGATTCGCGCGAAGGGATGTCGAGGTGATTCGTCGGCTCGTCGAGGATCAGCAGGTCAGGCGATTGCAGAATCAAAGTCGCCAAGCGCACGCGGGATTGCTCGCCGCCGGACAAAGCTCCGAGCGGTTTGAAGACGTCGTCCCGTGTGAATAAGTAATGTCCGAGCAAGGACCGCGCCTGCTCTTCGCTCAGTTCAGTTCGAGCGGCCCGGATTTCGTCCAGCACGGTGCGATCCAGATTCAGATAGCGCTCGTCCTGCGAGTAGTACCCGATCGTTCGTTTGCGATCCAAGGAATACTCCCCGCCCATCGGCGCGATTTGACCGAGCAACACGCGCAGGAGCGTCGTTTTGCCGGTGCCGTTGGGGCCGGTGATGCCGAGCCGATTGCCCGCGTAGATTTGCATCGTCAGGTTTGAGAAAAGCGGCCGTCCTCCGAAACCCGCGCTCAGCTCATCGCAGCGAACGACAACGCCGCCTTCCGATTCCCGCTCCTCGAATCCAAGCTTGACCGCTCGCCGACTTTTCGAGACTTCGGTAACGAATTCGCCGGCAGCCAATCGGCGTTCAAGCCGCGTACGCCGACCCTGGGCCTCCTTCGTTCGCTGGCCGGCAAGGTGCTTGGCAATGAAGGCCCGTTCTTTTTCGATGAACGCCTGATCTTTTTCGAATTGGCGCTCGGCTGTCAGCAACCGCAATTCTTTCGTCCGAGCGTAATTCGAATAATTGCCCGCGAAGCTCGTGGTCCGCATGTTTTCGACTTCGATGATCCGATCGCACACCCGGTCGAGCAGGTAGCGATCGTGCGAAATGACTACTGTTCCACCGTGATGACCGGCCAGGAATTTCTCCAGCCAGCGCACCGCGTCAATGTCGAGGTGGTTCGTCGGCTCGTCGAGGAGTAGCATCGTGCTATCCTGTAGGAGCAGTTTCGCCAGTGCCGCCCGACACCGCTGACCACCCGACATCACTGAAAGCGTCCTGGAGTAATCGGCGGTCGAAAAACCGAGGCCGCCGAGGATTTCATTCAATTCGGTCTCAAACTTGTGACCGCCTGCGGCGTCGAACTGCGCGTTCAAGCGATCGTATTTTTCCAACAACTGTGGCAAATCAGGATCATGCGCCTTGGCTGCCATCTCCTCAGCCACCGTGTGCAGACGCTGCTCCAATTCGAGCAAGTCGGCAAAGACGCTCCCGACCTCGTCATGCAGCGTGCGATCGAGTTGAATGTCCGGTTGCTGCTTGAGGACGCCGATTTCGACGCCACGTGCGCGGGTGATCGTTCCAAAATCCGGGGTCAATTCGCCGGTAATCAGCTTGAAAAGGGTCGTCTTTCCCGCCCCATTGGCACCTACCAACCCAACCGTCTCGCCGGGGTTGATCTCCAACGAAGCAGTGTCGAGCACGATTCGCGTGCCGAATTGCTTGGTAACGCCATGTACGGTAATCGCCGCCATGCGCCCATGATAATTGCTCCGCGCCTCCTTCCCAAATGACCGCCGCGTGACTTCGCGCTGAGCGACCTCCTCTGGCCCAATAGACAGACCTTGGTTATCTTGCTCCTCCGTTGGCCCCGCGCGTACCGAGCGAGTCCGCCGCGCGCGCTTTGTTCCATCAACTTGCTGATTTCTCTCAATGAGTCGTGACCGTCATAATGAGGAATAAACTAATGCTTACTGCCATTCTTGCGCTTCCACTCGCCGTTACTTTTACGATGCGTGCATGGGGCCTGGCTGAGCAATCCGCCGCAGAAGGCGAGTTTAAGGCCATGCTTGATGCCTACGTCGCCAAGTTCGAACCTCTGTTCAAGGAAGACGCGAGCGCGTGGTGGGAAGCCAATACCACCGGCAAAGACGAGGCCTTCGAAAGAAAGAAAGCCGCCAAGTCGAAATTGGTCGATCTGCACAGCGATCGTGAAGTGTTCGCTAAACTCAAGGCACTTAAGGAAGCCGGCAACGTCAAGGAGCCCCTTCTCGCCCGCCAGCTCGATGTCATGTATCGCTCATACCTGCCTGGCCAGGCCGACCCGGAATTGCAGAAGAAAATCGTGTCCCTCGAATCCGACGTCGAGCAGATCTTCAACACGCACCGCAGCAGCGTCGACGGCAAAATGCTCTCGGAAAACGACGTACGCGAGATTCTAAGCACGACCAAGGATTCCAAGACAGCTGAGGCTGCTTGGAAGGGTTACATGGAGGTTGGCGCCAAAGTCGACTCGAAGCTGAAAGAACTCGTGAAACTTCGTAATCAACTCGCCAAGAGCCTGGGGTATCGCGATTTCTACGTTTTTCAGCTCGCGCTCCAGGAGATCGAAGAAGGCGAGCTCGTGAGACTCTTCGATGAACTCGACACACTCACCCGCGAGCCGTTCGCCCAACTCAAGAAGCAGATCGATGCAAAAATGTCCGAGCGTTTCGGCGCACCCGCACCGGATCTTCGCCCCTGGAACTTCAACGATCTGTTCTTCCAGGAAGCGCCGGAAATTGAGCCCGTGAACCTCGATGACGTCTATAAGAATGTGGACCTTATTCGCACCACCAAGGCCTATTACGCCAGCATGGGCATTCAGGCCGACGACATACTTTCCCGCAGCGACCTCTATGAAAAAGAGGGCAAGAGCCCGCACGCATTCTCCACCAGCCTCGATCGCCGCGAAGATATTCGCGTGCTCTGCAACATGAAGTCTAACGCCTATTGGGCCGACACCCTCGTCCACGAGTTGGGCCATGCTGTTTACGACAAGTACATCGGGCTTCAGGTTCCCTTCCTCCTTCGCGAGGCATCGCACAGCATCACCACCGAAGGTTTCGCCATGATGATGGGCGCCATGACCAAGAACGAAGAGTTCCTCAAGAAATCCGGCGCTCATTCACAGGGCGATCTGAAAAAGATAGCCGACTCAGCCCACAAGACACTCCGTGCCGAGAAACTTCTTTTCAGTCGCTGGGCCCAGGTGATGATGCGCTTCGAGCGCGGCATGTACAGCAATCCTGATCAAGACCTTGGAAAACTGTGGTGGGATTTGAAGAAGCAATATCAGATGCTCAATCCGCCTGAATCCGTCAACCGCCCCGACTACGCCGCGAAAATCCACATTGTGACCGCCCCCGTGTATTACCACAGCTATGGCATGGGCGACCTGTTTGCGTGCCAGGTCCACGCTTACATGGCCAAGTACGTGTCCAACGTCGACGACCCATCGAAGACATGTTTCTGGGGAGACGAAAAGGCCGGCAAGTATCTCAAGGACAAAATCTTCGGCCCGGGCAATCTCTATTCGTGGAATGATCTCACCAAACGTGCGACGGGCGAACCGCTGACCGCCAGGTATTTCGCGGAATCGTTTGTGAAATAGGCTAAGCTAGATTCGTCCGGTTCGATCTCCGATGCAGAGAACCTCGCGCAGGCAAGGGAACAACTCCGGCTCGCACATGTACGAGGGAGTACCTCGTATTGTCAGGCATTCAACACGCGCGCCAGTGCATTCGAGTACGCAAATACCAGATACGCACAGAAGCCCGCGAACCCGTAGTACACCATGGTTCGCGCGCGATCTCCGCGCCAGATGCGCGAATCGTAAATGATTATTTGCGTCACGAATCTCGCCGCCCAGAATACGATCAATCCGACCAACACAACGCGTGAGAGCATCGTTTTCTCAAGCAGCGCTGGCGCGAAACACAGTGACAATATGCCGGTTAGCGTCACAAACAACGCGATGAAGAACACATGCACGAAGAAAATCTGCCGGTTGGCCAGGGAGACTTTGGCCATATCGTTCTTCCAATCGAGTTGCCTGGGCAGGAACATATGCATCGCAGCCAATGCAAGCAACAGCGCCCCTGCGATTCGTAGGTGAATTTCGGCATTCATGTAGTTGCCTTCTTTTCTCGTATGGCAGCAATTCGCCTCTGCACAACGGAACAGAACTGCGACACATTTGGTCGCACATAACACGTCAGATCATGCGCCAACATCGCCCCACCGCTCGCATGAATAACGCAACGATCGCTTCCCGGTCCATCAACACAAATCCAATCAATCGTCTCATAGGGAATGACCATCGACTCACCCGAAGTCTCACGAAACATGACACCGCCCGGGGCCGTCACGAGGATCGACCAGCGGGTCCATTGTCGATGCAGTCGACTCGCAAGGATCACAATCGCCAGCACTAAAAATACGACCTGATAGATCCACCGCGCGATATTCAAGGATTGCGAAGTTGCCATTAACGCAAAGAACGCAACCGAAACAATGACCAACCACACAATAGTCGCCGGTTTCGAACCCGGATACTTCCAGCAAAACGTATCCTCGTCGTATTCGAACCCGCACTCGGGACAGCAGTAACGGGGAGGAAGACCCTGCAGCGAGTATTTACACTCCGGGCATACTTCAAGCGGCGCGAGTTTGGCATTCGGGATTTGTTGAACTTGGTGCCTGGATCGCGAGTGATACTCCTCGGAGGCCCAGGTCATGAGCACTGATTCTTCGGGCTTTGCACCTGCTGTCATCGTGTTGCGGTTGTTCGATAGCATCGCCTGCTCCTTCAATCGTTCGGCTGTGAACAACTAGGATCATTAAGCATCGGATCCCTCCGCGAGCGATTCGATGTGCCGCAGTACGCGCAGGTGAATCTCATGAATCATGTAGTCTGACCACAAGCGCCAATATCCCGCCGGCTGCATGTTGTGGCTGTACCACGTTGTGCCCTCCAACTTTGTGCTTCCGTCCGCATTTTCGATGAGGTGAAACTGCCCTCGCTTTGATTGCATGAATCCGTGCAAGTGCGGCGCATCAACATGCTCATGAAACGACCACTCTTGCATCGGAGGCGGGTTTTCCGTCACCGCGAAGCGAAGCAGCGTAGGCTCGTCCCACACTTCGATTGGCTCCACAAAGTCACCGGTGGAGAACTTGCAGCGTCGAACAGCCCCTACTCCAGCCCCCTCAATCGTGGCAGCTTTCGGATAGGCAATTCCATAAGCGAAAACTGTTTCGGTCGGTGGGCCCAGATCGGGGAAGGAAACAACGTGCCGCCATACCCGCTCTCGCGTTGCATCAATCTCAACGGTCGATCGAACTGCGAATTCGGGCGTGTGAGGAGGGAACACGAACTCGGCCCCCATGAGCGCCGGGACGAGTAATGTCAGCCCGACGATCACCAGCGCCAGTTCGCGCTCGTTCATCGAAAGTCGTCGAAGTCCATGCGCGACGAGTCCACCCAGCCCACCGACCAGGATCCATAGGGGCGAGGCCATGATCAGGCATCCTGCCCCCTCCCAACCGAATCCGAGCAAAACGCCGCCGACGCTTGCCACAGACAACAACGCAACTCCGAGCGACGCACCAACCTTGAATTGTGCTCGGGACCCAGCCAGCAACGCGGCTCCCATCCCGAGGCAAAACGGCAACCCAATGAACAACCCAAGGCCATAAATCTCTAATACGTAGACACTGAATCCCATGTACAACGTTCCAACAATGGTCGTCACCAAGACCGCGAGCGCTGCACTGGCACACGCACCTTCGGGCATGACCCTGCGAATGAAACCTGATTCCGCTGCTCCCTTGGCAAAAGCATTTCTATCCCGTTGCGGCTTTTTCGATGGGGTCATTGATAGCACGGCAAAGCAAAGGAAGTTGATGTACGGCGCGAAGAGCAGAAGCACCCAGTAGCTCGGCATGCCCATGTCGCGTAATCGCTTCGTAGTGAGTGCAATACCGGTCCAAACAAAAGGAATGGCCAAACCCAGCATGGTGCCGACAAAAGGTTGGTCGGCCCGATAGCGACCGTACTTCGATATCAGGACGACTTGCTCCTGGGCCAGGTAGTTCCAAGGCGACCATTCAATTCCAAAGCCATGCCACGCCACAAAACGATCAATGACGAGCTTGCACGCAAACAAGATGGCTCCGCACAACAGAAAAGTGCCTCGATCTACAGTGCCATTCAGGCTGAAGAGCACATCAAACCATTTGCGAACATTCATGTGCACTCTCCGGAATTGTTTCTATTTCGACTCACGCTGGTCCGACGGCCATGGTGTGGACGAAATCTACCGACTCCTCGCCGCGCGTGACTTCAACCATAGGGCGAAGCTTCGCGACTTGTGCCAGCCGCTCATTCCTTTGGGCCGTCTCAATGCTTTGCTTGCGCGCGTACGCAATGAGTGCAAGATTCAGAAAGTGCATGGCTCCCAGGATCAACAGCACCACGCCCACTTTACTGCTGACGGACTCAATGGATTCGACAAGCGTTCCAGGATGGCGCCCTTCCTTCAGAGCCATCGCGATGTACCCGACGTTGATCAAGTAGAACCCAACGACCAGCAAATGGTTGATCGAGTCAGCTAGTTTTTCATTCCCGTGCATTGCATCCACGAGAAAGACGCGTCCGTTTTTGAATAAGGTTTTCGCTACCCAGATAGTCATGAGAACGCTCAGAAACAGGTATGCCGAGTGACTTCCCACTGCGAATTGGTTTTCCATGACGAATCTCCTTCAAAATAACTCTCAAAAAACGATGACTACTTTCGACTGCTTCATCCTTGTTGTCTGTTGTTTCTGCACACACAGAACTCTGCTCGCAAAAAAAATATGTTCGTTACTCCCGGCCGCCGAGTCCGAGAAGTTTCATCAACTTGTCACCCATTTTCAGCATCTTCTGCACCGAGCTGGCAGGGTATTTTCGCACCTCACCGTACAGTCCGGTCATCGATTCGAAAAAACCGAGCATGTCAGCGATCCTTTCAGCCGTGTACGAGTCTTTCGCCCCCGACTTTTTCGCTTGGGAGACCAGCTCACGAAGGGCTGATATCGTCGGATCACACTCTCGCTTCTTCCTCTCATCCATGATGACCATGAACATTTCCATCACGTCCTTCATGGATTCGAAATGATCGCGCCGGTCACCCAAGACGTGCACCAGCTTCACGATGCCCCAGCCCTGCAGCTCCTTCAAACTGTTGCTCACATTGGAGCGGGCCACACCCAGCGTCTCGGCGATTTCCTCGGCGTTCACCGGTTTGGGGGACAAGTACAGCAGCGCGTGTATCTGCGCCACGGTTCGATTGATGCCCCATCGGGCGCCCATTTCGCCCCAGTGGAGGACAAACCCCTTGATAGCCGGTGACATTTCCACGCTATAGTTCTCCCGTTTCTGTCTATACAGAACATACTGCACACTCGGGCTGCTGTCAAGGCGGATTTTTGAAAACTGAGCATCATTGCCGTTTTTCACAGCGAAAACGCCTGTATTGGACGATGCGACCAATTTCGGTTCGATGTGGAACTCAGGAAATGAGGGGCTACAACATTGAGTAAATCTTCTTCAAAAGCCTAAAAGCTCGTTCTTTCCCCAGGGAAAGAACGTCAGAATTGCTTGCTCATTCGTTCACGCCGCGTAGTTCAGCGATTCTGGCATCACAATATCCAGGCGGCTGTACCGCGCGAGTGATTTCAAGAACTTCGATGATAGCGGAAGGCGACCAGCCGGCACGGAAAAGTAGCTGCGCTGCATAACGATCTGCCGCCTTTTCTCTCAGCAGCCGGCGCTCAGCATTCTTGGGGGCCGCTCGTTCTCCATCCCGCGCCCAAACGTGGGCCATCTCATGAGCGATAACTGCAGCAAGCAGCTCGTCTTCGTCAAGATAATCGTACAGTCCCTGCGTGATATAGATTCGACCACTGGAGACCGAAAACGCACCGAGACGTTCTGATTTTAGAATGAAAAACGTACATGTCTGACCAATTCGGTTTGTGGCCGAAGTGGAAAGTGTATGTGCGACTGATTCCATGCGATCCAGAGCATCGTAGTCAGCAACCAGCCCCCCGTATCTACGTTCCAGATCGCGCGCGCCGTCCTTACCAGCCAAAGCATTGGCTGTCATACCGTCGGCGCAAGAATGGAAACGGTTCTCGGACATCATAGAGCATCCGCTGACCAGCAGCATCGTCACCGAGTATATGCAGCTCGTTCGCACCATGTCGTTCAAACTACGATATCGCATCCCGTCCGATAAGAGGTTGCTTAGAAATCCACCGTAAAGGATGTTACAGGCCGCTGCGAACTGTCCGAGAGAACTCGCACTAACTACAAGGCATCCGTCGCTCAAAGCACCATCCGAAAACTTTTCAACTCCACATGTCATAGAAACAAAAAAACCCGATCGGAGTCAACCGATCGGGTTTCAAAATTGTCCTTGGCAATTGAAGAAGCGGACGCGTGTTCGTGGACGTTAGTGCCACTTGGTGACATTCGAAGCAGCTAGTGACAGCCGCTCATAAATGCGGTCAAGCGATTGGCCATTAGTACGGGTCAGCTCAACACCTCACGGTGCTTACACCTCCCGCCTATCGACCTGGTAGTCTTCCAGGGGCCTTCAGAATTACTTCACTGAGATCTTATCTTGAGGGGGGCTTCCCGCTTAGATGCATTCAGCGGTTATCCTTTCCGTGCTTAGCTACCCAGCGATGCCCCGAGCGGGACAGCTGGTACACCAGAGGCACGTACTTCCCAATCCTCTCGTACTAAGGAAATATCCTCTCAAATCTCATACGCCCACGGCAGATAGGGACCGACCTGGCTCACGCCGGTCTGAACCCAGCTCGCGTACCACTTTAATCGGCGAACAGCCGAACCCTTGGGACCGCCTACAGCCCCAGGATGTGATGGGCCGACATCGAGGTGCCAAACCTCCCCGCCGCTATGAACGCTCGGGGGAGATCAGCCTGTTATCCCCGGAGTACCTTTTGTCCGTTGAGCGATAACCCTTCCACACGGGATTACCGGATCACTTAGGCCTACTTTCGTATCTGCTTGATGGGTATATCTCGCAGTTAAGCCGGCTTATGCCTATGCACTCGTCGCGCGATTGCCAACCGCGCTGAGCCGACCTTTGCGCTCCTCCGTTACTCTTTAGGAGGAGACCGCCCCAGTCAAACTGCCCACCTAACACTGTCCACCACCCGGATTCACGGTATGGTGTTAGGGAGCAAACAGCACAAGGGTGGTATTTCAAGGTTGGCTTCCCAACAGCCGGAACTGCTGGATCATCGCCTCCCACCTATCCTACGCATGTGATGACTGCGACCAATATCAGGCTACAGTAAAGGTTCACGGGGTCTTTCCGTCTTGCCGCGGGTATGTGGTATCTTCACCACAAGTACAATTTCACCGAGTCCGTCCTTGAGACAGTGCACCAGTCGTTACGCCATTCATGCGCGTCGGAACTTACCCGACAAGGAATTTCGCTACCTTAGGACCCTCATAGTTAGGGCCGCCGTTTATGGGTGCTTCGGTTGCCAGCTTCGCCTTGCGGCTAACCGCCTTCCTTAACATTCCCACACCGAGCAGGCGTCAGTCTCTATACGTCCACTGTAAGTGTTAGCAGAGACCTGTGTTTTTGATAAACAGTCGCCAGTGCCGATTATCTGCGCCCTCCCACCGAAGTGGGTAGGGACCCCTTTTCCCGAAGTTACGGGGTCAAATTGCCTAGTTCCTTAAGGACGGTTCTCTCGAGCGCCTGAGGCTACGCGCCTCACCTACCTGTGTCAGTTTTAGTACGGATTCGCTGTTTGCCCCCACGGCTTTTCTCGGTTCTCCCTTTGCGCACTTCGGCAACAAATCGGCCTCGGCCTTTCGGCCACCCTCACGTCTTGTCGTGGGCTGCCCTCTGGAAGAACGCACCGTGGTTTGATCGCACAACGAAGGGCAGGAATATTAACCTGCTATCCATCGACTACGCTTTTCAGCCTCGTCTAAGGTGCCGCCTAACCCTGGGCGGATTTCCCTTCCCCAGGAAACCTTAGGTTTACGGCGAGAAGGATTTTCACCTTCTTTATCGTTACTCATCCCGGCATAATCACTTGATAAGTCCGCTACCACTCCTTACGGTATGGCCTGTATCTACTTATCAACGCTCCCCTACCGCTTGCACAAAGTGCAAGCCCGTGGCTTCGGTACCATGCTTGAGTCCCGTTCATTATCGGCGCCCAATCTCTCGATGAGTAAGCTATTACGCACTTTTTAAATGGTGGCTGCCTCTAAGCCAACATCCTCGCTGTCATAGAGAAAGGACTTCCTTACGCACTTAGCATGGATTAGGGACCTTAGCCGACGATCTGGGTTGTTCCCCTTTTGTCCACGAAGCTTATCCCCCGTAGACTGACTCCCAGGATAGTCGTTGTGGTATTCGGAGTTTGGTTGAGGGAGGTATCCGGGTAGGACCCTCGTCTCATTCAGTAGCTCTACCCCCACAACGTAGTGTCCCGAGGCTAGCCCAAGAGCTATTTCGGGGAGAACGAGATATCTCCACGTTTGATTAGACTTTTACTCCTCCCCACAGCTCATCCCATAACTTTTCAACGTTAATGAGTTCAGCCCTCCGCGACCTTTTACGGTCGCTTCAGCCTGGCCATGGGTAGATCACGTGGTTTCGCGTCTATAGCCTGCAACTAATCGCCCTATTCAGACTCGCTTTCGCTTCGGCTCCTCCCCGGAAGGGATTAACCTGGCTGCAGACCATAACTCGCCGGATCATTATGCAAAAGGCACGCGGTCACACGGGCCCGAAGGCATCGTGCTCCCACTGCTGGTAAGTACATGGTTTCAGGTTCTTTTAACTCCGTTGAAAACGGTTCTTTTCACCATTCAGTCGCCCTACTTGTTCACTATCGGTCGTCGAGTAGTACTTAGCCTTGGAGGGTGGGCCCCCCTGCTTCACGCGGAGTTTCACGAGCTCCGCGCTACTCTGGGACACCTCTCAGAAGAGAGCAATCGTTTTCGCGTACGGGAATGTCACCCTCTATGTTCAGCCTTTCCATGCTGTTCCGCTAACGACGCCTTTGTAACTCCTCGAGGGCCCGCAACCCCGCGGTGCAAGCACCACGGTTTGGGCTATATCCGCCTTCGCTCGCCGCTACTGACGGAGTCTCGGTTGATTTCTTTTCCTCCAGGTACTGAGATGTTTCAGTTCCCTGGGTTCGCTCCATACGGACTATACATTCATCCGCAGGTGATGCCATCTGCTTGCGCAGTGACACCCGGTTTCCCGATTCGGAGATCCCCGGATCTAAGCTTGTTTGACAGCTCCCCGAGGCTTATCGCAGCCTACCACGTCCTTCATCGCCTCTCGACGCCTAGGCATCCACCATGCACCCTTAGTAGCTTGACCACATTTATGAGGGGCTGTCCACGTCGCCTTCGAGTGTTACCTCGATGCATCGCGAACAATCTCAAAGTCAAGCAGCTCTCCAGCGCTTCGAATGTAACCTAGTATTCGACCGCTTCGGACTCGCTTTCGCTCGTCCTCACGATCGGATGTTCAATTGTCCTTTGTGGTCTACTATATCCACAGAATGAGTCCGCCAGACTCTCGATCGATAAAGACCTTTTGATTCGATCGGTATCCAGCAGACCCGCGTCCGCTTCTTCAATTGTCAAAGAGCCGTGTCGCCAGTGCTGTCACACGGTTGTGCAACTGCATAGGCGAGCAGGGTAGAGTATCGAAACCGTTTACCGCGTCAAGCGAAAAAGAATGCTTTTTTATTTCACAGGCTACAGGCGCAAATTGCCGCCAAAACTCCGTGACATAAACCAATGATGGCAATAGAGTTACATCGCAATGACTAGACAAATGAAATCGAAGAAAAATTCTGCAGAAACGAAGCTCCCATCACAGTCCCAGCCACCGCGATTTGGGGCCCACATGTCGATCGCAGGCGGTTTGCACTTGGCTTTTGACGCCGGTTTGGACGTCGGATGCCAGTGTATTCAGATTTTCGTCAAGAATCCGCGGCAAATTCGCGCGCAGCCGCTCTCCGAAGACGCAATTAAGCAGTTCAAAGATGCGGCGAGTGCCAAGCGCGTGGCACCTGTTATCGCGCATGCGAATTACTTGCTGAATCTTGGCTCTCCGAAAAAAGAGACGAGAGAACTGAGCATTTCTGCACTGGCAGATGAACTTCAACGCTGCGAATTACTGGGAATTCCCAATCTTGTCCTGCATCCCGGCTCGCACTTAACCGCCAGCATCGATGAAGGCATTGCGAACATCGCAACATCGCTCGATGAAGTCCATGATCGCTGCGCAGGATTCAATTCTATGATTCTGCTTGAAGTAACGGCTGGGCAAGGAAGCGCGATCGGTCATCGATTCGAGCATTTGCGCGACGTGCTCGCAAAAGTTCGTGATCCCCAAAGGATCGGAGTTTGCCTGGATACGTGCCATTTGTTTGCGGCTGGGCATGATTTTCGCACAGCGGATGGTTACCACAAGATGATCGACGAACTCGAGAGTGCCATCGGGTTGGCACACATCAAGTGCATCCACATGAACGACTCAAAGAAAGACCTCGGCTCGCGCGTCGATCGCCACGAACACATCGGCCAAGGAAAAATCGGCCAAGAAGGATTTCGGCATTTTGTGAATGATGCGCGCTTCACGCATGTTCCAATGATCCTCGAAACACCGAAGGGCAAAGACTCGCGCGGAACCGATTTCGATAAAGTCAACTTGAAGCGATTGCGTTCGTTGATGGCTTAATAATGCGAATTTGAATCAGTCGATGCACAAAATTGTGCTGGAACTCCAAATACTCAGTCGTGCACAAGAGGTGGGTTCGAGAGCCCACCCTACGTTTGCTTCACTCCGTGGATTCATGTCGTAGCACTGTCATTGCGCAATATGACCATCATTTCTCGCCTGAGGGGAACGAGACGCCCTAGCAACCCCAATGCAATTCCGCGTGGAGTGAACATCCCTAATTTGAATCGAATCGGCTCGAACGCAAGGTCGAGCGTATTGTCGAAAAGCTTCGCGTAGAAAAGCACATAATGCTGGTTCGCAAACGGAGCGAAGAGATCACAGTAATAAATGTCGTGCCAGGCGAGGACACTGAGTCCAAACTCGGCGGCTAAACCGCGCAGCGCCATCGGCGAGAGGATGTGACGATGGTAGGGTTGATGAAGCTGGTGAAGAAAATCGTCTGGTTCACGTAGATTCAGCGCGGTCGCATTCGGAGTACCGATACAAATGCGTCCACCGGGCTTCGTGAGAGAGATCGCCGTGCGCATCAGCGAGCGCGGATCGGACACGTGTTCGATTACATCCTGCATAATCAAACAGTCGTACGGTCGATTGAGCACGGAACGATCGCCGAAAAGGGGTGAATATTCGTCGAACCCACTGACGTCGTGATAGCCACGCCGTCGAAAATACTCGATCAGCAACCCTGATCCGCACCCGTAATCGAGAACTGAGTCTGCCGGCCGCACCCCCGTGCGCTCAAGGCGGCGGAGGTAATTCCGCGAAGCCAGGCGCCGAAACAAGTCCATTTTCTGCCGTTGAAATGGATATCCGGAATAGTAATGGTCCAGATCGACATCGTCTTGGGCGTGAATGCTGCGGCAGTTTTGGCAACGCCAAACTGCAAATGATTCGTCACGGAAAGCGCGCACATTTGAACGCACGGAAGTTTTTTCGATTGAACTGTTCAGCGAATCAGGGGCTTCACAAACGTTGCAGAGTTCGAATCGTGCCAAGCAATGCCTCAACAAAAAAAGGCCGGGGAACCCGACCGAGTGCTGGCATTAGTTTAGAACCAGCAAAAAACCAATACTAGGCGTCCCTATCGACGGACGGGCACAAATCGCTACTGAACTTCGCGTGAAAATCGCCGACTTTCCAAATTGCGTCGGCTCAGAATACATCGGGGCTGCCTTACCCACCGAACTGCGGATGATAGGAGTCGAACCTACACGCCCTTGCGGGCACAGGTACCTGAAACCTGCGCGTCTGCCAATTCCGCCACATCCGCTCAGCTCGGGCCGCAACAAATCATCGTCGCATGGCGATGGTTCGTCGTCAGATTTCGACCGTTCGAGAGCCTCGAAAGAATAGTCGCGCACACCAAAGTGTCAAGGATCGGCGAACACAGCTCAGTTGAAGACGGTTTGCGGAAGCGCCGACCTTCTCCGTTCATCCGACGCCGATGGCCGATGCGGCTGCGTTTTCCTTCGTGTGCGTAATCGAAAGATGAATCTCGCGAATCCCGAGGCGGCCAGCGATCAGGGCTGTTTCGCCGCGGAGTCGAACGTTCGGTTTACCCAACTCGTCTGGAATAATCTCCATGTCGGTCCAACTGATTCCACCACGCCAACCGGTGCCGATCATCTTGAGAATCGCTTCTTTTGCGGCCCAGCGACCGGCGATGAAAGTCACACGCATCTGGTTTTTCGCAGCCAGCTCCTGCTCGACGGGCGTGAGCACGCGGTCGAGAAATCGCTGGCCATGTCGTTCGAGCATATTAGCGATGCGCTTGCAGTCGATCAGGTCAATGCCATGTCGTAGCACCATGAATGCAATTTATCCCTGTAGTGTGAGACTTGCAAAAGCCTGATACGGGAGTCGGGAAGCAATACCACTCCGGCCAAGCTGCGGCTTGACCGTGCCACCCAAATTGCCTGGCGATTTACGTGAAAACGTTAGTGATCGGCTTTGCGTTCTACGGGATCAGCCTTCAATTGCACAATCGGGAGGAAGCGTGGTTTGGCTGCTGGACTGACTTTCGCAGCCTTACCGCACGTCGACCCATCAGAGCCGCAGCCGCATCCCCCTCGGCCCTGAAGTGTCTTTCGGACTTTCGCTCCCACGAAAACGAGCGCCACGCCGACGAGTGCCAGAGCGATGACATCCTGAATGCTCATCTGCACACACCTAAGCAACGAATCGCACAGCCACCTGAAACGTAATCAACGCCGCCACGTAGGCCAATCCTGTCATGTAGACAAACGTAAATGCAGCCCATCCCCAGGAACCCGTCTCGCGTTTGATGACAGCCAGCGTCGCGCCGCATTGGCAGCACAACGCGAAGAAAACCATGATCGAAAGTGCCGTGGCAAGTGTGAACACCGGCTTGCCGCCAGGCCAAGTGGCGGCCTGTATTTGCTCCCGCAACGTTGTGGAAGATTCGTCCTCGTCGCTACCCAGATTGTAAATCGTTCCCATCGTTGCGATGACAACTTCGCGAGCAGGAAATGACGCGACGACGGCCGTGCCGATCCGCCAATCCCAGCCCAACGGCTTCACCACCGGCTCAATGAAATGCCCCATGCGGCCCAGATAACTTTGCCGCAGATACTCACCTGCTTCATCGCGATCCAATTGGTCAAGCTGTTCTTGCAGTGCATCGCCTTCTGCCTCGGTATCGACATTTGCAGACCCAACCGCGACAAGACTCGTGCGGGCTTCTGTCCGCAGCTTTTCATAGCGTTCTGCCACGGAAGCGGGTCGTGGATAGTATCCCAACGCCCAAACGATGATCGTCACCGCGAAGATCATCGTGCCGGCGGTAATCGTGAATTCCTTGCCTTGCTCGAAGACGCGAAAGAAAACCGTTCGCGGCGTCGGCCACTTGTACGTCGGGAGCTCCATAAGGAACGCGTGGCCATCACCTTTGAAGACTGTTTTTTGCAGGATGACCGCGATCGGAATCGCGACGAGGAATCCAATCAGATACATCGCGAGCATCGTCAGTGCTTGCAGTCCGATCAGTCCGCCCAGCAGCGGCACAGCCGGGACGAAGGCGGCGATAAGCAAGGTATAGACGGGCAAGCGCGCGCTGCAGCTCATTAACGGCGCAATCAGGATCGTCACGAACCGATCGCGCCGATTCTCGATTGTTCGCGTGGCCATGATGCCCGGCACCGCGCACGCGAACGACGAAAGCAGCGGGATGAACGACTTCCCCGATAGGCCGATCAGGCTCATCCAGCGATCGAAAAGGAATGCAGCGCGAGCCATGTAACCACAGTCTTCAAGGATCGCGATAAACAGGAATAGGATGACGATCTGAGGCAAAAACACGAAAACTGCACCGACTCCCGCGATCGCACCGTCAACAATAAGGCTTCGCAACGCTCCGTCCGGCAAGCTCTGCCCAACCCAGTTTCCAATTCCCGCAATGGCCCCGTCCACTAGGTCCATCAGCGGACCCGCCCACGAATAAATCGCCTGGAAGCAAAGTCCCATCATCGCCAGCAGAATGAACAATCCCACAAACGGATGAGTGAGCACGCGATCTATCGACTCAGTTCTCGATTTATCCGGTGCTCGCGACGCGGAAACGACATGCTTAACGACTCGCTCGATCCACGCGTAGCGAATGCGGGCTTCCACCTCTGCAATGGATTCGCCGCTTTCTCGAATCCGCTGACGTCGTTGAACAAGTTCTTCAGCCAGCCGTTTTCCGCATCGAGCAACAAGCTGCTGTTCGTGGTAGCCGCCTGGATCGAGCAGCGTCTGCAGCAATTCGAGCCGTACGATCTTCCCGTTCGTCGGCGGATCGGGCTGAGAAACAGACTCGGTCAGGCCGTCAAGCTCAGCGCAAACGCACGCCGGAAACGATGCACATCGGCCCGCCGATCGCAGGCTGGACGCATCGAGCACCGCCTTTTTCAGTTCGTCGATTCCAATTCCTTTGATAGCCACAATAGGAATGACCGGAACGCCCAGTTCGTGGGCCAGCGCTGGGATGTCGATTGCCAAACCCTTCGCCTCGGCGAGGTCAACCATGTTCAACGCCGCTACCACGGGTCGGCCGAGCTCAAGAAGCTGACTCAGCAGGAAAAGATTTCGCGTCAGATTGGTCGCGTCGAGAACGCTGATGATGACATCGGGTTGTGGCGTGCCAGTTTGCTTGCCCAGCATCACGTCCAGAACGATGGTCTCGTCGACCGAAACGGGAGAAAGGCTGTACGCGCCGGGCAGATCGATCAGTTCGATCGAAGTTCCCGGATTCGAGCCTCGCATCGTGCCGGTTTTCTTCTCAACCGTTACACCCGGATAGTTGCCGATCCGCTGCCGATGTCCGGTTAGTTGATTGAAAAGAGAGGACTTTCCCGCATTGGGGTTGCCAACCAACGCAATCGTCAGAGTTCGTTGAGTCGTAGAACCCTGAATGGCGTCAGCCGAAGGCATGATTTATCAGAATGGTCTGCTGTTATCGTCGCGAGCCGACGGTGATTTTGTCCTGATGAGCACTACCGAGCCCGACGCATTGGCCATCGACTCGAACGATGCATGGAGTGCCCGGCCGAACCATTTGGACCTGCGCCCCACGCACAAATCCCATGTCCGCCAGCCGCTTTGAACCCGCGCCACCATCGCGCACGGCCAAAACCGTCCCTGAGTCACCGGACCTTAGATTTGGAAGCAAAAACTCATTCATTTCACTAGTTACTCTTGAGGAACCTATTGTTTCCTAACCCAACTACGGCCGATCGTTGAGAATCAATCTCAACCCAACCGAGGCCCACAATACTAATATTACGGAATAAATCCAGCAGTTTCTGTGCCTTATTGAGAAGAATTCTCAATAAGATGTACTTATCTGGTTATAGGACCTTGTTGTAGGGCGCCCTGAGGAGACTCGGCTTCATTTCAAGCAATCTGGATTGATCGGTACAAAGTCAACAAAAATTACACCACGCAAACTGAATTGAACTTTGTATATACACCCCGCTCGTAGCTCGTATCCTCCAGCCTCTGGATCGCTTAGTTGAGCGTAATTCGTCCCTAGAAGTTTGACACCATTGACAACTTCGCATTCGCCCAGGCCGAAAATAATGGCCGAACTAGATTGAGTTAGGTAGCTATTGCTTGCACGAATCACTCTACGTTGGAGTGTGTCAGCACATTTGATTTCTAGCAAGTTTCCAATGAAAAACTCCCCCCCCCTTTTGGTCCAGTCGCCCGGAGACTCAACCTGAAAGGCTATCCAATTCTTGTCAGATGGATTGTGGGAGTCGTTTCTTAACAGTTTAGCCGGCCCTCCGTTGACCGTGATCAACACGTCCTCATCACCGTCGTGGTCGAAATCCGCCGCAGCCAATCCGCGACCGACGATCGGGACGTTGAATGCCTCGCCCGCCGAATCAGTCACGTCGATGTATTCGCCCTTGCCGTTGTTGCGAAAAACCTGCGGCCGCTGGGCGAAAGTGACTTCCTTCTCAACTGCGTTGATCTCCGGCTCGATGTGGCCATTGGCGAGTACGAGGTCCTGATACCCGTCGAGGTCGAGATCTGAGAACAAAACGCCAAACGTCAGGCACGGCAGCGTCGGTCGCGTAAGGCGCATAGGGCCCGCGATGTCTTGAAACAGACCCGGCTCGATCTGCGAATAGAGCGACACCGGCTCGCCGCTGAAGTTGCCGATTCCGATCGCGAGCTTGCCGTCGTTTTGAGGATCAGTGACGTCAACGCCCATGCCCGCACGTGCGCGGCCCGCGTCGTCGTAACCGCAACCCGCAGCCGACCCAACTTCCTTGAAAGTGCCGTTACCATTGTTCATGAAAAGGAAGTTAGCGACTGTATCGTTGGCCACGAACAAATCCGGCCAGCCATCTTCATTGAAATCAGCCGCCACCACACCGAGCGATTTGCCGTCAATCGCCATTCCAGCAGCCACAGTCACATCCTCGAACTTCGCGCCGTCGACATTCTTGTATAAACGACCGCTTTGGCCTTGATACTGCTGCGGCGTGGCGTAACTCTTCGTTTTGCCATCGCGCGTGGTGAAAAGATCTGTGGCAGGACTCCACTTCACGTAGTTGCAAACGTAGAGATCGAGTCGACCATCGCGGTTGTAATCAAACCAGGTGGCGCTGGTGGACCATGGTGTAACTGGATTCAACGGATCGTGCCCATCTATGTACCCCGCTGGATCGGTAACGTCGACAAACACGCCCGAATCGTTGCGATACAAGTGACTCCCGCCAACGCCCGTCACGTAGATGTCGGGATCGTCGTCGTTGTCATAATCGCCGAACGTGCAGCCCATTCCGTAGAACGTCACATCCAACTTGGCTGTGACCGTGACATCCTCAAAGGTCGAGTCGCCACGATTGCGGAAAAGTTTCATCGTCGGCTTGGTGCCGCCCTTTTCGTGCCCTGGCCAATCGCAACTGTTCACTAGAAAAATGTCCGCCCAACCGTCGCCGTTGTAGTCGAAGAACCCCCCACCGCTTCCCATGGTCTCGGGCATCCACTTCTTGCCGAACGCGCCGTTGTGATGCACGAAGTTCACACCTGATGCAGCCGTGATGTCGGTGAATTTGATTTGTGAATCTTCTTTCGTGGCTTCGGGCAAGACGTAGGCAGCCTTCGCATAGTCGCGTACTTCCTGCGGCTTTTTAGGCTCTTCCTTCTTGCAGCCATCGAAAATGGCTAGAAACATGAGTGATACGACCACGGCCAAGGTGCGACTTGACCATGCCACCCGAAAGATCGAGCGCTTCGAACCACCAGATTGCGACATTAGTCAACCTTTTCGACGTGGGAATGTTCAGCGGATGCGATCGAATCGTGCGAGTGAGGAGCATTCAATTCGTGCACGTGAATAAGCTGCGTTTCGAAGTTGACGCCGGGATTTTCCAACCGGAATTTCTGCGTCAACTCCTGCGCAGCTTCATCGATCTGATAAAGCTCATACGCCTCTTCCGAAATCCTGGCCTCTTCCTCACGACCCAGCGCGCGATAGCAGAAAATCTTGTGATAATGCGCGACGCGATCCTCAGGATCAATCTTCAGCACGCGATCAAACGCCTCAATCGCCTTGTCGAAATTGCTGTTGAGCCGGTGCGAAAGTCCCTTGTTTCGCCAAGCGGCACGATCATCTGGAAAATCTTCCAGCACGCGCATGTACGCCAGCACTGCCTCTTCGTATCGACCATCTTCCTGCAAAGCCACGCCCCACACCCAGGCGGATTGCGCGTCAGCCGGCTTAACGCGCTCGTTTTCCCGCAAGTAAGCAAAGGCTCGATCGAGCTTGCCGTCGCGTATAGCGACACGCGCGAGATTTCGCGGGCCGTCGAGACGCTCTGGCGCAACGGCTGCCACCATCTCGAATGCCCGCTGTGCGCCGCGGGTATCCTCCTGCAGGAACAGGCCGATGCCGTAATCGTTGTAACGCATCCAATCGGCTTTATCTTGAACGGTCTCAGCAGGAACGATCGTTGCACCGGCAGCAGCAATCTGCAAAGTAATCTCATCCTCGGCGATCGTAGTCACCGGCAAATCAGGGCACTCATCAAAGCGTTTGAACGCCTGTGGGTTCTTCTTGTAAGCAAAATCGGTGTACGGTCGATCAAACTTACGCCATTGCAATTTCGATTTGATCTTGATCTTCTGCCCGGCCAATTCCGGTGGCGGCGTGAACGCGTAGTGCGCGACATCAGCGGTACCCGGCCCGATCACCCGCGCGAAAGCAGCCACATGGATGTCCTGCGCATTGCGCCGAGAGATTCGATTTCCCCAATGGTCAAGCATGATTGACTTGTACAAGTGCGCGTACGGATCGAGATAGCCGTCCTCCTGAATAGCGCCGCTGACAGCCAGTTGCCTGCCCGACTCATCAGTTACGATTACTTCGAGCCATCCTTCATTCGAATCATTGGTGCCGCCGGGGAAGGTGTGACCGACGCCAAGGTTGCGAACCACTACGTCGAACCCGAATCGCGCACCGACAGGTAGCGACACGTTGCTTCGTTCGACTGCCATGATTGGACCGTCCGCGCCGTCCGGTGTAACCGCAAAAACATCAACCGTGAGTTTCTCCGTCTTCATGAATTCTTCGGTTCGCTTCAGCGTGTCTTCATCGCCGCGTACGAACGGCAGAGCCGTGTTCACCGCCAGGAATCGATGCGAACGAACCATGCCGTTCTTGGCGGCCACATCACCCAGCGGTGCAGGCTCCGGCGGCATGTGGCAATCCTGACACTGTCGCGCCTTGGGCGGGCGATAGAACGTGCGCGATGCATTGAGCGCTACACCGCTGTCGTGCCATGCATCGAAATCATTCTGCCCGCGGAACCAACGGTAATTGTTTACGGGCACATTCAAATTAACTTTGTGGCACGTCGCACAGAAATCGCTCTTGCCGAAAAACTCCTTTTTCATCTGCCGCATATGCACGGTCGGCTTGGCTTTGATCGCCAGATCGTGCAGGTAGGCCGCCAAGGTCTTATCCTCGGCCTCGGGGAAAATGTACGGGTCTTCGGTTTCGTCCGCGATGTTGTAGTTCGCGTTACCCGTCGTGTTGTGAATCTGATCGATGGCGTGGCAGGCGAGGCATGTCAGACCAGCCTGGGCTTCCGGTGTCGCACGATCGATCGGCTCGTCCATCTTGCCCGCGAGCATGAGTGACGGATCGTGACACCCGCTGCACCATTTGCTCTTAACCATTCCGATGCGCTCTGCGACATCCGGAAATTGCTTCACATGTTCCTCAACCCATTTGTTTGGTGCGTTCGCGTTTTCGCGCATGTCGTTGATGGTGGCTTCATAGAAAGGGTTATTGAATGAAGCAAAGCGATGCGCCGACTTCGACCACTGATCGACGATGTCCTGGTGGCAGCGATTGCATGTGTCCGCACCGATCAGCGTGTCCTTGGCGAAACCATATTTGTCGAGGTCTGCCTGCAACTGCTCCTTCTTGCCGAGATCGTCGCGCGTGATGATGCGCGAAGGAAGATAATCGCCAGTCGTTGTCGTCGCTGCCGATGGAAAGAACGGGCTGCCCGTCGGCACGAATGCGGCAGGTACAAACTTTGACTCGACATAGTCGCCCACGTCGCGTTGTTTTGCGCCGGGACCTTTGTGCGCATCCTTCGACAAAGCCAGCAGCGCCTCCTTCGTCAAAGCTGGATCGCGCTTGCTGAACATGTGCGCAGTCACCACAACCGCCAGCAGCGCGGCCACCGCGCCGCTGAAACGCACGTAATCACGACGCATAGCGGGCACGAACGACACACCGCGATGGACGATGTACATCGTTGGCGCGAGCGCCGCGCAAGATACATGAACCCACCACGCCCACGAGTTATTGCGTGTGGCTGCCGCTGTCATAATGAACAATCCCGTCACCGATAGGGCCAGGCCGGTAACGATAAGAGCAACACCCGAAAACACCGTTCTTGGCCTATGGCGCTTCCACACGCGCGGCAAATGCAAAACCGCAAACAACAGCATAAGAACTGTGAAAACCAGCCCAACGAACGTGTGCGATACCAGCATCGCTTGAAAGAGCTTCGGAATCGTCTTTTCGCCGATGGCGAAGAAACGCCAACCGGCTGCATCCGCCAATCGATTCAGCAGCAGATAAACCGTGTTGCCCACCATGTACACGCCGAGGACGAGGCAAACGGTGAGGAATGTGCGCAGGACGGGAGTCAATAAGGACGCCGGCCGACGAACGGGCGGCACGTTTTGCGATGGCTCCGGGCGAATGAACAACGGTTGCCCTCCAGAAACGCTGAATTACCGCAAGTTTATCGTTTACGCGCGCAAGCTTCAATGAACACGATTTGCCGGAACTTCAGCGCGCGAACCGTGGAGAACCAGCCGCACAATGCGTGTTTATTGGACGCAGCATTTGGGTATGCGGCTAACCGTTCGGTAGCACGACCGCTTTCCCAGTTTTCCACGAAGCCACAGCCTCCAGCGCTTCGTTCACCTGATCGAGCTTATAGCGGTGCGTAATCAGCTCGTGGAACGGATATTGATCGCGGCGTGTACGGAGCAGTTCTAACGCAGCCACCCAGTGCGGCGGTCCGCTGCCGTAGCTGCCCACCATCGTCAGCTCTTTGCGTACGATGTGATGCGGATTGATCATCGTCGGACCGGCGTCGCAGTATTGACCAAGCACAAGAAACTTCCCGCCATCGCGTGCGAGTTCCATGCCTTCAGCAACGGCCGATGGCACGCCAACACACTCAACAACCATGTCGGCCCCGAGTCCGTTCGTTTGGTCGAAAACCAGTTGCCGCCTCGCTGCCACATCTTTCACTTGATCCACATCGATAGTGACATCGGCACCGAATCGTTTGCACCGCGCAAGTCGATCCGCCGGACCGCCAATCGCGATCAACGGTCGTGCCCCCGCTTCTTTTGCAAGAGCCAGCGCAGCCAAACCGACCGGGCCTGCGCCTTGAATCACCACGGACTCGCCCCAGCGCACGGGCAGTCGCTCGAACCCATGCACGGCTGTCACCAGACCGCAACCAGCGCCGATGAGTGCTTCTGAGGGCAAGTCATCGGGTAGCTTGTACATCGCAGTTCCAGCGCGCAGGTGATGCATCTGCGCGTACCCACCGAGCAAATGCGGCGGATGATCACAAGGTGTGTTCACACCGTAGGCCTTACGATTCAAACAACGACTCGGCAACGAATACACGCGACAATATCGACACTGACCGCACGCGATGCCCACCGTCCAACTGATGCGGTCACCGGGTTTCAATTCGTTTCCCGTGTAGTCTTTCACCGCGCCGCCCGTTTCGACGACATGCCCCGTTGTTTCATGGCCCATGATGAGCGGTAGAGGAACTTTCAATTCGCCGCGATGCAAATGCACGTCAGTCCCGCAGACACCAGCCATTTCGACCTTCACCAGCACATCGCCTGCGCCGAGTTGCGATGGGACAGAAAACGACTGAACCTCAATCGGCTTTTTGAACGCGGTCATCACGGCTGCGGATACGGCGGTGCTCATGCAATTCTCGTCCTTCGAAAACCAAAAGGATACCTCGAACCCATTGCTCCACAGATTGTAGGGACAATGAGGTTCTGGACAAATCCAGCAAACGGAGTAGCGGAGAGAGTTGAACGGTCAATACAGGCGAGACGCCGGTGCAATCATTCAGGGATCAAGCGATCGTCGATGCAAGTCACGCAGTCGATTTCCACTTTCGCGCCAGGGGCGACCAGCGCTTTGACAATGATTGTCGAACGAGCGGGCGGGTCTTTCGGAAAAAACTCAGTGTAAACCTTGTTGAAAGCCGCGAAGTCGTTTTCGTCCGTGAGGAAACACATGCACTTCAGGACGGATTCCATCGACGAACCCGCAGCCTCCACGCTGGCCTTCAAATTTTCCAATACCTGTCGTGCCTGCGGTTCAAATTGTTGCGAGACGAGATCGCGCGTACCCGGCTTGTGCGCAAGCACACCCGATACATGAATCACTCGGCTAAACTCAACCGCGCGGGAAAACGGCGACGAAGGCGCGCCCTCAATGACCCTGCGGCGGGCGGGGCTGCCCGCACGATTTTCGCCGAGGGCTTCGCTTCCAACAAAAACGCCAAAGGATGTGCCGGCAGCCGCTCCTGCGATGAACTTTCTACGGGAAGTGCTCATGAATGGAACCCCTATGGTTTGCCCTCTCCCGTTTGGGCGGGCTGTCTGATATCAAAACACGCGATGCGATCCAGATTTCGAACGAACAATCGACCGCGATGCAGCACCGGCGCACTCCAGCAGCGATCACTCAAAATGTCAGCCGTCGTCACCGGTTGCCAGTCTTGCGGCGAAGCCGGCGCAATCTGAAGTTGTCCCTTCTCACTGAGCAGAACCAGGTGATCACCGACAAGTAACATCGTCCCATTTTGGAGATGTCGCTTTCGCCAAAGCTCCTTGCCCGTCATGAGATCAGCCGCGATCAACGCCCGCTGATCACTGCCGTACAGCGTACCATTATGAAGTAGGCACGACTGAAACTTCGCTAGAAATGCCTGGTTTTTCCACACTTCGGTTGCAGTTAACTTTTCGCCAACCTTCTGCAACTTATACAACCCGCTGCCGGTGTCATACCCCGAAGCGAGAAACAGATATCCATTGGTGAAGATCGGAGCCGCAGCGTTAACGTCGTAACTTGTTGCCCACGGTAAGTTGCAAACCTCGCGCCCCGTCGCAGCATCGACGATGATCGCAGATTTGCCCGTAAACCCGACAATGTAACGTTGACCCTCGAACGTAAACGGATACGGCGTCGCGTAGCCGGGCACGTCGTCACCGGCCTTCCAACGCTCTTCGCCAGACTTCCGATCGAAGGCGGCAATTGCACCCTGTTCTTTGCCCGCAGTCGCGATGGCGAATTCACCCTCGACCAGCACCGACCCGCTGTATCCCCACTGCGGCCGATGTTTGAACTGCTTGTCCCAGATATCTTTGCCGGTATTGGCGTCGACGCACAGGAGCCGCCCTCGCGCCCCCAGCACATACACTCGACCATCTACGACCGTCGGAGTTGCCCGAGTCCCATCGCCGCCCTGTGGCTCGCGATAGTCCTGCTCAAACTCGTTCTCCCAGATGACTTCACCATTGTCCGCGTTCAAGCAGAACAAAACCTGCTTCTTCTCTTTTGTGCCACAGGTGTAGACGCGATCGCCTACGCACGCGAACGAACTGAAAGATGACCCGACGTTGCGCTCCCAAACAATCGGAATCGGATCTTTCCATTCAAATCGAATGCCGGATTCCGTGCTGATGCCATCGTAATTGGGGCCGCGGAAATTCGGCCAATCGGCGCGTGCCGATGCGTTCATCAGCATCGCGCCGATCAGCCAAACATGAATACAAATGTGTCGTGCCATCTGTAACTTACAATCCTAAATCGAGGACCAACTTGTCAATGGTCACGGTTCCAGCCTGTTGCGCCGTCACTTCGACACACAGGCTGATCGTGCCGCCGTTCAGCAGGTCAATGGTGGAATCGCTCAATTCGACGGTGCGCGGCGAAACGCTGACGGGAACATTGTCCGCCAGTTCCACGGTAAATGGACCGTAAGCTTCGCCATCATCGCAGACAGTCGCCAAACCTGATTCATCTGCGATACGCACATTGACGACGATCGTGCTTTCGCCTCCCTGAAGCGTCACACGCGATTTTCCGCCGCTGGTCTCAGCCGGAGTAAATGTAATGTCTTCAACGTTAATGGCGATCGAACCGTTGCCGATCGTGACCGGCGCGTCATAGGGATAAGTGGCAGTCTTCTGCACCGGAACACCTGCCTCGACTTCAAACGTGCTGAGGGATCCAGTCAACTCCAGAGGAACTTCCTGCCGCAACGCCGAAGGCGAGCAACTCACCGTAACCAACCCGGCCAGCAAACAACCACCCGCCAATGCAAAAAAACGTCCGCTTCGCATAATCAGAATCTCCTTACGCTGATTCCCCCAGCCCGCACTGAAGCTGGCACTCCGCGCCGGCCCGCGCCGACACCCTTCGCGGAGATTGTGATTTCTAACACGATACCCCATGAAACGCCAGCAGACCCGACGTCCAGTATTACACGAACGAAAGGTCTGCCGCGTTTGTCAGAGGTATCGCCAGAGCACTGTCTGCTATGGCTCACATCCACAGGGGTCTTCACCACCGAACGCGCGAATCACCATCAGGATATCGTCCAGATTGATGATATTGTTGCCCATGCAAAGAGGATGCAGGTCCGCGTTGGGGCACATGCGAATATTGCTGAACCCGCGTAACACGCAGAGTATGTCGTCAATATCCACCTGGTCGGGCGGTCCCGCGCAATTCACATTGCCGAATTCGATCGGACCGTGCTGACATAAACCCAAACCGATCGGACAGAAGTCGCATGTACATACGTTTAGGTCATCACATTCGAGCGTATCGGAACAAAGCTCGAGCGCGCATTCGCACTTGAACGTATCGCGAATACCATCGCCGTTGCTGTCAGAGCCCCGAAGCACGCAATTCTCACCCGTGTCGCCGCATCCCCCGACGCAACTCGGTTGCCCCAGCTCGTTGATCACGACATGGCATGAAAACATGAAAATGCAGTCGCATTCGCTGAACACGCAGCCGGGCATCGTGCCGGTGCCGCCCTGATCGCATTGCAACGCTACTGATGTACAGTCCAACGAGAGGGCTGGGCATGCGTTGGGGTTGCAAGCGGTGCCTGCGAAAATCGGAGCACAGTCCTCGCAAACATCCGCCAGACCATTGTTGTCGAGGTCATCGCAATTAGTGTTCGCGCCCATCGGAGTTCCGCCCGAACTGAGACAGCAACGCGAGTCAAGTAACTGGCACGCCTGCTCGAGGCAACACGCCTGCAAGTCGCATGTTGTACTCGCGCCATAGAAGAGCCCGCCTTGGTTGACGCAGCACCCGCCATCCGTTTCATAGCATA
Organism: uncultured Phycisphaeraceae bacterium; assembly: GCA_964494205.1. GTDB lineage: Bacteria > Planctomycetota > Phycisphaerae > UBA1845 > UBA1845 > JBBTCX01. The sequence goes on along the minus strand of CAZBRD010000002.1, from coordinate 119,131 downwards.
AGTCGTATTGGAAGGGACCGTCGTCTATGTCGAGGCAGCACGCGCCAAATCCTGCGCAAGCGCTACCCACCCCACCCGGAGCTCCACCGGATTCCACACAGCATTCCGGATCAAGATCGCTGCAACTCCCATCGAACAGGCAACACGATTCGAGCTCGCATGTAGTGCCAATGCCGCCAAACAAACCACCGGTGGCCGCACAGCACGCTCCGTCCTGTTCTTTGCATGTGTCGTACAGGAATTGATCGTCGGTGACGTCGAGGCAGCAGGCGCCTTCGCCCATGCACATCGAGTTGACCCCGAGGAAAGTGCCGCCGATGTCGTCGCAGCAAACGCCGTCAATGAACAGGCATCCGCCTTCGGGGTCGCAACAGGCACCGTGCCCGATGCATTGTGTTCCATTCCCTTGCGGAGTGCCGCCCAATTCGAAGCACTCCACCGGCAACATCACGTGACACGTGACATCTGCATTCGGCAGGCAACATGCTTGAGGCGGAAGATTCTGACAAACACAGTCTGTAATGATATTGCCAAGCGGATCACCCGCTGCAATCTCGTTACAGGACATTCCCGGTATGCAATTGCCGATGCACGTTTGGGGAATCAAAGGATGTTCAATCGGACGACAATCTTCAGGCCGCTGGCACGTGCAGGACTCAATGACTGGTGGATCGGTTGCACCAGTCTTGATGCGATCGGGAACGCACGCAAGCGTATCGTCGAGGCAGGCGCTGCGGCACGCACCGATAAGCGGGTTGAAATCACACGGTGCGACGAGATCGACGCATTGACACTCGTAGTCAACAGTACCATCAATGTGGCCGGTGGTGATCAGCGTGCACGCGCCGGGAATCTGCGGATCGCAGTTCCCATTGCAGCTGATGCCGCCAATGGGATTGAAGACCGGTACGCAAACGAATGGGTCAGGAGATTCACAGTTACATTCGATGATGGTGTACTCCCCGTTGACGCTTCGTCTGATCTTGGTGGGAGTACAGAACTCATTCGGGAAGCACAATCCCTGGCACGCTTGACCACCCGGGGCAGGTCCGCAACCTGTGCCGATCTCGCACGCGTCATCAAACCCGTTGCCATTACCATCGCCGAAGCAGCCGGTTCCAACGCCGAGGAATCCGCCCAGCAAATCATCGCAACACATTTCATCGACGACCGCGCATCCACCGCCGGTAAACCCGAAGCAACATGCCCCAGTTCCTCCGCATACCGAACCCTCGCCTTGGAAACTGCCGCCGTATTCTTCCGTGCAACAGACAAGGTCCATCTCTGTGCACGATTCCGGTACGCCATCGTTATCGCCGTCGAAGCAGCAAGCCCCGATGATTCCGCTGCACTGCGAGTTGTCGCCCAAGTAAGTTCCATCAATTCCTTCGCAAAGCACTTCGGTGGCCATCACGCACGAATACGCATCGAGACAACATGCACCTGTTGGCACGTTTTCGCACGCGTCGTCGAGCGTGTCGCCGTTGTTGTCACCTTCGCAAACCGTTCCGACTCCGAGGAAACCGCCGAGTATGTCGTCGCAGCAGACCTTGTCGACTTCAGCGCAAGCACCGCCGGTGAAACCAAAGCAACAGGCGCCGGTTCCCCCACATTGACTTGATTCTTCATGGAAACTGCCGTTCAGCACTCCGGCACAACAAGTCTGGTTGGCGATATCACAGCTCTCAGGCACGAAATCACCGTCGCTGTCATAACAGCACGCCGCGCTCACGTTCGCGCAAGCGGAGTTATCACCAAGATAGGCGCCTCCATTGGTCGTACACGTATATTCGTTTGTCACATAACACGATTGGTCGCCACGACAACACGCACCCGTGGCTGCACATTGACACTCGATGATGAAATTCAAATCGCCGATCGGTTGAGCAAACGCCTCGCACGATTGAATCGTTGGTGCGTTCGCGCAGCCTGTCGTGCAGCGAGGAACAGCCGTCGTGAGATCGACGTAGCAATCAACATCGCACTCGCACTCAAGCACAAAAATGCCCGACGATCCGAATTGAACTTTGGTCGGATTGCATGGCAACGGCCCCGGACATGCACTTGTGCAACCAAGCTGATCGGAAGTGGGCACGCACAACGGAAACTGGGGTTCGCACGCATCAGCCACGAGATCGCCATCGGCGTCATTGCAATCGGTCCCAACGTCTTGCGGGTTTCCCCCCAGATTGTTAACGCAATCCGCGGGAGTCGTTACGACGCAACTCGGACCAATCGGCCCATTCGTGCAACATGCGCCGCAGCCGTTGCACGGCCCTGGACCGGGACCGAAGGCGTTGGCAGCTACGACTTGCCACAAAACAGCAGCAATGAACGTCCCATGTGCGATTCTGCAACGACGCTGATGAAGTTGAAATATTGATGGGAAAAGTGCGAGTCCAACGAAACGCCGAAGACAACTCATGCGACACCCCTTTCTGCTTGGTCCGGTGAAATCCGGACACGAGACACGAAATGCAGCGCGATGTTTCGCACGCCGAGCCGCGAAAGTCGCGCGCATCGACAAAAATTCAACTTAGGTATTCACAAGAACAGGCCCCAATAGAGATCCGATCATGATACCTCGCGGCCTCGCCATTTCCAATGAAATCACCGAACGAAGATTGCAACCACCTTATGATTGCGAATCGATACTCCGATTCTGCTCTGGATTTGAATTCCATTTTCGGCTCGCGACCCCCCCCCATGTTGGGAAAATGCAAGTGTCCAGAGAAGATCTCGAAGGAAAGACAACGTAGAAAGTTGCATGAAGGAACCCGTGTTAACCACGGTTTCGCTGTACCTTGGCGCTAGAGGTCAAGCCAAGACCCGGCGCCGGTAACGCAACGCCCTAAGGTATCAGCCTGTCGGTTTCTATTGCCCAAGAAGGACGATCTTCCATTGTGCGCGAGCCTGAATTCTAATGTAATGGAAACTCGGCCCGGAGCTTGTTGCACGATGGACAAAGGTGACACTAACACCCCCCACAAAATTGATCCCAAGCCGAGCCTGATTGCGTGCCATCTCTATACCCTCAAGGCAACATTGAAAGTCTCGTTTGGGCATCAAGCTTACAGTTTGGCTGCTGCGATGTCGTTCTACGCGATTCTCTCCATCGCACCCGTGATCGTATTATTGCTCACGGTCGCGGGCGCTCATCTTGATCGAGAAAAAATTGGGCAAGATGTGGTAGCCGAGATTGGGATGATCGCCGGCAGCGAAGCCGCCAAGGTTGCAGAAACCATCGTCATAAACGCCAGCAAACCAGCGCCCGACAGGCTAACCATGATCCTTGGCTTTGCCATATTGATCTGGGGAGCTACAGGCGTGTTCAACCAATTACAGGACTCACTCAATTTCATTTGGGGCGTGCAGCGAATTCCTGGACGAGGCTTAATTCATTTCGTGAGAGCCCGCCTCACTTCCATCGTCATGGTGCTCGGGGTTGGATTCATCTTGCTTGTGCTGCCATTGCTGACCGCGGTCCTCACGGCCATCAACGGACATCTGGTCGGCAAAGTCCCCCGTATCGAACAGATGTGGCAGTACGCTTCGGTTCTCCTTTCGACGTTGGTTTTGACACTTGTCTTCGCTGCCATCTTCAAGCTGCTTCCTTACGTGAAAATAAAGTGGAGCGACGTTTGGGCAAGTGCCGTGGGCACTGCAATCTTGTTTACCGTAGGCCAGTATTTGATCGGCGTGTATCTGGGCTATAGCGGGTTGATTTCAGCGTATGGCACGGCGGGTTCGCTCGTGGTACTGCTCATCTGGGTGTACTACTCCGCACTGATCATGTTTCTCGGAGCTGAGTATTCGTGCATTTACGCGCGTCGCTTTGGATCGCAGTCAGCGTCGACGCAAATCAAGACAGAAAAAGCGGATTAGACAGGTGACCACTCACGACCAATCGCAAAATGAGACTTGGTTCGTCTATCTCTTGCGCTGCGTCGACGGCTCCCTTTACACGGGCATCACAACAAATGTGACTCGGCGCATTGAACAGCACAACGAGGGAACGGCTTCCAAATACACTCGCAGCCGACTTCCGGCACGGCTTGAATACCAGGCACCCTTCTCTTCGCGGAGCTTGGCATCAAAGCAAGAGGCCGCAATCAAGGCGATGACACGGCAAGAAAAAGAAGCGCTGATCAAATTGGGAAGTGCAACGGCACGCGAATGAATGGAGTTAAGCGTAATACGTAAGCACATTCACTGCGATCGGGACACTGCACTCGGGGCAAGAATCACACTGTTTTCGTTGTGAGCCAATGTGCCCATGAAAAAGGCCGGGTTCGCCGGCCAGGAGACTGGGGTGCTAGGAATCGAAAATAGAGATGCAACTCTTTAGCATACACCCCATTGGATATTATCGGTCCCACTGTCACCCCTAATGTCATTCCGTATTACCCCAATGTTAGTGAAATTACTACGCCACTAGGTTTCAGCAATAGTTGTGACACAATGTGTGTCACGTTGAGGCACAGTGAACGGACGCTCGCTCTTCCGCGATGCGAGTATTACTTTTGCTCGTACCTCTGGGGCTTGATTTCCCCCTTCCAGCCATCGCTATACAGCACAAAAATCACCTTCTCATTCTCCCGTTGGGAAACATCGAGAGAAAGAACCCCCCCCTCTTCCATTGCCTTTTGGAAAACCTTGCTTCGCTCATCGCCGATCGAAAAAGTCTCAGCCAAGCGCCATTGAAACGTGTATTCTACCTCCGCTACTGTGCGTCCCATTGCCGCTGTGGGTTCCGAAAAACGAACTACCTCGATACTGTTAGGATCGGGATACCCAAGTACCACCGCGAGGTCATCCTCATAAACAGACTGCGTCCCTTGAGGCTCGAAGAACACGCGCCAGTCGGGCATAACCCCAAATCCCCGTTTAGGCTGAGCTTTGTCGATGTACCCGACTATGCCAACTGCCTTCATTGCCTCGACAAACTCGCGGAACTCGCATTTGCGACCCGCATTCCCCAAGCCCCCACGCGATTGGATCAGAACGTGTCGACTATTCGACATCTCATTACGTATGACCTTCTCAAAGTTCGCCTTGCTAGGCGTTTTGGGATCGCTTTCCTTCGTTTTTTGCTCGTCCTCATTTTCCTGGAGCTTTCGTTCAAGTTCGGCGATTCGTCGCTCTGCCTCCTTGTCTTTGCAGCCAATCGAAGGGACGAAAGCGAGTCCGAGAGTCATGTAGACGAGTGCTCTAATTCTGGACATGTACTTCTCCTTTCGAGTGCCGATGGATTCGCGGAGGTCCATCGACGGGAATGTTACCCAACTGGATGTTCGGGAACAAGTCCGCGCCATGGTACGCCAAACGGCACAACGCGTCCAAAGAACTAATTACTGCGAAATCGTGCTACTCCTCTACTCGCTATTGAACGACCAAAAAAGATTTCTGTCAATTTGCTTGACGGTGGATTTCACTTGTGGTTGCCTGTAGCGCCGTCATTTCACCTAGTTTTGATACAACATAATAATTATTTGGGAATACGTAGTTTTTCATTTGCATACCACTTGTTCCAGTCTTACCGTTTTGATGAAGGCATTTCAGGACGAAAGCCAAGTAACAACTAAGGTCATTGCTCCAACAGGCAACCGCTGCGTTACATGATTGCGCGGTCGCGTTGCGGTTGCCTGTGATTTTGCCAGAAAGAAAACAACCATGCGATCAGATTCAATACCTAAATCGCGATCATGCGGCAACCATGCGCCCAAATACGCGACACAAGAAAGCTTGCAAAAACGTAAGCAGGGTAAAAATGACCTTTGTCCATGCAAGAGTGGGAAGAAATACAAGAAATGTTGCTGGTTGAAAGTCCGATTGGAGCTACCGGTGCATTTGCAGTAATGCAAACCAACGAGTGAGACATAAACAGGACAAACTAAAGATGCGAAACAGAAAACGACAGAAGCTATATCCACTGCCACAATCATGCTTTATTCACCCCGGCCAATGGCCGTGGAGTCTACCTGATAAAGCATACGGTAGCTCATGGGCAGACTATCATCGACCTGAATGGTTGCCAGCATCTGATTGCTGGGATGATAACGTGCCGTTTTGCTTTTGGGTTGATAAGCCGCAAAGCCAATGGCAATAAATAATTGCGTCAATCGAGCAGGATTGGTTGCAATTCTTGTATAATATATATGTAGGTTATGGGTAAGAGGTTAATAACATTGGTTAGTCTATATAATAGTGCTCGTCGCACGTTATTCACATCGCAATAATATGAGCTGATCGCTCTCTACAGTGTGTTATTAACTTCAGGGCCGACTCGCCTAACCAGCGAACGGCCCGCACCCTTTATATGAGGAGTTAATAACAAGCATGTCAGAAACGAATGGCCAAGTCAAAACATCACGCACAATTCTAGATTACGCAAAGTGGTATGCGAAACAAGGTTGGCACGTCGTACCGACTCATTTACAAACCAAGTGTCACATCGGGAATTGGACCAGCGCCGCAACAACCGATGAAACACAACTAGAAGACTGGTTCAACGGGGAATGGAGCGACGCGGGGTTGGCACTACATTGTGGCAAGAGCAATTTGGTCGTTATCGATATTGAAAAGGATGGAGAACTGGATTTTCTAGACTTGGTGTCGGAACATAATCTGGAATTACCTCCAACTTTCACGCAGCATTCAGGCGGTGGAGGACGGCACCTTTTCTACTCGTGCGATCGACCCAATCTAAAAACAATGACGAAGATTTTCGGCAAGCAAGTTGATATTCTTTGCGGAGTTCATTGTGTTTGCATGACTCCGAGTCTGCACGCTTCGGGCAATCGATATTATTTTGATCCTGATTCGCCTAAGTTTCTGGCAGAGTTGCCAAAGAAGTGCGTTGATCTGTTCTTCGGCGCGAAGCAGAGAAAAACACCGCAAGCATCGAAACAAATTGAGTCCAGTTACGTGGATTGGAAAACAGAATCGATTGGCGGAATAGCCTCAGGCACCAAAATACAAGCGGGTGAGCGAAATAGTACCCTTGCCTCAATTGCTGGAGCGGTTCGCAAGAAAGGCGCAACGTCTGAAAGCATTCTTGCACTGTTGAGAGTTGAGAACGAAACACGGTGCGATCCACCCTTGCATGACAACGAGGTCGCGAGAATCGCGGAGAGCATTGGGAGTTACGAACCAGAACCGATAGTTGCGAAGGGGCCGAAGATTGAGTTTGTCGCACCCTCATCGACGTGGACCCGCCTTTGTGCAGCGGATGATAAGGAGGAGCCCGTAACATGGTTGATTGAGGGATTCATTCCAGCCAATGCCTTGACACTTCAAGTTGGTTTCCCGAAAAACGGCAAGTCGTTGGCGTGCAATTACTACACATCATGTTTAACGACAGGCACTCCGTTTTTTGCTGGTGACGCTCCGGCCGTTGGGGAAGTCCTGTACTTCAACATTGAAGATGACATCAAGACAATATGGCGTCCAAGGTTGCGATTGGCAGGGGCGGACCTTTCGAAAGTGAACCGAATCAAACAACGAGTCAACCTGAAAAAAGACCTAGACCAGTTCAGACGTGACTTGGAAGCACACCCGCAAACCAAATTGGTTATTGTCGATTCGTTGGCGGCGTCGTTGGGTGGGGTTGACTTCAAGGATTATGGTGCTGTTTACGACATTCTTTTTCCATTAAACGAGATCGCTGGCACCTACGGAATAACAATCATTGCCAATCATCATATCAACAAGGGAACGGGAAAAACGGCGGTTGAACGGATCATGGGTTCGATGGCGTTTTCTGGTGCATGTCGTGCAGCCTACTTTTTCTCGAAAGATGCACAGGATCAAATGAAATATTACATGGCAAAGGTGACAGCCAGCGGACTCGGTGACGTGCCAACCGTTGCTGCTTCTATTGTTGTGCATAAAGAACCAATTCCAGATAAACCTGCGAAACTGAACGAGATTGTGACGGCGGTGTATTCAGGTGCGATTGCAGATTTGAGTGCAGATGACTTGCTCCAAACGGACCCTGGGTTTGTGAAAGGGAAGCAAGAAAAGAAATCGAGCAATCAAATGGAGGCCGACACCAAGGTGTTGAAGGCGTTGCAAAATGCTGGCGGGAAAATGGATTCGGACGCGCTTTGGAAACAAGTCAAGGCGGAGGGTGTGTCATGGGACGTTTATGTTAATGCAAAGAAAAATATCGGAGCGTTGTCCGATCAAGTCACGAAAAACAAATGGTGGGCATACTTGCCAAACCTGTGGTCGTGGTCAAAAACATGCAAAACATGGACACAATTGGCTGTTCAAGAAGAAACCAATAAAAATAATTTATTGGCGACAGATTGGTAATTCAGATTGTCAACTTTGGTCTCCCTTCACCCTTCACAATCTGACAATCTGACACTTTGCGGTCTCATACATCATCATATTGTCAGATTGTAAAATACTGTCAGTATGATATTGATTGAAACAGACAATTACAAAAGTCAGATTGTCAGATTGTGAGATTGTAGGTAAGTTGGATTTGACAATATGACTTTGGTATCTAGATTAGTTGGCCCGACCTAGACCCCGCGCGCCTTCTTGCGTGTGAAGGCGAATTGACGCGGGGTTTTATTTTGGGTGCGAAAAATATTATTTTATTGGTTGTTTTCGTCAGATTCGTCAAGCGGACTCAATCGCCAAATGTTCATGGCTTTCAGATCGATGACGTGCATGCACATGGCAAGATGATTTATACACCAGTTCAGACGATGGCGCGTTTCGAAGTCTTCGATGTCATTTCTGATGGCTTCCAAAGTTTGTTGGGCGTTATACAGTTGCGACACCCAAGAAAAGATCGTCTTTTCATCCACGTCGTAAGCTACGATGGCACCTAAGAACTGGAGTATCAGACTTCGTGTTTGTTTCAATGTTTCGTCGATGTATTGATAAAGAGCGTCAAAGGCGTAGGACCGAAACTGTTTTTCGGTCATGTTCTCAGGCATTGGTGCCCTTGTTTTGGCTTCAGCCATTGATTCCCCTCCTTCGTAATAGTTTTGTTCTGTAGTCGATTTGACTTTCGCGCAAAATAAGATCGCCGTCTTTTTGAGAATTGTATGAAACATGCTCGCCGACGCGTGTATCAAACGTATTGACCAACGAAATCAAGACCTTATCGCCTTCACTGAGGTCGATTCCTGTTGCGAACTTCAGCACGTAGACATTGTTCGACTCATGACTTTCGATGGCGTTGATCCTGCGGTTGCCGTAACTATCCTCCAGCACAATCTGATTTGCTCTACAAAGCGTTTCTGTCGTCTTTATGACGTTTTCCGACTTACCTACGTTATGGGCGAGAGTCGTTTCAAAGTACGGAGAAATCAAAGGAAAGAGCCGTTTTTCCAGTGCCCTCACGCAAGCGTCAGTAAATGATAAACACGCTTTATACGAGTTGTTGGGATCAAGCCCGCTGATTTTCGTTATGATGGTGCATGAGTAAGTTTCTTGGATGGATTCCAACGTAAATGGTTCGCGTTCGATGTCGTTGACTTCAACAATGACACAGGGGTATTCCCCCACGACACCTGGGTCTCCGATGAACACATTTTTGACGGGCAAGCCGTTGTAAACTTTGAAAATCTCGGTTGTTTCTTTGGCGTAATGACACGTCACGTTTTCATCAAACAGAAGTACAGGCGTTTCATCTTGAACTGTGACGCATGAAATGTATCTAATCTCGATGTTGTTCGCATCGCTCGATAAGTCTCGAATCGCAACATACTCCCCGGCGTGAAATGCTTCTGTACTTTGCAAGTAAACACCATTCTCTGCGCAACAGATATCCTTCAAGATTGGTTGCTGAGCGATCACGTAAGTGTTGATAAGATCAATAATGCTTTCTGCTATTGCTAAACTACTCATGCGGATGTCCATCCTTTAATTTCGACGACTTGGGTTTCTTCGTTCCAAACGGCCATGCTTAAGCCTTCAGCGAACTGATCGCTCACACAGGCGTGCGAACAATATGGATCATCGCTACTGCTGCTTGGGACTTGATACGGGTCTTCGGTGTCGAAGTTTCCGAGGACACGAACAAAAGGTTTGATGTAATCGACAGGCTTTCTATCTAGGCCGTAAAGAATGTTCCACGGCAAATAACCAACGTCAGATGATGCGCCTGGTTCGTTGATTCGCACCAAATCGGCTGACCATGCAAGAAGTACGGAGTTGAAAAACATGAGGCGTTTAAGGTTCGACAGGTGATAGTAACCATCGTTTCTCTTGATGGCCCAGCAAGTGTGTTGAAACGCAAGTTGTGGCGTCGTTAATCCAGAATAGAAGAGCACTCGTTTCTCGTTGAATCCGTTCAAGAAACCAACGAACGATGCAGGAATGATGATCTGCGTATGGTCGCCAAACTCCAGTCCGTTGGTCACGTAGTTGTGCAGCATGTTCGACACCAACTCCTCAGCACCGACAAACGCTTTCACGTAGAAGTGTGATGCTCGGTATCCGACTGTCGGGTTTGCTGGTGAACACCATTGTGCCACGTCGTAGAGTGACGAATGACCTGCGATGCTCATTCGCTTCGTTTGATTTGGTGCCAATGGTTTGTTGTTGGGAATAAAGCGAATCAGGTGCGTCACGTCGCCTGCCTTCTCGATAAGACTCGTGATCTGATCCGTCTTTTCCGTTGAGAAGCGATCCGAGAACGCGACACTCGTTTCGCCTTCATTGACTCCAGCAACGAAATAATTGACGGTGAAAATATCGTTGCCGATGTTAAGTGTTGTAGATGCGTTTACTTCAGCCATCTCGATTGACGGCAAGAGACGGATAAATACGCACTCACTCACTTTTTGGCCAGCAACACTAATCGTCAGGGTTTGGCTGTAGCCGCGTTGTTTGTCTCTCGAAACGTTGATGAATGGACTGATTGAAGTTACGTCCAGCGTTGCATCTTTGTCGCCAAAGTTTGCGATTCGAAGGCATACAACGTCTTGACTGCCAACATACGTGACGAGTTGGGTGCTGGTTATCAACTCAGATGGCTGCAACTCGGAAACATCATCCGTCAGTTTGTTCAGCGTGTATCTGATGTTCAACCTACGGTCGCTCCGATGGAAACAATTTGTTTGATGATGCGTTCGAAGTTATCGAGATAATGCTGTGCCATTGCTTTCAAACCGTACATGTATTCAGTTGGTGTCGGACTGTCTGGGCCCTGAACAAGAGAACCGCCAGCAGCCGATAGAGTTTCTTTTTGCGGCAAACTGAGTGCCAAGTGAGCGGCCAATTTGCTGTACATGTAATATGCAGAAAGACTGAGCTGAGCGTGCTTTCTCATTGGTTGAGCACGCTGAGAACGTGCCGTTTCTTCTTCGGGACTTCGCCAGAATGTCTCATCCGCTGATGCTTCGATGGCTTGATTGCAATCCTGAATCGTAAGATGGTCATCTAGTGCTAGTTTCGCGAAACCAAGTGCTTCGCTCACCGTGACGTAAATGGGTGAACCTGATGGTGTTTCGGGCATGTTTTCCTTTCTAGTTTGAGAGCAAATCCGATAGATGGAATGCAGGGTAGGTCACGCTAACACGGTTGATAGGAGTCGAACGTGTAGCGTGCCCGATCCGCCGTTTGACCCTTTCCAGTGCCGAATGGTAAACACTGGAAAGGGCTTGAGAATGCGCGATCATCCGTCGAAGGAAAACAGTTAATAAACCTCCGACGAATCCGCGCAGCTGCAAAATCTTAACCAAGCGTGACCAAACGTGTTGAATCATCAACCTTAGATTGATCCTGAACGCGATAACGTACATCGCTCAGCGTCTTAATCGGAAGTGAATTACTTTCGCCGATTCGCACCATGCGGAAACCGTTGATGACATAGGGCATAAGTCTTTGCGTCATCACGATGCCTGTAGTCTCCCTCTCAGGAAAATTGAGTGCCGACATGGTGACATCACTCCGCGTCCTGATGGCTGCACATCCTGTTGCGACCAACAACACGTCGTAATCTGAATAGTGCCAAGTATTGTCATCACCGAAGAAGCCGATACTTGACGCTATCGTGTGTGGAACCTGAAAGAATGGCGGAATATCACTCTTAAGGATTTGAGTTGTCGTGCCTGATTGCTGGTACTGTTGCAGCACAGGATGGTTCCAGAGTTTGATATAACTCTTTGGCGAAATATAGAACCTTAATTCGCCTTGCGAAATGGTGTCGGTTTCTCTGGTCAACAACATCAAATACGCCTGTTGCATCTTTGACACCAACTCACTGGCTGAAGGTCCATCACCCGAATCACCAGTAGACGAATCGATCTGGATGAAGTTGTAGTCGAGTGACAACTCAGGCAACGGTGATTGCAAACTGGTGAAGTGCAAGAGTTGATGAAACAAACAACGATCTTCAAGTTGAACCATCTTCTGATTGCCCATCGCAATATCGTTGGACACTTCCGAGATTGGCGAATCGTTAATCATTTCCTGTGTCCATTGGAAACTGCCTCCCAGTTTCAGAAAGAACAACTGTTTGGCCAATCTGCGTGTCTGAGAGTGCAACAGAGTGTCACCCTCACCATACGTGCCGAAACTTTCATTCATCCATTGGTAACGGACTTTGAAAGAGTTGTTGTTCGCTTGGCTAACAAAAGGAAAGTCTCGTCGTGCGATACCTATACGTTGTCCGAGTTGCACTATGTCCGCAAAGATTTGCGGAATGAACCCATCGAGACTGGCCGACCCGCTGAAGGTGTCGCCAAGTGACTCTTTCATTAGAGTTGGCGATTCGCAAATATCCTTTAGTGTCAAATCGTTAGACATCGCTTTGAAACTTTCAAACGCTTCACGATTGGCGTTGGCTGCTTTGACTTGTTTGTTCACGGTGTACGGATAAAGTTTGCTATCCTTGTCCACATTGCTTTTGAAAAGTTGCTCGAAATAGTTAGTCATTGTGCTTAAATCCCCCTTACGACATCAACGTCGATATAAGTGTCAGTTCCTGATTCGAGTGCGATCGCGAAGTCTTTGCTGGCCAAGACCGCCGACTGTGCCGTATCACTGGCACAGAAGTGTGCCGAAGCATTGACGGCAACCTTGTCGCCCGTTTGGATGTTTCCGCTGATCCGCAATGAACAACGCATTGGCTGCACCGTCACAACTGACAGGCTGCTTTCGGCTTCGCACGAGGAGTTCGCGAAAAAAGTCGGTATTTCATTTGCACCGCACTTCATGACGTGACCTGATGTGGTGTATCGCATTGCGAAATCATGGTCGGTCAAGTCCACTGCATCGGCGCTTGTTACGCTTTGTTGCCTAAGATGTGTTATTTCTCTAAAGATCATTTCTTTCTTATCCCCGCATGAGTTTTAAGGTTTCTAATTGCTTCTCGATTTGTTTTGCTCCTGAATCTAACGTTGATTCGGGAGCATCTATTTTCTTGCTCGCGACTGTACGCAAATCTTTGACGACTTGGCGCAACTGAAGAGGTGGCATGTTGGCCGCAATCGATTCGTATGTTGGACGCGAGATTTGTAAACCTAACACCATTCCCTGCAATTTGAGGTAATCAACCTTTAACTCTTCGTGTGTTATTCTGCCAAGTTCTCTCTGCTCTTTGTCTTCAACGCTTTCGGTCTTCAATTGGCAACTGCATGATGATGGTGTTGTTTTGATTTCTTCGATGACCAAAGGAATATCGTCCATGCACTCCTGTACAATGCCGCAAGTCTGGCACCCAGGTTTATTGACGATGGCAAGGTGCGATATCCAATCGTTTTCCGATGGTCCAATGACTTCTATTCCGTTGGCTTGCTTTACGTTCGTCGGATGTGCTCCGATGCTCACTCCCTTGAACTTCTGTTGTTCGACGCCTTCGTTGAACAATCTGGAACTATGTAAGTTGTTCGGAACGTAAAACTTTCCGAATGTTTCGCCTGTTTCTGGTTTGTATTCCGCGTGAAAAACGCGACCGAGCACTAGGTTATCTGCTTCGTTGTAAGTGTTGACATGGTTCAACGTAACAGGCGTGCCCGTCCACAGCCCAGCGCGCACAGCATTTTCTTGATACGCTGGTGTCCATTGTCTCTTGTTTCCTGTGATCTGAGAGTCGATGAACTTCGCTTTATACACCTTCACTTCGTCGGACTTGTAGGGTCGATAGGTGATGGCATTGATGAGTGCTAGGTCTTCCGATGTGGCTATTGCTTCGTTCTTTAGGTTTGGATCAATCAAGTTTCTTCTCCTTTCGTGCCGCTCGGATTGTTCCCCGTCTTCCCTTGAATGCTGGCACGTTGTTGTTGGTTTACGTTTGGATCGTTGCCGTTGGTTGGTTCAGGCGGCCCCGTGATATGTGTGTTGAACAAATCTTCATCGAATACCTTGGAACCAAGACCAAGATTGCGCATCACAGCATCAGGCCCGATGAGTCCCGCTTTCGCCTGAAGCAAAGTGTTATTGATGCGAATCGTGCTTGTTTCTTCGATTTGCTTGTCTACTTCGACACTGACAGATTCCATCGTGACCTTGATTTCACCTGATGGCACTTTCTCGATGAATGGCAACAAGTCCCAGAGTGGTTTCAATTGTTCCAGCACCATTGTTTGAAGACTTGCGTGCTGGTTCAGGCTGTTGCTGCTTGATGACTCGAAACTTGTTACTGTGCCTGATCCTGTAGTTGACAGTCCGAGTTGAGATGGAGCGATTCCACAGGCGATTGAACAAGCGACAGAGAGTTGATTGACTACATCTTGAATGTTGGTCGGAAGTGTCGCACTAATCGGTTGAAGCTGGTATTGCCCTTGACCTCCAGCGGCCATGAGGAATCTCGTTTGCAATTTCTCAGCCTTATCTGTTTCTTCTCGCATAGATTTGATATTCTCGACACGATTCCTTTGATCCATCGGTGCATCGGAAGTAAACGCAAAGAAAACCAGAGGCTTCGCACTTGAAACTGTTGCGGCAACGCTTGCGTCAATGACACTTTGACGTGCAATAAGCATCGAGCGTATAGGTTCCAACACACTCAAACCGTAGCGACTGAACACCGTTTCTGAGTTATTGCGAAAACAGAGGATTGATTGAGGCACCAACGGCGTATCAAACGAAACGTTCAGCACGTTTGGATTCATCATGAACAACGGTTTCTGCACGAATAATTTCACATCACCGTGTTTCGTCACTTGCTGCACAACTGAGCGACTATCAACTATTTTGATCTTTTCTATTTGAGTGCCATCAAACAGTCTTGAACCGTTGGTGCAGATTTCTCCGTAACTAACTCCGAAAAGGAGCATATTCTTGACCATTTGCAGCACCGTAGTTTGAAGGTTAGTCCGCTCAATCCATTCATTGATCCATGTGGCCAACTCATCGGACTCGCTTACACACTTCAACTCGCTAACAATTCCGTGAGCCAAACAGTTGACAATGGCATGCGCCAAGTCTGATTGCTGGAACAGATTCCAATAGTCGTTGAGGTTGTGACGCGGGATCAGGAATTGCTGGTTCGCATTAAACCAAGACGGTTGCTCGGTCGTTAGGGATTTCTGCGAAGTGCCACTAACGCCAAGAGCGATGATGTTGTCAGGAGCAGCCTCAGCCTTCGGTGCAAAGTAATTAAGAACGCTTCTTAGAAACTGCAACGGGTTTCGTACTCCTGTTTGGTTTTGTTGGTCTTTCCATTGCGCGAATCAGTTGCTTCAAGTGCTCTGCCTTTGATGCACACAAGGAGAGATGGCTTCGGGCTGACATTACGAGTTGTGGGTTGTGGCAGTCGATCACTTCATGAAAAATGATGGACGCACGATCAAAATCTTCGTTCGCTTCGTACAATTGCTCTTTCAAACTCTTAAGTTGTTTTGCTTCTTTCTTGGTCATGTTTCCTTTCACCACGTTCCCAATGTGATTAACGTTTCTTGATTCTGTTCGCCTGAAATGTATTTTGCAGCCATCGCACAACTGGCTACCGCATCGTCTTTTTGGTTCAAATAAATCTTTCTTTCCGATGCTTCGCACTTCTTGAGGTTGTAGCCAAAATCGCAAAGCTGCGCGAGGATTTCGGGATCGCGATTTAATATCAAACGATCGGCACGCAAACAGGAATCAAGGTGCGAAATTAGCCTTTCCTTTTCCTGTTGGGTCCACTTGATCGCGTCCACTGGCCAAAGGTGTCGATTCAGAAGCATGAGGGAATACCAAGGGTTCGTCGTGTCATCGATTGACACTCTGACTGGAGTGAACCATTTGCCAAACTCTAGTATGTCACTCAAGATTTGTTCGGCGCTATCGGTGAGTATGGCGTTGCGTCCATCGTCGTTGCCCGTACCACTCCATAGGCAGTAGGCAACTATCTTGAGTTTGTGCCCACCGTCCAACGGTTCCCATATCGTTAAACACGAATCATCTCCCTCAGAACTTCCAAAAATCGGGTCAAATGAGAACACGTAGTTCTTGTCGGGGTCTGCTAGGTGTCGGAACGGAAACTTATCTGGCGCGAAAGAAAAAGTATTCGCATCAAACAACGGAAGTGTTGAATCGATGCTCCTCTCGATGCTGGCACAATCGAACACGTTTTCTTCGGCGTTTGCAAAACAAGCGTCGATCTCTTGCTTCTGTTGTGCAGGTCCGTATTGCTTTCTAAGTCTTGCAATTTTGTCGGGACTGATTCTGTTGTTCATCACCATCGGCACATGGAACACCCGCCAGTCTCCAGACTCGCAAGCATTGAAAAAGAAGTTGCTCTTGCTTTTACCTCTTGGGGTTGAACACAGGATTTGAGTTGCATTGATACATGCGGGAAGTACGTTTTCGA
The DNA here is from genome assembly GCA_964494205.1 of uncultured Phycisphaeraceae bacterium. Classification (GTDB taxonomy): domain Bacteria; phylum Planctomycetota; class Phycisphaerae; order UBA1845; family UBA1845; genus JBBTCX01. Next base: position 102,366 of record CAZBRD010000002.1, on the reverse strand, counting down.
CGCCTTCGCAGTAACTTGCCTCATCGACCACAAGTGTGCCGTATATTCCTTCGTCGGGATTGCACGACAACGAGATGCCGCGAAGATTGACACCTGACACGCCCAAAGTGCGATCCATCAAGTGCGAGTCGTTGGTCAACCAAAGATCGTATTTTCGCGTTCGTTTTTCATCGATGTATTGCGAGATTACGGGGCTTGCCTGAATGAGCGCACGAGCGTAGGCCGCTATATACGTGGCTTGCGATTGTGTCTTGCTTATGACTAACGAAGTGAGTCGGCTATAGATGAAGGCCCATACTGCGATGAGACAACTGCACAGGAACGAACCGCCAACTTGCCTTCCCTTCACGATGCAAAAGTGTTTCGGTTCGCGCAATGACGCCATTTCGCGTGCGACGTTCTTTTGCCACGGCAACAACCGAACAGGCTTACCCTGCCAAACGAGAAGCGATTCAATTAGATCAACGATGTCGGTACTCTTTTGAACGTGCTTAATAGCCATTATTGCGGACTAACTCCTCTAGTTGTTGCTGCAAATCAGGTTCGTCGATTTGCTCAGGTTGCGTGATAGGAGCGGTAGCTGCTGGCTCCTGTTCTTGTTTGGTGGGTTTCTCTTTTAAGAGTGCTGCATGATACTTCAGCAATGTCGTTTGAAGTTTTTCAACATCTTGATGCTTGATAATTCGCGTTTGAAAGTCGAGTTCATCCACGGCACGACAATCAAGAGCGATCAACAGGTCCATGTAGGTTTTGGAAAAAAGAATAGCAATATGCTTCGCACTCCCTGTGAGCGACTCATACTCAAGATCATCGAGCAAAGAATAGAAGAGCGATAATTTGCTCTTAGGGAGCAACGACGTGACGCAAATCTTGTTGAGCGCAGATGGCTTGGATGTGAGTTGATATTTCCGTTTTCGACTCGATGGCACGCTTAATCCTCAGCCTCATCATCTTCGACATCCAGCAGGATGCGCTTCGAAAGCGTTTCACTTTCGTCAACCAAATCTCGTTTTATCAATCCTGTGCAATCTTCGATGAACATCTCAAACGCACCTTCGCTCATTTCGTAACGAATACTCTCTAGCTCAATGGCGTATCCCTCTGAATCCTTGAAAACTTCGATTGCTAACATCAAAACCTCCCGCGAATGTTGTCGTTGAAAAACCTGCCCTTGCTTGCTGCACGCATCCATTGCATCCAAAAGCTTTTTTTCATTGGCCTGTTAAAGTTGTAGGTGCCCTTGCCTCCGCGTTTGAACGTCACGCTCACACGTCCGAGTGCTCCATCAGGTACAGCGTCCCAACTCTTGTTGGCATTGGCACGACTTGTTGTCGTGAACGAAGAATGAACAATGCACGTTGAACGTGGCCTTCGATAAACTTGTCCCACTATTCTCCTTTACGTGTTGATTTGAAAAACACCGTTGTTGTTTCTCGCCACTTCCATCATCGCACGACGCCTTCGCTCGTAACTTGCTGGCATGCCTAGGAGCATTCTGGTTTGTCGAATGCTGGCGGTCGTGCATTTGATTCCCCGCGTTTTTGCCTCATTTTGAATCACGACATCAGTCGTTGCATTCAATGGGTTTTCGTTCTGCACGATTTCTTCGATCAGCTCTTTCAAGCCAACCAAGTCGTAGCGGCTGTATTGGTTCGGTTTTGATGACATATAGCGCTCCGAAAAAAGGTTTCAGCACTAGATTTGTGCAAATCATCATACAAATCCTTCAATCGCGAGAATTATTTTTGAAGGCCAAAGAACTAACGCGTCCGACAGGGGGAATAAGCAGCATGCCACTGGTCCAACCAATAAATAAAACTTTTTGAGTGCCGACCTGCGACACTTTGCAGGAGCATTTAGGTCGATTTAGGTCGAAAAAAGCGCACCCGATTTTTCGACACAGTGAAAAACAGGGCTGGCAGGTCGCTTTTCTGCACTTTTTGCGTTCTAAGTTGAGGGGTGGGTGTCACTATTTGGCACCGAGCGACGCTTTTTGCGACCTAGATGCTACTCGCCAATTCCGCGATAGGAGCATCTAGGTTGATATGGTGTCACCCGAAAAATGTTATCTTTGACAGCCACCCTTACCAAATGCCTATTTCTATAGGGTGTTCTGCTTGTTTTTCACAGGTTCTTTCAGGTGCCACTAAGTCGCGAAAAGCAACAATAACAACTGTTATATTTGTCAGCGTGCCAACAGTTGGCACTAACGGGTTTGTACAAAATGCCGTCCCTGAAGTCTATTGAAAGGATCAATCTATTCAAATTGAAGTAAGTAAGAGGTTCAGCGTGATGCTGTTCGTGGCCGTTTACGGAGTGATAGCGTTGTTGGTTGTACTAGGATGCTTTTAAGTAGGCGTATACGTTCTGTCGCGTGCAACGTAACGTCTTACTGATGTCGGCAACTGATTTGCCCTTGTCGAGAAGTGTTTGGATGCGTTCACGTTTCTTATCGTTGCGTGGCTTACCGAGTCGCACGCCATTGTTCTTTGCTACAGCAAGTCCAGCCTTAATTCTCTCCGACGCATGATCTGATTCGAGTTGTGCAAGTGCCGAAAAGATTGCAACCATGAACTGACTCATGGCTGATGAGTCGAAGACAAAACCTTGAGTCAATACTACGATCTTAACGCCAAGTGAAAGCAATTCGCTGATGACGTTCATCGTGCTAATTGCCGAGCGTCCCAAGCGATCCAATTTGAAAATAATTAGCTGCTTGTATTGAGAGTTTGGCGCACGAAATAGTTCCATCATTCGTTGAAACTCAGGTCTATTGTCCTGCCTCTTGCCTGATGCGTAGTCCTCAAGCCACGTCACATCTTTAGTGCGATGGGCTGCTAGATGACGCTTGATCGCGTTTCGTTGCGATCCTGTTGATTGGCGTGAATGTCCGTTGATTTTCTGGCTTGATACTCGCATGTAGGCAATAGTCTTCATGCTTTACATGATATCAAAACGGTTTCAACCGCCAAGTACAGCTCTTAGTTTGAATCGACAATTGAGGCGTAAAGTCTAGCCGGTCATTGACCGGCTAGACTGTTGGGTCGCGCACACTTACAAGCTCAAAAACTTATGGCAAATGGTGGGACATGAGCCGATCAAGAGGCCTTTGACTCGTTGGGGGGCTGACCAGCCTTATCGCCAGAAGCTCGGACATGTTCGAGGGCTTCTTTGGCACTGAGTTCCCTAATCAATTTGGCCATGATCGAAGTTACCTTTATGACGCCAGCAGTTGTAATAACCGCTACCACGGTCGCGATGATGAAGACCACCACAAATACCCAAACGGGGGGGCTTTCCTTAGTTGGCTTCGGACGCTGTACTCCCAGAGAATCTTTCGCTCGTAACCTCAACGGCAGCACAAGATTGTTGTTTTTGCTTTTTACATCTACTCTTGCTTCGTAAACAATCTTATCATCGGGGGCTAGGTAGTCCGCTTTGATTAGGCAAATTCTCTCGACGTCATTAACACTCCCAGGCTGTTCTTCGACGTTCACCTTTCCCGATGCATCCAGCTTGCTTTGCAATACTTTGCAAGGATGTTTCATGTCCAGCGGACATTCTATTTCATCGGCGCGAAGATTTCCTGTGTTGAAAATTGACAATGTAAGAATCGAAATAAGATTTCCGCCGCAGTCAAAGGGGGCCGACATGTTCACTTCGTATTCAATTTTCGGCGCGCGTTGAAAATATAGAAAGCCGATCGTGGCTAAGCCAATGCCGACCAAAAGCGACATGAATGCCTTGGCAACTTCGATCGGTAGTTTGCTTGCGAAGGTTTCCTTTTTCTCTTTCTCGTTTGCGACTGTCATTGCCTTCATTTTCGCATTCTGGTTTTAACCGTCAAGCGACTATGCGTTGACGCGAGAACGAGCGAGTAATAGATTGCCGCATAGTCGGGGTCACTGTACGGGGTTGCTGGCAACGGCAACCCTTTTTCGTTCAGACTTAGGAGTGCGCGATGAGAGTAACAGCCATCACCTTTGAACCAAATGACTCTTTCTTGATTGCCCGATTCACGCTGGAAGACCCTACGGGAACGCTTAGAGTAATAGCGAGCCAAAGGACAGGGCAAATCTGGCGTAACAGGTTAGCGAACGGCGACGCGCATCTTGCATTTAACGTGAGACCAGACGGCGGAGTTGTCTTTGACAACGAACTAGACCGACTCGCGGGAACACTTGCTCAGCAGGACTTTCTAGGCATTAGAAAAGCAGATGGTTTGCTCATGTTTACGAATGGCATAACAGTTAGACCGTCAATCGATCTTCGACCAGTCGACTTGCAGGCTTTGGGTGTTCAAGACCTGATTCAATATGGCGCAGACATCAATATCCCTGAGATTTGAAAACTCTTTGTAATTGGAGCAAAAAGAGGATGACAATAGATGAGAGTATGTTTCCGAAGATGCTAGGTAAGCATCTTGTACTCATAACGGGGCAGTATCACGGACCCGATCCGAAGCAACCGTCGAACATCATTGATAAGCCAATTTGGTATTCTTCGTTTCTGGTGGATGTTGATGGATTCCCGTTTCTAATAACGGCAGGGCATTGCATCAAAAGTATGCTAGAGTTCATCGACGGTGGCTATGTAAAAACGTTTTGGCTGTACGATAGGTTCGGATATGACGCAGTAGACAAGATAGGGACCGTCAATTTACCTAACGAAACGATCAAGGGAGCGGCGTTTGTCGATATTGATGATCAAAGCATTTTGGATGAATATGGGATTGATTCGGGCGCGATTCTAATACCGAACAATACGCGCGAACTACTGATGAGAAACAACATCTCGCCACTAACAAAGAAAGAATACAGCGGACTCGCTGGACAAACGCTCAGTCGATTCTTTGTTTTTGGCGTACCGCAAGGCTTTGGAGATGGCAGACTAATAAACGGCAACATGCACGTTAAGTTTGAGCCAATGGCAATTGAACTAGAATACGATCCTGAGCTTGCTAAAGAAGAGAACAGCAAAACGGATCATCGACGCTTTGTAGCGAAACTGCCGCAGACTGTCACAATAGAAACTCTCAAGGGACTTAGTGGCGGACCTATCTTCGGTTTCAATCCAGAAATGGAGCGATACTGGATTATCGCTATCGATACAGGTTGGAGTCCAACTCGGCGCATAGTCTTCGGTTGTCCTATTGAGGACTTTATGCCGAGACTGGAAAACGCAATACGCAGAGTAAGAGAACTAGCAAAAAAACAAGGCTTAAGCATTCAATAGATCATTGCTTAATCAGCCCAGTATTCATCATCGTAATCTTCATCGTCTTCTTCGTCGTCGAAATCGTCAAGATCAATCATTTCGTCGAACGCTTGTTCGGAAATAACTCGCGTTATGATGATTTTCGATTTTGGGCGAGTGTTGAGCATGTAGCAACTTAATTTGAACAGTCCACCAAAAAATGGGGTCTCGCCAGATAAAACCTTATTTGCCGTCTCCGAAAGCTCCGAGGGGTCCAATTCTATAGGTACGCAATCGCCCCAAAGTGTGAAACCGTAGAAATCTATGTCACTCTCGGACCATCCAGGATCATGAACGTGTATTAAGTACATTCCGCCCGATTCTCCGCAGCGGCATTTCAGTTTTCTGATTTTCTTCCGATTGTTCCATGCGAGCAGGTCTTTGCAGCGACAACAATACAACAAGAATCGTCGCTCGATTGGTCTGAGCATTCCATCCACTGCTGCACCGCCTTACTTCCAGTTCCAATTACTTGTATCCGTAATGATCGATCACCACCGATCGCTTTGCACGCATCCACGACGCAATGCGGGTTCTTGGCAATATAATTGTCATCCGCGCTGCTACCAATCACGGTGTTTCATGATGGCACGATATTGAGCAATCGAAGCTTCGTGGTTCTTATTACAACCAAATATATCTGCTGTTCTTATTACAACTCAATATATCCGCTATTCTAATTACAACTCCATATATCATAGTAACAACAGATTTTACTTGACAGACAGGCCATACTATGATAAACTGCGTCAATGTTAGGTGATTTTGGCGTGTTATTAAATGAAGGGATTGAGATTTGAGCAGTAAGACGAAGATTGAATGGACCAACAGAACATGGAACCCTGTAACGGGTTGCAGCAAGGTTAGCGCTGGATGCGCCAACTGTTACGCCGAAACCTTGTCCGAGCGATTCAGGGGCGTCAAAGGCAATCATAATGAACACGGGTTTGACCTTCGCTTAGTTCCCAAGTTTCTCACCCAACCGCTCAAGAAATCGAAACCAACAATCATGTTCGTAAACAGCATGTCCGATTTGTTCCACGAAGACATTCCCATTGATTACATCCGAGATGTATGCAGAGTCATGGTTGCGAGTCCGCATCATACGTATCAGATTTTGACGAAACGCCATGAGCGAATGCGAGAATTGCTATCTGGTCCGCTCAATTTCGCCACTACTCAGAAGCATATATGGTGGGGAGTATCGGTAGAGAACATTAAGCAGGGATTGCCGCGAATTGAAACGCTGAAGGCAACGCCAGCAGCCGTAAGATTCCTGTCAATCGAACCGCTGCTAGAAGACTTGGGAACGCTAGATTTTAATGGCATAGATTGGGTCATTGTTGGCGGGGAATCGGGTCATAGAGCGCGCCCGATGATGGCTGAATGGGTACGCAGCATTCGCGACCAATGCGAGCAACAGAATGTACCGTTTTTCTTTAAGCAATGGGGCAAGAAAAAGAACAACCCTAATCCGAACGATCCTACGATAAAGCGGGGCAGCGACGGAACAGCAAAAGGCGGATGTATGCTCGATGGAATGACTTACTTAACGATTCCGAGCTTTAAGGGAACCGATTGGGAAGACGTTGGCAGTTTGATAGATGAACTGGAAAGCAAATATGCTTCAACTCCCCTTGTACTTCTCAACGTGAAATTGGCGAGTTAGTTCGCTGAGTCTATTAACGACAAAGGCTATCGATTCACTCGATAGCCTTTGTCAGCATCGGCTCAATGGGTTTCACTCGGTCAATTGGCTTTGCCCCAGATATCAAGCTTCGTGATTGTAAACGATTCAATGCGGGGTGCCGCATACTGGCGTTGCCGCAATATTGATTCTGCGCGTTCGCGCTGAATCAATTGCTGCATTTCGCGATGCGGGCGCAATGCCTGTTCCAAGGTATGACGCGAGGACTCCAAAGCCTGCAAAGCATGCCGCGAAGGTTCGAAGGCACGCGCCACCCTTTCGCGCGTGGCGTCTAATCGCTCATGTAGGCCGCTGGAGCGAGTCGCAAGTCTCTGAAACTTGGCAGACTCTTCGGACGCCAAATATCGCGCGGCTCGGTCCCTGTCGAATACTGCTCGCATCTGAGCGGCAGCCGAACAATCGCGAACAGCCAGTGATTCCGCTGAATAGAATCCGTTCATTTCTTTTGCTCCTTTCGAACAAATCACACCGTACAATACCAAAACGCAAGCGCCAAATAAACCCGATATTTTGAGCCTGTGATATCTTTGCGATCAACTTGTGAGTTGTTTTCCTCCTTTTCGCTGTTGCAAACGAAAAATGACTTCGTAGGCTGAAAGGATCAACAGGAGAAACGAACATGGATATCAGCAAGTTGAACGTATTGGACTTGGAAAAGTTACTAGCGCAAACCGATGATGAGAGTCGGCTCGCCGAAATCGTCAATCAAATCGCGATACAGAAGGGCGACTGGCATAGGAAGCAATTCGTAATGCCGAATCCTCAGCCAAACATGGTTGCTGCAAACGACTGTTCATCGTCGGTTGTACTACCTCCGTGAACGCTATTGAAGTGATGCGTAGGATTTGGTACGGTTGAAATATGCTTTGGTCTAAACCATCGCTGCTTCTAGCCTTTTTGCTGCAAATCATCGCGGCAAGGATACTGATTCCAGTTTGGGACAACGGCATTTTGATAGCGATTGCTGGCCGCACTTTTGACCGATTGTTGATTTGGCTTTCTACATTTTCCAATACGCTCGTAATAAAAAAAAACAAATATTTAGCTTGCAAAGTCGATTGATAGTGTGTACGAGTTCCCGCTTTCTGGAGTAGGCTGCAACCGCTCATTTGTAGCCGTATTCTTTTGCGATTGACTTACAAGCCTTCGCTACCATTTTAGGATTGCGCTTGATGTAATCATCACTAACGCCAGCCAGTTTGTGACCAGCAAGGATTCTCGCTTGATCGACGGTCAACCCCCCTGTTATCGCTGCTGTATATCCACCATCGCGAATATGACCAAACTGGATGGTATCGGGCAAACCTGCTTTCTTGGCAACGGTCCTGAAGTTTTTTCCGATGCTGTTTCGGGTGAATGGAGCCCCCCTGCTATTCAAGATCAGAAACGGATTCTTATGAGGGTCGATTTTCTGATAGGCTTTGATTGCCTTTATCGTATCGTCCCAAAGAACAGCCGAACGTCTACAGCTTGTCTTGTTCCGTTTCATGCTGAGAGTCTTTTTCGTCCAATCGATATGGCGCGTTTCTACAGCCGCAATTTCGCTACGGTGAAACATCGCGTTTAGAGACAACATGAAAATTGCTTTCTGTCGCACGTCTGACGCAGCCAGCAATTTCTTGAAGTCTTTCGGATCAATCGGTTGCGGTTCAATGTCGGAATCATTCTTTGGCGGAACCAGCATGCCGCGAACGAGTTTTAGAACGCGGTCCAAATCGGTGATATCTTTGCCGAGACTTGAAGCGGCGTTAATGACTGCTTTGATTTGCCCGAAAGTGTTCTTGATGGTTCCAGCCGCAAACCCTTCGGACATGATGACTTTGCTATAGTCAGTCAATTTTTCTGCGTTTATTTCGCTTATGCGTCTTACGCGAACGATTCCAATAAACTCACGCCAGTAGGTTCGCGTCGTGTTCATCCATTCTTTGCGTGGTGGGTTGGTTTGATGTTTATAAGCATGCCACAACTTCGTTACGGTCAAACTTGGTTCGGATTTGGGCAAAACGGCAAGGTTAGCCAATTCAGGTATCGCAAACTCACGGGCTGCTTGATGCGGGTTTTCCAGCAACAGCTTTCGATACTTGGCTCGGTAGATTTCTTCCCATTGCTCTTTGGTCTTTAGTTCGACGCTGGCTACATCATGTCCGAATCGCTGGCGGATCGCCTCCTCATTCGCCCAGACTATATCCATGCCGATCAAGCCAGTTTGATTGAGTTTCTTTCTGGCGATTTCGTAGAATCGAAAAATCGCTAACGATAGGTCGTTGCCGAGATACTGGCGCGGTTCGTCTGGAGCGACGTAGAATCGCTTTGTGGACGCATGCCACGCAAGGTAGGTGAGCGGGGTATCGATCTTGACCGCCAAGCCTTTGCTGTCGTTGACCGCCCAACGGGTATTTTTTTTCGGCTCGTGGATCGGAGTCCGCCCGAACGGTGGCTCTGGGGGTGGGGTTTTGGGTGGCTTTTTTGTTGGTACATCTGACATCGGGGCAGTATCCCTAATGTCAATCCTAATGTCAAACCAAGGAAAAACCCGCATTTCTGCGGGTTTCTCGGTACTGGGGTGCTAGGAATCGAACCTAGAACCTTCTGATCCAGAGTCAGACGTGCTGCCAATTGCACCACACCCCAAACTCGTCGGTGATTCAACCCCTAGGCGCTCGGGCTGTCAACTGGCAGCGCGGGGGTGGTTTTGCGGCTCACAAATCCACGCCGTCGTTGTGCCTTTACCAGCGTCAGGGCTGACACCATCATGAACATCGGCAAAATCATGCCCTGTGCGCACAAAGTTACGTCGATCAGCGGTGGTGGCTCCTCCACTGGCTGGCAAATCGTCTGGTCGTCCCAGTATTCGCAGGCATCGCAGCCGGCGTTGCGGAAATCTTCCGGAAACAGGTCGGTTTCAGATGGACTGCCGTTGAGAGGATTCACATCGACGACCCGACCGGTTAACGAGATCCACCACAGCGAACGGAGGTTATCTCCGTCATCGGCGAATGTTAGGAAACCGGACTGTTGCCCAGCAAAGTAAACGTTCCATTCCGCGTCGATTTCGAGGTCAGGGAGTGTTACGTCAGGGCCGGAGACGATTGTCAAATTGTTGGAACCGTCCAACAAGACAAGTTCCACGTTGGCCGCGTTAATAACTTCGCAACCGATTCCTGCGGACTCCTGGAAGATGAACCATTGGCCAAACGATGTTCGATTGAGTCCGAACACAGCCACGACAACAAACAATACTGCGACTATTCTTCTTTTTCTCATTTTGCTTTCCGTGAGACAAAGTCTTGTGAGGCAAGGTCGCACGTTGAATGGCGCAACTTGCCAAGGCTTGTTTTTACACGTCAGACCCAAGCGATCAACCGAATGATCATTGCCTGATTTCGTTGGCAGGAAGGTATCGAGAAAAGTGCAACTTGTGAAGAGTAGGCGCGATCAACTTCAACGCTCGACCACTAACGACAATCAACTCACGACCTGATGGTCAGCCATGCGATAATTCGAAACCTAGCGTGATACCGATTAGCCGACCGCGACGGCCATGGCTTTTCGAAGAGTTGCCCGACGTTCCGTGCCCTTTTGACCAATGCCGAATTTCAGAATGTCGACTGCTTCCGCAGGAATGTTGCCGAGGTATTGCTGAACGGCCAATTTGTCGACCTCTTCCTTTTCGGAGGGCAAACCAGCCTCTGAAAACCCGCCCATCAAGGTTAGCGAGCCAATGGAAGCCTCAAAACGCGCGACGTCGGCCATGCAAGCTTCCCAATCGTCCACGGCAAGCTCGCCGTTGCGGATCATCTCGCGAAGATCGATGAACTCCTCGGCCAGCGTAGGCGAGGAAATATCAACGCCGCCGCAAACGGTAATGAAATACTGGTGAGGAATATTGAACTTACCTTCGGGGTTCTCGCGACGCGTGGCCAGGATCTGCCTAGCGACCGTAGGCCGGGTCAATTCCACACCACCGAAAAGTGTCAAATAGACCTTTTTTTCCAGACGAAGCTGACCTTCATGCCCTCCCATGACGCATACCTGAAGCATGTTTCAACCTCCCGAAGATCAACCCATTCCCGTAGCAGCTTTGCTTCAGGCTGCTCCATTGCCTTGCTCATGGACTCAGACTGATAAGCATGGCCGCGTTTTTCGCGGAACTCTTTGATTCAATTCGTAAAGACGAGCGGAATATTTCTACCGCCCCAGACGGTCACGACCCACCCATTTGGACGAACTGGTCCGGTTATTCTCTGTCGTCGGGACTAAGGCACGGAAAGAGTTTCCCGTTCCAAAATTGCCCTCGGGACGCGAGATCACGTTCGGTCCACGGGGGATCACGATCGTTGAGGGCCGTGGCCGGTCCGGCGGGAAATTGCGGGCGACCTGATCGCTCACCCACTCTGCGTTCGCTCGCGCGGAGGCGTCCACCACGGTCAAACCACCGCCGGGCGTAATCATGCCATATCCGCTGGTGCTGGTGGCCAACGCATCACTCTCCGAAATTGTGATCGAGCCGGCGTCGTAGAAGTTCACGTTGCGATCGAAAATGGCCTGGTTAATCCAAAGGTTTGCAATATTGCGATTGGTCGCATACTCACCCGGTCGCACGGTCTTGGTAGCAGTACGCTGATTGCCGAGTCGCTGGATGGCTTCGACCAAACCGTATTGGGCGAGCGAGATATTGAAACGACCCGTGGCTGGTTCGACCTGAATCTGCCAACCCTCCGTCCCGCGCTTGGCCAGCGTCGCGACGGTCGAGTCGACTGTGACATCGCTCTTGATTTCGCCTTCGTTGGAGCCGCCGCGAATGGTTCCATATCCAAGACCCATTCGAACGACTTCGGTGGTCGCGCTGCGGTAGAACTGATCGATGCTGGCGTGCGTTGCGGCGCGAACGCTGCAAACGGTGGACTCGCCAAACTTCAGATTGACGTATGACCGCAGACCAGTGCGAAGCTGTGTGCCCGGTTCCAGTTTGTCGTCGACTTTGACTGGGGTCCAGCCATCTGACGCAAGGACGGATACTCCGGCAGCCGCCCACTCAACGGTTCCGCCGACTTCCATCACGATTGCGGGTAGTACCAGTGGTCTCTGGACTGCACCCGGCTGATTCTTCGCGTTCGGAGCTACCGGCGCAACTGTCGGCTGTTTGGTCGTTGGCTTTACCGGCGCGGGTGCCGGTTGTTTGGTTGCCGGATCGGCAGGCTTTGTTGACGGTTGGTCGGCAGCAAACGCCAGACCGGAACCGAAAGCGCCCAGCAAAACCGAAACCGCGAATAACTTGATAGAGTTCAACAGAACTGATCCAGCCATTTTGCAATACCCCCGCTGCTACCTCGCCCCCAGGAAAGCACGCTTGGATTATATCGACTTACTTTCTGAAAGTCACGATACTCCCCTGCTAACGAAGAGGGCTCGGCTGGGTATGACTGCACGCGATACTACGGGATTTTGGACAAATTGACTGGCCTTGTCCGCACAACGTAGTGCCGGTCTTACAAAATCGAGATTGTTTAGAATGAATCCAACGCGACTTAAGGTTTGCTGCATTCAGGATGAAGCGGAAGCGAAGATGGCTATTCACTTTGGTGCATCGGCCATTGGGCTTGTTTCCAAGATGCCCAGCGGGCCCGGGCCGATTGACGAGGATCAGATCGAGCGGATCGCGCGGATGGTTCCGCCGTCGATCGCCACGTTCCTGTTGACGAGCCTGGAAGATGCGCCGTCCATCATTGCCCAGCAACGTCGTTGCAGAACCAATACGATTCAGTTGGTGGATAGACTGGAGCCAGGTGCGCACGAGATACTTCGAGAAGAGCTTCCCGGAATTTCGCTGGTACAGGTCATTCATGTGACGGGGACTGAATCGATCGATGAAGCTGTGGCGGTAGCTCCTTTCGTTGATGCAATTCTGCTGGATTCCGGCAATCAGAAGCTGGCGATCAAAGAGCTAGGTGGGACGGGTCGCGTTCACGACTGGACCATCAGCCGGAAGATCCGCGAAGCCATCGAGGTTCCGCTGTTCCTCGCGGGCGGACTCAAACCGCGCAACGTGAAAGAAGCGGTTGAGAAAGTCAGGCCGTTCGGGATTGATGTTTGCTCGGGCTTGCGAACTGACAATCGACTTGACGAAGCCAAGCTTGCTGCTTTTGTTGAGCAGATTCGCCTGGCCAACGAATGAGTTCGCATCTGAAGAACGAAACGACCGCCTCGATTTCGCCCTCGCGACTCGCGCGGTGGGTGCTCACGTCTTTCCTGCTGACGTTCATGATCGTGCGAATTCTCGTATACCTGATCATGAGCAGGCGACTTCCCGATTTTTACGTGCAGATGGGCGGAACCCATGTTCATCATCTGAACTTCGGCATCGTGCTGCTCGCCGTGATCGGGGCGATTCTGCTCTTTCGACGCATTGAAGGAAATCGATTGCTGACTGTGGCCGCGGTGTACGGGGTTGGCCTCGCGCTCACCTTCGACGAGTTCGGGATGTGGCTGCACCTTGGCGGGAGCTATTGGCAGCGTGCAAGCTGGGACGCGGTGGCTGTGGTTGGCGGACTGCTCGCGCTCATGGTTGTGGCGCCTCGGTTCAGGCAATGGAGGGTGAGCCAGCGATGGACAGTCTTCGTATTGGTACTGCTGTTGGCGGTTTTTTCTTTGACGCTGACTGAATCTATTCTCAGATGGCAACGGACCATTGGACCAAAGTTGATGCAGATCGAAGACTCCGGACCTCATTGATCGCGAATGGTTAGCTCTGTGGGCAGCGGTGTTTCAATTGACTTTGATTCGATTCCGAACGATCCTGCGGACATGAATCGTGCATCCACTTCTGATCCCCATGTCGACCTATCGGTCGATCTGGCCGGCATCCATTTGGCGAACCCAATGATGACTGCATCGGGCACGAGCGGGTTTGGGCCGGAGTATCAGGATATTGTTGATCTCACGAAGCTAGGCGCGTTTGTCACGAAGGCTGTGTCGACGAATCCGCGAAAGGGAAATCCGCCGGAACGGACCGTGGAGACGCGGGCAGGAATGCTGAACGCGATCGGGCTGGCGAACGTCGGGCTCGAACGATTTGTGGCTGAAAAGGTTGAGTATCTTGCAGGTCTCGGCATTCCGATCATCGTCAACGTCGTGGGTTACTCGATTGAAGATTACGTGACGGTGTGTCGCCGCCTGGACCCGATCGCGTGCATTTCGGGACTCGAATTGAATGTCTCATGCCCAAACGTGGCCGATGGGCTTGAATTCGGTACGGACCGAGAGCGGCTGCGCAAGCTGGTGGATGCGGTGCGGCGCGAGGTGAAGCGGGCGAAGCTGATCGTAAAGTTGTCACCCAATGTCACAGACATCTCAGAGACAGCCAAAGGCGCAATCGACGGTGGCGCGGATGCGCTGTCGATTATCAACACTCTTCAGGGGATGGCTATCAACGCCGAGACTTGGAAACCGATGCTGGCGAATCGCACCGGAGGGCTATCCGGGCCGGCGATCAAACCGGTCGCGTTGTTCATGGTGAATCGCGTGTACACGAAGGTGGCGCGTGACGCGAAGGTGCCAATCATTGGCATGGGCGGAATCTGCGATTGGCGCGACGCCGTGGAGTTTTTGCTCGCCGGGGCGACGGGGCTTGCTATTGGCACAGCGCTATTTGTCGACCCGCGCACGCCGCTCGTTATCTGCGAAGGATTGCGGGCATATCTGCAACGGAAGGGGTTGGCGAGTGTTCGCGAGTTGATTGGCGCATTGCGATAGATTTGCCACATTTTCAAATCCTTGCGAGGTGCTTTTCGAAGTCAGTCACGCGCAACTTTTTTCCGCGTTTGTTCTGGATTTCAAATCCCTCTTTTCGCAATCGCTTGGCCTGTGCTTCGACGCCGCCGGGGAACTTGTCGTTCAGCGAGCCATCATCTTTGATCGTTCGCCAGTATGGGGTGACGCGTTTTTTTCCCTCGCGAAGGTCTTCTTCTGCCGTCTCAGCTACAATTTTCACGAAGATGCCGGTGCATAACGGACAGGTCGAATTGGCTCCGGCCCGACGTGCCAGTTCGGCTCGAATCTGCGAATGCGTGATAAGTTTGCCGGACTTCACGCCGCGCATCATTTCGTCCACGTCGAGGGGTTTCGGGATCAGCAACGTGCCTGCGCCGAGTCGTTCCTGCATCGACGGTGGGACGTCGACTATTTTGCCTTGATTGGCCTTTTCGTCAGTCAGTTTTTGCCGCCACGTCTTTCCCTTCGCGGGCTTCATTTTGACGGGCTTCGTTTTCTTGGCCATTTGGTTCACCTCAGTAGATGTCAGCCTCTATGAAATTCATGTCCTAGCCTACGGTTCCTCTGGGCTGAATCCCGCATGAAGTACTCGACCTAACGACTTTCATCTCAACCAGTGCGATTAGCAAGAGCCTTGGCCGTGGGGCGTCAGTTGATCGCAGATTATTGGGCGTTACCCGTTATCGGTTATTACAAAACTGCCTGCCGCAACCTGTCGATGACCCTTCCACCATTGCCCCCAAACGGACCTTTGAAAGACAGGGAAGTTATGTCTCAATCTTCCGGCGAATCGCAGAAACCGATTGGATCCGAACTTATCCGCGAGGACGCTACGTTTGCGGATATTGTCATGCAGTTCGTCGATAGCCTGAGCGATCGATTGAACAAGATGGAGGACGCGGTTCGAGCGGCGGATTTTGAGACGCTGCGCGTGGCTGCCCATCAGCTTAAAGGGAGCGGCGGCGGATATGGTTACCCGATTCTCACCGAGCGGGCAGCCGACCTGGAGCGCAAGGCGAAGCAGAAGACGATCGACGATTGTGCGGCTTCGTTGTCAGAGTTACGAGAGATTTGTGCTCGCGTCGTTCCAGAACCGGCGGAGTGATTTGCCACCGGCCAAATCGTAGAGTGCGCTGACGCGCGACGTAATTAAACCATCTGCTCGATCCTCACTCCATAACGAAACATCTTGTAAAGCCACTTTCACCCTAACAGGGCGAAAACCAAACCCGACACTTTTCCCCAGTGCGATGCCCTGGGCTTTTCTACGCAGCACTTTCAGTGCAGTTACTTTCCAGACCACAATGAATCGGGCATGAGGATCGGTTTGCCGTCTCGACCGACACATGCGAGAGTGGAAGTGGCTTCGCAGGTTTTTTCATTGTCGCGATGGATTTGATACGAGTGATCAACTCGCGTGCGCGTCATGCGATCGACGACGACCGTAACGGTTACGAGGTCGTCGTAGCGAATCGGCAAAATGTATTTGATCGCGGCCTGATAGACGACGAAGAGAACGCCCTCTGCCTCAAGGTCGCGGTAGCGAAACCCGTGCTGACGGAGCAGTTCGGTGCGGGCCTGCTCGAAGTACTCCCAGTAGCGGGCGTGGTGTAAGTAACCCATTGCGTCGCATTCCGCGTAGCGAACGCGGAAGTCAACGCTGCACCGGTCGCCCGGTTGGCCTATGTTGCGACCCGTCATTGATTTCCGTCGGGATCGATGACGTCGAACGAAAACAACGGCGTCACATCGGAAAGCGTATCGAGGCGCCACGCTTGGTCGAGGATTTTTTCAGCCGTCTTGTTCGTCACGACACCTTCAGCCATGCGGCGGAATTTCGCAATGACCTCATCGTCCGTCATTGGGTTGCCGGCGTGGCCACGTGGGAAATCGACACGTTTGTTGATCTTCGTGCCGCCCGCGAGTGTGATCGTGATGTCATTCGGGATGCCCTTGGGATATCCCTTATTTATCTCAGCATCCTCGACGATTTTCGTGCGATCGATGAGGTTCAGGAGCTTGGGATCGGTCAGGCGATCTTCGTCGAAGCTCGCGAGCGTCACGTCGCCGTCGACCAGGGCGGCTGCACAGCAATAGAACATCGAGTGGTCGGCTGTTTCGCGTGAGGTGGGACGCAGCTTTTCCGGTTCGCTGCCGATGATGCTGACCGCTGCTTCGAAACTCTTAATGTAGATTTCCTGAATATCCTTGCCGAGAACTTGCGGACGCATCTGGAGACACGCGTCGATGGCTGATTGTGAGTGATACTCGGCGGGCCAATACTTGATGTAGGTCTTGTCGATCATGAAGTCGCCGTCGCGACCGAACTTCGCGCTCTCGATGCCCTTCAGGTTGAGTTGCTTGATCAAGCCTTTCGGTCCTTCGAAAATCTCGAACGGACCAGTCATGCCGCGGCGCGCAAGGTCGGCCGCGAAGATGCCGTTACGACCTGCGTTTGCGAAAGCGCAGGCTTTCCAATCGGAAATCTGGCCGGTTCGAGTTTGACGCGTGGTGATGTTGCAGACACCGGCGAGACCGAGTGCGTGTTCAAGCTGATCTTCGCTAAGTCGCCAGAGCTTTCCTGAAAGCAATGCGGTGGAGAGTGCGCCATAGGTTACGTGGTCCCAACCGCCCGCGCGCAGGCTGGCTGCGTCGCAGAAGCGACATTGGACTTCGTAACCGATGACGGCTGCGAGAATCAAATCCTTGCCTTTGCCGCGAATGGCCTGCGTAACCGCGACGGCAGCCGGAAGATTGTCCGAAGGATGCGCGGGTTCGAGGCTAAGGTACGTATCGTTGTAGTCCAGATAGCGAACCATTGTGCCGTTGGCGAAGGAGGCGAGATCGGGAGTGGTAACGTGATTTGTTCCCCACACCGTGGCTGACGATGCGCCGTCGCTGACCGACATCGCTTTCGCACGCGCGACGCGCGAGGGGTGCGCACGATAGGCACCGAGGCATGTGGCGATCGAGTCAATCACACGCCGCTTGACCTCATGAACGGTCTTCGCGGGAAGGTCTTCGTAACGTAGTGAGTTCACCCATTGGGCTAGTTTTCGTCCGAGAGTCATAGGTCCACCAAGTCTTAACTTTTGTTCGATACTCTATGCGTTTTGACAATCTTTACGCTTGGCGAAGCAGGATACTCGCTCGAACAATTTCGTCCAACATCTGATGGAATGGTCGAAGATCGGGTGGCGGCGTGATTCCACGTCGCGGTAGATGCTGGAGCTTATCGAGCAAGGCGGCGAAGCGCCTGGCCACGCCAACCTATGGATGCAGTTCGCCTAATGTACAGGCGTATGCGATCGATCTGCAACGATAGTTCCGCACTCCGGGCAGCGATCGGGCGTTGCGCGGAGGTCGTACCCGCATGTGCCGCAATAGCCCTTCGTGCGCAATGATTGCTTCGGAAAGAATGCAACCTGTATGCCATAGACCAGCAACATGAACACAAACAAGATGATGTTGAGAAACACGCCTTGAAGTAACGTGATGATGTAAGTTGCGACAAAGCCGTTGGACGGTCTAAAAAATAATCCAATAGTTTTGACCGCGATCACTCCCGAGAAGAAGTCTACTGCCATCCCAACTGGGAAAGCTACTGAAACCAGCACTCGAACGCCATACCCGATCTTGATTGTGCGGCTTACAAATGGTTTGCTGCGCCAGACGTGCACTACATCGCTCGCAGCCACCAGAGCGTATGCGACAATGAACGTCGCTACGCCGAGAAGCATACCGTGGGTGTCAAACAAATCTTCCTTCGCCCAGACGAAGCTAGTAGCGGCTGCAACCGAACAAAGTAACGTCCAGACCATGAAACATCGAAGTAGATTGGGTTTGGGCGGGAGCGGATCCGGTTCCACTAACTCAAATTGGTCATGTGAAGTGAGTTGCTTCATGGATGCTGCAAACCAATACGCTTGCGTGCGTCATCAATCTGAACGGCGAACTATTGAGAGATCATACGCTCGACGAACAAGCTGAGTTCGAAATCGGGGACTGATGCGGTCATTAGACTACTTTCAACAAAAAACGGAAGGGCCGTTTCCGAGCGGCAGACATTGCCATGCTCGCGAAAAGGCCCTTTCCGCTGATTTCAAGTGTTGGCGATTGGTTACGGAAGTGGTCCGGTGTACGAAAGATGGAACGCCGACAGGTCCGCGCCGTCGAGCACGGCGTTGAGGTCGTCGTCGAACGAAGTCAAGCATTGCGAACCGGTGCCTGATCCGAAGCAGCGCTGGAACGCGCCGAAATCTTTGAGGTCCACGTCGTCGTCGCCGTCGAAATCGTTGCTCGCATTTCCGAGGTTGACGGTGATTTGCAGCATGGCCGTCGCCTGATGCAGTCGACCGTCGTTAGCGGCCGTGTACGCACCGAGGAATGCGCCTGTGTCGCGATTCAAGCGAATGATGCGATCTGCAAATGTGGGCGCTGCTTCGGTCAAAGTGCGATCGTCGACCAGCAACGCACCCGACGTGTGCCAGTAGAGCGGGCCGGGGTTGACCAAGCCGGACGCGTAGATCGAGCCCGGGTTGATTAGAAGTCGAGTATTCTTGTCGAACTCAAGAATTTTGTGCGTGTCGTTCGGATTGGCGGGGTTTTTATAACGAGAGGTCACGAGGATGTTGCCGGCGCGCGGTACGCTGTTTGGGCGGACGGCGATGCCGACTGGGAAGTCCAGTTGGCTCGATGAGAATTTGCCGACGTAGCCGCCATTGCTGTTGTATTCAATAACCATGTCGTTGCTGCCGCTGGTCACGTAGATGTTGCCGTTAGGGCCGTAAACCATGGAGTTCGGGCCAAAGAGGCACTCGGTGCTACCGCAACTGGTGCCGAGGAATCCGCCGTTGACGAACTCACTGACAAAAGCGCCGGTGGTGCCGTTGAACTCGAGGATGCCGTTGAAACCATTGAGGTTGCTGGCTGACTGCGAGCTGGTGACGAGGAGGTTTCCGTTTGCGCGAAACAAAAGACCCTGCGGAAGATTGAGACCTTCGGCACCGGCGATAATGAAATCTCGCAGGAACACGCCGTTTCGGGCGTTGTATTCCTTCACGCGATTGGTGGAGCGACTGGCTACGAGCAAGGTGCCGCGAACCGGGTGAACGGCGATACCGGATGGGCCAGAGATGTTCGCGATGTGCACGCCGAGAAATGCGCCTGTGGTTGGTTCATAGCGCAAGACCGCGTTTTCATATTGGCAACCGTCTACGAAGCAATCGAACGTGCTGACGAGCAACCAATCGGCGGTGTTTCCGGGCAGTGGGTCGCCGGCCACAACGTCCGACTCCTGCGCGCGGACTGATTGCGAAAGGCTCATCGTCCCAGCCAGCGTCAGGCAGATCGTCAGTGAACGGGTGAAACGTAACATTCGATTACTCCCATAATTGAGAAAACTGTTGCACTGGTGCATATGCAGATTCTCCTTGGCCAATTCGTGACGGCCAATCTGAAATCCCTGAGAGGGCAGTGAAATTAGAGTTTCATATCGTTCGACAAAGCTGAATGACGTTGCCAAAGAGCCCCTCACCCTACCCTCTCACCAATGGGGAAAGCGAACTATCTGACGAGTCTTTAGCGAGAGTTCATCGATTGCTGCGACCCAGAATGAATTGCTACTGAGCCGCAGCTCCTAACAAATCTGACTTCCTGCTGATTACCTGACTATCATTTACTTGCGACCGAAATTCTTACTTGCGCGAGTTACGGCGGCGGCCGGTTAATGACTTCAATCCGAGCCAACCGCAGATTGACAGGGCCAATCCCGCTTGCGAGCCTACGCCGCAACTGCCGCACATGTTCGGCGTTCGGCCACGACCCACGGTGGGGTCTTCGCAGGCATCGCCGACGTTGTCGTCATCCGTGTCTTGTTGATCCGCATTGGACGTCAACATGCAGTTGTCGCAAAGGTCGCCGACGCCATCGTTGTCCTCGTCGCTCTGGTCTGCGTTGGCAATCTGCGGGCAGTTGTCCACGTCGTCGTTGACGCCGTCACCGTCGTCATCGAACTCGCTTTCGGCTGGTGGCTCATCGGGATCGCACGCATCACCCGCGCCGTCCGAATCGGCATCGACCTGATCTGCGTTTGCATCTGCCGGGCAGTTATCGCACGCATCGCCCACGCCATCGTTGTCAGCGTCGGCCTGATCGGCATTGGCGATCGCGGCGCAGTTGTCGCAAGCATCAGCAGCACCGTCTTCGTCAGCGTCCGCTTGATCTTCGTTCGCCGCATTCGCGCAGTTGTCGCAGATGTCACCCACGCCGTCGGCGTCGGCATCTGACTGATCTTCATTCGCATTGGTGCGGCAGTTGTCGCAGGCATTGCCCACGCCGTCGCCGTCAACGTCGGCCTGGCTGGGGTTGCTGATCGACGGGCAGTTGTCGTCGTCGTTGCTGAAACCGTCGCCGTCGTCATCGCGCTGACCATCGGTGCAGCCATCGTTGTCGACGTTTCCGCCATCCGGCGTTCCGGGGCAGATGTCGTCACAGTTGTTCACGCCGTCCTCATCGTCGTCGAGCTGGTCGCACGTGCACCCGTGCTCGTCGACGTCCGCGCCCATCGGCGTGCCCGGACAGTTATCCGTCGCATCGGGCACGCCGTCACCATCCGCGTCGGGGGGATTATTGCCTCCCCCGCCGCCTCCGCCTCCTCCTGAGTTCGAGCAGCCGCCGTCGCACTCGTCCGGAATACCGTTCGAGTTGCAGTCGACACTGGCGCCGCTCGCAATATCACATGAATCGAGCGTTCCGTTTGTATTGCAGTCGGTCATGGCGCACTCATCTGGCGCGCCGTCGAGGTTGCAGTCCTCACTTGTCTTGGCTGCCACGTCGCAAACGTCGAGAACGCCGTTCGCGTTGCAGTCAGTCATTTCGCATTCATCGGGCAATTGGTTTGTGTTGCAGTCGTCGCTCGTGCCGCTGGAAATATCGAGAGAATCGTCTACTTCGTTCTCGTTGCAGTCGAAGACGATGACAGCCTGGCCGAAGTCCACATCGATCGGAAGCACCGCGCCTTCACCACGTTTGGCAAAGTTGAGTCCGCCGCCGGCACTCGCAGAGCTAAACACGAGAGTAGCCACTGGCGGATCAGTTACGACGAAATCAATGGTCGCAAGGCGCGACCATGTTGGTGTGACGCCTTCACCGAGGAGGTCGGAGTCGCTGCCTCCGAGATTGTCAATCAGTCCTGCGGGATCGTTAACCGTACCCGACGACAGGAGGGCCCATCGTGGCGACAACGAAACGCCGGCGTTGCTCGTGGAAAGGAACGCCATGTTGTAGTGCAAATCGATGTACGCACTTGTTAAGCCGTTGGGCGGTGGTGTCGAAACCCATACTTCGACGAAGACGTGCGAACCAACGCTCAGTTCAACGGTGTGCGTAATGGTCCCCGGGATCGCCAGAGGATCAATCGAGTCCTGCATTCCTGACGGTTGATTGAGTGCGATCACTTCCACGGTGGCGCGCGGTTGCCCCTGCTGGGCCAATACCGGCGCGGCCAAGATGGCCATCAGACCTGCCGCCACTAACGCTTGTATTTTCAATCGGTTCATGGTGCTTCTCACCCCGGCTGCATTTGTCGCACAGATGCCTCCACATTGGGACGTCTGTCGATGAATGCTCCCCCTTCGCCTTTGGTTACTGTGAATCCTCTCCCCCTTACATTTTGTGACGATCCGCTTGGACGAGTTATCGTCGTCGCTGGAGTCCCGATGTTTCTTCCTGCTGCATTCGCTTCTTGGCTGCGGTCGCGCGCATTTTGTCGTACCAGTCGTCGCGTGTTGTCGGCCAACCGCGCGGCGGCAGGCTGAGATTGAATCTGCGAATAGTTGCTGCGTCCGCCGGCGGCAACGACGTGCCTGCGGTGCTTTGGCACGGCGGCGCCAGCACATTGGCATCGGCACAATCGGCGAGCCACGCTGTCGCGAAAAACGCGAGGTCGCCGGGGCCGACGCAGGTATCGCAATCGAAGTCGCTCACTTCGCAGTCGTTGGCACTGAAGCACTCATCTCCCTCGCAGCACAGCCAGCACGATGCGAATAGCGCGAGGTCACCCGGGCCGACGAAGTCGTCGCCGTCGAGGTCATAAATGCAGTTCCCGAATTCGATCGTCTGGCAGTCGTAGCTGATCAGGTCAGCCTGGATCGTCGAGCCAGAGAAGTTGGTGCTCGCTGTCGATGCCGGCGACAAGCAGATTTCCGTTTCGCAATAATCACTGCCGGCGAGTTGTACGTAACCGATGCGCTGCCATTTCGGCCCAACGCCAAGTCCACCATTGCTCGGACCCGCACAACCGCCCAATTCGTTGACAGTCATACCTACAAATTGGCCGCTCTGGTTCAACGCAAAGCTGGGTTGATGACCCACTGAAACTCCATTTAGCGGACAACCCTGCTCGCCAAACGCCATGTCGGTGTACACACATCCGAGACCGACGGCGTGGCTGGTCTGCGCCCAGAACTCGGCGAAGACGGTTTCACCATTGGTGAAGCGAGCCTGCGATTCAGGAAGTTCGTCCGCTTGGCCGAGAATGCTCAGGGCCGGGAGCGTGACCACCATGTAGCTCACTTTAGCGCACGCGTTCTCGTCTTCTTCACAAATCAGACCTTCGCATGGTAATGTTCCTGGCTGGCAAACTCCGGCGACGCACGTTTCTACGCCAGTACAGAAGAGCCCATCGTCGCATTCCGTATTCGAAGTGCACGGTCTGCACTCCATCTGCTTTTCGTCGCAGACGAGGCCGGTATCGCACGCGGGATCTGTCGCCGGTTCACAGGTGCCGTTGTTGCACACCTCCATACCGTTGCAGAAGATGCCGTCTTCGCAGCTGGCCGTTTCGCCGCAGGGTCCGCATTGATTTTCGTTCTCATTGCAGCCGTCGCCGCCGACGCACGGATAAGTGCCGTGCTGGCATTCGCCGTTCAAGCACGTCTCTACGCCGTCGCAGAACAAGTTGTCATCACACTGCATGTCGTTGGTGCACGGGCCGCACGAGTTGGTGTCTTCGTGGCAACCTTCACCTTGATGGCACGGGAATGAGCCCATGACGCAAACTTTGCCCACGCACACTTCAAGACCGTTGCAGAAGACGCCGTCATCGCACTGGACGTTGTTGCCGCATTGACCGCAGGAGTCATCGCGCTCGTCGCAACCGAGGCCGCCATCGCACGGGAACTCGCCCGGCTGACAGACGCCCGCGACGCATGATTCGACGCCGTTGCAGAAAAGACCATCGTTGCATTGGCTGTCGAGCGTGCACGGCCCGCATGTGTCATTGTTTTCGTGGCAACCTTGGCCGTTGGTGCATGGGAACGAGCCGTCGGTGCACGATGCATCGACGCACTGTTCGACGCCGTTGCAGAAAATACCGTCGTTGCACTCTGTGTTGTTGCCGCATCCATCGCTCGTTGGACCCACGAATGCAAGGATGTTTCTGAAGAGAACTGCATTATCGCCACGGTTGATACCGCCCACGCCTACGTCCATGAAACCGTTGACGTCGGACAAGAATACGACCGGGCCGCTACCGGGTTGAAGAACGTCGCGCTCGATGACCGCCACCATGGTACGGTTGCCGGTGCCGAGCAAAGCGTGAGCGTGCGGACCGAGGCGATCGATGCCGCCGAAGAATCCCTTAGCGTTACCAGAGCCGTCGTATTCACTAACGACGCCCGCGGGGCCGTTCAGAATCGGGTGGTTGGGGTTGATGATCACCGACGCCGTGGTGGCGGATGGATCGTTGCTGTATGTGACGCCGAACATACCGGCGACGCTGGCGTTTGATGTTGCAAAGCGATCGTTATCACCCATATAGATGAGTGCTCCGCCGCCGCGAACAAAGTTGAGGAGCGACGTTTGCTCCGTGGCGGTGAGCGTCATACCCGGGTCGAACAAGCCGAGAATAATGACTTCCTGATTGGAGAGTGCGGCGCTGGCGAATGACTCGGCGGACATAATTGCGTGACCGTCATTGAGCAGCGCAGCGCGGATGGTGTCCATACTGTTTCCAGTAAGGACGAGTTGGAACAAATTGCCGTTGTCGTAGCCGCGACCGACTCCCAATGACATGACATGGGCTGCCTGAGCAACTGCCGACGTCAGCAGAACGCAGGCCGCTATCGCCGCAGCTACGTGTCGATCTGCCGTCAACCTCTTCATCTTTCCCTCTCCCCTTCCCAATTTGGCTACAGTTTGCTCAAACCCTTTGCTTACACGCACTCAAACAGTTTCCTGATTGTTCCGATTACCGATTCGACTCTTCCGGCGGCGTGATGATGTCGTAGAAAATCTGCGAGATCATGTCGCCCTGGCCGACCAGCGGGACAGCGGTTGTATCTATTCCCGATGGGAATCGGATTTTCTTCAGGCTGATTCCGAGGATGGCGGCATCACGTGATGCTCCGTTCGGACCTGCACACACGCTGCTTCCCAATCCGGACGCTCGCGCTTTTCCGGTCGTCGTTTGAATGACGCTCATCAGGAAGTGGTTGACACCGGGCGGTGTGATATACCTCTCGAGGTCAGTTCCGTCCCAGCAGGTTACGCACCGCTCGGTGCCGGAGAACCGAACCTCGTTTTCGTTCCAGATATCAAACTTCGCTTTGGTTGTAATCGGGCCTGTTGTGTCCTGTCGCAGGTCAGTAGCGACCGGGAACACGACGAGCTGCGTATCCACGGCGACGTCCGGAATGCCCTCTTCCTGGCCCGGATAGCTCGAGCCGGCCGTGTTGAACTGAATGAGCAGCTTGTCCGGAATGTTGTCGTATTCATAACCGTCGAGATCGAGTCGACCCGGCAATAGACGGCTGTCGATGCACTGGCCGCTTTCGAGGTTGAAGGCGAAGCAGCTCAGGGTCTGCTGGCCGTGCGGAGCGCTGTGTGCCTGGAATGCCCACGCAGGGTATTCAGCCGCGGCACCGAGGCGATAGTTGACGATGACCGCATTTCCACTGAGGTGATTCCAACGAATCTCGTGGCCCATGTTGTCGACCGCCCAACCCATGAGGTACGCACGGAGCACGCGTCCACCGGGATTGTCCGGATCGTTGTCCGGCCGGCCTGCGGGAATGCCCGGGTCGAGAATAGACAGCAGCGGGACACCCTGCGGCTGACCACTCGCGGCGGACCAGTAAACGGATTGATCGTCCGTAAGCGTGAATTGCGTATCGACCCAATTCCAGCCGGTATGGGCTCGCTCAATCAACTGCGGCGGATCGGTGTTGGTGAACTGCGGATCGAGCGGCTCATCGCCGTTGACGAAATAAAATTGGACCCGCACGTCGCCCGCAAAGTCGTTAAGTAACTGGACGAACGTATCCTGAATCAGCTCGCCGTGTGCATCCCATTTGACTTCAACGAGAGAGTAGATGAGCAAGCTGCCTTTTTGATCCGTGACACAACGACCATTCGAAACTACCGGTGAACCCGACGAGGCGGGCGCACCGGAGGTCTGTGCGTTTGCGGCTGATAATCCGAGCCAGAGACACAGGGATGCCGCGAAGCAAGTAAGGCATGTCCGACCGGCGCCGCTGATGGACGACGCCCGCAGGCCGATCATCGCGCCGAGCGCCGTCAACCGGCGCTGCCGCCTGAATGCTGTTGAAGTTTGACCCCGCATTGTCTCTTTCCCCCATTCGCAACCGTCGACGCTTGGTGCCATCACGTGGCACTCTCATGTCAGCCGACAGTGCATCAACGGATATTAGGCCGAACGCATTCGCCAAGACAAGGAAAATCACCGATGTTATTCACAATTGTCGGTTCTTGGACCACACGTGATTTCAAGGTGATTTCGTTATTGGCTGTGCCATTATATGGCACTTGGCGATAACAATATCTCTTGGCGTCCGAGATGACATAATGGGCCTTTGATCGGACGCAGGAAGGGCGGACGCTTCGTGATCGGAGCATCGCGATGCGGACGTTGGTGAACCGATTGCCGAAACGCGATGAAGGCGTAACATGATGCCGCGGCCGAACGAACCGGATTGAGCCAGAAAACAGGCAACCGATCCCGCCCGGTGCGACGCGAATTGCTGCAGGGAAAGAAAGAGAAAGTCGATTTTAAGAACGGAACTCATCGCACGCGGCCAGAGGAGGGCCGATAAGAACTGCGCGGAACGACTTACAATCACGTAATTCACCAACCACAATACTGATCACGGAGGTAAAACTATGACGGCGAGTATTTTTTGCAGGGCGACAGTTTTTCGGCTTGGGATTTCATTCACTCTTGTGTTCCTGATGCTGGTTGGTGTCGGTTGCACCGGAGCGAATGTCGGTGACGGAGGAAATGGCGGAAACGGCGGGAACAATGGGGGCACGCCCGATTCGTTTCGCGTGAGCTTCGACGCTGAAGGCGGACACTATGCCGTCGCTGAAGATGAAGACGGGAACGAGTACGCGTTTCGCGCGATGGAAAACAATAACGGCGACATGTTGATTACCGAAGCCAACGTGCGGGCGTCCAATGGCGAGACGCTGAAAGTCTCGCTCGATCCACAAGGACGGCCGGTCAATTTTCGATTGTCGAACAACACGAACGCCGACATCGTTTATCAGAACAACATGGCCATGATCCGCCTCACCGACGCACAGGGGAATGTCAGTGAAGGACAGGCGGAACGATTGCTGGGATCTTCGGCGCAGGAAACGCCTTCGGCTGCGCAGAGCAATCCATCAGAGAACACGCAGGCATTGCGCGCCGGCCTTTCGACTTACGGCGAGCTGACGTTTTCGCTCTTCGATTCGGATGACAATCCTGATTCGCCCCTGGCAGGGAGTGAATTCGAGCTTGAGGCTCTCCTCATCGCGGAAATTGTTGATGGGTACGACGTCGAGGAAGTCGACGCCACTTTGTTGATTAACGCAACGATCGACGAAATTCCGGATGCTATCCAGCAACTCGCGGGGCAGACGTTCATTCTGTTCGATGCCGAGGGGCTGTGTCTTCAACAGACCGGTGCTGCAAATCGGCTGACTTTCGACCTGAACAGCGTGCTGCAAAGCGAATTTGATCGCAATGTTGTGTTCCCTGATTTTGGACTTGGAGAAACGCGAGACAGCGGAATCACAATCAACTATTCGACGGGCACGCCGATTAATCTGACCCCGGGGGGAACGGATGTCAGCGTGTTTTTGACTCCGGTTTTCACTGGCACGCAGCTCGATGATTTCGGTTTCATCACGATTGAACGAAGGTTTGAGGCTGACTCAGAGTACGTTGTAGAAACCGTGGCCGGTCAGACTACAGCTAATGCTCATCAGCTTTTCGATGCGGCGCTGACGGCTGGGACGCTGAGTGACGACGGAATCGTGCTTGAATTTGAATTGCAGCTGATTGACCTGCTCGATGAAAACCCGGTTCGACGGGCGGGTTTGTTGCGATACTACAATCAAAACGCGGTCGCGCCGGATACGCAATTTGTTTGCGAAGTGATTGACGATTACGACGACGGGTACAGCGGAATCAACTGCCCCGGCACTGCAGAGGTCGCGACGCCGTTCACCGTTGACTACGTATTCAGCCGGGAAGACGAGGGTCGCGAGCTGATCTTCGACTGGTTCGTGAGTGACGGGCTTGGGTTTGTCAGCTCGGACCCGTTTGAAAGCGGCGTCGAAGTTCTCCCGACTGGGCCCGGTGTTATTCAAGTCAGCGTCATAGTCTCAGATATCACGGGTGGTTCGGTCGACTCGTACAAGCAATATGTCTGCGAGACAGTTGTGGGTGACGTGTTTGACGATGTGACAGACCCCCTGCTGCTCTCGTTGGGATGCCCGGCCGGTCTGAACGTCGGCGACTTCGGCGTTTTCCGGACGCAAGGCACGCTGGCGGATGAACTCGAGTTGACGGAATGGTTCGTGGCAGGCAGTCGAGCGTTTGTCGTTGTCGATCCGTTCGATTCACAAACTCAGATTCAGTTCTTCCAGCCGGGACGTTTCAACGTGGGATTTACCGGTTACGACTTGTTCGGGACGGAATATTTCTCATCGTGCGAAGTCATCGTGGGAGGCACGGAATATGACGTTTGCGACGTCAACGGCTATTACGGTGACGGCATTTGCGATGAATTCTGCTTGTTTGCAGATGAAGATTGCGGCGACGAGTACTTCGACCTTTGCGAAATCAATGGTTTCTACGGCGACGGCATCTGCGACCCCTTTTGCCTCTTCGAAGACGAAGATTGCTCCGGTGATTTCGGCGACATTTGCGATACAGCCGGGTTCTACGGTGACGGGACGTGTGACCTCTTCTGTCCGGAGCATGATCCCGACTGCGACCAATACGACGTATGCGAGGCCTACGGCTGGTACGGCGACGGCGTGTGCGATTCGTGCATCCTGCCAGATCCAGACTGCGAGGAAGTAACGGACATTTGTGCTCAACGCGGGTGGTACGGAGACGGGGAGTGCGACAGTTATTGCCCCATGCCCGATCCGGACTGCGAGGTCATCGACGTCTGCGACCTGTACGGCTTCTACGGCGATGGCCAATGTGACGACTTCTGCCGACTGCCTGACCCGGATTGTGCCGACGTGACCGACATTTGTGCGATCAACGGGCTCTACGGCGACGGCATCTGCCACGAAAACTGCGACATGTATGACCCGGATTGTACGGACATCTGTTTTGAGCAGGGTCTGTACGGCGACGGCGTGTGCGACGTCGACTGCCAATACCCCGATCCGGATTGCGATGAAATTGATGAATGCGAGCTGATGGGATTCTATGGTGACGGAATCTGCGATGCGTTCTGTCCGTTGCCTGACCCAGATTGCGAAAATATCGAGGAAGATGTCTGCGAGACCAATGGTTGGTATGGCGACGGAATCTGCGATGAATTCTGCCTTTTACCCGATCCGGATTGTGAATAGGGTCTGAGTTCAGGCTTATCAGGATTTGAGGGGCGCATTCGATCCTCCGCAGGTCGAATGCGCCTTGCTTTTTCACCGACTATCCAATTCTTCTTACCTCATCTCAAATTCACATAGAAGCCATCCACCGTTCGCCTCAAGACCCATCGAAATCCGTTGTTATAGGCCCCAGGAACACGGTTTGGGCCAATTCTTAGCACGATTCACGGACGGACAACTTTATCGGAGTGACAAAGTCTCCGATGACATGACGCATCGGTCGACACTTTGCGGGCTACGGAAGGCCATTTGGTCACGTAGCTGCCAAGTAGTACGGCTCAAAAAAAAACAGGTTGTGCCGGCTTACACCATTGGATTCATATCCGGAATCGTTGTTTGACTCCGGGGGTTGTTTGAGCGTCGGCGCTGCAGAGAGAGAGCTGTTCACAGAGCGGAAAGTTGAGGGAGATATGCCGATGAACGCGCGAGTACTTGAAGCGATCAAACGATCCGCTGCCGTTCCATCGATGCCACAGGTTGTCACTCGATTCCTGCAGATTATACAGGATCCCGCGTTTGAATACGGCGAGGTCATCAAGGTTTTGTCCGCGGACCCGGGAACGGTAAGCGAGATTTTGCGCTTATCGAACTCCGCTTTGTTCGGCGTTCGCCAGAAGATCGTCTCACTCCGGCAGGCGCTGACGTTGCTTGGGCCGAAGCGGGTGCGCTCATTGCTGCTCGGACGATACCTGGTTGATTCGATTTCGCACCGACATCCGTCGGGATTGGATATGAGCTATTTCTGGCGGCGATCGCTGGCTGCCTCGGTGCTTTCCACACGATTTGCCGATGTCCTTCTGCCTCGGCAGCGTGACGAGATTTTCATCGCGGCGCTGCTCGCGGACATCGGAATTCCGATTCTCGCGGAAGCCATGCCCGACCTATACGCCCCGATTATTGCCAAGTTTGTGCCGCAGGGTGAATACGTCACCGGCGACCTTGAACTTGAAGCCCTCGGAGCGACGCACGGCGAAGTTTCCGCCATGGTGCTGACGCACTGGACATTGCCGGAAATCGTGGGCACGGCCGTCAATCTTCATCAATCGTCCACGCCCGGCGAAGGCGACGTGGCGGTGATGGCCAAGATCCTCAATGCCTCCGATCGAATTGGAAAACTGCTCTGCGAAATGCCTGACATGGATCAGGTTGTGGACACTTGCTCATTCGCCATGGATTTCGTGGGAATCGACGTGGGTGTGCTCGTTCGCATGTTGAATACCGTGGAAAAAGACATAGAGGAACTCGCAACGGCTCTGCGAATCGACGTCATTCCCAGCAACGTCTATGACATCCTGGCGAAGACGATTCAGGAAAAACTGTGCTCGCCGAGTGCGAATTGATAAGCGAGAGTTCAATGACTCAGCAACTCGCGAATGATGTGCTGAAGTTGCCGCAGCCCATAAAAAACGCATTCAGCGATGGGACGGCAAGCTCGGATAACTCGCGAGAAGCTGTTCTCGGAACTTGGAAAGAAAGCGACATGCAACGTCCAGATGCGTGGTCCGATTCTGCTAAAGCCCGTTAAAGGCGCGGACGATGTTGTGCAGTGTCTGGATGGGGATTATTCGGTCGGTCTCGATAAGCGTTGATCGTCCGATCTTTCGGGGGCCGCAGCGGGGATGAAACTGCGGCGGGTAATGTCGGATAAGCCAGCGATCAAGTGTTATTGATCATTGGTGAAGTCCGGGGAGATAACCAGAGGACCCAGCCCGTCGTCGACAGGAAATGCGACGACGACGCCTCGCGATGCAAAACGGTAAACCGCTCTCGCCGTTAACGGCGGTTGCCAAAGATGCAAGACGCGTTTGGAGGCACGAACCAGTATGAGTCGTATCAATACCAACGTCCAGTCACTCGTCGCACGACGCGCCTTGAACCTCAACAACGCTTCGCTCAATACGGCGCTGGAACGACTAAGCACCGGCCTGCGAATCAACACCGGCAAGGATGATCCGGCTGGTTTGATTGCCTCTGAAACCCTGCGCTCAAGCCTCGTCGCCATCGGCGGCGCGATCGAAAACGCGAATCGCGCGGATACGATCGTGGCGGTCGCGGAAGGCGGCTTGCAGGAAGTGAGCGCTTTGCTTCTCGAACTCGAGAGCCTCATCGACAAGACCGCCAACGAAGCGGGTCTCACCGAAGAGGAAGTCTCTGCGAATCAGTTGCAGATTGACTCGATTCTGACGTCGATCAACCGAATCTCAGATTCCGCGGCCTTCGGTAACAAGAAGTTGCTCGACGGAAACTTTGATTTCATTACGTCGGGTGTCAACATCAATCAGCCGACGGGTGCAGCCACAAACCACTTCTCAAACGTGCAAATCAACGGAGCGAAAGTTCCGTCAGGCACGTTCAGAAACGTGAACGTCAACGTCGTCGCACGATCGCAGGTCGCGTTGGTCAGCGCCGTCGGAGCCGGCACCAACGGTTCGGGCGTTCGCAACGGTACAATTTCTCGCGCTACCACGCTCCAGATTCGTGGAAACTTTGGTAGCGATATTCTCAGCTTCGCGTCGGGAACATCGATCGCAAACATCGTGACCGCGATCAATGGCTCGAAGGAACTGACTGGTGTGTCGGCCACTGCTTCGGCGGCGACCGCGGGCCCTGCGTCGCTGATTCTGCAAAGCACAACGTACGGTTCGGATGCGTTCGTGTCCGTTACCGTGCTCGAAAACCTCACCGCCTTCACGAATCAACAGGCATCCGTCACGGACAATGGCGTCGACGGAACCGTAACGATCAACGGAACCAACGCGGTCGTCGACGGTCTCGATGCATCTGTTCGTGCAGGTTCGATCTCACTGGATGTCACCCTCACGCCGACATTCGGCAGCACAACGGGTGGAACATCAAGCTTCCAGATCAAGGGCGGCGGGGCCGTGTTCTCCATCTCACCGACAGTTGGTCTGGCAGGCCAGGAAACGATCGGCGTCAAGGAAGTTTCGACAGCCAAGCTCGGAAACACCTCGGATGGATTCCTTGCTACGCTCGGAACCGGTTTGACGAACGACCTGAGCAACAAGAACTTTGCGACGAGTCAGCGAATCGTGCGTGCGGCTATCAATCAGATTGCGAGCCTGCGTGGACGACTCGGTGCGTTCCAGAAGGACACCATTAACACGACCGTCAACGCGTTGACTGTCGCTCGTGAAAACGTAACCGCAGCAGAAAGCGCGATCCGCGACGCCGACTTCGCCGAAACGACATCAAGTCTGACAAGGGCTCAGATTCTGGTGAACTCGTCGACGACAGTGTTGCAGCTCGCAAATGCACAACCGCAGAACGTGCTCGCGCTGCTCGGATAAATCTGAATTGTCGATTGACGGTTTTCGGTGATCGATTCCTTCGCCGCCTAGTACTCAGGAATCGATCGTCGAAGACCGCAATTCGGCAATCGGGTCAAGGACGACTCGATGAGCCGTATCAATACAAACGTACCCGCGCAAAAGGCGATCTTTCAGTTCCAGCGCAACAACGCGGACCTGTCGGTCGCCTTGCAGCGTTTGTCCACCGGGTTGCGCATCAATCGCGGCGGCGACGACCCCGCCGGACTCATTGTTTCCGAACGACTACGCTCTGAAGCCCGTGGATTACAGCAGGCGGTGGCTAACACCGTCCGCGCGAAGAATGTCATTTCCACGGCCGAGGGCGCGCTAAACGAAGTATCCGCACTGCTGCTTTCGGCGCAGGCGCTGGTTGTTCGCACGTCCAATGAAGCGGGTTTAACGGAGGAGGAAGTCCGCGCGAACCAACTGGAAATTGACTCAATCCTTTCGAGCATCGACCGCATCGCAGAAACCACTCGTTTCGGGCAGGAGCCGTTGCTGAATGGCGAGCGCAGTTACACGCTGTCCGCAGTCAGCAACGCAGCCTTCGGATCGGTTTCCGTATTTGGCGCACACGTGCCGTTTCGTGGCACGCGCGATGTTCGTGTACAGGTTCTTCAATCTGCTCAAACCGCAGAGTTGCGTTTCATTGGCTCAAACACGAGCGGCCCATCGACAACTTCGGCTACCACGATTCAGGTTCAGGGAAACAAGGGCAGCGAGATCATCAGCCTGGTGGCTGGCGCCACGCTGGATGTCATTCGCGACGCGATCAATGCGGTTACGGCATTGACCGGAGTATCGGCCGTTGTTTCCTCGACCAGCACCCCTGGCATCGCAAGCTCGATCACGTTTAACAGCATCGGAGTTGGTTCAGATTCTTACGTTTCGGTCACTCCGTTGGGCGGGAATTTCGTCGTCCAGGGGAATCAAAATATCGAGCAGCGCGATAACGGCGAGGAAGCCAGCGTGCTGATCGATAATCAGCAGGCGCAGGTCGATGGATTGCGCGCGTTTGTGCGAACGAGTGATCTCGATACGCGAATCATTCTGACGCGGGAGTTCATTCAAACACTATCTTCATCCACGTTCAGCATCACCGGCGGTGGATCGATCTTCCAGGTCACGCCGGAATTGAAACCTAGCGGTCAGGGTCGCCTCGGCCTCGGTTCGGTTTCAAGCACGCACCTCGGTGATGAAGTGACCGGACTACTGCATACTCTTCGTTCAGGACAAAACAACGAGTTGTCGACATTGAATTTCTCGACGGCGCAGGAGATTGTAAACGAGGCGATTGATCAAGTGGCCTCGTATCGCGCCCGACTCGGCAGTTTCCAGCGTAACCTGCTTGACCCAACGCTCAATGCTCAATCGATCGCGTTCGAGAACGTGACCGCCTCCGAATCGGTTATCCGTGATGCGGACATAGCCGTCGAAGTATCAAACCTCACTCGCGCCCAAATCCTCGTACAAAGCACGCAGAGCGTGCTACAGATCGCCAATTCCGTGCCGACGCAGGTTCTGGGCTTATTGCAGTAATTACTTTTGTGTCGCGTAAGGCTTTCCCCGTCGTCCTGCTCGATCTCAGGTAGCATTTTTGCCGGATCGATGAATCTTTTGACGCGCGGAATCTTGCGCCCTACTTCATCTCCTCTGCTTTTCGCACGTAATTGCCACGAATTCTGATGGCGCAACAATTGCCATACGTGCGCGACAAACG
Source organism: uncultured Phycisphaeraceae bacterium (assembly GCA_964494205.1). Lineage (GTDB taxonomy): Bacteria > Planctomycetota > Phycisphaerae > UBA1845 > UBA1845 > JBBTCX01. The sequence continues at coordinate 67,664 of CAZBRD010000002.1, read as the reverse complement.
CGCCGGGTTCTACCTTCGACCGCTCGCGCAAATGTGGCCGATAATAGAGAGTTAGGGAACTTCGACGAGTGAGTTCCACGAACGGCGACTCTGCGCCAAGGACGGTCTAGCATGAGCGGAATTTCCAGCGGCGTCGGCATTCTCTCGGGCATCAACTCCGCGCAACTCATTGAGCAGTTGATTCAAATCGAAGCGGCACCACGCAAATTGCTCGAAGCTCGGGTGACAGCCATCGACGCAAAGCGAACGGCGTTTCTTGAACTGTCAGCCAAGATTCTGGGGATCAAGAGTGCGGCGAGCCAATTCAACAAGCTGGACTTCTTCAAGCGTTTCAGTGCGAACAGCACAGACGAGAGCACCTTGCTCGCCACGGCATCAGGTGAGGCCGTTCCCGGTAGTTATACCTTTCGCGTGCATTCGCTCGTAACGAATCACTCGCTGCTCAGCCGTGGCTTTGCCAATCCGGATTCTGAGCCGGTCGGTGCCGGCGAACTGACCATCGAAGTGGGAAAAGGAAAGGTCAATCGCGCCACGGATCTGTCGACGCTACGCGGTGGCGCGGGGGTCCGACGAGGTGTTATTTCCATCACCGACCGAACGGGGGCCAAGGCTGAGGTCGATCTCTCCACGGCCGTAACGGTCGATGACATTTTGACAGCGATTAACAGTAACACGGCGATCAACGTGCGGGCGCGGGTGTCGGGTGTTGATTCCAACGGGGCGACCGGCGATCGCATCGTGATCGAAGACACCAGCGGCGGGACCGGCAACCTCGTCATCGCCGATCGACCGGGCGGATTCACCGCGACCGATCTTGGAATTCTAGTCAACGGAGCTGTGGGGCGCGTCGATGGCGACGATCTTGTCCGCCTCACCGACACAACCCCCCTATCGCTGCTCAATGACGGCAACGGCATCGGGCGACTGCTGAATGGAACCGATCTCACTTTCGAAACGAGCTTCGGCAATTTCAACGTTTCATTGACGGACTTTCTTAACCCTGACACATCACTGAGCGTGCTAAACAGCGGCGTCGGCGTGCGTACGGGTACGGTGCGGATCACTGACCGCAGCGGCCAATCGGCGGACATCGATCTGAGCACCGCGGTTACCGTGCGCGAAGTCATAGACGCCATCAACGCGACCGACCTAAACATCAGTGCCGCGATCGTTAACTCGCATATTCAGATTACGGACACGAGCGAGGTGGGCGAAAACAGCATTTCGGAACTCAAGATTGAGGACCTGACGGGATACACCGCAGCTGATTTGGGTATTGCCGAATCGACTGAAGAGTCCGCGATTTTTGGACGCGATGTGTATCGCGTCAAAACAGTCGGCGATCTGGTTCGCGCGATTAATGCAGCCCCGGGCAACAATTCTTTTGTGGAAGCAGCCATTTCTGAAGACGGCAACGGTCTGACGCTGAACGCGTATGGCCTGGGTAACCATGTAAGTGTGTCCGCGGGCTCGGGTTCGACGGCGGCTGAGGATCTCGGCATCGCTGGCCTGGAGTTCGACGCGGGGAACTCGATTGACACACGCCCGCTGATTTCCGGTTTGAACACCGTGCTGCTCAGTTCGCTCAAAGGCGGCGACGGCGTGAACCTCGGGACGATTCGATTTACCGATCGCGCCAATCAAACGAGCGCGATTGATTTTTCGGATGCACGAACACTGCAAGATGTCATTGACCTGATCAATGCGGATGAGACGGTGGGGATTACTGCGTCCGTCAATGCGGCGGGAAATGGACTGCTGATTCGTGATGAGTCGAATGGGAACAATCCCAGCATTACCATTCAGGATGTGACCGGTTCGCTGGCGGCTGACCTCGGCATTGTGGCGGATTCGATCGAAGTGACGAATGACGGAATCGTCAACGGCCAGAACCTGCAACTGGAATATGTTACGCGACAAACGCTGCTAAGCGACCTGAACGGTGGGCGTGGCGTCGCACTGGGTGATTTCAAAATCACCGATAAGTCCGGAAGTGTGTTTGAGATTGAATTGCCAGCAAACCTGACGACCGTGGGGCAAGTCATCGATGTCATCTCGCAGGTTACGCCTGACACGATCGTCGCGCGAATCAATGACAATGGTGACGGCATCATTGTGGAGGATACGTCTGGCGGTGCTCTGCCACTGAAAATCGAGGATGTCAGCGGCGGACAGACTGCGGCGAACCTTCGACTGGCGGGCACGTCCAAGCCAGGGAAGAACTTCATTGACGGCTCGTATGAAACGAAAATCGAGATCGCAGCCGGTGACACGTTGAACGACGTGGTCGCGAAAATCAATAGTGCGAAGGGCTCGTTTTCCGCGTCGATCCTCAATGATCAGGGCACGGTGAACCCCTATCGGCTTACGCTCTCATCGACGTCGGCCGGTCGCGCCGGGGAGCTTATCGTGGACGGCGCCGCGCTTGGATTCAGCTTTACGACGCTCAGCGCGGCGCGAGATTCGGTGGTCACCGTCGGTTCCGCTGACGCAGCCGAGGGCGTATTGATCGCGACGAAATCGAACAAGATCGAAAACATTGTGCCGGGTGTGACGCTTGATCTGCTTTCGCCATCGGATGACCCGGTGACGATTAACGTGGCGCAAGATGTGGACGGCATCGTCGACGATGTTCGCGAGTTTGTTGACGCGTACAACGAGCTCCAAGGCACGATCGACGATGACATCGCGTACAACGCGGACACGGAGGCCCGAGGCCCGCTACTCGGAGAGCCGACTGTCAACGTCATTCGAAATCGTATGCACAACGTGGTGCAGAGCGCGTTTGACGGCGTCGCGGGTTCGCTCTCGCGACTTTCGGGATTGGGAATCTCGCTGGGACCGAACAATCGGTTGCAGTTCAACGAAGAGCGTTTCCGCGAGGTGTATGATGCCAGCCCGCAACAGGTCGAACAGATCTTCACCACCACCGATCTCGGGTTCGGCGACAAATTGCTGGACACCGTCGACGAACTGACGCGCGACTTCGACGGCGTTCTTACGCGGCAGGATGATCTGCTCGCGGATCAACAGGAGTTACTGAACGACCAGATCGCCAACATGAACCTGTTGCTTAACGCCAAGCGTGCTCGTCTGCAGGCACAGTTCGTCAGCCTCGAACGAACGCTTGCGTTTCTGCAGGATCAGCAGACGTCGCTGGCGACCATCGCGCAGCTTGCTTCCGGCTCGGCCTAACCAGGAAACAGTGTGAATGGAAAGGTCGAATCGACAATGAAAAGCGTCAATAGTGAAGCACTCTCAACGAGCGACCCCCCTTTTCAATACTGCGAAGCGTCCATTTATTGGTCGCACCGGCGAACATTTTGATGACCACGATGTTCCCCGCCCTCGCTTTGACCGATACATCCGTCACGATGACGACGGCTACAGAGAACGCTTACCTTCGTGACGCGGTGATGACCGCGAGCCCCGAGCAGCTCCAACTCATGCTCTATGATGGAGCGATCCGCAATGCGACGATCGCGCGGGAAGCCATCGTCAACAAGAACTTTGAAACGTCGTTCGAACGACTCTCCAAAGCCCAGAACATCATCAACGAAATGCAATCGGGCCTTAACTACGAAGTCAACCGCGATTTGTGCGAACGAGTAGCCAGCATCTACAACTTCATCTTTCGCAAACTCGTCGATGCGAACGTGCAACGAGACGTTCATGCCATTGATGACGCTCTAAGAATCTTGCGCGTGGAACGTGAAACGTGGCAGATTCTGGTGGACAAGGTCAATCGAATTCGCCAGGGCGAGACTGAAACCACACCTGCGTTTGCGAGCGGCGCAACACAATCCATTTCCATCGAAGGCTGATCAGCGAGTCTGATTGACTTCAACTTCCCAGATCCGGACTGCATCGGCCGTTTTCTTCGTATTCGGAGATTTTCTGAAGGCGTCGATCGTGACGACCGCCCTCATATTCGGTTTTCAACCAAATATCGACCACGCGCCGCATCAACTCATCGCCGATCAAGTCCGCCGGCAAACATAACACGTTTGAATCGTTGTGTTTGCGGGCCATCTGGGCGGTCAGCTCGTCGTGACAGAGGGCCGCGCGAATCCCTTTGACCTTATTGGCAGTCATCGACATGCCGATGCCGGTTCCACAAAGGAAGATCCCGCGATCTGCTTCGCCGCGAGAAATCGTGCGCGCGCCCAACAAAGCGGTATCCGGATAATCGCAACTGGCCGGGCTGTCGCATCCAACGTCAATGATTTGATGACCCGATTCCTTTAGAAGCCCTTTGAGTTGCTCCTTCGCGCGAAACCCGCGGTGATCACACGCTACCGTCACCTTCATACCTTGACCTCCTGAAGCCGCTTCTTCAGCCCCTCTTCCAGCACACCAGCACAGGCTTCATACTCCTCCACGGAACCGCCGATTGGGTCATGCACGTTCTCGCCGTCGAGCAACAGTTGAACGTGGTCCTTTGATCTCGGCGACATTTCCAGCACGGCATCGCGATGGGCGGTCGTCATGACAAACACATGGTCCGCCTGCTGGATCATATCCGGCGTCAAGGCCGTGGACGAATGATGCGAAATGTCGATGCCGCGATTTTCCAGCACGGTGACCGCGTGCGCGGCTGGGCCGCCGATGCCGCCCGCAGTGCCCGCTGACGATATGTAAATTCCGCGATCCACAAGATCGGCGGGCTTGCAATTCAACCGATCAGCCATCATCTGCCGCGCGAGGCCTTCAGCCATGGGGCTGCGGCAGGTGTTGCCCGAGCAGACGAAGAGGATTCGCAGGATGGCTAGTCGTCGTATCGTGCGCGAGTCGTAGACGCCTTCGCGAAGGACTTCGCACGATTGTCCGTGAACGCGCACAATGGTGGATGCACGGCCATATTGCGTGCGACCGGTGTCGATCAGCAGATCAACCGCACCGTCAAGCTCTTGCTTCGCGCCGTCTGCGGTGATCGGGGCCTCTTTGCCCGCGCGATTGGCGCTGGCAGCGACCACGGGGAACTTCGATTCTCGCAGGATGGCTGAGGTCGTCGGTTCGTCCGGACAGCGCAAGCCAACAGTGCCCTCGAAAAACAGAGAATCGATCAAATCACCGCTCATTCTGGCAGCGAGTGGCACCGTTCGCGGTTCCGATACAGGGATGATAATAGTCAACGGCCCGGGCCAGACTTTTCGCATGAGCCTTTCGGCCATGGCCGGCATTTCAGTGACGAACTGCTTCGCGTCGCCGCTCGTCCCAATGTGAACGGTGAACGCTTTCTGCCCGTCGCGCGATTTCACGTCGCGCAGGCGCTCCATGGCTTTGGAGTCGTCAGCGCGGGCTGCCACGCCGTAGACGGTCTCAGTCGGAAAAACGAGCAATCCGCCGCGCGAGAGCACGTCGACACCGCGCCGAACAGCGTCCGCACGCGTTTTTTCTGAATTGACCTGCAGGATATCCATACCCAAAAGGGCTCCTTTGAAGCAACGTTACGGCGTCCAATCGGTATGTCAAGAAACGGGAAAAAGTGAAGCTATGCAGATGAGCAATCAAGCGGGGAACAAGGAATTCAGATTATCGTTATCAGCTCCAAATGCCTTCCAAAGTAAATGGAAACTATCAGCAATACAACTGAGGTGCATTTGCTACGGAGGCATCCTTGCAGAGACTCAAGGCGCTTCCTTTACGACCCTGAATCCATAAAGGGCCGCTTGCCTTGGAGCTTGAATCGGGTGGTCGTGACGTCGTGTCCAAAGTTGTCCCGGGTGTGTCGTTCCTCGCAATCTGTAAACAAGCGCCCCCTTCCAGGTCCCAATGGAGCGGTGATCACGATGATAATACCCACAAACAACCCGATCGGATGACAAGTCATCAATGTCGCCCTGCGTGTTCGTAGCGTCATGCACAGTGGGATGAGCAACATACTTGTTCACGCACCATTCGCCGATGACAAATCCAAGCAGGTCCATGACACCTTCCGGAGTCGAACCGGCAGGGTGACTCCCTACGGAAGCCCTTCCTACGTCTGGGAAACGATCCCACCATTTTCCCTTTCGAATCTTTCGATAACCTCTGGTTGGATCGGGTTCGTCGTTTCCCCACGGCCAACGTCGGCCCTCTTTCCCGCGTGCCGCATATTCCCATTCTGCCTCTGTCGGCAAGCGATACTTGTCACCGGTGCGCTCGGAAAGCCACTGACAGTACAACATTGCACCCTTCCAGGTCACTTGGTTAACGGGCGCGTCGTCAGCACCTTTCACCGGTACATATCGACCGTACCTGCGAATGATGGGCGAGTAGGTAAAAGGTCCGATCTTCTCCATTAAATAAATCTCGTTTACTTCTCCTTTTTTGCGCTTTGTACCGTTTAGGAATTTACAGAATTGCTTCGCAGTAACTGGCGTCTTTGCAATAAAGAAGTCCTTGACCGTAACTTCTATCGGTGACTCGTCATCGTGGTATTCCTCATTGGTCTTGTCGCTGATCGGTGTTCCCATGACAAAAGTCCCACCTTGTAAAAATACAAGTTCGGGAGCTTTGAATTGTGTTTCAGCGTCAGAGTTGGTTGATCTGAAAATGCAGGGCAAGAGCAGGATGATGTGGATGATAATCAAGGGATTTCCTTGCAGCAGATCACTTTGTGCCACTAATTGTATCCATGGCAAACTACGACGAGAAGTGAATTTTGCCTGAGGAATCAAGTCTGCAAGCTGTGTCCGATTGAGAGGGAGTGTCCAAAACTGAAGGAGACACTGCAACGCTATGGTCTAGTCGGGCTGATCATTCCTACGGTACTGTTAGCATCGCTTGAAGATCCCGAGTCAAGCTTGTACATCGGCAGATAGCGGTAATAGACCTCCAGCATGAGCGTGCACAGCGCCGTTTGGTAAACGCGACCGCCCACGTCGGACCATTCGCCCACGGGGTCCCAGCTTCCTTCGGCTTTCCCGCCCTTTCTTTGGTGCATCACGAGTTGCGACTTGATGGCCTCATTCCATTTTGCCCAAGCGTCGCCCTGATGCTGGTGCGTGGCCAGCGTCGCGTAGTACCAGTAATACGTGTTCGGCTCTTTTTTCCAATCGGGTAGACGCTCGAGAATGAACTCGCCGGACGCCCGCATGTGCGGAGCTTCGCGACGGCCGCCGAGCACGTAGCGTACGAACATTCCTTCTGCGGTCATCGCGGGCGTGACCTCGCGCTCGGGCTGGTAAGCGTAGATGCCGGGCTTCGTCGTGACCAGATCGAGCCATGCGCCGGCAGCTTCGAATGAGGTGGCTGCGACATCGACGCCCGCCCGCTGCGCGCTTTTCAGCGCCATCACCTGCCAACCCAGCACCGACGTGTCACCGACCTGACCGGGGTCGTAGCGCCAACCGCCGACGCGCTTATTGCGGGCTTTCTCGATGAAAGAGACCGCGCGTCGAACCGAATCCGCGAGCCGGCCGTCGTTGGTCATACCGTAGGCTTCCGCCAGCGCGATCGTCGCGATGCCGTGGCTGTACATCGTTTCAGCGCCGCCCCGCAAGTCTCCATTAGGAAGTTGACGAGCCATCAACCACTTCAAACCGCGATCGACGTTGTCCTTGTAAACGCCGTCTTTCATGTGCGTGTGGTCGCCTCCGAGGAAACTCAGCAGCGACAACCCGGTGAGAGCAACGTCGACCTGATATGACGAGACGCCGCCGCACTTGCCACACGCCTGATCGAATTGATCCCCATCCCAGTGACCGTCCCTAGATTGATGCGCAGCTAACCACGCGAGCCCACGCGCGACAGCCTGCTCTGTTTCATCGCTGCCGCCCATCTCTTCGAGCATGTCCTCGCGCTTTTCGGTTGAGCGCTGCGCATACGGGTTCTCCGGCGCGGGTAGCTCCGTCGGCAGAGAAAGACTGAGCGAAGGTCCATCTGCGATATCGATATCCAATGCGACGGGGAGTTGCGGGTGCTCACCGGTTTGCGCGCGATCGACAAGTGCCGGAAATGACAAACCAGATCGCGCGGGGCCGTCGCCGTCTCCTCTAGCGCCTTTCGTACCGCTCTGCGGGTCAATTCGAAATGCCTGCGTGCCCTCGCCGTCAATTCTGCCTTTCAGTTGCAACTTTGGTTGGGAGATATTCGATCCGCCTTTACCGGCAAGGTTGGCTGCAATTGCGGAACCTGCTTTTACAGATTCTGCCAGTTCGCCTTCCCTTGCGGATTGCAGCGCTGCGTCGGTCTTAGGTAAGGAAAGTGAGAGGCCGGCGTCAGTGTCTCCACGCGGCAGTTCGACGGGCCCGGTCGCTGGAACGTTTGATGTCACCGACGGGCGGGAATCTACCACCGCCGACATCAAACCAGTCGCTCCCTCAGGGACGACCATGTACTTCGACGGATTTGCTGCCGGTGCGATTTGCGCAATCGGCTGCCCACTGGCCGCGAATCGCAGCGCGATCCCTTGCTCGCGCGCGAGCTCAACCGGCCTCGGTGCAACGGCCGGCGCGGTTTCTGTACCCGCGCCCTGCGACGAAGTTTTTTGCGCTGGCAGCGCGAGCCCGATTTGCACATCCGTGGCAGCGAGCGTCGGCAATTCTGCGCTTATGTTAATAGACGAGACTGCTGTGCTTTCATTCAAGTTTACTGGGACAGCCCTATTCGCTGTGGATGCCTCACCAACCGGTCGCGAGTTGGTTTGCGGCTGAATGCGCATGACTTCGGCGGTGGTCGACGGCGCCATCGCAACCGCCGCCGGTCGGACAGATTGCTCATCGAACGAGCGGACGGCGACTTGCGACACTGGCTCAGATGCCGCCGGCGTTGCTGGTGCGGTGCGAGCGGGTAACGCGATCTGCATCGTCAACACATCCGCGACTAGCTCGGTGCGCCGTTCAGCGGGAGGCCTCATCGATGGTGCAGCAACCATTACATCAGTTGATCGCATGAGCACCGAAGGCGCATCGCTCGGCGGCCTGGTTGACGTCTGCACCCCCAATGCGACGGGTTGGAACTCGATCCGAGGTTTCATTACGGGAGCCTCGATCGGCGCGATCAGTCGCTCGGGAGTTGGACCGGGCATGGCCACGAACGTCCCGCGAACCTGGCCCTCCAGCCCACTTCGCACATGCGACGAATCGCCCCCCGCCAACGACACGTGCACCTTACCGCTCCCTTGGCGCAAAGCGGCCGCGATGTTGGTGGTAACACCCCAGAACGTCGTCAGAAATAAGATGGCCAAATGCGTGACGAGCGACACGAGGAGGCACTTCGCCAGCAAACTCAATCTTCGGCGGCGCATGTCGCCAACGAGCCAGAGCACGAGTGCAATCAGGGCCAGCGCGAGTAACGCAGCGAGCAGATTCGGCCACGTTTTCTTCCATAAGCCCACCCAATCAACTGCTGCACGCTGGATCGTCTCCGATTCCCTGAAGACTTCTCGCGAAGTGGTCTGGAACAAATCGTAATCGCGTTCAAACGCCGGAACGGACCGATCAGCCAGTCGATCCGAACTGAAGTAGAGTGCATACCCAAGCGAACCAAGGGCCGGATCCAGTTCATTGAACGGCGTGTTGACCGATGGTCCTAATGCTGTTGGCGATTCATGGCCGCCGCGTAGTAAGCGTGAGCGATACAAATCAAAACCGCCGCTACCCCCAGTGCGATCTGACGAGAAGTAGAGGAAGTCGCCGGCTGGACTCATAGCCGGGCTTCCCTCATTTGAACCAGTATTCAATTCAGAAACCGCTGCGACCGGGCCGTAGGTTCCACCAACCAGCGAGACGAAATACAAATCGTAATCGTGGTGTGTGAAGTCCTCGCGAATGGTCGCGTGCCATGCTGCCCGTGGTGCAGCAACGTCGCCCGATCGCGGGCGATTGGAAGAGAAGTAGAGAATGTTGTTGTCCGGTGTCAGAGCCGGGCTGTACTCGTTGAACGGCGTGTTGACCATCGCACCGAGATTGGTGGGCGCTGACCAGCCGTCAGTGCCGCGCTCTGACACCCAAAGGTCGTATCCTCCAAGCCCTTCCGGGCGATCGGAATAGAAGTACAAGCGCTGGCCGTCAGGGGATAGTTCCGGACCCAGTTCGTCGGCGTCGGTGCAGATAGCTGAAAGAAGTTCCGGTTCACTCCAACCGGTGGGCGATTTGCGACTCTCGTAGATATCTGCGTTCTCGCCCGGTTTTCCGCGCACAAAGAAAAGAGTGAGGCCATCCCAACTGAGCCGAGGTTCGTATTCCGCGACATCGGTGTTGATCGCCGGCACATCGATCGGCGTGGGCGATTGCCATAAAATGTCGCGAGGCTGAACGTTGCGAATCGGCTCGCGGATGCTTTGTGCGTCGGTGTAGTACGAAACCGAATAAGGCAGGAATCGCCAAACCACGATCGTGGAGCCAGCCACGATCATCACGACCAGCGCAATCAAGATCCTTCGAAACCAGGCACCAGACATGCGCTGTTCCATAAGTGTTCTCAAGATGTCGGCACGGTGTCGAGGTAAGGCTCCTGGATGCCTTCGCTCTTGCAGATGTCCAAAACGCCAACGATGTTCTCGTACGCCGTTCCACGATCGCCGCGAACCGTAACCTTTTGCTCGGGATTGCCTGCGAGAGCGTTTCGAATAATTTCGCGAAGCTCTTCGGGCGTGGTCTCGCGACCCGCCATTGTGATCCCGCCTTTTACATCGATGTTCACCACGATCTCACGCAACGCGGCGGAAATCGGTACGGCAGAGCTTGCAGCCGGTAAGACAATGTTTATCTCGCGCTCGACTTGTGCGATCGTCGTCGCAAGAAGGAAAAAAATCAGCAGGTTGAAAAGCACATCGACCATCGGGACGAAGTCGAGGTGAATCTCTGAATGGTGCTCTGCGTTATCAATTAGCACGGGAAACTCCGCCTATCCTGTGTAGCGATTACCAACATTTGATGTTTCGAGACTTCGCACAGTCAGACCATTACGCACCGACAGGGACAGCCAACGTTGGCGCGACGACCGCCGAAACAGCAGCCACGTGCGCCGGTGCTGTGCTTCGAACTTCGCGCTCGGCCACCGGATTGGTCTCTCGTTCGATCCACTCGCCAGCCACACGATCGAGCTCGGCAGCCACATCATCGAGCCGACCCATGAGCACGTGGTACGCGATGAGAATCGGAATCGCGACGAGGAGACCGGCTGCCGTGTTCGCCCACGCTTCGAAAATACCCTTGGCTAGAACTTCCGTTTTTCCCAGCGATTGGCCCGATGCCGCGACCGCTTGGAACGTCTTGATCATGCCGAAAATCGTGCCGAGCAGTCCTAACATCGTCGAAATCTGAGGGAGCACGGAAATCAGCCGCATCCTGCGCCGCATCTTCACCATCTCACGCTGGCCTGTCTCCTTCACAGCTTCCATGACAGTGGCGATCGGTCTTCCGCGATGTCGAAAAATCGCTGCCAAGATTCGTGCAGCCGCACTTCCGTCTGCTTCGCAATATTCGACTGCTTTCACGGAGTCGGAACTGACGGCTTTCAGGCCGTTGATGAAATGCGGCGGGATCACATTTCGTCGACGTAATAGCAACGCACGCTCCACAATGACGGAAAGAGCCAGCAGCGAGCAAACGCCGATGGCGATCATCGTCGGGCCGCCTTTGACGACAAAATCCCACACCGACTCGATTTTTGTGGACGTTACCGCTTCGGCCTGCCCCAAAACACTCATTGCTAATGCGTCTATTGCACTTATTAGTTGAATCATCTGACTGCACTCTTGGTTTCAAGTTCTGATCGTCGTAATCGTGTATTGGCTTCTTAGCTAATTAGTGCCACTGGTTAGCACTTTTCCTACATTGCCGCCCATTTCCTTGATCGCACGCTCTGCCCAGACTGTCTTGGGGAATCTCTCCACGACAGCCGCGAATTGCTTCTTCGCGTCGTCGCCCTTGGACATGGCTGCAAAGCAGCGACCGGCTTCGTACAGCGCGGCCGCACTCCACTCCGGATAGGAGTAAAGGATGTCGACCTTCAGTAATTCGCGGGCGGCTTCCTCGTATTGCTTTTTGGCAAAAAGACACTCGCCGATCTGAAACTGAGCGCGTGCTGTCGTGGGGCCGCTGTGCTGCGCAACAACCTCGCGATAGGCCGCGATCGCGTCGTCGTATTTCTGCTGATTCTCCAAGGCCCACCCCACCCCAAATCGCGCCTGATACCATTGCTCTCCGTCCGAATTCGCCCCCAAATATCTGCGAAATGCCGATTCGCTTTCACTCCACTTTTGCAAACTGGCGAGGCATTCACCGAGACGCAACAACGCCGGACCAACGACCGATTCAGCATTCGTCGCCTGTGTTGCTCGGTCAAATGCGGCGGCTGCGTCGGTCAATCGATTCAAGCGAAACAGGGATTCACCAAGAAAATAACTCGCCGATGCCAACGACTTGCTCTGCGGAAACTTTTCAACGAGTTCACGCAAAAGTTCGACCGCAGCCGCAAATCGCTCTGATTCAAACTCGCACACGCCGAGTTGATATAACGCCGATTCGACAAGATCAGCCGGGACTGCCGCTTCGTTTTCACTACGTGCTTTGAGAATTTCGCGCAGGTAACCCGCTGCTGAATCGCGATTCTTCTTCTCTAGCTCAATTCGTGCCAGATGAAAACGAGCGTGATTCACATGCGGACCATTTGGATTCTCGCTTACCAGCTTCGCAAACAGCGGCTGAGCCTCGTCACTCCGTCCGAGCGATTGCAGCGACCGGGCTCGCTCGTAGATCAATGCCTCTCGCAATTCGCGATCGATGGATGCCGATTCACCGGCTCCGATCGATTGGGATAACTCGACGGCGTCGGCTGCACGGTCTTGACGCGAAACGGCGATAGTCAACAACGCCTTGGCGATCGCAAGGCTTGAGCCAATTTCTGTTTCGGCGGTTGCACGTTTTTCGCTTGTTCGGTCCGCCCCACCGTCGGTGAGCGACTTCACCAACTCTTTCAGCAATCCCTCTGCATCCGCGTACTTCTCAGTGGCGATCAATGCTTGTGCGAGCTGAACCTTGGCATCCGTTGATTCCTTCGAACCGTTTCCACTGCCTGTTCCTTCGTTGAGCAGTCGGATCGCGTCCTGATACTCCCCCTTCTTCATGGCCAATGTCGCGAGGTGCTTTTCCGCAAAGGAGGCAAACCGTGCGTTGTCCTTCTCGGCCAGCACCACGCGAAACGCCTCAGCGGCTTTGGCATCATCACCGAGCGAAAGCAGAACCTGCCCGCACTCAAAATTCGCCTGCAACCGATGCGGACTTGTAGGAAACTCCGCCAGCAATCGATCAAGGTCAGCTAGCGCCGACTTGAAATCTCCATCGCGCTGATGAGCCAAAGCAAGTTTCAACAATGCGTCATCAGCCTGCTCGCCCTTGGGCGACATGATCAGATACTTTGCGAACTGCCCTGCCGCGTTCTTCCACTCGCCGCGTTGAAACGCAATGTCACCTAAGAGCCATGCAGCCGATTGAGACGAATCATCGCCCGGCTTCGCGTCGCCCAACGACGCCAAAACGTCCGAAGCCTCGTCGATGCGGCCGAGTCGATGCAGACACCAACCTAGTCGCACACGCACGGTTCGCCCGCGTGCGTCATCACGATTCTCAGTCAGAAATCGGCGATACGCTTCGACCGCCTCAGCGTATTGCTCGAGCCGAAACCGACTTTCAGCCTGCAGATACAGCGCATCTAGAGTAAGAGCGTTTTTAGGATACTTCGACGAAAACTCGGTCGCGTGCTCGAGGCTGCGATCCCATTGCTTGAGTCGATACTCGCTCAACGCGATCAGATAAAGCGCGTCGCCAGAGAGCGGCTGGTTCGCAAACGAGCTTCGCAGATTCTTCCACGCCTCGATCGCAGCCTCGTCGCGATCACTCCTTGCCAAGGCGACACCCAAGTCGAATTGAATCTCCGCTGCAAAGGCGTTCCCGCTCGATGCGGTTGCCAACGACTTGAGCTGATCAGCCGCAGCTGCAAACTGTTCCTTTCGCATCAGGCATTTGGCTGTCCAATATTGAGCCTCGACGTTATTTGCCTGGTTCGACTTCCCCGCCTGCTGAAAGAGCTGCAACGCGGCATCAAAGTTGCCCGATTCGTAGGCCACCCGGCCGCGAAGTAATCGTCCCGAGGAAATCGACGTATGATCAGGAAATCGATCGACGAATTGATCCAGCAGCGGCTCGGCGTCCTTCCATCGTTTCTGCGAAACGCGGACACCGGCCATCCCCAGAAGCGCTTCGGCGTAGACAGGGTGTGTCGATGATTCAAGCATGGGCGCGTAAACCGCAGCCGCTTGATCGGACATATCGTGTCGCGCAAAGCAATTAGCCAGCGAAAGAAGAGCCTGATCCGTGCCTGCTGGAGCAGCCTTGCCAGTTTTGATCTTCGAAAGTCGCTCGCCAGCCCTTTCGCATTGCTCAAGTGCTAGTTCAGTGGTGGCGCAAAGCAACAGAAATCGTTGCTCCAGGGGACTGCCGTTCAGGTCGGATGCCAGACTCTGGCACTTTGTCTCTGCCTCCTTGTATTCGCCACGGCGATAGAGCGCTTCCACAAACCCGGTAGCCGCGTCGTCGTACAGGTCGTGTGAACGGTATCGGGTGATGATGTCGCTGAATGCTTCGGCAGCTCGATCGTAGTGCTGACCGGCGGCCTGACATTGCCCGAGCATGGCCAGCACCTCAGCCCCGAATTCGAACTCCTTCAATCCGCGAAGCTGCTCTAGTTCCCGAATAGCTTCTTCGCACTTTTGCGTACGAAACAGGCAGACTGACAATCCGTATCGCGCGACCGGCACTTTGGCATGATCCCCGTGATTCGCGATAAACTTGCGATATTCAGGTATGGCGAGGTCGTAGAGACCTTTGTGCAGAAATCCGTTGGCCGTGACCAGATCGACCAACTCCGCCGATGCAACTTCGGGTTCGGCTGCATGAAGCACACCAGCCGCAGTCCAAAGCGCCGACGCTGCAAGCAGCGACAAAAGCAACCGCGCGTACTTCGAGCGGATTCGCACTAATGAATGCGATTTCACGGGTAAGCCCTCTGATCAGGAGTTCGGATTTTCTTTGGTTAAGTTCGAGCGACTTCGTATGTGCGAAGTTGGAGCAACTTCAGTTGCAAAGCGATGGCCAGCCCGATCGCCTGCACGCGAAAGCTGCCCATGATGAACGTCGAGGGACTCCGCCGGAAAGCTCCTGCGGAATCCCCGACGAGTGCAACCAACCGTCTACATTTCGTCACCAGCGAGGTCGACTCGCGCCAACAGCGAGGACGCCGCGTCGTACAGCGCCTGCGAATCGCTTTCCAGGCTCGAAGCCTGCACCTCAGTTGTGCCTGCTTGTTCACGCAGTTTTTCGCTTTCGCGATTCATCTGCTCACTGCGCTTTTGTGTTTCTTCGGATTCCTTCGTGCGGAGTTCCTCTGCTCTGACATCGAGCACATCGGCTTGCTCTTGAAGCGCTTGGGCCTGCTCGTAGAGCATTTTGGATTGTGCTTCGATGGCCTTGGCCTGCTCTTCGAGCGCACGGGCTTGATCCTTCAACCCATTCCGATCCACCTTGCGCGTGATCATGTACTCTCTGAGCTGCTCCGCTGCCTTTGAATCAGCCGCCCGACCAATGACCGAAGCTAACTGTTCCAGAGTCGCGTGCGAACGCGCGATCTCCGCTTCGCGCCATTGAGCACCTTCTTCCGCTAGCTTGACGTGCTCAGCTAGAGCAAGCTGCTCAGCGCGCAGCGCCTCATTCTGCATCGATTCAGCCTCGGCCACTCTGGCCATCTCTTCGTGCATCCCGCGCCATGCATCGGAGGTCCGCTTGCTGGAACTCGGACGCGGAGTCGGTGCTTCGCGTGGTTCACGCTTTTCCTTTTTCACCGGCGTCGGCTCAATCAGGCGGACGAACCCTTCAAATGACTCATGCTGATCTTCCGTCGCATTCACAGTGATTTCGCCGCTCGATATGTCCGGATTCACGATGATCGGCACATCTTGTCGGGCCATCAGACTGAAAAGCTGCTCCAGCTTGCCAGGAGAGAGTGAATACGAACGAGCGAAGACCTCATCATCGTCGTCATCATCAGCATCGTCTTCATCATCCTCGTCATCGGCATCGTCATCGTGGCCGTGACCGTAACCATGTGCATGCGGCGCAGGCTGCCCTTGCATGAGTGAACGATGATGATCCATCATGCCGTTCATTTCATTGAGGCGCTCGCCCAGTTGACGAAGTTGTTCTTCCAGGCGAGCAAGTCGCTCATCCATATTACCATTACCTGCCGGCGCGCGACGCGGCGAACCTGCTGTAGTAGCCACAGCACCTGCTCTAGGCATGAACTGTTCAAAGGATCGACCGCCTCCAAACGGCGCCGTATCGGCAACTGCCGGCGCTGCCCAGAAGGCTGAAGGCGTGGGCGTCGCAGGTGGTGCAGGAGGTATCGGCGGCATTGGGGGCATCGCAGCCATTGGAGGCATCGGCGGAGACGGTGGTGCAGGAGGAACAGGCGGAGTCGGCGCCATCGGTGCCGTCACCGCAATGACGTGACCGTCCCTCGAAACAACGGCCACTGGCGTTCCCTTGCAGTCCTTGTTCTCCTTCTTCTCCTCAGTGGGGCACGATTGTGCCGGCACAGCCATCCACCCGGCAAGCATCACCATGCCCACCAGCAACAAACCTGAGTACGACATTCGGGGTCTTGTCGATTCCGTCATGACCATTTTGATTCTCCTTGCCAAACGATTCGCATGCTTGGATGTCACTCCGATGCCGTTGACCGGCGTCGGCTCATTTCCCGATCCCACAAATTGCTTTGTTCGCAACAACGCTTCGGCATACGCGCGCCGCTGTTCCGGCAAAAGCCACGTAACCCATGCGTCGCACGAATCTTCCGCCTCCGCCCGCAACCTCACCCGCACCCACCAGATCACCGGGTTCCACCAGAAAAGGCAGCCGATGATCGATTCAAACCAATTGACCACGTGGTCGTACCGTCGCAAGTGTGCCAGCTCGTGGCATACAACGGCATGACGCCCGGCGGGATCAAGTTCTTTCCAGAGAGTTTCGGGCATGACGAGCGTTGCCCGACCGCCGCACCAGATCATGGGCGAGACGCGATTCTTCACCACGACAATCGTGGGCACTCGCCGCAGTCCGATCTTTCGACCCACTTTGGATACTGTTCGACGAAGCGAATCCGGAATCGCGCCGCCGATTTCCAACCTCGTGCGGAAGCGCCATGCCCTCGTAACAGCAACGAGCAGCAATATAGCTGTACCCGAAAGCCACAACGCCGAAGGTGGAGCCGAAACCCGCGACACTGCGTCACGCACGCCGCTTAGTTTCGAGAACCATTCAACGACCGACTGCCACGACCCGGTAACCCATCGCTTTGCGGATTCGACAATTCGCCAGCAGGGCGCGACAAATCGTGCGGTTTGCAGCATCAAGACTGTTCGCCACGACGCTGCCCAGCGCAACGAACCGGCCCAGCGGCTTTCGTTGACTACAGAAAGCTGTTCGCCTTGTTCAATTGATTCAATCGCACTTTCGTCTGAGGGATTGGCGACCAATACCTCTGATTCGAACGTCGGACTTGGATTCGTCGCGCCAAGCGCTGCCAACTCATCAAAGGCACGCTCAGCCTCTGTTCGTTGACGCCTGGCGGGTTTTCTCTTCGTCATCGATTTGGATGGCTCAGCGACAGCACCCGTTGAGCATACTACTGCTTCAGGCGTAGGCGAAGGTGCGCCAGCCGGAATTGATACGGACCGAGTCGAGTTCGGCGCGCCATCCTCGTGGCCAGCAAGACTTAGACCGTCGTTCTGTGGTCGCGGAGCACGTCGATTCTCTTTCGCGGCGCTTCGTGCAACTTCGATTCTGCTTGGAGCAGGCAGTGTTGTGCTGCTACTTCGCGGTTCCCTGAATATCGCCGGTCTTGCCGACGAGCGAACTGTAGGCGTGGTCGATTTGCCTGCCACTTCCTTTAGTGCTTTCGGAGGCGTTGGACTCGTATCATCGCACGGCAAGAAGGCATCAGAAACCAAGTCGAGATCGCCATCACCTAAGTCTACGTCTCCTGCGATTTCGGTAGGCGCTGCACTAACGTCACATTCCGCCAGACCGGATGAACCCTCATCGTCACTAACTTTAGATTCATTAATCGGACCGGAAAAATACTGATCGATGGCAGGCGTAACGCGAGATGCTAACTCGCCGACGCTTGAAGGATCGGGCAAGATCGGCGGCAGGGTCAGCCACACCATGCAGACGAGCCACATCGTGTGTCGTGTGGCTGGTCGACACGGCAGCACTTTTGTGAGCACCGCGACCAGTCCGATCAGCGGAAGCACGCCCAGTGCATTTTCCCAAAGATAGCCCGTCATGGTCGGCAGTGCGTCGCTCATGTCGTTCGTCCCTGATTACAACCCTGCGACACTCGTTTTCTAAATTGCCTCTGCGTGAGCAGAGGCTGGATCACATCATCAACTGGCCGCCTCAACCATGAATGCCACTAATTGGCACTCTTGTTGGAGCGACCACGCACTCCCCCTACTTCGACCCCTTGTCCAATCGCTCGATCAACTTTTGCAGCTCCTCCACTTCCTTGGGAGTAAGTCGCTCCGTCTTCACCAGTTGCAAGACCAACGCCCCCGCCGCCCCGTCATACAACTGACTCACAAGGTTCTTGAGTCGACTCTTCTGCACCCGTTCGCGAGTCACGATCGGCCGGTACACAAACGCCAGCGCCGTCTTGTCGCTCGTCACAAACCCCTTGGCCTGCAAACGTCCGAGAAAAGTCATAACCGTGGTGTACGCCACATGCCTGCCCTTCTCGTGCAAATGGTTCATCACGTCGCGGACCGTTGCCGGACCAACGTCCCACAGCGCCGTCAGCACCTGGAGTTCTGCCGCACTAAGTTCGTATTGCTTTTCGTTCATGTCCTTAGTTCTACGCGATTCTCCCGGCCCGGTCGCGATCTACTACATTCGTCGGAGGTATCCTACTACATTCGTCGGAGGCAGTCAAACGAATTAGCCGCAATCCGACACTTTTCTACAAAGGGATTCGCATGGATTGAGGGATTATTGCAGAAATGCCTCAAGCCGAATGAACCAGGCTTGCGAACCGGCCACGATTTGTAACTCGTAACTCGTAACTCGTAATTCGTAATTCGTAATTCGTAATTCGTAATTTTTATCCGTTATTCCGCCAGCACCCACTCCGCGATTTTCTGCGACAGCGGATCGAAACTGTATTCTCGCAGGTGCCCTTTCGCGATCCAGCGAATCTCCTCGTACGCCCGCGCGTCGGCTCGCCCGCTCTTGATCGTGCAAAAGAAACAGCGCACCTCGATGCTTTCGCCGTCCATCGTCTCTACCAGCGGGGGCTGACCTACTTCGATGTCGATCACGATACCGAGTTTCTCGACGGTGACGCGGCGCATGGAAGCCTCAGGAGATTCTCCGGCGTTCGCAAATCCGGAAACAAAGGACCACGTGCGAGTCGCCACGGGCTCCGCTTGCGACAGCACGATCAAGTACTCGTTCTTCTTGCCCTCAATTACGCCGATCGTGAGGATTTTGAGTCTTGGTTTTTTCATGGCCCTGTCGACCTGGATTTGAATTCGTCGTGCGTCGGGTGGCACAGTCAAGCCGAAGCTTTGCCGTGTCAAACGAAGAGCGTGCAACAATATCTCCCTCTCCCTCTTAGGGAGAGGGTTGGGGTGAGGGTCTCTTCGGCAACGGCACCCAGTGTTGTTACAGGCTCGAAGTTCAAGATATTCACATTTGAAATCATCTCAACACCACTCGACCCCCGCCGCGAGTAATCTCGCCAATCTTCATGGGACGTTCGCCCGCCTTCTGCAGCACTTCCATCACGCCATCTGCAAACGTGTGACGTACAACGAAAACATAACCCACGCCCATGTTGAAGACCTTGAACATTTCCGCCCTAGTCGTTCCGAGTTTCCTCAAGAACTCGAACACAGGTGGTGGTCGCCACGCCGACTTGCGAATGACCGCGTCGCAATTCTCGGGTAGCAACCGCGCGATGTTCTCCTTCAATCCCCCGCCAGTGATGTGCGACATAGCCGTCACAACCCGCTTCACTCGATACTTCTTCAGGACTGCCAACACCGAACGCACATAAATCCTCGTGGGCCGCAGCAACGCATCAGCGGCCGACTCGCCAAGCTCCTTGACATGTTCGTCGAGCTTCACATTGGCTCGTTCAACAAGTTTCCGCACCAGCGAATAGCCGTTCGAGTGAACACCGCTAGATGGCAGCCCGATGACAACATCCCCCGGCTCGACGCGCGAACCGTCAATGACCCGCCGATGTTCAACAACTCCAACGGCAAACCCAGCAAGGTCCAGGTCACCGCGCTTGTACATATCCGGCATCTCAGCCGTCTCACCACCCAGCAGCGCGCAACCCGCCTCTCGACAACCAGCAGCAATCCCTTCGATCACTTGCAAGAGGTGGTTCGGGTCGAGCTTGTGCACCGCGAGATAATCGAGGAAGAAGAGTGGCTCAGCCCCCAACGTGATCAGGTCGTTGACGTTCATCGCGACGAGGTCAATGCCCACCGTCGACAGCCGCCCGCACTGAATCGACAGCAGCAATTTCGTCCCCACTCCATCGGTGCACCCCACCAGCACCGGCCCGCGATAATTCCGCGCAAACAACCCCTGGTCGTAATCCAGCCGAAACAGCCCCGCGAACCCCCCGTGTCGCTGCTTGCACACTCGCGGCCCATACGTGCTCCGCACCGCCGCCTCAATCGCCCCCACCCACCGCGTGTTGGCGGAGATGTCGACGCCGGAGTCCTTGTACGTCAGCTTCGCGTGCCCGTTATTGTTCGTTCGCTTTGCCACGCGGGTAGTTTCGTGAGGCCGCCAGAATCGTCAAGCTTGGTAGGAACGAACGTGCGATTGTTCCACAGATTTGGAGTCGGTTGTCATGGAATTCGCATCGACCATCAGCGTAATTTCTTGGCGGCTAGCGACCCGTCACCATGCGCGCTCGTAATCTCCGGACGAGCGATCACACCTGTTGTTATTGAAAATGTCCGAGTAACAGACGAAGCGCCTGCATTGCTTTTTTGTTGTTGAGAGACATAGACGCTTCACCCTAACTGACGAAACCCTGATAACTGGAGTTCGGCGATGGTCGATTTTCTGTGCCTTTCAAACCAACCAAGGAATGCAAACACCGATGCATCCGCCGGATTCTGCGCGAAGTTTTCCAAAGTTGGCGAAAAACTACACGGTGGCACTCAAGAACAGCGATTTTCGTTTGCGCCGCGCAGAAACGCAGCATTTGGGATGCTGTTTGCCGCGTGGAAAACAAGCTCCGCAAAGAGTCGCAAGAAATGCGCAAATAGCGCTTCGTGTTGCTTATCCTTTGGTGCTCCAACACCTTAGAACATCTTCAACTGCCCGCGTTCCAGCGCGAACTTCTCCACCGGCTCATCAACATCAATCGGATACTTGCCGGAGAAGCAGGCTGTGCAGTATTGGTTGGCGGGCATCTTAACGCATGACAGCATGCCTTCGTGCGAAAGGTAGTGGATGGAGTCAACGCCGAGAAAGTCGCGAATCTGCTCAACGCTTCTTTGATTCGCGATTAGTTCCTTGGGATCAGGAAAATCAATTCCGAAGAAACATGGATGTCGAATCGGCGGACTTGCAATTCGCATGTGAATAGCAGCCGCGCCGGCCGCACGAAGCGCACCGATTTTTCCCCGCGTGGTCGTCCCACGAACAATGGAGTCCTCAACCACTACGATTTTCTTCCCCGCTACGGCTTCCTTAATGACGTTCAGCTTCATCTTCACGCGCATTTCGCGCGAGCTCTGATCGGGCAGAATGAAGGAGCGGCCCGAGTAATGGCTCGTGGTGAACGCTCGGCCATAGGGAATCCCGCTCTCTTCGGCGTACCCGACGGCAGCGCATTGACCGCCAGATGGGATGGGCACGACAACATCTGCATCGGTGGCGGGAGACTCTTTCGCGAGTCGTCTCCCCATCGCCTTACGAACCATGTGAACGTTTTCACCGAAGATGCGGCTCGACGGATCCGCAAAATAGATCTGCTCAAAGATGCAAGCTGCGCCGCGGGCGAGTTCGCCGCCGAACCGTCGACTCGACATGCCCGAGTCATCGATCGTCACAATTTCGCCGGGCTCGATCTCGCGAATCAATGTCGCGTCGATCATGTCGAGTGCTTTTGTCTCCGAGGTCACGACAATCGCGCCGCATTTTGTTTCACCGATACACAGCGGCCGAAAACCAAGTGGATCGCGCACCGCGAGCATGCGGTCGGGAAACAACAGCAGCAGCGAATAAGCCCCTTGCAGATGGTTCAAAACATGCGTCAGCGGATCGGTCTTGATCTGATGCGCTGGATTGGCAAGCAAATGAATAATGACTTCGGTGTCACTCGTCGTTTGAAAGATGTGCCCATACTCTTCGTAGTTCCGCCGAAGGAGCGCGGCGTTCACGAGATTGCCATTGTGCGCGACCGCCACCTGACCGCCTGCGTAGCTAAACAACAGCGGCTGTGCGTTCAATTCGGTCGAAGAACCCGTCGTCGAATATCGCGTATGGCCTATCGCGACGTGTCCCTGGATTTTCTCCAGCGATGCGCGGTCAAAGATTTGGTTAACCAGCCCGAGCCCTGCCTTGCGGACCAATTGGCCGTTCTGATTGGAAACGATTCCTGCTGCTTCCTGCCCGCGATGTTGCAGTGCATAAAGGCCGAGATGCGTCAGATAGACCGCCTCGTTGTGGCCCCAGACACCGAACAACCCGCAATGATGTCGAACCGAAGAATCGTCCATGGTGGGCTCGTTCAGCCGAACAACCGCGATGTTGCGAAGAGTTCGACGCGAGCGGGCGACGGTAATGTTTTTGCATCGGTCGCGTTGATGCCTGTTTCCGTCGTCCGAGTTGCTCGCCGCAACCTGAGTTTAGGTAGGTGCCTCGAAAGGGTCAATCGCCAGTCGTGTTGCCCGCGAGACGGAAAAAATAAGAACGCGTGAAGGGATAGATTTTGGAGACAAGGATTGCTGCAAACAGAGCAAGAAACACGTTTGTGAAATCCAGCCGCCCCTGTGAAACAGCGATCTTAAGGCTGGCGATTGTCAATGCAGCCACTACGACCGTAGCCGTCGAGAACAGCCAAGCGTAGGGCAACCGGTGTCGTCGCAGCACAATGGCCACACCGAGCACGAGAGAGCCGAATCGAATGATCTGCCCCATCATTTCCTGCGATGCGATCGACATGGGTCTTCGCCAGAGTGATTCGAAAGGCAACGTGCAATGAACGAGCGACACCGAATTCATGGACGCTTCGGTCAATCGACTCAGAGTTGGCACGAAGAGCAGGAGCGCCTGAGAGAACACCGCGACAAGGATCATGCGCGTCGGAAATGCCTTTCGCGGATTCCAACTCGCAACGCTTTCGGGCCGCTTCAGAACCACCAAAGTACCGCAGGCAACGCCGGCCACGGCGCCGATTACCCCGGAAATCACATCAACAACGTCGAACACATGCGAGCCCGTAAACAATTGCAAGACCTCGATCAGGACCGCGAGCCCCACTGTTCCCACGACCACAGGTTCCGGTTCCATGCGATCACTGCTTCGTTCACCGGCAGCAAGCGCGCCCAAGAATCCAATGAGCGTAAATGTGAAAACGGATCGTAATGAAGAGACAAAAAACTCGCACAGACCAACCGCCTGGACTGCATCAGATATTCCGGAAAGCGAAACAACAGACTTTCGAAGAGAATCGTGCAACTCGCTAGTCGAGGTCACGAAATCAAATGGCGCGATTGAGACAACAAGAACCATTACGGTCACACCGAGCCATAACAGACGATACGGTCGCAACATTCTGCGATTGCCCAAGTACTCGAGTGCAATCGTGAAGATCGGTGTGGCGATCGCGGCTCCGATGAACCCCAGCGCACAGGAAATTGTGTTGAGAACGACATCGACCCACGAGCCGACGCGACCTTGGATTCCAGTTTGTGCGGATTCGAGGACTACGCTGACCGCAAATCCGATGATGCCGGCCAGCATGAACTCAAACAGAATTCCGCGCATGCGCCGTCGAGCGTTCAAAAACATGAGTATACCCAAAGGCGCGTACAGCGCGAGATTCGTGACGAGGTCCTCCAGGCCAGGCCTTGCGAAGCAGAGTTTTGCAAGTCCAAACAAGTTGCCGAATTGGAATGATGACTGATCAATCGAGAATGGAATGAGTGAGCCATAGGCGATGGCGAGGATCGTGAACAGTACCCAGCGCGCAGAGACATGGAAGCCGTCGAAAAAATGCTCGCCGACGGACGCGCCGAATGCGGGCTGCTCTGGTCTTGAAAGCAACAAACCTCTTCGCCCCTCTTCCCCTATTCTCGGTTGTGCACTTCTCGGTCCGTGTGGACGGACGTGCCAAGTTGTTGACGATTGCACGACGCGAGCCGCAGGCAGAACAATTCACCGCGCGTCGCTGCCCGTGAACAAGTCCGATACAATCGCCGTTGATGGCGGATTGAAACGCCGATTTTTCGGAATCAATACCGCTATGATGACAACGGCGCGAGTTGGAAACAATAGGCAAAGCGTGACCATTCTGCGGCGGGTGTGGCGTTTGCGAGTCACAAGTTGACGACGGCCATCAACGGCGTACCGCGGACCAAGGAGAGGCATCAGGTGAAGGCAGCGATCATCAACAAGTTCGGCGGACCCGAGGTATTCCAATATGTGGACGTGGAGCGTCCGAGGCCGAGCGACGGGGAAGTCCTTGTCAAAGTCGCAGCCTGTGGAATCAATCGATATGACCTGTACATGCGTATGGGGGCTGTCTTTACGGATATCGAATTCCCACACGTTGTGGGAGCGGACGTGGCTGGGTCGATCGCGGAGGTTGGTCCGGGAGTCGCCGAGTGGAAAAAAGGTGACGAAATCATTGTCGCACCCGGATTCCCCATCGACCCAGTCGATTGGTCGATTCGCCCCGAAAACATGGCCCCGAGTTTTGAAGTCCTTGGTACGCATACCTGGGGTGGGTATGCGGAATTTGTGCGCGTGCCGGCTCGGTTCGTTCTGGCAAACAGGACGGGTCTGGCGGCGCGAGATGTGGCTGCCCTACCGCTGGTTCTAATGACGGCCGTCCACGCGGTTGAAACGCTCGGCAACGTGAAAGCAGGGATGCACGTGCTCGTTCAGGCGGGAGCCTCCGGCAGCGGCAACGCCTGCGTTCAATTGGCTTCCGCGTTGGGAGCGCGGGTGGCCTCCACCGTGGGAAGTAACGAAAAGTCGGCGATGGTGAAGGCTTCCGGCGCGGAGCTTGTGATCAATCACAAGGAACTGAATTTCGCGAATGACCTGCTTGATTGGACGAATGGTGCGGGGGTTGATGTTGTGATCGATAACGTCGGGGCCAGCGTTTTTGAAGACAACCTGCGGGCGCTTCGCGTTGGCGGTACTTTCGTAAACTTTGGCCTCGTCGGAGGAATGAAAGGTACTCTCAATTTCCGGGACCTCTTCTTTCGGCAGCATCAACTCAAGGGGTCATTCATGGGCAGTCTGGATGAGCTGCGACGGGGATTGCAATACGTGACTGAGGGGAAGATCAAATCGAAGATCGACAAGACCTTCCCACTTGCACAGGCAGCAGACGCTCATCGCTATGTTGAATCGAGAGCAGTACAAGGAAAAGTTGTATTGGTTCCGGATTGAGTATGCCACGGAGTTACATGAAATCGGCGCTTCAGCAAGATGACGGTTCATTCTCGCTTCCGTCGCACATCCAGAAGGCGTTGATGCTCTTCACCCTGTAGTTCAAGCGTGTAATTGAATGCGTCCTCTGTCGTAAACCCCAGGCGTTTCGAAATGCGATCGGCCTCGGATCGCTCCTCTTCGGTCATTTTCGGTGTTTTGTAAGTCACCACAAAACCGCCGCGCGCGACGAATTGATTAGCTGCCTTCAGGCAATCACCTAATTGGGAAAAAGCGCGGCTGGCCACAATCTCAAAGCAATGTGGTGGTCGAAAGTGATCGGTGTGCGCTTGCTCGCAAATCAGATTGGTAAGCCGCAGTTCATCGCGAACCTCGCTCACGAATGCGATCTTCTTTCGCGTTGCATCGATGGCGGCGATTTGCCATTCGGGGCGCATGATAGCTAATGGCACTGATGGAAAGCCTGCGCCTGTACCAATGTCGAGCAACCGAATCTGTTCAGTCGACTTCGACTCCGCCCAGGAAAGCAACGCCAACGAGTCAGCCACGTGCAGCACAGCCGCTTCAACAGGACCGGTGATTCGCGTCAGATTGCAAGTCTCGTTGACAATCAACACACGCTCAAAGTGATGTGCCAGTCTATGGCACTGATCGGCGGTTGGCGAAATGTTCCATTTCGCCAACGCCGTCTGGAGAGCACCGAGAAATTGATCGCGTGTGTCCATCGAGCCACATCTTTAGGCGCGGTGAAAGTATTTGCAACCAGTGAAGTGAATTGCAGGGTCGTTCATGCGCGTTTATCTAACCGAATGTTGGTTAACAAAAAGCCCCTCACCCTGCGCTCTCCCCCAAGAGGGAGAGGGATTTGCGTTAGACGCCACTAAGATTGATGGATGCTAATTCGATTGAAACGACGACTGAGGTCATTCGATCGCGTAGACAGCCACTCGCCCTTGCCACTCCTCGCGTGCGCGCCGCATCATGGGTGCGGCAAACCGATCGGTCGAGATGACCACGGCATCAAGTTCCGCCGGAGCTACATCGTTTGGTCTGCGAATCGGCCAATCGAGAAATCGCTCACCGTGGCGCGTCGCATCATCGTCCAGAACCAATTCAACAGAAAGCGGCGATGAGCGATATACATCGGCGAAACGTGTGGTGAATCGGCCCGCGCCGAATACAGCCAATCGTCGATGTCCCTTCGCGCGAATTTCTTTGAGTAAGTCCTTCAGGCGCGATTCGGCGTCATCGATCGAAATTGTCGAAGGCGAGTTAGAATTTGGATCAGACACCTCTGCGCTCGTTCCCAACCTTCGCTCCTCGACGAGTTGGGTCTCCGATTGCGAAGAATAGGTCAAAGCAGTTTGATAGTTCTCGGCGGGTGCAATTCGCGTTTTCAATTCGTAAAGCAACAAACTCAAATCCGCAGACAAGACGAGTCGATAGTCCAGACCCAGCGCTCCCCGCACGGTTTTGGCTGCAAAGCACTTGCCGGTATCCAATACAAACGCGGGCGGGTCCTGGATCAGTTTGCGATTCAGTTCCATTTGCCATCCGCGATGCATGTCGTCGAGGTGGTGGTCTGGTGTCACGAGTGCAACGTCGTAGCTTGCACCAACCAGAACATATGCCTGAGTCAGCGGGCCATAGACGAACATCGAGCGATCACGAACGAGATTGGCTATCGACGGCGCTTCTAGCGCGAGCAGCTGGTTCCGTTCAATTTCATGCGCCGGCCGGAAACCGCGCCAACACCAACGATCTAGCGAGTGCTCATCTGTATACACTGCGCGGATCGAGTTGTGTAGCGTCCATAGCGCGATGGCTGCAATGACAATGTATGGCCCGATGGGTCCGGCATTCCAAATCCAGATCGCTCCGATGCCCGCAAAGATAGCCATCGGCGGCAACAACGGAATCAGGTAATAGCGGCAATCCGTCGCCTGCGCAACATACGCCGCAAACACGGATGCTAAGTAAACCAAAATCAACGTATGCTGATAACCACCGACCAAGACTCCAACGATGGTGAACAGCGGGACGATCGGTTGTCGCAAAACCACGCGCGACAAACATGCCAACTTCTCTCGGATGCGATGCGCGATGGTTGCGAATGAAGCACGACGATGGAAGGCCGTCTCATGGCCTGTCACTGAGGCGAACATGCTGCCAAGGCTGTGGCCATTCAATCGACACCAGGCGAGATAGAGAATTGTCGCCGCGACGCCCCCGAGTGCGATTACGGGAATGAACTTTGGATGCAGGAACGCGATTACCGTAAACAAGATAGCAAAAGAAACGATTGAACTCAGTTTGATGAAATACGCTTCTGCCGCCCAAAGGAATGCGGCCAATCCAATCAATGGTCCATTTTGGTTTTCGATTCCGAGTAACAAGAGAACAACTGAACAAACCTGCGGCAGCAGCTCGAATGTTTCGGCACATTCATGATAGTTGCCCCATTGAGGCTCGGCGGTGACCAGGCAGAGGGATATTAGAGCCGCGTAGTAGAGACCCATCGAATTGGCGCCGACTTGATAACATAGAATCCCGACTGTGATCGCCGTGAAAAATCCAATGATCGTCGTTCGAAAACGAAATGTCCGCGAGTATGTATCGCCGATTGCACCTCCGCAGACAGCTACTTTTTCCCGAGCCGCCACATAGGACTGACCAAGCAGCCACTCAGGAATAACTTTGCTGCAGCCCGCGTATCGCGCGTTCCACCCTTTCGAGAAGCGAAATAGATTGGTGGTTACGGTGTGATTAGACACGTAAAAGCCTGTGTCGTAATGCAGCGTGAGTCGTCGGAATGGTGCGCGGGCTAGCGCGTAGAGGAGAAAGGCGAGAACTGTCAAAACGATATGCGTTGTCATGCGCTCACGTCTGCTTGAGCTCGATTAGCCCGTCGTCGCGTGTGGCTACGATTCCCAGAAAGACGCGCACGAAATAGCGAATGCTCGCGATTGGCCGCAGACCCGCACTGTGCATCATTCGTTCGAGCGATGATTTGGAGAACACGCGACCGAGCCAGATGCCCAACGACGTGCGGCTGATGATCGGTTGAAAGCCGAGCGGCCCGAAGAGATACGGCACGCCAATGAACACGCGACCGGCGGGCCTGCACACGCGACGCATTTCGCGGGCTGCGTCTTCGGGTTTGTCGAGATGTTCGACCGTACTGCTGTTGAACACGAGGTCGAACGCGCCTTCGCGGAACGGCATTGCCCGGAGATCGCCGATCACAGCCGTCAATCCGGGGTCGCGAGCTTTGGCTTCACGCAGCGCTTCCAAGTCTAGGTCGAGACAAACAGCCTGAGCTACGCCTTCGCGCTGGCGAAAGAGCGAGGATGCATACGCAGTTCCGCTGCCAGCTTCGAGCACGCTATCCAACTTGGCTTTTGAATTCGCATTTCCGCGAGTGCTTTGGAAATCGTGTGACAAGAACCGAACAAGCCTTTCATTCAATCGCCTACGCAGCCACTCGTAGAATCGCCCGATCAGCGAGGACTCCGCGCTATAAAATTGCCACGATTTGATCATACACTGCCGCCCTTCCGCGCGACGATGAGCACCGTTGTACCGAACGGTACGGCCACTTGGCCGAGTGCAGCTTGTTCCCACGTAGCGAACGTCAGCAATATGCGGTTCATGAAGTCGGGAATGGGAAATAGATCGGATCGTGGCGACGCGGAATTCGCTTTCGCAAACGGCTTCGTGCAGAGACGTACCATCGCGATCAGTGGGAAAAACGCGAAAAAGCGATAGGTGGATCGCACGACATTGAAGCCGGCGCTTTGCACCATCGATTGCAATCCATCGCGTGTAAACCTTCGAACGGAATGCACAGCGACATCGTGCCGCGAGCGGAGCCACTGAAACGCGGGAGCAAATAGAACCAGGTAGCCGCCCGTTCGAACGACTCGCTGCATTTCGGAAATTGATCGTTCTGCGCTCACGCCCTCGCATCCAATCACGTCGGCCGACATAACGAGGTCGAAGGAGTTGTCCTCGTAAGGCAATTCGTTGGCGGAGCCAAGGCAACTTTGGAACTCACCGTCCTGCCATAAACGCGACGCATGCTGTGAGACATCAAGGCCAAAACCAGAGGCGTTGATCGATCGGGCCAACTCTGTGACGTTCATTCCGGACCCGCAACCGACATCCAGAATTCGCGGCGTCGCCGGCAGCGTCAATCGACGCGCAATCGAAATCAAATCGTGCCGTCGTGCGCGATACCACCAGTACCACGACTCGAAGCATTTCATTCTGTCGTATTCGACTGGTTGCATGTAGCTGAAACCTCTGATCGACCCGCTGCACTTAGAGTGCGCGCAGCATATTCTACTTCGAATGGTGCGAACTCTCCTCAAGCACCTCGAAGGGAAACGTATCAGGATCGTCTTCGCGATAGGCCCGCGACTTCAACAGGATAAAAGACGACTCTCGTTCAAATCGAATCGCGTGCGCGTGATTGGCTGGCAATTCAATGCCTTCGTTCTCGTTAATTCGAGTCTCCGTCTTGTTTCTGGTCCGCACATCGACTTGCTCGACGTGGCAGCTACCAGAAGTAAGAAATAGAAATAGTTCAGTTTCCTTGTGATAGTGATTGCCGAGAATCGCGCCCGCTTTCATGGAACCTGTGATGACCGTTTTCCACGAGCCGGAATTGACGACTTCGATGAACAGTCCGCGATCATCCCTACGCACGAATGTGGGTTGGACTATGGCATGCTCGTCGACTTCGCAGTGCATGGTTATGGTCCTTAGTCAATGCGTCGTAAGCGGGCGAAGATAATGCGCGTCACGTAGCCCATGCCGGTCCAAAAAAAGCGGAACAGGCTCGGTGCGGACTTGGACACGCCCAGAGTTCTATCGGTGAACGCATACGGAACTTCAACGACGGTCAGGCCTTTGCGGCGGCAGGTGAACAGAAACTCCATGAAGTACGCGCCGTAGCCCGTCGGAATGATCGAGACTTTGTCGAACACACTGCGCCGCAGCATGACGAATCCGCTGTCGTAATCTCTTATGCCATACCCCAGCACGAGGCCTGCGAAACGATTGATGCATTGGCTCGCGAAGACCCGCAGCCAATGGCGATTGTCGCTTCCGCCGGGCGCATAACGGGATCCGACGGCGATATCGTAACGCTCCAGCTCAGCAATCATTCGCGGCAGGAGCGATGGCGGCATCGTGGTGTCGGCATCCATCCAGCCGACGATGTCGCCGCGCGATTCGATGATCCCGCGATTGAACGCCGACGCGAGGCCACGCGTAGCTACTCGGCGAATCACCTTCACTCGCGAATCGGCGAAGTCCTCGACTTCCTTCCACGTACGATCGGGCGAATCGTCATCGACAACGATCACCTCTACGTCTTCAAGTACATGGCCAAGAATCCCGCGAATCGTGTTGCCGATGTTTTCACGCTCGTTGTAGGTAGCCAGAATGACGGAAACGAGGCGAGGCGGAGCGGCGATTTGCGGCGCGGGATCGTCGTGGGCGGTCTCGCGGCGCGATGTTTGCAATCGCGGCACATCGGTCGAACGAACTAGCCACGGCATGCGAGCAACTCCTCTACCACATACACTTGGTCATCTCGCGTTAGGTCGGCACCGGACGGCAGGTAGAATCCTCGTTCGCCGAGGTCGTCGCTCACTGGATAATCACCACGCAAGTCGGGCCATCGCGAGTGATCGCCCTGAAAGACCGGCTGTCGATTCATGGGAATGAAGAACGAACGCGTCTCAACACCACGGGCTGCGAGCCTTTCGCGAACTTCGTCGCGCGAGCGGCCAAATTCGGGCTCAAGCAGAATGCCGTACATCCAGTAGACGTTCTTGCAGCCAGCGTGCTGAACCGGACGCTGGATCGACGTGTCGTGTCGCAATAACTCATCGTAAATGTGCGCGATTTGAATCTTGCGCCGAACCTTGGTGTCAAAGTCTTCGCACTGTGCCAGACCGATCGCCGCCTGGATGTTGGTCATTCGGTAGTTGTAGCCAACGTCATCGTGTACGAATCTCACAGGTCCGAACGCCTGGTTTCGCAGCAAGGCCGCGCGCTCGGCGATCGCTTGGTCGTTCGTGGTAATCATCCCGCCCTCGCCGGTCGTTATGATCTTGTTGGCGTAAAAACTGAAGCAGCTGGCATGACCGATGGAGCCAGTCATTCGCCCTTTGTATGTGGCGCCGTGCGATTCGGCGGCGTCCTCGACCACAAACAAGTTATGCTTGCGGGCGATTGCCATGATCGCGTCCATGTCGCAGGGGTGCCCGTACATGTGGACGGCGACGATCGCGCGGGTGCGCGGGGTGATCCCAGCTTCGATCTTGGCGGGATCGATGCACCATGTGTCCGGCTGAACGTCGACGAGGACGGGTGTGGCCCCGGTCCATAGGACCGAATTGGCAGACACGATGAGTGTGAAGCTTGGGATGATTACCTCGTCGCCCAGTCCGATCCCCAGCGACTCAAACGCGAGGTGCAAGGCGGATGTGCCGGTGCTGCAGGCGACCGCGTATTTGACTCCGCAGATTTCGGCGAATCGCTTCTCGAATCGCTCGATGTAGGACCCCATCGATGAGATCCAGTTGGTGTCGAGGCAATCGAGCACATACTCACGTTCGCGACCGCCGAGGACGGGGGTGCAAACCGGGATGGATCGTTTTTTGTTGGTGGCGAGCGTTGTCATTCGCGATCCCGAAACAAGTAGTCACAAGGGGACCCAGCAGCGAGTTCGGCGCGCACGATCCCCAGCAAGAATCACAAGTACCTGTAAAATTATCGGCTGAGCCGTGGAACAGCCTCTAACTTATCCAACTTACGGAGACGATGGCGTGCGGTGAGAGAGGTCGTCGAAATCATCCGCGAATTAGCCGAAGTTCGGCCTTAGCTTGTCCGATAATGAAGGAATTTTTGTGCGCTGCTTATCGGACAACGGCAAGCGCCACGATTTGAGCACCTCAAAGGAGCAGAAAACCAAGTTTGGCCGAGCCAAGTTCCAATAACTATCGCAGGTGCTTACGGAGGATGTCAGCGAGTTCCTTCATTCGCTGATCGTAACCATGCTCAGCCAGCGTCCGGGCTTGGCCTGCTTTGGCAATGGTCTCTCGTTTCGATTGATCGGCGAGCAGTCGCTTTACCTGCTCGACGCAATCGTCGTCACTGGAATAGGTAATGACTTCACGCCCCGGTTCGAAAAGTTGCGGCAGGTTCTCCTTGTGTTCGGTCACCAGGCAGGTCCCTACACCTGTTGATTCGTAAAGCCGCATATTGGTCGCCAAGTGCGTGGCCACTTTGCCGCGAACGTCGATCCACGCGTGCCGATTCAGCGTCACCCGCGACTGTTGCAAAACCTCATACATCCGCCAGCCCCAGGCTTCGCCGCCATGATGGTGATGGATGGGCGATTCCGGCGGTACTTTATCAGCGCCGTAACCAAATATGGTTACGTCGACTTCGCGAAGCACTCTTTCCAGCCAGACAACTCGATCGGGATGGGACGGGGCAAAGCCGCCGACAAACGTCGCGTCGTATTTCTTGGGGGTAGCGGTCAGCCGGTTTACGACCCTTGGGTCGAACCCGAGTCGCAAGATCTCGCTGCCTTGACCTTGGGAACGGAAATAGTCCACGATGGGTGGCCAGGATGAGATCATCAGGTGGAATGAAGCGAATGTCCGATTGGGCGGCAACGGGGACGCGATCTGGCCAACGATCAGCCGCACTTTTTCGTGCAACTGCTTCAGAAATATGTCCCCCAACGGACACCACTCGAATACATAGAGCACATCGGGGCGATAGATGTCGATCTGGGCGGCGACGATTTGCCTTCTTCGGTCGTGGATATTCTCCACCAGCGTCAAACCATGCTCGCGGGCCCAGCACTCTTGCAATGCATCTGCATTACAAATCACGCCGGCGGCTTCGCATCCTGTGGCCTTCAGGTAAAGGGGATACGCATCGCTGACGCCGAATCCGGTTTCAAATAGTCGCTGGAGCTGCTGCTCATACGGCAGGCCCGCCAGGGACGGGTCGTCGCTATAGACTTTCTTGAGAAACTCAGGGTAATACGTATCGACGACCAGAATGCGAGGCGATTTTGACATGCATTTCTAAATGAAAGTGCTATGCAGGCAACTCACGCGACGGCTTGAACACCGATACGCAAATCGTGGCTCAAGCTTCCTCGCTCCATCAGGCCCTGAATTCTTGCTGAGCGACGATATCGATCGCTCCGCCAATCAGAAGTGCTGAGTCCCGCTGATCGAAACGCCTCGGCCAGTTGCATGATTCCTTTCTTCAGGTTCCATCGAAAACGAAACTCGGGAAATGCGGCCTGGAATCTCTCTCCTGAGACCCGATAACTGCGGCGATCATCTTCTCCCGAGTGAATGGCGCGGACCGAGTGCGGAATGCACTCCGTCACGAGGTCAGCCACGTCGGCGATCCGATGGTTTTCGTTGTCCGAGATCAGATTGAATACTTGCCCGTCAATTTGTTCGTCAGGAGCGGCTGCTATGGCGGCGTAAGCACGGGCTGCGTCCTCCACATGCACGAACGGTCTCCACGACCCGCCGGAAGACCGCATGACCACGCGACCCGTCGTCATCGCGGAGGCGACCATGTCGTTGACAACCAGGTCCAATCGCAGTGACGGCGACATGCCGAAGATGGTGGCTGAGCGGATGATGACAGGCTTGAACGAAGAATCCGCCAATTGGAGTAGTTCGATTTCGGCGTCGAATTTCGATCTTGCATACTCTGAGAGTGGAACCAATGGACTCTCTTCGGTCAGTTCTCCCCCGCCTGATCCGCCATACACACTGCATGACGACGCGAACAGGAACCGAGAAACGTTGGCGCGCTTGCAACATTCGGCCAACCGGACGGCGCCTTCGACGTTAATGGAGCGAATCTGCCCCCCCATCGAACCCGAGGTATCGTCCGATAGCCCGGCGAGGTGGATAACAGCATCGAACGAAAGCAGGTCCGTAAACTCGATATCACGTACATCCATATCGAAGGACGGGACATCCTCCCGAACTCTTCCGAAGCCGCAGTCGTCGAACCAGCCCGCATCAAGTCCGAATACATCAAATCGATGCTGACGAAGCACGCTCGTCAGAACCGATCCCACGTACCCTCGATGTCCAGTAACTAAGACTCTCATGGCACCAAACTTTGCTAGGGACGTTGTTTTGCTTTCCCCGCGATAGCAATATCGGTCCAACCCACGTTCGCCCTTGACGTTGGTTATTTCATGACGCAAATGACAGGCGAGTAAAGCGCGATTGAAAGTTGAACATCACAACAACTCACCTGTGAATTGGCTGTGAAATGAATTTCCAGGCACCACCATTCGTCCTGTAATTCTGCGGAAAAACACGACAACTTCGTCCGATCATTCTCTAGCCGTCAAAATCAAGACAAAGTCACGCCATTGACCCTTCACATATGAAGGCACGATTTCACCTTATCGATATCTAACCGATACGTCGGGATGTCCGCCGTTAGCGGAGTGGAGGTCTGTCCTGTGGGAACAGTCTGGGGTGGGTTCAAAAAATTCTGGTCAGCCGAAGAGATTCCGCGATGGTTCGGACTCTCTCTGGTTCTGATCTATCTGGTCGCACTCGGCAGTGTCGCGCACTTCGGAATTACCCAAGCGCGTCTTGAGGGTGCGTCGATGGCAGTCCAGACGGCCAACTACGCCCTCCGGCAACTTGCCAAGGACGTTGCGCATGAATTCCAGACTGATCCTGGTACGAATCCGAACCAATCCGCGGCTCTCGTCCGGAAACAACTGCTCGAATTTGCAAACGCCACGCAGTCGCGCTCGGTACGATTGATCGACGAGCGAGGGGCCATTATCGCCTCCACCGATGAGACCGAAGTTGGAATGTCATCTACCAGCGCGACGTCTGCATCTGCTAAGAACTCCGGTCGTGGTCAGGATTCGATTCAAGAGAGTGAAATCCTGAGAGGCTTGGTTCCAAAATTGGAGCGATCGGCTGCCGTTGGGCTAGGTGCTGAATTACAGAACGGAGATAAGTCATTCCCGTTGGCTGCGACAACCTCGCGACCGCATTTGATAGAGGTTGTGCTCCCCTCTAGTCCGCGCGGGTTGCATAGTCTAGCCAACCAAGCGAGCGCACTCACCGTCATCCTACTTGGTCTGGCTGTACTCTTCTTGATCTATCGCCGCCTTCGACAGCACATGAAACCAGTTACGCAGATCGCCCAACGCTTGCAATGGCGTCGTGAGAAACTGGTTGAAGATCTCGCATCGCTCCGCGTGACCGACACGATCGATGGCGTCTCCACTGCCTGGAATGAATTGGTCGAGCTTGCCCAGCGTCTGAGCGAATCGGTCGAGCGAACGCAGGCAAATAGCGAACTGTCGGCTGTGCTCAAGCGAAGTTCCGGCGGTGCGCTGCAAGAAGCGCTGCATGCCATACCGGACGCCATGATCCACATGACG
The DNA here is from genome assembly GCA_964494205.1 of uncultured Phycisphaeraceae bacterium. Taxonomy (GTDB): domain Bacteria; phylum Planctomycetota; class Phycisphaerae; order UBA1845; family UBA1845; genus JBBTCX01. Next base: position 31,481 of record CAZBRD010000002.1, on the reverse strand, counting down.
GATGAAGTTCGCATTGATTATCTCAATGCGGCAGCCGGACACCTACTGGGTTGGAACATCAACGACAAGGAACGACCCGCCTTGCCTGAAGCGAAATCAAGCGGGGTCGGCAAACGAGTTCTCGATGAAATCCGATCCGCACTGCAGGGCGAAGGTAACTATGAGGCGCGAACGATCCTGCTCGAATCTGAAAACGGTACCGGCAACGATACCGGTGCATACCGCTTGTGGCTCGTGCCGGTTCTGCGACCAGGTCGCCAAGGTGAATGCGTCGTCATTATTCGCGACGTGAGCCAGCAGGTTCGCGCCGAGCGCGCCCGCGAGGAGTTCATCGCGCAAGTCACACACGAACTACGTACACCGCTTACCAACATCCGCGCTTATGCGGAAACGCTCTCGAGCGGCATGTTCGATGATCCGAAGGTCATTTCCGAATGCTATAACGTCATCACCAAGGAAACGCGGCGATTGTCGCGCCTGATTGAAGACGTGTTGAGCGTGTCTCAATTTGAAGTGGGCAGCCTCGAGCTCAAGGTCGATCACGTTGACCTCAAGGCGCTGCTTACCGAATCCGTCCGCGATGTACGCGGCCTGGCCGACGAGAAGAGCATCGACATCCAACTGGTCCTCCCCGCCAAGATGGACCCGATCCGCGCCGATCGCGACAAGCTGGCGGTTGTCATCAACAACCTGTTCGGCAATGCCATCAAGTACACCAAGGAAGGCGGCAACATCGTCGTCGGCTGTCAATTTGCCGCTGACAATGTTGTCGTCACCGTCAAAGATAACGGCATCGGTATCGATCCGACCGATCACCAACGAGTTTTCGAAAAGTTCCAGCGCGGTTCTGACCCGGACGCCCTCGCAGAAACAGGAACCGGCATCGGCTTGTACACCGCTCGCGAAATCGTTCGCGGCCATGGTGGTGACATCGAGCTGATCAGCCAAAAAGGTCAAGGTTCCACATTCATGGTCAAGCTGCCACATCAACCGGGACGTGCTGGAGCTGTCGCCACTTCTGAGGAGAAATAGTTCATGGCAAGAATTCTGATCGCAGAAGATGACGCGCATACACGCCGCATTATGTCCATGTGGCTGACGCAACACGGTCACGAGGTGATCGAGACCAGCGATGGGATGAAAGCGCTCGCGCAGTTGGAGACTCTGACGGTAGACCTCGTGATATCAGATATGAACATGCCCAACCTCAACGGTCTGGGCCTTGCAAAAGGCATACGGGAAAAGCTGCGGTTGGATGTTCCTATTCTAATGCTCTCTTCGAGGTGCGATCAGACCGAATTGCAGGAAGAGGTGCAGCCATTTGCGGTTCGGCTGTTCCCCAAACCGTTTGTCCCATCCCGTCTGGTCATTGAGATTGAGCGACTGCTGACAAGCGTCGTCGCCTGAAAGGCATGATTCCATGAAGCCCTCGCATACTAACTCCGACCCGTCGAATGCGCTCCCCGCAGACGCGCGCGCCTGGCTGACGCGATTGCGCGACCCGTCTACGGCGGAGGACAGAAATCAGACGCTGGCGATAGTCGCGTCCGATCTCTGCGACGCCATCGAGCGGATCATCGACGAGCAGTCCGGCATGGCTGACGAACTTCTTTGCGTCTATGAGCAACTTGGCATTGTCTTCGAAATCGCCCGCAAGCTTTCCAACGCGTCACGGGAAACAGACGTCATTCAGTTGTTTCTCGACAACCTGCGTATCAGTTTCCCGACATGCGAAGTATTCTTTGTGCGGCGTTCTCGCGAAAGCTCCTGGACACCATTCGGCACGAAACTCCCCTCTGGTCCATGGCTGAATCATGGATTGCAACAGGCTGTTGATCGCAACAACGTGGTCGTCAGTCCCGATCCGCAGCCGGGAATCTCCGAAGCTATGTTCAGTCCTGTTTACGCTGGCGGAAAAATGGTCGGCGTCGTGGTGCTCGCGCGCAGCCAAGAGGGGCGCGAATTCCGTGCGAGCGATATGTGCCTGATGCACGCGCTCGCGGCCTATTGCGGCGACCTGATCCGAAACCTGCGACTCGTGCGCGAACTCAAACTCACCTCGATCGCCATGGTGCGCTCGCTGGTGAACGCGGTCGAGCAAAAGGATGAGTACACGTCCGGCCACTCGTTGCGAGTCGGCTATTACGCCGCCCTGCTTGGTCGCGAAATGCAGTTGGCCGAAGAGGAACTTCAGATGCTCTTGTGGAGCGCCTTGCTCCACGACGTCGGCAAGATTGGCATTCGCGACGATGTGCTCAAGAAGCCCGGAAAGCTCACGGACGATGAATTCAATCACATCAAGGAGCATCCGGTTCGCAGTTTCAAAGTTGTGCAGGAAGTGCCGCAATTGGCAGCCGCACTCGATGGCGTCTTGCATCACCACGAACGATGGGACGGCAAGGGTTATCCCGACGGACTTTCCGGTGAAGCGATCCCCAAGCAGGCGCGAATCATTCAGATCGCCGACGTATTTGATGCACTTACATCAAGTCGTTCCTACCGCCCCGCTTTCGACTGGGTAAAGGCGCTCGAAATCATGCAGAAGGACGCGGGTACAGCGATTGACCCAACACTCCAAAAAGTTTTCGACGGTCTGATTCGAAGAATTGTCAGCCAGTCCGAAGACGCATGGGAGAAGTTAGTGGAGCGTGCCACGCAATTGGCGATCCCCACCGACGGCGATCTCGCTATTGAGGACTAAACAATGAGCTTGAGCCTGTTATTATCCTGGTTTCCCATCCTCCTCGGCGCGGGCGTCGGCGGACGGCTTCTGGGCAAGACGCGTGGGTTCGCACTCGGCGTGCTGTGCGGTCTTTTCTGGATTGTGCTGATTCAGGCATCAACCGGACCTCGCATCTGGGCGGACGCCTGGGCGGTGTCGACCATTGTCGCCGGCGCATTTGCGATTATCGCCATCGCGGCGTGGTCGGGCGAGAACGCAACACCACTGGTCGATTCTCGCGAAACCGCGCAGGACGAACTCCGAGCGACTTCCAAGATCGACGTGGCCACCGATGCGCGCGATCTGCAGACGATCGCACACATTCTTGATGAGTTCGACGATTTCGTCGACGCTCACCGTCTTGATTCCGATCCGTGGCCAGAGTTTGACGACTTCCTTCGGCGAGTGCTCTATCACGGTTGCAAGGCGACCCACATCAAACCGTATCGATTGACTTCCGATGGTGCGGAACTAGTACCGCTGACTCAGACCGAACTGATTTCCGAAGCGCGGCGCATGTCATCGACGGACGGTTTCGTAGGTGAAACGTTGCGCACGGGTCGTCCCTTTCTGCGAGCTGACTCGCTGGCCGATCGACACAGCCTCTTTCACTCGGAAACGGGAACAACAACAACACCGGCTTGGTGCTTTGCCATATCACAAGGCACACAACGCCTTGGGGTGGTCGTCGTCGGACAACTCGACATTGTACCCATGGAACACCAAGCATTGTTGGCCACGATGGAGAAACTCGTTTCGCAGTTTTGGGGCACGTTGATTGAAGTCTATCGCAGCCGCACCGCAGCCTTGCACGACCCAACCTGCGGCGTGCTGACGCGCGAATCGTTTCTGGCGGCTGCCGAGCAGTCGCTCGCGGATTCATACGCCCAAACAGAACCGGTCGCGATGGCGGTCATCGCACTCGAAGGCCTTCGTGATCTTAACGATACGGGTAAGTGGGACCTGGCTGATGAGCTGCTGCATGAAGTCGGCGTCGCGCTTCGTCGCAAAGTCCGCCTCGACGATCGACTGGGACGATTCGACGGGTCGCGTTTCATCGTGCTTTTCCGGCGCGTCGATGCCGATCTTGCCGGTCTCATCATTGCTCAAATGATCTCGCGCCTCACCTCGTTGTGCGGCGATCGCAACAAGTGGCAGTGCTCCATCACAGTTCGGGCCGGAGTCATGTGCAGTCGAGACGCGCAACCTGACCTCAAGAAACTTGTCACGGGTGCGCTTGAACTCACGCATGTTGCTCGAAAACAGAAATTGACGGTGGCTACCGACGCCTCCACGCCGGAACTGGCAACGAGCAGCGCATGAAAATCGAGCAGCACAAAGTCGGAACCGTGGACGTGATCACGCCGGTCGGTCCTCTTTCAGAAGAGGACAGCGAACGGTTTCGCGCGATGCTGAAGGAACGGCTCCAACAGCCTAGCACAAGACTGGCGCTCGCGATGCAGGATGTGCCATACCTTGACAGCCACGCACTGGAAGGGCTCCTCGACGCGGCTGAGATGCTCAACGAACGAGCGATGACACTTAAACTCGCCGGAGTAACGCCGACTTGCCGCGAAATCATGGAGCTGACCGGACTCTCTCCGCGATTTCGCTTTTTCAACGACGTGCAGGACGCAGTCAAGAGCTTTCTGTAAAGCAAACACCTGGGGAATTGGGCAAATAGATAATGGCCAAACTGACCATCGAAAACGCCATTCGCCTCGGCGAACAACTGATCAAGGAGGGACTTGTCACCTCTGAACAGTTGGCGGCCGCCCTTGCGCACCAGAAGGAAACCGGCGGTCGCATTGGAAACGCGTTCCTCGAAATCGGTGCGCTCAATGCGACGTCGCTTGTGACCGCGCTTTCGCGACGGCTCGGAGTGAAGGGCTGTGTGCTTCGACACGGTCTCATCGATCCCAAAATTGCAAAACTCATTCCAAAGGAAGAGGCAGAACGTCTCCAGGTTCTTCCACTCTTCAAAGTACGAGATGAACTGACCGTCGCGATGGTCGAACCGCAATCGATCCCCGTGCAGGATCGTCTGCGGAATCTTACCAAGTGCAGCATTCGACCGGTTCTTGTCCTTGACGACAATCTTCGCGAATTTCAGGTCAAGTATCTCGCCAAGGAAGTCACCGTTGACAGCTTCCTGGCCTCGATGGAGCAATCCGAAATTCAGATTTCGGAGAATGAAGCCATCGATGAAGGGCCGGTTACCGACCTCGACAAAATGATCGACGGCAGCCCCGTCATCAATCTAGTCAACCTTGCGATTCTTAATGCGCTCCGCGCGGGAGCGAGCGATATCCACATCGAGCCGGATCGCGACGCGACGCACATTCGTTATCGAATTGACGGTCATCTTCGCGAAATGCTGAAGCCGCCGAAGGGTCTGCACGCGGCCATCGTATCGCGTGTGAAGGTCATCGGCCGCATGGATATTTCCGAGAAGCGTCTGCCTCAGGAAGGTCGCGTTCACATCGTGGCCGACGGTCGCGAAATCGACTTGCGCGTGTCGAGCATGCCGACTGTGCTTGGCGAAAAAATCGTGCTTCGAATCCTCGACAAGTCGAACATCAGCTTCGACCTTGAGGCGCTCGGCATGCGCGGACAGGACAAGATGGCTGTCGAAGTCATGGTCAAAAGCCCTTACGGACTGATGCTCGTCACCGGTCCGACCGGTAGCGGAAAAACCACAACGCTCTATTCCGCGCTCGATCTATTGCGCAGCGAGGCCGTCAACATCGTCACCATCGAAGACCCGGTCGAATATCAGTTGCCGCTCATTAACCAGATTCAAGTGAATGAAGGCGTGGGCCTCAACTTCGTGCGCGCGCTACGCTCCATTCTGCGCCAAGACCCTGACGTCATCATGGTCGGCGAAATTCGCGATCAGGAAACCGCGCGCGTCGCGATCCAATCAGCGCTCACGGGTCACCTTGTCATGTCGACGCTGCACACCAATGACTGCCCGGGCGGTGTGATGCGACTCATCGATATGGGCATTGAGCCGTTCCTGATTTCGTCATCGGTGCTTGGCTTCGTCGCGCAGCGCCTCGCGCGAAAAATCTGCAAGTCCTGCAAGACTTCCTATTACCCACCGGCAGCCGTGTTGCGAATGGTCGGGTGGGAGCATCGCACCAACGAATTGTTTCAGCGCGGCGAAGGTTGTCGCGAATGCGGCAACACTGGTTTCAAAGGTCGCGTCGGCATTTACGAGATCATGCTGCTGGACACTGAATTGAAGCGGCTGATTCAGGAGGGCGAAGTTTCAGAGGGCGCGATTCGTGTCTATCTAGCGCAAACGGGATGGCGGACGCTGCGCGATAAGGCGCTTGATGTGGTGGAGCGCGGCGAATCCACGCTCGAAGAAGTTCTACGCGTAACCCGCGCGGAATCACTGACCGTCGGCGACCCAACCGGCGCCGGCGCGGAGACTGCCTGATGTTACTCACATACGAAGCAGTTGATGCAAAAGGCGCACTGCAGCGTGATACGCTGGAAGCGAACGATGAGCGCGATGCTGTTGACCAACTTCGCAAACGCGGACTGTACGTAAAGAGCGTTGCGAAATCGAAGGCAACAAAGACGTTGTCCGTCAGCGAAGTGCGCCAGAAATCAACCGGCAAGCGATTGCCGCTCAACGCACTCGTATTGTTCACGCGACAAATGGCCATGCTGCTTCGCGCGGGCAGCGGCATTGTGCCCGCCATCTCGGCCATCCGAAAGCAAATGAAGAAGCCCGAGCAGGCAAATCTGCTCGGTCACGTGCTCGCGGACTTGGAAGAGGGTGTGACGTTGACCGACGCACTACGTAAACACCCCGATACGTTTGGCGCCGTTTATTGCGCCATCATCGCCGCTGGTGAAGCCAGTGCGACCATGACCCCGATGTTCGAGCGTCTCGCACAACTTGTCGGCAAGCAGCGCGCGCTTCGTAACAAGATCATTGGCACGATGGCCTATCCGGTTCTTCTCGTTTTCATGAGCATCAAGATCTTCTTCGTCATGCTGTTCTTCGTGGTACCACGATTCGGCGGAATGTTCGCACAGCTCGGTGTAACACCGCCCGCCACAACCCGTGCCTTGCTGACGGCCGGCACATTCATGGCCGCCCAATGGCCATGGTTGCTTGTGGCCGCCCTAGCCCTCATCGGCGGCATGGCTTGGTTGGTGACATCGACCGCCGGGCGACGCTGGTTATGCGATATCCAGACGAGCATCCCCATCATTGGTCATATTCGTTCGCGACTCATACAGGCGCAAGTCTTCCGCACGATGGGCATGTTGCTCGAAAGTCGCGTCGGTGTGCTTGATTCACTTGAACTTGTTCGCGGTTCAACTCGCAACAAGCGATTCCAGGGATTGTTCAACTCTATCGAAGAAAGCGTCACCACGGGCGGTCAATTGTGCACGGCTTTTGAAGCATCCAAATTGATTGATGGTTCACTCTGCCAGGCGATCCGCACCGGCGAAGACAGCGGCCGACTCGGCGAAGCCATGACCTACGGCGCGGACGTGCTTGACGAGGCAAACACAGAATTGCTCACCGCGTCCATGAAACTCATCGAGCCGGTGATTCTCCTTCTATTGGGCTTTGTGGTTGGCGGCGTCGCGATTTCGTTGTTCCTGCCGCTGTTTGACCTGACATCTGCGATGAAATAGGCCGGAGACAAGGAACATGCTCGCGAAATTGCGAAATTGGTCAAAGATAATGCGAATCGGGCTGGACATCGCTCAGTGCGGGGTCCGCGCTGTGCAATGTCGCCGTTCCGGGGATGTCTATTCCATCGTTGCGTCCGCGATTCTGGATGACGAACAAACCGGTGACGAAGCAACGAAGTCATCCGCGGAAATCGCACAGCGAATCAGGAGTTGCACCCAGCTGTCCGCCTTCGGTGGTCGGTCGGTCGCCATTGCGTTGTCTCCGCCGGATATCGAGTTCATGCCCGTCGAGCTTCCCGCCGCGGTGCTTCAAGGCTCGGCCAAAGATGCGCGACAAATATTGCGCTTCGAGGTCGACCGCCTGACGACGTTCACAGACAAGGAACTTGAGGTCGATTTCTGGCCGTTGCCCCGTTCGCCGCTGAGCAAACCCAACACCATGGCGGCGGCCACCATGTCTGAGACCGTGCTCGAACGTGTTCGAGGATGCGAGGAGGCATCGCTTTCGTGTGCCTGCCTCGACGCAGCAGCAGCAGCGTTGGCGAGAATGGGCAGCCAGTTGCACGCGATGGGCGATGCGGATGTCTGGGCGATTCTCGACCTTGGGTATCACACCGATCGCTTGATCGTTTGCGTTGATGCAACGCCCATTTTGATTCGTAACGTGGGCAAAGGTGGACATCATCTGACCACGTGCATTGCGGAATCGTTGCAGATCAGTTTGAAAACGGCGGAGATCCAAAAGCGCGATCATGGTTTAGCGGCGCCAAATCAAAACCCGGATTCGGCCAATCCCGTTGATCCGACCGATGAAGTGGCGGCCTTGATTCTCCAGGCGGTTCGACCCGAGCTCAATGAGATGGCATCCGAAATCAAGCGTTCTTATGAATACGTGCTGAGCTGCTATCCGTCGCGTCGCGCTCGGGATTTGATTCTCGTGGGTGGCGGCGCGGACATGCGGCACCTTGATCGACTGATGGCCAGTCTCTTGGGCATTGCGGTCCGTCGAGCGCAGAGCTACCTCGATGAGCCGACTTGCAACATTCGTGTCAATGCGCAAATGAAGGACGATTTCGATCGGCTCGCCCTCGCCACCGGTCTTTCGATGGAGCCATCCGAATGAAAACCATCGGCATCAATCTCGTACCGCAAAATGTACAAGTCGTGCACATACGCGCGCGACTGTTGCGCTTCTGGATTTCGATGAGCTGTGTCGGGTTGCTGGCGCTCGGAGGCGCACTGATCTTCAATTGGTTTCAAACATCCAAGGCCGGCTCACTACAGGATCGTTTGAATCTCACGGAAAACGAACTGACCAAGCTGCGCAGCGACGTGCGATTGCTGGCCTCTGAGGCCAGTCAGATTCAGCAGCAGCTGGAACGCGCGGACGCGCTTCGATCAAAACGCGCCTGGTCGGGCTTGCTGGCGATGATCGCGGAGAAACTCCCGGCGGACTGTCACCTGCAAAATATCTCGACCGATCCCGGTAAGCCGCCGGCTGAGTCAATCTTGCATGGGTCCGCGAAACCTGCCAATGCAGCGCCCGCACTCTTACCGAACGGCCAACCGGCTCCCCCACCGCCGCCGCCGCGCACCGTCACGATTGACGCGCCGCGCAAACTTCGAATGACGGGTTTCGCGAACGATCCCGCGCAGCCGGTCGCATTTGTCAGCGCGCTCAAGGAGTCCGGTGCGTTCACGCATGTCAATCTTGAGCGAGCACAGTGGGAACCAGCGGCTTTGAACTCCGGGTTTCGATTTGAGTTGGTGTGTGAATGGTAGGTAATCGAAATAACGTGAACTTTTCGCTGGCCCTCGTCAATGGCGCGGGCGCATGCATCGTGGCCGTCTGCCTGGTTTCAGCGGCGTGGCTGCTTGTAGTGCGCGCCGATCATTTTTCCAGCGAACAGATCGAGTTGGCACAACGGTGGGAAACCGCGCGGCAGGACTTGATCCAGCTGCGCGATGCCTACGACCGTCAGCAGAGCATTGTAGAGCAACGTAAAAAGGAGCTGAACGAGCGCGGCAAGTTGCCTCAAGTCGCTCCTGTGGAAGACTATTTTCAGAGGCTTGCACGCTTCACGACTGATTATGGACTCCATATACGTGCGCATCGTCCACATGGCTCTCGCACGTACCCCGGGCTCGTGGAGCAACGATTTGCCTACGAAATTACCGGACCAGTAGACAACGTCATTCGTTTTCTTGCTGCGGTGGAGTCAACCGAGTTCTGGTGTGATATCAGTTATTTTGCACTGGAAGACGGGATCTCTAATGAGCCGGGCCAAGCCGCTCATCCCGTAGCGTCACTAACCATCAGTATGTTCCACGAACCGGAAACGAAGCAAGGCTGAGATGAACCTAAGTCGTCGCAAAAAATATCTCGCGGTCATCGGATTCTGCGGAGTCGCGCTGCTCGTTGACCGTTTCGCGATTCCTCGGCCGGCGAGTGCCGAGGCTGCGCTGGAAGTTCTCGCGGTGCGCCCGCGAATTCCGGTCGCACCCGAAGCGAAACCCGTCAACGGCGTTCTTCCTGTGCCGGAAATTCCGTTTCCCAAGAACATTCGAACGCTCGGCACGGGCGGACTATCGCGTGATATTTTTGCGTTGCGAACCAGCCCCGGAACCAGCACAAGCGAATCTTCGCGTATGCGATCAACCGAAAAAGGATCACCCGAGATGGCGGCGATCACGGCTGATTTTGAATCCAAGCACAAACTCACGGGAATCATGTTCGACGATCATACAAAAATTGCCGTACTCGGTGACCAATGGGTCGAAATCGGACACGAAATCGACGGATGTTTCCTCAAGAAGCTGGAAGTCGATACGGCTGTGTTCGCCTGCCCTGGTAAAGACGTGACATTGGGCCTTCATAAGCAACGATAGTCGCCGTTTCTGGGACGTTGGACCGAGTGCGTCCTTTAATCTCTAAGTCATGGGCCGTAAGACGCCTATTCGTAGCGAGATGATTCAGCACTTAAACCGATTCCGCAACGCCGACGATAAAAACCACTGTTAAAACACCTGAGCGAGCGACTCGCTTCAGTTTCATATGGTCGGGTACGAGTAACTACGAAACAGGTCAACTTTGTGAGTCAAGAGTCATGACAGTAAAGATGAATAAGCGCGGTTTCAGCCTGGTCGAATTGGTCATTGTCGTGGTCATCATCGGAGTGATCGCAGCGATCGCAGTTCCACGTATCAGTCGTGGCGCCAAGGGAGCGGGCGATTCATCATTGCGCGGCAGCCTCGCGGGCATCCGCAATGCCATCGACATGTACCAGGCCGAGCACGGCGGGACTTTCCCCGCAGGCACTCAAGCGCAGATCGAAGACAAGCTGATGAAGCGCACCGATGTCAGCGGTACGGTCGGCACGACAGATGGCGTGCACATTTACGGACCTTATCTCCGTTCGAAGTTCCCGCAACTCCCGGTCGGCGCGAACAAGGGTAGCTCCACGGTGCTTGTTGTCTCCGGCGCTGCAGCAGTTAACGAAGCCGGTGGTGAAGGATGGGTGTATAGCACGTCTACCGGCGAGTTCCTCGCCAATACGGTCGCGGCTGACGAGAATAGCGTTCCATACGCGTCGTATTGATACCCGGTCAAAAGGTTGCATGATATCTTAAGAGCGGGTTCGCAGGGGCGAGCCCGCATTTTTTTATGGGTGCTGTAATCAGCACCTAACATGACCGATATCGTAGACTTTGTTCCAAAGGTCTGACATGTTCTCTTCACGTCCAATTCGCATAGATAAACGACGACGTGCGTTCACGCTGGTGGAGCTCGTCATGGTCGTAACCATCATCGGGATGGTCGCGGCCATTGCGGTGCCTCGAGTCTCTTCTGCTGCTACGTCGGCACGCGTGAGCGCACTCACTGCCACTATTGCGGAAGTCCAAAAGGCCATCGATGCGTACTACGCGGAACACAGCAAATATCCTGGTTACAATCCGGTTGGCGGCGCGCCTGACGGCAACGCGTTCGTGCAGCAACTCACAAAGTACACGAATGAGGCAGGAAGGCCGAACGCCACGTATGGATCACCTTACTTCTTTGGACCATATCTACGCGCGCCATTTCCAGCCAATCCCTTTAACAATCTTAACACTGTCCATGTGAAAGCAAATCACGCGAGTCCATCGCCCGCCCAGGGAACGGTCGGCTGGGTTGCTGTACTTTCAGACGGCTCATTCGGACTGAGCGTGACAGATGTTCAATTGGAAGACGTGGGTATCTTCACGATCGCAGGCAAGACCAAACTCCGAGCGGGCATTGATTGAGAACACGATCTGGTCTGAATTAGAACCGGAGTGTTTTAGCTACGGCCCGCATGCACATGGATCATTTCCTGCGAACGCCCCTAAGACCGCAAGAATATCATCGAGATTAATCAGATTGTTCCCAGCGCAAGGCGGTGCAATGTCCGCGTTGGGGCACATTGAAATGGCTGCGAAACCTCGGAGCACACAGAGAATGTCATCGAGATTCGTCGTTCCGCCCGATCCGTTAGCGTCGCCGAAATTGATCGCCAGCCAATCGCAGATGTTCACGGCGCATGAATCAAACGTGCACACGCGTGCATCATCGCAATCAACGGCTGAAGCGCACGTATCGATACACACGAAGTTCAAACATTCGAAGCCGTTGCTGCAATCTACTGTATTGACGCAGGCGGTATTGCATTCGTCGGGCGCTCCGTCGCCGCCGGGTGGAATGTCGTCGTTGCCATCCACCTGACACTGATCTGGAATACCATCAGGCTGACAATCCGGTAGCGAAGTCTGACAAACATCAGGAACTCCATCCGCCTGACAATCTAACTGGCCCGACGCGATCGCGCATTGATCCGTTTCAGCATCGCCACATGTATTTGTCGCGAAGCAAATCGTTTCGTCGCCAAGATACTGCCCGCCCAGTGCGGTACACTGATGCTCTTTTACTTTCACGCAACCAAGCACGCCGCGACAGCAAGCCCCAAAGGGTACCAAATCGAGCGCCACTTGCTTCGAGGTTGTTAGACCGGTGACGATTTCCTGCACTTGCGTGCCGTCAAGATTCGCTCGATAGACGATTCCATCCGTGATGCTGGCCCAATACATCTTGCCGCGCGGAACGTCGAGATCGATGCCAACCGGAGCCGCTATTCCGCTGCTGACGACCGTAATGACGCCGGTGCCATCCAGATTCCCACGATTGATGTGCGACAGAGGCGCTTGATCGCACCAGTACATGTGACCATTCGCGAGATCGAGTGCAAGTCCGAATGGTGAAAGCACGCCCGCGGACACCAAATCCTCTACATTGCTTCCATCGAGGTTTGCTCGCCGCAGCTTGTTCTCACCGTCGGTGGTCCAATAGATTTTTCCGCTCGCAACATCGAGATCGAGCCCAAACGGGAAGAATATGTTTGACAAGATTGTGTGCAGGTTGCTGCCGTCAAGATCACAGACGCGAATTAAGTCATCGACCGCATCCGAAAAATAGATCTTGTTTGTCCCTACGTCGATGGTGATCGCTAGCGGGAAAGTCTGGTCTGTAACGAGGTCTTGCAGCATCGTGCCGTTCAGTTTCGCGCGACGAATTTTGCCATCTCCTTGCGAAGGCCCTTGCTCGGCGAAGTAAATCCATTCGCCCACGCCGTCGACGGCGATGCCGTCCGGCGCGACGAGTCCGCTTAGGACCGTCTCGACCATGGTGCCATCAAGATTCGCGCGGCGAATGAGTCCTACGTTTCGCTCGGACCAATAAACCTTGCCGTCCTGTGCAGCCGCTGATACGGTTAGGAACGTAGATAGTGCGAGCAGAAGGAGTGCGAATTTTCGTAATGACATCATCTTTCCCCACCAGAACAATACGCCGCGAGACCTACAGCATAATCGACTTTGGATCGCGAGTTCAACCGTCAAGTTCCGAGAAGGGAATAATGGTTGCGTTGCGAGGCCGCAATGTCGCTCCGTCAAACATGATTCGCGATTGTAGCCAAGTTGCGAAAGTAGAGTATTGATCGCAGACTGCCATCATGGCTGGAAAAATCCCCATCAAAGGCGTGATTTTCGATCTTGACGGGACGCTGGCTGACACGCTCGAGGATATTCGCCTGTGCGTGAACCAGACGATCGCCACGCTGGACCGCCCGTCGCTCACTTCTTCCGACATCCGGCCGATGATCGGCAACGGCGTTAGAGAAATGCTGCGCCGCGCCTCACAGATCGAAGACCCCGAAGCACTCAATCAGATCGTGGCTACCTATCGCAGTTTCTATGCAGATGGAATGCTAAAGAACACGCGACTCTATCCCGGCGTCCCGTCACTACTTGACCGGCTTGAATCCGCGCGGACCTCTATGTGCATTCTCTCGAATAAGTCGCACGAATTCACCAAGCCGATTTGTGATGAATTGTTGAGAGGCTGGAGCATCTTCGCCGTTCAAGGCTCGACTGATGAAGCGCTACGCAAGCCGAATCCGACACATGCCGTCGCGCTGGCTGAACGAATGCAACTTGCGCCGGCAAGCATCGCCTTCGTGGGCGACTCCCCCACCGACATCGCCACAGCACGCAATGCCGGCATGATCGCGATCGCCGTCACCTGGGGCTACCGCAATCGGCAGTTGCTCGTTGATGCGAAACCAGATCATTTGATTGAAACTGTCGGCGAACTTACTGAATGTTTGGTCTCTTGAGGCCCGTCCGACGACCATCGGAGGATTTCTCTCGCATAAACAATTTCGAGCGGCCGACAACGGAACCTCAACGCTGGTCCATCGTATAATAAGGGGGCATAGTCCTGAGGACCGTCGATCATGTCGTTGCCAATTTGGCTATCATTCGTCCTGCTCATCAGCGGCACGACCCTGGTGCTCTTCGGTCTACGTGGCCGCCTTATCACGAACGACACGCCGCATTGTCGCCGCTGCCGCTACAATCTCACGGGTCAAACCAGCCAACACTGCCCTGAGTGCGGAACAGAAATGTCACGTCGCACTATCGTATGGCGACTGGGACGGCGTAGCCCGGCTGCTTGCATCATCGGGTTGCTGCTCGTCGTAACTGCTGCGTCCTCTTTCTATGTCGCCAGCCTTGGTGTCACGTGGATTCGAAGAGTGCCCACGGGTGTCCTGCTGCAACTTGCTTCGCGATCAAACCAGACTTCCCTCACCGAACTCCGGCGAAGATACAAATCCAACCTGCTGGACAAAGCTGAGAAATCGAAGCTGATTGATGCCTCTATTCGCACAGCCAAACTTAATACCGGCTGGCGTACGGCAGAGTCTATTTTGGTCATTGCGCGCGAAGCGAACGAGCTCTCCGCGCCACAACTCAACGATTATTACGCATTATTAACCAGCGAAGCGCATGCGGAATTTCATCGTCGCGTGAAGCAAGGCGAGGCATTTCTGGTAAATGTCAGCGCCGAAAATGGGGCCTTGATTTCGAATCGCGACAGGGTCGTAGTCAAGATTAGGCTACTCGTTGGAGACACTGAATACATCGATTTTGGAGGCATTGGCCGGAATCCCAGCGTGTTTTGGCTCAATGAGACGCCGCCTGGATTCTACACCGGATCTGTCGAAGTGACGCTGGACGTGATGCCGCCAAAATTCGCTCCTCAGCCACTGTTCACCAAGCAACACAAGACTCCGCTGAAGTTGGAAGTCGTTTCCAAAGACACGAAGACAGACGTGAGACTTCAACAGGACCCCAAACAGGCTGCGGCGATCTGCAAGCGGATGTGGTTGTACCCGGATCATTGGATATTTCAACGAATGAACATCACGCCGTATCGCCCGGGACCAATTAATGTCTCCGATTTGGAACTTCGTTATTCCGCGCCGTCTAATCTGTCATTGGATTTTCGTGCGATTGTTCGAACGGAAGCCGGCAAGGAGACCGACGTCGGATACTGGTATCACAAGAAAGGTTCTCAGCATGGCCAGGGTGAGATCAGCATCGATTGGAACGCCGTCGGAGACAAACCAATCCGACTAATCCTTCGCTCTGATCCGGAGATTGCGCAAAAGGCGATTGATCTGGGAACGATCCTGGAAACGGAAATCGAATCAACTCCGTTCGAAGAGCCTTACCGGGGTGGAAATAAGCGAGAAAGAACCGGGCCTATCGAGTTTTCACCAGTAGACCGAGACTCAGCGAATCCCAACAAAGGTCTTGAAGCCGCGGCTTTAGACGGGAAAAGAGAATAGCCATGTTGATGATGTGATAACGAATACACTGGATTTTTCGCAAACGGGACTTCAAACGCCATCTAAACTCTTGCACACCAGCATACGATTCGAACTGCGACGCAAAAGAGGATACCCATCGACAAAGTATGGCGCCGGTGGTTGTGCTTAAAGCAGAACGTGTGAGAATCATTAATCGATCCAAGCAATGCTCCATCACCATTGACACGTGAGGCAACTGGTCGAAGATGACTTCACGTACTATGCTAGTAAGCGATCAGACTTCTGTACCTCAATATGAACTGTCTAAACGAGAGCCCTTGGTTAGGAGAACGTCGGTGAAGAAACTGTTTGGAATACTAGTCATGGCGGCGATCGCCCTCGGTTGCGGTGCAATCGTTCAGAGTTTCGCGCAAGCCCCGGCAGCCGGTGGCGCGAAGAAACCGAATATCCTTGTCATCTGGGGCGACGACATCGGCACGTGGAACATCAGCTTCAACAACCGGGGCATGATGGGATACAAAACGCCCAACATCGATCGCATCGCCAAGGAAGGCGTCTCGTTCACCGACTATTACGGCCAACAGTCCTGCACTGCTGGTCGAGCCGCTTTTCTAAGTGGCAGCGTGCCCGTTCGTACGGGCATGACCAAGGTCGGTTTGCCCGGTGCCAAGGAAGGCTGGCAGAAGACTGATGTCACAATCGCCACGGTATTGAAGAGCCAAGGCTACGTGACCGGGCAGTTCGGCAAGAATCACCAGGGCGATCGCGACGAGCACCTGCCAACCTTGCACGGTTTCGATGAGTTCGTCGGCAGCCTCTACCACTTAAACGCCGAGGAGGAGCCGGAGAACCGGGATTATCCCAAGAATCTGAAATTGCCGAGCGGGAAGACTTTTCTGGAACAATTCGGCCCACGCGGAGTGCTCAAATGCAAGGCCGACGGCAAAGGCGGCCAAACCATAGAGAATCTCGGACCGCTGACCAAAAAACGGATGGAGACCATTGATGATGAAACCATGGCCGCAGCCAAGGACTTCATCACTCGGCAGGCCAAATCCGGCAAACCGTTCTTCTGCTGGTGGAACGGTACGCGGATGCATTTCCGTACCCATGTGAAGCCGGAGCACACTGGCATCTCCGGCCAGGATGAATATGGCGACGGGATGGTCGAGCATGACATGCATGTTGGTGAGCTGCTCAAGCTGATTGATGACCTCGGCCTCTCCAACGACACCATCGTTCAGTATTCAACGGACAACGGCCCACACTACAACACATGGCCAGATGCCGGCACGATGCCCTTCCGTGGCGAGAAGAATTCAAATTGGGAGGGCGCCTTCCGCGTTCCCTGTTTCATCCGCTGGCCCGGCAAGTTCCTCGCGGGTGAAACGCTCAATGGCATCGTTTCGCACGAAGACTGGCTGCCGACGTTCGCCGCTGCCGCTGGTGCGCCTGATGTGAAGGAGAAGTTGCTCAAGGGTGTTGAACTCAACGGTCGCACCTACAAGAACCACATCGATGGGTATAACCTCCTCGATTATCTGGGCGGCAAGGCCAAGGACTCGCCACGCGACAGATTTATTTATGTGAACGACGCAGGCGAGGTAGTCGCCATCCGCTACCTTGATTGGAAGGCCATCTACCTGGAGAATCGCGCTCATCGACTGGATGTGTGGCGCGAGCCCTTCGTGCATTTGCGCCTGCCATTGCTCTTCAACCTGCGGCGCGATCCGTTCGAAAGGTCTCAGGAAAACTCCAACACATATCACGATTGGATGATTGAGCGGGCCTTCGTGCTGGTACCCTTGCAGGCGCTGGCCAGCGAGTTCCTCAATACCATGAAGGAGTTTCCACCCAGCCAGAAACCGGGCGATTGGAGTCTCGACTCACTCGAGAAGCAGATTAAGCAAATGACTTCAGGCGGAGAGTAAGCACTTTTCGGACGCGCTGTGTCGCCGACTATGGCGGCCCGCTGCGTTGCACGAACGCTTCAATGCCTGGAGGCCGTCTATCTGAATGGCAAGATGGCAACGCGAGTGGTTTCGCCGTGGTGTAACTTTGAATAAGAGGATCCTTCGCACATTTGCGGTTCTAGGGCTGGTGTTGGTTCCGTTACAAAACGGCGCCATATTCGCAGCAGAACCCCTGGCCTCATGGAACGAAGGACCGACTAAGAAATCCATCATTGATTTCGTCGCCAGAGTGACGAAGGAAGGCACTCCAGATTTCGTTCTGCCCGCCGAGCGCATCGCCGTCTTCGACAACGACGGAACGCTATGGGCCGAGCAGCCGGTGTATTTCCAGGTCGCTTTCGTGCTCGATCGCGTCAAAGCGCTCGCACCGCTGCATCCCGAATGGAAAGACAAGGAACCGTTCAAGTCGATCCTGGCGGGTGACATCAAGAGTGCTCTTGGCGCCGGCAAGACTGCTCTCGAAGAAATGATGGCAACCACGCACACCGGTATGACCACTGACGAGTTCGAAAAGATCGTCAGAGATTGGATATCGACGGCCAAGCATCCGAAAAGCGGCAAGCTGTTCACCGAGATGGTCTACCAGCCGATGCTTGAAGTCCTTTCTTACTTGCGCGCCAACGGATTCAAGACGTACATCGTCTCCGGCGGTGGCATTGAATTCATGCGGCCGTGGACGGAACGCGTATACGGCATTCCGCCGGAGCAGGTCATCGGCTCCAGCATGAAAACCAAATTTGAAATGCGCGACGGCAAGCCGGTTCTCGTCAAACTTCCGGAAATCGGAAGCATCGACGACAACGTAGGCAAAGCCGTGAACATCAACCTGCACATCGGGCGACGGCCAATCATGGCGTTCGGAAACTCCGACGGCGATTTACAAATGTTGCAATGGACGGCAGGCGGCGCGGGTGCGCGATTCTGCTTGATCGTTCACCACACAGATGCCGAACGTGAATGGGCCTACGACCGTGAGTCGCACATCGGGAAGCTCGACAAGGCGCTAGATGAAGCCACTTCCAGAGGTTGGACGATCGCAGACATGAAAAGGGATTGGAAGGCCGTCTTTCCCTAAAACAAGTGATGGCCTTCACCCCATTAACACAGGCGGTAGTTCCAAGTACGTAGTCAATCGATGTCTCGTTTGACAGAAAGGAAAAGACCATGGAAATCGTTTGGTTTTGCCTCATTGGAATTTGCGCCGGTTGGCTGGCGGGTCAGTTCGTGAAAGGCGGGGGCTTCGGGCTGGTGGGCGACTTGATCGTGGGCGTGATTGGCGCGATTCTTGGCGGCTATCTCTTCGGCCTTTTGGGGATCAGTGCTGGCGGCCTCATCGGTGCTTTGGTCACCGCAACGGTAGGTGCCGTTGTATTGCTGGTCGTCCTGCGCGTGATCAAGAAGAAAGCCTAACGTACTCGGTCAATAAGCACGCAATTGTTGACTCGACTGCGAATCGCACATCAGCAAGCTCGACGAGTCGCAGGTCAAAACCTCTTCGTGCAGCTGGGTCGCGATGGATATGAACTGTGCGATGGTGTCGCCCACCTAGCGTGCATTGTCAATTTCTTGTGTCAGTTCGCCCATGAGCGTATCCTGCCAAACGTAGTGTAGTTCAAAGCGCAGGGGCGGAACTTCGATGAACACAGGAATGAAGATAGTAATAGTCGCCTTGGGCGCGATCACCGGACTTGCGGCCGTTTGGTCGTCGCAAACCAAGCACGAGCACACTGCTAACGAGACACCATCCTTATCGTCGGACACCAAGGAATGCTGTGCGAAAGTTTCCTCTCGCGCGTCTGCAATGCTGACATCGGCGTCACCAGACGCAACTTCCAATTTGCGTAGCGATGCTTCGGTCTCCGCCACACCCAGCGCTAATCCCGACACGTCGAACTGGCCCGGAAAACCATGGCCCGAGGGCATGGTATGGATCCCCGGCGGCGAGTTCACCATGGGCGGCGTCGCTGATGATCCGGACGCGAAGCCGGATGAGTTCCCTGTACATCGAGTTCGCGTCGACAGCTTTTGGATGGATGAAACTGAAGTCACCGTCGCGCAGTTCAAGAAATTCGTCGAAGCCACACATTACGTGACCATCGCCGAGCGAAAACCGGATTGGGAAGAGTTGAAGAAACAACTTCCGCCCGGCACACCCAAACCAGACGATTCGCTGCTCGTGGCTGGCTCGATGGTGTTTGCGCCAACTGATGGACCGGTTCCACTCGATGATTGGCAGCGATGGTGGTCGTGGGTTCCCGGTGCAGATTGGAAGCATCCGTTGGGCCCGCAAAGTTCCGTGATTGTTGATAACGCCTATGACAAGCACCCCGTTGTACACGTCGCGTGGGATGACGCCGTCGCCTATTGCAAATGGGCCGAAAAGCGACTGCCGACCGAAGCGGAATGGGAATTTGCCTGTCGGGGCGGCGAAGAAAAGAAACGCTTTATCTGGGGTGACGATGCGCCGTCGGACACCAACATCAAAGCCAACTTATGGCAAGGTAGCTTCCCCTATGAGAAGAAACCCGCGGATGGCTTCCTGCTGACCGCGCCCGTCCGATCATTCCCGCCTAATCGCTATGGACTTTACGACATCATTGGCAACGTGTGGGAATGGTGCGACGATTGGTATCGCGCGGACCTCTATCAATCAATCGCCGATCGCGGCGGTATAGCAATCAATCCGCAAGGGCCGAGAGAGCCGCTCGACCCCGAGGCTCCATTTACTCCTAAACGAGTCAATCGCGGCGGCTCATTTCTTTGCAATGCGCAATACTGCGCCAGCTATCGACCATCCGCGCGAATGCGCACGTCACCCGACACGGGCCAAAATCACCTTGGTTTTCGCTGTGTGATGTCGCAAGTAACTGGGGCCAAGCAAACTCAACCACAATCGGCTGCTGAGCAGCGATCAACTACACCAACGACTCAATCTCCCTGAACAAACCAGAATAGAAAGGACCTTGGATGAATGGAGTAAGCCGAAGCAACGTCGACGGTCATGGACAATGGTCGAATCGCCTATCCTTGCTAATTCCTGCAACGATTTTCCTGAGTGTATTTGCGCTGCCGGTCATGTCTCAGGAGAAGCCGGCTGGCGATGTGCAACAACTCGACCGCACGGCTCTGCCTATTCCCGAACCGAAAACAGCGCCAATCACCGAGCTCGATGCCCGCAACGCCAAGGCACCGCCGCGTTTCGAAGTGAAGGCGCCAAAGGATGCGCCGAATGTCGTCATCGTGCTTATCGATGATATCGGCTTTGGTCACAGTAGTGCGTTTGGCGGTCCCATTCACATGCCGACGTTGGAGAAGCTCGCGGCTAAAGGATTGAAATACAACCGTTTCCATACGACCGCATTGTGCAGCCCGACGCGCGTGGCGTTGCTTACGGGTCGCAATCATCATGTGAACAACGCCGGCGCGATCATGGAATTGGCCACCGGTTTCCCGGGCAACACTGGCGTTCGCCCCACCAGCGTGACCCCGCTGGCAGAAATCCTCCGACTCAATGGCTTCAGCACCGCAGCTTTTGGCAAATATCATGAGACCGCGCCGTGGGAAGTGTCGGTATCGGGTCCGTATGATCGATGGCCGACGCGGTCCGGTTTCGACAAGTTCTACGGGTTCATCGGCGGCGAAACGAATCAATGGGCGCCGGCGATTTATGACGGCACGGTCCGAATCGAGCAGCCGAACATACCTGATTACCACTTTACCACGGATATGACGAATCAGGCGATCAACTGGGTGAGCGCCCAGCAAGCGCTTACACCTGACAAGCCATTCTACATGTATTTCGCCACGGGCGCGACGCATGCCCCGCATCACGTGCCGAAGGAATGGATCGAGAAATATAAAGGAAAATTTGCAGGCGGCTGGGACAAACTTCGCGAAGAGACTTTCGCCCGCCAGAAGTCGCTCGGAGTAATCCCGGCTGACGCCAAACTAACAGCCCGCCCGAAAGAGATTCCTGCGTGGGATGGCATGAGCACCGAGCAGAAGCGACTCTTCGAGCGACAGATGGAGACGTTTGCAGGATTCGGCGAACACACCGATCACGAAGTTGGTCGTCTCGTTGCGCAACTTGAATCCATTGGCGAGTTGGACAACACCATCTTCTTCTACATCGTAGGTGATAATGGATCGAGCGCAGAAGGCGGACCGGAAGGCACCTACAACGAAATGATGGCTCTGAACGGAATACCGGGCAAAGCCGAACAAATGATGGTTCACATCGACGATTGGGGAGGTCCGACGACGTTCCCGCATTTCGCCATCGGTTGGGCATGGGCTGGCAACACTCCGTTCCAATGGACGAAGCAAGTGGCCAGCCACTTCGGCGGCACGCGAAACGGCATGGTTCTTCATTGGCCTAAGGGAATGAAAGCCAAGGGTGAAATCCGCTCGCAGTTTCATCACGTGATCGACGTCGCTCCCACGGTACTGGAAGCAGCCAAGCTTCCCGAACCGAAGCACGTGAACGGCATCGAACAGAGAAAGATGGACGGCGTGTCCATGATGTACACCCTCGACGATACGAAAGCCAAAGATCGCCGCACGACGCAGTATTTCGAAATGTTCGGTAACCGAGGCATTTATCACGAGGGCTGGGTAGCGTGCACGCGCCACTCGATTCCCTGGTTGCTCTCGGAGAATCCTCCGCTGAGCAAGGACGTTTGGGAACTCTACAACGTTGATCAAGACTTCAGCCAGGCGGACGACTTGGCGGCGAAGAATCCAGAGAAACTCAAAGAGCTTCAGGATGTATTCCTGAAAGAAGCCATCGCCAACAATGTGCTGCCCATTGATGACCGTCGATCGGAGCGATTCAATCCCACGATCGCCGGCCGCCCTGACCTGATGGCCGGTCGCAAATCGCTGACCGTTTACGACGGAATGACCGGCATGATGGAGAATGCGTTCATTAACGTAAAAAGTGTTCCCTACACCATAACCGCCGAAGTGGAAGTTCCTGATGCGAAGACCAGTGGTGTGATCATAGCGCAGGCGGGCTACTTTGGCGGCTGGACGTTGTACATGAAGGAAGGCAAAGTGCACCACGAATATAATTGGTTCGCCCTGGAGCGTACGAACATCTCGTCGACATCCCCATTGGCGGCCGGCAAGCACACCATCGTGTACGACTTCACGCCGGATAACGCAAAGCCTGGAGCAGGTGGTAAATCCAGCCTTAGCGTTGACGGAAAGAAAGTCGCCGATGGGCAGATCCCTAAGACGCAGCCGTTTGCATTCTCTGGCGACGAAGGTGTCGATGTTGGTGAAGACGCAGAGACAAATGTGTCGCCTGATTATGAGCAAGGCAGCCGCGCTAATCAATTCAAGGGTCAAATCACGAAAGTTGTAGTTGACGTGAAGTAGAGCGTCGATTTTCGAGATGGAGTATGCCAATCGATGGCACAACCAAGTGATGATTCTCGCAGTCTCGCCTTGCGATTGACCTTGGCGATACAGGCTGTGTTGGCCATCGGTTTCGTGCTGTACTTGTGGCTCCGCGATTGGGAGAACGCATTTCTTACACTGTTCGTCATTGCACTCACGCTAATTCCGGCGTTTGTGGCCAAGCGGTATCGAATCATTGTCCCCCCGGATTTTCAATTCATAGCCGCGCTGTTTGTATTCCTATCGTTTTTCCTGGGATCAGCCGAGGACTTCTATTACAAGTATTGGTGGTGGGACGTTGTGTTGCACACCAGCTCGGGCTTCCTGCTGGGCATCATTGGATTCCTCGCGATCTTTCTGCTGAATCAAACGGATCGAATCCCACAAGGAACCAAACCGATATTCCTATGCCTGTTCGCGATCTCCTTTGCCGTTTCGCTCGGCGTCGTTTGGGAGGTCGTCGAGTTTGCCGTGGATTGCGTCGCACCTGAAGTCAACATGCAAAGCAGAGAAACCGGCGTCTATGACACGATGTATGACTTGATCGTCGATACACTTGGAGCGACCGTGGTGGCGGGCATGGGTTTGGCGTACGCAAAGAGCGGGAGGTACTCTTTCCTGGCAGACGCGATCGGCAGCTTTGTCAGGCGAAACCCGAAACTCTTCGGTCGCCGGTAAGACAGTAGGATTTGCGTATGCGTTCCGGCGAAGAAACCGGTTAACTATTCCTTAGGAGTGACAATGCTCAATCGTTTGACCTATGTAATGTTCATCATGCTGGCAATCGGTGGAACATCGATGGCGCAATCGACGACAGAATCTGCTGAGCCGCAGAAGACCGAAGCTGCTGCGAGTCCTTCCGAACCCGCGAAACCGAAACTCCTCTCGCTTATTCCCGAGCTTCCCGATTACTCAGGCGACTTACGCACGAGAAAGTACCTGACCGGCGACTGGAACGGCGCCCGTACTGATATGGCTGAAAAGGGCGTGCTGTTTGATCTGACGCTGGATCAATATTTGCAAGGCAACGTCCACGGCGGCAACGACACCAACAACGCTTTTCGATATTCCGGCGGATGGGACCTTCGACTCAAGCTCGACACAGCCCGCATGAACTTGTGGCCTGGCGGCCTTCTGGAGCTGCACGCTGAGAGCTTTTTCGGCGACTCCGTAAACGACGAATCGGGCGCCAATTCAAATGACGACGCACTGTTCCCGCTGCCCGGTTACCGCGATATCACACTGTCGCATGTCCAGTTCACTCAGGCGCTGGCTGAATGGTGCGCGATTTCATTTGGCAAACTTGATACATCACAAGGCGACAAAAACGAATTCGCCTGGATTCATGGCGACAATTTCCTCCACTCCAGTTTCCGCTGGAATCCGATCTCCGCACGAACCACGCCGTATTCCACGCTTGGCGCGGCGTTCGCCGTGTTCGGCCAATGGGGCTCGTGGACGACGATGGTTTACGACACCGAGGGTGTTCCGAATGAGAGCGGTTTCGATACGGCCTTCGAGGGCGGTACGTCCATGGCCTCCGAAGCGCGATTCAACGTGAAACCGTTTGAGAAACCCGGCCACCAGCTTTTCGGCTTCGCGTGGAGTGACAAGAACTTCGTAGCGCTCGAACAAGATCCGCGCGTCGGCATCGTGATTCCGCGTCGTCCCTTGTTGAACATCCTCAATGTACTCTCACCGATCGAGCACGAATCAAGCTCGTGGGCGTTCTATTACAACTTCGATCAGTATTTCTTTGTGGAGTCGCAGGACCCGACACAGGGAGTCGGCCTGTTCGGGCGATTCGGCATCTCTGACGGCGAAGCAAACCCAATCGAAACGTTCTACAGCCTTGGCGTCGGCGGCAAGGGTATCATTCCCGAACGCGACAACGACAAGTTCGGCCTCGGTTATTTCTTCACTGACTTCAGCGGCGACTTGCCTGAGCGACTGGGGATCGCGTCGTCGCAAGGCACAGAGTTGTTTTACAGCATCGCAATCACACCCTGGTTCAGCCTGACGCCAGATCTACAATTCATAGTCGATCCCGGCGGGGATGACAGTCGCGACGTGGCTGTTGTCTACGGCCTACGTGGGCACGTGAGCTTCTAATTGACAAACGAACCTAACTGGGAAAACTCTGCGACAGGATAGGCCCCTAATGACTTGATTGAATGCTGCTCAGTCGGCCCCTCCACTCCGTAGCATTTGCGTCGTAACCGGCATCGGGCTGGGAAGAGTGCCAGGCATCATAGAGTCGGACTAGTCCTCCCCACGTTTCGGTGCGATCGCGCATGAGCGTACCTTTGGCGTTATCAAGAATCTTGCTTGCCTCGGTCAGGTTTGCCTCTGCACTTTCAAACGAACCGACAGCCACTCGCGCAACGCCGAGCGGTGTAAGAAATCGCGCCAGCCTGATGGCGTTCCCTCCAGTGAACACCTTGCGAGCCGACTGTTCCGAAGGCTGCAATAAATCAATCGCGGCATTCGGATCGTCCTGAGCAACCAAAAGCGCGCCCAAGTTTGTCATTGCGATAAGTGTGTCGGAATGCTCGTCGCCGTATAGCTTCTGACGTTTTTCAAACGCTTCCCGACACAGCGGTGCTGCTTCGTCCAGTTTGCCCTGCGCCAGAAGTACAAGTCCCATCACGTTCACCGAGGTGAGCGTTTCAGGATGGTCCGCACCCAAAATGCGTCGATTGGTGTCCAAGGCTTCGCGGCAAAACGCTTCAGCTTCAGCCGGTTTTCCCTGCGCTTGCAACAGAAAACCCATGTTGTGGACGAGCGTTTGAGTATCGGGGTGGTCATTTCCAAGCAGGCGACGTCTCTTTGGCAAAACCTCACGATACAGCGCCTCAGCTTCAGCGAGCCTTCCTTGCGTTCTGAAGAAGAGTCCCATGTCCACCATGGCGCTGAGTGTGTTTGGATGCTCGTCCCCCAAAACGCGGCGAGTCCTTTCGAGCGCCTCACGGAAATAAGGCTCAGCCTCCTCCATGCGGCCTTGAGACCAATACAGCACTGACATGTGATTAATTGAAATCAAAGTATCGGGATGATCCTCGCCTAGCACAACACGTCGCTTTTGCAGCGATTCAAGGAAAAGTGGTTCGGCCTCAGTCAGTCTTCCCTGTCTTTGTAGAAGTAATCCGAGAGCCGATGTACTCGACAGTGTTTGCGGATCGTCCTCACCCACGACCCTTTGACTCCCCTCACGGGCTTGACGGAAGAGAGGCTCCGCTGCTCCGAAATCGCCCTGCGCCATGCGGAGTTGTGCTAATTCGTGAATAGATGCAAGGGTTTCGGGGCGTTCATCGCCTAACGCCCGTCGACATTTCTCTACCGCTTCCACGAGGTAAGGTTCAGCCTCTTCCGCCTTGCCTTGCAGCACTAGAAGGGATCCGATTTCTCGCATCGAATTGAGTGTATCGGAGTGCTCATCACCGAGAATCCGTTTTCGGGTCTCCAATGCCTCTTTCAGAGGTGGGTATGCACTATCATAAAGGCCTAGCTTGAATAGAGAGGTGGATATTGAATGGAGCAAAAATGCCCTGACTAAAGGTTGATCGGAAAATTGCTTCTCAACTGCATCGAGCGCCGGATTGAAGACATTTTCCTCCAGAGAGTCCGTGGCTAGCCCAGTAAAATCACTCCCCGCAAGAATAATCTCCAAGTCACTGACTCGCGACTCCACTTCACTCTGTGGTAGTCCGCGACGGATGGCATTCTGTCGGACTTTTTCCAGGAGATCTGCCCTGAGTTTCGCCCCCATCGTGGTAGCATTGACGCTCGAGAATTGCGTTTCCTGGAATCTCGCAACCTGCTCAAGCTCTTTCGTTCGACGTGCGGCGTTTTTCGCGAACACAAGCGACACAACGGTGCCAGCGATAAGCGCCAGGGAGATCGCCGTTGCGGCCAAAACGGGGCCACGGTTTCGGCGGACGAACTTGCGAGCTCTGTAACGGCGGCTCGGGGGCATGGCCAATACAGGCTGGTGAGACAAATAGCGTTCCACGTCGTCGGCGAGTTCGTTCGTCGTTGCGTAGCGTCGTCTGCGGTCCTTCTCGAGGCACTTCAGAACAATCCAGTCGAGATCGCCGCGAAGAAGCCTGTTCAACGCAGCCGGTTCTGAGCGTCTTCGCCAAGCGATGTCAATCGAAGTCGACTTATCCAAGTCGCGTTTTTCGCACAACCCAGACTCGACGTGCAATTCCTTGATTGAACTCCTCGTGCCCATCCGAAGGCTGGGGCGCACCGGCTCTTCTTCTCGGATGAGTCGCTGAAGTTCCGCGAAAGGCGTCGACCGGGCACGATCGCGTTCGAGCGGCGTACTACCCACCAGCAACTCATACAACAACACGCCCAGCGAATAGATATCACTACGAGTGTCGATGTCGACGCCGGAGACTTCGGCCTGTTCCGGGCTCATATACTCCGGTGTTCCGATGAGCTGGTGTAGTTCCGTAAACAGTGTCTTGTCGGTCAGTCGCGAAGCTGTGGCCTTGGCAATACCAAAGTCAATCACCTTCGGAAGTGGATCGCCATCAGCGACGGTCACCAGAACATTCGAGGGTTTGATATCACGGTGTATGATTCCCTTCTGATGAGCATGCTGCACCGCATTACACACGTCTCGAAAAAGCTCCAATCGCTTGCGAATGGGAAGACGCTCTCGATCACAGTAGTGCGTGCAAGGTTCGCCGCGAACCAGTTCCATCACGAAATAGAGGCGGCCGCTTTGCGTTGCGCCGGCGTCCAGCACGCGCGCGATATTGGGGTGGTCCATGAGGGCGAGCGCTTGACGCTCGGCCTCAAACCGAGCGATGACTTGCTTGGTGTCCATGCCGGCTTTGATGATTTTCAAAGCGACTTTGCGATTAACGGGTTCGACTTGCTCCGCCATAAACACGGAGCCGAATCCACCCTCACCAATTAATTGCAACAGTTTGTAGCGATCGATGCGGGTTCCGGGGCCCTCCCCGGGAACATTCATGTGCGGGATTGCAGCCGCGATACCCGCGCCGGTGGGATTGCTCATGAACTCGGTATCGTCAAGCGTGGACAGAAGGTCGATCGCCTCTGCCGCTGACTCAACATCGCTACCGGCTGCACGACGAATAAAGGCCTCTCGCTCCTGACGCGGAAGGCGCGACGCCTGCGACAGCAATTCCTTCACTCGTTCTCTATTCACAGCGCTCACTGATTAGGTTCCTCACGTAGTCGCCGCAATAACCACGACCGGGCGTATCGCCACTCGCGGTCAACCGTGCTGGGAGCGATGTTAAGAGCAGCCGCTGTTTCATCAATCGACAGTCCCGCATAAAAGCGCAGCTGCACGACGCTGGCCGCCCGCGAATCCTCCGCGCGAAGCGCCTCGATGGCTGCATCGATCTCGATCGCTTCACTGACGCTTTCTTCCGAGGCAAGATCGGCAACGCAGGCAATTTCGCGTTTGCGATCGCCGCCGCGCTTCTTCGCGCCGACACGACGCGCGTGCTCGATGAGAATGCGACGCATCGCCTCCGCTGCCGCGGCGTAGAAATGCGCGCGACTGTCCCACGGGATGTTCTGTCCATCGACGAGGCGCATGTAGGCCTCGTGGACCAGCGCGGTCGCTTGCAGCGTATGGTTGCGGCGCTCTTCACGCATTCGCTTCGATGCTAGGTCGTGCAGTGAGCGATACACCAACGGCAGCAATTCGCGTGCGGCTTCAGGTTTGCCCGCCGCTGCTTCGCTGAGCAGGCGAGTAACATCGCGCGCAATCACGTCTCGTGCATGTGGAGCACCATTCGTTTGATGCGGTCGTTCTGTCATACACGTAATTATGCGCAGGCCTGCGACTTGCGACACCATGAAAAGCGCTGTTTTTCCGAGTTTTCAAGAAACGCTGCTGCAAAGTGGAATTCGTTTACGTATCCCCTGCCGTAGTCTGCTCTTCGTTTGCAAAAAACGCAGGTCCCCAGCAAGGCGACAGGGACAACGTCATCATCGAAATACATTTCGTCTAGTTTGCTTTACCACCCCTATGTGTAAGTCATACAATCACCGCCATGACCGTCAAAGAAGTCCTCGCACAACTCAAGTCCCTTGGCGATGATGCCCGCCGCAAGCACAACGCGAAGGCCGGCGCGCCCGACAACCAGTTTGGCGTGCCAATGGGTGACATCCGCGCGATCGCCAAGAAAATCAAGACCGATCACGAACTCGCGCTCAAGCTCTGGGATACTGGAAACGTCGAAGCGCAGTTAGTGGCCACGCTCATCATCAAGCCCAAGTCGCTCTCCGCTGATGAACTCGACACGATGACACGATCTACCACCTTCGCATATGTCGCCGACTGGCTGAACAACTATGTCGTCGCACAACATCCCGTGAACGAATCGCTACGCGTGAAATGGATGAAGGACAAGGATCGCTGGGCCGCCCGTGCCGGCTGGCACCTTACCGCCGCCCGCGTCAACAAGGATGATGACGGCCTCGACCTGCCTTCACTGCTCGATCGAATCGAAAAGGAAATGCCCAAGGCCAAGCCGGACGTGCAATGGACGATGAACAACACACTCCTGGCAATCGGCGTTAAGCACGCAAAGCACCGCAAGCGGGCAATCGCCATCGGCGAGAAGATTGGTCTGTACAAAGATTGGCCCGTATCAAAGGGCTGCATCCCACCGTACGTGCCGATTGCAGTAGATGCGATGGTGAAGAGGAAAGGTTGATTTCTAGACGCTGGCGCCAGCACGAACGCTTCCATGAAGTGCTCCGTCCACTCGGCTAATCTAGTCTTCCCAGTTACGACTGTGGCCGAGCGCAATGGCGATTGATGTTTCAGTCAGCAGTACTTCTACCACAACCCATAATCCACCCCACCTTGAACGTAGATCGCATTCGTGCCGTGGCCGGGGATTAACGTTGGCTCCATGGCCAATTGGCTGCCCACCTTCTGGCACGCGGCGACACGGCGCATACCGATACGATCCCGTAAAGGACGAAATCATGACCTTTCGGCACAAAGAAGGATTCGTCAGCGCTGCTGTCTATTGAATTCTGGAGGATGGCAAAGGAATCATCTGGCTCGGGACGAACGAATTCGCCGTTTGGCGTTATGACGGCAAGAAGTTCAAGAATTTCACCGCGAAGGGCGACCTGGTTAACAACTCCGTGTTTAGTGTACTTGAGGGCCGGGACGGCAACCTCTGGTTCGGCACACGAGAAGTTGGCTTGAGCCGTCATGAAGGCACATCGTTCACTACGTTTTCCGAATGATGAAATGAGGTACATCCGATCAGGCAGTGGATCTAGGTCCGACTCGCCGGAATCCGATAGCCGCGGAAGTTGGAGCCGTGAACAGCCTTAATTAACCCGCGACTTCGTCACGGCATGCAAGTAATTGCTTTCGTATGCTGGATGCTTAAAAGCATCATCAATCTGATTCAACGGAGTACATGAAAGGCTCTAATCATTATCGCATTAGCATCACTGACCACAGACCGACAAACGTTTGCGCTCAGCGGCGGCTGACGCGATCGAAGTCTCGCGGTTTTCTCGCGCGCCAAACTCTCGAGGAGGAAAGTCACGACGTTGACCAGTCACCGCGATCGGTCAGCGTGACGATCGCCCGCGACTAACTCTTTCGATGTCGATACGATGGAACCTGGGAAAGAAATCGAAATTTTGTCGGCATGCGACCTCCCGAAGGGAATTGCGCGGTCAAAAACCGCGCAATTATTCGCTTCAGGCCGCACTGCCAAACACCGGCAGGTCACTCTATCTCTTGAGGGCGGCGTTACTCATAACTATAGCGGGCGAAGGGACTCGAACCCTCGACTTCCAGCTTGGGAACCGCCCTCCGTCAAGCCTGAAACGCATAAACAACGCTAACAACGCGGTTTACAAATTGCAAGTTATGCAAGTTTTGCAGTGATTTGCCTCTGTTTGTACCTATTTGCGCGGTTTTGACCGCGCAATTCGTTCAATGCATTCAGTCCTGGCTAGATACTCATTCAAGCTTGTAGCCTGCAACAGCGCGCGCCGTCCGTCAGTTTGCCGGGCCCGTGAACCGAGGCCCACTATTCATATACATACGCAAAGTGAAAACCGGCGTATTAGCAATTCTTCAATTAACAACTGTAATCCACGAAATTACGGCTGGAGTTTCCTTCTCAATTGAAGTCCTGGATTCCAGCCCTCTCGTCGAAGACTTTTTCATCGCCGTGCAGAATTGCATGCGTATCTTGCCTCACTACTATTACCGGTTCAAGGCACCATAACTCCGCCCAAGCACCGATGAGCACAATTCGAATGTGGTAATTGGTGCATCGCACGGATCTCCTCGGCGCGGCGGTGTTGAAGCGAAGTGGTCTTAATCGTTTGCGCGGCCGAGGCATCATCCGAAACCGGCGCAGCGCGATCCTCTTCGATGGCTTGAACGCGCTGCTTCGACTCATCCTTCACATCATACAGGATTCGGATGTAGACCAGCGCGTCGTTGAACTTGCGCCGCGCGTGCGCCGAGATGGTCGACCCGGTGGTCAC
>CAZBRD010000001.1:0-547164 GCA_964494205.1 uncultured Phycisphaeraceae bacterium | reverse complement strand
AACCGTCTGCGCCGCACCCTATATCGAAAGCGCTAGTAAATAATGGGATGCGTATAACATGTAGCCCGGATTTAGAGTGTCGCAAATTGACAGCCGATTTGCGCCGATTATAGAATCAGTGAAACA
Source organism: uncultured Phycisphaeraceae bacterium (assembly GCA_964494205.1). Lineage (GTDB taxonomy): Bacteria > Planctomycetota > Phycisphaerae > UBA1845 > UBA1845 > JBBTCX01. The sequence continues at coordinate 547,038 of CAZBRD010000001.1, read as the reverse complement.
TGAGACCTGTCGTTGCAACTTTTCTGGCGGTTTGGATCAGCTTGGGGTGTTCCCTTACCTGTGCATTGGGAGCAGCCACCGCGCCGCGAGGCAGTACCACCAAACATTGCTCTTGCTGCCAAAAATCAGACGAACAGCAACGCTTGCCGATCAAATCAAAAGATAACACCAACACCCATCAGTGCTTCTGCTCCGGCCAAGTAATCGCCGGCGATTCGCCAACGAAGATTCAGGATTTCGAATTCAATTCGATCGTACCGCACGTCGAAGGGTATATCACTCTATTCGGCTTGAATTTGACCTGTATCGCTGAGCGAAGCTGCAACGATTCACCGTCCGATCCGCACCGATTGCTTCCTCTCCTCATTTGATCAATCCAATCGCAATGACGTGGGGCGAAATGCCTGCGCAGATCGCTCAGTCATCGGCGGGTTATTTGCCGTGGCTGACACTCTGCGACCCGTAGTTGGTCATTGATCGGATTGTTTTAGGAGATCGCAGCATGACACCATTCGCGCGTGCGCACGATGACATATTCAATCGAGGCGATTCATCCACGGCGATTCCGCCACCATCCTTCAAATGGAAGTCGCGAGTCTTGTTGCCTCTCTCGATTCTGTTGGCGACAAGCACGCTGCTCGCGTACTCCGCCCGGGCCGTGCTGATTCCCGAAACCGAGGTCATGGTGGTGCCCGTCGTTGCCACCGCATCGTTTGCAGGAAGTCAGGAAAGCAGCACGCCGATCGAAAACACTTCGGGAAACAAGCACAACTCTACCGTACTCGCGCAGGCCGCTGGTTGGATCGAACCATCGCCGTACGCACAACTTGTTCCCGCGCTCGCTGATGGCGTTGTTCACGAAGTGATGGTGCTCGAAGGGCAAAATGTGGTTGCAGGGCAAGTGGTGGCGCGATTGTTTGACACCGACGCGCGACTGCAAGTCGCGTCAGCAGATGCGAAGCTCGCGGTACTTCAGGCTGCCGTGGCCAAGTCAGAGGCTGAGGTTCGTGCGGCCGAGGCGCGACTTGCGGAGTTGAACGACCAAGTCACGCGAACACGGAAGCTAAGCGAATCCGGATCGGTGCCGAGCGGACAACTTGCCCAGTTGCAGTTTCAACTCAGCGCCGCCCAGGAATCGTTGACCGCTGCGGAAGCGACTGTCGCGCTGGATAAAGCCAATGTCCGCGTGCAGGAAGTGGCGTACGACGAAGCCAAGTTGGTGCTCTCCCGCATGGAAATCACGTCGCCGATGAGTGGAATCGTGATGGCCCGCTTCGTGGAGCCCGGAAGTCGTGTGTCGATGAGCAGTCGCGGCGCGACGAGCGGATCAGAACTCATGTCCGGCGCGATGTTCAAACTCTACGATCCCTCGAAACTTCAAGTGCGCGTCGATGTGCCGCTGGCGGACAGCGGCAAAGTCGATGTGGGTTGCACTGCGGAAATCGAGACAGAGGCATGTCCCGGCCGCGTCTTTCAGGGTGTCGTCTCGCGAATCGTTCACGAGGCCAATATCCAGCGAAACACGGTGCAGGTGAAAGTTACGATCAAGAACCCGGATGGTGTACTCAAACCTGAAATGCTCGCGCGTGTTCGTTTCTTCGCGGGATCGACCATCCAAGAACAAGGTGAAAAGCAATCCAACTCGTCGCCCGTCTCGCCGGGTGCGATGGCAAACAACCCATCGACACGAACGAGCGCCGGACTGCTCATTCCTGAAAAGGCGATTCACCAGCGCGATGGCGATTCAGCGCAAGTTTTTGTGGTTGAGCACGACGAAAGTGGAACGGCGTCATTAGCGATCGAACGGAAGATAAGTACGCGGCTGACGAGCACGGCTGGTCTGTTGCAGGCCACCGAGGGATTGCGACTGGGAGATCGCGTCATTATCGACGCGCCGGCGACGATCGCGAATGGCACGCGAGTAAGAATCGCGGGCGAAGCGTTCAGCGAATAACCGACTCCAACAGGAAAACAATATGACACTCATCGAATGTCGAAATCTGACCAAGTCCTATCGCAAGGGTGATGCGACGATCACGCCATTGCACGAGATGAATCTTGACGTGCCCGAAGGCGACTTTCTGGCACTCATGGGTCCTTCGGGTAGTGGAAAGACTACACTGCTCAATCTGATTGCGGGCATCGATCGACCGACCGCGGGGCAACTTCGCATCGCCGGGCAGGACATCGCGACGCTCTCGCGGTCGCAACTGGCTGACTGGCGCAGCGACAACGTGGGTTACATTTTTCAGCTCTACAACCTCGTTCCCGTCTTGACCGCCTACGAAAACGTAGAGCTACCATTACTTCTGCATAAGATGCCCTCGCGGCAGCGACATGAGCGCGTGTCGCAAGCGTTACAACTTGTGGGCATCGCTGATCGCCATGACCACTATCCTCGACAGCTATCCGGCGGGCAGGAGCAGCGCGTAGCCATTGCTCGCGCCATCGTCACCGATCCAAAGATCATCGTAGCCGACGAACCGACGGGCGATCTCGACAGTGAATCCGCGAAGTACATCATGAATCTTCTCGTTCGACTGAATCGCGAAACGAGAAAAACGTTGCTGATGGTGACGCACGATTCAAAGTGCGCGTCGTTTGCGACCCGTACTCTGCATCTCGAAAAAGGAAAGTTGCTCGAATCGCAACAACTCGCGACGAGTCGTGGAAAGTCGAGAGAGGTGTTAAGCGTATGATTGCGGTTCGATATATCCCGGTTGTGCTGAAGCAAGTCGTGCGTCATCGCACGCGAAGCCTGCTCACCGTAGCGGGCGTCATGATCGCCATGTTCCTGTTCATCACCATTCAGACTTTGCAACGCGGCGTGCAGAACGCGACCGAAGTCACCGCAGCCGACCAAACACTGGTCGTGTATCGCGAAAACCGATTCTGCCCAGCCACGAGCCGATTGCCCGAGCACTACCTGCCGCGCATAGAGAAAATCAAAGGCGTTGCGAGCGCTACGCCAATGAAGATCGTCGTCACGAACTGTGCAGCCAGCATCGATGTGATCACCTTTCGCGGCGTGCCCGACGAGAGTTTGAGCGATCTTTCCAAGTCATGGACCTTATTGGAAGGTTCATTGGATGATTGGAAGAAGCGATCCGATTCGGCGCTGGTTGGAGAAAGACTGGCGCAACGGCGCGGGTTTAAGACCGGTCAGTCCTTTGATGCATCCGGCGTCACCGTTACGGTGGCTGGCATTATTCAATCGACCGAGCCGCAGGATCAGAATGTGGCGTACGTGCACCTCGATTTCCTGCAACGATCTGCGACACGCGGCAGCCTTGGCATCGTGACCCAGTTTAATGTCCGCGTTGAATCTCCTTCGCTGCTCGACACCGTATCTCGTGCCATCGACGACGAATTCCGAACCGAAGCTGAGCCGACGCAGACTCGCCCGGAGCGGGCGTTTGTTGCCCAAGCTGGGACCGACATAGTGGAAATCGTGAAATTCACGCGGTTTCTCGGCTGGGGCTGTCTGGCTGCGATTCTCGCGCTGGTAGCCAACGCCATTGTGTTGAGCGTGCAGGATCGCGTGCGCGAACATGCCGTTTTGCAGACGCTTGGTTTTCGCGCAGGACTCATCGCGCGACTGATCGTTTCTGAAGGCGCCATCATCGGCGTGGCCGGCGGAACCATCGGTACGTTTTCCGCGTTGGCGGCAGTGCATTTCGGCAATTTCAGTTTGTACAACGAAGGGCTGAGCATCAGCATCCGTCCCGATTGGTCGCTGGTTCTCACTGGGTTATTGATTTCAGCCGGAGTGGGCACGTTGGCAGGGCTGGTGCCGGCGCTACAAGCCGGTCGACGTGAGATCGCTCACTGTTTTCGTGCCGTTTGATGGAGTGAGCTGATGCGACTGTTACCGATGGATTACGCGGTTCGCAACCTTCTGCGATCACCCACGCGACTCATGCTGTCACTGGGTGGCACTGCCATCGTCGTGCTTCTTCTCCTTTCTGCCGGCGCTTTTGTTCAAGGAATGAAGCAGTCGCTGCGTTCGTCCGGCGAACCGCACAACGTGATTCTGCTCGGCGCCGGAAGCGAAGAGTCAATCGAGCGAAGCGAGATTGAGAGCAGCGTGGCTGGGCTTGTGGGTGCATCTATTCCGGGCATTCGCTCGCGAAGCGGCGTGGACTATGTTTCGCCCGAAGTACACGTGCAGTTGCCGGTGCGCATCAAGCCCGAACAGAATTCCGGCCCGATGGTGTTGGTGCGCGGCGTCACACCGACGGCTACGCTTGTTCATCCCGTCGTGCGCATCGTCGACGGCGACTTTCCCCGCGCGGGCATGAACGAAATCATGGTCGGGGCCATGTTGGCTACGAAAATGGGAGTCGACCCAGAGAGTCTCGCACCCGGACAACAAATCTGGATGGAGAAGCGATGGTGGCGTATCGTCGGGCGGTTCCGTGCGCCGGGCACCGTAATGGATGCGGAGATATGGACTAATCTCGCCGATCTGAAAGAAGCTACCAAGCGAACCACCGACTCCTGCGTCACGCTGACGCTCGATCCCGATCGTGCGGAGATTGACGACGTGGATCTGTTCACCAAAACGCGTGTCGATCTCGAACTCGCCGCCACCTCGGAGACAGCCTACTACGCAAAGCTGTCGCGCTTCTTTTCGCCTATTCAAATACTCGCGTGGATGACAGCCGGGCTCGTTGCACTGGGCGGATTCTTCGGCGGGCTCAACACGATGTACGCGGCCTTCGCCTCGCGCGCGCGCGAGCTGGGAACGTTGCAGGCATGCGGCTTCCGTCGCATGGTCATCGTTGTTTCACTGATTCAGGAATCGGTACTCGTCACCGCAACCGGCGCGCTCCTAGCCTGTGCGGCAGGTTCGCTCTGGTTGGATGGTCTCGCCATTCGATTCTCAATGGGTGTATTTGGATTGCGTGTCGACCCGATCGTTCTGTGCGTCGGACTAATCGCGGGACTCTTGCTCGGTTTCGTCGGTGCTCTCCCGCCCGCCTGGCGTTGTCTAAGGATGGAAATTCCGGTAGCTCTAAAAGCTGTGTGAGTACTATTGAGAAATGTTATTCAAGAAAGAAAGGAACATCATGACTCGAACACATTGGATCGTAGGCTTGTTGACCGTATCTGTTGCATCGTTTGTCGCGGCGGCCTACGCGGCGGATGAAAAGAAGTCGAACGCATCGGACAAGGCAGCGACTCTGCCCGAAGGGTTCTTTCTCGAAAAGGAACCCGAAGGCGCGAAGACGGTAGAAGAAACGAAACCAGCTGCGAAGGCGGGTGACAAGGTTGTCATTCGCGGTCGCATCGGCGGCAGCAAAGCACCCTTTGTCGAAAAACGCGCTGTCTTCACGCTCATGGGTTCGGCGTTGAAGGCTTGCTCGGACATGAAGGACGACAAGTGCAAGACTCCTTGGGACTATTGCTGCGACACAGCCGAGGACATTGCCAAACACTCTGCCACAATTCAAGTTGTCGATGCTGAAGGATCACCACTGCGACTTGGCCTGAAAGGAACCAACGGCCTCAAAGAACTGAGCGAAGTCATCGTGGTGGGAACCGTGAAGGAAGCAAAGGACAAGGTACTCATCGTGAACATCATGGGTTTGCACGTAGTGCCCGCGAAGAAAGATCCGAAATAACAATACTCCTGCACAATGATGCAGCGGCGACACCCACGGTAGCACGATCACGGCGTGACCTTTTGCTATGACTGTGAGGACTCGACTTCGGGAATACCCGTGTCGAGCTCACCTCGCCGAAGTTGCGATCTGGCGGCGCTCGCCAGTCGTTCATAATTGGCCCGAATGAGGTCGAGCTCTGTTTCGTCCAGCTCTTCCAGGTCGAGGAGTGCATTGTGCGCTCCGTTGACTGCACGGATGAGTTCGTCCAGTTTTATTTGAATGGCCGCTGAATCACGATACTGCGCGTTCTGAATCAGAAACACCATCAGGAACGTCACGATCGTTGTCGCGGTATTGATGGCCAACTGCCACGTATCGCTGAACTTGAATACAGGTCCGGTCAGGGCCCATGCCGCCACAACCGCGACGGACAATACGAACGCCATTGGCGAACCGGAAAGACGCGAGATCCACTTTGCGAAATCGTTGAACCGTTTCGACATCGGAATGCTCCAGACGCTTACCAGCACTGACCATCACCACCATGGCGATCAGGACTATGAGTGCGGTCCTGTAATTCTATGTCCGCTTTTAGCCATGCTGTGAGTCCACGCACCAAACGGACCAACTTTTGTTGAGTTCCGATTATCCAACCGCTGCGACCCCTCATCTGCCCCATACCCAGTAATTCGTCACACGCGTTGAATCTTTCCCGTCCTCAAAATTGACGGCGATTTGCCACCGGTTTGATCTATTACGTAACTTTGATTCAGGCGACTGCGTCGGGGCAGAAATGCGGACGCCAGGGGCGCTTACCCGCCTTCAGGAGGCATCATGCGAAGACTATTCAAGCGGAAGAAGAAACAGCAGCCAAAGACCACTGATAATCAAACCCCTCCGGACGCCAAGCCTCTGAACGAAACAGAGTCTAAGGCCAAGCCGCGCTTTCAAACGACACCTCTGGAACCGCGTATCCTCATGTCCGCTACTTGGGTCGACGCCGATACGGGTGCGTCCCAGAGCGATGCCGACTCGGGCAATGACATTTACACGGGTACGTCCGGCGACGATAGCGCCCATGGTCTGGCTGGAAACGACTCACTCTCCGGACTTAACGGCCATGATTCGCTATTCGGCGATGCGGGGAACGACACGCTCGATGGTGGTGCAGGTAATGACACGCTCGACGGCGGTGCTGGTAACGATTCGCTGATCGGTGGATCGGGCGATGACAGTTTGATCGGCGGTTCGGGAAATGACTCGCTCGATGGAGGAACGGGAGCCGATACCGCGAATTATTCCGGCGCGACCTCGGCTGTCGCCGTGAATCTCAACACGACATCTTCGCAGAACACCGGCGGTGCAGGTACCGACACGCTTTCGAACATCGAAAACATCACTGGTTCCAATTACAACGACACGCTCACGGGCGACAGCGGCGCGAACGTCCTCGACGGCGGATCAGGCAACGACACGCTCGACGGCGATGCCGGCAACGATACCCTCACGGGCGGATCGGGCGATGACACGTTGATCGGCGGTTCGGGAAATGACTCGCTCGACGGCGGGTCAGGTACAGACACAGCCAATTACGGCAGCGCGACATCGGCTGTCACCGTCAACCTCGGCACGTCTGGTGCTCAGAATACCGGCGGCGCTGGAACAGACACGCTCAGCAACATCGAGAACATTGCTGGTTCCAGCTATAACGATACGCTTACAGGTGATGGCAATGCGAACGTTCTCGACGGCGGATCGGGTCACGACATACTCGACGGCGGCGCTGGCAACGACACGTTGACGGGCGGCGCGGGCGACGACACGCTGGTCGGTGGTTCGGGCAATGACTCGCTCGACGGCGGCAGCGGTTCCGACACAGCCAACTATGCCGGGGCGAGTTCCAGCGTCACGGTGAATCTTGGTACATCTAGTGCGCAGAACACGGGCGGCGCAGGAACCGACACACTCTCCAACATCGAACACATCACCGGTTCAGCCTACAACGATACGTTGACCGGCGACGGCAACGCCAACACGCTTGATGGCGGTGCGGGCAATGACACGCTGACTGGTGGATCGGGCAACGATGCACTCGACGGCGGCAGCGGAACCGATACTGCGTCGTATTCGGCTGCAACTTCCGCGGTCAACGTTGACCTTTCAACCGGATCATCTTCTGGCGGTGCAGGAAACGACACGCTTTCAAATATCGAAAACGTCAGCGGCTCTGCTTATGACGACACGCTCACCGGCGATTCGAATGCAAACACCTTGACGGGCGGTGCGGGAAACGACTCGCTCAGCGGCGGCGCGGGCAATGACATTCTGGACGGTGGAACTGGCAATGACGCGCTTCAAGGTGGGGACGGCGTTGATACTGCGACCTATGCATCATCTTCGTCCGCGGTCAACGTCAATCTTCAAACCGGTGTGGCCAGCGGTGGATATGGAAACGATACGCTCGCAGGAATTGAAAACCTCATCGGCTCGCAGTCGAACGACACGCTGACCGGCGACTCGGGCGCGAACAACATTCAGGGTGGTTCCGGCAACGATACGATCGAAGGCGGCGCAGGCAACGACGTGCTCGATGGCGGCAGTGGAACGGACACGCTCAGCTATAGCGGGGCTACGTCCGGTGTCACTGCCAATCTTTCGACAGGCAGCGCAAGCGGCGGCGCGGGCAGTGACACCTTAACTGGCTTCGAGAACATCACGGGCAGCAGCAATGACGACGTTCTGACCGGCAACAGCGGCTCGAACACCCTCATCGGCGGTGCGGGCAATGATACTCTCACCGGCCTTGGCGGTGGCGATACGCTCGATGGCGGCCTAGGCAACGACACCATCATCGGCGGCGACGGAACAGACACCGTCACGTACGGTTCAGCCGCTTCATCGGTGAGTGTAGATCTGAGCGCCGGCACTGCGACCGGTGGCGCGGGCAACGACACGCTCATCACCGTCGACAGCGTAACCGGCTCGAACTACAACGACTCGCTCATCGGTAATTCCGGCAACAACACATTGAACGCAGGCAGCGGCAACGACAGCATCGACGGCGGTTCGGGCAACGATACGCTCGACGGCCAATCGGGCAATGACTCGATCCTTGGCGGGGCCGGCAACGACACACTTACCGGCGGATCGGGCAACGACACGCTAGATGGCGGCAGCGGCACTGACACGGCAAGCTACGCCGGTGCAAGCTCGGCTGTCACCGTTAGTCTTCAGTCGGGCACAGCGTCGGGCGGCGATGGCAACGACACGCTTACAAGTATTGAGAACGTCACGGGTTCCGGTCACAACGACACCATCACCGGCGATGCCAACGCGAACGTTATCAACGCGGGCTCAGGCAACGACGTCGTCGATGCTGGCGCGGGCAACGATACGATCGACGGCGGATCGGGAAATGACACGCTCGCGGGTGGTGATGGCGACGACACGCTGACCGGCGGCAGCGGCAACGACGCGCTCGACGGCGGAGCCGGAGTGGACACCGCGAGTTTCGCTTCCGCCTCGGCGGGCATTGCCGCAAACCTTGCAACGGGATCAGCGACAGGTGATGGCACAGACACACTGACCAACATTGAGAACATCACGGGATCAGGCAACAACGACACGCTGACGGGTAACGCGGGTAACAACGTATTGAGTGCGGGTGCGGGTAACGACACGCTCGACGGCGGTCTTGGCGATGATACGCTCGACGGCGGCAGCGGAACTGACACCGTGACGTACGCTTCCGCAAGTGGCGCGGTAAACGTCAACCTCAACAGCGGTACCGCGACCGGAGCCGCAGGTAATGACGCGCTTTCGAATATCGAAAATATAACCGGCTCCTCCTTTGACGATACGCTCACTGGTAACAGCGGCAACAACGTGATCGTTGGCGGTGCGGGCAACGACACGATCGATGGTTTGGGCGGCACCGATACGGTCGACTATTCCGCTTCGTCCAGCGCCATCAACGCCAATCTGACCACCGGTGTCGCGACCGGCGATGGCACCGACTCGCTCACCAACATCGAGAACATCACAGGATCAGCCCACAACGACATCCTCGTCGGCGATTCAAACGGGAACGTCTTGATGGCCGGCGCGGGCAACGACACACTCGTCGGCGGACTGGGCAATGACACGCTCGACGGCGGAACCGGCACTGACACGGTTGACTACTCGTCAGCTGCTTCCGGCGTGAATGTAAACCTCGGCAGTGGGACAGCCAGTGGTGCAGGCAGCGACGTGCTTACATCGATCGAAAACGCGGTCGGTTCAGATTACAACGACTCGATCACCGGCACTAGCGGCGACAACGTGATCAATGCCGGCGCCGGAAACGACACTGTCGAAGGTGGAACCGGCAATGACACGCTCGACGGCGGCGCGGGCGTAGACACTCTGAATTACTCGAACGCGAGCTCAGCGGTAACTGTCAATCTTGCGGCTGGCACTGTCACCGGCGGTGCTGGCAACGACACCATTTCCAATTTCGAAAACGTCACGGGCTCAGCGGGTAATGACACGCTCATTGGCGACGCCAACGGCAACGTTCTTTCCGCCGGCGCGGGCAACGACACACTGGTAGGCGGTCTCGGCAATGACACGCTCGACGGCGGAACCGGCACTGACACGGCTGACTATTCATCAGCCGCTTCCGGCGTCAACGTAAACCTCGCCAGCGGAACAGCCAGTGGTGCAGGCAGTGACGTACTCACATCGATCGAAAACGTAACCGGTTCTGCCAGCGACGACGTCATCACCGGCGACGGCAATGCAAACGTACTCGTGGGTAACGCCGGCAACGATACGCTTTCCGGCGGCGCAGGTAATGACATACTTCAGGGCGGCACGGGTAACGACACGCTCGACGGCGGCACAGGCAACGACACGCTGCAAGGCAGCACGGGCGATGACACGCTCATCGGCGGTACGGGCACGGACACGGCCGATTACAGCAATGCAACGAGTGGAGTTACCGTTGATCTCACAACCTCCGGTCCGCAGAACACAGGCGGCGCGGGCACTGATACTCTCTCCGGTATCGAAACCGTCATCGGCAGCAGCCACAACGACGTTTTTGCTTTCAGCACTCCGACAGCTGGCGCGTCCTATGCAGTCGATGGCGGTGCTAGCGGAACCAACTCGATCAGCCTGACCAATTTCGCAAAAGCCGACGCCACCATTGATAAGCAAGCCGGCACCATTACCGTGCGCATGGGCGGCGGCTCAGAATTTACCGTCGATTACACCAATATTTCTTCGTTGTCGTTTAGCGACGGCACCATCCTGACCACCGACACGCCGCCTGTGGCGAGCGCGGGCGTCGATCAGACGGTCAATGAAGGGGCATCTGTCTCCCTGAATGCGGGTGGCAGCGCAGATGCGGATGGCGACGTGCTCACCTATAGGTGGACACAGACATCGGGACCCTCTGTCAGCTTGAGTTCAACCACTGCGCAGGGCCCATCGTTTACAGCTCCAGAACGACTGACGAACACCAGCCTCACGTTCCAGGTCGAAGTCTCCGATGGCCACAACACGACGACCGATACCGTGACCATCAACGTCAACGCGGACAATGACGCGCCGGTGGCCGAGGCCGGTCCGGTTCAAACCGTCGAAGAAGGTGCATCCGTGCAACTGTCAGGCAGTGGCACTGATCCAGAAGGCCAAGGACTCACTTACCAGTGGGTGCAGACCGGCGGACCGACCGTTGCCTTGAGCAATGCGAACGTCGCGAATCCGACATTCGTCGCCCCGAACCAAGTCAGCAATACGCAATTGACGTTCGAGCTTCGCGTGTCAGACGGAACTAACACGAGCGTCGACACCGTCACCATTGGCGTTAATGCAGACAACGACGCACCAACGGCTGAAGCCGGACCGACCCAGACTGTCGAAGAAGCGGCGCAGGTTCAACTGTCGGGTAGCGGCAGTGATCCTGAAGGACAAGGGCTCTCGTACCAGTGGGTGCAGACAGGTGGACCGACCGTCACATTGAGCAACGCGAATGTAGCCAACCCGACCTTTGTCGCGCCAAACAACGTTAGTAACACGCAACTGACTTTTGAACTCCGCGTTTCGGACGGAACCAATACCAGCGTGGACACCGTGACCATCGGCGTCAACGCTGACAACGATGCACCATCGGCTGAGGCGGGCCCGACTCAGACTGTTGAAGAAGCTACTCAAGTTCAATTGTCCGGAAGCGGTAGCGATCCGGAAGGCCAGGGTCTCACCTATCAATGGGTGCAGACGGGCGGACCGACTGTATCTTTGAGCAACGCGAACGTGGCTAACCCCACCTTCGTCGCGCCGAATAATCTCAGCAACACGCAACTCACGTTTGAACTGCACGTTTCTGATGGTACGAACACCAGCGTCGACACCGTAACTATCGGTGTCAACGCAGACAATGACGCTCCGGTTGCCGAAGCAGGACCAACCCAAACGGTTGAAGAAACGACACAAGTGCAACTGTCCGGCAGTGGCACTGATCCGGAAGGCCAAGGGCTCACATACCAATGGGTACAGACAGGCGGACCAACCGTTGCTTTGAGCAATGCGAATGTTGCTAATCCAACATTCGTCGCGCCGAACCAAGTCAGCAATACGCAATTGACGTTCGAACTTCGCGTGTCTGATGGTACGAACACAAGCGTCGATACTGTTTCGATTAACGTAAACGCCGACAACGATGCCCCGACTGCCGAAGCAGGACCAACACAGACCGTTGAAGAAGCTACACAAGTTCAATTGTCCGGCAGCGGAAGCGATCCAGAAGGACAGGGTCTCACCTATCAATGGGTGCAGACCGGTGGACCGTCTGTTTCGCTCAGCAATGCGAACGTGGCCAATCCGACATTCGTCGCGCCGAATCAAGTCAGCAACACGCAATTGACGTTCGAGCTTCGCGTGTCAGACGGCACGAACACCAGCGTCGATACTGTTTCGATCAACGTCAACGCCGATGACGATGCGCCGACCGCAAACGCCGGTTCGGCTCTCACAGCGGCAGTCAATACACCGATCCAATTGCAGGGCGGCGGGACTGATCCGGAATCGCTCGGTCTGACTTACGAGTGGATTCAGACAGGCGGGCCGAGAATCAACCTGACCGATCCGAACTCGGCCACCCCCACGTTCATGACACCATACGTGACGCAAGATTCGCCGCTCACGTTCGAACTGCGCGTTTCTGACGGTGTAAACACCTCCATCGATACGGTCACCGTTCTCGTGCATGGTGGCGCACAGCCGACGTCAACTGGCGGCCCCGCTGTTTCGGATAGCGCCGGACACGAAGGGCCGATCGAGACACCGATCGAATCGGCACCAGTCAATCAGACACCCGAAGTCGTGGATCAAAGCCCGACGCCGCCCGAGGCCATCCATACTCCGGTGACGCCGGTCGTCACGCCCACAACGCCGCCGACCAGCAATATCCCGGCGACTCCGCCGCCTTCCAGCGTGGTTACGCCGTCGCCGGTTGCACCTGTCACGCCGACAACGCCCGTTGCCGACGGCCAAAGTCCGTCGCCTGAGATCCAGCAACCGCCGAAGAGCGATACCGTAACACAAGTGCCAGATGGTGGCACCACGACGCCGCCGAAGGTTGGCAATCCGTCTACGACCGCGAATGGGGCCGTGTCCAGCAATGATGTCGCACTGGCGGATGTGGCGCGATGGTCGGGTGTTGAAGACCTCGGCGTGCTTGACCCGCGAGCCGACTTCAAGGATGCCGTTGACTTTGAACACGAAAACACGAACGAAGCGACCAACGACGCGCCAACTCTTGAATTGCCGGACCGCGTGGCAGCCGACTTCTCGCGCGTCCACAACATCGACCTGACGCACGACAACCCGGCGCTGTCGTCAGAACTCGTCTCCGCGGAAGAAAGCGAAGGTCACACGGTCGAGGACCTCTTCGTCGAATTGGGCACGAACTCTAATTCGGCGAGAACATCCGCCACCGGGTCGAACCAGGTCGCCGTAACCGGCTCGAACGCCACCAGTGCCGTGATGGATGTTGAACCGGACACGGACGATTTCAAGATGCCAACTGATTCCGGCTTCTTCACGCGACTGTGGGGCGCGATGCTGGGCTTCCGCGTAGCCGACAAGTCCGAGCCACGTGATAACTCAGACAAGCGTAAGTCGCAAAAGTAGGCACGGACGAATCGAAACCCGGATTCCGCCAACCGAAACTACACAGAACGACCCGGGGCCGCTTGCAGACATCGTTGCGTCGCATTACGCGCCTGACGCGTCGTGGAGATGCGAACTACGATACTTGTTCCACTTGATGCCCAGCTTTCTCATGCGTGCTCGAAGTGTGTGCGGATTAATGTCAAGCAGTTTCGCTGCACCCAGCGTGCCCTCAATCCTCCCGGAAGTCTTGCGAAGCGCTTCCTCAATGTGCCGTCTCATCGCCGAATCGAGCGTTAGAAAGTGTTCCGAAGTCGTACTGGTGTGTTCTTGCAACGGTTGGCGAGGGATCGAACTCACGGGAGCGACAGACGCACCCAAGGCTCGCGGCACGTCCAGATGCCTGCCATCACCCAGAATCGTCGCTCGCTCGATAACCGATTGCAGCTCGCGCACATTGCCGGGCCACGGATAGCCGATCAGCAAATTGATGTCTTCCGGTGTCGGGGTTAGCGGTGGCGTGCCGAAACGCCGGGAAGCCTTCAGCGCAAAGTGCGTAGCTAATTCTGGAATGTCCTCGGGATGATCGCGAAGCGCGGGAAGGTGAATCGGAAAAACCGCGAGTCGATACCACAAGTCCTCGCGAAAGGTCGCGTCAGCCACCATGGCTTGAAGATTTCGATGAGTAGCCGCGACGATGCGCACATCGACCGTCAGTTGTCGTTGGCCACCAACACGCTCAAACGTTCCATCCTGCAGAATTCGGAGCAACCGAACCTGTGCTGCGAGCGGGAGTTCCCCGATTTCATCGAGGAATAGAGTTCCGCCGTTGGCACGCTCGAACCAGCCCTTGCGCGTGGCGGTCGCACCCGTGAAGCTCCCGCGCTCATGCCCGAACAATTCCGAGTCGATCAGGTCAGGTGGGATTGCCCCGCAGTTCACGCGATGGAAAGGCGCTTGCGCTCGCCGCGACCGCGAGTGAATCGCCCGCGCGACAACTTCCTTCCCCGATCCAGTCTCGCCAAAGATCATCACTGGTGCGTCCGAACCTGCCACCTGCGACACGCGCTCCAACACATGGCGCAATCCGCCATCCGCGCCGACGATCGTGTCTGCCACATCCTGCCGACCGAGCCTTGTCAGCAGCGTACGCTTATCGGCCTCAGCCGCTTCGCGCAACGTGTTGATTTCCTTCAATCGCGAGTCGTTCTCCAGCGCGACCGAAAACGGCTCGAGCAGGTCGCGAAGCACGCCCTCATGCTCAGCCTCGAACTTCGCCCCCTTTTGGCCTACCAGAATCAGAAGACCACTGGGACCCGAATCGTCGGCCAAGGGACCGATGAGAACTTCCCCTCGCACATCCGGCGGGATTGCTCCTTTGATCGCATCATCAACCGATGCAACTCTTCCTCGCAGAATCTTCTGCTGGCTGCACCATTGAATGAGCTCTTTGAGCTTCTCGGGTTTTAGGACGTTTCGCGATCGCTCAGGGAGATCAACTTCGGTGCACCGCCCTAACGAAACTGTCTCCACCCATGATCGCGCGAGGTCGATTCGCCGCACCATGATCAGTTCGATGGGCAGTCGCTTGCCAAGGATGGGGGCGATAAGTGATACGGCTTCGGCAATCTCAACATGACGACAAACTTCGCGCCAGATTTGTAAAAGCGTCGCCTTGAATCGTTCCATCGCGGGCCCGCGTTCCAGCAAATGATCTCGAATACCATCATATTCAACGGCACTATCCATCATATAGCACGGTTCTCCCGGGTCAATCCCCATTATTGCTGGCATTTCCGTCATATATTCACCCAAAGTCCGTGTCTGGTGTTGGCATGAGTCGTGCCATTAAACCGCCGAAGGAACCTTCTGGGTACTTCTCACAGCAGTTAAGACTTGGAAAACCAAACCCTTTCGGAGACATCTGATGCGTAACCTTTCTTTCATCGCAGCCCTCGGCGCGATGTTCTTATCGCTTGCGTGGATTCAAAGCACCTCGGCCGCAGATGAGATCACTCTGCTCAACGTATCCTACGACCCGACGCGCGAGTTCTACGTCGAATTCAACAAGGCGTTCGCCGAATACTGGAAGCAGAAAACGAATCAGAAAGTGACCATCAACCAATCACATGGTGGCGCAGCCAAGCAGGCGCGTGCGGTGATCGACGGATTAGAAGCGGACGTTGTGACGCTCGCGCTGGCCTATGACATCGATGCCATCGCGGAGCACGCAAAGCTGATCCCCGCGGATTGGCAGAAAAGACTTCCGAACAACAGCTCACCCTATACGTCAACGATCGTCTTCCTCGTTCGCAAGGGTAATCCCAAGCAAATCAAGGACTGGAACGATCTCGTGAAGGAGGGTGTTTCGGTCATCACGCCCAACCCGAAAACATCCGGCGGCGCACGTTGGAATTATCTGGCGGCCTGGGGCTATGCCCTCAAGCAAAACAACAACGATGAGACAAAGGCGAAAGAGTTTGTCACAAAGCTATTCAAGAACGTGCCTGTGCTCGACTCTGGTGCTCGCGGTTCGACCACCACGTTCGCACAGCGCGGCATCGGCGACGTGTTTATCTCCTGGGAGAACGAAGCGTTCCTCGCCATCAAGGAGTTCGGCGCAGACAAGTTCGAGATTGCGATTCCTTCGCTAAGCATTCTCGCGGAACCACCGGTAACAGTCGTCGATAAGGTCGCCGACAAGCACGGCACACGACAGGTCGCAGAAGCTTACCTGCAATACCTTTATACACCCGAAGCACAGAAGCTGGCGGCCAAGCACTTCTATCGTCCGCGCCTTCCGGCCGTGGCGAAGGAGTTTGAAAGCAGCTTCCCGCAGATCAATCTGTTCACCATCGATGATGTTTTCGGCGGCTGGCAAAAGGCCCAGAAGACGCACTTCAACGACGGCGGCGTGTTCGATCAAATCTACAAGCCCGGTCAGTGATCGAACAATACAAAGTGACCTGAGATTCGTTCTGTACTCGCGAAAGAATCAGCTATGGCGTTCAGCTTGAAAAAGCGCAGCGTGCTGCCGGGTTTCGGCATCACCCTGGGATACACCATCGTGTATCTCTCGCTGATCGTCTTGATTCCACTCGCCGCCATGTTCATCAAGACCTCGACCATGACCTGGGCAAGGTTCTGGCAAACGATCGCTGATCCGCGTGCGGTGGCTGCGTATAAGCTAACGTTCGGAGCGTCTCTGATCGGCGCGGCCATCAACGCGGTTTTTGGTTTCATCGTCGCGTGGACATTAGTTCGTTATCGCTTCCCCGGTCGCAAGATTATTGATGCCTTCGTTGATCTCCCTTTTGCATTGCCGACGGCTGTCTCTGGTATCGCGCTGACAGCCATCTATTCGAAAAACGGCTGGATCGGCCAGTGGTTGGAACCGATGGGCATCAAAGCCGCATTCTCTCCGCTGGGCATCACGATAGCGCTCACGTTCATCGGCTTACCCTTTGTCGTGCGAACGCTGCAACCCGCGATCGAAGATCTCGATCGCGAAGTGGAAGAGGCGGCTGCGAGCTTGGGGGCAAGCCGTTGGCGCACGTTCGTTGGCGTGATCCTTCCCGCGATTCTGCCCGCGCTGCTCACCGGCTTTGCGCTGGCGTTCGCACGCGCGGTCGGCGAATACGGCTCCGTCGTTTTCATCGCGGGAAATATGCCGATGAAAACCGAAATCGCATCGCTGCTGATCATCACCAAGCTTGAACAGTACGACTACGCCGGCGCGACAGCCATCGCTACGTTCATGCTCGTAATCTCGTTTGTGTTGTTGCTCCTGATCAACGTCCTGCAACATTGGAGTGCTCGTCGCACGACCGCCTGACGGAGCTGACTTATGGCCAACGCAACAACAACTCGTTCAGCGCCGCGAGCATCGGTCTACAGCGAACCATTCGCCGTCCGCGGCGTCCTGATTATCGTTTCGCTGCTATTCCTTGGCCTGTTCCTTTTCGTCCCACTCATTGCGGTGTTCGTTGAAGCTCTGCGAAACGGCGTAGCCACTTATTGGACAAGCCTTCAACAACCCGACGCGCTCTCTGCGATCAAACTCACGCTACTCGTAACAGCCATTTCGATTCCGCTCAATCTCGTCTTCGGATTGGCCGCGTCGTGGGCAATCGCCAAGTTTGAATTTTTCGGCAAGAGCTTTCTTATTACACTGATTGATCTGCCATTTGCGGTATCGCCGGTGATCTCCGGTTTGATCTATGTACTCGTATTCGGTCTACAGGGTTGGCTGGGACCGTGGCTGAGTGAGCATAATTTCAAGGTCATCTTCGCTGTCCCGGGCATTGTTCTCGCGACCATCTTCGTCACGTTTCCGTTCGTCGCGCGCGAGCTGATTCCACTCATGCAAGAGCAAGGCACGGAAGAGGAGCAGGCTGCGCTGTCACTCGGTGCGAGCGGCTGGAGAGTGTTCGTCCGCGTTACTCTTCCCAACGTAAAGTGGGCCTTGCTCTACGGCGTCATCCTTTGCAACGCCCGTGCGATGGGTGAGTTCGGGGCTGTGTCAGTCGTCTCCGGACACATTCGCGGCAAGACCAACACCATGCCCCTGCACGTGGAAATTCTTTACAACGAATACAACTTTGTCGCGGCCTTTGCGGTCGCATCCGTGCTCGCGCTCCTTGCCCTCCTCACATTGGCAGCCAAGAGCATTGTCGAATGGAGAGTTCACAGCTCGCGAACCCAAGCCTCGCGCGTTGTCGAAGGGGGTAATGAATGAGCATTGAAGTAAGGAACATCACCAAGCACTTTGGCACGTTCAAAGCGTTGGATGACGTAACGATGCACGTGCCGTCTGGAAAACTGGTTGCCCTGCTGGGACCATCCGGCTCTGGAAAAACTACACTGTTGCGCATCATCGCCGGATTAGAATTCGCTGACCCGACACGGGGCTCCGTCTTATTTCACGGAAAAGATGTTGCAAGCCGTCACGTAAGCGATCGCCGTGTCGGATTCGTCTTTCAACACTACGCACTATTTCGACACATGAGCGTGTTCGAGAACGTAGCCTTCGGGCTTCGCGTTCGTCCGCGACGTCTTCGCCCTTCGAAAGAAGCAATCACCTCGAAAGTCAAGGAACTTCTGGGGCTCGTACAGCTCGAACGACTGGCTGAGCGATATCCCAGTCAACTCTCCGGCGGTCAGCGACAGCGCGTGGCACTCGCGCGAGCATTGGCTGTCGAACCCAAGGTACTTCTTCTCGATGAACCATTTGGCGCGCTCGATGCAAAAGTCCGCAAGGAACTTCGCTCATGGTTACGTCGTCTGCATGACGAATTACATATCACGAGCGTCTTTGTCACGCATGATCAGGACGAAGCGCTCGAGGTCGCAGACGAGGTCGTCGTCATGAACCACGGCCGCATTGAGCAAGCAGGAACGCCCGACGAAGTATTCCATAACCCCAAGACCGAATTCGTGATTAACTTTCTGGGTGAAGTCAATCAGTTCCATGGCCGCATCGACTCCGATCGCGTCAACCTCGGCGCAATCGAGATTCCCTATGAAGCCAACGGGCACAAGGTCGGCAGCACCGCTCGCGTGTTCGTCCGGCCGCACGACGTCACCATCGATACGAAGACAAATGG
This sequence comes from uncultured Phycisphaeraceae bacterium, assembly GCA_964494205.1. Taxonomy (GTDB): domain Bacteria; phylum Planctomycetota; class Phycisphaerae; order UBA1845; family UBA1845; genus JBBTCX01. The sequence continues at coordinate 527,669 of CAZBRD010000001.1, read as the reverse complement.
TTTGCCTTCGATACCCGCGAGCGTCCTTCGCGTTCACTCAGCCGGTCCGATCGTTCGCGTTGAGTTGCGAACATCCGCCGGTCAATCGCTTGTTGCGGAGCTTTCGCAGGAGCGCTTCGCGACCATGAAAATCGAAGCTGGTGCATCAGTGTATATTCGCCCGCGGCATATTCGCGTGTTCGGTGATCAGAAAGCGCCGGTCACGAGTTCCGCAGAAGTGTTTGAAGGAATGGGCATCTAAGCGTGGTCGCAATCAATACTCCGCGCTTGCGTTCACTGTTGCTCGACGAGGGCGGCTTGATGTTGCCGAACAGAAGCTCCAGCAAGATTTCGCCTGAAGTCGGCAGCCCAGCGGTCACGAGCTTGCAGGGCATGTGGACAATCACGAAACTTAACATGACGGGACCCGGTATCGTTGCCGTTGTCGATACCGCTAAACTCGCCAATTCACAGTGGTCCGTCAGGTTTCGCCTGATGGACGGCACGTATGTGGAAATTCAATGGCCGCAATGTGAATTTGATCGATTGCAACTAAAGCAAAATGAGTATGTAATCCTCGCTTCGCAAGAACCTAGTTCTTCTGGAAACGCTTCGACGAAACCGGCGCGGGTTTCATCGATAGCCGACCAGCAATCGGATTGCACACAGTGCTTCCCGACTGGGCCGTAACGAATAATCGTTCCCCCAAAAAGGAGTTTTTATGTTTGAATACCGCAAAAGGCTTTTACTACATCCACTCGCGATAGTTATCGGTTTCGTAATGTTGGCCCCACTTGTGTCAGCACAAGACACACCCACGAAACAAGAGTCGACCAAAGAGTCTACCGCGAATACCGCTCCGACTTCCCCCCCAACAACAGAACCCAAACCCGCAGCTACGGAGACGGGGCAGGAGGTGAAAAAAGAAGAGGCAAAGACAGGCGAGAAGGCCCCAGAAGAGAAAAAATCTGATGTCCCGAGCTACTACGTGGCACCGAAAGCCTATGGCACACGAATGGAAACCGAACCGCCACGGTACGTCAAACCTCTCAGCCAATTAGGTGTCGATGGCTTGAAAGACTACGACTGGCTGCTCCTTGGAGTTCAACAGAGGACTCGCTGGGAATATCGTGATGATGATTATCGTCGCAATAACCAGCTACAACGCGACAACCAATTCCTCTTGCGCAATCGCATCTATTTAGGAATCAAGGATAAGCTCGACCCGTTGCGGTTCACGTTAGAGTTTCAGGATTCGCGCCAATTCAATAGCGATTTTCCAGAGAACAATCAGGACGTAGATGAAAACGAAATCCTGCAGGCCTATGCAGAACTCTATTTCAAGGATGCACTAGGCAAAGATCGACCCTTGACCTTCCGTGCAGGACGAATGACTTTCGATTACGTGGATCGTAAGTTGGTCGCACGAAACGGCTGGCGTAATACGACCAATGCTTTCGACGGTTTTCTCGCTCGCCTCGGACAACAGAGCAACAATTGGCAATTGGACGTGTTCGCCACGCAACCAGTCGAGCGCCATCTCATCCAACCGGACCACGGTGATGACGAGCGCTGGTTCATCGGTGCCGTCGGTGCATGGCGACAATGGTCGAAGGTTGTAACGCTCGAACCGTACTATTTCTATCTCAATGATCAACGTAAGAACCCGACGCAGGCCGATCGGCAGATTCACACCCTGGGGCTTCGAGCGTACGGCCCAATCGGGAAAACCCATTTTGATTATGAAATGGACGGTGCTTTCCAGTTCGGAAGCGACGGACAACTTGATCAACGTGCCTTAGCCTTGGTCGGCGAATTGGGGTACAGCTTTGAACACAAATGGAAACCGCGGTTGAGCATTGGAACGATATACGCATCGGGAGACCACAACCCCAATGATAATGTGCAAGAGCGTTTCGACAGGCTGTTTGGCGAGTCCCATGGTTATTCGGCAACCGATTACTTCGTCCTGCAGAACACGATCTCGCCTAAACTACGTCTGGAACTTAACCCGACCGAAAAGTTAAGAATTGATACGGGCTACGGTGGGTTTTGGCTGGCAAGCGATAGCGACACGTGGCCCGTCCCGGGTCGCCGCGATCGGCTCGGAAATAGTGGCGATTGCGTAGGCCACGAATGGGAAGCTCGTATCCGCTATCAATGGACCAAACGTATCGAACTTGAACTGGGGTACTCGCACTTCTTCCAAGGCCCGTTTGTCGAAAACACGGGGCCGGCGGACGACAGCGACTTTTTCTACGTGCAAACGACAATAGGTCTCTAAACCATTGGCCGCATGATTGCAACGGCGGTTGTTACCATAGAAACTATATGAATAAGTCAGGATTAATTTCGGCTTAAGACGGAGGAAGGAAAACCAAATGCGTAATTTTAAGAAGTCTGCAACGACACTGGCCGCATTGATAAGCCTGTCCACATTGACCGGATGTTTTCTGGATGAAAGCGTGAGCACGGGAATCGCCGATGGAATCACCAGCGGCCTGGCGACCGTAGTCGAGGATTTCATCGTGAGCTCAGTTCCTGCGAATGAAGAAGAATAGCGAAAACACGCCTCGCAACGCAGGACGCCGATCGGTTTTTGCACGTTGAACCGTAGGCTGCCTGAAGCCAAGGCATCGTCCCGGGATTCTGGGAATTCTAATTTCCTCAATGGCCCTGTCGCGGGCCGTGAGTGCGATCTTCGCGCCGCATCGCACCGCGTGCCCCCGATGGGGCCATTCTATTTTCAATTCTTCTCGTTTCATTGCGCTGCATCAAACTGCCCCACACCTGAGTAGCTCTGATTCGAAACCCGGAATCTATTGGCGAGTTGCCAAATCCTGTCACGTAGTGACAGCGCGAGAATAGCCCAGCCTTTCAAGGCTGGGTAACGTGTTGATCGACGAACCGAAGTGCCGGAGGCACGACTGATCGATTACCAAGCGCGCCGTTAAGTAATGGAGTGCGCACGGAAGCCCTCAGCGTTCACCCGAAATGTGAACTTCTCTCAACGACATGGATGCTCTATTACCGGGCAGATTTCGACCGCGGCTTTACATACATCAGCATGATCGAAGTAAGACGGGGCGATAACTCAAGTTGCCGCCGACAATCACCGTCATCCATGATGTCAATCTCAGGATGGCATCAAGGATCCAGGAAATCTGTTCTTAATCGAACTCCCGGGCGCTATACTGATACTGGTTGTTGCGAGAATGTCGGTTCGACCGAATGTCGCGCGACCAACCGGTGGCGGTGAACCATGTGTGGGACAGCTTCAACAATCGCACAGTTCATTTTCTTCGACAGCGGTGGGTTTGTCTGCTTCGGGGCAGTCTTCGTCCTCATCTTCATGACCGGTCTGCTTGGCCGCGCCCGCAATCACTGCCCCCGGTGCGAAGAGATCAACCGCCCCGAAGCCAACTTCTGCGCCCAATGCGGCCAACGCCTGATCGACGATTAGAGTTGCCAACAATGGCTTCGCAAGCGGGTGGCACGGTCAAGCAGCAGCTTGGCCGTGGAGAGCAGTCTAGCGACTTTTGACCGCACGCTGGTGCGAGAATCCCTTCTCGCACCAATCCATACACAACCACCCATTCGACAACAGACAATCGACAATCGACAATCCAATCCGATGGGTCGCCAAAGTACCGCACAAAAAGATGACTTCGTTCCGCCAGACGTGCGTCGCCGCATCCGCGCCCGGCTGCTCACATGGTACGACCGCAACAAGCGTGACCTGCCCTGGCGTCGTCGCTCCGGCGATCCGTACGCCCAATGGGTCGCGGAAATCATGCTGCAGCAAACGCGTGTCGAAACCGTCATCGATTACTACCTGCGGTTCCTCAAGCGCTTCCCCTCCGTCAGCTCGCTCGCCCGCGCCAATCACCAGACCGTGCTCAAACAATGGGAGGGTCTCGGTTACTACCGCCGCGCCCTCCACATGCACGAAGCCGCAAAATCGATCGCAGGCAACGGAAAAGCCATGCCGGCATCTGCCGTCGAACTCCGCAAGCTTCGCGGCATCGGCGAATACACGTCAGCAGCCATCGCGTCGATCGCCTACAACGAACCAGCCGCAGCCGTCGACGGCAACGTCGCCCGCGTCATCTCGCGCCTTTTCGCAATCACCGATGATATTCTTTCCACGCGCGGGAAGAGCCGCATCCAGCACATCGCCGACCAACTCCTGCCGCCCAAACGGCCAGGCGATTTCAACCAAGCGTGGATGGACTTCGGCAGCATGATCTGCACGCCACAATCGCCGAGCTGCACAAGTTGTCCCCTCAAGACTTCGTGCAGGGCTAATGAACTAGACCTCGTTGAGGACCTGCCTGTTCGCGGTGCGAACAAGAAGAAAGAAATTCCAACCGTCTCATTGGTCGTCGGCATATTCACCGATGGCGACCGCGTACTCGTCCGTCGCCGGCCCACCGGTGGCCTATGGTCGGGACTTTGGGAATTTCCGAATAGTGAATGCAGAAATGGGCTGGATGACGAAGCGCAAGTTCAAGAGCTTGCCGAAAGTCTCGGCATTCAGTGCACCTCAAACATCACATCGCTCGGCGTCCTGTGCCATCAGTTGACACACCGCCTGATGCAGTTTCGCGTGTTTCTACTGCAAGATTGTAGAGTGACCGACAGAACTAGCACGCCCGACGACAAAGCAAATAACAAGAAGACGAAATGGCTCTCAGCCGATGACCTATCCACGCTGCCGTTTTCCACCGCTCAGCGCAAGATCCTCAACTTGGCAATGCCTCATCTGTAGAAGAACGGTCCGATTGATCAAACGCCGCCCCGCACTCGGGGCACCGCCACTCAACCTGTCCGCGCAAGTCGTATCCGCACGCAACACAAAGCTGGAACCCATTTTGATTCAGATACTGGCGTATATCTTTTGTAATTCGGCGGCGCATTAACCAGATAGGAAACAGGGCGCCAAGGACGCTAAGGAAAAATCGGATGGGAATATCAAACCACAATGGCACCTTTGTTTTTCCAAATTCTTCCGCCAAAACCATTACCAGCATGCCACCTGACGTTTGAGCGACCAACATCCCTACAACCAACAAACCAAGGTAACGTGCTGAACCAGAAACTGGTTTGATAGCCTCGCGCCAAACGCGCTTTCTTTCCGATTTGTCTTCGATCAGGAACAAATCCGGAAATAGATTCCGTTGAATCACGAAGCCGCCCCTAGTAAAACACCGTCAATATCAAATGCGGCTCAGCGTGCTTTCCTTCAAACACGCCGATCGTTGACGTGGCGAACTTGATGACAACGTTCGGGTCGGAATCCACCCATGAGTTGACTTGATTGTTCATGAAGTCCAACGCGCCCTCGCTCAGCTTCGCATGGAACGAGCGGCACCGCGTAGCCACCGGCGCTTTGGCATCCAGCCCCCGGGCATAATGATGATCCTTGTGCGTGCCCCCCAGCGCCGGTTTGTGCGCGATGCTGATGCGACTCTTCGACAACCGCTCAGCCGCCGGCTCGTCGTCGTCATCATCATGTATGGCGATCGGCTGATAATCATGCCCACCGCTGCTCGATAACGAGGCCACTTGCTCCTGCGCCGCATCAGCCGCACAGTGCGCGCACAACAGCTTACCCGAAACGAACCTCGCGATGCCCGAATCAATATGCTGGCGATAAACGCTGGCTCCGCATTGACCGCACAAACTGGCAACTTCGTCGCTCATGAGATGACCTCCCGAATAGGATGCCATCATCCTAAGCCCGACGTCGCGACAGAGTCAACACGAAAGCTTTGCCCCAACGGGTGCTGATAAGCTCTGAAATTGTGGGTGCCATGGCCAAGCGCAGCGCCGCCATGTTTGTCGATTTCACGCTGGTCCCTTGCCAGCGGCGGTCTCGCCAAAAAAATAGGGCGGGTTTGACCCGCCCATTTTCAGAATTGATGTTGCATTGCGGCTCGTGTCGGGCCACCTACTTCCCCCCTTGGCAAGGGGGGCCTGAGGGGGTCTCGCGATACACTCGACTGTTCGTCGCTCTAGAATCGGAACTTCGTCGCCTCTGCCACCTTGTGCAGCGCTTCCACATACGCAGCGATTCGCAGCGGCGTCTTTTCATTCTGGCTGCGCGTGTACACGTTTCGCCACGCGGTCACCATCCGCTCCTCAAGCTCCTGATTCACCTTCTCGTGCGACCAGCGGAATTGCTGCAGGTTCTGCACCCATTCGAAATACGAAACGGTCACGCCGCCCGCGTTCGCGAGAATGTCGGGAATCACAGGGATATTGCGACTGCGAAGCGCCTCATCAGCCCGCGGCGTCACCGGAGAATTGGCGGCCTCAATCACGACCTTCGCCTTCACCTGATTGACGTTCTCGCGTGCGATCGCCCCGCCCAGCGCCGCCGGAATCAGCACATCCACCTGCAGCGTCAGCAGTTCCTCATTTTGAATCGGCCGCGTGCCATCCATATCCACAACCGAGCCCGTTTCGCGACAATGCTCGACGACCTTCGGAATATCCAGCCCGCGATCGCAATGGATACCACCGCGCACGTCGGTAATCGCGACGATCTTCGCGCCGCACTCAGCCAGCAATCTCGCCGTCCACGACCCGACATTCCCGAATCCCTGAATCGCGACCGTCGCACCGCGCAGGTTGATTCCAAAAGCTTTGCAGGCTTCGCGCGTAATGATCATCACGCCACGACCCGTAGCCTCCTCGCGCCCCAGCGACCCGCCCATCGAAAGCGGCTTGCCCGTCACGATCGCCGGCGTGTAGCCATGCTTCTTGCCGTACTCGTCCATGATCCACGCCATCGTCTGCGCATTCGTGCCCACGTCCGGCGCGGGAATATCGCGATACACACCCAGCGCCATGTCGAGCTTCTGCGTGAACCCGCGCGTGAGCGATTGCAATTCCTTCCGGCTCATCACCGTCGGATCGCACGTCACCCCGCCCTTCGCACCGCCAAACGGCAGATCAACCAGCGCCGTCTTCCAAGTCATCAGCGCAGCCAGCGACCGCACCTCGCTCAGATCGACCTCGTGGTGATATCGAATCCCGCCCTTGTACGGCCCGCGCACGGCGTTGTGCTGCACGCGATACCCGTGAAAAATCTCCAGATGCCCGTCATCCATCCGCACCGGAATCTGAACGACCAGCTCGCGATACGGCGTCCGCAGCAGCAACTGCGTCTCATGGTCGAGCTTCATGTGCTCAGCCGCCATATGAAACTGTTCGTCGGTGATGCGATTGAAATCGAAGTGAGGATTTGCTTTGCAGGCTGGTTTCTTCGTGCCATCCGAAACGGCGGCAGACGGTCGTGCGGCTGTGGCTGTGGACATTATCGCCCTTTCAATGAAACGGTTTACCCCCTCGCTTCATCGGGCGCGATAGGTGTGAAGTTTAGCGGCCTGAATACCGTATTTGGCGACGGATAACATCGAACGTGAAACCGCTGGGGCGACAACTGCGTCTAATTATCGGCGGCGATATCGAATTGAATAAAGCGAGCTTGCCATCTCGTTGCGTAGCAATGACCAAACATGTGGGACCGGTTTTCAACCGGTCAACGTCTAGCTCGAATTATGCCGAGACTCGGCGACGGCCTGATTGAGACGGTCAATACGACCAAAGCGATCAATCTGACAAAGTGGCCACCGCATCATCATCCCGTAGGGATGGCTGAAAATAGCCCAGCAGTTCACTGCTGGGTGCTGGGCGGAAGTGAGCCGCGGTGAGTCCCGTAGGGACGACTGATGTATTGTTTACGCGACAACGTCGATCAACTGTTTGCCGCACTCATCTCATTCAAAATCCCCACCCCCGACGAAGTGCCAAGGCGTGACGCACCCGCCTCGAGCATCGCCACCGCCTGTGCAGCCGTGCGAATTCCTCCCGACGCCTTCACGCGAATCGGAGCCGAATGCTTATGAAGCAATTTGACATGCTCGATCGTCGCCCCGCCGCCGGAATGAAAACCTGTGGACGTCTTCACAAAATCCGCCTCGCCCTCAGCCGCACAACGACACCCGAGAATAATCTGCTCATCGGTCAGCGCCGTCGTTTCGAGAATGACCTTGAGAATACCGCCGACTCGCGCCTTGTGAACGACGTGCGCCAGCGCCTCAATATCCGCCCGCACCGCAGCCTTGTCCCCCGCGATCACCGCACCGACATGCACCACCATGTCAATCTCCTCGGCCCCATCATCGATCGCCCGCCGCGTCTCCTCCGCCTTGATCGCCGTCACACTCGCCCCCAGCGGAAACCCGACAACGGACACAGTTTTCGGTCGCTGCTTCGCCCCGCGCGCCGCAGCCTCGATCCGCTTAGCCACCCGATTCACATAGACCGGATTCACACAAACACCGATGAAATGATGAGCCACAGCCTCATCACACAGCGCATCAATCTGCAAAGGCGTGGCCTCTGGCTTCAGCAACGTGTGCTCAATCGTCTTGGCAATATCCGCAGCGGAGAATGTCATGTCAGTTTCCTCAACAATTAATGAAACGAAAGAAGGAGTTTACTCGACCGCGTGCGAAGTGAGTAGGCTCGCTGCAAGTGAGGGGGCCACAAGTAGACCACGAGCAGCAAATCAACGCGACGAATCGCCAATCATTCGCTCTAGCCGCGCCAACGGCAATACGCACGCCCTAGCCGCGGCAGCGGCGACACGCGGTCAGCCCACGGCGGAAGCCGTGGGAAACACGCACCCCAAGAATTCGAAAGCCCCGGCAGGGGCGATCGATCCGCCATGCGACCGCCGTTCCCGTCTCCTGCCGTCCCAAGAACTACCATCAAGTTGACGGATCAAAGCTATGCGGCGCTAATTGCATGGTCGGAAAAAATATCGCCGCCCCCGGAGCAGTAAAATGAATCGTGATTCACGACGGGTCCGCCGGTTAGCCGCAACACTCCCCTGCCTTGGAATAGTCCTACTTGCGATGCTCATCACCGCCTGCATTTGCAAATCGAAACCAGTTACGCAGTGCAATTCGTCGATCCCACAGTCGGCCGGCGAAGTGTGGAAGTCGGCGCTTGAGCGCGAACTCGTCGGCACGGATCGCATGGATATTTACGGCATTCGCTCGCTAGAGAACTCCGTGAGCAAGTTACTTGAGATCACCGACAAACGAGTCATCGCCAAATTCCTACAGGCCATCGAAATTGACAGCTCGCAGATTGCTCCCGGAATGTCTTTTCACTGTATGTGCATCGGAGAACTGAGATTCGAGTTTGGGCGGCGTGGGCAAAAGCTCGCCGAGCTAACAATTCATCACGGCCAGAGCTTGCGTTGGGACAAGGGGCAATGGGAGGGCGATGCCCAACTGACCCCTGAGAGCCAAACAAGAATGGCAGATTGGGTGGCGGAGCATGCCAAATTCGATACTAAACCACCGACAACGGTGAAGTTACCATAGATGAGATGATGGAAACGCCGAAGGACCACGCCCAATCTCGTCCCAAGGTGACTCGCAAACGGCGCTGGATACTGATCGTCATCTTCACACCGCTCGCCGTCCTTACCCTCGACTTCCTCACCGCAAATTGGCGACTCAAGCGCACCTTCGAAAAAATGGTGGATGGCGCCGACCGAATTGTGATCACGCGAGAGTACACTCACCCGCCGAACGAACTGACCAACACAACCGAAATCATCGGTGTCGAAGCCGTCGCCGAAGTTTTGGATAGTATTCGCTTCGACGAAGGTCCAACTGGTTTCGTCAAATCACGTTTGCTATGCGCGTGCCTGCCCGACTTAGTCTTCGAATTTCGCCAAGGCGACATCAGGCTTGCTAGAATGGGCATGGTTCCGGATCAACGAATTTGGCACATAAAAGAGGCTAAGTCCGACACGTACTACCTCACCAGCACCAGCGACGCCGCGCTGACAACATGGCTGAACCAGAGAGCACCCAACAGAAAGGGGCCTTCGTGACGCACCCAATTCAAGCTGAAACGCCGCGCAGGTCGCCGCTCCGACGAAAAATCATTGGGGCTGCTTTTCTGATCATTGTTCTCTGGTTCATGACCATTGGAATGCGCTGGAGAGCAAGTCTAGCCAGCGCCGTTAAGAGCGCCGACCGTGTGTTGATTTCGACTCGTTACACATCCGTTGGCGAGGAACTGAAAAACCCAATCGAAGTCATCGGGGCGGATGCTGCGGCTGAACTTCTCGATTTGATAAGTATTGAAAGATTCGGCACGCTTGCGGGCTATGTGGCAAGTTGCAAATGCCTTCCGAACATTCAGATTGAGTTCCGCCACGGTTCGACCAAACTCGCGCGCATCGGAATCGGCCACGGGGAACACCTTCGTTGGCTAGACCGCTCCTTTTCTTGCTACGTAACCCTAACATCTAAAAGCGGAAAAGCGATTACGAAGTGGTGGGCCGACCATCTGCCTCCCGTGCCACAGTGGAAATCCACGCTCCACCAAGCGGTCGCCTCCGCGGATCGGCTCGTCATCTCAGTCCCTGGAAAGATCAATCATGCAACGGTTGAAATCCGCGACACAAAAACTATTCAGGAGTTCCTGAATGCGATCGAGGTCGACGAACAAAGGACGATTCCCAATACCCAATGCGGGTGCATAGGAGATGTGGAAGTCGCTTTCTATCGCGGCGACATCAGAGAAGAAAGGCTTTGGGTTGTCCGTGACAAACTGAAATGGTTAAGAGGTCAATGGTCCGGTGACATGGTCGTCACGCAGCAAAGTCGCTCCAGCCTCGAAACGTGGCTAAAGGATCGAGCCAACTTTGTCATCCCACAATCCCAAGTATCGCGTGATCCATGAATTCAAACCCGGAAACCATGCAGCAACCGCAAGAAGCACCGAGCGTGTTCAACCGAAAGCTGCGCTGGTTCGGAATCATCATTGGAATCCTCGCTATCGCATGCGTTTCCATTATCACCACTTCGGGCCTACGCAGGCAGTGGTCTCTGGAAAGCGCAGTCCATGGCGCAGACCGCTTGTTAGTTTCACGTGCATTCTTCCCGGGTCGAAATCCGCTCAAAGACGACACCGAAATCTCCGGCGCTGACGCTGTCGCCGAATTCCTCGGCCTCATCGACATCGACGAGAAGCGCACGATTCCCGCAATGGTCTGCAAATGCTTCGGCGACGTACTAATAGAATTCCGTCGAGGCGACCAAGAACTCGCCCGCATCGGCTACGCTCACGGCAACTCGCTAAAATGGTTCAAAGGAAACTGGTCAGGCGATTCGACTCTCACACAGGAAAGTGCCGCAGCCATCGCCTCATGGCTCAATCAACACGCGCCACCCATGGTCGGCCCACCCGCCCCGAAGAAAGGGTCATGACAATCACAGCGGACCATGAAAATCACCTGTTCGCCCGAAGGGCGCACGAAAGTTGCCAGGGACCTTCAGTCCCTGGGATAGTACCTTCTTGCTAGTTGCAACCGGCCCGGAGGGCCGACGAAGCCCACGACCAACTCAACCCTATTGTATGTAGGGCGTGTTCGATCCGCCGCGTCTCCCCCACGCGCCCACACCTTCACACCACTCCTACGATCACCTGTGCAGTTATGAGAATAATGCTGCGCGGCTTAGTGCGCTTAACGATCATCCAAATCGTGCTTGATTCTTCCCCCCTTAGCAAGGGGGGATTGAGGGGGATCTAACGATACAGTTTGCTGGTGATTGCTATGGCCAGCTCCGCGCAGCCAAGATGGCCTAACAAACTCCCGAAGGAGTTCGCCCGATGTACGCGCTCGCAAAAACATCAAGCCTTTCGAACTGTCTCACCGGTCGGAATTGCCTGATCGTTCTGCGCGTTTCTTTTTTTTTCTTGTGCAATTGAAATCAAAAAACCGCGTCCCCGATAGCGCCACGGCGGTTTCCATGTTGCGCCGCGCAAGAACGCGAAATAACAAGACGGCCCCGAGACCTCGAAAACAAGGCTGCGATAATCAGCGACAATTCCGCGCAGAAGTTCGAAGCAAATCGACCACTACGCCGAAACAGTGGCACTCACGTTTCGCTTCGGCGCCAGCCCGTGGACGCCAATGATGAACGCATCCCACAGAAACTTCAGATAAGAGCGATAGATAAACGCCCCCGCCCGACGGTAATCATTGAGCAGTAGCGCATGCAGCTTCGGCAGGTTGTACCACGGCATGGCCGGGAACAGATGGTGCTCCAGATGATAGTTCAGATTGAGGTTGAGGTAACACAAGATCGGGTTGCTTGTCACCGTCCGCGTCTCGGTCAGCGGATGACCCGGAATCGTCAGCATGTGCTCCGCCCAGCCGCGAACATTGCCGTAAAACGTCGCCACCAGAATCGGAATGAACCAAAAGTGAATGAGACTCATGAAGAAACCAAACTTGATCGCAACCGCCACGATCGATCCGTACAAGACGGTCATGATGGCGTACTCAATCGCGATGTCTCTTCGGTGGGCCGGTTTAGCGAGCCGCCAGGCACTAAAGGGAACATAAGCAAAGAAGTACCACAGCGTGCCGCCAATGAGCCAAAGATAAAACGCGATGGAAAGCAAAGCCCGCTTGTTTGAGAAATTTCTGATCTCGTCAGGGTCATTTTCCGTCCGCGTGTATCGATGATGCGCGAGGTGCTGCAGCTTGTACGGCGTGAACGGCGCCATCGCAGGCAGCCCAATGAGAAAACCAAGCCAACGGTCGAGTTTCGGCCTTCGCGTCAGGTTGCTATGCACAGCCTCATGCATCATCACCGCGAACCCATGCGCCGCAGCGCCGATGACGGCATAACCGGCGATCCACACGAACCAATTCGGGTACTGCAACATCACCCAGGCGGTCATCGCCCACAGCGCCACGAACGAAAGGATCACCCAAAAGTTGTAGATAGGTCGTAGATCATGCAGTCGTTGAATAGCCGCGCGCGTCGCACCGTCGACCGTGCGATACCATTCACTGCGATGAGTTTCAACAGAAGTAGTATTCATAAGGGTTCCCCAATTGAGATGACGATTGTGTCAGGTGAGCTTGAAGAGTCATCGAACTTCTTGCGATCCGCGCCGCGTCAATGCGAAATCGTAACCCATATGACCGGTAGCGGCAATTGTGCGACGGTATCGGCTGCGGCACATCGATTGACACTCTTGCAAGCCTCAGCTAGTTTCCGTGTACGGCTTAAGGGAGAGTGTGAAGTGTCGATCGAAAACTGGTCAGAAAGTATCGTCGTCGCTGAATTGCAGGATGACCCTGCCTTTTCGGATGACGTGACCGCTTTGATGGACCAGCTGGAAGAAAAAGGCGACGTCGATGTGGTGCTCAACCTCGGCGGCGTGGCCTATGTCAATTCATCGAACATTGCGAAACTCCTGAAGCTCCGCAAGAAACAACTCTCAAGTCGTCGTCGACTCATCCTTTGCAACATCGACACCAGCGTCTGGGGCATCTTTATGGTGACCGGGCTGGATAAAGTTTTCGATGTGGCCGACAACGTCGCCACCGCACTGGCGGCTGTACAAATCTCTTCGCAATCGTAATAGGTTGATTTGATTGCCCTTGTTGACGGGTGGCACGGTCAAGCAGCAGCTTGGTCGTAGTAAATGACGACCAATGCAAGCAAACTCGACTTCTTGAATCGAAATGAGCGCGCTTCGATATTTTGAGTGTACTACTGGTTTCTTAGGCAGTCGCTCGTTTGGCTGCCATCGCTTCCGGCGTGGGGATTCGAACATTCCAAACCAAACCGACAAGCTCCATCGCGCGAATCAGCAACCAGCTGATGTCGAGTTCCCACCAGCGAAGACCCTGACGGGCCGAATTGGGAAACGCGTGATGATTGTTGTGCCAACCTTCGCCAAGTGCAAAGACGCCAAACAGGAAGTTGTTTCGGCTCAGGTCATCGCTCGCAAAGGGTCGCGTGCCCCAAAGGTGGCAGACGGAATTGATGCTGAACGTCACGTGATGAACGAAGAAAGTTCGGACCAAACCGCCCCAGATGAACCCGAGCAAGGCGCCCATCAATGTGCCCGAAACGATCCAGCCAATAACGGTTGGAATCAGTAGGCCGAGTACGACCCAAAGGCCAAAGTAGTTGCTGACGAACGTCATGAGTTTGTCGGCCCGCAAGTCCTTAACGTAGCGAGCCAGATGCGGCGGGTCGTCCTTGAACATCCAGCCGACGTGCGAATGCCACGCACCAACGAGTATGCCCTTAATGCCGTTACCAGACTGATTTGGAGAGTGTGGATCCTCTTCCATGTCGCTGTGACGATGATGCGAACGATGAATGGCGGTCCACTTGAGTAGAGGACCTTCAATGCTCATCGAACCGAGCACCGCAAAGATAAACTTGATCGGTCGAAAAGTCTGAAATGCACGATGCGCGAAGAGGCGATGGTAGCCAACCGTCACACCAAAACCCGTGGCGATGTACATTCCCAGGAAGATGAACAGTTCCGTCCACGAAAATCCGCGTCCCCACCAGAAACTGGCAGCGGACACAAGCCCCACAAAGGGAAGCACTACGACCAACAATGTCAAAACTCGCCGAAGGGGTGTCATTTTCGTGGCCAAGTGCGTATCGAAGTCGACCATAAGTTCGTTTCGTCTCCTTTGCGTGGTAGCATTAGCATTACAATCAATGGATGGAAAACGGGGAGGTTACAGCAGCAACCTCCCCGAATCAAGCGATGTTCTTTGATTAGTTACGGTAGTTCGATCGACCACCGAATCCGCCCGAGCTCGTCTTGGGCTTGGCTTCATTGACGGTGATAGCGCGTCCGCCGAATTGCTTTCCGTTGGTCGCGGCGATCGCAGCTTCGGCTTCATCGCCGGAGCCCATTTCGACAAAGCCAAAGCCCTTGCTTCGGCCGGTATCGCGGTCGTTAATCACCTGCGCGGAGTTGACTGCGCCGTGCGGTGCGAACAACTCATGCAGATCGCTGTCCGTAACCGTGTATCCAAGATTTCCAACATACAACTTTTTGCCCATGGACTATTCTCCTTGTTCAGGGGCCTGGTGACCCGTCTTTGACTTTCAGGGTCAGCTTGAAAGAGGTCGCACAATTCGACCCACAGGAAGGAGCAGCGAAATGAGCAGAAAGGAACGGGACTTAACCTAGCAAACCGTGACTTAACACCCGGTCGTTTGATCCAACCACAAAAACTGTACCACAACCGTCTGAGAACGCAAATAGCAAAAACGGCTTGCTCATCGAGCAAGTGTGATACGTCACATAATCAACTTGATTCCAAGCTGGAATCAACTCATCAGGTGCAGCAGCAGCGATTTTTGCGCATGCATGCGATTTTCAGCCTGATCGAAAATCGCCGAATTCGGCAATCGCGAAGTCGCGTAATCGATCTCATCGCCGTAGTGCGCAGGAAGACAATGCAGGATCGTTGCGTCCTTTGCCGCAATCTTCATGGTGTCGGCGTCGATGCGATACTTGGTGAAAATCTTTTTACGCGCCGCGGCTTCCGCCTCCTGACCCATCGAAGCCCAGACGTCGGTGTAAAGTACATCCATCCCCGCAGCCGCATTGAGATCGTTGGTCACAGAAATCTTGCAGTCGTTGGCAGAGCCGATTTCAGCGGACTTGGTGATGACTTCGCGACGCGGCTCATAACCCGGCGGCGTAATGACGGTGAAGTGCATGCCGGTTCGCGCGGCGCCAAACATCAGCGAATGTGCGACGTTGTTGCCATCGCCGATGTAGCAGCCTTTGATACCTTGCAATTTGCCCTTCCGCTCAAGGACCGTTTGCAGGTCCGCGAGAATTTGGCACGGATGCTCGAAATCGCTGAGGCCATTCACGACCGGCACCGTTGCGAACTTCGCGAGGTCTTCGACGATGTTGTGGCCGAACACGCGAGCCATGATGCAATCGACGTAGCGCGAGAGAGTCATCGCGATGTCTTCGGTGGTCTCGCGCTCGCCGATCTTAATGTCGCTGGGTGCGAGGTAGATCGCGTGGCCGCCCATCTGCGTCATGCCGGTCTCGAACGAGACGCGTGTGCGAAGCGATGGCTTCTGGAAGATCATGCCGAGCGTCTTGCCGCGAAGGGCTTTACGCTGCGACTCGGGATCGTCCTTGATCTTCCGCGCCGTCTTGAGCACGGCCATGATTTCTTCTGTGGAAAAATCGAGTATCGAAAGTAAGTGTCTACCTTTGAGTGTTGTTTTCATCGTTCACCTTGTATGGCGGGTTTGACCCGCTGTCTTGCTGATTGTGCCCTGTTTCCCGAACCGATTGTCGCTAACTAATTTTCGGCTTTTTGGTGCGCCGAGTTTTCGTCCCGTTGAGCGGTTCTATACGCGTGATATGGACAGGATCAACGAACGCGAACTTTGCCGGAAGTTCGTCTTTTCCCACTTTGATCGCAATGATCACCTCGGTCTGGCCGACCAGCGCCATCTCCGGGTGCCGAACATCGTAGGTAGCCCCGTCTGAAACATACAACCGAATAGGTTCAAAAGGCTGTTTTCGCAATTGTGCACGAATGTCATTCGGTCTCATTTTCTGACTCAGTGCAAAACACTAGTGACACGTCCAACTACCGTTTTCGATTGTATCAAGCCATCGGAGGCTGAACATCCTCCGCGCGAAACGGCGTGCCGCATTCGGGGCAGCGGCCATTCGAGATTCCGGTCAACTCGTATGCACAGTTGGGGCAATACGGGCGATTGCTCGGAATGGCGAGGTTCACAATCCACCTACCGCCAAAGAACAAGTAGATCCCGATTAGAACGTGGGCCATCGGCGGAACCACCGTCCAAGTCCACCACGAATCGGGCCTAAATGACGAGGGCTTATACCAATTCCAAAGAACACTAAAAGCCGCGTATAGCAAGCCCTGGCATCCAAATGCAAGGAAGCCAACGCCTAGAAAGCGAACCAAAAGTCGAAAGAGCGTCTTGTATTTCATCTCACCGACTCACGCCGTCACTTGGTTGCAAGAACACGAGACGACGTTTGAGTCATGACTATGCGAGCACTCTCTTCAACCGCTCCAATGCCCACTCGACCTCATCCTTGGTGATGCACAGCGGCGGGGCGAGGCGGATCGTTTGCTCATGCGTGTCCTTGCACAGCAGGCCTTCCTTCATGAGTTGTTCGCAATATGGGCGTGCCTTGCCGGCGGCTGTGTGTAGCTCGATGCCGACCCACAGGCCTCGGCCACGGATTTGCTTGATCTTCGGCGAGTTCCATGAACGCAGTTTGCTGAACAAGTGGTCGCCCATCGCCTTGGCGTTGTCCTGATACTTGCAGGTCTTGAGAATCTCGATGACTTTCCGCGCGACGGCACAAGCCAGCGGGTTGCCGCCGAATGTGCTGCCGTGATCGCCGGGGTGGAACACGTCCATGATATCCCAGCGCGAGACGACGGCTGAGATCGGCATGATGCCGCCGCCGAGAGCCTTGCCGAGAATGAACAGGTCGGGCTGCACTCCGTCGTGCTCAATGCAGAACGTCGTGCCGCAGCGACCCAAACCGGATTGGATTTCGTCGGCGATGAAAAGGATGTTCCGCTCGGTGCAGACCTTGCGGACTTCCTTCAGGTAACCATCCGGCGGCACGACGATGCCGGCTTCGCCTTGAATCGGCTCGACCAAGAATGCAGCTGTATTGCCGTCGATCGCCTTCTTGAGTGCTTCGATGTCGCCGTACTTGATGATCTCGAAACCGGGAGTGAAGGGCCCGAACCCATCACGACACTGCGGATCGGTGCTGAAGCTGATGATCGTGGTTGTGCGGCCGTGGAAGTTCTCGCTACAGCAGATGATCTTGGCTTTGTCGGTGGGAATGCCCTTCTTCTTGTAGCCCCATTTGCGGGCGGTCTTGATCGCAGTCTCGACGCCTTCCGCGCCGGTGTTCATTGGCAGCACGACTTCCATACCGCAGAGCGAAGCAAGTTCTTTGCACATGGGGCCGAGTTGATCGTTGTGGAACGCACGCGACGTGAGCGTCACGTTGTCGAGCTGCGCCTTGGCAGCATCGATCAGATCGGGATGGCAATGCCCGAAGTTCACGGCTGAGTATGCCGCGAGCATGTCCATGTATTTCTTACCCTCGACGTCCTCAACCCAAACGCCTTCCGCGCGAGCGATCACGATCGCCAGCGGGTGATAGTTGTGCGCGGCGTACTTTTCGACGACCTCGATTTCGTGAGAGGCCGAGCGTTTCTTGGTATCAGGTTGAGTTTGCAGTTTCATCGTGGTTCTCCATTCATCGCGCAATACATGCGCAGCTTTGGCGGTCAGGTAACAAGCCGATGGGCTGTTGTTCGTCTTGAAGGGGTCGGTCGCGGTGCCCCGTTTTGCAGCCCGAGTAATATAATCGGACATCCGGCCGAAACGCAACGCATGTGCGTGCCTGTGCCACATCCCATGTATCCCAAACGCGCAGGCCCACGCGGGTTCTGGCGAATTAGTGATCTGAAACTCGGTGCATTATGGCCACCTTACCCAAATCTCATCGCGCCGTGGTGTATGGTCGATGAGTTCACCGCTTGAAGTGTCCTAGTCCTTCGGGATTAGTGCACCGGCTCCACAAACCCGAAGAAACGGGACCATTTGCTTTGGTTGTGAAATGTGTCCTTTTTTCTTGACATCGGGCCTCTGTTGGGGTCTTATAATGAGTTAAGGTTAGGGCGTTATCGCCGATTCTTTGTAGGAGCATCCTTCCCACTTTTCAGGCCGCTCGGCCTACGGATCCCCCTCGAGGTCGCTACGCATCGCCCCGAAAGAGTACATCGATGAGTTACACAGACAAGAACATTGTGTGTGCTGATTGCCAAGGCGAGTTTGTACACTCGGCCGCAGATCAGCAGAGGTATGCCGAGCGAGGTTTCGAAAACGAGCCAAAGAGGTGCCCCAATTGCCGATCACAGCGTAAGTCCACTGGAGGTTTTGGTGGACGTCGCGGTGGCGGCGGCGGTGGTGGTGGAGGCGGCGGTGGTGGTTACGGCGGTGGCGGCGGACGTTCAGCCGTCCGCGAACTGCACACGGCGGTCTGCGCCGAGTGCGGCCAGCAGACGCAAGTTCCGTTCAAACCGACCGAAGGTCGCCCCGTTTATTGTCGCGACTGCTTCCAGAGACATCGACGCGAGTAAGCTCGTAAGTCGAACGAGTTAGTAAAAAGTCAATCGCCCAGCGATTTCGAAACCGCTGGGCGATTGTGTTTTGATGCCAAGCGAATGGGAGCTACCACTCGCTTTGAATTCGACTTTCTAACTCATGGCGTACCGGTTGCTGATACCGGCGTGTTGCACCAAGCTACCAACTTCTCGGGGAACGCAGGCTCGGGACGACCCGGTACAGTTTCGACTACGCCACCACTACCGGCGATGACATCGAGTCGACCGTCGTTGTTCAAATCACCGACAACGGTGCCCCAGTTGAACATCATGCCCGTGTCAGCCAAACCGCTGCCGTGTGCATACGTGAATCCGCCCTTGCCATCGCCAAGCAATGCAAAGACGCCACGAACAAATCCGGCACCCTTATCACCCTTGTGGAGGCGACCGGTCACGATAAGGTCAGCGTTGCCGTCCTTGTCGAGGTCACCCACGTCAATACCGTAGGATCCGCCTTCCATCTGCGGGAAAACAGTCGGCATCTTCTTCCACGAACCATCAGCTTGTTGCAGGAAAACTTCCGGTCCGTCGATCCAGTTTGCCGTCGCGATATCGAGGAGACCGTCCTTGTTAAGGTCCTCGACAGATACTCCTTGATACAGACCTTGAAGCATCGGCGTCGGGAGTCCGTTCATGACTGGCGTAAAATGCCCCTTCTGGTCGTTAGTCCAGATGCGCAATCCTTCGCCCATCGAAGCGACGACGTCGTCCCAACCATCCTTATTGATGTCCGCAGTCACGACACGATTCGCCCAACTGCTGGCGGGCAAATCCGTGGCATCGGCTCGCTGCCAGTTGATGCCGGTGCCGTCTCCGTAATACATGTTGATTCCGCCCTCGTCGCTCGAGCTGGCGATCAGGTCGACAAAACCGTCCTTGTTGAAGTCTCCGACATCGAGGTCTTCGGCGCCTGTGTACTGCTCAATGGCGCCTTTTGCTTCGGCAGCAACGTCAAACGGGAACAGGGCTTTGGTCACCATGTTCCAATGAGTTCCACCATCGCCAAGGTAAACAAATACGCCCTGGCAGTGATCGCCAACGGCAAGGTCAAGATGACCATCCTTGTTGATGTCTGCAAACGCCAGACCGCCGCCACACGAGCCCATGCCGTGGTCGAGTCCGGACGAAGATTCCTTCCAGGCGGTGCCACCATTGCCCAGCCAAACTCGCGGTCCCTTTCCGAGACGCGGGTTGGCTGCGATGTCCATGAAACCGTCTTTGTTCACGTCTGCGATGATCGGATCACACTTCCAGCTGAGCGTCGTCGGCAGGCCTTGTGAGCATTTCGCGAAACGAACGCGCTCATTAATCGCCGGTGTGGGTTGAGGGGTGGTTACGGGATCTTGCGGTTTTTGTACATCACCTCGCCCCTTCTTTGGGTCTTTGGGCGGCTTGTTTTCCGCCGTCTGAGTTGGCTTTGTGGTTCGAGTGGTACCAGGATCGCATCCTGTCGCCAGGAACAAGAAGCCCATGCTCGCGCAAACGCTGACGAGGCTGTATGCATTTACTCGTTTCATCATCTTGAAAGCTCTCATTTTTCATCTCGCTTGATGTCACGGTACCATTCACCGTTTACCAGGATCCAATCTTCGAACTTTGGAACATTTATGGGGTCGATCAGCTTTATGTCGCTTGGCTTTGCGAGATAGTCGACTAGCACTCGACCCTTCTCACCGATAACTTCAACCCACTGCAGGTCGGCTTTTAGAATGTCGAACTTCGCTTCACCCTCGGAGTATTCCTTCAAGGGGATAGTCTCGCGATCTTTGGGGTCAAGTAATTCATATAGTTTTTTCCAATCATTCGCCTTGCGCGCCTCCCACGTTTGCATGAACCGCGCTTGCAGCTTTGGTTCTTCCTTCATGTTTCGAACTTTGGGAGTCGAAGGCATTCGATCCTGTTTGTCCTTCGGCACGAGAAACCACTGCTTGTTGTAGCGCTGCCATCGCTCATTCAGCGTGGATTCGCGAGCAGGAATGTTCTCGTGGCCTCGAATGACTGACGAATACTTGACGTCAACCCAGCCCCAATCGCGATCGCTTTGAATGTCAACCACGTTGTAGGACTTGTAGAGGAACGGCTCGCGCTCCTGGCAGAATTTGATGTACTCGTCACGGTGCATGCCGCCGGGTGTTCGTGGGTCTTCGAACTTCTGCACCGTCGGACAATCTCCACTGACGCGCGCCTTCCATAAGCCGTCTACCCGGTCGCGCAGTGTCGAAGTGCAAGCGGGAAGAAAGATCAACAGCACCGCCAACATGTATTTTGGCTTGGACATAGCATGACATCCCAGAAACCGGCGATTCATAACCTTGGGTTCTTATCGGAACGAAACGTTTCTCGATTCACTTACCCATCATTTCGGAACTCAACGTCATCCACCCATACTATGAACTGTACTCTTAACACAGGCCTGAACAATGCCGCTCTTATCGGTCTCGTGGAACGATTGAGTAACATCAGGCATCCGGCGGTAGAGAAAAACAGAAGCGGCAAAAAAGAAGGGCGGCGTATGGTATTACTACCATACGCCGCCCGTAGATTACTCATTCAGTTCGACCCATTCGTCAATTGCTGACGAACGAACCTTACTGCGAGCTCCCTTGAGCGGTGCTCTTAGCGGCTGCTCTTCGGGGCATGACGAGCCGGGGCCGGAACGACGCCCGCCTGGAAGGCCTCCATGTCAGCGCCATCAAGGACGCCGTCACGGTTGAGGTCTGCCACGGCAAGGTCGGCCTTACCCATTTCGCGCAACTGCTGGACTGTGACGGAGGTGTAAACCGGACCACCGGCCACGCCGCCATCGCCATCCGGGCAGCAGCTGTCTTTGTCTTCCTCGAGGAAGTTGCCCTGGATGAAGGCATAATCGAGTGAGTCGACAACGCCGTCAGCATTGATGTCGGCATCGCGATAACCCGGAGCCTTGATTTCATCGCAGGTGTTGTTGACGTCGCCCGGCTTGAGGTACTGGCTGACCAGCACGCCGAAGTCGAGGATATCGATCACGTGGCTACCATCGAGGTTACCACCGATGAGCCAGTTACCACCGAAGAACGGATCGCCCTTGAACTCAGCGCTCAGGTGACCGTTGCTACCGCACTCAATGTCAGCCACTGAGCGGAGCGTGTGGACCTGGTCGCGAGCGGTGATGCAAGCATACTGACCCTTCGGAACCTTGATGTCATAGGTTGCATGGCCCGGGAAATCCCACGGTGGGCCGAAGACGAGTTCTTCCTTGAAGATTTCAGGAGCTTCGACACAGTTAGCATAGAAGCCGAACTCGATGCAACGAGTGAACTGATCCGGATCCATGGTCGGCGAGAGTTGGAGAACGAGGTCGAGGGTGGTTTCGTCGCTGACGAAGACCGTCCACGAATCGCAAGTCTCAACGCCGCACGAATCGGTCGCACAGCACTCGAACTCAGCGGTACCTTGCGGGAACTCGCCGCCGTGAGCGATCAAGCTGCTGCAATCGGTGACCAACGGGTTCGTGTGGCTGCAGGTGCAGACCATATCCAACGGACCGTCGCAGGTGTCGCTGGCAGCAGCCGGCGAAGCCCAGGTGACGATCGCGGTCGGCGAATCGCAATCAGCATTGAACGCGCCGCCTTCCGGCACTGTGACAGTGGTGACGCCGTTCGTCTGAACGTGGCAACCGCAGCCGTCGTTCGGAAGATCCGGATCAACTTGCTGACCGCCCGGGCCGCTCAGGTAGGTGTGCTGCGGATTGAGGTCATCGAAGCAGACCTGGCAATCAGTGCAGGCACCGATCTTCGCGAAGCTCAAGCAGGCGAGCGTGCCGCCATCATTCGAGCCACCGTTCTGGATCAGGTTGATACCGACAGCGTAGAAGATCGTGCCGGCCGATTCATTGACCTGCTCGAAAATCTCAACTTCGTACGGCGAACCTTCGTCACAAGCGGCACCCGGAGCGATGCTCAGGAAGTCCAAGCAGCTCGGATCGTAGACGAGACGGAACTGGCCACCGTTGATGTCCAGCGTACCGCCACCGACGTTGACCGTAAGGGTGACCTTGTCGCCTTCCTGGAAGCACTCGGGATTCGGCTTCTCGCCATCAGCACAATCGATGGTGAGCGGCGGATTCGCGACGCAATCGCAGAAGCCTGGGGCCAGGCCACCGCAAGTGTTCGACGCGCCACCCGAAGCAGCCGTGCACTCGGCATCGGTCGTGCAAGGAATGGCTGTGATGTCCGCGTGACCGCAGGTACCTGCGCCGCAGGTATCCAAGGTGCAAGGATTGCCATCATCGGTGCAAGACGTGCCATCGAGCGGCGCCGGATCATGGGTGACCGCGCCGTTGGCAGCGTTGCAGCTGTCAGCCGTGCACTGATTGTTGTCATCGATCGGCGACAGAGCGCCACCGGACGGGTTGCAGCACTGACCAGCCGGAACGTTCGACGGGAACACGCAAGTGCCAGCCTGGCAAACGTTGCTGGTGCAGCCGTTGTTATCGTTGCAATCAGCGTTCGACAGACACGCACAAGGCGTATCGCAATCGTTGTCATTACCAAGCGTACCACCAGCAGCCTGGCACTCACCAGCGGTGTAACCTTCGCCGAGGCAGACCGTGCCTTGGCAGCACTTGAAGACCGGAATACGGAGAGTGATCGGATCCGTCGTGAACGGAACCGGCATATCGCTTTGGTTACGAACTGCGGTACCCGGCTCGTTTTCGAGCAGAATCACGCAATCGCCCTTGGCATCCGGTGACAATACGTACTGGACAGTACCAAACGTGCAGATACCGCCATTGAATGTGCCGCCGGGCGGGAACGGACCGTCGTCCTCAAGGACGATACCGGGCTGAGTCGTGCCGTGGGCCACAGCAACGCGTGGCTCACCAGCCGTAGCGAACGGAACCGGGCAAGTGCCGGGATCCTGAACAGGCAGCGAGCTCTGGCCAGGCGGGCAAATGCCGGGTGGGTTCGTTGCGCCCGGGCACTCCGTCGTGTTGTTGGCAGCGCACTGCGTACCAACTTCACCACCGCTACCGCAGAAGCGACCGTTGAAACAGAACTGGGGATTGCTAGGATCCGTCAGCGATTCTGAACCGCCAACAAATGTGGCAGTACCGCCACCGGAGCATGCAATTACGCATGGCACGCTAGCCTGAACGCCGTTAAGGCGCTCGGGGAAATTGACGTCTTCAACCCATACGTCAATCGTGTGCGTTGCACCCGCCGTGGTGACGATGATCGAACCGCCCGGCGGCGTAGCAACAGGGTTGCCTCCCTGTTCTTCATAGAACACGCGGGTCTGGCCGAAAACTGAGGACGCCAGCCCCAAAATACAGAAACCACTTACCAAAAACTTACAATGCTTCATACCTTCTTCCTTTCTGCTCCTGAACACAGCTTCTTGGAACCTCCCTAACAACATACGGAAAAGACCTCGATTTCCATCCGGTGCGGGGTGGGCCCAAATCCCACCCCGCGTTCCGGAAAAACTCATCGTGAATTACGGCTGTGGGCTTCCGCAAACCGGAGTCACACCGCCGCCCGGAGTACCATTCTCAGTGCACGTGCAGGGGTTCGCACCCGAGAACGCACCAAGCACCGCGAGAATATCGTCCAGATTGATCACCGCGTTACCACCGCACGGATTGATGTCCGCGTTCGGGCACGAAGCGAAGTTCGAGAAACCGCTAAGGATGCAAAGGATATCGTCAAGGTTGACGACACCGTTACCACCCGGCGGCTGAACGTCGCCATAACGCTCACAGGTGTAGACGCAGAATCCGCTCACACAGGTAGCATGGTTGCAACCGTTGTCTTCCATGCAGGCCGCGTTGCGGCAATCCACCAGTGTTGTGCACGGACAACCCATCGGGCCATCCTTTGTTCCATTAACCACAAAGCCCAGATCAGTACCGCCCTGCTTGGTCCAGTCAACAATGTCAAGCAGCGGGAAGATCTGCTGAACCGGATTACCATCGAACGTATCCGAAGTGCCGACGGCGGTTTGATAGAAGCCCGTAAACGGAACTTCCGGCGAAATCGCCAGCCAATACTTCGTGTTCTTCGCGAGTTCGATCATGTGCGAAGCCAAATTCGGCGTGCACTGGAAGTCCGAGCCCGTGAACGCGCACGTTCCGCCGCCTGTGCACGGCGCGTCGTTGATGCAACCAGCACCTACGTTATTACCGCCAGTGCACGATCCGAACGGAACGCAGTTGTATGGTGGAGCCAATTCGAGGTTGGCAACCATGTTTCCAATGTGCGAACCATCGGCTTGCGGTGCACCATCAGGACCCTTCGGCTGAGCCTCTGCACCACTATTGGTGAAGTGCAGCGACCACGCGTTAAGGGTTCCGAGATCACCGGTCTGGGTATCATAAACGGTCAGCGTCCACGTACCCGACTTCGGGCGACCGTTGAACACCGAGAGCGCATCCGGCGTCGGGCGATAGCGGCCGTTAATCGGGAACGGACCATCTTCGACTGGATTTGTGTCTTCATCGTCCAGAATGGCCGTGATGTTGTCTGTCAACGCGCCGGCGCTGTCGATATTCGGATCGAAGCCTTCGCCAGCCGGACATTCAGCGGTCGTGCTATTGGTGTTGAACACACCCGGACGCTCAACGATTCGGGCCTTCACAGTGTCGCCATTGGTATGCTCAAGCTCGACGATCACATCACCCACGAAACTGTGAGAAATGTCCAGGTCCACATCTAGATCGACAATGTTACCCGGATCGTTGACGATCTGAACATTCGACACGCCAGTGTGCGTAGCGCCGTCGCAATCCGGAATGGCTGCGTCGGGCACCACGTCAAAGTCAAATGACTTCACGCCGACAGCCGCGTTCGTCGCATCTTCGTAGATCACGAGATGGATCGACGCGTAGTCAGTCGGCGAGTTGGTGCATCCAGGCAACACACAGTCGACCGACACGTTGAAGTGCGACACATTGAACTGCACGCTGTCAACGAGGCACGCGTTTGTGCCGGTGCCGGTCATGATGAAGTTGTCAGCCGCTTCGGCATAGAACTCACCCGGAGCAAACTGTGAAGCAACGCCGCCGGTGTTAGCCGGGCCGTTGTTCCAATCGCACGTGTTCGCAGCGTTGCAAGTGGTTTCCGAACAGCAGAGGCCGGCACGGAAGACACCACTGGCACATGCACCAGCGTTGGCGACGTGCGAGCACGAGCCGTTTGCGTTGCAGCAGGCGCCACCCGAAGCACGGTGAGCAACAGTGAGTGCCAAGATACCACTGGTCGGCCCAGGTGTTCCCAAGAAAGTGCCAACGCGGATCTTGTAGGTTTGACCGCCTACAACAGAAACTTCAACGGTACCCTGCTGCGCGGAGAGGCAATCCGAATCATCGTCGTCGCAACTGAGTAGCGTCGTCGGCGGGCAAGTGGAACCCTGGTAGACCGCCACGACTGAGTCAAACAGATTAACCGGACAGCCGCCCACAACACCACAATCCGAATCATTCACACACAGGTCGCCAGTGGCGCCCGATTGGCAGATGCCAAGCGCACACGCAGACACGAACAGAGTGCCATCACATTCGGCCGTGTAGTTGTACCAGACGTCATTGATCATATCGACGTTGTCGCCGGTACCGGTGCAGGTTCCGCCCATGGTGCAATCTTCGTTGGTAAAGCACCCGGTTCCAGCCGGTTCGGTTCCGCCCATACAGACCATATTCCCGCAAGGGCTAGCGAGAACCGGGCCATCGGTTGTGGCGGCGGTGGTGTCAACAAAAAACGCTCCGTCGGTAATTGTCTGACGATCAGCACAATCATCGTTCGCAGGCGGACAATTGACATTTGCGCAGGATTGGCCAGGGAACAATTCGCCGCCATGTGACGAGCAAAGTGCGGCCGATTCGTTCTCTGTGCAAACGCCGCTATCGCAGCAAGCACCACTACCGCAAGCACCCGGCGGGAAGCAGAGCGAGCCAGCGCCACCCCAGAAGCCGCCACCTGCGGTACAAGTGGTTTCGTCCAGGCTTGGAGTGCAAGTGCCCGGCGGATTGATGTCGAGATTGCAGCAACGACCAAGCGCACACGCAGTGGTGGTTACGTGCATCGTATATTCATCGGGCGAGCCCATCGTAGAGAAGCCCGAAACGAACAGTGGATACCGATATGTGCCAGCAGGCAGGTCAGACCAAACCGCGTGCCAGTTGCCGTCGGTGCAAATAGGCGGCAATGTTCCGTTAGTGAAGTTGTTGGAGTAACCGTCCGCTGTAAACATCGTGCCACCCACTGAACAGTCACAGGCATTGAATAGGATGTCAGTGAAGAGCGGCGACCGCGTGCCTTCAGTGCAACACAGATCGATGGTTACGTTGGCGCACGAGTTGATCGTGAATGATTCCCAACGAACCACGGTACCGACACCAAGGTCAGGGTCGCAGTCCACATCGGTCGCAACGTCGCCCAGAGTGTTACCGTTTCGAACATGTGTGCCTGGAACGGCAACCACTGGCGCAGTGGCCGTGGCGCAGACATCGTCACCAAGCCGCGACGGAGTCGGGCAGCAGTTCGGAGTGCATGTACCTGCGGGAACGAAAACCGCACCGCCACCTGTGCAGGTGCCGATCGATTCTTCCGTACAAGCTTGACCGTTGCTTCGGCAGCATGCACCGCTCGAACATGGACTACCAGTGCAATTTGTGCCATCACCCAGATAGGTACCTCCACCCATTGTGCAGGCACTTGCACATGTAACCGAACATGAACCGGCTGTGCAGCACGCACCGGTCGGCGACGAAATGCAAGTAGCAGAACAGCACGGTCCGGGCGGATCGCACTGTTCACAACCTTCGATCGAGCTGTTACCGCAAACAGACGGCGTACCGCCAACGGTCGCGCTTAACGACTGAAGAATATGGACATTCGGATTAGAAATGGAAGCAAACGTGTTGAAACCCGGCAAGCCACATGGCGCCGAACGGATGTACGATGGACCGCACTCCGTGGCAGCGTTGCTGGCCGGAAAGAATGCATAGAGGCCCGAGCCATCTTGCGGTTGTGCAATTTCTACAATGAAATGTGCATCCGCAGGTACAACCGTGCCAAGGGGCACCGTCACCAGCATATTGCTTTGCGCCTGATCGACCGTAATTGACTTCTTGCAAATCAAGACTGCGGTCGAAAGATCCGCCGTCGCAGGCGGGGGGCAGCCATTTGTGTCACGATAGATATTGATGTCAAGCGGAACGTCATCCATCCCGGTGACAGCCTCAATCCCAAACGTCAAAGAGTTCAGCGTGACGGGCATCCCAACGGGCACGCCTTCAACAGCTGGGCTGTAGCAACGAGCAAACGCATTTGCAGTAGTAGTCGCGCCTCCATCGCCAGAACAAGCTACTGTGCCAGGAGTAATCAAGGTCGGATTCGTGTTTTGCGTGATGTTTCCGCTACCGGGGAATCCGCCAGCGTTCGGGCACGTTCCAACGCCAACCTCTTCGGGCTGGTCGCCAATAATGATTACATCTCCAAGCTGCGCTGACCGATGGAAACCATTTTGGTCCTCGGCCTTAGTAATTGCTGCGACTGGTCGCGCATTATTTTCTTCTCGTGCTGGTTCTGCTTGCAGACCAAGCCCAGAAACCATTTGTCCTTGTTGAACCGGAGCAGATTCCACCGGCACAAGTACGCGACGATCTGACTTAGACGGGCTATTGCCGCGTGAACGCTCATTAGCCGCATTTAACGAAAAACCAAAAGCCAGAATGCCGACAGCAGTGACTGCAGCAAGCGGGCCTACCAATTTGAACCCACGGGTTCTATTCATCCCATTTTCCTCCGTCAATCCCTTAGTTCACCCCGTTGATTAGTCCGAAACTCACAAGTCCAACCCAACGTCAGCTTACGCAAAACTCAACTCGTCTCGAAGCACGCAACGACTGCGTGGCCGCGACACTGCTTCCCCTGTAAGCGCGGGCACAAATACAACTACTGAGGAGCGTTGTTGACGGGGCCGTGAACAACCGCCCATCGGTGTCCAACCGCGAAGCACACGAGCGTAGTGAGTCGGACGAATTCGCGCGAGCGAAAGCGACCGTAGAACCCGATGTGAACACAGCTTTTCGGTATTGAACGACAAGAGCGTTAATTCCCAACTGCAGGCCCCCCTGCCGAGATTGCTCGGATTGCAGCGTCCTTTTCGCGTGATTGCTTCGACACTTCATGATCATTCAGTTACCGCATCGACTCAAACAACGAAACGCAATTCGACCCAAACATCCTTTCCCGTCCTTGATTCACACGACGTCGGGCACTTCCCGATTCGCAGTTTTTTGCGCGGCTATCGACAGCCATACCATCACGATCCGTTGACGAGGTGAAATCGATCGTGAGTCGTTGACCCTGATTGCCCGCCTAAAACCCGCATTATGTCCGTGAAGGCCGCCCCTTTTTTGGCCAAATCGAAACCGACCGGTAATAAACCGATCGTCCCATTCTTTCGCAGCATACCGATAACGTCCGAGTCTATCAAGCCTTTTCCAAGGTTGTTATTTGCTGCCGGCGGCATTTCTGCCAACCTTAACTGAAACGCGATTATTTCGATTATTGGGCTAAATGAGTTAATATAAAGCTATACGAATTGCGTCCTCAATTTAACACTGCTGGAATTCGTTTCGAGAGTGATGCACAACCCGTCAGAAGGAGCCATAGCCAAGGGCATTAACTGTAGAAACTCGGTTCCGGCCAATTGCAGCAACACAGCCTCGCCTGCCTGTGAAGTTTGATGGTGCCGCCAATCCTAATCGGCCGCGCAAAACTTGCGCCTGTGACTGCTACGAGAAAGCCTTATTTCCCAGTACAAAAAAAGACATCTGCTTCCAAGAATCACGTGCACACGTCCATCTGTGAATCGATAGAACCGCGAGAAATGATTGAGACGCGATGTCTCATTTGCCTCTATCTTACCGGAATACGTTCAACGGTTGCTTTGAGAGATTCTGTTGCGCGTAGCATCAAGCTGGCAAATCGTCTCGAAGAACAATAGTTACACCTTGGCAGACTCTTGCAAGTTGCGCATTGCCTCACCCACGATTGAGTCGATCGCTCGCCACCTGAGAGTTTGAAGCTTGCGGAGTTTCCCGCACCGCCAATTCACTGGGTTGTGACTTGGTTATTTTGCAATTGAAAATAGGCGAACCTGAGTGTATGGTTATGATCATATCGGACGCTGCGCGCGCCTGTTGGGGTAGGTGCGTCACTCAACCCGGCGTCCTTGTGATGAGCCCGCCGTTGTGCTGTCTCTACCTGAAAGCGACGCGGCAGTTTTCGTGGGGTGCCCTTGCACTCATTGCCCCATGCCTACATTCATTGGTTCGAAAGGAGTCATAGTGGTGCGACGTAGTTTGTACTTGTGTCTAGTTGGATTAGTACTGCCATGCTCATTACATGGCGCGGAATTGTGGAACGTGGTAGGGGGAGAAACATCGATCAGTTTCGAGCAATCTGCACTCGAAACACTAGGAATACAGGTCGTATCCACCAATGATCGATTCGGTGTTGACAGCGCGCTTATCGGCCTGTCAGTCAGACCGGATTCTTCGTTAACTTTATCTTCTGTTCAAGGGATTTTCGAAGGCGTGGGCGATGGAGCCCTCCTTCTTGATGGCGGTTTTGAGATGCAATCCCGCGGTCAAGTGTTATCGCTTGAGTCCATTGCGATTCGACCGAACGTGACCGAGACCTCAATTTCGTTCTTGCTCTCGTCCGTCGTCGGCCACGACAAGGTAGATTGGTTCGAGCTGCCGAACCCCAAGATCGGTTTCGACGGTTCGCAGTTCCTGCTCGAATCAGGCGGTTTGTTGGCGACACCGGCGCTGGCTGAAGCCATGGGGAATCCGAAGCTCGTCGGCTATCCAATGGGCTATGTTCGGATTTCAAGCCAAATCATCTGGGCAGGTGGAGATACCCCTGTCGATCCGAATGAAGTCGGTGCAACCGACGAAGGTGGCGTGGCTGGTGGAAACAACGGTACTAATTGCTGGAACTCCGGCGACCCGCTCATCGGCCCTGACGTTATCGTTGGCGATATTATTGACGTAAGCAATTACGCCAGCAGTGGCGGCATTGAAGCATTCGCGCTCGGCACGACTTCGTGCAACATCGGAAGCTCGAATCTTTCGTGGCAGGCGAGTCCGGACCCGGACCACCCCGTCATTGGTCAGACAATCTTCAAATTGAAGAACAATCGTCTTGAGCAAATCGGTCAGGGTTGGCTGAAGCACGGCTTCACCGCGTTGACGCAAAACGTTTGCGGCTGCGGTTGCAGCGGCCAAGGTGGAACTGTACTTGGTGTCGGGTGCTCCGATCCGTATTGCTGTGGTTTGAATGGTGATCAGAGTGGACTTGGATCGAAAGCCGATATCAATCCCAACCTCGGAACGAACCTAGGAACTCACGACACCTCGACCGGCAGCTCGATTCACAAGCGCATTCAGGTCGCGATTACTGACCTCGAAACGACAGCCGGTGTACGCTATTTCGGTGAAACCCAATACATGGCCGCCGATGACTCAGCCAACAACAATCACGACAACAATTGTTCGTATCGTGAGCTTACGTTGTCGGGCAGCGGCAGCGCTTGGAGCTTTGCCCTAACCGGAACCACGCAGCGTGAACAACAAGCTATTCGCATCTGGAAAGATGTCGACCCCACTGTTACCGAAACCGACGTGAACATTCCCAGCGAGGGCTTGCTTATTATCGCGGCGAAGGCAACTGACCTTGGCGGCGGTTTCTGGCACTATGAATACGCCGTGCAAAACGTGAACTCGGATCGCTCGGTCCAAGCATTCAGCGTTCCGGTTGATGCATCCGCAACCGTACAGAACATTGGTTTCCACGACGTGGCCTATCACAGCGGCGATCCCTACAGCGGTACGGACTGGACCGGCACCTTCTCAGGTGGAACCGTTTCCTGGGCTACGCAGACTTTTGCCGTGAACCCGAACGCCAACGCCTTGCGCTGGGGAACCATGTATAATTTCCGGTTTGACGTGAACCGCGCTCCGGCGGGCACGAATGCAAACGTCACATTGACGTTGTTCAAGAATCCGGCTTCGGTCTTTGCCAGCACTGTTGTCCCGTCATCGGGACCTGCGGATTGCAACGGCAACACCACGTCTGACACTTGCGACATTTCGTGTGCAGCTCCCGGTTGCTCGGGAATGCCAAATTGCGGCACGAGCGACGATTGCAATAGCAACGGCGTTCCGGACGAGTGCGAAACGGATTGCAACAGTAACGGGATCCCCGATGACTGCGACATAACAAACGGAACGAGTAACGACTGTAATACGAATAACATACCTGACGAATGCGATACATTCCCAACGACGCCGATCACTTCGATCCGCGTTGCAACCGGACTTAGCCAGCCAGTCTTTGTCGGTGCCCCCAGAGGCGACAGCCGGCTTTGGATCGTTGAGCAAACGGGCGCGATCAAGATTTTCGCGAACGGTTCGGTGCTCGCCACGCCTTACTTGAACATCGCTGCGCTGACCAGTCAGGGCGGAGAGCGAGGCTTGCTGGGATTGGCGTTCGATCCGAACTTCAACACCAACGGTCGCTTCTATGTGAACTATACGAACACGGCGGGTAATACAGTGATCGCTCGCTACAACGCCACCGGTGGAAACCCGGCTAACAATACAGCCGACGCCGCCAGTGCGGTCATTCTGAAAACGATCACGCAGGACTTTGCCAATCACAACGGCGGTTGCCTGCAATTCGGTCCGGACAACTTCTTGTATGTCGGCATGGGCGACGGCGGAAGCGCAAACGACCCTAACCAACGCGCTCAAGACATTAACTCACTACTCGGCAAGATACTTCGACTCGATGTGAATAATTCACCGACCTACGTGGCTGCCGGCAATCCGTTCATCGGTGTGGCAGGTGCAGATGAGATCTGGGCGATCGGCATGCGAAATCCGTGGCGATTCAGTTTCGATCGCACACGAGGTGACATGTACATCGGCGACGTCGGTCAGGATGCGCACGAGGAAATTGACTTCCAGCCGGCAGGCTTGACGGGCGCACGGAACTACGGATGGCGCTGCATGGAAGGTACATCCTGCACGGGTCTATCGGGTTGCACGTGCAACTCCGGTGCGCTGACGCTACCGATTCTTGATGTAGCTCATGCGACAACTCCTGGCGTGTGCTCGATTACCGGCGGTTATGTGTATCGCGGATGCGCGATTCCTGACCTACAGGGCACTTACTTCTACGCGGACTATTGTGCAGATTTCATCAAGAGCTTCCGTTATTCAACCGGAGGCGGCTTGACGAACCACGTGGACCGAACAGCGGAACTTGCTCCAAACGCGGGTGCTATCGCAGGTATTGTGTCCTTCGGTGAAGACGGCGACGGCGAACTTTATTACTGCAGCATCAGCAACGGCGGCGTTTACAAAATCGTGCCCGATACTGGCCCTGCCTGCGGTAACGGAGTTGTCGAAGCGGGTGAAGAATGCGAACCGCCCAGCACGGCCACTTGCGACGCAAGCTGCCAATCGATTGCGTGCGTCCCTGCCAGCTTCAGCGACAACTTCCAGAACAACCTCGGCTGGACAGTGACCAGCGGAGCGACCACTGGCAACTGGACTCGTGTAGACCCAGTCGGTTCAGCAGCTCAGCCGGAAGATGACCACAGTGCAACTGGCACACTTTGCTACGTAACGGGCCAGGGTGTCGCGGGCGGCGGCGTGGGTGACAACGACATTGACAATGGCACCACAACGCTCACTTCGCCCACACTTGACCTGACTGGCGGCGGAACAATCAGCTATTGGCGCTGGTACTCCAACGCAGCGGGTGCGGCTCCCAATACCGAGACCTTCCGCGTCGATGTTTCGAACAACAACGGCAGTTCGTGGGTCAACGTCGAAACGATTGGCCCATCGGGTGCGGGAACATCGGGCGGTTGGATTCAGCATGAATTCGATGTGTCGACGTTTGTCACTCCTAATAACCAGGTGAGAGTGCGATTCATCGCGGAAGACCTTGCTGCAAACGGCGGCTCGGTCGTTGAAGCCGGTGTTGACGACTTTGCAGTCACCCCGACGGATTGCAACAACAACTGCGTGGCAGATACGACAGATATTTCACTCGGCACCAGCGACGATTGCAACGCCAATGGCATTCCGGACGAATGCGAAACCGGCGGGGCCGCGAAAAACTAC
This sequence comes from uncultured Phycisphaeraceae bacterium, assembly GCA_964494205.1. GTDB lineage: Bacteria > Planctomycetota > Phycisphaerae > UBA1845 > UBA1845 > JBBTCX01. Next base: position 493,416 of record CAZBRD010000001.1, on the reverse strand, counting down.
GACATTAGTGTAAGTCCGGTTGTCAGCATTCCTGACGGCACCGGCGCTTTTGTCAGCCACACATTCAATGTTCCGGATAGCGGCATCATCAACGACGTAAATCTCGGAGTGATTCTGCCACACACCTGGAACGGCGACCTGGTCGTGCGCGTGCAACACGGCGCGACAACTGTGACCGTCATTGACCGACCGGGCTTGCCAGCGTCACCTGATTTCGGCTGGGACAACGACGGGTTCGACATCGTGCTCGATGACGAAGCCACTGGTGGCAGCATCGAGGACATCAATGTGGCCGGCGGCGTAGCATCTCCGCCAAGTTATGTGCCCAACAATCCGCTGAGTGCGTTCGACGGTATGGACAAGCAAGGCGCTTGGATCATCTCTGCCGCGGACTTCGTCGGCAGTGACACCGGATCGATCGATCATTGGTCACTATCCATTACGAACAACGGCAGCAACCCATGTCCGCCGATCACCGACTGCAACGATAACGGCGTGGACGATGAAGATGACTTGACGTTGGGCACGAGTGAGGATTGCAACAACAACGATATCCCTGACGAATGCGATATTGCCGACGGCACCAGCGAAGACTGCGAAGGCGGTCCGGTCGGTGTTGCCTCAGGCGGTCAGGTCATCATCAGCATGTTCTGCTTCGGCTGTCACAATAACCAGGGTCAAGGCGGTATGGGCTTCCCAGGTCCGAGCCTGCGTAATCACAGCCGCGTTGAAATCTGGAACATGCTGTGGCCGCCAACCCAACACCCGGGCGGTGCGTTTGCAGAGTTTGACGATCAGGACTTTGCCGATCTCGAAGCATTCCTGGCCGATTCCGGCAACAGCCGCGGCCGTCCTGACCGCGTTCCGGACGAGTGCAATACGGGACTGGCGAACTGCGACAATGACAGCGTCACAGACGCTTGCGAACTGGAAGCGGGCACTCAGGTAGACGAAGATTACAACGGCATTCCGGATGATTGCGAGCTTTGCACGTCAAACGGTCAGTGTGACGACGGCGAGTTCTGCAACGGTGCCGAAACGTGTAATCTCGGTTCGGGACTTTGCGAGTCCGGTACGCCGCCGTGCACTGCCGTTCAGATTTGTGATGAACTCGCAAATGCTTGCATCACAATTCCAGTCTTGAGTTGCGAAATGACCTCGGGCGATGCTGCGCCGGGCGGACAGGTAACGCTGGAAATCAATTTGAGCGGACCGATTCCGTCACTGCGCGGGTACGAGGTACGCCTCGACATGGCTCGCACCTCAGGCACCGGATCGGTTTCGACTGATTGCCCGGACGGCATTTTCATTGACGAGGACCGACCGGATTACATTTTTGCCGGCGAAACCTCTTTCCTTGCGTTTAGTTGTCCGGAAGATCGTGCTGCATCAGCCGTCTTTGCAGGCATTCCTATCGCTGCCGGCAATTACTACCTCAGTGAATACACCCTGAACGTTTCGGCGGATGCCATTCCGGGATCGACCTTTGAAATCTCGATTATGGCCAAGCCGGATACGTTCCTCCGCGATTCGGGAGATGACCCGATCGCGTATGCCATTGCCGGAACATGTTCGTTCTCTGTTTCAGCATGCCCGCCGCCGACGGTGCAATCAGCAGGCCCGCGATACATCAACGTGGTTCCCGCGCTGAATCCGGACCCAATCGCTCTTCGCGTGACGGGCCTACCGGGTGATCTGCAAGTGGGCTGCGTGAACATGTACGTACAAGCGGATGGTACGCTCGGGTTAAGCCCCGTTTACCAGACCCAAGCTGCGTGGGGTACGGTACACGTCCACGGCGAAGAGATCATTCCGTCGGAGACTTATCGACTTCAGGCTGATTGCGGCCCGTCGCCGGGTACGACATTGTCGAGCCTCGCGACGGCATCAACTTGGCCATGGGGCGACGTGAACAACAGCAGCGTCGTCGATATTGACGACATTCTGTGCGTGCTTAACGGATTCTCGGGCACATTCACCCTGTGCACCTTGCAGGCCGTGGATCTGGATGGCTGCGAACCTGACGAAATCGTCAACCTTGACGATATTCTGAAAGTGCTCGCTGCGTTCAGTGGTGACCCGTTCCCGTGTGCAGCTCCGTGCCCGTAAGAGCACGAAACGGAGTTAACAGTTAACAACCATCGAATCGCTCGCTTCGGTTGACCGAAGCGAGCGATTCTCTTTTCTGGAACAACCAGCCACCTAAACCACCTGCACACTTGATTCACAAGATAAAGCTTGGTTTGAAATCGGCTAATTTCGCTATGTCGGCGCCAATTCTAGCTTCCGTAAACCGTTGCGTTGAGTTACGATAGAACACGTTTTGGGACGTGGATCAAGTAGCACGAACTGCATGGACGTGCCTTGTCCAAGTCCTGCGTCAGGGGTGCGTAGTACCAAGAATTGGGTGCATCTGCGCTGTCAAAGAGAGTCGCGCAATTCCCCTGCACTCAGATTCGAGCGTACATCCCATGCGCCGCAAGGCGCGCCTATAGGTCGTTTGTGGGGGCGATGCACCTGTCAAAGGCTCGGGGATTTGCTTCCCGCGCTTCGATGGGCCCATCGGAAACTGTCAAATTGTGTCTTAGGGAAGAATCATGAAGTCAGGAATGATCGATGGTCGTCGGGGGAGTTTGTTCACCAGCTCAGTACTTTTTCTCGCTTTCGCAGTCTTAATCGATACGTCAACGTATGGCCAGGCATACGAACTTGCGCCGGCGCAGTTTACGGCGAAGCAAGTCAACGAGACTCTAAGCATCCGCGAGTCAACCATTCAAACTCCGGTGTTCGAAGAAGACCCTTTCATGGGCACCGTCACCACCACTGTCTTGATCGAGGGACAGCCGTGGACGTTGCAACTTCAGCGTCACACGCTTCGTTCGGATGATTTCAGACTGCTTGTTCAATATGAAGAGAATGGACCGTTGGTGCAGGTGGAGCCGGCACAGATCCGCACGCTCAAAGGCAGCGTCGCGGAGCATCCACAGGCGACCGTTCGCGGTTCGTTGCATGATGGACGTTTCGACGGCGTGATTACGACCGAAGACGAAGCGTATGTGATTCAATCTCTTCAGAACCTCGGTCTCGACGCCCCATTTGGCGAGCACGTGGTGTACAAGGACAGCGATTGGTTCGATGACGTGAACCATCGATGCGGCGTCACCGCGGAAATGGAACAGCGTGCACTTGGACGAGTCAATGCAGATGGCGGTGTCGCGGGCACAGGCCTGAAGATAACCGATCTTGGCGTCGACGCGGACTTCGAGTTCTACGTGCTAAACGGTTCCAACGTAAACAACACGCTGGCTGACATGGAGAACATCGTCAACATCATGGAGTCGCGCTATGAAGTTGCGACGATCGGTGTGACGTATGAAATCACGACGGCTATCGTGCGCACGGTCAGCGGCGCCCCCTACACTTCGAGTGACTATGGCACGTTGCTCGATCAGTTTCGAGCTCATTGGTCGTCGAGCCCGCAGACGCAAATTCGTCGTGACATCGCAGAGCTTTTCACCGGCAAAGATATTTCGGTTTCTCCCAATTTCGTCATTGGCGTGGCGTGGCTCGCCGCAGTTTGCGATACGCCGTCGGGGTTGGGTTATAGCGTCGTGGAATCACGCTTCACCAGCTCAATCAACAGCCGCGCGGCGTTAAGTGCCCACGAAATCGGGCATAACTATAGTGCGTCGCACTGCAACGGATGTTCAGGTTGCACTAACTGCTGCCGCATCATGTGTTCCGGTCTGGGCGGCTGTTCGGGGATTATCACAAGCTTTGGCTGCACAGAAGAGACTGCCATCGTCAACCACAAGAACAGCAGCTCCTGCCTCTCCGACTTGGCAGACCCGCTTCCCCTTCCGTTCTTTGATGACATTCCTTCGGGCACGCTGTCCGCTTCATTGTGGTCCTACATCAACGGCGCTACGAGCAGCACCAATGCGTCCAACGAAACCAGTTCACCAAACTCTATCAATCTGGACGCTGCGGGGTCAGGCACGTATCAGGATGATGAAATACGCACGAACTTCATTCAGTTCGCCGGCCAAACGCAAGGCACAGTGACTTACTTTACTCAACACTCTGGCGTAGAGAGTGGCGAGCAACTTGTCGTCGAGTATTTTGGCACCAACAACCTTTGGAACGAACTCAATCGAGTGACATCGACTGGCATCAACCAGAGCACTTTCACTTCTCAATCGCACTCGCTGCCGGCGAATGCGTTCCATAACGAATTCCGCCTGAGGTTCCGTGCCGAAGTAAATGAAACCAACGATGAATGGTTCATCGATAATGTTCAGATCGCGGCGATCGCACCGGCTGTGGTAACGCAACAGCCAGCGAGCCTCACGGTTTGCCAGGGCGCGTCGGCTGCGTTCACTGTTCAGGCTGGCGGTTCTACACCAATCACCTACCAGTGGCAGAAGGACAATGTAAACATCGGCGGGGCAACTTCGCCCACGCTGACAATAAACCCGGCGAACCCAGCCAATGCCGGCTCGTACACCTGTGTCGTGTCCAATGCACAGGGAAGCTCAGAGAGTGACCCCGCGACGCTGACGGTACTCACTAACGCCACTTGCAACGATGGCATGTTTTGCAATGGCGTTGAATCATGTGCGGCTGGCGCCTGCGTTGACAATGCAGACCCTTGCGCTGAAGCCTGCAAAGAATCTAACGACACATGCCAACCGTTTGGCACCATGTCGTGCGAACTGGTTACGACGTCTGCACCATCTGGTGGAACTGTCGATTTGGAATTATATCTGAGTCAAGTCTTGGGTCTGGTTGGCTATCAGGCACAGATCGCAATCACACCATTGACCGGCACGGGCACCGTTTCGGTCGCATGCCCTGACGGCGCCTTCATTGATAACGGTCGACCCGATTACGTGTTCGCCGGCGAAACCTCTTTTGCCGCGCTTGATTGTGACAATCGTTCGATTGCCTCAGCCGTGTTCAATCCTGTCGAAGTGCCCGTCTCTCCAAAATACCTGGCCACATACACACTTGAAATCTCACCCGGCGCGGATGAAGGTAGCACGTTCCAGATCTCGCTCGTCAATAACCCGACGCAGACGTTCCTGCGAGAGGGCCTCGAGCAACCAATCCCGTTCGACATCGGAGCACCGTGCATCCTCACAGTTTCAAACTGCGCCAGTGTTTTCGGTGACGTAAAGACACCGCTCGATGGAATCGTAAACATCGACGACATCCTTTGCGTGCTTGCCGGATTCTCAAACTTCAGCAATTGCCCCTTGGGCGATCTGCAACCTTGCTTTGGAAACGGCGTCATTTCGCTGGATGATATCCTCTGGGTGCTGGCTGCGTTTGGCGGAGTAGATCATTGTTGTGGTGGAGGAGGAGGCGCATCCGGCGGAAACGACTCGGCCACCTCGACTGAACGCGAAGTGACGTCGTCGCGCCCAATCCAACGCACTACGGTTTCGGCCACAACGGAAACGAGACTCTGGTTGGAATCCCGCGTTGACGGCGACACAACTTATTTCGATACGTTCATCGACGACGTCGCCGACCTGCATGGGTATCAGGTGGCTATCGATGTGACCGATGCCCGTGGCAAACGAGTCACACTTTCCCAAGTGAACGTTGATACCGATCGTCCGGAGTTCATCTTCGCCGGTCATGAACCATTCGTAGCCCATGACCTGAAGGGTGGGAGACTCGCTGCCGCCACTTTGACCGACGGCGTCAGCACGGTTGCGCCGCGACATCTCGGAACATTTGCGGTTTCGACGCGCGAGCTGCGGAGTACCGGCATTGACATCAAAGCGCAAATTCGCCACAGCGAGACGATGTTGCGCGACACAAATGGAAATGAAGTGGAGTGGCAGATCCGTGATGCCGTCGTCGTTGACGCCCCATCATCGACCCGACATCGCGCTGGCCACAATAATTAATTGGTTCTTTCGTTAGCTCTAGGGAATGAATCGGAGCATCGGTATTATTTTTTAGGGGGATCTCACATGGGGATTATGCGCTTCCCGTCGCGCCCATTCGGCACGGCGATTTTATTGTTATTGGTTTTGGCGGCAGCTCATGAATCGGCCTACGGTTCGAACATCGTCAAGCCCACAGCCGGCGAAGCCCCGATGACCATCGCTGCCGATGGCATCACGCTTGACGAATACCAGCAATTGCAGGCCGATCTGCACCAACGGCTGACAACAGACATGCCCAACGTCGGCGCTGCTGGCGGTGTTGGAATTACTTTGACCGAGGCCGAGCGAAACGAGTTGGCGCAACCCTCGGACCAACGCCCTTTGAAGATTGGAACTGTGCGTGCGATCAATCCTCGCGTCGTCATCAACGGTCTCAACCCCAACGACCTGGGAACGCCGGGCGCGCACCACTCAGGTACTTTGGTTCGCTTGGCCAACGGTAGTTTCGTGTGGACGCTACGACTTTCGTCGCCGGAAGCCGGTGCGATTCGAGTTCATATCGAGAACATGAATTTGCCGGCTGGTGCTGAGTTGTTCTTCTTCAGCCTCAACGGAGAAGCTTACGGTCCCTACGCCGGACTCGGAATGAACGGAACCGGCGAATTCTGGACGGAATCCGTCTTCGATTCGCAGGGCTACCTGCAGCTCTACATCCCGGGCAATGCAAACATGCAAGCGATCCGATTCGATGTTTCCGAAATCGCGCACATCAGTCCGGAGTTCGTTGATTCCGTGAACATCGCGCTTGGTAGTTTTTGCGGCAATCCAACGTGCCTCGAAGATGCAACCTGCTTCAGTGTTCCAGAGGTGACCGGCGCCAAGGATGCCATCGCCTTGATGGAATTCGTGATCAGTGGAGATGTGTTTACGTGCTCGGGCGGCCTGGTCACTGATACCAACCCGTCGGAAAGCAACTTCTTCATCACAGCCAACCACTGCCTCAGCACGAACCCTGCGGCAGCAACCGTAGAGTTTTTCTGGCGATTTAGAACTTCCACGTGCAATGGCACGTGCCCGAACAGTGGCACTTGGGCTTTGAAAAATATCGGCTCCGTCCTGAAAACAACCAACTCCGCTCAGGACTTCACGCTGCTGCGATTGAACTCGAATCCACCCGCGGGATCCGTTTTCATGGGTTATTCCGCGACTTCAGTTGCGTTTTCGGGCGGCACCCAGCTCTATCGCATCAGCAACCCCAACTTTGGCCCTCAAGTCTATTCGCAGCACAACGTCGACACTGTCTTCGGTGCCTGCGGAGGATTACCGCGTGGCAATTTTATCTACAGTCGCGACATTACCGGCGCGATTGACGGCGGAAGCAGCGGTTCACCCGTGATCAATGGCTCCGGCCAGATTGTGGGGCAGTTGTTTGGTGCGTGCGGTTCCAATCCTGGAAATCCATGTCAGAACGGGCCAGGCGAAGCTAACGCCACGGTAGACGGCGCGTTCGCCAATTATTACTCGCAGGTTCAGCAATACCTTGAAGGACAGGCGGCTTCCATTATCCAGGAACCGACTAATCAGAGTGTTTGTCAGGGTTCTCAAGCAATGTTCACCGTCGTGGCGAGTGGAGCAAACCCGATTTCCTATCAATGGCGCAAGAACGGCGTGAACATCATGGGTGCTACATCGCCGACCCTCACGATCAACAACGCACAACCCTCTGACGTCGCACCCTACACTTGTTTCGTGTCAAACTCGATGGGCAATGACACTAGCGCGATCGCCAACCTTACTGTGCTGAACAACGCGAGTTGCAACGATGGGCTGTACTGCAACGGAACAGAAACCTGCTCAAACGGGGCATGCGTGGACGGTTCCGATCCTTGCCCGCAGGCATGCAAGGAATCGAATGACACCTGCCAAACGTACGGCACCATGTCCTGCCAATTAGTGTCGCAAGGAGCACCAGCCGGTGGTGGTACTGAACTGAACTTGTTCCTAAGCCAGGTTATCAACCTTCAAGGTTATCAGGCACAGATTTCGATTACGCCGCTATCCGGTGTAGGAACTGTTTCGCTGGCATGTCCGGGTGCCGTCTTCGTGGATATTGACCGAACGGACTATGTATTTCATGACCTCACTTCGTTTGCAGCCGACGATTGCGCGAACAGCCTCGTTGCTTCCGCGATACAGACGCAAGTGGAGGTTCCTGCCGCTCAGAAATACCTCGCGACGTATACTCTCCAAGTCTCGCCAGACGCGGAGGCGGGCAGCACGTTCCAGATTTCGATCGTCAATGATCCCATGCAGACGTTTCTGCGCGAAGGCGTCGAGATACCGATTCCGTTCAATATTGGTTCGTCCTGCATTCTGACCATCTCCGATTGCCCAAGCGTTTTCGGGGACGTCAAAACACCCTTCGATGGTGCAGTGACTATTGACGATATCCTGTGCACACTCAACGGATTTGCCAATTTCTCGTCTTGCCCACTGGGAGACCTCCACCCTTGCTTCGGCAACGGAGTCATTTCGCTCGATGATATTCTCTGGGTCCTCTCGGCCTTCACTGGGGCAGACTACTGCTGTGGCAGTGGTGGCGGTGCTGCCATTCCCAACGTTCCCGATCCAGAAGAACCGGGTCGCAATCAAAGATCATTGATTGGGGATTCAAACATCGAAAAATCCGGTGTCGCACCGATCGAAATCGAACTTCGCGAATCGTACGAATCACACGAGGAGCGAGAGATCATCACCATCGAGCTCTTTACACGCCAAATCCAGGACTTAAGAGGCTATGAAATCACTTTGGTCCCGGACAGGAAATGGGAAGGATCTCCACTACCCAGCCAACTGTTTGTTGCGGAGGACCGACGAGATTTCGCGTTTTTCGGCTTGGAGGAATTTACGGCCGCCGACCTCGCTCGCGGCCGTCTGGCTGGGGCGTTAATGACGGGCGGCGTCGACCACCGAACGCCGACTTACCTTGGTACATTTGTTTACGAACTGCCGGAAGGATCAGAAGAGGATGGAGCTGTCAGCGACTTGAGGTTCACGCTGGACAGTCGCACCAAGTTCCGCGATTCAGAAGGCCGATCAATCTCATGGCGAATCGGTAGAACTTCGGATACGCTGTACCATCACAAGACGAATAAGTAAGGATCAATCTCATACAAGCGAAGGCGCTTGGTAGTTTGGACTTGGAAATCGGGTCGTTTTTTCTCGGGAATCGTTTTTTGGGAAGCAGTCACGGAAGGAGCGATGGGGATGAAAAAAAAGAATGGGCCTAATTGGATGTGTGCCATGCAGCCGCGTTGGCTGTGTCTTTGTGTTTGTGCAATCTTATTCTCAGCGAGCGATGCATTCGGCGTCGCGCGAATGTTCCTTGTGCGCCAGGGGAGTGATCCCAACCTGACGACACCGGGCATGCCGGTTTCAGTTACCATTAACTCAGGCGAAGAGATCATCTTCGACGTGTTTCTCGACGACTCTGCACCGGATAACGTAAAGGGTTTTCAAATCACGATGCCTTGCTCCGCTACCGGTGGATCACTAGGTTCGGTTTCCTTCAACTCAACAATCGAAATCGACAATTCGCGAACGGATTATATCTATCGACCGCCACCCAACTTTACCGTGTTCTCATCACTCGACAACGGACAGTGTGTTCAGAATCTGGCGTGCACACCGGGTAGTTGCGCGGGATCGGCAACTTGCGAAAGTGGAATCTGCACGCTGGCCAATCCACGTGCAGTGGCTGCCGTTCAACAGGCTAATGGTCCGGTGGTTACAGTGCCAAAGTATCTTTCCGCGTTCTATTATGTGGCGTCGCCCTCATCATCTGGACAATTCCAGCTCAACATTGTGCCCGGAACGGATGACTCGTTCCTTCGCCGCGGACCTGACCAGTTGCCGATTCCGTTGACTTTCGATGGTGCAATAATCAACGTGCGCTGCACCTCGAATGCGACTTGCGACGACGGCAGCGCGTGTACGGTCGATTCCTGCAACGTCGGTACAGGTGCTTGCACGAATCAGAACACCACACCCTCAGGCCAATGCTGTAATCCAACGAACGGTACATTGACGCCGATCAACGATAACAACTCCTGCACGAACGATACCTGCAACACCACCACGGGTGCGGTATCCCATACAAACCTTGCTAATGGTTCCTCGTGCGGAAGCTCCTCGTCGACGCAGTGCGATCAGCCAGACACCTGTCAGGCAGGCGTGTGTCAGGCCAATTTGCGTCCCAACGGGTTTGCATGCGGCAATGGGACACCCACGCATCCGCAGTGCGACATGGCAGACAGTTGCGACGGTGCAGGCGCCTGTCTTCCACGAAACTCATCGGCTGGCACTGCCTGCGGGGACTCATCCGATACTTCGTGCACCGATCCCGATACCTGTAACGGTGCGGGCCAATGCGTGAACAACAACGTCGCCAATGGCACTCCCTGCAACGACAATCTCAACTGCAACGTCGGTGAGACATGCTCGAACGGAACTTGCGGCGGCGGCGGTCCTCGAGATTGCGGCGATGGCAATCAGTGCACCAGCGACACCTGCGTCGAAGGGCCGGATCCGATGACCGTCTGCCAGCACCAGAACACCACCGATGTCTGTGATGACGGAAATCCGTGTACAGGAACCGGCTCACCGGGAATTGGAATGGATATGTGCGACGGCGCAGGGAACTGCGTCGGTCTCACCGATCCAAACTGCAACCTGCAGTGCACGACCGCGGTCGTGATTACCGAAGGCACAAACACCGGGTTTTCGAATACTTCCGCGACCGAACCGGACGATGCAGAAGCTTCGTGTCGACCGAACTCGAATCACGACGTCTGGTTTAAGTTCGATGCCACTTGCAGTCTTGAACTTCTCGTGACGACGGTAGGAAGTTCGTTCACACCTTCAAACGATACCGTGCTCAGCATCTATGATGCATGCGGCGGTACCGAACTCGCGTGCGATGATGACTCAGCCATCGGTCTGCTCTCGGCAGCCACGTTCAATGCCGTCGCGGGCAACACGTACTACATTCGTGTCGCAGGTTTCAGCAACAACACGGGCTCCATCACGGTCAACATCCGGCCGTCGGCTGACGATGGATGTTTGATCGACGGGCAATGCTACACGGCTGGTCAACTCGATCCGACCAATGAGTGCCAGATTTGCTTGCCGGTCGTGAATTCAACCGCATGGACTCCACTTCCGAAAGGAACCGACTGCGGCAGTGCAACCGAAGGTGAATGCACGAGCCCGGACAGCTGCAACGGAGCGGGCGCCTGCGAAGCGAATAACAAACCCGATGGCGAGCCATGCACCGACGATGCCAACGAATGCACTTTCGACCTGTGCAGCGTTGGCGTCTGTTCACACCCAGCGCGCCCATTGGGAACGCTCTGCGGCGATTCAACCGACACAGAATGCGATAACCCCGATACGTGCGACGGAATGAGTTTCTGCGATCCGCGATATGAGACGATTGGCACTGCCTGCGGCGATCCGATGGAATCACAATGCGATCACCCGGATACCTGCGACGGCGTGACATCTTGCTTAATCAATCAGGAAGCGGACGGCTTCGCGTGCAACGATTTGGATATCTGCACGGAAGCGGACGCCTGTGCCTCCGGCTTCTGCGTCGGCGATCCGATTCCGGAACCCCCGGCAACTTCTGTCGGTGGACCGCGGTCGATCAACATTACCGCACAACCACCAGCAGGTGCAGCCCCCGTCGCGCTGCTGGTCACGGGTGATCCCAATGACCCGCGCATCTCGTGCCTGATGCTGTACGTGCAGGCGGACGGTTCGCTGGATACGACACCGGTCTTCCAGCTTCCTTCGGTCTGGAGCACGATCGACGTGACAGGTTCGGAGATTATTCCGAGCGCGATGATGCAACCTCCGACGACCTATTTCGTGCAGGAAGAATGCGGAACAATTCTCACAACCGCAACGCCTGCGACAACGGCTTTGTGGGGCGATGTGAACGTCGACGGAATGGTTGATATTGATGACATTCTGTGCATGTTGGCTGGCTTCTCTGGCAGCTTCGTAAACTGCACATTCGTGAATCTGGACCTTTTCCCATGTACACCGGATCAGATCATCAACATCGACGACATCCTTCGGATTCTCAACGCATTCAGCGGTGGCGCTTATCCGTGCCCGCCGCCATGCCCGTGAGGAAAATAAAGTGATTTGGCGATAAATCCCTTTTCACTTAAACAAGATTGCAGCTGGCTGCGGCGGATTTGAGATCCCCGCAGCCGGCTTCTTTTTTACGAAGGTGCAGTAAGCAATCCTCGGAGGCTATGGCCAAAGAGATGAGGTTACCAGGCGGACCGCAGCGTCATTTTGCACACCGAGTTCATGATGATGTTCGAGTAGGTCGGGCATAAGCCAGCCACCCTGGGTTGAAATCACACCCGCATCAATCGTCGCAGATCGGCTATTTTATTGCGGAACTAGCACAACGCGGGATATAATAACGGCTTCCATTGGGGTCCAGTGCAGCGCGCCTAGGAGTCGGCGTGCTGCTCCCGCCGGTTTTGTCAAAGGAGTTATTCGTATGCACCTGCCCTCTGTTTCGTGGGACTACTCTTTACGTTTTAGTAAGACTCATTTCACTGCATTAATCATCCTGGTTTATGGTGTGCTTTTCACGAGCCAGCAAAGTGCAGAAGCGGGTAGCGGCGGATGGGTAACTTTCACCAATGAGACTTCCACTCGGTTGTCTTCCGATCCTTCCGTCGGCGCATCCGACGTTGACGAGAAAGAGTACGCCTGGGCAGACTTGGATCAGGATGGGGACATCGATCTGGTCTCCGTTCGCAAAGAAGCGTTTACGACGCCGGGGCGAAGGACAGCCGTTCTTTTCATGAATGAAAACGGCGTGCTCATCGATCGCACCTCGCTGTATGCGACCGATAGCGATGTTCCGGGCGATCAGGGCTTCCTGACTCCTTGCAACAATCGCGACGTGCAGATTGCTGACGTCAACGGCGACGGCTGGAAAGATCTGATCACCGTCACGACCATCAGCGAAGGTCAACCCAAGCACATTTCGCACCCAAGAATCTACATCAACAAAGGTGAAATCAGCGGCGCATGGCAGGGCTTCCGCTTCGAGAACACCAGGTTTCCGCAGATCATGACCATCACCAGTCCGCACGCGGTTGCACCGCGGTTCTGTTCGCTCGCAGTCGGTGATATCGACGGCGACAACGATGTCGATCTTTATTTCGGCGACTATGACAGTGCAGGCGCCGGCGGAAGCAGCCCTGAAAACGCAGCCGACGACGTGAACGATCGCCTGTTCATCAACAACGGCTCGGGCGTGTTCACAGATTCGCTCGAAACACGCATGAGTTCCGCGATGCTCCTGTCCGCGTTCAGCATGGCCGCCGAAATCGTCGACATGAACGGCGACGGCGTGCTCGACGTCATCAAGGATTCGGCACTGAACACTCCGCAGCGCGTCTCCATCAGCTACAACAATCCCGCCAACGAAGGCTTTTTCAACGCACTCGATGTCGTTTACGCCAACGCCCCCTACCACACCACCGTCGGCGAACTCAACAACGACGGTCGTCCCGACATGGTCGTTACGGACGACGGTGCAGACGGGTATATGCTGAACCTGGGTAACGGCGCAGATGGTAGAGCCGATTTCGAAACCAAGGTTTTTTCCTATGAAACAGGCGGCGACGACGGTTTCGGCGGAGACTCACACATCGCCGACCTCAACAATGACGGTTTCAATGACGTGGTCGTAGCGGACGTCGATATCGACATCCCAGGCTGCGATCGTCGCATGCACCTTTATCGCAACCTCGGCAACGTGCCGAGCATTACGCTTCAAGAACAAGGCGGCGCGGCCCCATGGACTCCCACCGGTGTGCACGACATCGCGTTGTTTGATATCAACCAGGACGGCTGGACCGACATGGTCATCGGCACTTGCGAAGGGACCGAAGTATGGATGAACGTTCCGCCGGTTAGCCTCACCTTCTCCTATCCAGATGGGCTCCCGGGCCAACTCGTTCCCAACCAAGCTACTTCGTTCCGCGTGTCGATCACCGGCACGGGTTCAACGCCGATCCCCGGTTCCGGCAAGCAATATGTTTCGATTGATGGCGGTCCGTTCGTGCAGTCAACGATGACTCAGCAGATGGCGAACCTCTATTTCGTCAACATTCCGGCTGTCCCATGCACGTCAGTGGTTCGGTACTATGTCTCGACCGACGTCTCAGGCGGCGGAACGCACACCGACCCGGCGGGCGCTCCTGCCAACTTCTATACCACAACCTCCACGCTCGGCATTCAAGTGATCTTTGACGACAAGTTTGAGACCGCTCAGGCCGGGTGGACTGTTACCAATGATCCCAGCGTCACCGGCGGCGCATGGGCGCGCGTGAATCCAGTCGGCACGTTCTTCCCCACGGGAGGAACGACAGCCGCTCAACCGGAGAACGACTTCGGTCAGGCGACAGACCAAACCATGTGCTACATCACTCAACAATCGAGCGATGCAGTGGCCAACAACGATGACGTCGACGGCGGCCCTACGACATTGACATCACCGGCTATCGACTTGTCTGGCGCCGATGCGATCATCTCTTATGCCCGATGGGCGTTCTGGAGCGCCGCGGGCGCACAGGACAGCCTCGTTACCCAGGTTTCAAACAACGGCAGCTCGTGGTTCACTGTCAGTTCGGTCAGCGACACGGGCAGTCAATGGCTGACACACTCGTTCAAGGTTAGCGACTTTGTCGCACCGACAGCCAACGTTCGCGTTCGGTTTGTCGCCTCTGACAATCCCAACGATTCCGTGCTTGAAGCAGGCATCGATAACTTCCTCGTCTCGAAGCTGCTCTGTCCTGCCACTTGCAACAACAACGCCGAATGCGATGACGGCGTGTTCTGCAACGGACCCGAGCAATGTGTGTCCAACGCCTGTCAAAGCGGCACAAACCCATGCGCCAATTTCTGCATCGAAGCCAACGACTCCTGCGTCGATTGCATCGTGAACAGCGATTGCGATGACGGACAGTTCTGCAACGGTGCGGAGACATGCGTAGCCGGTGCGTGCGCCCCAAGCACAGACCCCTGCGTACCACAGGGTTTGGTTTGCAACGAGGTCGACAACGTTTGCACGGGCTGCTCAAGCGACGCGAATTGCCAGGACGGATTGTTCTGCAACGGCGCCGAAGTGTGCGCCGGCGGCGTATGCGTTGGCGCGGGCAACGGTGTGACCAACGGCGGATTCAACGGTGCTACCGGTTGGGCGAGCAACATTCCCGTCGCTGGTTCAATCACTTTCAATAACAACCTCTCAGCCGTCGGCGCCGATGCTGGCGCCGGTGGATTTACCTGGGCAAGTCAGTCGGGCGTGTTGCTCAGCGGCGGCAACTTGCAATTCACACTGGTCAGTTACACCGGTGCAGACGCTGATGCATGGGACTATCCGGTCATCGGCATTGACAACACTTTCTTTGGTCTGAATGCCGACGGCACCCTGGGCGGCCCAACGACCGGACTCAATTCCGAAGGCGGCACGATCGACAACGCCAATCCCGCGACCAACGTCACGTTCATCGTTGATGTGGAAGCTTTGGCCGGCCCTGGCACACACGTTATTGGCTTGGGGGTGGTCAGCGTCGACGGTCAATTCGGACCGGGCACGGCTGTCTACGACAACGTCCTGCCCGCGCTGAGTTCAAGCGATCCTTGTCCCGGCCAACTTTGCAATGAAACAAACAATACCTGCGTCGACTGTTTGACAGACGCCGATTGTATCGACCTGCTCTTCTGCAATGGCACGGAAACTTGCGTGAACGGCGCATGCCAAGCTGGCAGCGATCCCTGCGGCGCGCTAGCGTGCGACGAAAACACCGACACGTGCATCGAGTGCATTAACAACGGCGATTGCAATGACGGTGCGTATTGCAATGGTTCCGAAGTATGCGTAGCCAATCAATGCGAAGAAGGCGTTCGCCCCTGCAACGATTCGCTCTATTGCGATGAAAACACCGACTCGTGCAGCCTGCTTCTGCAACCACGAACCGGCGACCCCGTTCGCAACCTGACCACTGATGAACTCGATCGCTTTGACGAGGGTCATGTGAAATTCGGAACGCTTTTGACCACGGTCAATGGCCTTGGTCCGATTTTCAATCAGCGCGCTTGTGCTAACTGCCACAGTCATGGTGGCGATGGCGGCTCGGGAGCCATTGCAGTGATTCGCTTTGGCCTCGAGGAAAAGGGTGGCTTTGATCCACTTGCTTCACTCGGCGGTTCACTCTTGCAGTCGCAAGCGATCAGCGGCGGCTGTGCAGAGGAGATTCCGGAAATCGCCAACGTCACTGCACTGCGCATGACAACCTCAACGTTTGGAGCAGGCATGGTAGAAGCCATTCCTGATGAGAAACTGACGGAAGCTCAGAACAATCCGCCCGCATCGGTCAGCGGCCGTGCTCACATGGTGACGCCGGTTGAAGACCCCATGGGCGGCACACGTGTTGGCCGCTTCGGCTGGAAGGCGCAGGTCGCAACCGTGTTGACTTTCTCCGGCGACGCCTCATTGAACGAGATGGGCTTGACCAATCGACTCTTTGAGGAAGAAAACGCGCCCAATGGCGATGCGGGCTTGCTCGCCACTTGCGACACTGTGCCCGATCCGGAAGATGGACCCGATGGGGAAGGTTTCCACTTCATCGATCGCGTGACTGACTTCCAGCGTTTCCTTTCACCGCCGCCGCAGACGCCGAAGTCCGGCATGGCTGGCGAAACGATTTTCAACAACATCGGTTGCGCGCAGTGCCATATCGCACGATTCGTCACCGGTACAGCCGACGAAACGGGCTTGGCTAATCAGGTCATCAAACCGTATTCAGACTACCTGCTGCACGACATGGGTCAGCTGGGAGACGGTATCGCCCAAGGCGATGCCATGCAGACCGAAATTCGAACGCCGGCCTTGTGGGGTTTGCGAGTTCGCAACCCGATGATACACGACGGAAGAGTCATCGGTGGAACTTTCGCATCGCGCATCGACCAGGCCATCGCCCACCACGGCGTGACCGGCAGTGAAGCAATTGCTGCAGCAACTGCCTACAACGGCCTGACGCAAATCGAAAAGGACCAGCTTGTCGCGTTCCTCGATTCGCTGGGACGCGCCGAGTTCGACTTCGACGGCAACAACCTCGTAAACATTCCTGACTTCAATGCGTTCAGGGCTTGCTACGACGCAGCGGGTCTCTATTCGCCGAACCACGCTTGTGCGATTGGCGACATCGACCAGGACGGTGCGACGGACTTGGCCGACTTCGATTTCTTCCTGCAAGCCTACGACGAACCGCTGGCCGATTGCAACGAGAACTCGGTCGTCGACCTGCTTGATATTTTGGTCGGCACTGAATCGGATGTTAACGCAGACGCTATTCCCGATTCCTGCCTCCTTTGCTCGATTGCGGCGACCTGCGTGGACTCGAATGTCTGCACGTGCGATCGATGCTCGGGCGGATTCTGCGAGTCGCTGCCCGCCTTGTACGGCAACACAGACTGCCAGGGCGGCGTTGGTCTCGACGACATCCTGTGTGCGATCAACGGGTTTACCTCGTTTGAAGCGTGCCCCAATGCGGACGTATCCGGTTCTGCGACCGAGCCGTGCACACCCAACAGCATCATCAATCTCGATGACCTGCTCAAGGTGCTCAACGCGTTCGCCGGAGCCAATCCCTGCGGCTGTGCACCTCCGTGATGAGCGAGCGAGAATCGCATTAACTCAGCAGACGTAGCCTGCTGAATACAATTGAGAAAAACGGGGCCGTGATTGCGGTCCCGTTTTCATTTTGTGGATCGTTCGATCGGTATTATGGCACAGTATGCCACGCTTCATGCAATCAATGAGTCCATTCTTGCAGGCAACAATCGTTTTTCGACGTCACATCGACTCGAAACAATGCCACTTAGAGCAGTTTCAATCCAAACATAGCGGAGGCCGAGATTTCGGAAGCCAGAAAAATGCTTAATGCAATGTGGACGCACGCTACACTTGGATTGCAAGCACTCTAGAATCCAATTGCCGATCTTGACGAGTATGCAACTAAAGTCCAACGAACCCATTGCTTGGTAACGATTTCCGTCTATTGGCAGCGCCATAATCATTCTCAGAATGAGGGTGAAAGACTAACATTATGGTGATTGCCAATTGCTTGGTTTGCCGTACTTTTCGAATAGATGCTCCAGTTCAAGAATATCGGCAGGTGCGATATTGGCTTGAGGGCGATTGTTTGGTGAATTTCTAGGGGTTGGTATGGCCGACATCACAAAATAGCGTCGAGCAGTATCTCCGCCATGGACACAGAGGAGTTCGGGGGGGGCATATCCCATTATGGCCAATTTTAGAATAATATCGCCCGCTTCTAATTCCCTCTCATGTGCTGTTACCCACGATGCAACAAGTTGCTTGCCAACTACGCTATCAACTTCAAGCGTGACCCACTGTCTACTTGGGCCACTTGATTCAGGCAACACAGTCTTTCTGTATATGTATTGACAGTCGGTAACCTCTTGCTTTTGCGATGACCCTATCCCTCCGGGCATGGTCTCCTTTCTGCACTGGCGCGAATCATTACACCCAATGATGAAAAGTAAGAAACAAAAATAGTGCTTGGGGATTGCTTTTCTGGATATCATATGAATATCGCTCGTACAAACGTTCGGAAGTTCATGGAGGCGGGACCGCCACCTTCTTGGCAATCGGCATTACCTTTTGAACCAAAGAATCAAGCAAGTCGTCTCTCTTGTAAGGTACGATGGCACCAGATAACAGAATTCTTCGCTCGCCTCTACATGTTCTACGTTAGATGGCGTTTAGCAAATAGAACCACCCTGATGGCATAGGTAGATAACTCTTACTACGTCGAAAAGAAAAGGGGGACCGTGATCACGGCCCCCTCTTCTTTGTTTGAATTCTTGACGCTTCACAACGCAAGACCAGATATGACACCGTCCGCGCTGTCTCCGACGATGCGCCGAGGGCAAGCTCGCCGCCATACGGGGTCGCGTCTTGCTCTAATCCGCAGACGGAGAATCCACAACGTAACCGCTGTTTTTCTTTCGCGGCGTGGGGAGCGCTCCATTCTGCAGCGCAGTCACGTCGTCGAGATCGACCCAACCATCTCCGTTCAAATCGGCAGCTGCGAGGTTGCCCATTCCCATCAAATACAACTCGGAAGTGGGAATCGCGGTGATGGGCAACGCCGTCGCACCTGCACCGCAACATGCGTCCTGGTCGGTTTCGATAAAATTAATCATGATGAAGCTGAGTTCTACAATGTCGACCACACCGTCGCCGTTGACGTCCGCGTGTCTATAGTTCGGGTTCGCAGCCTGTGCACACGTCGTATTCGGATCAACCAACGTCAGGTACTTGGAGACAAGCACGCCGAAGTCGAGGATATCGATAATGCTACTGCGGTTCAGATTGCCGCCGACCAGCCAGTTTCCGCCCGATCCGGGGTTTCCATAAAACTGTGCACTCCAGCGCCCGTCGGAAAGGCAATCTGGGACCGCCACCGATCTTAGCGTGTGCAACGGATCCTGAGCCGTGATGCACTGATAGTGAGCCTGCGGAACGCTTAGCGACACAGACGCCGATCCCGCCGGCTGTCCCGGCAGATTGAATTGCATCGCAAACGCCAGGTCGATGGGTTCCTCCACACAATCCGGGTACAACGTGAACTCGATGCAACGCTCGATCACGTTGCCGGTGATCATCGGCGACAACTGGACAAGAAGATCCAGCGTGACATCCTCATCCACCACAACGTCCCACTCACAGGAATCAGACGCACCACAACTATTGCCGGCTACGCACGAAAGGTGCGTCGTCCCCACCGGGAAGTCGCCGCCGTTTGTAATAAGTGCATCAACGTTTTCGCCGCCACTGTGCGAAGCCGTACACTGCATCATCAAATCGCCGTCACAGATGTCCTGAGCAGATGGCGCGCTCCAGGAGACTGCCGCCGAAGCGGAGTCGCAGGCGGCGTTCACCGTGGTTGACGGAGGGCAGGACAAAACTAAGTCCCCTGCTCGACGAACGCTCGACGAGCACTCGCCGTTGTCAAACAACGGTTCGACAGTCATGCCGTCAACATCCGTCAGAAAAGTGCTGAGTGGACTGGTGGAAGAGAAACACACCTGACACTGCGGGCAATCGGACGACTTTGTAAACGTCAGGCAAGCGAGCGCCACGTCATCACTGGTTCCGGTGCCAACGATTTTCGAATCGATGTCGGCGAAGATCGTCCCAATGGGATCGTCCACCATGACGAAACTGAGTTGGTTGAAATGAGAGTTCGCGTCACACTCACTTCCCGGCTGCAGATCAACGAACGAAAGGCAGGTTGGATCGTACTCCAGCAGGAATTGTCCTGAAACAATGGCTGGTCTGTATTCGCCGACAGTGACAGCCATTGTCACTGTCGAACCAGGTGGGTAGCACGATGAACCACTCGTGCCACTGCTTGTCACATCTACGCTAACGACCTGACCGAAAACCGTACCGCCGCATGCGGTAACACAAACGAGCATCCAAGGATTGACCGAGTGTCTCATGGCACCACCTTCTCCCGTGCCCCCCAAACACCCCCGATATCACCTCGAGCCGCATGTTCCACATTAGAACGTCAGTTGCGAAACTGTCCACCTCCTTTTGTTGAGACATCGACTTCTCACGGGTGGATTCTGGAGTGAGATATCGCAGCGAGGAGTGTTTGCGAGATGCACCGCGTGCCTGACAATTGACTCGAACGTCGCAGGCAAATGAAGTAGCTAACAACTGATTTGATCGGAGCATGAATATACCAATCTAGCAGTAAAGCTCTCACCGAATCTTCGCAGTGGTCAGATAATCGAACTCGGGTCCTTACCGCAACCAAGCCAGAAATTCATGTGCTGCGGGAACGCGCGTCCTGACGACTTTTTCGTTCGCACGCAAGCCTGATCAACTTTCAACGACAAGCGGGATCGTCAGGCCATAAGAATTAATTCTGCCCGACGCAGCAAAAACTAATCCCTTACGCACTTGTTCCGCACGCACGACAACTACATCGATTCCACATACGCAGGTGAAAACATGAAAAGCGTACCATTGTTTGCGAGTCAAATGCCAATTCGCGACGCTGCAATTAATAGCGAACCGACCAAATAAAAAGGGCGCTCAGTTCATGAGCGCCCTTGCTGTAGTGATAACTGTTTTCCCTGTTTTGTGGGAAAACTACGGGCAAACCGCCGGACAAAGCTGCGGCGGAACCACGACTGCGCCTTGGAACGCTGACAACACCGAAAGAATGTCGTCAAGCGTGATACCCGCGTTGGGAATGCAACCAGGGCCAATCAAGTCCGTCGAGTACAGCGTGCAGAAGCTCGGAGGCGTACCGAACGAACCCGAGAATCCATTGAGCACGCAAAGGATATCATCCAGCGAGATCGTGCCATTGTTGTTGCCGTCGCCGTAGCGCCAGAGAGTGACCGCACTCTTCGCCGAGAAACCGGAGGCACACGATGTGCAGACCGTGTACGTCTTTTGTGGTCTAATCTCTGAATCTCGAACCAGAACAGTTCCCCAGATCGCCGGCGTCTGGAACACCGGATTCACCCCTAGAGTTCCGTTCGCCTGGACATATTGCGAGATACACGAAATATCCGGATCGTTTGGATTACCGGAAACCAGCAATGCGACCGGGTCCGGCCCATCTGCCGGTGTCACTGATATCCAACGCGAGCCAATCGCGAACACCGTCGCCGCCGGGCAGCCGCCGCCGCACGTATCCAACGGTTCGTTGCACGCGAGCGGATCGCAGCATGGGTTGCCCGGACTAAAACAGCCAAGAGCCGCATCACAAACCTCGGCTCCGTTACAGAACAAAGTGTCCTGGCAAAACGCATCGTTACCAACGTGGAAACAGGTGCCAAGGATGCACTGGTCGTCCGTGCAGGCGACCGAGTCGGGGCAATCAGCGTTCGTAAAACACTGGACGCACTGGTCGTTCGGTTCATCGCACATGAGCGGAGCAGCGCAAGCGGGGCCGGCTGCCGCGTGGCAAGTGTTACTGCTGCAGGTCTCAGCGCCGTTGCAGAACAAGCCATCCGAGCAATGGCTGTTTTGAGTGCACGCTACGCAGGTATTGGTGGCCTCGATGCAAACCGGAGTTGGCCCCATCGGGTCGCATAGTGGTGTTCCCGGCACGCACGAATTGGAAACGCACGTTTCAGTACCGTTGCAGTCCAAGCCGTCATTGCATTGAGAGTTGTTGGCGCACTGCTGAATATTGATCGTAGCCGGTGCACCAAGTGTGCCCGTCACGACTGTTCCTGCCCCTGCGCCGCCAACCACGCGCGTCACAGTTGTTCCGTCGGGCGCAAAGCAAGGAGTTAACGCAAGCGTCGTAGCCCCCGATGGACCGGGCAACACGAGAAACTTAAACGTTGTTACATGCAAACCTGCAGCGCTGGCCATCGCCGTTTGGTTGGGCGGAATCTGTGACAGCGACGTATAGAAGGCGTTTCCGTCGTTCGCCGGCGTGCCCGAGCATGGACTATTGATCGCATCCAGCGAACAATCGTTACCCCAGCCGGAGCTCAACCAGTCGTACACGCCATACGGCGGCGACGGCGGACACGATGCAGGCGTACAAGGATCTTGTGGATTCGGATTTCCGCCCGAGCTGGTTGCCAATTGAAGCCTCGTCGCGTTCCAACCGAGAATCACGTCGATCGCATCCACTGCCTGCGCCGTCGCGTTGCATGACTTGGCGATCAACTTGACTTGCACGGTGGAACCTACCAGCGCCGTTTGCGAAGGCGGATCCCACGAAAGATTGACGCAACCTTGCGGCGTGCACCCCACTTCACCCTGCAGGCAGCCGTCACAAACACCGTTATTGCATCTGTCAGAGTAGGTGCATGTGTTGTCGTCGTTGCAAAGACCATTTTGGTTGATGTTCTGCGTGGCGCAAGTATCGGTCATTTCATTGCAAACGCCGGTGCGGCATTCATTCGAAAGGGATGAGCAATCCACAGCCATACCCGGCTGACAAACACCGTTTAAGCAAGTCTCGACACCGTTGCAATAGAGAGCATCTATGCAATCCGCGTCCGAGCAACAATCTGGATTACAAACATCCGTTGATTCGCAACAGATTTCGCCAACTTCACATCGCGGACCGGTAGGTGGCGTACAGGCAAAGACCCCCGGCGGATTCTCTACGCATTGTTCCGCTCCGTCGCAGAACGAAGCATTTTGACACGGCGTGGCGTTGGCGAAATGAACGCACTCGCCAGCGACACCGCAAATATCCGTTGAGCAGGGATAAATGTCGGCGCACTCCGTATCTGTGCAACAATCCGCCGCACAGAAATCGGTCGCTTCGCAGCAAACATCGCCCGGAGAACACGGAGCTACGCCCGCCTGGCAGACATTGCTGACGCAGGTCTCAACGCCATTGCAGAAGTTACCGTCGGAACAATCCGCGTTGTTCGTGCACTGTACACATGTATCCGAAGCCTCAAGGCAGATGTCGGCTGGTGGCGGACACGGATCCGGACCCGCGACGCAGAGCCCGGCAGGGTTGCATACTTCCAAAGAGTTACAGAACTGGGCGTCCTGACATTCGGCATTCGAAATGCATTCCACGCACGTATCGTCGGACTCTCGGCAATGCACCGGACATGGATGGCCGCCGAAACCTACGCATGTGCCCGAAATACAATGCGATGCGACAGTGCAGAATAGCCCGTCATTGCAAGATCCGTTTTCGTTGATGGGATTCGCCGAACAACTGCCCGAAGGCTCATTGCAAACGCCGACTGCACATGAATTTGTCAGGGAACTGCAATCAACAGGGCCCATGCCCGGCGTATAGATAATCGTACCTCCACTGCATGATTGCTCCACGCCGTTGCAACGCAATCCGTCGTTAGGATTGTTCGTGTTGTCATTCGCATACTGGCACTGATTGGAAACGCAGCTGTCGTCCGTGCATGGATTCCCATCGTTGCACTGGGGCGACGACGTGCAAGTGATTGACACGGTCGAATTGGTAATTGAGTCAATAGGCACATTCGAACCGAACGGAACGTCGGCATTCAAAACGACAGTCGAAGTATTCAGCAACGTACTGACGACACTAATGGGAGAATTCGTGGCCGTGTCGATTGCCAGAAACTGGAATGTGGTCACTCGAATGCCCGCAGGGGGGACCGAGGTCGCAGTGTTGGCGCGAGCGCGAAAGACCGCGTTTCCGTCGTTGTTGGGAAGCGGCGGGAATCCTGAGTTGATTCCGTCGCTATCGTTGTAAAACGCGGCACTAGTCCAAGCGAACGCCCCTGTCTGTGATGTACCCGTCAACTGAAGTTTTGCCGGGTCCCAAGTGAGGATGGTCTGGACAAATCCGACATTTTGATTCCCGGGAGTACCGGCGATGTTCAATCGGACCTCGACCGTGTTGCCAACCTGCACCGGACTAGTCACCGTTTGAAGTTGAATGTTGATGTTTGCAAACGCTGCCGATGCCCAACTGAATGCTGCAACCGTGCTGATGATAAGAATGTGATTTTTATAACAACGCATGTGTCCCTCCCAATTGACACTTCCCGAGAATGCATAGGCTGATTTCTAAACAGCCCAACCCCATAGAGTAAGAGTACTTACTCTTCTTCCGACTTCACTTTGTTTTTGAGGGCACTCTTTTGAACCCCTCGCTGGCGCGCCCGTGCAAAAATAGAATGAAAGGAGATGATCCCCCGATGCTCCCCCAACTGCACGAACACCTCGCGATAACGTCAATATATACCATTGCCCCTGCGATCACAACCTTTTTATCTCGCTAGAAACCTGTGAATTATTAGACGTTGATAACAAAAAGTCCCGTCAGAACCTGTTTTATTCATGGCGTAGAGATGTCAGCCAGAATGGAGTCGGGCGGCGAAAAATCACGTGGCCATGAAGTCAATTACGCGCGGATCAGGCAATTTCCCGCTAAATTGGATTCGAGACCCAAGCGACAGGTTCTGATTGAAGCGGACACGACATTTCGGGTACTATAACGTGGGCCAATGGAAGTCGTGCGGGTCGTGCGAACGACAATGGCCCGAGGGGTGAAAAGAGTGCGTCGAGAAGGCCTGAAAACTACGGTACATTTCTTTGCGTTTGCAAAGAGACCATCACACCAAACGATTCGCCGCGCGATTTCCTCCTTCGCATCATTGACCTGCTGCTTCATCCTTTGGGGAACTCCGGCAAACGCGACCATCATCGATTTTGAATCGATGCCGCCGGGAACGTTGTACGGTGGCGCTGCCGGCGATTCACCAGGCGATATCGTGCTCTCCCAGAGCGGCATCAACATGTCGGTGCAGCAGTTCTTCCTCGGTTCTTACGTCGGATTCGTCAAGGCTGAGGTCGGTGGAAAGTACGATGGGTTTTTTCCCACAACACCGCTGGGGCTTGAGAACATCAGCGTGCTGTTCGACTTCACCGGCATGGGGGCCGATGTCACGTCGTTGACACTCGAGTATCAGCAGTTCGGCGGGTCCAACAACTTCTCGGTCAACGGCGGAACGATCCACGAAATCAACACTTTTTCCTCCTTGCCGATAAACATCGCACCGGGCGTCTTCGCCTTTGTCACCAACTCCTCGATCATTCTCTCCGGCGACATCAATTCAGTGCGCGTCGGCGGGCAGGAGTTAGCCATCGACAACGTGAACGCCATTCCAGAACCGGGAACCTGTCTGCTGGTATTACTGGGCGGCGCAATCCTGTATCGTCGGCGCAATCGAAAACAAAACTGCTAGTACGGCCACAGCGTCCTTTCATTTACGTCGCGATCCTTCACTCCAATCTACTTCGATGTATACTACTGCGCATTCCAATCATTTGCGGTCGATCACGTACCGGCGTGTTGATCGCTTGCGAGTCACATTCTCAAGGAGTGATCGATGTCTCATTCGATTCCAATCCTTCATCGCCGCGATTCAAGAATTGCCATGTTCTTGTCGGTACTAATGTGTAGCAATGCTGTCGCGAACATGACGCCGACGGAAGCCGGTCTCGATTGGTTTCCTATTGCTGCACCACTGAGCGGAAATGTTTGCGGCCCACCGAACACAAACAGTTGCTTTCAACACAACAGCGGTCCCGGATGCAGCGATGCTACTTGTTGCGAAACCGTTTGCGCAATCGATTCGTTCTGTTGCGATTCACAGTGGGACGAAACATGTGCTGTCATTGCGAGCGTAGAATGTGAAATGCCGACAGTATGCCCGGGCACTGAATCCTGCTTCCTGAGCCACACAACGGTTGGCTGTCATGAAACTGACTGCTGCGAGCAAGTCTGCTTGCTCCAAAGTTCGTGTTGCGAAGATGCATGGAGTGAATCCTGTGCAGCCCTGGCGCTTGAGGTTTGCAATCTTCCATCGGGATGCCCAGCCGCAGGTGATTGCTTTTCGTCGCATGGGACACTCGGATGCGACAATGGTTCCTGCTGCGCGATCGTCTGTGCACACCAACCTGCCTGTTGCATACAACCTTGGGACACGTCCTGCGTCGAAACCGCGTTGCTGCACTGCGACGGCGAAAGCGCTTGCCCGGCGGCAGAAAGCTGCTTCGAAGAACATAATTCGGGCGGATGTGAACAGGCAGATTGCTGTGCCAGTGTATGCGCGAACGATCCCTATTGCTGTCAGACCGCCTGGGACGCGAGGTGCGTTGTTAGAGCGCTGGTCGATTGCGCGGGAACCGAAGCGTGCGGCGCGGGGGGAAACTGCTTCACCACGGGCGATGCGCCGGGCTGCGAAGACGTTGCGTGTTGCACGTCTGTCTGTATCGAGAATCCAGACTGTTGCCTTGTCGCATGGAGCGATGATTGCGTCGTATTCGCCGAGCAGACGTGCATGAGCATCGGTTCCTGTCCGGGAGAGGGAAGCTGTTTCGCCGTCCATGAAACTCCCGGGTGTGCGGACGCCGCCTGCTGTGATGTGGTTTGCGAAAACGACTCTGTGTGCTGCGAAACGGCATGGGATGAGTTTTGTGTAGACGGCGCAGTGCAGTGGTGCGAGGCGTCGTGGACGTGTCCGGGAGTAGAGAACTGCAACGTCGTTCATGAAAGTCCCGGGTGCGAATCGACCGAATGTTGCATGGCTGTATGTGCGATGAACCCAGGCTGTTGTCTCGTTGGGTGGGACGCGGAATGTGTGGAGTTGGCGAAGACGTGCGGAGTCGAGAAGTGCTCTGACGGAACGATTGTTTCGGCGGTGCCGCCGAGTGGCACGGTGGACGCGCGACAGCCGCATGGTGTGAATGACCCCCTGCCGCGCATGGGAATTGGTTCACCGACTGACCCCATTCGAGTGACACTCAGTGTCACTGGTGCGAGCGAGTGCTTTGAAGTTTGCGAAACCGCGACTGATTCGCTGGTCGGGGCGGTCTCGATCGCAACCGTCATCGAAACTAACAGCAACCAATATGAGATCGTGCTTTCGCGTGCTATTACGGCTGGGGCTGTGACGACCATCCGGTTTTTGGGGGATGGTAGTTTTGTTTCTTACATCGCACACCCTGCAAACGTGAACGGCGACGGCGTGTCGAATCCGGTCGATATCCTGTTCATGATCGACATACTCAACGGCGTGTCGGTTCCGCCGCACGGCACTTATGGAACCGACATCGATCGAAGCAACGCGACAAACCCGGCAGACGTGCTGCGGGTGATCGACCTGCTCAATGGGGCTGGGGCGTTCGAGGTTTGGAACGGCATCGCGCGCCCCGTGAACAGCGGCGAGTGCCCATAAGGCAATTCCTTTCACAATGTAGGCCGTAAAGCTCCAGTTCCAAATGGCTAATGGCTACGGGAGAAAAATTTGTGTTAAGTAGTGACACTGGGTGGCACAAACTAAACGTCGAAACGTCCAAAAGTCCAAACGTCGAAACATTGGAGAAAACCTAAAACCTAAAGCCAAAACGCCAACTTTGATTGGACGGATACGACCATTGTCGATTGGCGACCCACTGCGTGGGGGCTGTTTACGATTGTATATTGGTTGGGAAAACCGCGAAGACACACAGGCACTGAGATTTGTTTGATGAAGGGTGGGGGGACGTCGGGAGCCTGCAAGATTTTCGGTGTGGGATTGACTTGCGCGGGCTTTGGTTATGGCGCAATGAGCGAATGCGTGCCGTCGGGTGACGAGAGAATGGGGTTGGAATCTTCGCGCTTTTGCGCGGCGCAGGTGAAATTCGCGGCGGGCGCTATCGGGAACGTGGCTTTTGCAATGGGAATTTCTTTTTCGCGCAGAACGGGGTGTTGTGGGCGGTGCGGGCTGGGTGGCTGAGTTGTGCCTGGCGGGTGCGGAATCACGCGTATTGGATTTCATGGCACCCTGATAACAACACCGGCGCACGCATGGTTGAGAGAATGGGAGCAGGCACGCGAAATTGTGGTGGTGGCTCACGCAAAGACGCCAAGGCGCAAAGCTGGAGTTTGTCGGCGCTTCTGACCCAACAAACGCACTATATAGGTGCAGAAGTCGCGACTGGTACGGGCATGGCGGCGCTTCGCTTGGTCATGCCATCAAACTGCAGTCGTGCCAAGGTCGTCACACTAATAGGTTAGCACGGTCATATTGCGGATCAGCTCACCAGGGGACTGCAGTGGCATCCACCACGGCCAAGCTGCGGCTTGACCGTGCCACCCGAGGAATAGGCTCTCGCAAAGACGCCAAGGCCCGGATGATGTTGAAGAGGTCCGCGGGGCGGACCCTACACACTACGGGTGCAGAAGTCGCGACTGGTACGGGCATGGCGGCGCTTCGCTTGGCCATGCCACCCGACGCAGGGCGGACCCTAAACACTGCGCTTTCTTTTTGCCGTTCGATCGTGCCTCCGGCACTCAAACCTGATGCACCAAACGCTTACCCAGCATTGAAATGCTGGGCTATTTTCGACCTGTCCCTAACGGGACGGATGATCGGTATCACCAAGCAGACAGGTGTCCCAGTAACGACTCAGCGTCGGTCATGAACCCGACGCTGAGAAGAGTTACCAGAAATCTCAACTTCTACTTCCTATTGGCAAGGCGACGCGCCGAGTGTTTGGCCGTTCCAGACTTCGAAGGCATCCGCGCCGTTGAGCAGGTCGATGACGCGGAGGATGTCGGCTGGGTTGGTGACGCCGCTGCGGTCCAGATCTGTCTGCCAGATCATGCACTGGTTCACGCCGTTGATGCAGTCGATGAGGTGGAGAATGTCCACCGGGCTCGAACTGCGGTCGGCGTTGGTGTCGGCTGGCAGGTAGCCGAGGCAGACGCTGCTGCTGCTCGGGCCGTGCGTGATCTTCGTCCATGCGCCGGGCGGAATGCGATTCGACAATGTTAAGTTGACCACCGAACCGTTGACCACAGCGCTCGTGACAACAGGCACAATTCCGTGGGTGGAAGTTACGGTAAAGTCGATTGGCAACACGGCGCCTGGGCTAGAAGAGAATGTCACTTCGAGCTGAGACCAGCCGGGGATTGTTTTGCCGTTGATGTTGGTAGGTTGTCGCGCATCAATAGCTCCATTCGGCGGATTGCTGGAGACAATCGTTAACGGAGGCGAGCACTCATCGGGGATGCCGTCGCCGTTTGCATCCATGCTGACGCCGTCGGTGATATCGCATTCGTCGACGCGGTCGTTGCCGTTGCAGTCCGGCTCGCAATCGTCGGGAACGGCGTTGATGTTGCAGTCGGGCGAGCCGACCGGCAGGTGCAGCACCCAGCTGTTGAGCGTGCCCGCGTTGCCCTGAACCGTGTCGCGAACGAGTAGGACCCAATCGCCCTGCATGCTCTGGCCATCGAAAATGCTGAACGGACGATCGGGGATGAAATCGCCGAAGAACGGAGAGGTTCCGGCGCAGATCTCGGTGACGGCCTCGTCGTCGAACACCGTGCCGGTGTAGTTGTCGCCATCTCCGCCGCAACGATCAGCCAACACGGCTGAGAGTCCGTTGTGGCGCAGCGCGATCCACAGATCGCCGGTGCGCGGGTGCGTGATGTCGAGGTGAACGTTGACGTCGACAATGGGAACATCCGCGTCGACGTGGAAGATCACCTGCGTGGTTCCGCTCTCCACGATGGCCAACGGCGGATCATACTGCGTCGCGAAGAAGTTGTTGGCCCAGCCGGCGAGATCGCACTCGTCCGGAATGGTGTTGGCGTTGCAGTCGTTGCTGATGGCGCCGGCGATGTCGCAGGCGTCGGTCATGCCGTTGTTGTTGCAGTCAGCCTGACATTCATCGGGAATCGCATCGGGCTCGCAGTCGAAGCTGTGGCCCGTGGCGATATCACACTCGTCGGGAATCGCATTGACGTTGCAATCCAAACTGGTGCCGTCAGCCAGGTCGAACGGATCGCCGATGGCATTGAGGTTGCAATCGAGATCGACCGTGAGCAGGACGAGCGCGGGACCGGATTCGCCGCCTTCAGGTGCAACACCGCCGTCGCGGGCTGCGAAGCGGAAATTGTCAGAGCCGGTGTCGCCTGCATCGGGCGTGTAGAGAACTTGCGCGCCGTTGTTTGCAAGTACGTACGGAATCGCATTGATCGAACCGGCGTTGGGATCGCTGAGCGTGCCGTCGATCGGCAGTTGGGTGATGAGGTATTCGAGCGCGCCGGGTGGATTGGGCAGGCCGTCGTCATTGGCAAGCAGCATGATGGTCACCGGCGTATCGACGACGGTGAACGCGTTGACGCGCTGGGCACGCGGTGGCCGCGGACCGCAGGTGCCAAATGCGTTGAGGTCGGACTCCGCGAAGTACTCACTAAGGCCTTCGCCATCGGACAGGCCGACGATGCCGTCCGTCGTCGACAAAGCGAGATAGCTGATCGTGATACGACCATCAAAGTACATTTCGACCTGCACGGTGTTCATTGTGTTGGGAGCGCCGTCCGGGACGTTCTCCCATGTAACCACCGCGCGGTTGCCGAGTTGCAGCCAGCTTATCGTGCCGCCGGTTGTGGGATTGAGGTTATCGAAAAGGGCCGAGATGCGCGGCGTATCAAAGTGATCGGTAAGGGATTCGGAACCGTCGTTGTCGCCCGCGGTGAACGTGATGTAGCCATTGCTACCCACGAAGAAACTCGGATAGTCAACGCCGTACAGCGTGACCAGCGCACCGTCCGCGAGTTGAACCTGCGCAAAACCGTCGTTGGGCAAAGTCAGCGGTGTGCCGATCGACGGATCGGTCGGCAGCGAACTGATGGTCACCACGCAGGCGTCGTAACGATCGACGGTGTCGTTGGGCGTAAAGTCGATGGTGGTGAACTGAAGATCGCTGATGCCGTTAATCTCCTGCGTGAAGAAATTGGGAATGTCGGCGGTGCCGAATGCGTAGCAGGTGCCGCCGGCGTTGAACGTGGTTTCGTTCGCGACCGTATCGACGACATCAATGGCGTAGAAGTACACGGTGTCCTCCGCCAGGCCGGACAAGAGAACGTCGTGAGTCGAGGAGAAGTCCTCTTCGGCTGCCAATCCATCGAGGGCATCGCAAGAGAGGCCGTAGCGCACTGATGCGCGGGCTGACTCGTTCGTGACGAAGTGGATCGTCGCGTTGTACGGCAGGATGTTTGTCGCTTCGACCGACAGCACCGTGGGAGGGACGCAATCGACCACGGCTGCGTCGACCACGTCGACGTTGGTGCCGCCGAATCCGTCATCGGCGTCGATATATTTGGCTGTGACCGAAGCGCCGTCGCCGATCAGCAGAACACCGGTGGCGTCATTGATGCTGAGGTTGATCGTGCCGCGGAAGAGCGCCGTCGCGCCGCCGCTTTCCTCGAGCGTGATCTGTTCGCCGGCTGGTTCGAGCGAGGAGTACACAACGACGTTCAGTGTTTCGACGGTCTCGTCATTGGTGTTCAGGTCGCAGTCGACGACTTGGATCGTCGCGGTGTTGCTGCAAGCGTACTTCGAGCGATCGAGCGAGACGACGCCGCGCGTCGAGCAGTTAACCACCATCGGCGAGCCGGCGATCGAAAAAGTCTGTGGGCCTTGCGGCACGTTGAAACCTTGAACCTCCACGCGGTAGACACCTGGCTCTGGGTTGGCGCGGAACACTTGCTCGATGTTGTTGAGGCGGTCGAGCTGAGTCTGCACAGCCGGTTCGCCGGGTTCTTCCGGATTGAGCGTCCACGGGAAGACCTGCGCACCGCTGGGGTCGTAAACGACGAGATCGAGGTCGTTGATGAGAGCTGCTTCGACGAGCGGTGCGTTGGCTGGGTCGTCCCAGGCGATGGTCACTTTCATGAACGGATCGCCCGGGTTCACGATGACGAGCACGGAATACGTGCCGCCCTGATCGACTTCTGCCTCTAGGAAGTTGCCGCTACGCATGAAGTCGATGGCTGGTTGGATGCGAACACTGCCGTAACCGCTCGAGTAGTCAGGTCCGACGTCGCCCCAGTCTTCTGCGGTGTGTGCGAGGATGGTCCTCAAAGTCGAGTTGCGGAAGTCGGGACGTTTTGGAAATTGGTTGCGGAAGTCCTCCAGCAACAACACACCGAGGCCGCAAACGGTCGGTGACGCCATCGACGTGCCGCAGAGCGATTCGTAATCTCCGAAGGCTGAGCAGGAAGTGACGCCCTGGTCCGCGTTGCTCTGGCAGCCAGGAGCGACGATGTCGGGCTTCATGCGGCCGTCATCGCACGGGCCCCAACTGGAGAAGTCGGTCATCGAGTCGTCGTTGGAGTTCACCGCGCCGACCGCGACCTGATTCTTGGCGCAGGCGGGCGGGGCCGACGAATGGAATCCTTCCGGTGTGTGCTCTGGGCCGCAGAATGGGCAGCTTCGCTCGTTGCCGTTCGCCCACACGATGCGGAACGGGCTTCCGAAGGCGGCGCCCGTCACCATGCTGTCGATCAACTGATCCGTCACACCGTAATCGCCGGTGATTTCGCACGGGAAACCGTTCCAGCAGGTGTTGGTGCCGATCGAATTGTTGGAGATATCCGCGTCGAAGTTGGTGATTGCGTCTTCATAATCCTGCTCGATGTCACCCGGATTCGCGTAGAGGAAAACGCCTTGCGCGTCGTCCCACTGGAAGCCGAACGTGATCAAGTCGCAGTTCGGCGCCATGCCGCGGAATAGACCGCCGCTCGCTTCGCCGGAACCTCCGACCGTGCCTGCGACGTGCGTTGCGTGCGAGATGACGCCGCTGGTGTCGCCGTCGTTTACGATGCGGCCTTCGAAGTCAGGGTGATCGAGGGCTACTTGGCCTGCATCGAAGATGAGCGCCCGAATGCCGGAACCGTCGAGGTTGTACGGCGCTGATTGCACGATGTTCGCGCCGACAAGTTGGCGGTTACTGTCGTTCACCGCCTCAAAGTGCGGGAGCGGCGGTTCGATCCACAGCACTTCATCCATGGCTGCGAGCGCGGGGATGTTGGCCAGCGGAAGCTCAATGACAAGACCATTCACGGAGCGGATGCGGTCGCGAACGTTTGCGCCGTGGTTGGCGGCGATGCGCTCGCCGGTCGCCAAGGGCACGTCGGGGTGAAAGAGGATGTAAGCGCCGATGGTCAGGCCGCGCGCTTCGGTGTCAGCCGTCGTCTGAGGGATGATCGCGTAAGGCGGAATCGTGCCGCGAATGATCATCGGGTGAAGCTTCCAGTTGACGTTGATCGGCTGAATGTGTGCGAGCAACGTGTCGTCTGCGAGGCGCGCGAAATCTGCCTGGGCGGGATCGAACTGAGCGATGAAGGCGTTGTTGCCGAGGGAGGTCTGGAGAGTCAGACCCGCGGCAGTCAGTTGTTCGCGGTGCGCGCGATCGACCGGCGTGTCGAATTGCACGACGCAGCGACGTGCGCCGGTTGTGGACGATTCCTGGAAGCGCGCGAGCTTCTGATCGCGGTCCTGGGCTGCGTTGCGCACGAGACCCGACTTGAAGCGAATGTCGTAATCGCGGGCGGTGCCCACGGCAGCCAAGCTGATTGAAAAGAGAATAGCGATTGCGAAAGTCCGAGTGAGCTTTGTGGTCTGCAGGTTCGGCATGTTCAAATCGAAGCCTCGTAGATAGTCGGGTGGGTGTTAACGCATTAACAGCGGATCCATCCGCCGTCTGGAACCAAGTGCTCCAGTGTTATGAGAATACTCTAAACCGAGATGTGAATCGAGGGGTAAACGATTGCAGGAAAGGGAATCTATCGCGGAAAAACCCGATTCTGCCATGAAAAAAGGTGGGTGCTGGGCACCCACCCTCTTTTCCTCCACGAGCGACGTTTACCAGAAACTAGCGCTTACGTTTCGGCACTGCTGCATAAGCGGTCGCGGGCGGTTGGCCGAAGTAGATTCTCGCGACGATCAGCAACAGCAAGGTCATGATGACCAAGCCCCATTCGGAAACGGTGGGGATTTCCATGTCACATAGGTCGTCCTTGCCGTTTCCGTCGTTATCGCCGAGACATTGGACGTTATCCCCATTGTAGAGGCCGCCCATACCGGCGCAATCTTCTTCCGTTACATACAGACACTGACCGTCTTCGAGACAGCAGCCGCCCATTGAATCGGGTATCGGGATGCAAAGCGTCGTCGAGCAAGTATCGGTGCTGACGTTGCCATTAGCGCCGTTGGTGCAAAGTCCGGTTGTCGACGGAACCGAACCGAGGCCGCCGAGATCGTCGCGGTAACAGACGCCGTTGCCGTCGGGATCGATGGCCGCAAACGCATTCCACGCCTCGCGGGTGGGAACCTGAATACGGCAATGGGCTGTCGAAGAACCACCCGGTGCGATGGGTGCAACGTCCGCGCACTGATCCTGCAAGTCGCCATCGCAGACACCGTCGCAGAAATCGCAATTGAGGAACGTTAGGCCCGCGGCTGCAGCGTTCGCGACAAGCAATGGATCGCAGATGCGGACGTTGGACAATGGTGATTCACCCGTGTTGGTGACCATTGAAACATAATCGATGGTGAGGGGGAACGTGGTTGTGTCCGGCAACGTGTACAGGGAAGTCGGACCCACGTCGCAGACGTTGTCGTTGTCGATGTCGACGCAAATCTTGTTGTCGCACTCTATTCCCGGAATCAAGACGTTGAACTCAGCACCGCCGCTGCCGGAGGAGCAAGCCTGATTCACCGGTGGATTCGTTGAGCAGTTCTCAGAGTATGCCTGAACCATGGCTGTGTTGGAGCAATCCGTCTCCAGACCGACCATGCCAAAGTTCGGCGGCACCGTCACGTCGAATGTGATGGAAAGCGTTTCGCCTGGCGCGATCCACGGAGCAGCCGGTCTGCATGCACCGAATGAGTAGCACGCGCGAGCGCCCGTGAGAAGCGATGCGCCAAACGGGGCTGCCACGCAATTGTTGACGTTGGTTCCATTCAGGCTCGCATTGACCGAGTTGGGCACGAACCACGTGTTGCAACCCAGCGCATCGGTGATGCAGATTTCCGGCACGTTGACCGGTCCCGCGTTGGTGATCTGAAGTCGATACGTTTCGGTCGTGCCCGGAAGCGCGTCGATCGACGCCGCGTAGGCTGAGTCGGGATCGGTCTTGCACTTCACCTGCTTGTTCACGTCGATGTCGCATGGCTGGGGCAAAACGATTTCGGCGGCACACGATTGCGTACTCGCCACGGTCGTACCTTGCACGCAGAGGTTCATGCCGTTGGCTGTCGTAACGCCGCTGACGTTGGCTGTGTTGTCGTAGGTTCCGTCGATGATATTGTCGCACGCGTCCATCGCTCGTGCAGCGGCGGCGGAATCGATGCGAATCTGACAATTCCAGGTGCCCATCGCACCCGGCGCGACGAGCTTGGCTACGCCGAGTTCGCACGCGGGCGGACTGACGAAATCAACGCCGGCCACGTTCATCACGCACGTGTTCAACGCGGTGTCCTGGGCGGTGACATTCAGTGGCACCTGCCCGGTGTTGGTCGCCTGCATGCGAAGATTCAACAGAACGGGAAAAACGGCGTTCGTCAAATTGATCGAGGACGAAAACGCGCCGAACGGCGGGTCCGCGTCGCAATCGGCATCTGTATCGGTCTGGAATTGCCATTGCTTACTGTCGCAGCGCAGTCCCGTCGAAAGGACATCCAGGTCTACTGAGCTGGTGTCCTCACAAGAATACGCGGGCACACCGCCTGGGCAGTCAGCCGCGCCATCGACGGTGATCATGTTGATCGGATCGGGCATGGCTGCATTGGCGCCAGTCGGGATCGTCGCGCGGAAACGAACGCGGAACATCTGCCCGGGAGCGAAGACCCCGCCCGTGAAGGCTGGGCACGACGCCGGATTGATTTCGCACGGCGCGCCGGTGACGTTGAAACACGCGGGCATCGGGCAGGGAACGCCGCCCACATCCAGTTGCGCGGAACCAGCGGCAAACGTGATGTCTGCCGGCGAGCCGGAAAGAATATCTTCCAACTGAATGCGACACATCGGCGTATCGGTGCTGGTGTTTCGCACTTCGATTTCGTATTGCACGCAGGAACTCGGCGTGACCTGCAATGGATCAGTGGTGGAATCGACAAACGGCCCAAACATCGTGGGCGAAGTGCAGCTGTCGAGAATGCAGCGAACGCGCTTGGTCACGTCCAACATGCAAACGCGGTTGCAGATGGTGGCATTAGAGGTATCCGTAACGACCCCGCCGCCGCAGATGTCGTTCGTTCCACCGATTTCGCCCTCGACCGTCGCGCAGTTTCCATAGCAATCGTTCGGATTGCCGGCGCTGGGGGCGGAATGACACGTCTGGTTGTTGTCTAGCGTGAGGAACGAGCGCAGCGTATCCACGTTGTTAAAGGTGATGGAGCACGATGACTGGAGAGTGCCACCTATCGGCACTAATGCATTGAGAATACCGGGGGTCGGTTCGCCGCAGATTTCGCAATCGGGCAGCGTAATGCCGGGGACACCGGCTGCATGCTGGCAGAGCGCGACATCGGACAAGGTGATGTCCTGCGCGACCTCGCCCAGGTTTTGCACGGTGTAGCGATATTGAAGCTGAACCTGGCCGCCAGCGGCTGGAATGATCAGCGGCGTGTCGCCAGTGGCGAATGCGCCATTGGGCAACAGGCGAACTTCCTTCAGCAGATTCAGGTTCTGGCAAAGCACGTTGATGGTCACCACGTTGTCATCGCCGCCGCGAAGTCTTTCGCGCGGTGTATCGGGCGCGCCGCCGGCCATATCGACGACTTCATCGCCGTCGAGCTCGGGAGGAGAATCAGGATCGCCGGTCGCGGAGATGGAATTGCGAATGTCGATGTCCACCGGCTGCTGCGAGCAGAACGAGGTGCCCACGCTTGAGGTCGCGCTGAAGGTGAGCACGAGTCGATCGCCAAGGATAAAATCGTCATTGTCGAGGCAAACCTCGGTGGGATTCATTAGACCGAGGAAGCGAGGCTCGCCCGCAACGATACCGCCCAAGAAACCAGCCGGAGTCGCCGTAAAGAAAATGGGCGAGAGGCCAAACGTCGCGGCGTTGGCGGGGTTGATGGCCACACCCGGGCCGTCTGCCGGACGGAACAGCGTCGCCTCGAGCGAGCTCTGATCAATGTCGAGGTTGGCGTTATTAAGCTCCTGCAAAGTGTCAGACAGTGTCACCGACAGTGGGACGTTGCCTGCGTTGGCCACCTCGACACGGAACTCGACCACGGAACCCGGCGCGATATCTGCGGAATCGCGCCATTGGTCGTCGGCGTCACCTTCGCAGCGCACTTGCTTTGTGATCTCGATTTCAGGAATGTCGAGACTGCAAAGGGTGAACATGCTGTCCTCGTTGGACAGGTCGCCGGTCGAATCGCTGCGCAGCGTCATACCGAGCTGTGCGAGACGATACCGCGTGACGCTGATGTAATCTTCGCCGGGAAAAAGGGCTGCGACCTGGGTGTCGATATTGTTGATGATGATTTCAATGTCATCGTTTCCCAAACCGTCTGGATAGACCGTGTCGCCGTCCAAGCCGCGAAGGCGAATGGACTCGCAGGTCGAATTCATCGGCGGGAACAATTCGAAGTTGGCGGGATCGAGGCCGAATAGACTCAGCGCGGTCGGGTTCCCCTGCGATTGAAGATACTGTGCTGTGAACTCAGGGCTGGCGAGGTCACCCGGGTCGAGGGCACAGAGTTTGAACGCAAGCGTGATGCCTTCGACCGCTTCGTCGAACGTGAGGACAGGATTGGACGGCGCCCAACGACTGGCGGCGCCCGTACCAAGAACACACGGATCGCCGTTTCCGTCGGAATCGAACGGAACCATGATGTTCGCAGGAAGATCGGGCGGACTCGTAAGCTTCGTGATGCCTAAGCACTCATTGGTCGGGGTTCCCGGGTTGTCGATGCACACATCGCCATCGCCGTTGGCGATATTCACACCCACGCCTAGCCAGCTGTCATCCTCATCCGCCGGAACAATGAGCCCGTCGGTATCAGGGTAGTAAATGAAGATGAAATTGCCGGCGTTGATCGGCGAATGCATGAAGCGAAACTGAGGAGTTGCATCGTCCTGCAGAGGCTCGTCCTGAAATCCATCCGGACCCACGGCCGGACCATTTGCGAAGTTATCAAGCTGATTGACGGCGCAAGCATTCACGCCCTCTTGCTGAATAAACAGTGCCAGCGCTTTAAAGTCGGCGAGGTTGCCGTCCATGACGGGTCGGCCGCCGCGAATGAGCGGACCGCCGCGACTATCTGGATAGGGATTGCTGCCGATGGGGCCAGTTGGCTGCGTTGGCGGCAACGTATCGTCATCGCCTTCGTCGTTGTCGCTGTTCGACTCTTCGCTTGAGTTAGCATCGCTGCTGACCGGCGGTGTCGTTGCGGCTGGGCGTGGCTTCGCTTTCACTGCTTGAGCGTGCAAGACGAATGGCGTGAAGGAGAGAACGAGCGCGGCCACGATCCATTGCGCGGCCTGCATTGATTTGATGAATGCTCTGTGTTTGCTTGTCATGCCCCCTCACCCTACCGCGCCCCTGCGCGAGCTTCTTGATCATTAACGAGCGCTGAAATGCATCCGTTCGAAGCGCTGTCTGTCGCGACGCCCGACCTCCGTGGCGGGTCCGATGGCGGAATCAGGTTCGATCAAAGTCGCGCAGGTACTGCGCCAGTTTGATCGAACAATCCCGCAAACTATCAGCAACTCATTCCAACTGGGGGAACTCGATGACAGAATATGCGCATTCCCCTCCCCCCGGGCTGAGCAAAGTCGCCAGTCTTATTGTCTTTAAGGTTATCAAAACGAACTGTGTAATTCAAACCGAAACAAAGGGTATTTGTTCCGATATGAACAACAATTCAATTGAAATTTAAGCGGCAATCTGCCCAAATGGCTTTCGCCACCCGATCACGGGCCTTCGATGCCGGCATGGATCATCGCCCAATCGACCAAGTCAACTTTCCCGTCATCGTTGATGTCATACGGGTAGCAGGCGGGCAACGTTAACCCGGTGCCGGAGAAGCAGCCTTGGAACGGTCCGATGTCGTACAAGTCGACGTCGCAGTCGGCGTCCCCGTCGCCCACGGGCTCGCAGGCATCCGGCTGGGTGTTGTTGTCGCAGTCAGCCAGCTCCTCGCAGTCGTCGCGCACGTGGTTGTCGTTGCAGTCTGTGCACTCGGCATTGGTGCAATCAGCCGGTGGTCCACCGACGCATTGGCCATTGGCGCACATGTCGAAGGCTGTGCACTCATCGCCGTCCTCGCACGGAAGATTGTTATTCGGGAACTGACAACCGAGCGTCGCGTTGCAGTTGTTGTCCGTACAAGGATTGCCGTCGTTGCACACCAGGGAGGTACCCGCCACGCAAGCGTTTGAAACACAGGTCTCTGTGCCGTCGCAAACGTTGTTGTTGTTGCATTCTGCGTTGGAAGTGCAACAGCCTGGCACTGGCGTTCCGGGTGCACAGACGCCGGCCTGACACGACTCACTTCCGTTGCACACGAGTCCGTCGGGACACGGTGTGCCGTTGGATTCCAGGTTGGCCTGACAGACACCGTTGGCATCGCAGCTATCCGGATGGTCGCAGGCGGAATTGCTCTGACTACCGCATTGTGTTCCGGCAGGAAGGTTCATGTTCTGGCAACCGGAGATCGCGTTGCAGGAATCCTGCGTGCACGCATTGCCGTCGTTGCAAGCCAACGGAGTACCTGCGACGCACGCGTTCGACACACAGGTCTCCACGCCGTCGCAAACATTGTTGTTGCTACAATCGCTGTTATTGAAACAGCAACCCGGAACCGGGGTGCCGGCCTGGCACGTAGTGCCGACGCATGTTTCAACGCCGTCGCATGGGTTGCCGTTGTTGCAATCGCCGTTGTTGTTGCAGCAATTGGGGATCGGCGTACCGGGCTGGCAGACACCACTGGCGCAGAGTTCGTTGCCGTTGCATGTGATGCCATCGGGGCAGGGTGTGTTGTTCGGCAAGACATTGGCCTGGCAATCGCCAATGGGGTTGCACGTGTTTGGCAAGTCGCACTGCGTGCTGGTTTGATCACCACAGGCTGAACCAGCGGGCAGATTGGAATGCTGGCAACCGCCGATGGGATGACACGCGTCAGTCGTGCATGGACGATTGTCATTGCAGTTTAGTGGCGAGCCGGGGATACAGTTTCCGGCTACGCACGTTTCGTTTCCGTCGCACACGTTGTTGTTGGTGCACTGGGCGTTTGACGTGCAGCAATTCGGAATCGGCGTGCCAGGCATGCACATGCCGGACTGGCAAGTCTCCGCGCCGTTGCACGGATTGCCGTCGTCACATTGTGCGCTGGTGCCGCAGCCGGTGCACTGGTCATTGGCTTCGTTGCACATTTGCCCTTGCAGACACGGGCTTGTTCCTGCCTGACAGAAGCCGGAGACACATGTT
Source organism: uncultured Phycisphaeraceae bacterium (assembly GCA_964494205.1). GTDB lineage: Bacteria > Planctomycetota > Phycisphaerae > UBA1845 > UBA1845 > JBBTCX01. Next base: position 452,600 of record CAZBRD010000001.1, on the reverse strand, counting down.
TCCTGTCCGTTGCAGAACAAGTTGTCGTTGCAGTTGGCGTTGTTGATGCACTGTACACACTGATCAGATGCTTCGAGGCACATCAGGCCGGCGCCACACGGGTTCGTTCCCGGCAGGCACTGACCGCTGACGCAGGTTTCGTTTCCGTTGCAGAACAGGCCGTCCGAGCAATCGATGTTGTTGACGCAGTTGATGCACGTGTCGTTCGCTTCGTTGCAGGCGTCTTCACAGGGACTGCCCGCGTTGACCAAACCGAATACGTTGTCATAAACCGCCACGGCACCGCCGAACTCGCCGTCGACCGAGCACACGCCGAATCCGATGCTGTGAACGCCGGGACCCGCAACCGCCTCAATATCGATGATGAAATGAACGTTCTCAGCCGGGTGACCGTTGTCGATGGTGCCCGCACCTTCGTTGTCACCAAAGGTGATGCCGCCTAGCGTTCCATTTGAGTTCAGTCCGAAGAAGACCGAATCGATTCGCAAAACGGGATAGTCCCAGTCTGCGGTGTCGCCCGGATTGCTGTAGCTGAGAAGATCAAATTCAAGGTTGCCGCCCAGGAAGTTAAGCCCGCCCTGGCTCGCCCACGTGAAACCGGGGTCCATGCTGTTGGGCCCGACAACGCGAAGATTGTTGGGATACGTTATGTTACCGTGAACCGGGATGTTGTTCGTCCAGCCGGTTTGTCCGTTGAACCCACCGTTGTTCACAATGAGATTGCCCTGCTTACACAAACCGAAGGCACATGACTCAGGACCGTTGCAGAACAGCCCGTCCGTGCAGTCGGCGTTGACACCGCACTCCACGCAATGATCGAGTGTTTCATCGCAGCCATCGCCTTCCGGGCACGGGTTTGTACCCGCAATACAATTTCCCGTTCCGCCGTCGCACGTTTCGACGCCGTTGCAGAACATGTTGTCGTTGCAAATTGTATTGTCCGGAACATTGGAGCAAGTATGCGTCATCACGTTGCATCGACGAGACGTGCAGAAGAGCGCGTCGTTCGGGCAATCCTCGTCAAATGCGCACTGAACACAGAGGAAGTTGTTGTCCTGCTCCAGGCAGAGCGGCAGTTGCGGGGTATTGCACGGATTTCCAGAGCCGATGCAGAAACCGTTCGAACACGCGCTACTTGACGTGCAGAACAATGTGTCGTCGCAGCTGGTTCCATTCGCCGCGTGATTGTTCAGACATGCACCATTGCCGCTACAGGTATCAGGATTCGTACAGGCAGAATCGAGCGCAGATCCGCACTGAGTGCCAGCCGGTTCAAAGTTGGTCAGACACGTACCTGCCGCATTGCAGCGGTCGGGGTTATCGCATTCATTGTCCACGGTGCTGCCGCAAAGGGTACCGACCGGCAGATTGGTCCAGTTGTTCTGATTGGCTCCGGCGTTGCACGCCTGGCAGGGACTGCCCGGGTTCACTTCGCCGTCGATGCGACAGGCGCCAGCGACAAGACAGAATCCAGGTAGCACCGTATGCGTGCATTGGTCCTGTGCTTCGTTACAGCCGTCCGTCGTGCATGAAAAGCCGTCGTTGCAATTCGGCGGCGGCATGGAGTAAATGACCTGACCGGCAGAGCAAGACTCTTCCGTACCATTGCAGAACAAACCGTCATTGGGAGTGTTGGTGTCGTCCGGCGTATTCGAGCACGTGTTGTTGCCAGTATTGCACACGTCATCGGTGCAGGGATTGGCGTCATTGCAATCCGCGTTCGTCGTACAACCAATGGTGACCGGAAGCATGCCGGTTGAATAATGCAGCGCAAAGTTGTTGGTGGGCGTAAAGAACGAAACGAACGCGCCGGTCTGACTGTTTCGCTTGATGATGCGGTCGCTGTAGTTCGGCGGAACTTCCCAGAAAGCGCGATCGCCGACAAGGAGGTTTCCGTCCGATGCGAATAGAAGCGGACCCGGTGTATCAAAACCGGAAGCGAGGATGCCGCTTCCCGTCGTGATCAGTTCGTGGGTCACGTCATCGAATTCGAGAACCTTGTGCGTGTCAGATGGATTCGCGGGATTCAAAAAGAGCGACGTAACCAGCAGATTGTTGGGACGGAACCCCGTCGCCGGGCGAATCACAAGACCATTCGGATTCTTGAGACTGCCGGAGTCAAAGTAATTGATGTAGTTTCCGTTCACATCGTATTCGAGAATCAGATCGTTGTTACCGGATGTCACATAGAGGTGGCCGTTCGATCCCCACGCCATGGTGTTGGGACCGTACAGGCAGCGCGGGTCACCGCAATCTTCACCGAGAAATCCGCCGTCCTTGAAGATGCGCACAAATGCGCCGGTCGAACCGTTGTATTCGATGATGCCGTTGGTGGAGAACAACGAGCCGTCGGTTTGCGTGCTGGTTACGAGTAGATTGCCGTTGGGGTGAAAGAGAATGTGCTGCGGCACGTTGAGCTCGCCTGAACCCGACGGAACAAACGTTCGAATGAACGCGCCGCTGTGGCGATCGTATTCATTCACGAGGTCCATCGGTCGGCTGGCGACCAGCAAGCGACCCGTCACCGGATGCTGCGCGATGCCCGTGGGACCAGGGATGCTCGTAATGTGTGGGCCCAGATAGGCCCCGGACATGGCGTCGTACTTGAGCACCGCGTTGACAACCTGGCAATTCGGCTGACTCGCGAAGCATTGGAAACTGCTGACCAGTACCGTAGGAACAACCACTTCTTCCGGCGGAGGGATCGGATCACCGATATCCTCGATATCGCCTTCATGGTTTTCGCCATCTGCCAGCGCGCCGTTTTCCACAGGCGGCGGAAGCTGACCACCAGCGGGCGAGATTAGACTTCCGACAATGCCGAGCGCAAGAGTGGCAAGAATCGCAGACCCGGCCACGGCACCGATGACGCGCTTTGGCACAAGCAAAATAGTAGACAGTCCCTGCACGGGTTGCCTCCCTCCCTTCCTGTGAAATTACCCCTTCGGTAGGACACGATACCGGCATTTGTCCCGAGAACCCTAATCCCCCAGATTATGCGCGTTCTCGGTATCTTTGCAACCGATTCGAACCATCATATTACCAATTCAAGCCAACAGCTTCAAGTTGGGCAATAACTGTTCTGTCATGCAGATTTCCCGCATCGAACACCACGAAATGAAGATGTTTGTAATTGCTTTTCTCTTGCTTTTTGAATCGAGGCGTTGTGGGCGACGAATAAATGTTGCTCTGATAAAAAAACGGAGTGCCTGAGCGATGCTCAGGCACTCCACGAGGTACTGGGGAGAAAATCCGCCCTCACGCACCGTCCTCTGCGAACGATGACGTGCTTGCGGCGATCAGAGTCTTATTGGTCGCGCAGATCCTTCAGCACGGCCCAGAGAGTCAAGTGCGTGTCACGAATATAGTGATCCTGACCGCCGCCCGACAGAATGTGTGCGCCAACCGCGTAGAAGTCGAACACGAGCTGCGACGGTGCGTATTCGTACTCGACACCGTTCAGATCGAGCTGACCGTACGGCGGCAACAAGAGGTCGCCGTGTGCGACGTCAGCCAGCGACTGGAACGCAAACGCGTTGTACTCCCACGCTGTTGCATCGCGATAGTTCACGATGATAGCTGTACCGCTCAAATGGTTCCAGCGGATTTCGCGGCTCGTGCCATGCTCGACCGCCCATCCGAGGACATAACCACGCAGAACGCGACCACCCGGATTGTACGGATCGGTATCCGGACGTCCCGGCGTTGTGCCCGGATCGAGATTGGTGAACGGCGACACGCCCTTCGGATCGCCGGTGAGCGATGACCAGTAGGCCGACTCATCGTGCGTCAACATGATTACGTTGTCCTGCCAGTTGCAGCCGAGGTGTGCACGCTCGATTTCGACGGGCGGGTCACCTTCAAGCACCGGCAAGGTCGGAAGATCGCCGTTGACGAAGTACAACTGGACGTCAACCGGATTGCCTTCATCGAAGTCATTCACGATGGTCAGGTAGGTGTCCTGAATCAACGTGCCGGTCGAATCCCACTTGATCTCGATCTTATTGTAGACGAGCAGGCTGCCCTTGGTCGTAATATCGACGCGCGGATCAACCGTGCTGCCGAATGTGTTGGTATTGTTGCCTTGCTGATGAGCGCCGCCGATACCACGCAGGCCCGGAATGGCCGGCATCAGGTCATTGGCGATGCGTCCGCCTTCCATCCATGGCGGAAGATTCGACTCTTCGCCGTCGGTCGGAAGCGTATAGAGAATCTGGCCGACTTCCTGGCCGATACCGACGAGGTTTCCACCCGCTTGGGCAACGTCGTTGTGCAGGTCGAGGATCTTCGCATGTACACCGAGGAACGGCGCCGGGATGCTCTCATCCGTGCAGACGACTGGGCTGCGGAGACCATCAATACGGGCCTTGCCCTTGTTGGTCTGCAGCGCCCAGAGGTGGAAGTGGTTCGCCAGACCGATGTCTGTGTACTGGCTCAGGTATTCCTGATCCCACGAGTAGATGCAACGCTCGGTACCCGAGAAGCGAACTTCGTTTTCATTCCAAATGTCGAACTTCGCCTTAGTCGGCACGCACTCGCGCGGCGGCTGCTGCAGGCAGATGACCGCACTGCACGGGCTCGAAGTAACGTCGGCTGTGAAGTCGCCGCATTCCGAATCGACCGTGGCTGTTCCCTTGGCGAACGAGATGTTCTCGAAGCACTGGTCTCCGCTGCCGCCGCCATCGGCGCCAGCCAGCAGGAGGAATTGCTCTTCGGTTTCAATCAGAAGCTCGCACGTAACCGTGCCCGATCCACCCGGATTGATCAGGGCGATCGGCGCGCCGACATTGCCAGCGCCGCTGCAGGTGCCGTTTTGCGTCAGGCTGCACGGGCCGACGGTAATGCCCGCGGCGGTGGCCGCAGCAACAAGACCGTTGTCGACCACGCAAATGTCTTCGACCGGTACGTCACCTTCGTTGCTTACGCGGAACGAATAGGCAACACGGGCCGGAAGCATGGACGAATCAAATATCACATTGCTGCGATTGATGAACTCGTCGCTGCCATCGTCGCCGAAGTCGACCGTCATGAGCTTGTCGCACTCGAGGGCTGACTCGACGCAGATGATGTTTCCGGTAACGACGTTGTCGTCGTCATCCGCTTCGTTTTCGCGCGGCGTATCTACGATGTTCGGCGCGTCATAAACTTCGTTGCCGCTGTTCGGAGCGGTCGAGCACGGACCCGGACCGACGTCAGGATCGCCACAGGCGAGAATGGTATTCGTCAGGTCATTGGTCGTGTTGCAGAAGTTACCGGTTGAGTTGACCGTGCCCGTGAATGTAATCACGACGCGATCGCCAACCTGAGGATCAAACGGATCGCTGCAAACATCGACGCCATTGAGAACGCCGAGGCAAGTACGTGTTCCGCTCACCATCGCGTTGAGGAAGTTGTTGCCCGTCGGGCCGAAGAAGTTCGGATTGAACTGCGGGTTCTGCGCACTGGCGTTGGCGAAGTTGACGACCGTTCCGACGGGGTTGTCGCCCGGACGGAAAAGGGTAACGACCATGGTGCCGAGATCGGGCGTGATGCCGCCGGTCAGGTGGTCCTCAAGCTCGACCGCGATGTCGGTGTTACCGGTGTTCTCGACTTCGATGCGGAACTCAGCCGAGCCGCCTTGCGTAATGTCGATGGAGTCCGAGAACGCGGTCTGACCTTCGCAGCGGATCTCCTTCTTCACTTCGATTTCGGTGATCGGCAGGCCGATCAACGCGAACATCGAATCTTCGTTCGACAAGTCACCTGAGGCGTCGCTTCGCAGCGTCATGCCGAGATTGGCCAGACGGAAACGCGTCACTGCGCGATAGTCTTCGCCCGGGAACAGTTGATTGTGAACCTGGCTATCGATCTTGTTTACGATGACCTCATAGTCATCGTTACCCAAACCATCTGGGAATGCGGTGTTGTTGTCGGTTCCTCGCGTCGCGATTTGCGCGCAAGTGTTGCCGACCGGCGGGAACGATAGAATGTTAGTAAGTCCGGGCGGATCAACCGCCAAGCCAACTGCACTATTGGGACCCATTTGGCCCTGTTGTTGTAAGACGACGCTCAATTCTGGACTGACGAGGTCGCCGACATCTACAGCACAAAGGAAGAACGACAGATTCAATGCGTCGTTGGCTTCGTCAAACGTTAATACCGGCTGCGGACACGCAGGGTCTCCCGGATCGGGCGGATCGAACGGACTGCACTGGTTTGGTGCAGGAGTTTCCGATGGGCACCAGCGGCTTTGGAACCCAGTCCCTAAAACGCACGGATTGCCGTTTCCATCGGTATCAAACGGAACCATGATGTTGCAGGGAAGATCTGGGGGAGTGGTTGCCTTTACGGCGACCAAGCCCAGGCATTCATCAAACGGCGTGCCCGGATCGTCAACGCACACGTCACCATCGCCGTTCGCGATGTTGGCTGCGATAGCAAGAAAACTGTTATCCTCGCTGGGGGGATTGATGACACCATCAGTATCCGGCGAGTAGACAAAGAAAAAATCGCCCACGTTAATGGGTGAATGCATGAACCGATCCAACGGCGTCGCGTTATCCTGAATGGGTTCGTCGTCGAACCCCTGCGTTCCTTGGTTTGGACCATTCGCGACGTTGTCAACTTGGTTGACACCCGCCGCATTCACCGCACCGGCGTCGATGCTGTCGATCAACGCCTTGAAGTCCGACAGGTTTCCGTTGAGCGTTGGGGGCGTAGCCGGTCCACCGGCGAACGCCAGACTCAAACCGAAAACACTCGCCATGGCAGCCGATCCCATCAACACTCCCCGGCTGCGTGCGACCTTTGTAAATCGTTCCGCTATCATTCACACCCTCCAGCCCCGATTGTCTCGGGAACCCTCTTGCCCTCTGCGTCTCGCGCGCGACTCCACATCTCCATCGAGTCAGCGCTGACTAGTAACGAACCTACCTGCTTTCCTTACACGAACTATCCAACAGCGCCCGACGGCCCATCAGCGAGAAAAGTCACAGCGAAAACAACGTGCTGACGATCTCAAATGCATCCCGCTTATCGGCCCTGACGCACACGAATCTATCACTCGATGAGTACTCGGTAAACTCCCAGAGTCTATCTAAGTGCCCACGATCCAATTTCCTGTTTTAACGTCCCGTCCGCTAAAAGTCAATGTTCATCATGGGTGAATCCAGCGACTATGGGAGCCAAAAGTTATCCTTGTTTATAGGGCAAACCTGCCATTTTTGTTCAATTGGATGAACCTGGGCTTAATTCGCGATGTCGTACCGGTGGTTATGGAGTGGTTACGTGCATTGTAACGGCGTTGTACGTGCTGTTTGCCCAGTAGATGATGTTCCCCATGAGGATAGGGCTACGGTTGGAGCCTGAGACGTAGTTGCTCATCGACAGCCACTCCATCACGTACATATCCGACGGGACGGCGGTGTTGATGCGTGCCACGCTGGTGCCGAAGCCGAGCACGTTGCCGAAACCGGCATAGACATGCGAATCGGTAGCCAGAATACCGCTGGCGTGCAGGCCGAAGGAGTCATCGGTCAGATCAAAGCAACCGAGCAGGCCTGGATTGCTAGGATCGCCAACGCCGTACAAGCAGAGACCTTCCGGCGGGGCGTAAACAGCAAGCACCCCCACGTTATTGACGCTGGTGTGGCTGATCGTGAAACCATGGTTGACGGTGCTGCGAAGTACCACAGGACCAGGCACCGGATTCTGAGGATTAATGGCTGAAACATCGTACAAGAAGATCTTGCCAGTGTTGTCGGTCACATAAGCGATCCCATTCTTCACCTTAATGATGTCAGCACTCGTGGCGTTCGGAAGCTGCTGCACGCCGAGCACTGAAATCGTCGGCGCTTGCTGCAAATCCAACACTTTGATACCTGCGACACCGGCAGCGAGATACATGACCTTGCCAATGATGATCGCATCTTGCGCCCGCTGAGAATCGACCGACGCGGTGTTGTAGGTTCCTAAGAACGTTGGCGTCGGCAGGGTGGCCTGATAGATGTGGACTCCCTGCGTACCGGAGCAGAGATACACCTTATTGTTGGCGGCTGCGATCGCGCGACCCGTCGGCGCTGAGGTAGCACTGATGAGAATCAGGTCATTGGGATTCGACGCGTTGAACGCCGTGAGCACGTTGTTGGAGTGTGAAATCCAGCCGATCCCATTATCGATCGCCAAATCGTTGGCGTTCTGATCCGCCAGCGGAAGCGAATCAAGGAAAGTCATGGCGCGGCGGACACACACTGTGCCGCCGGTGGTGTCAGAATCCGTACCCCCCGCATCGTAGACTGTCAACGTGATGTTGAAGCACCCCACCGCGTTGTATTTGTAAGTCTGAATCGGACCGGAAACGATCACGCCCGGGGCTAGCTCCCAAACGTAGAAGGCTGCACCCGTAGAGGGTGTGCCGTCAAATCTCACCGTGGTGCCGATATCGATCGGGTGATCGGCGTCGAGAATAATCTCCTGCCAGATGATGTCTCCATCTTCCTCAGTTCCCACCGCGATTGACGCGACGAGAATCGCTTCCAGATCACCGGGATTGACGTTGAGAACGGTGATGGAATGCGTCTCAGTGTCGATAGCGCCGCAGGAATCCGTCACCGTGAGAACGACCGAGTATTGTCCGGGGGTTGTATACGTGTGATTTACGTTTGCGCCATTGGCAAAACCGCCGTCGCCAAACGCCCATGAGTAAGACACGATGTTGTTGTTCGCATCGGTGGAGCCGGTGCCACTAAATGACACTGACTGGCCGACTTGCGTCACACTCGGTCCAGTGACCTGGGCCACCGGTGGAGCATTACCCGCACACGGATCATCGTTGATGATGGTGACGTTGGCCGTGTCTGGCGAAGACGAAGCGCCGCAATTGTCGCGCACCCACAAGGACGCGATGAAAGTGCTGGCGCTTGTGTATGTATGCTGCACGTTTCCTGAAGGAATCCAGCCGGTTGATTGACCGTCGCCGAAGTTCCACCAATAGGCCGTGATCGTGCCGTTTGGATCCGACGAACCCGCCGCCGAAAACGAAACCGGCACACCCATTTCACTCTGGCTATCAGGACCCGCATTGGCTGTCGGCGGAACATTGCCGGAACAAGGATCGGGAATTGTGATTGTCGCGACAGCCGTATCCTGATGGGTCGCTCCGCAATTGTCGGTGACCGTCAGTGTGACGGTGAAATTGCCGGCGGTCGTGAACGCGTGCAGAACCGACAAGCCCATGGCGCTTTGCCCATCGCCAAAGTTCCAGTGATACGAAGTTATGGTTCCGTCAGAGTCAGCCGAGCCAACGCCGAGGAACATCAAGGTTTGATTCGTTTGCCCTGCGATATCAGGACCTGCACTGGCGAATGGGGCGTGATTACCCGCGCAAGGATCGGGAACTGTCACGGTCACCTGGGCAGTGTCCTGGCCGGTGGCGCCGCAATTATCCGTAACCGTTAACGTAACCGTGAACACACCCGAATTGGAGTATGCGTGTGTAGTCGTCGCTCCCATTCCGGTTTGGCCGTCACCGAAATTCCAGTGATAGGAAGTGATGGTTCCGTTGGGATCAAGCGAACCGGCCGACGAGAACGAAATAAGCTGGCCGGTTTGACCGGACTGATTCGGACCCGCGTTTGCAATTGGCGGGAGATTACCGGTGCACGGGTTCGGCGTGTTAATGGTCACCGATACGGACTTTGAATCCGTCGCGCCGCAATTGTCCGTCACCGTCAATGTCGTAGTGTAAACACCAGCCGCGGTGTAAATGTGCGATACGACCGAACCGTTGCCGATACCACCGTCGCCGAAAGTCCAATCGTAGCTGATGATGGACCCATCCGAATCGAACGATGCAAACGCGATGAAATTGACCGGGTTGCCGACGAGGTGCGTCCCACCGCCAGTGATGCTCGCGGTTGGCGCGTGGTTGCCCGCGCAGGGGTCGGGGGCATTCACGGTGACAAACGCGACATCGGGTAATGACACCAAACCACAGTTATCTTTCACCCACAACGTCGCAGCGAATGCACCAGCTGTCGCATAAGTATGAGAGGTTGATGAGCTAGATTGCCAACCGGTAAACTGACCGTCACCGAAGTTCCACCAATATTCCGCAATCTGACCGTTCGGATCGATGGACGCCGAACCGTTCAACACGGTCGAATTCCCTAATGCTACCTGTTGGTCGTTGCCCGCGTTGGCAATGGGAGTCTGGTTGCTGGCGCAAGGATCGGGGAGCGAAATGGTCATGATGGCTGTGTCCTGAGCGGACGCGCCGCAGTTATCCATGACCGTAACCGTCACAGTGTATTGGCCGGGCAACAGGTAAGCATGGTTGGCGGTCACACCGGAAGCAAATTGACCGTCCCCAAAGGACCAGTTGTATGTGGTAATAAAACCGTCAGCATCGCCGGAGGCCGCCGAAGAGAACTCGATGGAAGCACCGACTATGGCCATCTGGTCAGGGCCAGCGCTGGCAAATGGCGATTGGTTCCCCGCACAAGGATCGACCGCATTCACGGTGATGAGCGCCGAGTCTGTGTCAGTTTCACCGCAGGCATCGGTGACAGCGATTGTCACCGTATACACGCCCGCGGTTTCATATACGTGCGCACTCGTCAGACCATCGCCGAATTGGTTGTCGCCGTAATTCCAGGCGTACGAAACCACATTGCCGTCGGAATCGACCGTACCGGCCGCGGAAAACGCAACTTCCTGGCCGACATCGACAACTTGATCATTGCCTGCGGAAGCAACGGGGGCTGTGTTATTTGCACACGGATCGCCACCGGTCACGATGACGGTTGCATCGTCTACGTTTGTTGCCCCGCAATTGTCGGTCACAGTGAGCAGGACTTGGTAAGTTCCGGCCGCCGTATAAGAGTGGGCAGCCACGCCACCGGTGCCGGTTTGATCGTCGCCAAAGTCCCAATGGTAAGCGACGATGACGCCATCCGGATCGCTGGATAGTAATCCGATAAAGCCGACCACCGAACCGACTTCGGCCCCTGAATTACTCACCAATGGGTTCGCGCGCGGCAACAAGTTGTTGGCACAAGGATCAGGCGGAAGGATCGTCACCTGCAGAGAGTCAATTTCAGACATCGCTCCGCAATCGTCGCGCACCCAAAGAGTGGCTGTATAGATGCCCGTCTGCACGTAGGTATATGGAACAGTCGCACTGGACTGCCAATTGGTTGATTGGCCATCACCGAACATCCACCAATAAGCAACGACTTGGCCATCCGCGTCGGTCGATGCGGAACCGTCGAAGTCGATTTGAGTTCCAATGTGAACCTCTACGTCAGGTCCGGCTTCTGCTACAGGAGACTGATTATCAGCGCATGGGTCCGGGGCGGAAATGTGAACGATCAAACTGTCCTGGTCCATTCCGCCACAAGTATCCGTCACTGATACTGTGACGGTGTAATCTCCGGGATCCTCGTAAATGTGCGTGACGACTTCGCCCTCTGCTGAACGACCGTCGCCAAAAGTCCATTCCATCGCAGCAATTCCGCCGTCAACGTCCATGGACCCGGAGCCGTTAAAGTTCAATACTTGGCCAGTTTCACCCGCTTCGTCGCCCGCCGCATTGGCTACCGGAGACACGTTTCCAGAGCACGGGTCGCTTTCAACAACGTGAAGGATGAAACTTTCGGGCAATGAAAAGACGTCGCAATCGTCCTTCACCCAAAGCGTAACAACATAGTTTCCCGGCTCGCTATAGGTGTGAGCGGCCGTGGGAGACGTCTGCCATCCTGTGAATTGGTCGTCGCCGAAATTCCACCAATAAGCAGTAATTGTTCCGTCAGGATCAGTGGACGCAGAGGCGTCGAGCAGCAAAGGTACTCCCGCGTCGACGGTACGATCAGGCCCGGGTTCGGCTATCGGTACCACATTGTTTGCACAGCGATCGGTGATGTTGACGGGAAACGTGATCGTCGGCGATTGGCCATAGCAATTGTCCATGACCGTGAGCTTGGCAATGTAAGTGCCCGGTGCTGCGTAACCATGAGAAATAGTCGAGTTGTTTATCCACCCGGTAGCGACACCATCGCCAAACTCCCAACGATAGCGCGTGATCCAACCATCGGGGTCGCGAGAATCAGTGCCGTTGAAACTCACCAGCTCGAAGACTTCAGCCGGCTGATCAGTCGTGGCTGCGGCGATGGGCAATCGATTATTATCACAGGCATTCCCTCCCACCGTATCGATGAAGAGATCGATGTCCGATTGGCCGCAATCATCGATGACTTCCAACATGATCGGATAGACACCGGGCGACTGAAACACGTGTGAAACGTTGCTGCCGTATGCGATGGTTCCGTCACCAAACTGCCATCGATAAGAGATGATGGTACCATCACGATCTTCGCTGAAACTGCCATCAAAATGCAGGGCTGCTCCGACGCCACCGAAATAGGCGCCAAGCGCCGTGCTTCGCGGACGGTCATTCGAAAGACACGGACCGCCGGGAAGTGAAGGTATCTCAGGAACCTCAATCGGGTCCGAAGGAAGCTCAGAAACAGGTGGAACCTGGATTGGCTTGGTACTCGCGGGCTGTAGCGAGTGTTCCTCGCCGCGAGTGTCTGCTGGTATAGCGAGCGGTGCTAGGCACAGCGCTATGGCAGCTATGTTAATTCTGTTTGGACGCATGTTTACAAAGTTTCCCCGTCACCCTCAACATGGCGGAACACTGACCCTGTTGAGAGACCACTCAATGTTGTATTTCACGCGCGATATTCGCGACCGGATTGACCTCAGCCACGAACGTAAATCGAGGATCGCGCTAGGTTTTTGGATTAACTCCCTCTTTACTCAAGTATATCGATGTACGGTCCTAAAACAAAGTTCTCCCCATAATCAGCGAGTTTTCAGGGCCTCCACCGCATTCCCTGACACGTTCTTGCAGGGCATCCAGTATCAATGCATATTTGCAATACCCACTAGAAAAGAGGGTTTCGCCTATAGGGAGAAGCGAGTCCCTGGAAATGGCAAGCGAGCTTCTGGGAGCTTGGGGAATCGAAATCATCATCAAAATGATACAGGAGCGATTTTCGTCGAACATGCTCGGGTAGACTCATCAACTCTGAAATTGGGCTGTGAACGGTATCAGCCTCCGCCGCGAACTGAACTTCATGAAATGAAATGACCGTCTCTGCCATCAGTTGGCCAATGAACTCGGGATCAAAACGAGTGTCGCCTGAAAAAACGGCGGTGCGCCCTGTTTCTCGATCACGGAACAGAAGTCCGAAACTGGGCCAATCGAACCGTCGGACCATTTGAACATGATCGGTGGCAAACGGCATAATCTCATATCGATTCAATATCGAAAAGGGTTGGAGAAAGCGGTCATCTTTCTTCCGCAAAGGGCACATTGTGAAATAATCGGCCGCGCCCGCCTCGCGACCCGAAATCGCACCCAAGCCTCCCTTCAATGAATGCTCCCATAGATTGTTCAAGACCTCTTCACTGCTGAGCAACTCGGGCTTGGGGGCGGGTTTTCGCGATTGAGCTGATCTGCTGTATTTTGTTTTGATCGCCAACTCTTCAAGGCCGCCGATGTGGTCGCTGTGCAGGTGGGTAATGAAAACACGGGACAACGCCGAGTAATTGATCGATTGACCGTCGGCGAGATAGGTGAAACCAGGGAGTTGCATTAGCTCATGAAGCGCGCGTGGAGCGGTGGCGCCGAAGTCGATTAGTAGAACCTCATCCGGAGCCGATTGCTTTTCCGGTCCATGAGTCCAAGCCTCTACTAGAGCGTTTGATTGGTAGTTTCGTTTCGAGAACGCCGAGCCGACTCCAAGAAACGTGAGGGTAAGCACCGAGGAATTCTCCCAGCCAACTCCGTTGACTCAGACGTTCATGCCAGGATCATTCTATCATCTGCCCCAACTGAATAAACGCAGAAGCTACAGGTTTTCACTGCGGAAGGAATTGAATCGATGGCCTATGACCTGCGGGATCGAGTGGTGTTCATCACGGGAGCGTCCGGCGGTATCGGTCGGGCCTGTGCCATTGAGTACCACCGGCAGGGTTGCAAGGTAGTTGCGGCAGCTCGATCGCTCGACAAGCTGGAATCACTGGCTAACGAACTCGGAACCGATCGCGTTCTGCCGTTAGCTTTGGACGTCACCAATCCCGCCCAGCGTGAAGCGGTTGTCGCGACCGCCAAGAAGCACTTCGGGAGAATTGACGTATTAGTCAATAACGCGGCGTGGGCATGCTTTTCTTCTGTTCTTCGATTGCCGCGCGAACACCTTTTGCGAATGACCGAGACAAATCTGCTGGCTCCCGTGGAGCTTATTCAACTGGTCTTACCCGACATGCTCGCACGCCGTTCGGGCCAGATCCTGAACATTTCGTCCGTCGTAGGCACGCAGGCGATTCCACGTATGGGATTCTACAGCGCCACCAAGTCCGCTATTAACGGCCTCAGCACTGCACTTCGAATGGAGTTGCGCGGGACAGGTGTGGATGTGCTGGTTGTGCAACCCAGTTCCACGAGGACCGATTTTTTCGATTCTGCCATCTCCATCGATGTTAAGGCGGTCAGATTGGCCAATACGCAATACACGGCCGAAAGAGTCGCCCGCGCCGTTGTCAAATCCTCGCGTCGGCGGAGGTATGAAGTAACACTTTCGGCCGAGGGAAAAGCGATCACGCTGATCCGCCGATTATCACATAGGGTGGCCGACGCCATTATGTACCGCGTAGCCCGGTTCGCGATGCCGTTGGGTGAGCAATAATCCCGACGCGCTTCCTGCTGGGAAGGCGGATTCCTACATCGAGACGATGACGACGGGCTGGCATCGTTGTCTGTTCATTTGTCATTTCGGTCCGGAGAATCGGCATTGGGCTGTACGGACGCCGCTGGCCTTCTACCATTCGCTGTCTCCACGCGAAAGCTAACCACTTGTCTTGTGTGGTTGGTGAGCCTGCTGGCTTGCGCCGGCGCGATTGCAGGAGATGCTTCTCCCAAGAAGAAGCAAGTACTGCTCGTTCATTCATTTGGCCATAACAACAAATACACGCAGCTGCAGGAGATTGGATTTCGCGAAGCGTTAGCCACGCCCGACGAGAATCGAATTCAACTTCGCGTCGAGTTCATGGATGTGACTTCGTCGGGTGATTTTCAACAACAGTTAGACTCACATTCCGAATCATTCCGGTCTAAGAAACAGATCGCCCAACCGGACCTCGTTGTCACGACCGATACGCCGGCTCTTCAATGGGCTTTGTCACAGCGGGCGGAGTTCTTCCCAGACGCGTCCATTGTTTTTTCAGCGGCGGTCGCTGGCAAGGTTGCCATCGATCAGTTTCACGAAAACACCGGCGTCTTGGAAAATGTGGATGTCCGCGGAACCATTGAGCTCATCCAAAAACTGCACCCCCATATGACGAGACTCGTGATTGTTCGAGACAAACTCGGACACTCCCTCAAGCTGGAACAGCTAGTCCAGACCTCGCTCGCTCACATGAACCCGGTACCGATTGTGGACTGGAAGATCGGTCTCGGTGCTCAGGACCTCCTCGATTGCGTTAAGTCGCTTACCCCTGAGTCGCCGGTCTTGCTCCTATCACATCACCCCAGCCTGACACAGGAAATGGGTGCCGCAGCGATTAGCTTCGAGAAGATTACGAGCCAATCCGGATCTGCGATCTACGCGCTGTACGATGCCTACATGGGACGCGGCATTGTCGGGGGCCGACTGGCCAGCGGTGAAGTATCCGGACATCGAGCCGGTCTCATGGCGCGACGCATCCTCTTCGATGGCGAGAAAGCGTCAAACATCCCCATTCTGCCTTCGGCCACCGTGTATATGTTCGATGGACGGCAGCTCGATCGCTGGGGTATCGATGAAACTACGTTGCCGCCCGGCAGCATCGTTCAGTTCCGCTCGAAATCATTCCTTGCAGTCTATCGCTGGTACCTGGTCGGCGGCTCGCTCATCGTCTTCACGCAAGCATTCATCATCTTTCTTCTCGTGCGCAACATCAACACCCGCAAACGGGCCGAGCACGACCTTCGCGAGAGTCGACGACAATGGCAGACTGTGTTTGAAGATGCCCCGGTCGGAATTGCGACCGCGGCTCTCGATGGCCACATTCTCGACGCGAATCCAATGATGGAGAAAACTCTTGGTTACACACGCGATGAGTTGCGTAACCTCACCATCGCCGACCTGACGCACCCGGAAGACCACCCCAAGAGCATGGAGGCGCGAGAGTACGTCTTGGCTCATCCCGGCGAGATGTACAGTTTTGAGAAGCGGTACATTCGGAAGGACGGAACGATCGTCTGGTGCAGCCTGACCATCGCCGCCATTCGCGACGTGAAGCAGAACGTGTCCTATTTCATCGGGGCGACTCAGGACATTACCGATCGCAAGAAAGTACATGAGGCGATTGAGCGGCACTCTGGGTTGCGCGAGAGCATCATCAACACAGCGGCTGAAGGAATCTGTCTGTGGCACGCCATTGAAGAGTTTCCGTATTGCCGCTTCGTCATCTGGAATAAGCGGATGACGGAAATAACGGGATATACCATCGATGAAATCAACCGACTCGGCTGGTTTCAGAGTCTTTATGAGCGAAGCGAGCATGAACAAGTGCATCGCGCGATGATCGGCTCGCTGAACGGAGAGCACTTCCGCCAGAGAGAACGCGTCATCAAATGTAAGGACGGAAAGCGGCGCACCATCTCGTTATCCACTTCCAACGTTGCAGGAGAAGACGGAAGGAAGTCGGTCGTGGCCGTCATGCAGGATGTCACCGAGCGTTATTTGATGGAGGATGCCCTGCGAAGGAGCGAGCGACATTATCGCCTCATCACTGAGTCCATGGAGGACATCATTTCGCTCCATACGCTCGACGGAAGATACCTTTATGCCAGCTCATCCATGCACAAGGCGACGGGCTTCTCGCCGGAAGAGGTCGTTGGTCGCGACGCATACGAGTTCATCCACCCTGATGATCACAGTCGCGTCCGGACGGAGTCCCATGATCCTGTCCTCCAGGGACAGCCGCGCTATGTAGAGTGTCGCATGCTATTGAAGAATGGTTCCTACCAGTGGATGCAGACGCGAACGTCGCTGGTTCGAAATGCAAACGGCGAGCCCGAAGCCCTTCTTTGCTGCACACGAGACATCACTTCCCGCAAGCAGGCAGAAGACAAAGTAGTCAGCTACGCCAAACAATTGGAATCCATCAATCATGCGCTCGTCCAACAGAAAGATGAAGCCAACGCCCTCAACAAAGAATTGAAACTGCTCGCGGCGGATCTTGAGAAAGCCAATAACGAATCGCAGGCGGCGAATCGATCGAAGAGCGAGTTCCTCGCCAACATGAGTCACGAAATCCGCACGCCGATGACAGCCATCCTCGGCTTTGCCGACAACCTCCTCGACGAAGGCCTTCCAACCAAAGAGAAATCGCACGCCATCGAAACCATTCGGCGAAATGGCGAACACCTGCTGAACATCATCAACGACATCCTTGACGTTTCCAAGATCGAAGCCGGACGAATGAGACTCGAAAAAGTTCCGTGCCACATCGCGACACTCGTGCAGGAGACGTTCTCGCTGATGAAAGCGCGGGCCGACGCCAAGGGTTTGCAGGCGAGTTTGCAATTTGCCAGCGCCATGCCGAGTACGATCGTCACGGACCCGTTGCGCTTGCGCCAGATTCTCATTAATCTGCTCGGGAACGCGATCAAATTTACCGAGTCCGGTTCCGTCAATTTCATCATTTCGATGCTCGAGGGCGAACCGACGCGGTTGTGCATGGATGTGATCGACACCGGAATCGGCATGACGGAGTCGCAATCAGAAGTCATCTTCCAAGCCTTTGCACAGGCCGACACCTCGATGACGAGGAAGTTCGGTGGAACAGGACTTGGATTGGTCATCAGCGTACGCCTTGCCGATCTGCTAGGTGGCAAGTTGGCGCTCTTGAATACCAAACCTGGCCAGGGCACAACGTTTCGTCTTTTGTTGCCCGCTGAAGCAGCCGCCAGTCCGACCGAATGGATCGAACCGGTTTCCATTGCGCCTGTTACACCTGAGCGGACGACAAGCGCTGCGAAAACATCGTTTGAAAATGCGCTAAGCGGGCTGCGCGTTCTGGTGGCGGACGACAGCCAGGACAACCAACGGCTCGTCGAGCACATTCTCAGATTGTCAGGAGCTTTGGTGACGGTTGTTGAGAACGGACAACAGGCACTTGAGAAAGCTCTCGCCGCTGATGAAAAGCATGAACCCTATCAGGCCATCCTGATGGATATGCAAATGCCCGTCATGGATGGATATGCAGCCACACGGAAACTTCGCGAGCGCGGGTACCGGTGGCCGATTATTGCGCTGACGGCTCATGCGATGGTGGAAGATCGAGCCAAGTGCCTCGGGGCAGGCTGCGACGAGTACGCTACGAAGCCGATCAAGCGACAGGAAATCATCAATCTCATCGCAAAGCTGGCTGAGACAGTGCCGAGTAGCTGATCTTCGGCGTTTCCCCACATCGTTTGGCGATCCAACCCTGCTTTCGTACAATTCGACGAACGCGTTGCGTATGGGACCAAAGCAGGGTTGGGACGTGAGCCGCAAGACACTGTACCTCGAAACCATGGGCTGTCAGATGAACGTGCTCGACAGCGAGCTCGTCATGGGGCAGCTTCGCGCGCTGGGGTACGAGCTCACAAGCAAGATGGCGTCGGCTGACGTCGTGCTGATCAATACCTGCAGCGTTCGTGAGCACGCCGAGCAGAAAGTCCTTGCACGATTGGGCGCGTTGCGAAAACCAAAGCTTTCCCGCCCCGACATGGTGGTCGGCGTTATCGGCTGTATGGCCGAGCGCGACCCGGATGGCATCTTTGCGAAAATGCCGCACGTGGATCTTGTGTGCGGCCCGGGCGAGCTAAACAAGATTCCCGCTTTGATCGACGAGGCCCAGGCCACGCGCAAGCCGGCCATCGCTCTCGCGCAATCACTTTCACGCAAAAGCACGCCGATGCAGCGGGCGCTGGAATACGATTCCGTCGAGGCGCTGGACGCTTCGCGCGAACCTGCCTCCGACCAAGACGTTCTTCAATCGTACATCCGCGTGCAGCGCGGGTGCGATAAGTTCTGCACCTTTTGCGTCGTTCCGTTCACGCGCGGGCCTGAGCGAAGTCGGCCAGCCTCGCACATTATCGACGAAGCGAAGATGCTGGCGGATCGCGGGGCGAAGGAAGTGACGCTCGTCGGCCAGACGGTGAACAGCTACGTCCATCAGGAGGACGGCAAGCCGGTTACTTTTGCCGAATTGCTCTCGCGCTTGAACGACGTACCGGGCCTCGAACGAATCCGGTTCGTTACGAACTACCCCGGCGATTTTACGGATGACATTCTGGAGGCGATGCGCGATCTGCCGAAGATCTGCGAGTATCTGCACATTCCTGTGCAGAGCGGAAGCAATGCCGTGCTCAAACGTATGCGCAGGCAGTACACCGTCGAGCAATATGTCGATCTAATCGATCGCGCCCGTGCCACCGTGCCGGGTATCACCGTTGCGAGCGACTTTATCGTGGGCTTCTGCGGCGAGACTGACGAAGATCACGAGGCCTCACTGCGGCTCATTGACCGATGCCGGTTCAAGAACGTTTTCGTTTTCAAGTATTCACCGCGACCGGGCACCGTGGCAGACAAGCGCGATTCCGATGACGTGAGCGAGGACGTGAAACGCCACCGCAATGTGGAGATGCTCGCGCGGCAGCAGGCGATTTCGTTTGAAGACAATCAGCGAATGATCGGTCAAACGGTCGAAGTGCTCATCGAGGGCTACAGCAAAGCGGCCATGAAAGCTCAAGAGGCAGAACAAAGTCGCGGCGAAGAAGTCGGCTGGAGGCGATCGGATCAACTTGTGGGCCGCACACGCGGCGATCAAATCGTGGTGTTCAACGGCAAGTCTGAACATATCGGAAGATTCGCTGAGGCTACGATCACCTCAGCCACAGCGCTCACTCTGCATGGTGAATTGCTGCCGGGAATAATTTCAGAGCCTTCGCGTGCCGCGGGGCTAGCACGACCATTCCGTTCTCTTCCTATCCTCCTTTCCAACTAGCAAGCGAAGAATCCCACTCAAAACTTTTCAGCAGCTCAATTCTGAAAGGCGACCCTGCGCGATGATTGAAATCGCCCGTGTTCCTCACTGCGCATGAGAAAGGCCCGGTGAATTACTTCACCGGGCCTTTTCGTCTGCTTATCCCGCGACGTCCGGTCGAATCAACCGAACGACGCAGACTTTGTTACTAGTTGATGAACTGGCTCACGTCGAAGCCGCCCACCGTCACGTTGCCGCTGATCGTCGCGATGAGCGCGATTTCGCTGGCGACGAGCGCGGTGTTACCACCAGCGCCGTTACCGTGATAGATGTAAGCGGAGGTCGTGGTGCCGCTCGTCTGGTACGCGATGATGACGATGTCGTCGTCGTTCGCGTTGGTGGTGAAGGTGCAGGCCGTGGTGCCCGTGGTCGCGCCGCACGCGCTGAGCAGCGTGGTGCCGTTCAGTTCGTTCGCGCCACCCGCACCGAGATCAACACCGGTCGAGAACGCCCAAGCCAATTCGACGATACCGACGCCAGCCGACACCGTGATGTTGGCCGGGGTGGTGACCGCCTGGTATTCCGAAGCGATCGCACCGTCCGACAGCGTACCCTGGCTGCTGATGGCCGCGAAGCGAATCGCATCCACCGTACCCGAGGTCGAGCTGTAGGTCGTGCCGTCTGCATCGAAGCCGCTGACAACCTTGCGGTTGGTGGCGAGAGCCTGAGCAGTGGCAAGGTCCTCGAGGTCGAGAACGTTGCGGCCGCTGCCGAAGCTGACGCTGTCAATGCCGCGACCCGGCTGAACCTGATCGTTACCGGTGCCGCTGGTGATCGTGTCGCCGCTGGTCGAACCGACGAGGATGTCGTCGTTCGCACCGCCGGTGATGTTCGCACCGCCGGTCGCGACCGTCGAGGTCGTGGTGTTACCAGCTGTGTTGAGGGTCATGTTGACCTTCTGGGTGGCGCCAGCCGCGTTGATCACGCGAGCGGTAACCGCCGCACTGAAAGTCACGTCTTCGGTACCTGTGATGGTCAGGGTCGTGCCCGACGTATCCGGCAGACTGAACGCACCCGTGAACACGTTTGCATCGCTGTCCGCAGCCGAGCCATCGAGGTCGACGTTAGAGACGAGAGCCACTTGCTCAATGCCAGTGAAGGTCACTGCGCCGGTGGTATCCGAGTCATTGACGTTTACGGTGACGCTGTCAGTACCACCCGCACCGCTGACCGTGAGGGTCAACGCGCCAGCGCTGTCGTTGTTCGCGCCGCGTGCACCGAGGTTGACGGTCGAGCCCGACACCAGGGTCGCGCTACCGCCGTTCGAGCCCAACGGGAGGTTCAAGGTGGTGATCGAACCGAAGCGCGACACGACCGGCGAGGTCGTGTGTGCATCGGAAATCGTCAGACCTTCGATGTTGGTCACGTTCGTCTGGCTGGTGGTCGGAGCCGCAACAGCCGTCGTAATGCTCAGGGTATCGGTGCCTTCACCACCGTTGATGGTGTCGGTCGTCGCATAGTTCGCACCATAAGCGACCGTATCGTTACCGGTACCGCCGGTGAACGCCACGATGCCCGAGCCGACGCCGACGTTGACGCCGCCCGTGCTGGTGCTCGCGTTGACCGTCAACACGCTGTTGTCCAACGCGTTGGTGATCTGCAGCGAACCCGAACCGGCGATGTTCACCGTCGCCATGGTGTTGCCCGTGCCTTGCGTGAAGGCCGTCAGCACGTTGGTGCCGGTGGCAGTAATGTTCGCCGTCTCAAAGCCGTTCGTCGTACCCGTCGTGAGGGTCAGCGTGCCGCTCGTCGTGGTGTTACCCGCGTTGTTGAGGGTGACATCGATCGCATCCGTCGTCGCGCTGGTCGCAGCCGTCTGGAAGCCGATGTTCGCACCGATCGTCTGATTGGACAGACCAACGTCCGCAGCCGCCGGAAGGTTCGTCACCACCAGCGCGTTGGTGTTGGTGCTGCTGCTGGCCGTAACCGAAGTAACGCCGGTCCAACTCGTCGCGTTGAGCGTGGTTGCCGCCGTGCCAAGGTCACGGAAGGTCAATTCCTCAATGTTGGTCAAGGTGGCTGTAATCGTAGTACCCGCAGTGAACAACAGATCTGCGTTCAGCGTATCGTCTTCATCGCCACCGTTCGCCGCGTCAGCATTACCGAACGTCGGGATCGTAGTACCGGTTTGCGGATTGAACTCAAGGCCCGCAGTGAACATATCAGCACCCTCCGTACCGGAGAGACTGTCAACCGCGAGCGTGAACTCAATCTCTTCTCCCGCAGGCGGATCGCACTGATTCAGACCTTCGTTGCAGGTGTCGCCTTCTTCGCACGGATCGCCCGACGACTGGCAGAAGCCATCAACGCAGCTCTCTTCGCCATCGCAGAACGTGCCGTTATCAGGACAATCAGCATCGGTTTCGCAAGCCGTTCCGGCTTCGCAAGCGCCAGTCTCTTCATTGCAGAACGGAAGATCAGTGCCTTCGCACGGATCACCCGAGGAGACGCACGAATCGGTGGCTTCGTCGCAGCTCTCATCGCCGTCGCAGAAGATGCCGTTGTCCGGGCACTGGGTTTCACCGTCTACGCAGAGACCGGTGACCGTATCGCAGGTTTCCGCACCGTTGCAGAAGAAGCCGTCATCGCAGTCGGCATCGTCGCCGCAGGTCGGTTCGCAGGCGTCGCCGGCCTCATCGCAAGCTTCGTTGGCTTCGCAAGGAGCAGTGCCATCGGTGCAAACGCCGTCAACACAGGTCTCTTCGCCGTTGCAGAAGAGAGCATCGTCGCAATCGGTGTCGGTATCGCACTCGTCGCACTCGTCGTTGGCTTCGTCGCACGCCTCTTCAGCGGTGCACGGTTCCGTGCCATCGACGCAAAGGCCGGTGGTGGTGTCGCACGTTTCTGAACCGTCGCAGAACGTGTCGTTGTCGCAGTCACCGTCGTCGTTGCACTCGGCGCAGCTGTCGTTCTCCTCGCTGCACAGGTCCGCATCGCACGGATCCGGGCCGTCAACACATTCGTTGTTTGCGCAAACTTCCGGACCGTCGCAGTAGTCGCCGTTGTCGCAGTCGGCGTTGGTCGAGCAACCGGTTGGCTCCGGCGTCGGACAACCTGGAATGAGCGCGAGCGCGGCCACCGCGAAGACGCAACAGAGCGTACCCGTGACACCACGCAAGCAGCCAGGAAGCTTCGTGTTATTGAACAAGTTCCAACTTACCATTTCTCATTAACCTCCAAGATGAAAGACTGTGGCGTGATTCCTGTTACACGCTCTGGTTACGTTTCCTTACGTTCCTAATTAGGCCGAAATCATCGGTGTGCGCTCGCCCGACGCGACGACTACTCCATCGTCGGCGACCGAAGCGAAGCACGAAAAGCCCGAGTCATTCGGAAACAAACCGCATTGCTTTATAACGTGGGCTGTCAACCCCAACAGCCCCGAGCGATCCAATCCGAAATCGTCAAACAAACTGTTTTGATCTGGCGGATCTCAAGCGACCTGACCGTCACGCGCCATAGACAGTCAAGCTGCTTACTTTCTGTTGCCGCCTATTCACGCCGTTGCACGAAAGTCGCAACGCCTGGAACAGGTTCAGCGGGCGAATTGTAGGATTTGGGTGACGGGTGTCAATGTCCAAATCTCTGTAAGGTCGCCGCGCGAACTGTTCAAATACTACTCACTCACGCGCGAACGTACGACTCGCACGGGAATATCTATCCGTCATCGGTTTTCATCATAGGATCGCTTGAGCATTTGGGACCGAAAACATCGCAACTAGCGATGCGAGAAGCGATTAGCGGGGGTCAAAATGCCGCAAAGAATGCGCGATTCGACCAAGACAAGTCGCATGATTGCAATTAACAAATAGTGAATCTGGAACAACAAGTGAAACCTGTGAATAGTGCGCGAGATATCGCGCAAACACCTGAAAAAAATGACGCTGCAATCGATTACGATACGACTGGACACTTACCACGATTCGCGCAGACGGGGCAAATCGCAGGGAATCCGACTTAACTGTAACAACCAATCGTGCTGAATAATGATTAATCTTGTTGCGGATTAGTGACGCGCAAAAAGTGCCTCGGCCAACGCAACAATTGACTGGGCAACTTGTTCCTTGGTGCCACTGACCGGCGGTTGCCAGCCAAGGTCTGCACGTAAGAACCGCACTTCAGCCGTGGCTGAGCCGACTGTTCGCACATCGTTCATCACGATCGCGTCGCAGTGTTTCCTTTTGAGCTTCTCTTCCGCATGCGCGAAATGGTCGTGATCCTCCAGCGCGAAGCCAATGACGACGCGACGCCCTTTCAGAAGTCCAAGTCGGGCACAGATGTCTTCGGTGGGCTCGAGGTCGATGGAGAACGTGCGCGTTTCCTTCGCGATCTTCTTGTCGCGTCGCTGGGTGGGTCGATAGTCGCACACCGCGGCCGTCATGATGGCTGCATCGCATGTTGCAAATGCATTAAGCGCGGCGGTGAGCATGTCGGCGGCGCTGATGACGCGAACCAGCTGGACGTTCGCGGGCGGCTGCTGCTCCACCGGGCCTGAAATGAGAACGACTTCGTGCCCACGGACAGAGGCTTCGGCGGCGATGGCGTACCCCATGCGGCCACTCGATGGGTTCGAGAGGAATCGAACCGTGTCGAGGTGCTCGCGCGTGGGACCGGCGGTGATGAGGAGTCGCATGAGGGGATTACTAATTACAAATGACAAATTGCGAAAGGGGGTAACGGCAAACCTAGCCCCAAGTCAGAACTTGGTGCTCCCCTTCGGTCTTGTAATTCGTCATTCGTCATTTGTAATTTGGGTTTGCCTCAGCCGCTCGCTGGCTTTGGCTTTCCCGCATGGAGGATTGTGGTGGCTGCGTCGACGATCTCGCGCGGTTCGGCCATGCGGCCCTGGCCGACGGTGCGGCAGGCGAGCCAGCCCTCGTTGGGGCCAACGAAGTGAAAGCCGTGCTGCTTTAACGTGTTCAGGTTGGATTGGGTGATCGGATTCGACCACATGCGGTCGTTCATGGCTGGGGCGAGGAGGATGGGCGAGCCCGCGCTGAGCACGAGGGTGGAAACGATGTCGTCGGCGAAACCGTGTGCGATGCGTGCGATGCTGTTAGCCGTGGCGGGGGCGACGATGATGAGGTCGGCCCGCGAGGTCATGCGAATGTGCTGTGCGTCGGTCGGCTCGGTTGCGGTCCACACGCTGGTGAGCACTCGACGCCCGGTCAGCGATTCAAACGTCAGCGGGCCGACAAACTTCTTGGCCGCCCGCGACATGGCCACCGTGACGCCCGCGCCGCGCTGGACGAGTTCGGAGACGACGTAACCGACTTTGTAAGCTGCGATGCCGCCGCAAACGCAAACGAGGACCTCGTATCCTACGAGATCCTCGGTAAGTTGTTTCGTTGCTGATGGAATCATGATGGATTCGAGGCAGCAGGGATTAGGCCCTGGGCATTAGATATTGAACGTTCGCATTCTAGTCCCTAACGCCTCTAGAACTTCAAACGTCGTCGACGGTTTCTTCCTCTTCTTCCACTTCGGGCAATTCCATCTCGATCTTGCCTTCCATGATTTCCCTAACCACGATTTCCATTTCGGTCAGGCCGGCGGTTTCGACCATCGGGCGTGCGCCCTGCATCAATTGCAGCCAGCGGCGCTGAATGAGGGCGGTCAGCTTGAATCGCCCGCCCAGCTTGTTGATCAGGTCATCGTTGCGTAACGCATCGATCATCTACGCTCACACTCCTTCTCTATGATTTTCTTCACTTGCGAGATCGTCGTTTCGAGGTCGTCATTGACGACAAAATGCGGATAACAGCCGCTGTCGCGCGCGAGGGCGATTTCTCCGTCGGCCTCTTTCAAACGCTTCACCAATTGCTCGGCGGCTTCGGTGTTTCTTCCTTCCAGTCGTGCTCGCAGCGATTCCATCGTCGGCGGAAGCACAAAAATGCGGATCGACTCAGGCATGCGCTTGGCCACCTGAATGCCGCCCTGCACGTCGATCTCCATGATCACGTATTGGCCATTGTCGATCGCATCCGTCACTGGTTTACGCGGCGTGCCGTAGCGATGTCCGACGTATTCAGCCGTTTCCAGAAACTCGCCTGCGCGTTCCTTGGCCGCGAACTCCTCGGGGCTGATGAACAGGTAACTCTGGCCGCTCACTTCCCCACGACGCAGCGGGCGGGTGGTGGCCGAGATGCTCCACACCGCGCGGGGCAGACGTTCGAGCAGGGCGTTGCAGATCGACGTTTTCCCCGCCCCCGAAGGCCCGGAGATAACGATCACCTTGCCAGTCTGCACGGCTGTGGTCATGGACGCGATTTGCCTGTCACTGGTTTTCCTGCCAAATATCGAGCCAAGTATTGTCCGACGTCCACGGGATCATGTCAAACCGCGGTTTTTGCGGGGAAAAAACTAAGCTGATGCGAGAATAACTTGAATTTCGGTTGTTGACGACGTTGCGGTGTTCGGCGTCGACTTGGGTTTGATGATGACGGGAGTCTTCGTCGCGGGTGCGGGCATAAGTCCTACTCCCACGCGGCACGTGTCACAAGGACACCCGATGGGTTGAAAGCCGACGGATAAGACCTATGCAACCGACCAGAAGCAGGGAAACTGAGGTTGCCGGCTCCGGAACCGGAACGAATGTGTCAACTGAAAAGTCGGCGGACGCTACGGTGTTTGCGATTGATCCAACGAATTCGAGAATCCGCAGGTCACCAGCGGCAACAGGGAAATCGTCAAGCGTAGGGAGTATTGGCGTGAAGTTCTCGTTAACCAGCGCAGTACGCGTAGGGTCGTCCAAATGGACGCTGATCGCACCCCGAAACGGAAGCGCAACATCGAACGGAAATCCATTATCGCTTGTCGAAACATAACCATAACGATCATCAACAACTGGATCGTTGTTATAGATCTTCACATTCACGCCAAGATCCGTCGCGAATAACTCGTCTCCCACGTTAAGGTACATGTTCTGACCCCAATCGAAAAAGAGATAGGTTGTTCCCGGACCTGCCGTGGTAGTGGACGACGGAACATCATCGTAAACAACTGTACCACTAATCAATTGCCCCAATTCTACGTAGCCATCAAACCATCCATCGGGATCGTTGATCGCTGTAATTTGACCGGTGAATCCGCCAACAATTATGTTTGCGTGTGCACGAGCCATGAAGACCAATGCCAGGATATGAAAGAAAACTGCCAACCGAAGGGGGTTTTGATAGCGCAACATTTCTCCACCTTTCAGATTCACGTTCACACGGTATGGATTCAAATGGCGAAATCCGGAAGTTTGCCTCCGACAATGGGTAAGTATAGCGAATCTCGCCTACCGCACAAAAATCAGACGTGTTTCGGGCGAGAAATGGTTCGATCGTTGATCACGTTGCCGGTGTTGAGCGTGGATTTGGGTTCAAAAAGTAAGACGTGCGTCTCCTCTTCGGCCACCGGCATATGCTCGACCCCGCGCGGGACGATGATGAACTCGCCTGGATTCACGCGCACGTCGCCATCACGAAGCCGCATGAGCAACGAACCCTTCACGACAAGGAACAGCTCGTCCTCGGCCTCATGGTGGTGCCAGACGAACTCCCCTTTGAGCTTCGCGAGCTTGACGTGAAAGTCGTTGACTTCGCCGGCGACATGCGGGGACCAATAGTTGGAGAATCGTGAGAACGCCTCGCAAAGGATTACTTTGGGGGTCATTTTGGTGTGCTCCAATACTATTGCGCATCATAGCAAGAAGTGTATTCAAATGCAGGTAGTGGTTTGCATTCATACGGTGCGACGATTGCCTAATCTCAATTTTTCATCAAACATAACGGCCGCTATGTCAGCTGCCACAGCCACTTTCACCAACGTAAACAACGATCCTTCAACTTATTTTGGAGTCATGCAAGGTCGAGCCGTCGCCGTTTCCGGCTTGAATGAAAGCGGCGTCGTTGTCGTTCAGGTATTGCATTCGATGGAACCGTCGAGCTTGCCTGCGCCATCTGATATTGACTGGGCAAACCCTTTTCAGGAACTGATGAAAGGCGGCAAGATATCGGTTTCGTGGGACGGCAATATTGCATGGCTTACGATTTATCGCTCTGCGCTAGCGGAGAGTAATCGATTCGAAGAACTGCTTGGTGGTTTTATTGAAGGGCTTGAATCGGCGGGGATACTCGGCGAGACGCATACCTGTCATTCATGTCTTGCAAACCCAGTCGAGCAAATCACGTATTGCGACGGGCGCGTTGAATGCAAATGCGAGAGTTGCCTCAGTGAGGAACAAGCGAAGGATGCGGCGATACTCCGTAACGAAACCGCCGGTATCGTCGATTTGTTTGCGATATGCCTATTCGGCTTTTCAGGAGCGATCGTTGGTTCTATAGGATGGGGTCTTGTACAAATCGGAATCTATAAGGCATATGGATTGTTGGAAAATTGGATGCCTGGCCGTGAAGGCGGAGTTCATGTACCGGTCGCCCTCCTGTTGGCAGTAGCCGGGGCGTGCGGATTCCTCGCGGGTGCCCCAAGCGGCTGGCTCATCGCGCGCGTGAAGAGGCGACGTAGGGCGGGCGTCGAGGTCATAACAACAGCGTGCGCACTGTTTGCCGTCCTGCTTGGCGAGTGCATTTTGACGGCGTGGATTGTCTACAACACTACGGGCGAATGGTCCGCCCCTGTGGTCATCCGTGTCTTGCCAAAGTTGTGGTGGTCCAGTGGTTTCGGCGGCTTGGGCATTCGCGTCGCCGGCGGATTCATCGCAATCGCCATTGCGTTAGGATTGGCGACACCGAAGAAACTACCTGTTAGGCAACGAACGCTTGCTCAACGGAATGATTGAAATTCACTCCACATTCTGCACCTGCTCCTTCACGCGATCGATCAACCCTTTCACCTCCACGATGCTGCGCGCGATGGCTGCGTCGTTGCTCTTGGAGGCGATGGTGTTGGCTTCGCGGAGGAGTTCCTGGGCCAGAAAATCGAGCGTGCGGCCGACCTGGTCGCCGCGCTCGATGAGGTCGGCGAACTGGTCGAGGTGTGATGAGAGTCGGGAAAGTTCTTCGTTGATATCGCAGCGCTCGGCGTAGATAGCCACCTCGCGCCGCAGGCTGTCGGCCTCCAGTTCGAGCTTGGACTCCCTGAGCAACATTTCGACACGAGACTTCAGGCGATCGTGATATTCCTGCACGACGACCGGAGCTCGGCCAGCCACTTCTTTCAACCGCTCGCGAATGGTCTTGCACGTGCCAATCAGGTCATCGCGCAGTGCGCGCCCCTCGTCGCGGCGCATCGAGGACAAGGCGTCCAATGCGCTGTTCGTCAATTGTTCGATTCGTTTCAGCTCGGCGGCGCGGCGTTCATCATCCATTTCGGGTGAGTCGCAGACGCCCGGCAGGTTGGCGAGGTTTCCCAAGTCGATTGTCGGCTGTATGCCGAGGGGAACTCGTGCTTGAGCGACCTGGGTCACATACCCCTGTAGAACGGCCAAGTTGATCTTGGCGACTTCCGAACCGATTTGTGTTCGCACGCGGAGCGAAAAATTGACCGTGCCGCGCGAGATTTTTCCGCGCAGCAACTTTTCAACCGACTGCTCGGCGAACTGCAAGTGCTCGGGAAGTTTGATGTTGAGTTTGAGGTAGCGGTTGTTGACGCTGCGGATTTCAATTGCGTGACCCACACCATCCTGCGTGTGCCCGGCCGATCCATAGCCCGTCATCGATTGAATCACAGATTACTCACTCGCCAAGTCGAAAGTTTCCAGACGTCTGAAAGTAACCACGGCCAAGCTTGCGCTTGACCGTGCCACCCAATACTTTGGTTTCTACGGACATCACGATTACTTCGGATCTTCTTTGGGTTTTTCGGCTGCCGGTTGTTCGCCGGTCTTCGGCGCCTCAGCCGGTTTGGGTTCAGCGGTCGTTGGTGGTGTTGCAGCCGGTTGACCGCCCGTAGTTCCAGCAGGCGGCGGCACCTGGTTCGGTTGAATCGGCGTCACAGCCGGGTCCGGTTGCGGAGGCGTATTCACCGGAAGAGCCTGAACACCACCGTTCGCGCCAGGTGTTAACTTAATGGTTTGCGTCTGACCTGGTGTTCCTGGAGGCATGGTCAACGGAATCGCGTCCTTTGGCAGAGCAGCCGGCATACCTGTTTCGGGATCGAGTTCTGCGGGAACCACGGTCGGATTGGTTGTAGAAGTAGTTGAGGCCACCGTCTTTTGCGATTGGTCGAACATGTAATTGCCGAGCACGGAGAGAACCACAAACACGCCCGCAAAGACAATCGTGATAACGGTGAACACGTCACCGGTCTTCGCGCCGAACGCGCTCATGCCGCCGGCCCCGCCGAACGCGCCGACCAGTCCGCCGCCGCGACCGCGCTGCACCAGAACCACCAGCATGAGGAACCCACATACAAGAATCAGGCCGATCGCCATCAGCAACTGAGACCACGTCATCGTCATTAACGTTTGCATTTTCGCTTCCTTGAAAAATCAACTACTTGCTTATCGTAGGCGGACGGCAAGCTGTTAAACAATGGCGGGCCGAACCGATAGGCCGGCTGCACCGCGCTGCCCGCTTACGCTCAAAGCAGATCGGGAACTATAACGCCAACACATGGTATTTCACAAGGGCGGCGAAGTTGATGGAAGTTGCCGCGAAAATCGACTTTCGAGACTCAAATCGGGCGTTGTATCGGTCTTAGCGTTTGGCCTTCTCGGCCGCCCGGATGATGGCGAGGAAATCTGCCGCGACAAGACACGCTCCGCCGACCAGCGCGCCATCAATGTCAGTTTCGCGTAACAAGGATTCGGCGTTGTCGGGCTTCACTGAACCGCCGTAAAGAATGCGAATTTTATCGCCAGTGGGCTGACCGTACGTGCTTGCCAGACGGCCGCGAATCTGGGCGTGAACTTCCTGCGCCTGTTGCGGAGTCGCGGTGCGGCCGGTGCCGATCGCCCAGACAGGCTCATAGGCGATGGTGAGGTGATCGGCGGGTACGTCTTTCGAAATGACGTCGTCAAATTGGCGATCAATTACTTTCGATGTTTGGCCCCCTTCGCGCTCGGCCAGCGTTTCTCCCACGCAATAGATGGCGTGCAGGCCGCCGGTGATCGCGGCGCGGACCTTCTTGTTCAACCGATCGCCCGTTTCGCCGAAAAGCTGCCGACGCTCGCTGTGGCCGATGATGACGTGCGTCGCTGCGGTGTCCTTGATCATCTCGACTGATATCTCACCGGTGAATGCGCCGCTGGCAGCTTCGTGGCAATTCTGTGCACCGAGCATGATCGAACTTCCGGCGACGGCCTTGGCCATGGGGAAGAGTAACTGCGCCGGAGGACAGATCAACACGTCAACGTCGCGAACGCTTTCGCAACTGCTGCGGATCGCATCGACTAGTTCGCGCGCGGATGCAAGCGTCTTGTTCATTTTCCAGTTGCCGGCGATGAGAGGTATCCTGCGCACGCGTAGCTCCATGATCTGGTCGTAAATGATCCCACAATTCGATTTGGCCAAATTAACGGATGGGTGGAATTACGTCGAGAATCGCTGCTAATGCAAGCCGAATCGAAGTTGTAAATCGAAAAACGTCGCTTTTTCCGCATTGTATCGGCGGGCGGCGATCAACTACAATCTTCTAGGGGTTTTCAGGTTCATAGAGACGGGTTCAAATGGCTCAGACGCGCGACATCTTCTTTTGCCTGCTGATCACAAGCGTTCTCGCGCCTGCGGCGAACGCCCAGCGCGTTTACTGGACCAACAATGGCCGTATTCAGCGCGCCAATCTCGATGGCAGCGACATCGAGACCATCCTCGCCCCGCGACTCAACAAGCCCTTATACACAGCCATCGATGAAATCGGCGGAAAAATCTACTGGACGGACGGCCAACTGTTCGGCTCCGCGCCGGTCATTCGACGATGCAATCTGGATGGCACTGATATCGAGAACATTGTCACACAGGGGTTGACTGGTCCGGCGGGTATTGCGGTCGACGTCGAGGACGGAAAGGTCTATTGGGCTGACTCGGGGTTGGGTGCAATCAAGCGGGCGGGCCTCGATGGTGCGAATCCCGAGATTGTGCTGAGCGGTCTCACGCTGCCCAACGGCCTCGCGCTCGACCCGATCGAACGCAAGCTCTATTGGACCGGCAAAGGCGACGACTTTTTCACGACGGTCATTCGTCGCGCAAACCTCGATGGCAGCAATATCGAGCCGGTGTTTGATTACTCGTTTGGAGGCCCAACACTTTACGCTGTTGCGGTGGACAGTGTGCATCGCAAAGTTTATTGGCGCGACACAACGATTCTCAGAGCCAACGTCGACGGCAGTGATGTCGAGGATTTGCAAATTCCGATTACCAACGCAGAAGGTACGATCGAAATCGATCCAACAAGCGGCAAGCTCTTCTGGTCTGACGACGGGTTGTTTCGCGCGAATCTCAACGGCAGCAACGTCGAAACCGTACTGCCGGACGCCGCTGCATTGCATGGCCTGTCGCTCCACAGCGCGTCCAATGAATTGTTCTGGACATCCGCAACCGGCGGCGATGCACGCATTCGCTCGATTGACCTCGGCAATGCAGAGGTGACAGAGGTTGTCATTTCCGTGATTAACCCGCAAAGCCTTTCAATCGACTGGGAGGCTGGCTACCTCTATTGGTCCGATCCCGGTTCGAGCCTGCTTCCCGATGGCGCGATTCGTCGCAGTCATTTGAATGGGCATCACGTGGAGACCGTATTGCACACCGAATGGCTCGACGTAGCCGGTGTCGCTCTCGATGTGGCTGACGAGGAAATGTACTACCTTGGCCGCCGCGCGGTGCCAACGCCGCAAGGCAGCATCGAGCGTGCGGGCATGGACGGCACCAACGTTGATCCCCTAATTATGGCCGGCTTGATCACACCGAAGGCCATCGCGCTCGACGTCGAAAACGGAAAGATCTATTGGACCGACACCGGTTCGCGAGACATTCGCCGGTCGAATTTCAATGGCAGCGACCTAGAGAACCTGATCACGATGGGGCTCACGACGCCGAATGGAATCGCGATTGATATCGAGCAGGGAAAAATGTACTGGACCGACGGCGGCACCATGAAAGTCCAGTGGGCCAACCTCGATGGTTCGAATATGCAGGATCTTTTGACGACCGGCTTGGCTAACCCGGAAGGAATCGCGATCGACTTCGCGCATGAGCTTCTCTATTGGGTGGAGCGCGATACGTACACCGGCTTGGGAACCATCCGCAGTGCCAATCTCGATGGCACCGAACCGCGCAACGCCGTCAACATCGGGCTGTCATCACCAAGGGCGATGGCGCTGGATGTGCGTGCCACTGGCGACGTGAATGCCGACGGCCAATTCGATCTTCGCGACATTCAATCATTCCAGAGTTGTTTCACCGGCACATCGACGCTCGATGCCACATCACCCATATGCAGCTTGTTCGACCGCGCCCCCGTCGATGGCCACATCGACTTGACCGACTTCGCAAACCTCAATTAACCTACAACTTCGCCGAAAGTAACTTGTCGTCATTTTCAATTGCTGGAAGGCTTGTTATGCATTGGTATTCAATATTCCTGGGCGCCGCCGGTCTCTTTGCCATTTGCGGAGCCGCGTTCGAGTGGAACTTCTTCATGAACAATTACAAGGCGCGGTTCATCGGCGCAATCCTCGGTCGAACCGGCGCGCGAGTGTTCTACATGCTGCTCGGTACTTTCCTGGTTGTGCTCGGCATCCTCGGTGCATTTGGAATGATTGACGTATCGAAGGATATTTGACACTTCAACACTTGTCCGTCGGACCAACCATGAAGTTTATTGGTCAATTTTGGGGCCTGTTCGTAATAGTCGTGGGTCTCGGCCTCATCTACGAAGCAATCTGGAACTGGAAATCGCCGTTTCCCTTCAAGGTTCGAATTACTATCAAAGCTTTTGGCGAGTCGGGCGCGCGGATCTTTCATGTCATTCTTGGTTTGTTCGCAATCAGTATTGGCATTGGCGCAATGTGCGGGATATTTCGATTCGGTCAATGAAAAGAGAACAATCGCTGCCTACGTCGCCCACCCCCCCGCCGGCACGCGCTTCGTCGGGACTTCCTCGCGGCCCCAGAGAGTGAGGCGATGCCCCACAATCTCTGCGATCTCGCGAATCTGAAGCATGAGTTTGGCGAAGTTGTTCGGCAGCACAGCCTGTGGACCGTCGCACAGTGCGCGATCGGGACAGCTATGCACTTCGACGATCGCGCCGTGAGCGCCGGCTGCAATGCCTGCGAGCGCCAGCGCGGGAACTAGATCGCGCTTACCGGCTGCGTGCGAAGGGTCGACGAACACCGGCAGATGCGATTTCTCTTGCAATACGGGGATGGCTGAGATGTCGAGCGTGAAGCGAACTTCCTCGGCGAACGTGCGAATGCCGCGCTCGCAGAGGATGACGCGGTGATTGCCCTGGCTCAGCACATACTCAGCCGACATGAGCAGTTCGGTAATCGACGCAGCCAACCCGCGCTTGATGAACACCGGCTTGTCGGTCTTGCCGACTTCGAGCAGCAGGTTGAAGTTCTGCATGTTGCGGGCACCGATCTGAAACATGTCGGCGTATTCATACACCACCGGCACGTCGCGCGGGTCCATCACCTCGGTGATGGTCGGCATGTTAAGTGACGTGCCCGCTTCTTTCAGCAGCTCCAGCCCTTCCTTACCCTTGCCGGTGAATGCATACGGCGACGTGCGCGGCTTGAACGCTCCACCGCGGAGGATCGACGCCCCCGCATCCTTTACGGCCTTACCCACGCCGAAGAGAATCTCGCGACTCTCGATCGCGCACGGCCCCGCGATAATATTCACGTGCGGGCCGCCGACGCGAATGCCTTTGATATCCAAAATGGTGTCAGCCTCGTGGAACTCGCGCGACGCGAGCTTGTACGGCTGAGTGATCGACATGACCTCGTCGACACCGGGAAGCTGCTGCAGCTGCTCGATCGCCTGCGGGGTTTTCTCGCCGATGGCCCCGACGATGGTACGGAACTCGCCCTTGGACAGGTGCGGCACCAGGCCCAGCTCGCCCACGCGATCCACCACGCGCTGCACGTCATCGCCCGCAACGCCCGACTTCATGACGACGATCATGTCCATATGGATTTTTCTCGAAAATAAGCCGGAATTCATCGCAAAACGTGGCAAATTGCCCGTGGATCGCTGTTTCCTAATCGACCACCCCACCGATAAACTCTAGGGAGGCTCATGGGGAGCGTCAATTTGATCCGTGGAGGCAAGGAAGTCACCAATGGTAACAACCATGCAAATCGAACAAAACAGGAACTTAGTAGTGCCGAGAAGAACATCGCTGGCGTGCTCATCTCTGATCATTTGTCTCGCGGCGGTTGGGTGCAGCGCCAAGCGCGACTCTATCGTCAGCAGCCAGCGCGTGGCCGACAAGACCGCCGATCAGCCGACCGAGTGCCCGGTGCATCATGTGGCTATGCTGACCGAGCAGGTACCGATGTATGTTTGCCCGCCGTATGGGTATCCATCCGGCTACCTCATTACGCAGAAAAAAGAGTTTCCAAACACAAACCGTTACATCGTGAAAGGACCCGGCGCGCGCGCGGTTTCTGCGGAGACGCGATATTGTCCGAAATGCCGTGTGGCCGAGGCTGAATGGCGGACGAGTCGAAACACCCGGTGATTCACCATGCATAGACGTGTTGTCAACGTATCGATGGCCGCGATGACAGCAGCATTCCTCAGCTTTCTGAACATTGGCTGCCTGGGCCCATTCCTGATTCCGCCATCATCGTTCAAAGATCCGCTCACGTGCCCTGTTCACGATGAGCACACAGAACAAGCTTGGGTTCCCATTCGATACGGTTTTCCTGCGGCCGCATACCCGCGCGAGGCACAGTATCGCAAGTTGTATTTTCCATGTGCCAACCAGTCGGTGGTCGGAGGCTGTAGCCCAACACCGGCCAAAGTCGCGCTCGTTCGCTATTGCGACGAATGTCGCGCGACAGAGGACGACTGGAAAGAGCGAATGGGCGAACTAAAGGAGCCGCAAACAATTCTGCAATTCGCGATCAGGCACGGAGCTCGACCATGCCCGTTGCATGGATCGGAACTCTTGGTGGGAACTGCCACTGTCTATGGTGGAATGCCAAGTGGTATGCCAGGAGATTTTGAATATACAGAGGCAAAACTCTTTCCGTTGGCCAATACCGAGTTGAGTAGTGGCTACTGCGAAACGATGCCCTATGAAACGCCGACAAGATACTGCCCGGACTGTCGCGTCGCGCAAGAAGAATGGAAGAGAGCAGGAAAGCCGCTTATGAAGGGGCCGTATCCTCGTTCGCTTGGCCAGTTACTCACACGGCCGTCGCGATAGAATTGCTACGGGACTTGTCCAAAAGACGAATCAAAGCGCTATGCTTATGCTGTGCGAAGCGACCTGCGCTTCGACAGCGACGCTCCAACAACGATGATGAAGAGAACCGACGCAATTATGCCAACTGTTCCCATCGCGGGCACCGGATTCAAATCGACAAGGACATAGGCGTGCGGTTCAGAAGCTCCTCCGGAACTCACGTTGCCGCCGATATAGAACACATTGGTCTCGCTTCCCACGACACTTCGCAAGCTAAGCACAACCGGCAAGGTCGGCGACATCAGGCTATCCATTAACACGGGATTCGGATTACCCTGATCCACTTCCCACATATACGCCGCCGAGTCACCCCCGTTGTCAGCGGTGCCGATGAACCGTTCCACCATCCCATTTCGATTCAGCGCACCCGTCACGCGAGCATTAATGTATCCAGGCGGAACTCCGAGCCCCTCTACAACCCACACACCTGAAACTTCCCGCCAGATCACGGGGTGCTCGATACCACCGGCCCTGCGCTCCACGCCGAAATATACTGTGTCAGCATCTCCATCGCTGTCGACATCAACGACGGCCAACCCGAATACTCTCGCACCGAGACCAGCCGCAGTTTGCGGCAATTCCGTCGCCACGGGATTACCCAATGCGTCGGCCTGCCACGCATGAGGCCGTGGATTCCCGTCCATGCCGTCCAAATAGCCGACAAAGATAATTTGGTCCACGCCGTTAATCGTCACGCACCTGGACGCATCGATCTCCGCGTTTCCATCGACCGTACCCGTGATGATGATCCAATCGGTTGAAATGGTTCCGCTCTGAGTGTCGAGTTTCCATGTCACTGCCTGTAATTCATCATCGAGGTAAACAATACCTCCCATGCCCCAATCCACTCCGAATCGGGCAATGGTATTCACCTGTCCGCCATCGGTTCCCATCGGCAGCGGAACCGATTGAAGCGTCCACGCTCCACCGTTTGTCTTCGTCCAGCAGGCCGGTTGCGGATTGCTTTCGGGGCCTGTGTAGCCAACGATGACGCAGTTGTCTGCATCGGAACATCCAATACTCAGTGCGTCTCCTTTATCAATACCGAGCGCCGTTGGCAGCGGAATGACCGTCCATTGCATCATCGAATCCCGTGTCCATACGCATGGCTGAAAGTCAGCATGGCCGGTCAAGCGATAGGATCCTACGGCGGTATGAGTGTCGTTGGGCGTCTCGGCGATATCGATCGTCTCTGCGAGGCGAATTCGACTGGCGGCAGTTCCGATCGGCTCGGGAAGCGGGGTCGCTGAGTATTGGGTTGTAGCGCGAACACCAGTACCGCTTGAGGCCAATCCAATCGAACCCACAAAGAACAACTGCAAAGTGCTTGATCGTTGCATCATAGACCCCTCGGCCGAAAGTACTGCATTCGCATTCACGTTGGGAAACTGACTCTCCATATTGAATCCTGATACCGGTAAGGGAATCTCACAGGTGTTCTGTTAGTTTTCGATTAAACTTACAACAGCCAGCTGTTCACTCAGAACGGGCCCATTATCTGTCCTTGCGAGTTCCACACAGCGCCGTAGCGAACGAGCCGATGTAACCAGATTGTGGAGGAACTTCATGACTTGTTCAGTTCAATCGCTGATGCGTCTCTTTCCATGCTATTTGGTAATCAGCTGCTGCACTCCTCATGTCCGCGCCGACATCTACGTCCGCGACAAAGCCGGTGGCGAGAACTACAACGGCACGCCCAACGGCGTTTTCTATTCCGGCACAAGTGCGATCATCAAAGCGAAGTTCGACGGCGTGAACTTTCGCGATCAGCCGCTGGGCATGTTCGACTTTCAAAGCAACGACGGCACCGGCTGGATCGATTTCGCGACGTATTGCATCGATCCGTTTCAATACCTAAGTATCGCCGGTCCGACAGCCAACCCCGGCACACCACACACCGAGGTCTCGCTCCACGGTTACGCAGACATCAACGACAACGAGGAAGACTGGATCGAGACGCTGTGGGCCAACGCTTTCGAGGACTCGAAGACAAGCCAGAAGAAATCATCGGCGTTTCAATCGATCCTGTGGGAGCTCGCGATCGACGACACGTTCAACCTCGCCAGCGGCACGTTTCAGGTGAAGAACTCGGGCTACTCGGGCGAGGTGATCACGCAGGCCAACGCGTGGATGAACAATATCCTCACCGGCGTGTGGACCGACAGCCAGGATCTGCACGTGTACAGCAGCCCCTACACGCAGGACCTGCTAGTGCCCGTACCAGCACCGGGTGCAGCCATCCTTGGACTGATTGGATTCGCGACCTACCACATGTTGAAGAAACGCTTCGCGTGACAGCCGATGGCACTTCCGAGGCCAGGATTTAATCAGACGCCATCTCCAGCAGCTTGTTGATCGTGTTCCAGTTGCGTGTCGTCGTGCGCAGACCGAGTGCTTTCTCGATGGCAGTGTTTGAGAGCTTGGTCTCGCCGTAGCCACCCGGACAATACAGAAAGACTTCTTTACCAACTGCCTCGAACCGATCGCTGCCGGCTTTGATAAGGCCTATCTTCTGCACAGCATCCTTCGGCGCGGCCTTGGGCAGGAAGGTCACATACAGCCTGCTTTCATCAACCGCTTTTTCTTTGAGAAACGGATTGCTCTTCAACACCTTTTCGAGGTCTTTCGGCGTTCTTAGAATCACCGACACCGGCAAGCGCGATTCGCCGACGAGTTTCTCCTCGATCGTTTTCACGCAACTTGCGGCTGATTCGCTCGATTCGAATATGACATTGCCACTCTGCACGTACGTTCGCACATTGGCATAGCCAAGTTCACCACACAGCGCGCGCAGCCGCTCCATCTTCAGCGTGTTTCCGCCGACGTTGATTCCGCGAAGTAGTGCAACATAGATCGCCATACGAAATCGTCTCGCCTATTTCTTCCGCTTGTACGTGATCGACATCAACTTCTGCCATTGGTCTTTCTCATCAAGGAATGACGACGTAAACACTCGTTCGTCTTTGCCCTTGAATTCCGTTGTCTCGCGATACTTGCCGTTCTTGCCGGGTGTAATGGGGCTTGGCCCTTCTGTGTTCAACGTGAGCGTCTTCCCGCTCTCATCCACCGAGCCGTCATAGATCCAAAGAAAACTGGTGAACGAATCGACCCACGTGCCGATGTACTTCTTCTTCTGCGAATCGTATCCCACGGTGAAGGCCGTGCTGAGCGGCATGCCCTGATAGGTTCCCTTGGCCTGCGCCAGTATCCAATACCCGCCCACCGCGACCGTTGATTCCGTGCCTGTCGATTTGACCGGCGCTTGCCCCGGCGCCATGAAAGTTTCCGCTTCAAACTCCCACTCGCCCACGAACTGCTTCAACCATTCGTGCTCTTTCACAGGAGGCGCAAACATCGGCGCGTCCTGATTGGTCGCAAACAATGCACCCATCAGGGCCACAACTCCGATGGAAAAAGCGAGCTTCATCAGAGATCTCCTTCAAGATCAACAAGCCACAGTTGCCTACTGACACTGGCACGGATGTATACCACGGGTTACCCTGCATGACGATGTTCTTAACGCAGAAAGAAATCCCCATCCTCGTCTTCAATCTTATTTACATACCGATTTTCACCTTCATCGCCTGGAAACGAAGCAGCAACGAATTCCTGTTATACGTCGCGGTCATTCTCCTGCTTGGTGGGTTCATTGTTGCGAAACAGAAATCGATTCGGTTCCCGCGCCTCATTCTGTGGGGGCTTTCGATCTGGGGTCTTATCCACATGGCCGGTGGGTTGATGCCGGTCGGCGACAAAGTGCTATACGAAGTGATCCTCATCCCGTTGGTCTCGCAACCTCCGATTCTACGTTTCGATCAAATCGTACACTTCTTCGGATTCGGCGTCGCGACAATGGCGTGCCATCATCTGCTGCAACCGTACGTCCGCGACAACGTGTCGAAGCGAACCGGTTTCTGGCTGCTTGTGGTATTGATGGGTTGCGGCTTGGGTGCAGCCAATGAAATGGTCGAATTTGCGGCTGTCCTTTGCATGCGCGAAACCGGCGTCGGCGGATACGACAATACGATGTTGGATCTCGTGTTCAACTTCCTTGGAGCAATGGTCACGACGATGTGGCTTGCCGCTCGGGATTCATCGTCTTCTCACGCAGTGAACGATTGATAATGCGATAAAGTCTTCAACAAGCGCCGCGTATCGAACCAATAACCTCTGCACTTAGCGCGACCTTGCACACTTCACTGCGCCGTCCTGCGCGAAGTTCTTGAGATGCTTCTTATTCGTACCATGTTTCAGATTTTTTTGACTTGAGCCGCTGCATGTTTCATACTTAATTAGTAGAACAACAATCGCGTATATCGCGTGTGTTGATCGTGTCTGTCCGAAAGCAGGCGCGTCGTGTCAAAGGTTGCCTCCACTCTTCCGTCTTCCGATCAGCAAATCAAAGACAGAAGACGTTCACACCAGCCCGCATCGAGCGTGGTCTCTGCCGCGCCGAATCGCGATGTATCGTCACGTGGGCCTACAGCACGCATTCCGCAGAAATCGACTTCGTTCAATGACGTCCGAGATGCGGGTGCTTACGTCGCGCGTGACCATGGCTTCCTGGTGAGAATTACCAGGGAAGCCTTGATACCGGGGGCTTTTCTTGGCGTTTCGATCACCTCCCTCAAACCCGTAATCCTGCTGAAGCTCAGCAGTGATCCTTGGGTGCCCCTTGCGACGGCGCGGAGACTGGCAGCCGAGGCTGACATGGTTGTGGCCTTTTGACGTAACGGCGAACGCAGACACGATCAGCACACCGATTCGCGATAAGTAGTCATAGAGAGATTCATAACGGTTAGAGTGTGCATAACTCGGTTCGCCATATCCAAAGCCAGAAGGGAGGATGTTTATGGCCACGATGATTGAGTCACCGAAGCTGCAAAACACATTGAGGTATCAGCGGGTTCCCTTCTCAGAAATTCACGAGATAGGGGCCTATGTGAACATTGACACGGGCAGTCTGTTCCGCATTCCGGAAGAGGCGCTCGCCAAGGGACGCAGCCCGGTTATGGAGATCGTCTCTCGGACGGGACCGACTGTCTGCAAAGTATGCGATGATCCGTGGATTCCGATCAGCAAAGCCAGACAACTGGCGGCCGATGGCGACATTCAGATCAACTTCTGAACTCGCATTGCATTCGTCCACGGGGCAACAATCGCGCCGGTGTCGGCGCACCTGAAAGGAAGTGTCGAGGAAAGCAAAAGGCTGGGCAAGGTGTTCCGGCTTTGCTTGTCCGCCAATGGTGGAACACCGACAACCGCGAGTTAATCGCTCTTTCATTGAACATGGGCACGCTTGATTAAGGGGAGAGAGTGTGTCCATGTTCGTCTTGTTAAGTGCCAAGCCGCCGTGTTGTCCCTCGCCTGCGCATTCCGCGCGGAGCAATCAGGCTCTTCCCGCGCGATACCCAATCCAAACAGCCAACAGCCCCAGAGCATTCGTCAACAGCACATAAGCGATCATCTTCCCCCAGTGGCCGTCTTTGATCAGCGCGAACGATTCGTAACCAAAGGCCGAGAACGTCGTGTATCCACCGAGAACGCCGACGATCAACGCGGTGCGATACTCTTCTTTGATGGCTGTCGGCTCCATGAACATCGCGACGAGAAACCCGATGGCGAGACAGCCGGTCACGTTCACGATGAGCGTGCCGATAGGGAATGATTGCCCTGCCACGCGCTGGCACCAGGCGGCGGCTACGAATCGCAGTATGGACCCGACCGCCCCACCCGCACCGATCAGAAGCAGTTTGTACATCAACGTCCTATTACCGCGCGATAATGCGAACTGCAAAACTCATGTTCTGAAAGCACCATCGCGAAACGTTTCCAACGAGCGAAACTGCCACGTGACTTTCGCACATTCTCAGACGTTGATCACGATCAATTCCCGTTTCGACGACTCGCAACTAAAGACACCGTAAGCTCTTGCCGCTTGCCTTATGGATGGCTACCGTGCGAAACATGGGGAAACACGACATCAAACCCGCACGCGGGCCATTATCGGCTGTCATCACGCCACCCGGTTCCAAGAGCATGACCAACCGCGCGTTGATCGCGGCTGCCCTCGCGGATGGCGAGAGCAAGCTGACCAACTGCCTCGTCTCGGATGACACGATGCTGATGGCCGACGCCCTTCGCGTGCTAGGTGTGCGACTCACGTTTGACGAGCGCAACGGCATTGCTCATGTGCATGGCTGCGGCGGTCAGCTTCCGAACTCCGAAGGCGACATCTTCTGCGGCAATGCGGGAACCGTGATGCGCTTCTGCACGGCGCTTTGTGCGCTGGGCAACGGGCGATATGAGCTTGACGGCGTAGAGCGGATTCATCAGCGGCCGATCGGCGCACTTGTCGAAGCCATTCGAACATTGGGCTGCGGCGTCGAGTATCTCAATCGCGAGGACTATCCGCCGCTCGTCATTCACGCGAAGGGTTTGAAAGGCGGCCACGTTCGCTTCCGCACACCCGAGTCGAGCCAGTTTGTCAGTGCGTTGTTGCTGGCTGCACCCTACGCCGGGTGGGACATGATGATCGACGTAGTCGGCGACATTCCCAGCGTGCCGTATCTGAAGCTGACCACGCGCGTGATGGACATGTTCGGCGTGGCTGTCGTCGAGCAATATCGCGGTGACAGCGCACAGTTCATCATCGAGACGCCGCAACGATACAAGGGTTGTGAGCTGACCATCGAGCCGGACGCGAGTAATGCGAGTTACTTCCTTGCGGCCCCCGCGATCGTCGGCGGGTTTGTCACGGTCGAGGGTCTCGGCACCGAGAGCTTGCAAGGCGACGTACGATTCGTCGATATCCTTGAACGCATGGGCTGCACCGTGGAACGCGCGCCGCATCGACTGACGGTGCGCGGACCGGAAGGCGGCAAGAAATTGCGCGCGATCGATGTCGACCTGAAGGACATGCCGGACATCGCACAGACGTTGTCAGTCGTCGCCTTGTTCGCGGAAGGCTCCACCTGCATCCGCAACATCGGCAGCCTGCGGATCAAGGAGACCGATCGACTCTCCGCGCTTTCGATCGAACTGACCAAGCTCGGTGCGATCGTGGAAGAAGGCATGGATGCGATCATGATCCACCCACCACCGAAGATCACGCCGAACTCGATCGACACCTACGACGACCACCGCATGGCCATGAGCTTCGCCCTGGCTGGTTTGCGCAACCCCGGCGTCACCATCAACAACCCGCATGTCATCAGCAAGACGTTCCCCGATTTCTTCGAGCGATTTGAGGCCATGATCGGGGCGTAAACCTTGAAGTGAGCGAAAAAGGAACTTACGCTCCAACCGTGCTGAACAACCCCAACGACTCCGCGAACCCTAACCCAAACCCTTCCATCTCAACAAGTGCAGCCTACGACCGCTTCATCCAAAGCATGGTCATCGACTTCGACAAATGGCATGACGGCGAAGGGTATGATCTCAAAGCGCTCGACGAATTAACGCCAGCAGAACGCGAGAGCGTTGCGAACATGCTGCGGACACGGCACGACTGGCGCGATGTTGAGGCGCTGGCCTACCTGAACCCTCCGGATCGCGAGACGCTTCGACGCACCTTCGACGACGAGCACGCGCAAATGATCACGCGACTCAAAGCCGGGGAAGAACTCGAACGACTCGGCGAGAAGGTGGACTTCGCGCCGCTGACGCTGCTCATGCTCGATGTGGCTGACGGGAACGTCTCGATCATGAGTCGCATCTTCGACTTTCTTGAATGGCGGAAGGGCTTACCGCCGGCGGACGACTGGCGAATCAAGAAAAAAGTCCTGCAACTCCTTCAGACCAACCGCAATCCATCGTCAGCCAACTGGGCGGCGATCGCCTTTGTGCTCTTTGGGTTATGCAAGAGCCAATGGGACTTTGAGCATCGATCGTTCTGGTTACGGTTTCAGGAGCGGGATGATCATGATGCTGCGTTTGCGGAGTTGCTTGACCGGATTGGAGTAAAGGGCGAGGAACTTCAATAGGGAATAGGCATTAGGGAATGAAAAAACACGGTCCTGTCTTTCGACAGGACCGTGTCTTAATAGCTTTGCAAGCCATTATTTGCCGACCGAAGTTCCATATGGAACGATCAAGGCAAACAATAGATTGGCTAACTACTCGGCAGCTGCTTCGCCGCCATCTTCGAACAGGTCGAAAATGCCGTCGTTGTCCGTCACGAACTCAATGAGCGCGGCGGTGGCGAAGTTG
Source organism: uncultured Phycisphaeraceae bacterium (assembly GCA_964494205.1). Lineage (GTDB taxonomy): Bacteria > Planctomycetota > Phycisphaerae > UBA1845 > UBA1845 > JBBTCX01. The sequence continues at coordinate 407,909 of CAZBRD010000001.1, read as the reverse complement.
TACGCCAATTGACGGATGTTGCAGAAACCGAACTGGAACAACGTGCCAGCGGCGAGCGCCAAGGCAACGAACTTGGATGTCTTACGAGCCATTCTGAAATCTCCTAAACTAGTTTTTCCACTTGCCTTTCGGCGGATGCGCCCGGCGTTGACCGCCTAACCAAAGCGCAAAAACCATTTCACCAATTGTGGCGAGTAAGGCTTCGCGCTTGATGATTCCGCGGAGCCAGATTGCCTAGCGTGCGACTTACTCAGCGGCTTCTTCGCCGTCATCGCCGATGAGCGGTGCGATGAAGTTGTCATAGACATAAACCGCCGGAATGTTGCCGAGACCGAGACCGAAACCGGTCCAGATGTTCTTCGGGAGCGTCTCCAAGCAGCCGCCACCGAACAACTGAAGGAGCGAACCCATAGCGAGGACGCTAACGACCTTCCAACCACGTACATTCTTTTGCATTACTAATCTCCTCACGTAGAAAACCAACTTCTTTGCACGCCTACCTAAGCGGGTGCTTGCAGGAAGCGTACACAGAAGAACCTGCCTGCCCGCCAGGCAGCCTGCGGGGCGTCTGCACACGCGTGACGCACCCTTGACCACCTAAAACGATTCAAATGGGTTGCCTGGGTGAACAGACAAACCAACACAATACTCTGAGAAGGCAAACTCCCGAGGTTACATCGCGCGATCGATTGTCCGCTCCACGAACGCGCAGAATCCCGAGCGTTTGAACTGTTCCTGCTTCTACAGCCTTACCCGACTGATTGCAGGATGCAGACGTTTACCGGCTACACGGGGGCGCTGTCAATTCGACGTTTTTGCCCGTTGCCCCTGACTGCTGCTGGGATTTGACCGATCCCATCAGCGGTCTTTGTATTTGTCTGCGTTCAAATGCCGCTTGGATGCATGACGAAGCACCAAACAGGCAGCCTTGAACCGCGCCAGCAAAATCAAGGCATGCTTCGCCTTATCGGGTGTGAAACTGACCCCGCTTTAGAAAATCCCGCTCGCGTGGCCCGTCTCAGTACTAGTGGTTCACTCGACAAGTGCGAACACATTGGTCATCGAGTCAGCAATCGCCAGTCCCTATAACCGGGGGAAAGAATCGCACACCGTGAACCCACTGTCAATACGATTTTCCAATAGGGCCCGAAAATTGCGCGTGCCATGGGATGCAGAATCTGCTATCTTCCTGCGCCATCTTGACCGTTCCCGGTCCGGCGCGGCGAACCCGAAACAACTGGAAGCTGCTGGCGAATACGTCGTAAGCTTATTGTTTGTATAATTTTACGGTGCACTTTGGGCAGGGGTGAAGACTACGTGGATCATTCCACTGTCCGGTCTTCGTGCAGGGGTGCCTTCGAGAAACAATTGGGCGGACACTTTACATGAGCGATACACGAACGGGCATACTCGAAGTCAGCCAGGATGGCTCTGGCTTCCTGCGATCAGCAGCTTCTAACTATTCCGTTAAGCCCGACGACCCATTTCTCACGCGAGAACTTTGCAACAGGTTGGGAATACGCGGCGGCGAGGAGATCGCAGCCACGGCGCGCTCGGACGGCCCCTCGCGACGAGCAGTTGTCGAGTCCATCGAGTCGATCAACGGCAAGCCGGTGGCTGACCACCACGATGCTCCGCGCTACGACGAGCTCACGCCGATCAATCCCAACAGACAGGTACAGTTTGAAATCCCGGGCGGGTCAATTTCGATGCGCGTGGTCGACTTGTTGACCCCTATCGGTTTCGGTCAGCGCGGACTCATCGTCGCGCCGCCAAGAACCGGTAAGACCATGCTGCTGCAACAAATGGCCACGGGCGTGCTGCACAACCACCCGGATGTATATGTCATGGTACTCCTGATCGATGAGCGACCGGAGGAAGTGACGGAGTTCCGGCGCACGATCCCGGGCGAGGTCATCGCCAGCAGTAACGATCGCGATGTCGCCAGCCACGTGCGAATCGCCCGGCTGATGATCGAGCGGGCGAAGCGGCTGGTCGAGTCGGGGCGGGATGTGTTCATTTTGCTGGATTCGCTGACTCGACTTGGCCGGGCGTTCAACGCGGGGATTCGCGGCGGCGGAAGGATCATGTCGGGCGGACTGGACATTCGGGCGCTGATTGAGCCCAAGTCGATCTTCGGAGCCGCCCGCAAGATCGAGCATGGCGGGTCGCTGACGATTATCGCCTCGGCGTTGGTCGACACCGGTAGCCGCATGGACGAGGTCATCTTCAACGAGTTCAAGGGCACGGGAAACATGGAGATCGTTCTGTCGCGCGACATGGCGAACCGCCGCGTGTGGCCGGCGATCAACCTGAGCGAATCGGGTACGCGGAAAGAGGAACAGTTACTTTCCCCCGAAGCATTGATCGTCTCGCAGCACATTCGGCGAACGATGATCGACAAAGACCCCGTTCGCGGGATGGAAACACTCATGGATGTGTTGGGCAAGACGCCGGACAATAAGGCGTTTGTGGCGGGGTTTAATAGCAGAGGCTTTCGATAGGTATCGCGTGCACATTCCAGCACTTCTTTTCTCGCGTGGCGTTACAATAAGGTAATGCCCCGTGTGATCTATCTCGACAACAACGCCACTACCCAGCCGCTGCCGGAGGTGGTGGATGCGATGCTGCCGTATCTGCGCGAGCAGTACGCCAACCCGTCGAGCATTCACCAGTTCGGTCAGAACGTGCGGCACGCGGTGGAGGTCGCGCGGGAGCAGGTTGCGTCGCTGATTCACGCCATTCCCAAAGAGATCATTTTCACCAGCGGCGGCACGGAGAGCATCAACCTCGCGATTCGCGGGGCACTCGCCATGCGGCCGGACAAGAAGCAAGTCGTCACGACGGCTGTGGAGCATTCAGCCGTGCTCAAGGTGATGGAGCAGTTGGAGCGCGAGGGCTACACGGTCCATTACGTCGGCGTGGACAGCGAAGGGCGGATCAATGAGGCTGAGTGGAATGAACGGCTGACGGACGGGGTGGCACTCGCGTCGTTCATGCACGCGAACAATGAAACCGGCGTGATGTTCGACGTGCCGCGACTGGCAGCCATCGCGAAGGAGCGCGGGGCGCTCGTGCACGTGGATGCCGTGCAGTCGATCGGAAAAGTGCCGGTGGATGTCACTTCGTGGCCGGTGCATCTGGTCAGCATGGCTGGACACAAGTTTCACGGACCGAAGGGTGTGGGAGCGCTGTGGGTGCAACGACGAACGCGGATTGCGCCGATGATCCTGGGAGGATCGCAGGAACGCGAGCTGCGCGGCGGGACGGAGAATGTCGCGGGAATTGTGGGGATGGGGGTGGTGGCGGAGATAGCCAAGCGAGAAGTCGATCAATCCTCGCCGAGTTCGACTATGCAAGCCGTGCGCAACATGCGCGATTCGCTGGAACGAGGAATCCTCGCCGCGATACCCATTGCACGGGTCAACGGCGGGCAGGCCGAACGCATTTACAACACGACGAACATCTCGTTCGAAGGGCTAGCCACCGAAGCGATTCTGATCTTGCTCAGCGAAGCAGGCATTTGCGTCTCCAGTGGAGCCGCGTGCAGCAGCGGGTCGGTGGAACCGTCGCATGTGCTGAAGGCTATGGGGTTGTCTGACGCCGTTCGACACGGGGCCATTCGATTCAGTTTGTCGAAGTTCAACACGCAAGCAGAGATTGATGAAGTGGTCGCGGTAATGCCGAAGTTGCTGGCTAGACTGGCGGGGTTGAAGGGATGAACCACCGAGGCACAAAGACACCAAGTATGACGAAGATCGGCATCATCGGCGGCACCGGCTTGGGCGACATCCTGCTTGCGCAAGGCGGCGAGGCTGTGGAGGTCGAGACGCCTTTCGGTTCACCGAGCGCGCCGTTGATTCGCGCGACGTGGGAAGGCGTCGACGTCGTGTTCCTTGCACGGCATGGCGTCGGGCACAAGCACAATCCTTCAAACGTGCCTTATCGCGCGAATATCTGGGCGATGAAAAAGCTCGGCGTAAACGCGATCATCGCCAGCGGAGCCACGGGATCGCTTCGCGAAGATATCGAGCCGGGCCATCTGGTGTTGTGCGATCAGGTAATCGACAAGACGTTTCGCCGCGCGGGTACTTTTTTCGATGAAGGCATCGTCGCGCACGTCGAACTCGCGGAACCGTTTTGTCCCGCGTTGCGAAAACTGTTGGCGAAAGCAGGTGAAAAGGTATCGACGACCGTGCATCACGCGGGAACGTATGTCTGCATGGAGGGACCCCAATTCTCGACAAAGGCGGAATCGAACATGCATCGTCAATGGGGCGGCGATCTGATCGGAATGACCTGTATGCCCGAGGCGAAGCTCGCCCGCGAGGCCGAGATTTGCTACACATTGATCGCGCTGCCCACGGATTACGATTGCTGGCGGCCGCACGAATCGACCGGCGGGCAAGGTGATTTGCTGAAGGAGATTCTGGGTAATCTCAAGAGAGCCACGGACAATGCGGTCGCGCTGATTCGCGAAGCGTTGCGGATGATGGCGTCGACGGCGAGTTGCAATGGCTGCAAGTGTCATGAGGCACTAAAGCTCGCGATCTGGTCGGACAAGAGGGCCATTGATCCCGCCACGCGAGAGCGACTCGGCCTGCTCATCGAAAAGTATCTATAGTCGCCCGCTGAACGTATCCTGTCCTGCTATGTCCGATCCGCATTCATCCCATGGCCGGTCGAATCTCATCCGTGAGCTTGCCTATCAAGAGAACGCGGCGTTTGTCGCGAACTTAGATCGCATCTCGATGGACGAGCTTCGCCGCGCGTTTGCGCCGATGTTCGATCGCGCCGCTCATGCGGTCGAAGCAGCCGGTTACGCACAGGATGATTCGGTCGTGACGCGGTTGGTTCGATGCCGCCATCAATCGGGGAGTGTACGGTGCGCAGCGTCGGGAGATGAATGGACTGCGGAGGCTGACTCGCTGAGCGATCAGGAACGATTGATCTCTCGCATCAGGCTGGCTGCTCGCGAGGCAGGCATCGAAGCTCAGGCGGAGGGTGACATCATCATTTCGGGGTTGCGCGTCGAGGCGTTTATTGAGCGATGGGAGGGTTAGGTTCGTCCGATGCGCCAGGTGAATCGGACGCGTGCTCGAACTCGACCTCGTTGAGATTCACCGGCATGCGCACGTCCAACTTGGGCCGAACGAATGCGTTCAGATCGATGTTCGACCCGCACTCGGTGCAGACCCCGTTGATGTTCCCGCTCAGGTTGTATCCGCAGACGCCGCATCGGCCATCCTTTCTCCACCACGCTCGGCGAAGCGGTCCGCGCAAGTACGCCAGTATTGGCCACATGAATATCAATAAGAGTACAACCCAAGCCTGAAGCTCAATTCTCCAGCCACCGACATACTCGATCGTGCCTCGCGCGTCCGCAAGACCCAAGAACGAGCTTCTCATGTTCATTGATTGCTCAAAACTCTCATCGAGAGCCTGTGCGTCCATCAGATGGCGTTTCCATCTTGGTTCGTTTCCGCGCACGTATCGAACGCCGGAAAACTCCAAATTCAAAGGCTCGATGGCGGTCATCGCGGGAAGCGATTTGTAGAACCCGAACGAAAACTGATCATTGGCGAAATCAACCGACCAGAACTTGCGATCGTTTTCCTCGTCGCGTTCGAGCAGCGTCCAGCCGCCGACGTGATCCATCAACGTCCGGCCAGACAGATTCCATGAGACATCCCTGTTCGCCAAGGGCAGCCGCCCTCGGTTGACCGTATTCAGGAAGAGTACAGCGATCACGAAATACGCCGCCCAGAAAGTTTTCCGCGTCCAGCGTCGCCACGGGTGCCGAACGTCGGTCATGTTTCTTGGCCGCCACAGTTCGATGAGTGAACGGGCGAACACGCGACGCTTCGCGATAATGACAACGAGCAGGATGCCCGAAACCATTGTCGACCAGACAGCGAGGTCGAGCCGCCAATCGCGAACGATCGGCTTGCGATCGTCACCCAGCACTTGCGTCATCTTCCATTTCAGGCGCTCAGCATCACCGGAAATGCGCCAGAAGTTTCTGTACTCGCTAAAGACAAATTGCTGATCGGCGGAACGTGGACCGACCGACTGAACCCACACCAATCGAACGTTTCCGCGCGTGATCAGTGCTTGAAACCAATGACCGTTTACGACTTCCCGATTGACTTCAACGATCGAAAGGTAACTGGCGGTGGTGAAGATTGCGCAAACGCAGAGAAGTGTGAGGAAGAGCGCCAGTGCCGTCGACTTTCGCATGGTCGATCGAACCCCCGAAGGAACCGATCAGAAACTCAAGCAAGTAGAGCGCGTCAATTCCGTTTGACGATCCAAAAAACCAATAGGCCTACGACAAGACCCAAAGTCGCGAAACCGCCTACCACTACCCACGGAAACCGAAACCAATACAGCCGAGCCAGATGCTGAATGTATCGCCGCACTTCCTTGAACCCGAACTTCGTTTCACCCGCGGTCCGCTCGGCGAAGCGGATCGGCACCTCGCCCGGTTTGCGACAGCGACCCTTGACGTAGAGTTCCAACGCAATTTTGTACCCGATGGGGTCAAGCTCAGCCGCGTTTTCCCAGGTCGCGCGCGGCAATGCGAAAAAACCGCTCATCGGATCGCTCAAGCGGACCAGCGGGCGGGCCAACTGCGTGGCGAACCAGCTGGCGAATCGACGCGTCCATGGCCAACCTTCTTCGATGCCGCCGTCAGCCCCGTAGCGCGTGCCGATCACGAAATCACAGCCGTTCTCGCCGAGCTTCCTTAACAAACCCGGTATGGCTTCGGGCGGGTGCTGCAGGTCGGCGTCGAGAACGAGAAATCGGTCAAACTTGGCGTCGCGAAAGCCCGCCAGCACGGCGGTCGCCAGCCCGCGCTCGTCCCGGCGAACGATGATCCGCACCGGATGCCGTTTGGCCAATTCTGCGACCGCTTCCTCTGTGCCATCCCGTGAATTGTCGTCCACGATGATGATCTCAGCCTCGATCCCCGCTTCAGCGACCGCAGCCATGATTCTCTCGACCAACGGGCGGATGTTGGCGGCTTCGCGATAGGCGGGAACGATGATCGATGCAGCTAACGGGTTTGTAGCCATGCAGAAATGATAACGGCGCTGTCCGTGCCAACAACTTTAGCCGCGGGTTTGACACGGAGCGCGAGCGATCGTTACATACCCGCAGGCGCGGAACTCAATTGAGCACGACCGATCCGTCAAGCGAAAGCAAGAAACCATGCTGGCTATCCTCGGCCAAAAGACCATTGAATTGACCGCGTCCTTCGGGCGCTTCTGGATTTTCGCGTGGCAGATGGTCCGCTGGCTGCTGCCGGGATTCCTGCAATGGCGTACGTGGGTGCGCGCGATGCCGCTGTTTTTCGAAGTGGGCAATCGCACGCTGCCGGTCATCGCGATCACGGGAACCTTCGTCGGTCTCGTGCTTGCGGTTCAGAGCTATGACCAGCTTCGGGCAGCCGGTTTCGAGCAGCGCATGGGCGTGCTTCTCTCCGTCACGCTCGTTCAGGAACTGGGTCCGGTGCTGGCTGGCGTGATGGTCGCGGGGCGCGTCGGCGGCGCGCTGACGGCTGAGCTTGGAACGATGCGCGTCACGGAGCAGATCAGCGCGTTAAGCGTCATGGGCTCCGACCCGGTGAAGTATCTCGTGGTTCCGCGATTCCTCGCCTGTCTGCTGCTGACGCCGATGCTGACCTTGTTTTGCGACGTGTGCGGATCGCTGGCGGGGTGGTTTGTGGCTGTCATTCTCAAAGGCATCCCATCCGGTCCGTACTGGTTCTACATCTCGGATGCGATCCAGAAATGGGACCTCGGCGTCGGGTTCACCAAGAGTCTCGTGTTCGGCGGAGCCATCGGGCTTATCTCGTGCTACAAGGGTTTCCACTGTCGCGCGGGCGCGGAGGGCGTGGGCCGCGCGTGCACGGAATCGTTCGTCGTCAGCTTCATCGTAATTCTGATTACGGACTTTTTCATCGGAACGTTCCTGTCCGGTCTGTACCGCTCACTGTTCGGGTTTAAGTCGCTGTTGTAGAGGTTTGACGCATCGCCATGCCCAACCCATGCAAACCCAACAACGGCGCTGTGGTGCGACTCCATGATGTCCACAAGCGATTCGGCGATTTGGTTGTGCTCGATGGAATCGACCTTGAGCTGCAGCAAGGGCAAACGACGGTGATCCTCGGCGAGTCGGGCTCGGGAAAGAGCGTGATGCTCAAACACATCGTGCGGCTTCTCCAACCGGACAAGGGCGAAGTGTATTTTCATGATCTACGCATCGACAACGTGCCTGAGCGCGAGCTTGCATCGGTGCTGCCTCGCTTTGGGTTCCTGTTTCAGTTGAGCGCGTTGTTCGACTCGCTGACGGTGGGTGACAACATCGCATTTCCGCTGCGCGAACACACGAAGAAACCGAAAAAAGAAATTGAAGAAATTGTCGCACGCAAGCTCGGCATGGTCGGCCTCGACGGCATTCAGAAAAAGTGGCCGGCTGAGCTTTCCGGCGGACAGAAAAAACGCGTCGCCCTAGCCCGCGCGATCGCGCTCGACCCCGAGGTAATCCTCTACGACGAACCAACCACGGGGCTCGATCCACCGCGATCCGACATCATCAACGAGCTGATCCTCAAGCTGAAACGAGAGATGTGCGTCACCAGCATCGTTGTGACGCACGATATGGCCAGTGCGTTCAAGGTGGCTGACCGGGTGGTGATGCTGTACAAGGGCAAGTTCATCTTCGACGGCGGTGTGGAAGAAATCCGAACCTGCAACGACGAGCGCGTTCGCTCTTTTGTTGAAGGTCGCGCCAGTGCAGAAGACATAGACAGTTTGCACACGACAGCCCCGGCCAATGACACCAAGGACGAGCATCATGTTGCGTAATATGACAGCGCCAAAGTTCAGGCGATTGGGCTTAGTTGCTAAGGCCTGGCACAAAAAGCGGCAGCCTGAAAGGCTGATCGTGAATAGCCGTGGGTTGCGCTTGCGCCAGCGAACGCAACCCACGGTAAGACAATGTAACAATCGGGACCCTGAAAGGGTCCTCGTTGTCATCGACGTCGACCCTTTCAGGGTCACGGATGTTTGGGGACACATGACGGGGGTCTTCGCTTCGCTTGACACCCGGCTATTGAATACGAGCCTTTTCAGGCTCGCATAGGACCGCAGCGTCATGAAAGAACAACTACGCAATTCACTCGTCGGTCTGTTTGTCATCGCCTCCTTCATAATGCTCGCGCTGCTCATGGTCTGGTTCGGCGAAGCACCGCAGTGGCTGGGCAAGGGAGATTGGAAGCTCACCATCGCGGGCGTGAAAGAAATCAACGGCGTCGGCGAAGGGTCGGCTGTCTATCTGAACGGCGTAGAGATCGGGCGCGTGGAAAACCTCGATTTCGAAGACCCGAAGTTCCCCGAGCTTGGCGTGTTCATCAACGCAAATATCAAGCACAAATACAACATTCCGAAGGATTCAACTGCGAAAATCTATGGCGCGGTGTTTGGATTCGGGCAGGGCAAGATCAACATCGTGCCGAATCTCGGTGCTCGTGATTTGCTCGATCGCCATGACGCCAGACTCCCCGGCGTGATGGCCAAGCCGTTCGGCGACATCCTCGATCCGAAGTTTACGGACTCTCTGGAGAAGGCGATCGACAGCATCGGCGACCTTGCAGCTCGTGCGGCACCGCTGGCAGATAACCTCACCCGACTTTTGGAGCCGCGGACGATCGCCCAAGTCGACGCGCCGGGGGCGGCGGCGGCAGGTATCACCAGTAATCTGTCGACCGCGGTGGAGCGCTTCGACAAGTTGGTGGCCAATGCGAACGAAGTCATCGGCGACGACGTGACGCAGGGCGAGTTCAAGGGCATCGTCACGGAACTGAAGGCCACATCAAGCGAGATCCACAAGCTCGTTCAATCGTGGAGCTTGGAGACGACAAAGCTCGCGACCAACCTCAACGAGGGAATCGACCACACCGACGAGAACATCGCAACGACGCTGCGCGAAATGAACGATGTGCTCGGCAAACTCGACACGTCGGCTGACAGCCTCGTGGCGATCTTGTCCAACGTGGAACAGGGCAAAGGGACGGCAGGGATGCTGGTCCGCGATGAACGGATGTATGAATCAGCGGTGTATATGCTGAAGAATTTTGCGGAACTGTCAGCCACCATCCAGCGCATCGCGGGCAAGATCGAAAAGGACGGTTACATCACCGTGGGGCAAAAGGTGGGCGGTGTGACGTTTACAAAGGATTTCCCGGTGAAGCCGGAAGAGAAGAGCAAGTGAAAGGCAACTTTCCAAAGTAGAATAGCCTCGCATGGCCTGGATCAAAATATTCTCCGAATCTGAAGCCGACGGGCTACTCAAACGCATCTACGACGCAGCCCTCAAGCGCGCTGGCAAGGTCTTCAACATCCTCAAAGTGCAGAGTCAGAACCCGCAGGTCTTGCAGACTGGCATCTCACTCTATCGCGACATCATGTTCGGCGAGTCGCCGCTCACGCGTGCCCAGCGAGAAATGCTCGCGACCGTCGTCTCGCGGGCCAACAACTGCCATTACTGAACGCAAGCCCATGCGGATGACCTCCGGGTTGAGGTCGAACTAGTTGCGTCCGTTCTGCAAACCGGTTCACCGGCCAACTGGGTGAATCAAAACGTAGGGTCCGCCATGCGGACCAGTTCGGTCGATATTGAAAAGAACAAACCCAGCATCACCAAGGAGGTAGGGTCCACCACGCGGACCGATTCGCCGACCGCCTCAGCCAACCACCGCGCGATCGACGAATGGGTCAACCAATTCAAGACGGATTACACAAGTGCTGATCTGGCCCCGATCGATCGCGCACTCTGCGACTTCGCGACGAAACTCACGCGCACGCCGTGGCAAATGGCCGAATCAGATATCTCAAACCTCAGAACGCTCGGCCTCACGGACCGCGCCATCCACGACGCAACGCAGGTCATCGCCTATTTCAATTACATCAACCGCATCGCCGACGGTCTGCATGTGGATCTGGAGCCAGGAATGTGAGAGCCAATCGTTTGCGCACTTGATCGAGAAGATTGGTTTGGCTTCGAGCGAAACGGCACTCGCCAGAAAATCAGAACCCACACTTGTTCAACATGACACTGATTGATTGCGACTCAAATGACACAAGATCCGGGCGATCGTCATTGTTCATGTCGCACGCGACGATCGACTTACGGAGTCCATTGACCCAGACAAAAAGAAACGATGATTCACCACCAAATTGGAACTGACCATTGCCAAGTCCATAGTATGTGTCAACTCCGTCGTTAGGTCGCGTCAGCACAATATCGACTCGAGAGTCGCCATCGACGTCGCTTATAGCCGCTGCCGGATGAGTCCCTTCGGTTTCCATAATGGCTACAGGGTCGAAACTCCCATACCCACGTCCCAAGTGAATTCCCACCTGGCCGCTTTTCGTGATGATGACATCCAGAATATTGTCTCCGCTGACATCATCAAGATACAGGTTGACTGGAACGTCCAGAGTGGTCTCGACCGCCACTTGGCTCCAGCCCTCATCTTCGTGAGCCATCAGGACGACAAGTTCCCCGATTGTCTTATTGAGGACAAACAACTCATCCCGTCCGTCAAAGTTAATGTCATAGGCGCCGATATCGGATACTGCACCACCCATCTCTAGCGCTGTAAGAGCACCAAGTGCACCATCTCCGATCCCGGGAATGATCAATAATCGCTCTCCCTGCCCGGCAATGACATCTCGAATCCCATCACCATTATGGTCTGCAGTCGTTAGGGTGGTCGCTCCTGAACCAATTGGATAAGGGACAGGTTCTTCAAAATCGCTCCCCTCTTTTCCTTGCATGGTAAACAGTTGGGCCCAAGAAACCCAAAGCAAATCGGGGTCTCCATCGTTATTGAGGTCAGCCGAAATCATGTTTGATGTACTAGTGGTCGAAACCTCAATTGTTGATGTGAGATCTAATTGGCCCTCATGATCGTTTACCAGTATGGAAATATCGTGGTAATCAAACGCGGCTACGTCAAGGTCTCCATCACCATCAAAGTCGTCTATAGCAATATTGTCAGCATCGATGTCATAGCTCATAGGTGCGCTAAAGCTGCCATCACCGTATCCCAGTAGGAAACCGAGGTATCCCCTACTGGCCAGGATATCCAAATGGGAATCGCCGTTAATGTCCGCTAGTGTCAAATCCGGAAATAGGAATTCGCCTAATCTTGGCCAGTAGGTAGAAAAGAGTTGGTGCGAGCCTGTTCCGTCTCCGAGTAAAACTGAGATGCCGTTAGCTGCGATTGCGAGTATGTCAAGATTGCTATCATGATTAACATCGGCAATCGCAATTGTTCGAGGGTGGTGAGTAAATGAGTGACGCCAAATCTCTACGAAATGCCCCGTGCCGTCGCCTGTGAGGACTACAATGTCATTAACGGACTCGAGTATGGCGACGATATCAGTTATGCCATCGTGATTCATGTCCTCCAGTGCCGGAACTCCCGCAACCGTGCCCCCGTAGTACTGCGTAGAGTTGACGAAACTGCCATCACCATTGCCGAACGCGACAGCAAATCCGGCCGCCCCAGGACTCCGCCCAACGATATCGCTTCTTCCGTCCCCATTAAGATCGGCCAGCCGCAACTTGTCTGCAACAGGAAGAACTGAATAGATAGGTTCGCCAAAACTGCCGGTTCCATCATTAAGGAGCGATGCAATACCGTCCTCTGTCCAGGCGATTATGTCTGGTGTACCATTGCTATCGACGTCGTTCAATGTCGGGAGTCCAACAAAGCCAGGGAAATGATATGACTCTTGTTCAACGAGCGCGCCACGTCCATTGCCTCTAAATATGGTTATGTCAAAGCGAGTCGGTGAACGGCCGGCAACAACATCAAGATTACCATCCGCATCAATATCGCCAACATCAATAACAACTGATATCTGAGCTATTTGATAAACGACAGGCAACGCAAATTGCGCATGGCCGAGTCCAAGTGTAATGGAGAGACTACTGCTATTAGTGGATAATACGTCCGGTATACCATCATTGTTCATGTCCGCCGACTTGACCGTACGCATCGTGTCGATTTGCCAAATCTGGTAGTTAAAAGGGCTATAGGTGCACTCCTGCGCTGAGAATTGGTTCTGAAACGATTGCACCTCGCGGACATCCATATCAGCGTCCACATCAAAATCACCCGGCGCGCACTCCGGAGTAACCGGCCCAGTGTCGGGACCCGCGAAGCAACCATGTAACACCGCGAAGTCCGCCAGCGAAATCACCCCGTCCCCATCATAATCACCGGGAAAGGTGCCGCTCTGGGCATAGGCGGGCGAGGCGACGAGGCAGGCGCTGAAGAAGGCTATCTTAAGTGCGAGCAATTTCATGACCGAATCTCCGATCAGATGTTGGGAGACCTACCGTATTAGATACAGGGAAACGCCACATCCCGCACCACACTTATCTTCCGCGGGCCCCCATACTACGCCCGAAATCGCGATAAGTTCAAAAAAACGCCTCCAGGCACGCGCCATTACGCAAAGTTCGCCCCGGCGAGCGACCGTCAAGTTATTGAAATAGCAGCGTGTACCAATACCTCCCTCTCCCTCTTAGACAGAGAGCGACCGATTAGGGAGCACGATGGGGTTGGGGTGAGGGTCTCTTTGGCAACAGCACCCTGTTTTGTCATAGACTCTAGTAGGTAGAACCAATCCGTGGGCCCACGGAAGACTCAGATGCCGCTATTCGAAAAACCCAATGCGCATTCCATTAATTCTTGGTGCTCGCTCGAATGCTCACGATGTCATTCTCGCCATGATATTTCCACCGCAGTCAGTCCTCCCAAGCCGCGGCAGCGGCGACACGCGTTCAGCCCACGGCGGAAGCCGTGGGGGAATGGCCCAAGTAATTTGCAAAGCCCCGGCAGCGGCGATCGAAGCGTACGCGCGACCGAACCGCACGCTATTAATTGGTGGGATGCCCATCAGGCCGCATCTATCCAACAATCGAAAATCGATAACCCATCCGCTTTTAGGCGCTTAGGTTTTAGACTTTCTGTTTTCCGCTATGTTTTGTAATTCGTCATTTGTAATTCGTAATTCGGCGTGTGCCACATGGTGTCACTTCATTGAAATTTTTTCACCTTAGCCAATTAGCCATTTGTGATTCTCGCTTGACGGTCTCGCGTGTCGCTGGAAAAGGCTGCATTCGCACTCCGATCGCTCGATTTGTCTCTCCAAGCGATCACCTCCATAGCGAAAAAAACCTGTCACCAACCAGACCGCAAGTGGTCCGGTGAGGCCAACACCTGCATGGTCGCAACGCGTACTTCAATCTGGTTCGTCACGGATTGGAACCCATCAGCAATGGAGCTATGGCAACTGGCGGTTCAAGTCGAACGGGAACCCACTCGGGAGGTAGTGCAGGCTCATCCCGTAAATGGGGCCGTTTTGAACGCATGTTGGGGAAAATGCAAATCGTGCGTCGATGACAAGGACTTGCCCTTGCCCAAATACTTCGAGCTTCGACCCGTTCACGATCACGCCCGTGGATTCATCGATTCCGATCCCCACAAGTTGGTGATTCTCCATCACGACCGCCAGCAATCGATTGAACCGCCCCCGAGCGAGGAAGTGCTGGTCAACGACAACTTCGGGCCACAGGCCGAGTCCCTCAGCTGTGTCTCCGGGCTCGACGGCGATGCGATCGAGCTTGGATTGTCCGGTGAGCATCAGTTTGGAAAGTGCAGCCGCTCCCGCGCTGGTTCCACCCACGGTCGCCCCGGCTCTGTGTCGCTCGCGAATGTCATCCGCCAGGTTGAAGTCGTTCAGCATTTTCAAAAGGCGGTTCTGATCACCACCCGAAATCCATATGAAATCAGCGGCCCGAATAGCGTTCAGTGCATGGTCATGCGAATAGACGGGACTCTCATGGGGCTGAAAAGGCTTCGTCAAAGGAACCGCCCCTTCAAATCGTGCAATTCCTATTTTGTCAGTAACGGATTCATGCAGAGGTATGCTCTCCTTCTCGGAACAAGCGAGCCAGTTCACATGTTTCGCGCCGCGCTCGCGCCAAGCCTTCGCAGATTCTTCACCGGCCTCGGGTCGTTCGGACGAACACGGGATGATAAGAATTTGCTTCTCGGGCCCGCCGATCGCTTCGAGGATTCGTTTGACCATCTCGGCGTCGATGGTTCCACCGCCAACCGCGATCAGCTTGCCTTTGGACGTTGTCACGGGTGGAGTGTCATCAGCTGTCACCGGTGAATGAGCGAGAAAGAAAACAAAGACAGCAAATACCAATCGCTTCATGCGACCACCTTTTCAATTGTCTTGAGGAGCAAATCGAACGAACAGAAAGTTGCGTTAGGGAATTCCTTCTTCGTGAGGGCGACTTTTTCGTCCTCTCCGCCGACGAAAATGACCGGCAACTCGCGAAGCTTCTTGTATTCTGTAGTCACCGCCGCCACACGGCGACCATGTGACGGCAACCGCTCCAGCGAAATCAACAGCACATCCGGCGGCGATTCCTTCAGCAGCTTCCACGCTTCCTCACCGGACTCCGCGTGGTATCGAACCACATGCCCAGCCTCGCGCAGCGCCCGAACGATTTCGAGCGCTTCATCTTTGTTCCAGTGGATGTAGAACAGTCGTGCCATAGAATGACACTAATTATTCATCATTCGCTATTCGCCATTGTGCACTTCAATCAAACCCACCCTCTGATCTTGCACGCCTCAGCCACGCGCGAAACCGAGACCATGTACGCCGCCAGTCGGTTGTGCACGCGCGATTTCTTGGCCATCGCGTGGACCGCCGCATACGCATCGGTCATCTTGCGATCGAGTTGCTTGTGGATCTCATCGAGTGACCAGTAGTAGTTGTAAGTGTTCTGTACCTGCTCGAAGTAGCTGACCGTGACGCCGCCGGCGTTGGCCAGGAAGTCGGGAAGAACGTACACGCCTTTTTCAAACAGTATCTTGTCAGCCTCGGGCGTCGTGGGACCGTTCGCCAACTCGCAACTGATCTTCGCCTGAATTTTCGCGGCGTTCTTCGCGGTGATGACGCCTTCAAGCGCCGACGGATACAACACGTCTACTTTGAGTTCCAGCAAATCCTCATTGCTGATCGGTGTCGAGCCCGGGAAGTTGGCCACCGCCCCGGTTTCGAGCTTGTGTCGAACGATTGCCTCGGCGTCGAGTCCGTTCTTGTTCATCACGCCGCCGCGCGAGTCGCTCACCGCGATCAGCGTACCGCCGCCAAGAATCTCGCGATGCAGCGTAGCCGCATATTGCCCTGCATTTCCGAAACCCTGAATCGCGTAAGTCACGTTGCTGACGTTCATGTTCTGCGCCTTAGCCGCTTCGCGAACGACATACACACCGCCGCGCGCCGTTGCATCGCCACGTCCCTGCGATCCGCCGACAGCCAGCGGCTTACCGGTGATCATGCCTGGGTGCGAGTGGCCGACGATGGTTTCATATTCGTCCATCATCCACGCCATGATCTGCGGAGTCGTGTACACGTCGGGCGCGGGAACATCGCGATGCACACCGAGTTCGCGTCCAACGACGCGGATGTATGCACGAGCGAGTCGCTCCTTCTCCGTTTCTGAAAGCTCTTTCGGATTGCATACGATGCCACCCTTGCCGCCGCCGAGTGGAATATCGACCACAGCCGTCTTCCATGTCATCCACGCCGACAGCGCGCGGATGGTGTCGATGGTTTCCTCCGGATGCCAGCGGATGCCGCCTTTGTTCGGGCCGCGCGCGTCGTTGTACTGCACACGATAGCCTTTGAAGATTTTCGTTTCCCCGCTGTCCATCTTCACCGGCAGCGTGAAGTGGTACTCGCGCATAGGCCAGCGGAGCAGTTCGTGCGTCGCTTTGTCCAAACCAAGTCTTCCCGCGGCTTCATCGAGCTGTTGTTGTGCAATGGCAAATGGATTCATTTCCGACATGGCCCATACTCCTTCAACTTGATGCGTGAAAAACCTCGAACGAGCGGCTCCATTCTCATCCGTCGGCTCAGCGCCGCTACACAAGCTGGCCCATACAACTTTTAGCGATGCAATTGCCGTGCCAGTCGATCGTCAGGGAGCAGCGAAAGCAGTATATCACCTGAGGCCAATCCTGCGATACTTTTCAATCACAGTTACTACCGCGTGGATCGGCCTATCAACTTTGATCGCGGTGCTGTTACAATGCTCTGGACCCGGGGGGTACGCAGACTCGCAGTTCGAATCGCTAGTTGACTGTCTTCAACGTCAGGTGCGGGAGAACAAACATGCCAATCGACCGCTTGGGCCCATTCTTCTTGAGCGTGCTTCCTTTGCTTCTGGTCTTGCCCTCAGCTTCGTTCGCGATCGCCGGCCCTCCTCCGTGTCAGACAAATGCGGATTGCAACGACGGGAACGGATGTACTGCGGATGTTTGCCTGATCGACACCGGTGAATGTCACCACGCATTGAATTTTGCACCTTACCAGTGCTGCGATGCTTTTTCAGGAATCATCGTTGGACCCTGCGAAGAAGATCACAATGCCTGTACTCTACAGCAATGCCTACGAGCACTTCCCCAAGGCCAGTGTACTCCTATCGATATCACGCAGATCTCTTGCTCGACGGATGCACAATGTCAGGCGTACACCAACGGCGTTTCACCTACCTGTGGCCACAACAACCCGGGCTTTTGTGATTGTGTTTGCGGCAACGGTGCAATCGACGATAGCGAAGAATGTGACGATGGTGGCGAGACAGCCATGTGCGATATTGATTGCACGTTTGCGGAATGCGGCGACGAATACGTGAATACTGCGGCGGGCGAGGAGTGCGACGACGGCGACCCATGTCCATGTGATGGTTGCGTATCATGCACGATCAATTTTGAATGTCCCGGCTGCCTGTGCTTTACAGTTGCTGATTGTCGCAACCCTTCTTGCTTGGACGACAACGCCTGCAATCATGTTGTGTGTGGACCGTGTGGGTTCTGTGTTTTCTCATGCGCGGCTTATGGTGACGTCACCTTTTCAGGCGGCCAATCAAATTTGGATGATATACTTAGCGTTCTGGTTGTATTCACAAATTCAGGAACCCCTGATGCAGACCTCGCACCTTGCGGCGGGAATGGCATCGTCAATCTCGATGACATCTTGGCTGTGTTGAGCGCGTTCTCCGGCCACAATCCCTGCGGCTGCACGGAGAATACTGCGCCGGGTACGGGCATTTCGCCGCTTTGCGGTAGCAGCAACCCCTGACCGTTTCGATCGACTACGCTATCATGGTCATCAAGTTGCCTTTGTGGAGATGACCATTGCTCGGTCCGTACACGAAAGAAAAAATCGAAAACTGGGTCAGCGACTTCTGCTCATCCGACTCAATCCGTGAGTTCGGCAGCGTTCGCGAATACGCGGGCGAAGTGCTGGTCAAGTTTTTGACTGGTGCGTGTGAAGCTCGCGGCATCGAACCGGAAGAACTCGAAGAGCCCGACGTTCGTGCAGGTCTCGTCGGTCCCGTCACCAAGCTCAACCTGCCGAACAGCATCAAACCTGAAGTGCCCGCGCTATGCGCAGCCTTCCTGGCCGATCTCGAAACGGTTGGCCGACTCGGTGGCGGTCGCGCGCTCGGGGCATACGCTCGCGCTCTCAAAACAGCCTACGAAGAAACCGCAACCGGCAAACCGAAACCAATCGTGCGACCGGGAAGCCGCCTCGGCCGCAACGATCCCTGCCCCTGCGGCAGCGGCAAGAAATACAAGAAATGCTGCATGAACGAATAATTACTAGTTACGAATTACAATTTACGAAAACAAAATCCGCGGTACTTCGCTCACAAAAGCAATACAAGCAGAACTATCATGGCAGGACTCTTTGATGGAACATCACTTCAGCGACCCGTGTCGTGCGAGCGGTGCGCGAAGCCGATCGACGCGTGTCGGTGCCCACGCGCAGCCGACGGTGCGCTCTGCCTGCCTTCCGATCAGCGCGTGCGCGTCAGTCGCGAACGGCGCGGCGGCGGGAAATGGGTCACGATCATCACCGGGCTTGACCCGAAAGCCAACGATCTCGGTGCGATGCTCAAGCGAATGAAAGCCCTCTGCGCATCGGGCGGGTCGCTTCAGGACGAACACATCGAGCTGCAAGGCGACCATCGCGAAAAAGTGTTGGCCCAGTTGTTGCAATTGGGGTACGCTGCCAAAGCGTCGGGCGGTTAGATTTGATCGGTTGAACGCGGTCATCCGATCAAAGCCTGGCATCCAAACGACAAAACGAAATTGGTCGGGCGAAACGGGGACGCGATTCAGGAACCCAATAACCTTTTTTTGTCTGTCGACTCAAGGAGGAGGCTCTCGATAGTGATTCGCATCGCTCTGATTCTCTTCACCTCATGCTGCATGTTAGCCGGTTGCGCGGCGACGACTCCAGCGCCGTGTCCGGTTAGCAACAACTCAATATCCACCACAGTTGATCAGCCTCAAGCACACGCTGAGGTCTTGCACGATGAAGATGCGGTCGGTTCGCTTCATCGCATCGCCTTCGGCTCTTGCTGCAATCAGGAAAAACCGCAGGACATCTGGAAAACCATCGTTGCCAGCGAGCCGGATCTGTTCATCTTCCTCGGCGACAACATCTACGCCGACACCGAAGACATGGCCAAGATGAAGAGCGACTACGACAAGCTGGGTGCGGTGCCCGCGTTTCAGGAACTGCGACACACCTGCCCGATCCTCGCGACCTGGGACGACCACGACTACGGAAAGAACGATGCAGGGGCTGAATATCCAAAGAAGAAAGAAGCCCAGCAGTTGTTGCTCGATTTCTTCGAAGAACCAGGCACGTCGCCTCGCTGGTCGCGCGAGGGCGTGTACGGCGCCAAGATTTTCGGCATCGGCGGTCGTCGCGTGCAGGTCATTCTGTTAGATACGCGATATTTCCGAAGCGCACTGAAGCGCAGGCCAAAGGATGATCCGCCGCCCGCGGATCGCCCAGGACCGTACCTTCCGAACACCGACGATTCAGCCACGATTCTCGGTGAAGCCCAATGGAAATGGCTCGATGAACAATTGCGCATCCCGGCTGAGCTGCGGATCATCGCGTCGAGTATTCAAGTCGCAGCCGACGAACACGGCTACGAAAAATGGGGCAACATGCCAAAAGAGCGGGATCGACTGTTCAAGATGATCAGAGATACCAATGCCGACGGCGTGATCATCATCAGCGGCGACCGCCATGCAGCCGAGGTGTCGAAGATCGACGATGCTATTGGCTACCCATTGTATGACGTCACGTCCAGCGCACTGAACATGCCGCGCAATCGACAGGTCGAAGCAAATCGTCACCGCGTGAAGTACGAAAGCCTAGACGAACCGTACTTCGCTCCCAACTTCGGCCTGCTGACGATCGACTGGAGTGTGAAGGATCCGCTTATCTCTATGCAGATTCGCGACGCGAACGGCAAAATCGTCATGCGTCACGAAGTTCCTTTAAGCAAGTTGCACCGATCACCCTGATGGAAACACCTGCCTCTCAATCAGGAAACGAGACGATCCGTGTGGTCGCTACCTCAGATCGTGGCTGGCTGCGACTCGCGTTAGCAGTCGTCGTCGTCACTCTATACAGCACGATCTTCATCGCACGAATCAGCGCGTTTGTGCCGAACGAGTATCGCTCGATCGCACTTGCTCCTTCCAAAGCGATCCGCAGCGGCATTGATCAAGTCGTAAAATTCGCCGGCATAAAGGACTTCAATCGCGACGTCCGCGCGGTCACATACTTGGTGATCGTAGCCGGCGTGATCCCGCTGATCGCAACGTGGACACTACGTCGCCGTTTTTGCGATGTCGGTACGCGATGGCCAAACCGCTACGGGTTGCGCATGATCGTGATCGCGATCCTGCTCGCGACACCTTTTCTAGTATGGATGGTAAACAGCCCGGAAATCGCCAAGTCCTACGTGGCAGAATGGAAACGAAACGCGCCAGCAGTTTTCCTCGCGTGCTACACCTTCAACATGCTCACCGAGCATTTCCTGATTCAGGGCGTGATCCTCGGCTTCTGTCACACGTCGGGCCGCTGGCCGACATCAGTTCCAACATCAATCACACATGGTCATTCTCACTCATCAAATATCGTCGTTCGGTTTCTTGGTTGGCTTGGCCTCGCGCAGCCGATCGATCGCGATTCCACAACAAATCCATTAGCACAATGGCTCGGCCTGCCGCGCGGATGTTTCGCCGCGATCCTCACATCAGCTCTCGTCTTCGGCCTCATTCACGTCGGCAAGGATGTCCGCGAGTGCATCCTTTCCTTCCCCGGCGGCTTGGCCATCGCCTACATCGCCTATCGGACCGACTCGTGGCTCACACCCTTCTTCATCCACGCCAGCACAGCCGGAATTGCGTTCGCGATGATGTATGCGGGAACTGCTTGAGCAGTGGAGCGTTAGCGCAGCGGATCACTTCACATCCAGCAGCCGATATGCTATCATTATGCTAGCGTGGCTAATAAGGCGACGGAGGTTCATGATGGCCCAGATACTGGTCAGAGACGTGGATAAGAAGGTGGTTGATCGCCTGAAGGCACAGGCGAAACGGAATGGCAGGTCACTGCAGGCGGAAGTGAAGGGAATCTTGGAATCCGCTACGAGACTGGACCCGGATACGGCGCGAAAACTAGCACTTCAACTTCAACGCAAGCTCAACGGCAAGAAGTTTAGCAACAGCGCAGAGTTAATTCGCGAGGATCGCGAACGATGAGCGTCCTCGTTGTGGATTCGAGCGTGGCCGTCAAATGGTTGCTGCGCGAGGACGACACCGACGACGCTCTGGGGCTCTTTCGTGACGGGCTGGAACTTCACGCCCCCGATCTGATCGTTGTCGAAGTCGAGAATGTACTTTGTAAACGATTGCGCCGCCGCGAAGTGAGTCTTGAATACGCGCGCGAGGCAAGGCGGACATTTCGCGAATTCCCATTGCGACTTCATCACACACCCGAGTTTCTGGATCTGGCCTTTGAGTTGGCGATCAGTTCGGCGCAAAGTCTTTATGACTGCGTATTCCTCGCTCTAGCTCAATCGATGAACGCTGAGATGGTGACTGCCGACAGAAAGTTCTTCGAAGCTGCCTCCCGAGGACCATTGAGTTCCCTCGTTGGCTGGGTCGGCGATATTTGAGGCCAGCGCTTGTATGCGCAGGAACGCTCCCAAAGCGAGCAAGCTGGGCCCTAGTGGGCCGCGACCGCCATTTGTGCGGCCTTTCCCACAATCGGCCTCGGCTTGAAACCCTTCACCACACGCTTCTCAGCCGACTTCATCAATCGTCGGATCAGTTCGAGATAAGAAATACCCGCCTGGGTCGCGAGGATCGGCAGGTCCGAGTGTTCCGGGTGCAAACCGGGCAGCGGGTTAATCTCCATCACTTGCAGTTGACCCTTCGCGTCGGTGCGAAGATCGACACGGCCCGCGTCGCGGCAGTTGAGACCTCGCCACGCAGCCAGCGAGATTTCCGCAGCCTTGCGCGCCGGTGCGTCATCGATGAGAACGTACTTGCATAGTTCCTCGCAGCGTTCCTTGTTGACATAGGTGTACGAGTGCGGCTCAGCCCCATCGAGCAGCAGGACTTCGAGCGTGCCGATCGATTCGGCGTCGTCGCCGGTGCCGGTGATACCGACGGTGAACTCGCGACCCGGAAGGTACGGCTCGACGAGCACCGGCTGCTTGAACTCGTTGAGCAGTCGATGACAGACTTTTTCAAGATCCGCGCGAGACTCGATCATCGAGCGCCCATCGATCCCCTTAGCCGTGCCTTCCGCCACCGGTTTGGCAAACACGGGGAAAGTCAGTTTGCATTTCGCCAGATCCTCTTCGCGTTCCACGAGAAAGAAGTCCGTCGTGGGCACGCCGATATCGCGAAGCACCTGCTTGGTGCGACTCTTGTGCAGCGTGAGGGCCATCACCAGCGGGTCGGAAAACGTGTAAGGGATTTCGTAGGCGTCCAGGACGGCGGGCACCTGAGCTTCGCGAGCGACGCCGTGCAATCCCTCGGCGATGTTGAATACCATATCCCACCGCCGCCCCGAAGAGAGCTGGGCGACAAGTGCATGTATGTTGCCGATGCGCTCTGTCTGATGGCCAAGCGCACGAAGAGCATTCTCTAGTGAGTCGATCGTATCCGGGCGATCGAACTCCGCCGTCTCCTCTTCGCCATACCCAGCCGCAAGGTAGTCAGCACGAAGGTCGTAGGTCAGGCCGATTTTCATTTGTATTTCTTTTCCTTCCGTATGGACCAAGTGAGCTTCCCCAGGTCCAGAGAATAGTAAGGTCTTGCGAATGCCAATTGGATCGAGAAAGGATTCTCGATCCAGCGGGTGATTACATCAGGCCGCCCGATGACTCTGACCATCGAGCCGCGCACGAAGCTCGTCATATAGCATCTTGTGCCACCGCTGTGCGTCCGCCATGTTCATGTCCAACGCTACGAGGATCGTCTTACCTTCCGGGATGAGTGCCTTAGGACAATACTCGTCGTCAATTCCGTCGATGCCCGCTTCGGTGTACGCGAATGGATACATTCGACAAATCAGCGGCCGGATTTCCGTCGGCAGCGAACAGCCGTCTCTTTGCAGAAACGTGCAGTTGCCGTTCGATTCTCGCAGCAGAACCCGACGCGTGCCGTCGTGTTCGATGGTGGTCGCCGCCCAGATCGGGTCGTCGTCCTGATCGACATACGACGCGTCGCGCGGGGCACGGTATTCCGTGAAGTCCGTCCGTCCGGTGAACTCACGGATGCGCTCCAGGTCACCATCCGTGACCAGCACCTCCGCGCGCTGGCAACACGTCTTCTGAATGGTCGCACAGCGCGTACAAATGTGCGCATCAGTCGTCGTTGCAGGTCCAAGAATCGAAAGCGGGATAGCCGCCGCGCCGGCTCGAATAGCCGGCGGAAGCAACTCAGTCATGATTCGCGAACGCCTTATTGCGGGTCGGGATAGCGGTACTCTTTGCCCTCGTAGTTCCGCAAGACGATGTCGGGACCGTCGCGACCGACGACGTACTCCGGAACGAGCGGGATTTTACCGCCGCCGCCCGGTGCGTCTATGACGAAAGTCGGCACCGCATAACCCGTCGTATGACCGCGAAGACCTTGAATCAGCTTCAGCCCGTCCTCAACGGAAGTCCGGAAGTGGCTCGAGCCTTGGATAGGGTCACATTGATAGAGGTAGTACGGACGGACGCGAATCTTAAGCAGGCCATGAACCAGCCGCTTCATCGTGTCGACGTCGTCGTTAACCCCTTTGCTAAGCACGGTTTGGCTGCCCAGCGGAATGCCCGCGTCAGCCAGGCTCTCGCAGGCATACGCGACTTCCGGCGTCACCTCGTCCGGGTGCATGAAGTGGATGCTCATCCAGACCGGATGATACTTGCGGAACATCTTCGTCAGAGCTGGCGTGATGCGCTGCGGCAGCACAGCCGGGATCTTCGTGCCGATGCGAATGAACTCGATGTGCGGGATCTCGCGGAGGCGCGAAATGATCCACTCGAGTCGATCATCATTGAGGGCCAGCGGATCACCACCGGACAAAAGCACGTCACGGATTTCGGGATGGTTCGCTAAATAATCCAGCGCCATCTCGTATTGCTTGGTGTTGAAGTGATATTCGCCCGTCTGGCCGACCATGCGCGCACGCGTGCAATAGCGGCAATAAGTCGCGCAGAAGTTGGTGACAAGGAACAACACGCGGTCGGGATAGCGATGGACCAGACCCGGCACTGGGCTGTGACCGTCTTCATCGAGCGGGTCAGCCGCTTCACCGTAGGTCTTGGTCAGCTCGGTGCTGACAGGGATCATCGTCCGGCGGATCGGCTCCATCGGATCGGTCGGGTGACACAGCGAGGCGTAGTAAGGCGTAATGCCGACCGGTAGGTGGCTGCCGAGACGGGCGACGGTATCGCGCTCGTCGTCAGAGAGCTTGAAGATTCGTTCCAGCCCCTCAAGGCTGCGGATGCGGTTGCGAAGCTGCCAGCGCCAATCATTCCATTCCGCTTGCGTGGCGTGCGGGAAGTGCTTGCGCATGAACCGCGCGGACTGCTGGCTGATCGGGCAGGGATTCTCCGCAAATTCTTCGGTAAATTCGCTGGTTTTTCGGTGGTTTCGCGTGGCGACGGCAGTGGCGTGAAATCTACTCGGAGGTTCTTCGTTCTCTTCGGGGGCGACTTCCTCCAAAACAGAAAGGGCAATGGTTCTGCTTCGCTTACTGTCAGGCTCCGGATCGGAGCTCTTCACATCAAGTTCCATTCTTTGACTCTGACGGGGCCATTATTTGATCGAGCTTGCCCGTTTCACGAACGGACGCCAACGATCACTCTCCCACTCGCCCGACCACTTCGGCCCACGGACAACTTCAATTTCAAAGAATAAGACATCAAAATGAGAAGTCAAAAAAAATCACCCATTTGTTTTTGAAAATCTTCATCCGTTCTGAATTGTGAAGACGCCGCGCCGGCTCCTGCCGAGCCATGATCAACGCGAGTGACGATCGATTTCGATTATCAGTCGTCGGTGCGGCGCGATTGACTATTGACCTGTGATATCAGACAACGTGCCGCGCCGTTCATTTGTGTTTATCTCGCGACGAAACACGAAGAAAACACCTTAATTTATAGGGATTGGACGATGCTTCGGCACGAATCCATGTACGCCGACGAGGATGGCTTCGATGACGAAGAGCACGTACGAACGATACGGCCTCACGCCCGCCCGTCGATACTCGTCCTGCAGCAGCACGTGCAATTTCGGCAGGTTGTACCACGGCATCGCGGCGAACAGATGATGCTCCAGATGGTAGTTGGAATTAAGCATAAAGAAGCTGACAATCGGGTTGCTGATCACCGTGCGCGTCTCGGTCAGCGGATGTCCCGGGTACGTTAACATATGCTCCGCCCACCCGCGGACATTCCCGAGCGTCATGGCGAACAGAATGGGAATCAGCCAAACCTGCGCTAGATCAGCAAGTACACCGAATCGATACGCCAGCCCGAAAATCACCGTATAAATCGGGACCATCAGGACATACTCCAGCGCCACCGCCCGCTTGTCCTTCGCCCTGCCAAACTTGAACGCGTTGATCGGCAGCATCCCGATGAAATACCACAGTGACCCGCCGATCAGCCAGCCGTAGAACGCCAGGCTCTTAACCAAGCGATTGGTCGAAATATTGTGAATCTCGTCCGGGTCGTGCTCTGTCCGCGCGTACTTATGGTGGGCCGTGTGTTGCAAGCGATAGGCCGAGAACGAAACGAACGCCGGCAGCGCCATCAGGAATCCGAACCATCGATCGAGCTTTGGCTTGCGAACCAGATTCGAGTGCACACCTTCGTGCATCATGATTCCCAGTGCATGAATCACCGCCCCGACCGTGAAATAGCCGACGATGCGGACCGGCCAGGTCGGGAACGCAAGGATCATCCAGCCGGCTGCGAACCAGATGACCGCGAAGGCAAAAACCGCCGCAAGGCTTTTGATTGGGTTCAGACGGTGCAGGTCTCGGATAGCCGCCCGCTTGCTTTCATCTAGCGAACGATACCAATCGCTATTACGGAGGGGTGCTGTGCCCGCGGCTCGGCGGTCGTTACAGGCAATTGAATGGCTCATCGTGATCGCTCCATGATCGTAGTGCCAGGAAATCAGTTTCCGGACCTTCGGCGTCGAAATGATAGAAACGCCGCCATGGACCGGCAAATCCGCGTACAAGGCTGTTCCACGAGCCTGCCATGGCAACCCCACCTATCCCAGCGATATGAAGAGGCCCGGCTAAGCCGTCGACTTCCCTCGGCTGAGCCCGCTTGAGCAACTGCCGCAGAAGGGTCGATAACACGAACGAAACTCACAACGGCAAAGTTTGATATTTCCAGATAGCCGCTATATGCTAAGGTGGGTACTTATGGGGTGTGAGTAGAGTAGTAAAAGCGCGCACTCGGTTTGGGAGGTTAGTTACCAAACTCGGCGCTTGTTCACTGATACTCTTCTCGCAGTTCCGAAGGGCATGGCCGGAACATATATAGATAGGGAAAGAAGGAGCAGGTCGTGATACACTCTCGTCGTTTTGCTCACTTGGGGTCTTTTGCATTCTTGATGTTGACCACCTCGCTCGTCACAGCCGGCGACTTGGCGCCAGGCGACCTATTGGTCGGTAGTTTCTTCGACGACAGCATCAAGCAATACAATTCAAACGGTGCAGCACTCGGGAGTTTCGTAACACCAGGCTCGGGCGCGCTCGATGGCCCCCGCGGTGTCACCTTTGGCCCCGACGGCAACCTCTATGTAAGCAGCTTCAATACTGACAGCGTACGTCAATATCAGGGAACCGACGGCCAATTCCTCAGCAGCTTTGTTCGCCCGGGCACTGGTCTCGATGCGCCCGAAGCCGCAATCTTCGGCCCCGATGGCAACCTCTACGTCGCCAGCAGCATGACCAACAGCATCCGTCGCTATGAAGGCACGACCGGTCTTTTCCTCGGCACTTTCGTCTCACCAGGCAGCGGCGGTTTGCTCAGTCCGGATGGTATGGTGTTCGGCCCAGACGGAAACCTCTACGTCACCAGCGACGACAACTCCGTGAAGCGTTACCTCGGCACAACGGGGCAATACCTCGGCAACTTTGTGTCGGTAGGTGCCGGCGAACTCGATAATCCCGAAGGTCTGACGTTTGGCCCCGACGGCAACTTGTATGTGTCGAGCTTCGACAACGACAGCGTGAAGCGCTACTTCGGTGCGAACGGTGCGTTCCTCAATTCATTCGTGCTGCCGCGCGGTGGCGAACTCGACGGACCCGTAGGCTTGGCCTTTGGCGGCGACGGCACACTCTACGTAAGCAGCTTCGAATCAGACCAGATCAAGCGATATTTCAGCGTAAACGGCAACGGCGTGTTCATCGAGAACTTCGTTACTGCCGGAGCGGGCGGTCTCAACGGCCCAACGCATTTGATCTTCGTACCCGAACCCGCGACGCTCGCATTGATGGCTGTCGGCGGCCTGGCGATCTTCCGCCGTCGATCCGTCTCTCGCAACTAATGTAGTCAACCAGGCATTCCGCAATCTATCCGAGCCCCCTGCGCAAACAGGGGGTTTTTTCTTGAGTTGCAACCCAGGATGGCACGGTCAAGCCGCAGCTTGGCCGTGGTGACCTCAATGCACGCCGCAATTGCATGGGGTGGCATAGCCAAGCGCATCGCCGCCATGCATGAACCCTGAGACTTTCGACACGCGCCGCACTAATGATCTAAATCTCGCCCCTGTCATTACAGTATCGAGTCGAAGATTCTGTTCGTTGTCGATACACTCCCCTCATGCTCGGATGGGATGTCATTGTTCTCGGTGTCGGCGGAATGGGTAGTGCCGCGCTCCACCACTTGGCCAAGCGAGGCCACCGTGTGCTAGGCATCGAGCAATTCAGCATCGCCCACGATCGCGGCAGCTCCCACGGCGACACCCGCATCATCCGCAAAGCCTATTTCGAATGCCCCGATTACGTTCCGCTAGCCGTCCGGTCCTACGAACTATGGGGGGAGCTTGAAGCCGCGACCCATCAGAAGCTATTCACGAAGACCGGGCTGCTGTCGATGGGCAAACCCGACTGCGTCCTCATGGCGGGCACACGACTTTCCGCAGCTCAGCATCAGTTGTGGTTGGAGAACCTTACGGCCGACGACGTTCGCTCGCGGTTTCCGGGGTTCATGCCCAGCGAGGGGATGACGGCTGTGCTGGAACCGGAAGCCGGGTTTCTAGCAGTCGAGTCTTGCGTTAAAGCGCACGCCGATCAAGCCATCAAACATGGTGCAAAGATTCTGACCAACCAACGTGTCACATCGTGGCACTCCGACGGCAGGACGGTTGAGGTCAAAACGACTGACGATGTGCACGTCGCGGATCGGCTCATCGCCTGCGCCGGTGCATGGTCAGGCTCGATTCTCAAGCAACTCGGCCTGCCGCTCGAAGTTCGTCGCAAGCCGGTCTTCTGGTTCGCGCCGGCGGACAAAACGTATGACGTCGATCGCGGTAGTCCCACGTTTGCGATTCAGAATGACGAAGGATTCTTCTACGGCTTTCCGCGCGAGGGTAATGGCGGTGTGAAGGTGGCTGAACATTTCGGAGCCGAACGCGTGGACGATGCAGATCACTTGAATCGCGAAGTTCGCGATGAGGAAACCTCACTCGTTCGCGGATTCATGACTGAGCACATGCCTTCGCTAACCAGTCGTCTCACGCGAACATCAGTCTGCATGTACACCATGACGCCCGATGAGCACTTCATTATCGACAAGCATCCAGATTATTCAAACGTAGTGTTCGCAGCGGGATTCAGCGGCCACGGCTTCAAGTTCACGCCGGTTGTTGGTTCGATGATGGCAGATTTGGCCATCAATGGCGGAACGGAAGAACCGATTGAGTTTCTCTCGATGAGGCGACCCGCGATTGCATCGCGCATGCGATGAACTGACGCGAATCACCTTCGCGCCAGTTCTCAGTTCAATTAAGAAGAGGAGTTTCGAATTATCCCCGACCCGGTTTCACCGGCTTCGGTTCGCGATGGCGCGGTTCCGCCGGTTCGCGCTGCTCACGTGGTTCACCGTGCTCCGGGCCGCCGCGGAATCCAGTGATCTGCGGCAGGTCATCCGGCTTCTCGCTAGGGTGAACGGCAAATACTTCGACGCGCACGATCTCTTCAAACGGAACGGTGACGACAAACGCGCCGACCTTGTACTGCTCGTCGACCGGCTCGCATTCAAAGACTAGATGCGACTTTGTGCCCACGTCCGCGATCTGCTTTACTTCGTAGCTGAACCCGTCGCGAAGATAGATCAGCGTTCGCACGACAAGCTCATCGCGAAACTGGCGGAAGTCCTCGTCGAACTCGCGGTCGTTCACATCGATATGCGCGAAGTGCAACGACGCACAACGGGTGGTGGCTTCGTGACGCTGCTGTTCGTACGCGGGACCATGGAACCAGTCGTAGTTAAACATAATCGTTATCGGCCCCTTTCACGCATACGAGCGTTGGATGCGCTGATGATTTCCCCTCCGGGTACACCCCAGACGGCCCACGAGAAGCGAGCGGATGCGATGGTGGCCCTCCAGCGGTGCGAACAAGGGGCGACAGAGTATTCACCGGGTCCACGATCGTCAACTAACCGAACGGCCCCGCTTTGGTATCGGATGCACCGCCCGCTAGCATACGTTTATGTCGCATCATGATCATAGCCGCCTGATCAAAAGTTTAGCATCCAAAATCGGTTTTGATCGCTGCGGCATCGCCCGGGCGGAACCTATCGGACGAGCCGCTTATTTGCGGACGTGGCTGAACGCGGGTCGCGCGGGCACGATGGATTATCTGCACCGTTATTTTGACCAGCGCACCGATCCGCGAAACCTGCTGCCGGAAGCGAAATCCATCATTGTGACCGCGCTCCTCTATCATCAGGACCGACCACCTGTTCCGAGCGACGATGATCGACCTCGTGGCCGAGTGGCCATGTATGCGTGGGGGGACGATTATCACGACGTGATACGCGAGAAGTTGCGGCAGCTGGTTGAGCAAATGCGTGGTCATATTGACGAGGAGTTCGATTCCAAAATCTGCGTCGACACCGCGCCGTTGTTGGAGCGCGAAGTGGCTGCGGCTGCTGGTATTGGTTGGATCGGAAAGAACACACTCGTTTTGAACGCCGAGCTCGGCAGTTACTTTTTCCTCGGTTCGATCATCACCACGCTCGACCTCGCGCCGGATGAGCCGATCGAAGATCATTGCGGCACCTGCACAGCCTGTCTCGACGCGTGCCCCACGTCCGCATTCGTCGGGCCGTATCAGATGAACGCATCACGTTGCGTCAGCTATCTGACCATCGAGCATCGCGGCGCGATCGATGAACAGTTTCATCCGCCTATGGGCGATTGGGTCTTCGGCTGCGATGTGTGTCAGGAAGTCTGCCCGCACAACCGCAAGGCCCCGCAAACGAGCGAACCGCGCTTCGCCATCCGCGAACCCGGCCCGCAACCTGTGCTCGATGACGTACTTGAGTGGTCATCCGAAGACTACAGCGTCAAGCTTCGCGGCAGCGCGATGACGCGAGCGAAACCGGAGATGCTGCAACGCAATGCGATGATCGCGAAGGGGAACAGTGGTTAGGCCAGCCATCATTCCAAGCGTATAGTCTGACCCCCCTTAGTCCCCCCTTGCTAAGGGGGGGAAGTATGTGACTCGCGATGCAGTTGATTAATAGTTTCTCTACATCCCAATCGGTTGCTTCGGATTGCTTTGCGCCCTCGTTTCTGTACGCGCCAGGGCGTATGTTTTCTTTGCGTTCTTGCGCGGCGCAAGTGAATTTCCCGCCTGGCGCATGCCAGACGCAGGTTTTTGAAAACGAATTTATTTTTCGCGCAAAATGGAGCTTCTGTGCCACAGTAGTCTGGTAAACTCGGTGAGGAGAAGCTGATAAAATTGCAAGCATGGCGATAACTCCGGGTAGCTCAAATAACAACACAGGCGCTCGCACCGTTTACATCGGAGGGGGTGGGTCTGCGGGTACGACTGCCGGCAGTGCTCAGAGGACAAGAAATGCGCCTACAACTTGCAAGCATTGCTACGCTCGCAGTGATGTACGCCGTTGCACGAGGTGACGAGGTTCTCTACTCCTACGATTGCGATGTGCCGCCGTACGATCCGTTAGCAGGCTGGTTGCATTTCGATCCATGCGAAAGCATCTGTATTGACTCCAATGAGGATGGCCATTTCATCTTGGAATTAAACCATCCGCCGCCTGGTGACACATCAAATTATCACCTTTGGATCGCTCATCAAGGAGAGCCATCCCCACCAACTTTATGGGTCGAGTGGAGCTATAGTTCCAACCATCCGCTTGGACCAAACTACTACAGCTGCGATGGGCGCTTCAGTATCGTGTATCGTGGCATACATGATGTGATTTATACCTACGGGAATGCTGCCATATCATGGAGTGGGGACGATGTAGTTTGGCCGCTCGAGTTGAGCGAGTTTCATACCTATCGTTTCGAGAGTATTGGTGGTGTGGACTATTCGATATCTGTCGACGGTGAAGTATTCGTTTTGGACTCTGATAATAGCCCAGTTGGATCACACTACTTGCAGTTCGGTTCTCTTGCAGGTACTTGCCACGACTGGGCTAACCTTCCATCCGTGCTAAACGAATGGGACTTCATTCGCTACGGCACGATCGAGTTCGGCGAGCAAATTATTGCGGCCGATCCGCCGATTGGCTTTCTAAACTCGAATATCTACAGCGAACTCAACCGTTTCATCATTACTTACGACTCGCCCAACTACGCCCACATCGATGACATCACTGTCGAAGTGTCGGGAGGTGAGACACCGGCAGTCATCGCCACCAAGCGTCTCGATAACGGCCCGTCCGATGTCTTGCAAATCATCCTCGATCGCCCTCTACCTGCCGCCGAACGCACAACATTCACTTTCAACGATGGTGTTGGCACCAACGTAGTCTCGTACACGTTCCAACTCGGCGACATCAACGCCGACGGACGTTGGAATCTCGCCGACTTCGCCGCGTTGCAGAATTGCTTCTTTCAACTGACTCACACCACGAGTTGTTCTGCTTTCGACTTCGACTTGAACCTGATCGTTGACTTGTCGGACTACCCCGCTTTCAAGGCAATCTTGTCCCCATGACTGTCGGCAGTCCTCCCGCTGTAATCCTCGGCGTCATTGAAAATTCCCAAATTACCTGCAAGAGATTCACTTCTCGCGACATTGCCTCCCTGCCAGCGAAACCGCTGTAACACACCATTGCAGTTTGAGGCCCACAGTCGATAGAATGGCTGCATCTTGTCATTCCTGTTTGAGCAGGGTCGTTCCTAGTCGAAAGGGCATTGCGATGAAGTCGTCCATCCGATTTATGGCTGCGGTGGTTGTTCTATTGATATCGAACCTTGCGTTGGCCGGTTCGCACACGTGGCGGATCAGCGAAATCTACAGCAATTGTGATGGAACGGTTCAGTTTATCGAGCTCTTGGAGACGTGCGGTACACCCGGCGAAACGGGTACGGGTTTTCATCACGTCACGAGCAACACACATGACCAACAACTAACGAATGTTGCTGCTCCCTCAAGCAACAAGCGAATCTTATTGGGAACTGCCAACTTGACGAGCATGGGCGGTCCTGCCCCGGATTTCGTCATACCCGCCAACTTCTTCAGCCTCACAGGTGACTTGATACGCGAAACCGGCGTGGGCCAGATGTGCACCATAGCGAGCGGTGCTGTGCCGACGAACGGCACGAGTTCGCTCAACCGACCGGCTGTCGGTTGTGGTAACAGTACGTGTCCCAACACGGTAGCGGTTAACTCGCCGACCAACTACGCCGGCCAAACGGGCTCCGTTACGGCGACAGCTTGCGTTGACGGTGACGGCGACGGTTATGGTTCGCCGGGCCATCCTTGCTGCACTGCAGGATCACAGCTCGATTGCAATGATGCCGCACCAGGAATTCACCCGGGTGCGCCAGAAGCGGCGTGCGCGGATTCGGCAGACAACGATTGCGACGGAGCCATGGATTGCGATGACTCGGATTGCACCGCATCGTGCGTGCCCACCATGTCGCAGTGGGGCTTGATGGTCGTCGCGCTTCTTGTGTTGACAGGCGGCACCGTGATATCGCGCCGACGCCTTCGCGCCCAATTGTGACGCAGGACGCGACGAAATAGTTTGAATCGGTAGCGGGTGAGGTTGAATCTCACCCGCTTTCGTTAGCGAATCTCTACGGGGGCAGGGGAGTTTTCTTTCCGTCCGAATACGACACTTTGCACAACAGGCACGGACCGTCGTTGATGATGGCCAACGCACACATCATGCACCGATCGGCCTCGGGAATCGCCTGAACCAGCAACTCCATCGCGTGGGCCGTCTGGGTGAATTCCGTCTTATCCTTGTAGGCATGAAATCCGACCATGCCGATCTGGCATTTTTCACACCATCCCGATTGATTGGCGTGTCTCAGGCAGTCTGGACAGGAAATCGCGTTACGTCGCTTCAACTCGCCCCTCGCTAGGAGATGCGAGAGCTTCGAGAAATAGGCCTGCCGTCTGACGAAACCGATCTTACAAATGTCGCAGAAGCCGTCCGCTGCGAGCGCCTTCTTGCATGATTCACAAATGACGAGATTCGTGTCGATCTCGTGGCCATGTGCGTCGAGCGCCTCGAAAAACGTCTCTGAGGCGATTTTCAGTCCCCCCAGATACCCAACCTTGCATTTGGGGCACGGTCCATCGGTTTCGCGAACCGTCGCGCATTCGCAGGTAGGTCCCATGAGCCGCTGCTTGGCTACCCATGTTGTGGTCGCCAAGGCCGCAACGACCAGTCCAATGCCAACGATTCGCTTATCTACATACATCTGAGGCCTATTGTGCCGCGTGGGCGGCATGATTAGCAAATCAGTGGAACAGAGCGTAATGATTGGCTGACCTGTTCAAACGGCACAACTTTTCTGCTAATTTACAGGCAGAAAGCTCCCCCGCTGTCGTACATCGTGCAGAAAGCGTCTACTCCATCCGGTGGTGTCGAGGACTCGCCTTAGGCGCATTATGTCTACGGAGTGGCGTTGAATTTGTTAGCAGGGGGCCTCATTCATTTAAGGAACCGGATCATGAACTTTGCAAATCAGGGATCGATCGTGTTCAGCGGGCGAAGGGTCAACATGCATTTTTCGGCGCGGGTGGTGGCGTTGATTTCATTCGCCGCCGTGCAGACATTGGCCGTAGGAGCCCCCGTGGCCGCCAATGCGCCGACCGTGAATCGCGCGCCGCAGGGCGGTCGCGTGCAGAGCGTGGTGGCAAAGCCGGGCCAGCCGATGCAGATTCCTGTCCGAGCCGGTGCGACTGAACCCGCGCCGATCGATTTCTTCGCGACGGTTCACGGTCGCCAGTTTGGTGTCACCGACCCTGCGAACGAGCTGACGATGGATAAGCAATCGAGTGACTCGCTCGGTTTCCGCCACACGACGTTCAAGCAAGTGTATCGAGGCATTCCTGTGTTCACCGGTGTGCTCAAGGTGCACCAGAATGCAGTCGGCGGAGTAACAGCCGCCAACGGCGACTTCTACAAGATTCCGGCCAACTTCAATGTGAATCCTTCGGTGACCAGCGAAGTCGCGATCGCGCTGGCGCGAATCCACGTGTCGAGCGCGAACGCGACTGCCACGTCGAAGCTGATGATCGTCGACCCGGGTTGGTATGGGGACGCCCCGCGCGGCGCGAGGCTGGTTTATTACGTCGAGTTGGAAGATGCAGCCATCGCCTTGCACGAGGCGTTCTTCATTGATGCGCAGAACAGCGAAGTGCTGGACCAATGGACGCTTCTCGAGACGGTTCGTCATCGCGAAGTGTGGGACCATGAAGGCACGAGCGGTCCCGGTGTGCTGTCGCGCAGCGAGGGCGAGGCGTCTTCGGGCAACTCCGAAGTTGACATGGCCTATGACTACTCCGGCGATACTTACGATTACTTCTTCCGTGCGTTTGGCCGCGACAGCACGAATAACGCCGGACTCACGCTGACAGCGCTGGTCAATTCCACGGCTCCACCCTGTCCCAATGCAACCGGCGGCGGCGGAGTGGCCACGTTTTGTACGGGAACCGCCACCGACGACGTAACCGCCCATGAGTTTCAGCACAGCATCACCGGCTTTAGCGCGAGCCTCATCTACCAGAATCAGCCGGGGCAATTGAATGAGGCTATGTCGGACATCTTTGGCGAACTCGTGGATATGTATAACGGTGACGTGTCGCTGCCGGGTGCTCCCGGTGGAACGCCATGGCCTATGCACGATACGGGGCCGGGCACGGATACGCCGAACAATTTGCGCTCGCAGTGTAGCGTGCCGCCCGGGGCCATCGTCACGGTCAATTCGCCTTTCGCCGCGAATTACTTCGCGGGTCGCGCGTTCTTCGGTCCGGAGCTGACGCTGACTGGTGTGACCAGCAACGTGCGGGCTATCGAACCGGCGGAGGCGTGCGATTCGCCTCCGATCACGACGCCTACGATGTTTGGCTCATCCACGCGCATGGCGCTGGTCAATCGCGGAACCTGCACGTTCGCGGAAAAAGTTTTGAACTGTCAGGAACTTGGGGCGGTGGGCGTGATTGTCGTCAACAATGTGCCCGGCGCGCCTGGATCGAACATGACGGGCAGCGACCCAAGCATCACGATTCCAGCAGTCATGGTGAGCATGGCCGATGGTGATGCGATACGCGCGGCCCTGATGTCGGGCAACGTCAACGTGACGATCAAGGATGCACCCGATGGCCTGCTTGACGGCGTGCGCTGGCTTGTCTCTGAAGATGCAACGGCGTTTGGTGGTGCGATTCGCGATATGTGGGACCCGACTTGCAAGGGGCATCCCGATCGGGCGAATAGTCCACTGCAAACCTGCGGCGGCATGTCCATGGCAGACAACGGCGGCGTGCACAGCGGCAGCGGCGTTATGAACCATACGTTTGCGATCATGACCGATGGGAAGTCGTATAACGGCTACACGGTCACCGGTGTCGGGCCGATCAAGTCGGGCGCGGTGATCTATCGGGCGCTGACTGAATACATGACGGCGGCTACTGATTTCAACGAAGCGTACACCTTGATAAACCTTGCAGCACAGGATCTCGTCGGCACAACGCCGAACGATCCACGCACGGGGTTGTCGTCGGGTTCGATGTTCACAGCAGCAGACGCCATGGAGATCGACGAGGCGATGCTGGCGACGGAGATGAACACGGAGGGTGCTTGTGGGGCGGCTGCCGACTTGCTGAATTCCGCCCCGCCCACGCTCTGCGATCCGAACTCGTTGCTGTACTCAGACAGCTTCGAAGGCGGTGTGAACGGATGGACGGTTGCAAACTCAAATCCGCCAACTCCCTATGACTGGGTACAGACTACTGATCTGCCGTTCGGTCGCGCGGGCACAGCTTGGTATTGCCTCGACCCAGATTACGGCGATTGCAATGAGAATGATGAGTCCGGCGTACACTACCTCATGAGCCCGGTCATCAATCTGCCGGCGAGTCTGTCGGAAACCTACGTGAAGTTCACGCACTACATGGCGTCCGAACCGGAATGGGACGGCGGCGTCGTTTCATTCGATGACGGCGGCGGAACGTGGGTTCCGTTCACTTCGGCTTACTTCACATACAACCCATATAACACGACGATCAACGATTTCATCGTCGATGGCAACACCAATCCACTGGCGGGTCTGGAAGGATTCACCGGCGCCGGTGGACAGTGGGGCACTTCGTTGATTCGTCTCACCGAGTTCGAGGGAATCCCGACGCCGCTCACCATCCAATTGCGGTTCGAGTTCGGCAAGGACGGCTGTACCGGCGTCGACGGCTGGTACATCGACGACTTCCAGATCGTTCACTGCGTTGATTGCGTAAGCGACGCCAATTGCGACGACAACTACGCCTGTACCTGCGACCACTGTTTGGTGACCGAACTGGGTGTGCACGCCTGCGGACACATCTCTTCCGAGTACGGCAACGTGGATTGCAGTGCAAATCAGCAGCCGAGTCTCGATGATATTTTGTGTGCCTTAGGCGGGTTTGCGAATTACGCCAACTGCCCGAACGCCGACCTGCAACCGAGCTGCGTGGGCAACAACATCATCAACCTCGATGATATTTTGGCCACGCTGGCGGCGTTCAGCGGGGTGGATCCGTGCGGATGTGAGCCGTAATCGCGGGGTTTTCTCGACTCCGGACGAGGTTCTTGCTACAGTAAAGGCCGTTGTTTTCGGGCATTGCCTGTGTTTTCGTCGCCCTCCCGAGGATTGTCGTGCGCCATCTCTCCCTCAATCTCCAACGGTCGCCGCGTAGTTTCTATGCGGTGGTGTGCTTCACGATGCTCCTTGCGTCGGCCGGTTTCTCGGCGGATCGCGGGGGCTGGATTCGTGCGTCCAATGAATTGGACGGTGTCGCGGGCGGACCGACTGGTTCGGCCTGCGAAGAGTACCATGTTTCGTTTCAGAGTTTACCGCCCGGTCGCAGTTGCCTGGATAACTACAGACCAACCACAAGTCTCGGTTTGCCGGCGCCCTTTGTCATCACGGCGCGGAGCTTTATCGACCAGTCCGCCCCTCACGATCCAAACGCGTCAGGCGACGAGTCGCTCGTCCATTTCCACCCCTTTGGCCTCGGTGCGAAACCGGCCGGCTGTGTCGGTAGCGGCGGTATCAACGGCACGACCGACGAGGGCAACGAAGAGCTGGTTTTCACGTTTGATGCACCCGTCTTGAAGTCGCAGATCGCGGTCGGGCTCAATCGCATCGATTTCGCAGTGGATCAACCCGTCCTTTTCGTCTCCAGTACTGAGTCAGACGAATTTGATTACGTCATCACCGAGTCCGAATTGGCAGCGGGCTTTGCCAGCGCTGGCCGTGAGATGGGCTTACTGCGGTTCGATCAATTAACGTCGCTCCCAAGGGCACTATCCATTGACGCCTTCAAGCTGCGGGAAACCGAATCGAAGTTCTACATTCACCGCATCGAGCAATCGGTTCATTGCGACGACGGCAACCTGTGCACGATCGATTCGTGCGATCCGGAACTTGGCTGTCAGTTTGTCTTCGCCTGCGACGACGGCGACGGCTGCACGGACGACTCATGCAATCCCGAGCTTGGTTGCGTGTATCTGCCCGCGCCGGACCCCTGCGGCGATGAAACTCCCGGCTGCGACGATTGCAACCTCAACGGTATCCGCGATGCTTGCGACGTGACGCTCGGATTCCTCAGCGATGAGAACCATGATGGGCTACCCGATGAGTGCAGTCAGTTCGGCGGCGGCTGCGGCGAGGGTTCGCCCGACTGGAGCTGCACGGGCAATTGGAATCTGGGTGGGGTCTATCCCAACAATACGCCGCCGAATGCGTATAGCGTCACGCTCGATTCGCTCGACAACGTGTTTCTCGATCTGTCGGTGAGCATCAATTCGCTTCGATTGAAAGACGAAGCTCTTCTGAAAATGACGCAGGTCGGCACGCAAGGCGACTTGCAAATCGTCACCGACGGCGGTCTGGTCAACGAAGGCACGATTCTCACCAACGGCGATCGCCTTATTGATCTCACGTGCGGGCCGGTCACGATGCGAAACGGTTCCTACGCCCGCGATCCGTCAGCCCCGCCCGGCAGTGTTCACTCGATTCTCAACTGCGAGACGCTGAGTGTGTTCGGCGGTGGAAACGTGGACTTGGATGACGCGATGACAGTGAACGCGCTCTACGACGTGATCATCGACGGCATCGGTACGCTGGGCTGCGAGCATGACGGCGGCAAGACTTCGCCCATCGTCGGCACGCGCGGCGTTTCGCGCATCGTCGCGGGCGGCAACTTCAACATGTCGGGCCCGGCGGGCCTCATCAATCAATCGTCCAGCTCGCTGCACGTGGCGGGCAACTTCAACAACTTCAGCACAGCCCCCGCCTGCTTCGATTCGTCCATCGGCAGAATCCTGCTAAACGGAACCGGCGTGCAGGTTTTCGAGGCTGCCGGTGAAGATGTCGGCGCGTACGACACTGGTTTCACGCACGACGATGGCCACACGAATTATTCGATCGGCATACTCGAAATCACCGGCGGCGGACCAGCGCACACCGTGCTCATCCAAAACGATTTCGCCAATTTCATCGGCGCGGGAGATTGCCAGGAGGCTGTCTACGCTCATACGCTCGTTCTTCGCGCCGGCGCCAATGTCGTTCTCAACAACGTGAGCTTGTACTACGGCACGCTGGTCAATGAAGGCGGTACAGTTTCGCCGATAGGTTGCGCGGAGTTCGCTGAAGTCGCCATCTCCTGCCTGCTCCCATCGCAATGTCTCGACGGCAGCGCGTGCACGCACGACTTCTGCGAAGACGATTTCTGTGCCTATAGCCCCGTCGAATACGGCAACGTCGACGGCGCGGGCAGCGCGCTGCCCAATCTGGACGACATCCTCTGCGCCATCGCCGGGTTCGCGAACATCAACAACTGCCCCAACGCAGACCTGCAACCCAACTGCATGGGCGACAATTCCATCACGATCGACGACATCTTGGCCGTGCTCTCGGCGTTTACCGGAGCAGACCCGTGCGGATGCGTTCCGTAGTCTATTTCGCCATGGCGCGTGAATCCTGTGCATACCCCGGTATGTGCGGACGAACCAATCAGATTTTTCGGAGCGTCGTTAATGGGCGCAGTCTTAGTCGCGTATAGACAATAGAAGACGGATAACAGGATCTCTGATTCCCCTTCCACAGCGACCACGAAATCATGGAGTTGATTATGAATTGTCCCAGACCAATTCATCGCGATACGACGGTTGCCAGGTTTGCGTTCAATGCAGTGCTGCTTGGGTGCGTGTTCTGTTCTGCCGTGCGCTCCGAAGTGGTCTACTCTTCCAGCGTGACCAACTTAGGCCCCTGCGAAATATTCAATTCCAGTTCCTTCGATCTGGATGAAAGCGAAACCACGGACTTATGCTATCTACCGCCTCATGCGCTAAGTGATTGTCTCACCGGCTGCACAAGCATGCTTATCAGTATGGATGGCACCGCTATTTATCCATACACGTTGAACTGGGGCTACACGATTGATGAGTTCCTCGCATGGCAGACTGAAGCCTACTGGTATTTCGATGCGGGTGGGTGTTCTGAAGGGCCGGGTTGCAGTGATCCTCTCGGCCCCGTTTACATTGCCTTTCGCATCAATGATGGTGCGAACCACTACGGCTGGTTGCGTTTGCGCTATGTATATTCGACTAGCATTCAACTGATTGATTACGCATACGAAAGCTCTCCCGAAACAGGGATTGAAGTCGGGGCTGGGCTTCCGTGTGCCGGTGACTTCAATATCGATGACGAAGTGGACCTGATTGATCTGGCTATTCAAGTTTCGAATTTCGGAATCGAAAGTGGAGCCACGCGCGATCAGGGCGACACTGACTGGAACGGCAGTGTCGACATGCGGGATTTTGCAGCTTTTCAGGTTGTGTTTGGCGCGGAAGACTGCACGCCGACTCGCATTCCTGCCGGTGGGTTTTGCATTCGAAACGGGCTGGAAGCGTGCAGCTCTGACGCAGATTGCGAGATTGGCGGTTGCGGTTCCGAGCTCTGTTACAACCCGGAATTCGGCGGCGGCGGAACAACCTGCGATTGTGGATCACCACAGGGTGTAAGCTGCGGCTGCGTGAACGGCCAATGCACGTGGTGGCATTATTAGGAACAAAAATGGCCCCGCAGCTATCGTTTGCTTTGGGTGGCCAATGAATCAAAAGGTGGGTGCAGAGCACCCACCCTACAAATGCACTATAGAATTTCGTTCTTGTGCGCCCCAGAAATGAGAGCGCGTTGATTGGTCAAGGTGCGGTCGAACTGGCGGTGCCAACACTTGAAGCTGCTCGCGTCGCACTATCTTTCACTATCACCGTCGAATGCTGCTCGACCAGGTAGCTGTAGAGTTGCTCGACGTCTTCGTTCTTCAATCGCACGCAACCGAGTGATGCGTTCTTGCCGATGGTTTCGGGCTCGATGGTGCCGTGGATGCCGTAACGCTCCTGGCCAAGTGCTTCACCCTTAACACCCCGCAATCCAATCCAACGTTCGCCCAGCGGGTTCTTCGGGTCGTCGGCTGCCAGAATCGGGCCGCCGCGCGGGGGGTAATACCTGGGATTTTCCAGCTTATTCTGAACGACCCATTCGCCGGTCGGGGTGCTGCTGTCGGCACCGAGACCGACCTTGAATTGCCGCACAAACGTATCGCCCAGATACACATCGAGCGTGAAATGCTCTTTATCGACGACGGCGCGGAACGGTCCCTTGATGACTTTCAACGTTTGGCCGATGCCGATCTTGTTCGGGTCGGCCATCCCGTTGATGCGCGCGAGCACTCCCACCGGCACTTTGTTGGCTGTCGCGATCTTGGTCAGCAGATCACCTGCGTCGACGACGTGGCGATCCACCAGCGGATCACCCGGAACGATGCGCGGCCCGAGGATTGTGTCCATCGCGATCTGCTCAGCCTTGTCGCGAACGGTCGCCAGCGTGGCAGCGTCAAGATCGCGCTGGAGCAATTCGCTGTAGATTTTTCGGGCGGCCAAAACATCGCCGCGATCCATGGCTGATTTGGCTGATTCAAGAAGTGCGGCTATCGGTTCGTTGGAGCGCGGTTGCTCCTTGGCCACAGTTGTTGGTGTAGTCGTCGGCGCGGGCGGCGGTGCGTCGGGTGTTGTCGGCTTCGTCTCTGGTGCTGCCGGTTTTTCAGTTGTTGGCGCTGGCTGAGTGGATGGAGAGGGAGTGGCCGGAGTCGGTTCCGGTTTCTTCGGTTCCTCACTCCTGGGCGCAGGTCGTGATGGTGTCTCCTGAAGGGTCGACACCTCGGCGCCGAGTTGCAGCGAATCGTCAATCGGATCGCCTGAACCGATCCTCATGAACACCCAGAGCGAGCCAGCTACGGCCACAATCAAGACGCCCGCTGTCATCCATTGCCGCTGCCTCTTTCGCTTCCGCCGACTCATGCGCAGTTCACCGTTTCCGATTAAACAAACTTGATTTGTGCCGCTGTGTTCGCGGCTCTTCAGGGGAACCTCCATACTCATGCGAGGGAGCCAGCGTGCAGCTTACGATCGCGCGAAAACGAAGCAAGCCCCGCGAAATAAAATCGCTGTGAGTTTTCGTCAACCGCTTGCCGACGGCGAGCGCATGGTCGAGAATCGGCGCGACGATTGCCGGCGCGATTGAAATTGTTCAATCGTCCCTACGGGACTCTCGCTTTCTTGAGGCGCCCAGAACCCAGCGTTGAAACGCTGGGCTATTTTCACGAGTCCCTACGGGACCGACGGTTTATAACGGAAGAGGTATCGGCGCGAGAACGGCGATGGGCATTGGCGCGGGAGCGGTGATGGACATCGAACGCTGGTCGACTTGCCGAGACCCTCACCCCTGCCCCGTCGGGCTTCCGATTTGGGCGCCCTCCGTCTAAGAGGGAGAGCGATTGAATTGGCGCGCTCAATGATCGCGATGAGTTTGTAAGAGAGAACAATCTAGGCCGAATAGGCTTTGTTCCCGATGAATCGCATTTGACTATGCAGACGCAACCCAAACAGATTGAAACGACCAAGGGTCGATGTTCGGTCACTGGCCGCGAGTTGGTCGAGGGCGAGGAGTTCTACTCCGCCCTTTTTGAAGAGGGCGATTCGTTCCGCCGGGCGGACTTTGGTGTGGATGCGTGGACAAGCCCGCCGGAGGGCTGCTTCTGCTTCTTCAAATCGCGCGTGCCCGTTCGGCAGAACAAGAAACGCACGTTCATCGACGATGAAGCACTCATTGCCTTCTTCACCCGGCTGGCTGAGGAAGAGGAAGTGGTTCGTATCCAGTTCCGTTTTGTCCTCGCGCTGCTTCTGATGCGAAAACGCCTGCTTCGATATGAAGGCTCATCCAAGGGTCCGACGGGCGAAATCTGGCAGATGACGCTGGTTCGCGATAACTCGCAACACAACGTCATCGACCCGCGACTTTCCGATGCGCAGATCGAGGGAGTGAGCCAGCAACTCACGGCGATCCTGCATGGCGACATGGGAGAATGGTCGAACGAGGCGCAAGAACTGCTCGATTCCACGGATGGACAAGTGGACAATGAACCGGCGTAACCGATTCGGCATTATTGCGACAAGCTTCCTCGCGCTCGCGTCAGCCGGTTGTCCGCCGCGCGGGGGAAATATTAACGTCGAGCCTCTGCCGCCACCGGCTCCGCTGGATCGTACGATCCGCCAGATCAACCAGAATACGTCGAAGATCACCAAGACCTTGCGGGCGCTGGGCGATGTCGACGGCCAGTTTCGCGATCCGGACGGCGTGGTTCGGCACTACAACCTCGACGGCACGATGTTCTATCTTCCGCCAAACTATTTTCGCTTCAGCCTGAAGAGCTTGGGCGACACCAAGTTCATCATGGGTAGCAACGAGGATTGGTATTGGTTTCTCGATCCCAACAACAAGGAAAACCACTGCGGCAAACAAGGTGAGTACGGCGTGCTGCCTCCCGATGTGCCGATCAGACCCGACCAGGTTGTCGATGCGCTGGGCTTGCGGCCGATCCCGACAGAATCAACTGCTGACGAACTTCTGGTTCAGAGAATCGACAACGAATACCAACAAATACTGTTCATCATGCGATCCGTCGGTGCGAGTCCGTCGGCGCAACCAGTGATCCTCAAGGAGTATTGGCTGAATCTGCGAAACCCCGGCCAGATCACCCGAGTCATTTTCCGCGACCGGAACGGGGTCGTCGAAATGGACGCGCACCTGGGTGCATACAAAACATTGGAATCTGGCGGACCGCTGCTGGCGACCGAGCTCGAAGCCGTTTGGCCGAAACAGGAAGCCAAGCTCCGCATTCGCGTTCAGCGATGGAGCGCCGTTCCCGAAGTTCTGCCGGATTCTCCGCAGTTTGAAACCCCCGAGGAATGTCTCAAACCATGACGCGAATAGGTAGAACACTTCCGCTTGCGTTCGCGTCGATCATTTTTGTACTGCCACTCGTCGCGGCGCACGCTGATACGACAAACGTCGGTATCTCAGCCACGAAAGATCGCGTGTGGGTCTATCAGAGTCGATCGGACGTG
This sequence comes from uncultured Phycisphaeraceae bacterium, assembly GCA_964494205.1. GTDB lineage: Bacteria > Planctomycetota > Phycisphaerae > UBA1845 > UBA1845 > JBBTCX01. The sequence continues at coordinate 363,230 of CAZBRD010000001.1, read as the reverse complement.
CACGGGCAGGCGCTGCTCCGGTTCGCGTTCCGGCCGATGGACGATCACTCGCCCGAAGCTTTCCGCTCGCTGCCGATCGGCCCGTTTCTTGGGAAGCCGATGCACACGGCGGCTATCGGCGATGGCTTGCACGTGTTCTTCAATGACGGCTCGCATCGCTTCTTCCGCGTTACGACTTCCAAGCAAGGTCTGGTGCTTTCTGCGAACCAATCGGTTGAACGACTGTTACCTAACTCGTCACTCCCCGCAGCCATCGCGAGCGACGCCGAGCAACACACGCTTTACGCGGTCGTTTCCAATCGACAGGCGCGGCAGGTTGAGGAGGAGGCTGCCACCATTGACTCCGTCATCGAAGCCGCCAACGACCAGGACGCTGTCGCGACGTTGAAATCGCGGGCCATACCGAGCACGCCGCGAACGTATCGCATCGATGGCCGATCGATCATGCGATATGAAAACGCGGAATGGATCTTCGATCGCGAAGCGCCGATTGATTTGACCGTAGAGGCTGATGTCTTGTCGTTCGCGATGCATGACCGGGCATCGCACGTTTTGTACCGGCTCGACGGCAAGCAGCCATCGGCCACGCTCCGCTCATCCGCGTCGGCTGAAGACGAGTGGGGATCGCCACGCGAGATTGAACTTGTTCCTGACTCGAGCGACTGGACGATGGGTTGGATTGATGGAGCGCTCGTGCTCGTGGAAATCGCCGGACCGGCACATCGAAGAACCGTCTGGGCGCGGCGATTCGAAAACGATCAATGGACCTCGCCCACTCAACTCGTCGATGCCGCCGGCGGGCCACTGCAACTTCGCAACCCCCTTGGTGTCTGCGTTGCACGCGATGGTATTGACGTTATCAGCACGTCCGAAGCCGGCGACTCGCTCGTTCACCGTTGGGCATCGGAACGGGAGAAGCCCGTTGAATCAGCGGCTGCGGTTAAGGGATTGCTTCCGCCGCCACCGCCGGTCATCAACCCCGTGGTCGCGTGGATACTGGAATATGCGGTGCTCGGCGCGGTGCTGACGGCTGTGTTCGTGTGGCGACGCGAGCGTGTTCTCGTGCCCGCCCCGCTGAAACCGCACCTCGCGCCGGCGCAACTGCCGCGACGCCTGCTCGCATTGGCCATCGATTTCGTGATCCTTCTGCCCGTCTTTGGCTTATTGGCTGTGGCATTCGGCAGAGACGAACTCACGCGACTGATGCAGATGGATGTGGAGACTCTCAAGCAAAGCACCCGAGCCAATGAGGAGCATTGGCTGCGACTTCTGGTCGGTGTGGTCATGGGACTTTATTCGATCCCATTCGAGATCCTGATGGGCGCGACGCCGGGCAAGCGGATCGTCGGTTGCGAAGTGGTGAAGGAGGACGGCGAGCGCTGCAACCCGTTCCAGATCGTTTTGCGGAATGTGATTCGAGCGGTGGAGTATCATTTTGTGCCGTTGACGGCCCTTGTGTTGCTCACTCCGGCGCGACAGCGCGTGGGTGATTTAATCGCCAAGACGGTGGTGGTGCAGCCACGATTGCCGGATGTGCTCGAAAATGAAGACGAGGCAGGACGCGACGAATGAGGATGTCGCGTCAACAAGCAGAAAAAGCTAGAATACAAGCATGCGGCCTGAGCCAGTCGCGGGCAGTAACTCAGTTCGACGCAAGTTTCGCACTTCCGCAAGCCATCTACTCGCAGTGTCGGGGCTATTGCTTTCAACTTCATTGTTTTTCATAGGTGTTGGACTATTCGTGACCACTTACGCAAAGTGGTTCACCCATCCAATCATCCAATCGTCTTCCAAGGAACAATGGGTCTGTTTCTGGAGAGGAAGAGTTTCGGTCTTGTCACTCGAGTGCGGTGAGACTGCAGACTGCCTATTAAATGACGATGCCTGCAAGTTAATTAGGGCACGCTTTCCGCAGATAATTTATGGTGCCAATCCTCGCAAGTTCCTTGGTTTCGAAGCCCACTCGACAATTATGGCTGAACGTTCGGGTACGCACTTTCGATCTGATCGAATTGGATTGCCATCGGATGCTAGCGACTTTGAGATTCCGCAGGAGTCTTCCGTGGATGGAGGCCCGGCAATCTTTCACTCGGTGCTGCTAACGTATTATCGATATGACTTTCCATTTTGGCCTTTGTTGCTTGGCGGAGTACCGATGTTCCTGATTGTTGTTCGTCGCCTCAAGACATATAGGCGGACCCGATTGGGGCTTTGCGAAAGTTGCGGCTATGACCTTCGAGGTTCGTCTGGTCCGAATTGTCCGGAGTGTGGGGAATTGATGCGGGCAGGTCGTGACGTTCGCGTGGGATAGGAGTGAGTTTATCCCCGAATATCATGGTCATCGCTCAGGTCGGGCACGTCCGAATCCTCTGAGTCGACTACCATCTCGTCGGCCACGTAGTTCTTTTTCATATCTTCGGCCACGGCTGCACGCATCGCTTCCCACTCTTCGAGCGTGATGGCGACCTCACGGGCCTGTGAACCCTTGTATTCACCAACGATTCCGGCTTCTGCCATTTGGTCGATCAGGCGTGAGGCACGCGAATAGCCGATGGTCAGCCGTCGTTGCAGCAAGCTCACGCTGCCGCGCTTGGTTTCAAGAATGACGCGGACCGCTTGATCGAACAACGGGTCGCGTTCGCCGCTGAATTCGCCAGCGTCGGCTGTCTTGATACGCATGAGTTCGGGGTGGAATTCGGGCTTGGCGCGTGTGGCTAAGTCCTCGAGCACAGCGTGAACTTCGCCGTCCTCGAGATAGGTTCCCTGCGAGCGGACGAGCTTATGCGAGCCGGGCGGCAGGAAGAGCATGTCGCCTTGGCCCATCAGCACCTCAGCGCCGTTCTGATCGAGCACGATACGCGAATCCATGCGCGAGGCTACGCGGAAGGCCGCACGACACGGCAAGTTCGACTTGATCAAACCGGTGACGACCTTCGCTTCCGGTCGCTGGGTGGCTACGACAATGTGGATACCAACCGCACGCGACTTTTGGGCGAGGCGGGACAGGTGATGCTCGACCTCTTTGGCGGAAGTCATCATCAAGTCGGCCAGCTCGTCGATGATGATCACGATGTACGGGAGGTGGGTCGGGATCTGGGCCTTTTCCTGTTCGTTGCTTGGCTGGAAGCGGGCGTAGATTGCTTCCTTGCCCAACGCATTGAATGACTCGATGTGCTTCACGCCGGCTTCGGAGAGCATCTCGTAGCGCTCGTCCATCTTGGTGACCGCCCACTCCAGAATCTGCTCTGCTCGGCCCATGTCGGTGACGATTGGGCACATCAGATGCGGGACGTCCTTGAAGTTGCTCATTTCAACCATCTTCGGGTCGACGAGAATGAGCTTCACGCGATCGGGGGCTTTGGTCATCAGCAGGCTGACGATGATCGAGTTGAGGCAAACGCTCTTGCCTGAACCTGTCGTGCCCGCGATGAGCATGTGCGGTGCTTTGGCCAGATCAACGACGAGGGCTGCACCACCGGCGTCTTTACCGAGGAACAACGGGAGGGCCATGCTGCTGGCCTTCTTGCCAGCCGACGTCATGAGTTCTTTCAGGCGAACTTTTTCCTTTTGCAGGTTGGGCACTTCGATGCCGACTGTGTTTTTTCCCGGAATCGGCGCGACAACGCGGATCGCCTGCGCCTTTAGTGCTCTCGCGATATCGTTCGACAGCGACGCGATCTGCGACACCTTGATGCCGGTGCCTAGCTTGATTTCGAACAGCGTGATGACCGGGCCGGTGTCGATCTCGACGACGTGGGCCTCGAGGCGGAATTCTTCGAGCGTTTGCTCCAGAATCCGCGCCTGCTCGCGAACGAACACTTCCTGCTGCGCGGTGAAGCCATACTCAGGTTCATGCAGCAGGCTCAGCGAAGGGAATGACCAATCTTCGAGTTGCTTGGGATAAGCCTCGGCTGCGGCAACCTGTTGCGGTTTGGGGAAGCGAACGACCGGAGCGTTCATCGGCTTGATCGGTTTCAGTTCGGGCTTGGGTGCCTCGGCAACCGGCGCTTCTTCTTCCTCGTCCTCTTCCTCTTCTTCGTCATCCAGTTCAGCGGCTTTAACTTCAGCCTTTACATCCTTGGCTGTGGGAGATGCCTTGGAATTCTTCGCGTCGCGGCCGGTCTTCGACTCGACTTCTTCCGTGTCGTCTTCTTCCTCTTCGTCGTCGAAAAGGCCCTCTTCAACTTCTTCGTTCTTCTTTTCGCGCTTCTTTCGCGGTTTCGCTTCATCAGGACGCACGTGGAGTAGCGCTGCACTTTCAGCAGCGCTCACGCCGACGCTGGCCGTCTGTACCTTCGCGATTGTTGCGCTCGCGGTTTTGGCAGCGGCTTCACGGGCGGCGATGACTGCATCGCCCGTCGCGCGGCCAACTTTCGTCAGCAGCGATGGCAGCATCAGCACCCAGCCATCGGATACGAACAGAAGCCCGACGAAGAGCGTTGAAAGCAAGATGATGATCGTGCCGAGTCGCGACAGGTTCGTGGTCATCAGCTCGCCCAGCGCGTAGCCGACGACGCCACCATGCCCGACCGGCAGCGGTGCGGGATAGGCCCCGGAAATCAGATGGGCTGACGCCGAGGTACATACGACGAGCAGGACCAGCCCGAACCCGCGCTCCCATGCGTTGCCCACAGCTCCGCGAACCAGCTTGGTGAACGCAGCCATCGTCGCAAAGAGCAGTAGTGGAAACGCGCCGTCGCCCAAGTATTGCTTGAGATAGAACGTGAACCACGCCCCGACCATGCCGCACGCGTTGGCTGACGGGGTGTTGTGCGGATATTGATGAGGACTCGGCCAATCGCCCGGGTTGAACGTGACCAACGCCGGCCAAAGCAACATGCAGCCCACGAGCCCGAAGAAGGGCACGACCAACGATCGCGGAGCCGGTCTGGTTTCCACTTGTCGAGCCATCAGTTCATCGAGTCCATTCGATTCGGAAAGCGGCGATTCTCGCCCGTCGTTCTATGGCGCGTACTTAGGGATACCGGCACAACCTACTGTCGCACCGGCTTTGCCGACACTGCTAATCGCGTTTGTCCATTATCGGCGCGGGTTGATTCGTGGCTGAAGGCAAACTACGCAGCGCGGGAGCGCCGGTTTTGGCTTCGATGGCATAAGTCCGGCAACGACTTATGATTGACTCGCCCATTGGTCATCTGACGTTCTTAGCCTGGTAAGATGAACAGTTCCATCATCATCGCCGCCATAGTTGTTTCTGCCCTGACACTTTTGACGGGCTTGATTTTGTTCATCCGGGGTCTGCGTGGCCGATGGCTCGACAGCCACCCCTACTGCCGCAAGTGTCGCTACAACCTGACGGGGCAGACGAGCGCGAAGTGTCCGGAGTGCGGCTTGGAACTGAGCTCCGATACTGTCGCGTTTCGAATTCGCAAACGACGTCGTATATCGCTGACATTCGGGGTCATCATCTTATCCATCATTTTCTTAACTATCGCTCCACTTGGCGTCGGAAGCGTGCGAGCCAAGATAAGCCAGACCAATTGGTACAACTATTATCCATCGTCTGTGCTGACTTATTTGGCTGAACGTTATGATCTCAAGGCGTTCAATGAGCTTTTCCGTCGGCTGGACAACAACCTCATTTCGGCGCCGGAAGCTGCGCGTCTACTCGAACGGGCAGTTCTCACACATGAGAAAATCTGTCAAACCAACCCATATGATCATTTCTTGACACGTTTAGGTACGGGAACTCCCGTCTACGAAAAATGGGCGGAGCTGATTATCGAACTCGATGCGATTTGTCCCCTCTCGCCGTCTCAGCGAGACCGGTTTTACACGAACGTCGCAGGTGAGGTGAACATTGACGTTCGCTCGAAAACGGTCGCTGGCAAACCCACGACGTTTTCCGTTCATTGGCAAATGAAAGGATATGAATGGCTGGTCTGCCACCAAACTTCATGGCTAATCTTGGACGGCACGGTGAGGGTTCTCCAAGCATCAGACTACAATCCGACGACTCTGGGAGGAAAATCAACGGGGCGCGTTGTGTTGCAGCCTCCACTCCCGCCCGGCCGTCATCGGATCGAGGTTTGCGCTCGTCAGAGTTTCCGAATTCATCCGGATGCTCAGGAAGCCGACGCGGCATTCCTATCGCTGACTCATGAGAATCCGAAACACAACCCACTACAAATCGCTGATCTAGTTGATAAAGCGGTGCCGCCGTTATGGTCGCGAATCATCTCGCGGCCTATGGAGATCGAAGTTCTTCCTAATGATGCCAAGGGCACGGTGCAAATCGTCCGGGACGACGAATACACACGCCAATTCAAAGATGGACTAAGCGTCGAAATCGAAGCGAGCGAAATGTCAAATTTGAACGGCTCTGCATGGTCGAAATATGAGCCATACGTGCTTGTCAGTGTGAGAATGCACTTCAAACCCAAGCTTGATCGTTGTCTAGCGTTTGAAGTTACAGCGTTCGCCAGCGATCAGGCGATCCCATTAGACACCATGAACATTGCGCCAAACTTAGATGGGATGGGATATACGCTACAGAGCCAAGCACTTTCGCCTGTCCCGGCGATGTTTGACAAGCTTATCATTCGTTCCAGCGTCGAAGCCGCCGAACTCACCACCGACTGTTTCGAAATCCCCGACATCGAGCTTGAATACGGTCCCATCGAAATCAAACGGGTGAACGATCCCTGATTCACCTAATTCGATGGCACATATCGTTCATACGTGTATTCCAGCGTTTTCGTTTCCCCGGGTTCGAGTTTTAGCTCCCACGCGACGCTTCCTTGTCGTTCACGCAGCACCAGCTTGTCGGGATCACTCCACCTGTCGCCATCATCGGACGTGGTCAAAGGACTTCCGGCGACCGGGACCTTGATCGCCACCAGCACGGGCGTTTTCTCGAAGCTGCGGATTTTCAGGTCACCTTTCAGCACCACGCGATCCAGAAAATAAAGGTTGTTATGCGGTTGATGCGCCTTCTTCTGCCTTTCGACCTCAGCTTCCTTGCGATCGTGGGCGAGGTTGACGGCAGTGGTTACTTCGATATCACACCGGGCGTTCACGGGGGTGTAGCGCAGCATGTCCTCGCTCATCGGCTGGTTGCCGTGAAGCGTCAGGCAGGGTCCGGTGGTCCATGCATGATCCGAGCTGTTGGCCAAGAGGAGAAAATGCTCGGGCTTTTGCGGAGGGGACCAGCGGTAAAAGTGAGAGTACTTGATCCGCTGTTTAAAGAGCGTCACCATCGCCTTTTCACCGCGACGAACAGTCAGGTTACGTACGGTGTAAACGGTCATGTCGGCCGCGGTGGACTCGCCGATGTCGGGCAGCTTGCCGGCCATGGGGTCGGACATACTCCCACGATCGGGCATTTCTTCGCGTGCTGCATTGGGTATTTCGAACTGATCAACGGCGATCTGATTCGATGTGATCGCTGCCCGTGACATGACCTGCGACATGAACTCCGGGGGCGCGACGGCTGTGCCGATCGTGCGTAGTGCCTGGCCAATCGCCAGCGGTGAAAGAAAGTCGGTGTGCACAAAGTGCGGTACTCCGACGACGAAGTTAACGTCGGTGTGAATCAAATCCTCCGCGTCGTTGACCAGTGTGCCGCGCAACGTGAGTTCCGCAGTCTCGTCGTCGAGGACTCGAAGTGTGTATTCGGGAATCCAGGTGATTCCCTTTCGCAGGTAGGCCATTCCGAGTTTGGACTTTGACGCCGCTTGCGACTCCTCTGAACTTACATGAACTCGTAGCGGCAAGTCGGCCACCTGGATGCGCGTTAACCCATCGATCGGAACCACGGACATACCACTATCCGACTCAAGCACTGCAAACTCATCGCCGACCGATACCAGTCGGCCCGACGCGACTGAGTCTTTTCCATGCCGTCGATAGGTCAGAACGAGTGACAGATTCCGCATAGCTTCCAGTCGTTCGTATCTGGCTAGGTATGTGTTCGGCTTGTCCTTGTCATCAAACTCAATCGTCTCTCCCGTACCGGAGCCGACGATATCCACTAACTGATCCGGTGAGTGCGCATAGATCGCAAACGTACCGAACGTAGCCGGTGGGATCTGTTTGGCAGCACACCAGCCGTCGTTAAGTTCCACCTCGCCCTCGCGCATGAAGAACCCGAGGCCGTTCTTGAATACCGAAACGGATGTCGTTCGCGGCTCCCAGACGAAATTGTTGCGATCGTCGTTTCCTGCGCTGACGTGACTGGCCAGGCCGAACGCATGGGCCAGTGCAGCGATAACGACAAAACAGCGAAGCGATAGTGCGGGTGAATTGTCCGATCGCTCGAAACTATGAAACAGCCTCATGGTCTTTCTCCGTTGCGAAGCGTTATTGGAATCCGACAGCCGGATTCGATGGATCGTCTGGCGTTTTGACGTGGAGAGCGGGCGTTATGATCCAACCAATTGCCGATGTGACGATCCCGAAACGGATGAAGTGCGGCAGGGGAATCAAACGAGGCCTGTAAGACCTGAAGGCTTTGTTCGCCCGAAAACCTTGATCTTACCGACTCGATTCACGATACTTCGATTATCTCGGTTTCTCATTTGTTCAGTCGTCTCTGCAACAGGGCTTGGAAAGGTGGAACGCATGTTGGTCCACGGAGCGAAAGCGAACACGTTTCGGCTTCGCGCCCGGGCATCGACGACGCTTGTGCTTGCCATCATCGCGGCTGTTGTGCTGGTGATGGTCGTTGTTCGTTCCGCGGGAATCAGCTTCTTCTTGCCTGGTCCCAATGGAAACACGAACGTCCAACAGGTTAAGGGCCCTATCGCTGGGACGCCCCGCCCCCTTTTCACCGACATAACCGCAACTTCTGGAATCGCGTTTCAGCACGACAACGATGCTCAGGGTGAGTTTCGACTGCCCGAAGAAATGGGCGCGGGCGGTGCGATGTTCGACTATGACAATGACGGCGACATGGACATTTACCTCATTCAGGGTGGCCGCATTCTTGGTGATAATACGAACTTTCGAAACCGACTCTATCGCAACGAAGGCGCGGAGCGGTTCACCGATGTCAGCACCGGTTCGGGGGCGGATTTGCCCGGCTATGGTATGGGGTGTGCGGCGGCGGATTACGACAATGATGGGGACGTCGATCTGTATGTCACCAGGTTGGGTTCGGCTGTGCTGTTGCGCAACGACGGCGATAGCAAGTTCACGGACGTGACCAAGAGCGCAGGCGTTGATTCGGACGGATTCAACACGAGTGCGGCGTTCTTTGACTACGACCGGGACGGGTTCCTCGATTTGTACGTTGCCCGGTACGCGGAATGGAGTCCCACGCGGAATCGACTCTGTTACTCGCCGGGCGGGGCGCGCGACTATTGTGATCCTTCCAACTACGGGGGACCGACCACCGATCGCCTGTTTCGTAGTCGTGGTGCTGGGACTTTCGAAGACGTCAGCGAGAAATCCGGCATTACTTCCGCCAAGGGTAACGGCATGGGTGTCATCTGCGCGGACATGAACAACGACGGATGGCTGGACATCAACGTCAGCAACGATCAGACACCGGCCTTTCTGTGGATCAACCAAAAGAACGGAACATTCCTGGAAAAGGCGGCGATGGCTGGCGTTGCGTATAACGCGGACGGACTAGCCATTGCTGGAATGGGAATCGCCGCGGAGGATTTTGACGTAGACGGCGACGTCGACTTGTTGGTCATGAATATCGCTCGTCAGCCGCATACCGCCTATCGCAATGACGCCGGTGTGTTTCAAGATGTAACGCACGCTTGGGGACTCTCCAAACTGTCTATGCGATACACCGCTTTCGGGATTGCGCTATTCGATCAGGATCACGACGGGCAATGGGACGGCATCATCGGCAATGGGGCGGTGAACCTGCGCGCCGAACCGCAGCGTCTCGATCGTCCCTATGCGGAACCGAACCAGTTCATCCGCCGTGGTGCAGACGGCCTGTTTGTCGATGCCACTTCCGAGGCAGGGACTGCCCTGGCTGTTTTGGAGACCAGTCGCGCGACGATCATGGGTGATATTGATAATGATGGCGACGTTGACGTTCTGATTACAAACAACGGCGGTCCGGCCCAGCTTCTGCGGAATGATAATCAAAGCAAAAATTTCTGGGTTGTGCTCGACCTGATTGACAGACACGGCGGGCGCCATGCGCTGAACGCAATGGTCGAGCTATCGGCGGGAGGCAAAACGCATCGCCGTTCGTGTCGTCCACACGCCGGATATATGGGGAGCAACGATCCGCGTGTACACATCGGGCTGGGATCTGCACCCGCGGTTGAGCGCGTCGTGATCATCTGGCCGGACGGGGCGAAGGAAGAGTGGCGTGACCTGCCGGTCAATTCGATTTCGACGATTCGGCAAGGTACGTCGCCGTCACATCGTGCGAATGGCGGGGCATGACCGCCCATGGCTTCGCGACGAACAAAACAGTCACGCCAGGCAGTAGCTCGCGATTCAAAGAAGCCGCTGAATACCGACACCGGCCAGAGCTTTGGAATTCTGAATATCATCCTCACCCTGGTTATTGTGGCCGGGTGCGGGTTCGTGGTTTGGAGTTTCCTTCGACCGAACGCCTCTGACACTCGTCTGCCGACTGTGGTGCACGGAAATCCCCTGCCGCGTCTCGAAAAATCGATCAGCGCTGATGGGAAAGAAGTCGTTCGTACAGACCTAGAGGCTCTAGGAAACTGGTGTCGCGTACAGTCGCTTCCAGAGCCGCCGCTATTTGCGATGTCAGACCCGTTCGTGCTGAGTTCGTTTCATTCAGCGTTGGCGGATTGGCAGAAGTCGCCGTCTGCTGAATCGTTAGGGCGCCTGGGAAAGATATGCATCAGCCTGCAAGGAACACAAAGCGCGGAAAAGTACTTTGAATTAGCGGCCAAAGCGGACCCACATAATTATCGTTGGCCGTACTTCCTTGGTTGTATTTATCAAGATACCGGCAGACAGGATGAGGCCATTCGCGCGTTGCAGTCGAGTCTGAAGCTTGATTCGAGTTATCCCGTTACTCATGCACGACTTGGTCAGTTGCTGCTGGAGAAGGGGAAATTGGGCGAGGCGGAAGTTCACTTTCAGCAATATATCAACCTGCGTCCGAAGGACTGGCTTGGATATACCGGTTTGGGGCGGGTCGCGTTGTCGAAGAATCAGGCGCTGGAGGCCTTAGCACATTTGCAGAAGGCCCAGACGTTGGGGCCGCGCGATTTTCAGACCTGCTATCACCTTGGCGAAACGTACAAACAGCTTGGTAAGACAGAGCGTGCGGAGGAGCAATTTGCACTTTGTCGCAATCTTTCGCGCGGGGATTGGCATCGCCCGCGAGACCCATTGCTTCTTGAGGCGGACGCTATCACAAATTCTACGCAGTCGCTGCTTAGAGAATTTACGCGTCTGAAGGATTCGCAGGACTGGGATCGACTGCTGGAGTTGGGGGAGGAAATTCTACGCCGACAGCCCGGGCACATTGGCATGACGCAAAACGTGGCGTCGATATACCGCAAGTTAGGTCGCGCTGGCGACGGGCATCGAGTGCTGGACGCGGCTGAGTTGCTTTCGGGCGACGAGCCGCCGCTGAAGGTAACTCGCGCGGAGCTATTTCTTTTTGAGAAGCGCCTCGACGAGGCAGTGGCGGCTGCGGACGCAGCCCTGACGCAATTGCCGAACGACGTCGCAGCTTTGGCGGCTAAGGGACGGGCATTATTGCTGCTTGGATGGGCGACTGAGGCAGAGGCGGCGATGCGGCGGGCGATTGAACTAAGCCCGGAAAAATCGGCCAACTATTTCGTGCTGGCGGAGGCACTCCGCCTTGGCCAGAAGATTGCAGAAGCTTGCGAATGGTACAAGAAAACGCGAGCCGCCTTGCCCGATCACGCAGAGGCAGCCAATCGGATGGTCGAATTAGGCTGCCTTCCCTGAAATCGACTTCGACCCCAATCCGCCTATCCAAGATTTGAGGCCATTCTCAATGCACTTCCTCTGAGTACGTCTGTCTGATTTTGCAATCCTCACGCAAGCGATACAGGATCCACATCGACAATGATTGACTTGGCTTTTGACTTCAACGACCTGTTTTGCTCGAGAGATTGCAGCAGTCGACGGAGTGCTGTTGCATCGGGCGTACGGATTAGAAGATCGTACCGATATTGCCCGCGAAGGCGAGAAAGGGCGGCTGGGTTGGGGCCAAGCACATCGGCGTGCTCCATTTTGAGATTCTCCATCGTCATGTGAACGCGGTTGTACAGCTCATCTGCTTCGCGACGCGTCGTTACTTCGCGCGGATGGGAGAGCACGATTCGCGCGAGTCGGCGGAATGGCGGCAGGCCTACGTGTTTGCGAACAGCGAGTTCGCTCGCGGCAAAGGCTTCATAATCATGGTTGAGCGCGAAGGTAAGCGCGGGGAGGTCAGGCGCCAGCGTTTGCACCACGACTTGTCCCGGTGCATCACCTCGCCCCGCGCGGCCCGCGACCTGCGTGATCAACTGGAACAATCGTTCCTGAGCGCGGAAGTCGCTGGCGAGTGATATCGCATCGGCTTGCATCACGCCGACCAGCGAAACAAACGGAAAATCAAGCCCCTTGGCGATCATCTGCGTGCCGACAAGTATGTCGAGCTTTCGGGCTGAGAAATCGTCGACAAGCGTCTGGTAATGCGATCGGTGCCGCATCGTGTCACTGTCCACGCGTTGCAATCGAGCGTTGGGAAACTTCGACCGCAGTACCTCTTCGACTTTTTGCGTGCCCAAGCCGAAGTGTTCCAGCTTCGCACCGCACGCGATGTTCGGACAGATCGTCGGCGTCACAGTTTTTCTGCGACAATAATGACAGATCGTGTGGCCGCTCGATGTGTGCACCACGAGGCCGACTTTGCAATTCGGGCATTCGAGGTTCGTGCGACACGCCGGGCAAAACACGCGTGTGGCGTACCCGCGGCGATTCATCAGAATCATCGCCTGTTCTTCGCGTTCCAGCGTGCGCGTGAGTAGTTGCTCCATGATTCGCGACACGACGACGGGAGCTTTCATTTCTTCGAATTCGTCGCGCATATCGACGAGGTGAACTTTCGGCAACGGAAGTTCGCGCACGCGATGCGGAATCGTGAGACGCTGATGATCCGCACGTGTCTGACTTCGATGCCAGGTTTCGATTGAGGGAGTAGCCGACCCGAGCACGACGGGAATATTGAGCAGCTTCGCGCGCATGATGGCTACGTCGCGCACGTGGAATCGAGGGGCCTGCATGTTTTTGTAGCTCGGCTCCTGCTCCTCATCGACGCAAATCAGCTTGAGGTTCGGGCACGGCGCGAACACGGCGCTCCGTGTGCCGATGACGACATCCCGCTCCCCGGATGCGATGTGGCGGAACATGATCGACCGCTCCGCGCCGGTCAGGCCACTGTGCACGACAGCTACGCGCGGGAAACGTGTCGCGAGGCGATTTACGAGTTGCGTGGTCAACACGATTTCGGGAATGAGCAGAATGGCTTGGCCGCCCAGCTCGATCGCGCGGCGCATCGCGTGGATGTAGACCTCGGTTTTCCCCGAACCGCTCACGCCGTAAAGCAGCGTGACTCGAAAGCGATTCTCATCCATTGTTTGCCGAATGGAATCGAGGGCAGCCGCCTGCTCTTGGTTCAGTGAGAAAGCTGGCTCTTCTTGGAGAATGGTGCTCGCGAACTCATCCTGAAGTTCTTTTCGCTGCTCGATCTCAACCCAGCCGAGCTTGGCCATTGAGCGAAGTATGGCTGTGGACGTCCCGCTCGATTCAAGCAATTTATCCACCCGCATCGGCTCCGTTGCTTGAGCTAGCGCATCGATGATGGCTGATCGCTTCCCGCCCACGCGAACGCCGCTCGCGGCGATCTCTTCGCGCGTGCGAATGAGCTTTGCATATCGCACCGATTTCAGGCCGGATTCTTTTCGAACGGCTTCCGGCGTGAGCGCGTGCAGCGTGCGTCCCAGCGGGCAGGCGTAGTGTTCCGCGATTTGACGTCCGAGTGTTATGAGATGCGGCGTGAGGAAACTGTGGGCATCCACGATGGATTCGATCGGTCGAAGCGTGCTATCCCAGGGTCGGCGATCGATCGACGTGACGTAACCGATCGCGGTACGCTTTTGTCGGCCCAGCGCCACACGAACGCGCTGACCGACGGCGAGGTTTTCAACCATTTCATCCGGGACGAGGAAGGAGTAAGTGCGATTCACCGGCAGCAGTGGCGCAAGTTCAGCCACCAGTGTATGTCTTTGGTCTCCTTCCTCAGTCCATAAGAACTCGGATGAAACTGGTTTTGGTGCAGACATCGGTCAACCTCGACACCAACGTAGCCTTGGATCGTTCCCAAAGCCAATGTTAGCGCCGAGGCGACCCATTATCCTTCGCAGGCACCTTCGTGATCGACGGTTGCACCCGCTGCGGCTGCGAAGCAGTCGTTGTCATACGTTTCCCCGTCGCAGCCGCAGACAGGAGCAAAAATCTCAGGACAGGCTTCAGGCAAATCGGTGCAGACGCCCTGGAAGTCGCAACAGCATTGACCTTCGGGCAATTGGCAATACTGCCCCTCAGGGCAACCTTCGCCGGCGATGCCCCCACAAATCGCCCCTTGGGGCAGATCGCTACCACTGTCATCGTCGCATTCGCCTTCGGCGGCCACGCTCACACCGGCTGCTGCGGCAAAGCAGGCGTTGTCATATGTGTTGTCGTCGCAACCGCAGACAGGTTGGAACTCTTCCGTGCAATTCTCCGCGATCGGAGCGCAAGTCCCTGTCTGGTCAGCTGCTCCACACTGAGCGTCGATAGCATAGTTGCAGTACTCGCCCTCTTCGCACGTCAGCCCCTGCAGACCGCCGCATATTTCACCTTCGCCTTCGCACGCTCCAAGGCTAACGAGGCTGATGCCGGCTGCGGCTGCGGAGCATTCGTTGCTGTAAGTATTCCCATCGCAACCGCAGACCGGCGCAAACTCCAACGTGCATGCATCGGGGATTCGCGTGCAGATGCCGGTCTGGTCGGCTGCTCCGCACTGCACCTCGATGTCGTAATTGCAAAACTCATTGATACCGCAGGGCGTGCCCGCGAGCCCGCCGCAGGGTTCGCCTTCGCGACAACCTGAAGCGGCGATCAGGGTTAATATGACCGAGGGACACAAACAAACGGTTTTCCTGACCCAGTGTGCGTTCAAGCAAAATCTCCTTTGGCCAAGCCCAGTGCCACGATTCGTCACAGCAAGTGGGCCTGTGATACTTCTACGGGAACTATAGCTGTGACCAAATGTCGGTAAAGGAGCATGGGCATGTGAAATACGCGTTGTTTGTGTCAAACTGTCGAATCGCAACGCACATTTTGCGTGCTATAATGGCGGCCCAAACTTCGAGTGGAATTTGTGCCGATTCAATCGGACGAATCGGGTGAAGGAATTGCAGTTTCGCGGAAATTGAGTTTCAGGACTTCAACGTGGATCAACTTGGCACGAACATCGACAAGCCACTCTCAGCCCGCGCCGCCTGCCTCTCTACGTTCCTACTTGCCATGTGTGTCCTCATGCTGGAAGTCTCACTGACACGAGTCTTCTCGGTCATGACTTACCATCATTTTACCTATCTGATCATAGGCTTGGCTTTGCTTGGGTTCGGGGCTGCCGGATCATTGCTAACCGTTCATCCCGCCTTTGCAGAAAAAACCGTGAAACCGGCGCTGCTCATCAAGTGTGCATGGCTCTTTAGCCTGGCTACTTTGCTGGGCTTCTTGTGTACCACAAAGACAAACTTCGATGTGATGGAAATCCATCTGCACCGTGACTGGTCGCAGGTTTTCGGACTATTCATGCTTTTGGCGTTTGCAGCCACTCCGTTCTTTTTTGGTGGAATCTGTCTTGGCTACTTGTTGAGCAAAGGCGGCGAGCGCATCAGCCGTCTCTACTTTTTTGATCTAGTCGGAGCGGGCATTGGCAGCCTGCTCGCACTGTTCGCGATCAATTACCTTGGTGCCACGTTTACGATCTTCGGAGTGGCTGCGATCGCGGCGTTGATAGCGATTGCTATCGCACGGTCGCACGCGCGAGGACTGCATTGGCCAAGTGTTTTTACTTTCGTCATTGCGGCGGGATTGGCTGCGGTAACCCTCATTCGACCCAACTTTGTACCGGTGCCGATTCCAGACTCAAAGATTCCGAATCATCGCGCGACCGATTTCCGCTGGCACGTTGTGGCGCGGGTCGACGTATTACCCGAGGACCAAGAATATCTCAGCTTTGGCGGCGCTTTATCGCGTACATGGGACAAGACACATCCGCCCGTATCTTACATGGGTATGTATCAAGATGGAGCTGCGTTTACGGGTATTGTAAAGCTGCAGGACTCTGACCCTACGAAAGAGGCATTGCTGGGTCATTACATGCAAGGTGCAGCCTACATGCTGCGTTCGGAGGCAAAAGCGCTCGTCATCGGTCCTGGTGGCGGTGTGGATATGGCCATCGCATTGCACTATGGCGCCAAGCCTACCGGTGTAGACATCAACCCCTGGACGATCGACTATGTGAAGGACAAGTTCAACGACTTCGCGGGCGGGTTATATCGTCGGCCTGACGTTGAGTTGATCTGCGCCGAGGGGCGGCATTACCTGACGCGAACTGACCGCAAATTTGATGTTATTCAGTTGAGTGGAGTGGACACGTTCACCGCACTTGCATCCGGTGCATATGCCCTGAGCGAAAATTATCTTTACACCGTCGAGGCGATGAATGATTACTTCAATCACTTGTCAGACGACGGCATTCTTGGTTTTTCACGCTGGGTGTTTACGCCGCCGCGCGAGAGCATTCGATTGGCAGTTACAGCGCGCCGCGCATTAGAGCTTCGCGGCATCCAGGATGCACAACATCACATCATGGTTCTGGCAGCTCCCGGCTGGTTTGATCGAGAACCGTGGGCCGAAACATTGATTAAGTTGGCTCCATTCACACAACCGGAAGTCGAATGGTTGCGTGCATGGGCCGAGCGTCTCCAATTTGACATCATTTACGATCCGTTTGTCCCCTATCAGGAGGGCGGGATCTATGACGCCATTGAAGGAACAAAGGACTATGGACCCGCTGTGTGTGCGCGCGACTTTGACAAAGCGATGCGGCTTAAGGGCGATGAATTCGCGTCATTCATCGCGAATCACCGTTACAACATCACGCCAACTGTTGACGATCAGCCGTTTTTTTTCAATTTCTACCGTCTGGCTGAGTTGAAGAATCCCTTCCGCGCGACCCTTGGTGGCGACATAGTGAATCGCCTTCCTCTTGGTCTGGTGATTCTGATTGTGTCGGCCGTGCAAATCATGCTGCTTGGCGGATTGTGCATCGCGCTTCCCCTTCGCAAGCGACAGGCGAAGATTCCGCGCAATCGCGCAACATTCTGTACCCTGATCTACTTCGCCGCGATCGGATTGGCGTTCATCGCTATCGAAATCATGGTCATGCAGAAGCTAATGGTGTTTGTCGGCGGGCCGGTTTACGCCATGTCGATCACGTTATTCAGTCTGCTGGTTTTCTGCGGGTTCGGTAGCGAACTTAGTCGTCACATTCTTCCCGACAGGTTTCGCGCGCGGGCAATTCTCGTGCTTCTATTGCTATGCATGACCTCTATTGGAACCGTCTACATACTGAACGCGTTCGTACCTCATTGGATGTATCTTTCGCATTTCTTCCGATGCATGGTGGCGATCGCCGTTCAGATTCCTATCGCTCTTCTAATGGGGATGCCGTTTCCCACCGGAATGCGACTGGCTGAATTGTATCACCCGCAACTGCCCGCGTGGGGTTGGTGCGTGAACGCCTGTGCGACTGTCTTCGGCACTGTCATGTCAATGGCACTCGCGATGTTCGTGGGATTCACGATGGTGATGTACGTGGGGGCTGCCATCTATGCCGTCGCGCTGATTGCCGCCTCTTTGTTTCCACCGAAAAGTAGCTATTCAACCTGAAGTGCACTCGTACTTGTCTGATCCGCGACAACCGTTTCCTGCTCGAGCCAAACCGTTTACACTTAGTCATTGGCCGGTCGAGTAAGATTGACAATGTCTACGACGCAATCCAACCAGTTCATCTCCGCCAAAGGTCGCGACTACCTGCGCCTTCATCTAACGCCCGACGTCGGGCCTATTCGGATGAAAAACTTGATCTCGCATTTCGGCGCGGTGGAAAATATTCTCTCCGCCTCAGTCGGCGAATTGCAGCGAGTGGAAGGAATCGGTCCGAAGACGGCGCAGTCCATTTTTGAATCGCGGCGGGACACGCTAGTTGATGAGGAAGTCCAACGCGCCGGCGAATGCGGGGTGCGAATCCTCTGCTGGGAAGACGCGGATTTTCCGAAGCCCTTGCTCAACATCACCGACCCGCCAATCTGTTTGTATGTGAAGGGGAACATCGAACCGACGGACGCGGTGGCGGTCGCCATCGTCGGCACGCGGCGTTGTTCGCATTATGGCCGCGAGCAATCGATTCGCTTTTCGCGAGCGCTGGCGGCTGCCGGGTTCACTGTTGTGTCGGGTCTGGCCCGTGGCGTGGATGGTCACGCTCATCGAGGTGCGCTCGATGCAGCCGGTCGCACGATCGCTGTGCTGGGGCAGGGTTTGGCGACGATCTACCCGCCTGAACATGAATCGCTCGCCGCAGACATCGCGAAATCTGGGGCCGTGGTGAGCGAGCTGCCGGTCGACACGATCCCGGATGCAAAGAACTTCCCGCGGCGAAATCGAATCATCGTCGGCCTGTCGCTCGGCGTGATCGTCATCGAGGCCGGCGAACGCAGCGGAGCGCTGATCAGTGCGCGATTGGCTGGCGAGTACAACCGCGAGGTGTTCGCGCTACCGGGTCGCATCGATTGCCCCGATGTCTCGACCGGCACCAACTCGTTGATTCGAGACGGCAAGGCCAAACTGATCACCTGCCTGGACGACGTTCTTAACGAGCTGCAGGAAGTCGGTCGCATCATGCGCCGTGATGTTGAGGACCTCACATTGCGCCGACGCGCAGAAGGCGAGCCGGCGGGTTCGACCAGAGCGAATACGCCATCAGAGCCGGGAGCGCAAGCGACCGGTTTGCCGCGTGACTTGTTTGCCAATTCGGCAGCGCCCGCCATCAGAACAACCACCTCGACCCCATCCACACTCACCTACGCCCGACTCCAACCGCACGAGCAGATCGTGTATGATGCGATCGTAGCCGGGGCTGAAGACGCCGACGCCATTTGTGCGACCGTCAGCATTGGCACCGGACAGGTGATGTCGACGCTGACGGGCCTGCAACTGAAGGGATTGGTGCGTCGGCTGCCGGGAGATAAGTTTGTGCGGCGAACAGAGGCATAAACCCAAAGTTATTAAGACGAATAATCCGAACCGCGACCGCGAGGGAGCGGCCTTGATTTCAACAGGGCGACACACTGACCATCATGCACGACACGGAAACATCTATCTCGCCAACTGCTCCTGCTGTCGCCGAGCTACTGTGGCAACCATCTGAAGAACGAATCAAGCACTCGCAGATGCACGCGTTCATGATCGCTATGGCTAAGCGCTACGGTTTCACGCCCGATTGGCAAAACCTGCACAAGTGGTCGGTGACCAACCGCGAGCGATTCTGGCACGAGATGCTTCGACTCGCCCAGATTAAGACGCATACGCCCGTGCAGTACGTCACGCAGGGCAGCGGCATGTTGGGCACGAAATGGTTCCCGGGCGTTAATCTGAACTTCGCGGAACACCTACTGCGATTCAACGACGAACGAGTCGCCATCGAATCGGAAGACGAGCTTGGCCGCACTCGATCGATTACCTATCGGCAACTTCATGGCCAGGTGGCACGCTGTCAGGCGTTTTTGAAGAGTGCTGGCGTCGGGCGCGGCGATCGTGTCGGCGGATATCTGCCAAACATACCTGAAGCCATCATCGCGATGCTGGCGACGACGAGCCTGGGAGCAATCTGGTCATCGTGCTCGCCTGATTTTGGCATCGACGGCGTGTTCGATCGATTTGGGCAGATCGCGCCGAAAGTGCTTTTTGCAACCGACGGCTATTCCTACAGCGGAAAGCCCATCGATTCGCTGGAACGCGTGCGCGGCATCGTCGCGAAAATTCCGAGTATCCAATCCGTTGTTGTTGTGCCCTTCCTGAACGACAAGCCGAATGTCGACTCGGTACCGAAGGCTGTGATTTGGGACGGTGACGGCTTCAAGTCGGGTCATCTTTCATTCGAAAGCGTGCCGTTCGATCACCCGCTTTACATCATGTATTCGTCGGGCACCACGGGCGTGCCGAAGTGCATCGTTCATGGCCACGGCGGCACGTTGTTGCAGCACATGAAGGAGCTGATGCTGCACAGCGACCTGCGTCGCGACGATGTCATTTTCTATTTTACTACGTGCGGCTGGATGATGTGGAACTGGCTAGTGAGTGCGCTCGGCGTCGGCGCCACCGTTGTTCTCTTCGAGGGCAACCCGTTCCACCCCGACCCGCGACACCTGTGGCGAATGACGGAGCGATTGGGCATCAGCGTGTTCGGCACCAGCGCGAAGTTCGTGGCTGCGAGTGAGAAGGCGGAGATTCATCCCGCGAAGGAACATAACCTGTCCAAACTTCGCGCCGTGCTTTCAACCGGTTCGCCGCTGACGATCGAGAACTTCCGCTGGATCTATCGCGAGGTGAAACCGGACGTGCAGCTTTCGAGCATCTGCGGCGGCACGGACATCATCAGTTGCTTCATGCTCGGCAATCCGATGCTGCCGGTGTATGCGGGCGAAATTCAGTGCAAGGGGCTGGGCATGGATATTCATGCCTTTGACGCCGACGCGAAGCCCGTCGTCGGCCAGAAGGGGGAGCTGGTCTGCCGCTCGCCGTTTCCGTCGCAGCCGATCTATTTCTGGAATGACCCTGACGGGAAAAAATATCGTGGGGCCTATTTCGAGCATTATTCGAACGTCTGGCGACATGGAGATTTTGTGGAGATCACCGAGCGCGGCGGCGTGATCGTCTATGGCCGCAGCGACGCCACGCTCAACCCCGGCGGCGTTCGCATCGGAACGGCTGAGATCTACCGCGAAGTCGAGCAGTTGCCTGAAATCGTCGACAGCATCGTGGTGGGCAAGAACACAGCCGACGCCGACGTAGAGGTCTGCTTGTTCGTTGTGCTGCGCGACAGTGCCAAGCTAGACGATGCACTCATCAACAAAATCAAAAATCGCATCGCCGAAGGTGCCACCAAGCGGCACGTGCCTAAACACATTAAACAGGTAACAGCTATCCCGTACACAATCAGCGGCAAGAAAGTCGAACTGGCGGTCGCCAACATGATCCACGGTCAGCCGGTGCTGAATAAGGATGCGCTGGCGAATCCGGAGGCGCTGGAGCAGTACAGGGCAGTTTTCTAAGAAGTAAACACAAGAAGGACGACGTTCGCATATTGTGTAACCACAACTCCGCACAGGTGAACGATCTAACTATTTCACGTACTGTCACCTATTTCCTGATTCGCTCTAAGACCGCGGCAGCTGTTTCGCGAACGTGTTCGTCGCTGTCCTTCAAGAGACCCTCGATCGCCGGAATCGCTTTTGCGGCTTGCTCTCCCCTTCCGCCAAGTAACCAGGCAGCGCGGCTGCGCACTGTGGGTTGAGCATCCTTAAGGGCTGCAATCAGAATCTCCGTTGCGTCCACTCCTATTCGGTCGAGTGTGTTGGCCGCTGCTTGAGCGGTTGAAAGCTCTTGTATGTTTCCTAGGTAGACCAGCAAACAGTCCTTGACGCTCGGCGCTGCCGAAGCCGCTTCCGCTCCCAATCTACCCAGAATCCGCAGCGCCTGAATTCGGGTGTCTTTGTCCTCGTCTCGCAGTATTTCCTGTAGAGCAGTAACCGTGGCTGCACCGCCAATCTTGCATAATGCATCAACGACCTCGTCGGTCACATATCTTCGGGAGTCACCCAAAATTCTCACGAGAGCCGGTATTGCCGGCGTGGCCTCGGATTCAAAATCACCGATGACCTTCGCGACCTGCCCGTAATTGCTGCCTTGTTCGACTTTCAAAGCTTCAATCAAATAGGGAAGGACGCGGTCTGCACCTAAATTGTCCAGAGACCAAGCAGCCTGGGATCGCACGTTTCCATCGGGATCACTTAAAGCTCCAATCAGCGCTGGGACTGCGACCTGGATATCTGGCTCGATCATCCAAAACGTTCCGGCTGCCTGGATTCGCACACCTACGTCCTCGTCCTTTATCGCACGGATCAGAATTGAAACCGCCGTCGATGCATTCGACCCCATTTTTCCTATGGCGCAAATGACAGACCGACGAACATCCGGATCGTCGCTCTCGAGGGTCTGTATCACCGCTTGAAGTGCCTCGTGCGATTCCGGGCCGATATCGCACAGAGCGAAGATTGCTCTTCTTCGCACACTTGGGTCTTCATCCTTCAAACTGCGAACGAGGGCTGGCAATGCGCTCTTGGCGCTATCTCGCATGCTTCCGAGGACTTGTATGGCCATTCGCCGAATACGCGGCGTGCTGTCTTCAAGCGATTGCTCAAGAAATGCGACTGAGTCCTTGCCAGCGTGCTGGCAGGCAGTCCTGAAGTCTTCGTTGTCGTAGTCCTGGTCCTCTTTCAGATGCTTGAAAAGGTCGCGAACAAGTTGATCTTGGTGGGGATGCATCTCTGGCAGTGCGAACGCAGCGTTTC
Source organism: uncultured Phycisphaeraceae bacterium (assembly GCA_964494205.1). GTDB lineage: Bacteria > Planctomycetota > Phycisphaerae > UBA1845 > UBA1845 > JBBTCX01. The sequence continues at coordinate 340,551 of CAZBRD010000001.1, read as the reverse complement.
GCCTGGCGGTGTCATCCGGGTCAGCAAGCATAGCCATCACAAGTGGAACCGCCTCATGGGCCGCCGGACCGATCTTTCCGAGCGCCCGCGCGGCGAAACCGCGCACATGTGCATTTGAGTGATTCAGGGCTTCGATCAGCTTTGTCGTGGCCTCTTGGGTGGGACCTATGTACCACAGTGCGTGAGCGGCGGCGACGCTTACGTTTTCATCAGGATCGCTCAAGGCAACAAGAAGTGCTCCTTGCGCTGGTAGAGCTTCCGGACCGATTTTCCAAAGTATATCGGCGACTTCGACGCGCGTGCTTGCGTCCGCGCTCTTAAGTGCCATCGCAAGGTCGCCGACCACTGTAGCGCCGCGGTTAGCCAGTTCCTTCCTGGCGTTTTTTCGAATGGTGTGATCTTGGCTATCAAGTTCCTCAATCAACCTGCTCGAGGACTTGGGTTCCTCACCATGCACCATGGTAACGCTGACTCCAGAAAACATGACTGATACCAGGAGAAGCGTGGAAAGTTGTGGGATACCCGCGTCACTGTATCGCTTAGTCATCGAGCAGACCTTTTTTAACTACTGGACCAACTTGCAATGGGAAAGGCGGTTTCACCGTCTACGCAACGAGAACCTAATGTGCAAGTAAGTCTCGTCCATGGAACATAAATATCCTATCGATGTAGCGCACGACATGCCAACGAATCAGGGCAATCGTTCAAGCGCTTCTGGTTATTGTTCAGACATGGCCAAGGCAGGTAAGCTCTCGATATGAAGTTGCTCGATTGGATCGATTCCCGCACCAGCCTTCGACCACTCATCCGCCATTTATTTTTTGAAGCCATCCCGGGCGGGGCGAAGTGGCGATACGTGTGGGGGAGCGCACTTCTGTTCGTGTTCGCGTTGCAAGTTGTCACCGGCATTCTGCTGATGACCGCTTACAGCCCCTCCGCTACCACCGCCTGGTCGAGCGTGTGGTACATCCAGACGCAGATGACGCTCGGTTGGCTCATTCGCGGGCTGCACCATTTCGGGTCGCAGGCGATGGTTGTGCTGTTGCCGCTGCACATCCTGCAAGTTGTTTTTGCCAAAGCTTATCGCGCCCCGCGCGAGTTCAACTGGTGGATTGGGCTGGCGCTGCTCGGTGTCGTGCTCGGGCTATCGCTGACGGGTTACCTGCTTCCATGGGACCAAAAAGGCTATTGGGCCACCAAAGTTGCGACGAACATCATGGAGCTGACGCCGATTGTCGGGGGCTCGCTGCAACGCATCGTGGTCGGCGGCGAGGACTACGGCCACGCCACGCTGACGCGATTCTACACGCTGCACGTGATGATTCTTCCGGCGGCGGCGATCGTTTTGGCGATCGCGCATCTGGCGCTGTTTCGCAAACATGGCGTGACGTTTTCGCCCAAGGATGCTGATAAATCGGTTGGCAATTTCTGGCCCGACCAGGCCTGGCGCGACACGGTGGCTGCGGGTGTCATATTCGTGGCACTATTGGGGATGGTGTTCTACACGCACTATGCAGTCGGCTCGCCCCTGCTCGACGCACCAGCAGACCCGACCGCTTCCGATTACCCTGCGCGGCCGGAATGGTATTTCCTGTTTCTGTTCCAGATGCTCAAGCTTTTTGAAGGCCCGGACATGGAGCGCATTGGCGCGATAGGCGTGCCGGCGATCATCGGGTCCCTGCTCTTTTGCTTGCCGCTGATCGACAAGGTGCTCCCGGCGCGAATTGCGCATTTTCTATCAACAACATTTGTACTGTTCCTCCTAGCAGGTGCAGCCTCGCTGACCGTGCTGGCGATTCGCGATGATAGCGATCCCGCCAAGAGCACCGTCGAAGGAATCCTGGCTGAGCGCGCGGGCGGCGCTCGGCTCGATGCGGCAGAGGAACAAGTGCTTCGCGCGTGGGACTTCAATCGCAAGCGCGATCGCGCGACCGCCACCGCCAAACGAGCCCTACAATTGGCAGCCGAGCAGGGCATCTCGCCTGCTGGTCCGCTCGAGCTCATGGCCAACGACTACTTGTTTCGCGGAGCCGACTTGTTTGCAGCGAATTGCGCCGCGTGCCATCGCTTCGGCGGTCACGACGGGCTGGGAAATGTTCCGACCGAGCCCGCGACATCATCCGACCTGAAGGGCTTCGGCACGAGTGAATGGACACGCTCGCTGCTCACTGATCCAATGAATCCGCGACATTTCGGCCTGATGAAGAACCCCGACGGCGACCCGGCCCACACCCGAATGAAGAAGTGGATCACCGAGCAACTCGAAGAGAACGAAAACGAGAACGATCGCGGTGAGTTGTTTGCGAACTTTGACGCCGTATCCGCCTATCTCGAAGTTGAAGCCAGCCAAGGTGAGGCAGGCTCAACTGTTCGCGATGATGCCATGACCAACCGTGGCAAAGAGTTCTTCATGACCGTCTGCAACGAGTGTCACAGCTACCAAGGCAAGCGCCGCGGCACGACCCGCGCTCCTGACTTTTTTGGCTATGGCTCCACCAAATGGATCGCGGACATGATCGCCGACCCCGGCCATGAAATGAAATACAGCACCAAGGGCCGCGAACCGGCGATGATGACTGCCTTTGCTGATCAACTGAGCGAAGAAGAACGTCTGATGATTGCGAAGTGGATCAAGGCGGCATCGACAAAACAGGAGGACAAGTGACTACAAAACCGACAACAGATCTAATTCTGTTGGCTTATTCACTCTTGAGATGACAATAATCGCGCGGGGTTCTTACGGCACGCTCACGCTGAGCACGCGCTCGTGTGGTCCGTTGCGTAGGCCTTGAAGCGTCAGCGTGACTCGGTAGCTGCCCGGCTTGGCAAAAGCGTGGATCGGTTCAGCCACGGGCGAACTGTCGCCGTCACCGAAATCCCAGCGATAACTCGTCGGTTCATCGATCGTATGGGCTTTGAAACGCAGTTCGAGCGGGTTCTTTGTGCCGGTCTTCGCAGAGGTCACGCGAATCCACGCCGTCTTGCGAATAACATCTTCGTAGAAACTTATGAAGCGCGCCACATCTTCCGACTTCACTTTGCCCGTGACTTCGTCTTTGAGGGCGACGCCGATGCTTCGCAGCCAATCGCGAAGCTGCTTTCCTTTTTTCCCAACGACCATGTCGGCTTGTTGATATACCAGATTGACCGGCTGGTAATGATCAATGGCTGTTTCGGGAATGGGAATCGCGCCGGGGTCATACGGGGGGTTGGCTACGCTGATGGCGCGAAAGATCTCTGGATGCTTAAGACCGACGTAGAGAGCGGGAATAGCACCGTTGGACCAACCGTGAATGAAGACGCGGTCGTTTGAAATATTGTGGCCCGCGCGAACATGCTGCACGACGCCGAGAATGTGCTTTTCATCGTCGAGGATTTTGAGCAGTTTTTTGTCGCCCTTTTCAGCGTCCGGGTTGCGCTTTCCTTTGAAGGTCGGTGCGGCGACGACGAAGCCGCGCGATTCGGCAAGCTCGGCCCAGTGACCGATTTCGGACTTGGGCGAGCCGGCAATTCCACCGGCACAGACGATGATCAGAGGCCATTTCTCGGAGGCCTTGTAGCTAAGCGGCTTGTACAAAAGGTACTCGCGCTCGGTTTCCGGTTCGGTCAGTTTCGCGATCTCCTGCGGGACGTTAGGACCCATGAGCTGAGAGCAGCCGGGGAGAAACGCGATGAGAATGAGCAAAGCAAGCGCTTTGGCTTGACCGTGCCACCCGGTTTCATTTTTTCGTTTTTGGATCATTGGCGAATCTGGTATCCGGATTGTTTGACGTAGGTTTCGAACGTCGTACGGAACTCGCTCGCGTCTTTCTCAGTAAGCGTTCGCGTATCATCACCGAGGACAGCCCGAAACGTCAGGCTTCGCTGATTGGCTGCGATCGAACCGCCTTCGTAATGCCCGAGATAATGGACGTTCCTGAGCAGCGGGTGCCTGAACTCGGACAGTCGTTGCGCGACTTCGGCATAGCGTGTCGACTTCTGAATAAGCAATGACACGTCGAGATCAACAAGTGGATAGGCCGGGATTGTTCCAAGGCGAGACACGCGAGCAGGCACATTTACGAGATCGGTGAGCGTGATTTCGGCCCACGCAATCGACCAGGCTGACAGGTGCTCGTCCATTGCGCGACGAAGCGCCAATGGAGCAATACCGATCTGCCCGACAATTCGATTGGCGATACTGATGGCTGACGTTCGACCGCCGTCTGCCCATGGCGTTTCGTTGGTTTTCGTTGGCGGGACAAACCTAACCTGCTGATTGAATCGATTCGCAGCCCAGCCGGTTATTGCCTGTTTCAGTGAGTCAGCCAGTTCATCGTCTGCTTTGCGGGCGCGCTTGGCCATGATCAAGCCCGCATGCCTCGTCTCTTTGTCGCCATTCGCGTTCGGGTCGAATACGCTGCCGACTTCGATCAGCGAGAACGCGGGAAAGTAAAAGCGATTCTTGACGGCGGCTGCCAACATGCCGGGCATCAGCGTTTGACGAAGGTACTGACAACCCTCGGCTGCGGGGTTCTTAAGCTCGAAACAGGTGCCCGCCGAAAAGCCGATTTGCTTTAGCCAGCGTTCGTCGTACCAGATGTAGCCGTGGATTTCGTTGAAATTACGCACGGTCGAAAAATAGTGCAGGGTCTTCTGCTCGAGTTCGTGGATCGGGTTGACGTCGACGCGGCGGACACTGACGCGGGGCATGGCCGGTGCGATGGTGTCGAAACCGATGCAGCGGGCCAGCTCTTCGACGATGTCAACTTCGATCGACACATCACCGGTGCCGCGATACGACGGCACATCAATAGATAACTCGGTGTCATTACCTGACACTTTGAATCCGAGCGGTGTGAGTGTTCGCGTTGTTTCGTCCTTTGACATCTCGCGTCCCAGCGCACGGCTGACGTGTGGCAGGCTTACCTTCACCGTCACGGGCTCAAGCGGTCGTGGGTATGCGTCGGAGAGCTTCGACAACGGTTTCATCTTCGGCCAGAGTGGTTGGGCGAGTGTCAGGAATCGCTGGATCGACATCACCGTGTGGTTGGGGTCGAGCGATTTTTCGAAGCGGGCGCTGGCGTCGGTGCGCAGCCCGAGGCGACTGGCGGTCTTGCGAATCGTCGCTGGGTCGAAGTTGGCGGATTCGAGCAGCAGTTTCGTCGTGCCTGTTGAAACTTCCGTGTTTTCGCCGCCCATGACGCCTGCGAGTGCGATCGACTTCCCACCGCATTGGATCATCAGGTCGTTAGCCATGAGCGTGCGCTCGAAACCGTCGAGCGTGCGGAATTTTTCCCCTTCTTTAGCACGAGCGACCTCTATTCGATCGACCTTGTCGGCATCAAACGCGTGCATCGGTTGGCCGAGGTCGAGCATGATGTAATTGGTCAGGTCGACGAGCGCGGTGATCGGTCGCAGACCAACGTGACCCAAGCGAAGCTGCATCCACAAAGGCGCTGGGCGCGACGGAACGTCGGTGACGACCATGCCGCTGTATCGCCGACAGCCCTTCGCATCGGCGATGGTAATGGGCACATCGGGCAAGCCGCCAAGCTTGTAATGATCCATTGAATCGAGCGGGTATAGCTTGAGAGGTAGCCGCAGGATGGCGGCTATTTCGCGGGCGATGCCATAGTGACCCCAGAGATCGGGGCGATGGGTGATCGACTTGTTGTCAATCTCGATCACCCAATCGTTGAATAGATCAGTCGGCAACTCCGCGCCGGTTTCAATTTCCTCGCCAAGGAAAATCGCTTCCTGCGAAGCCAGCTCGATGCCGATGGCTTCGCCCGGAAGGATCATGCCGGAGCTGTTCCGCCCCGCGACGGTCGCAGCCTTGATCGTGCCATAGGCTGACACTTTCGCGCCGACCGGTGCATAGACGACATGCTGCCCCACGTGGATGACCGGTGCAGCAGAGATCGTCTCGACTGTCTTACCCTGACCAATGTTGAGCGTGACGAGGCGCAAGTTGCTGGATCCCTGCACGGGCGTTGCTGATTCGACCTTGGCTGCGATCAAGCCAACCGCACCAACATTGATTTCGTGGACGCCGTCAACCTCAGCCGTCGTGCGCGTGAACTTCTCAGCCAGCGCGCGCGGGTCGAGGTCGGCGGGAAGGTCGATGAAATCACGAATCCAGTTGAGGGAGATCAGCATTTATGCACTCAAAACCGACGGGCCAATCATGCTTTCCGGCGCGATCAGCGGCCTCAAGTCCCCGCCGTTCAAAACGCGAATATCGCGTATGCCATACTTCATCATCGCGAGGCGCGTGAGACCGAGACCGAACGCAAAGCCGGTGTATTCATCAGGATCGATCTTGCCCGCGCGAAGCACATTCGGATGCACCATGCCGCACGGCAGAATCTCCACCCAGCCAGAGCGTTTGCACGTGGGGCATGTCTTATGTTTGGCTGAGCTCGGGCCACCGCAGATTTGACAGTTCATGTCGATCTCGAGACCCGGCTCAACGAACGGGAAAAACCCTGGCCGAACACGCAATGCGACTTCGCGCTTCATCACTTCCTCGAGCAATGCCTTAGACATGGCGATCAGGTTGGCGATCGAAATGTCGCGATCAATAACCAGACCCTCAACCTGATGGAACGTGTTCTCGTGCGACGCGTCGATCGTTTCATAGCGAAAGCAGCGGCCGGGAACGAGCACGCGAAGCGGTGCACCGTGCTTGAGCATCGAGCGGTGCTGTACGGGCGACGTATGCGTGCGAAGCACCATGCCGTTGGTCAGCCAGAAAGTGTCCTGCATGTCGCGGGCGGGGTGCGTCGCCGGGATGTTGAGAGCTTCGAAGTTGTTGTATTCGGATTCCATCTCCGGGCCGGCTTCGATGGTGAACCCGAGTCGCTCGAACGAACGCTCAATTTCCCACTGCACAGCCGTCACCGGATGCACGCCGCCGAGAATCTCCGGCTGTCCGGGCAGCGTCGGGTCGAAATCACCGGCCGAAGCAGCGTCCTGGCTGGCGGCCGCCGATTGAATCTGCGAGAGGCGATCATCGAGGAATTGCTTGATGCGGGTCTTGGCTGCGTTGAGCGTTTGCCCGACAGCACCGCGCTGCTCTGCGGGGAACTCCTTCATCTTGCCCAGCAGCGAACCGAGCGAGCCGTTCTTATCCAGAATTTCATTGGTCAGCGTGCGCAGAGAATCGACGCTGACGATCTGCTTGGCTTTGGGAAGCACATCGCGTTCAATTTCGGCGATTTTGTCCTGGAGTTTCTGGAGGTCCATGAGTAACAGCGTGGGTGTTGAGCACCCACCTCCTGCGATTGGCGGGTGAAACCCGCCCTACGTACTGCGCCGGCAATATCTCGCGCCAAACCGATTGCTCGGTTTATACCGAGAGGTAGGCTGATTGACTACGGGGCTGAAGTCGCCCGGATAAGACGTGCGAAGACCTCGCGGTTGCCGCCGTGTCCGCGAATGGGGCTGGGGCAAGTGGATTCGACGCGCCAACCGTTAGCCGCAATCTCTGAGAGAACGCGATCAACCACGGTTTGAAACTGAGTCTCAGGCAGCACACCGCCTTCAAGCAGGTCTGCATCTGCTTCATAGTGTGGTTTGATGAGTGTAATGACTTGACCATCGGACGCGAGCAGCTTGTTCGCGCTGGCGAGCACCTTTGCCTGCGGCGTCCAACCGACGTCGATGGTGATTAGCTGAACAGGTTCGGGCAGCGTAACATGCAGGGCGTTCTTTCGTTCGAGTACAACGACGCGCGGGTCTTTGCGCAGCTTCCACGCCAGTGTGCCGTACGACGTATCGACCGAATAGACCTTGGCAGCCCCACGCTGAAGCAAGCAGTCAACGAAGCCGCCTTCGTGACTGCCAAGGTCAGCGCAAACAGAATTGGAAACATCGACGCCGAATTGATCCAGCGCCGCAGCCAGCTTGTCCCCGCCTCGTGTGACGAATGAAGCGGACTCAGACATGTTGCTGATTGATTTGGCCTACTTCGCCTTCGGCGCTTTGCCAGCAGCATTCAGCCGCTTGGCCAATCGCGACTTTCTGCGAGCGACCGTGTTCTTATGCAGCGTGCCTTTGGCAGCAGTCTGGTCGAGAAGCTTGGTGATGCCGACGAATGACTTCTTGGCGTCTTCAACCTTGCCGTCGTGGATGGCGTCCAGCAACTTGCGGGTCTCGGTCTTCACGCGTGATTTGCGGGCGCGGTTGGCCTCACGATTACGTTCGTTTTGTTTGATTCTCTTTTTTGCGTCAGCAAGATTCGCCACAGTCGATAGTCTCCCAGTTGCTTGTCATTGCACTGCTCACAGAGCAGTGGCACACCATTCCTACACTAAATAAACACACCAATCCGCTAAAATCACAGCCCGCCCTATTCCGGGGGCAGACCATCCAGTCTAGCACGAACATCGCGGTAGTTGTAGTCGATCTGGAGGATTCTCCCGTAGGTCTTTCGAGTGCCGGGATAGTCCTTGGCTGCCTCCTGCGATCGACCCATCCAGTAGAGCAGCTCCTTGGCCAGGTCATCGTCACTTATTTCATAGGCCTCGCTGGACTCGCGAAGCGTTGTAACTGCTTGTGAATAATAAGCTTTCTTGTAGAAACATCGCCCCAGGTAGAGGCCACAAGCGACCTTGTTTTTGGGGTCGTTACGGGCCGATTGAAGCAGCGGAATGGCATCGTCGATGCGACCGGCTTTGAAATTTCTGACCGCCAGTTCGAACTTCACCCGCAGGTCGGTGGGGTACCGTTCCGATCTTTCCTTGAACACCTTCAGTTCGAACCCCAGTTGCTCGCTCTGGTGCTTCTTGACTGCCTCCACGTCCCCTGCGGCCCGGAGTTCGCGCTCCTTGCGAGTCAACTGCTTCATTCGAATATCTTCGGCGATCTGCTTCCAGCGATATTGATTCGATCGCTTGAACTCGTTCACCAAGACGCCGATAGCGCGAAGTTCATCGCTTTCCTTCTCGCGGCGACAAAGCAGATCGACATATTTCTTGAGCGTGATGTCGGTCGGGTTGGTTTGATATTCCTGTTCGGCTTTGGAGATCAGCTCATCAAAACGATCATCCGACTGAACCGTGCGCTGCTCGTCCTGAAGGTCGCGTTGCTCGCCAGAATCGCGAATGCTGTCGCGGAAGGACTCGCCGCCCTGATATTTGCCTTTGTGAATCGTCAGTTTCGTAGACAGATTCTTAAGCGCGAGATCGGCTGCAGCATCCTTCTGGAACTTTCGCTTCCAGATGGAAACTGCGTCGACACCCATCTGGAATGCCGCGACCGCACCGATCACATCATCACGTAAGACGGCACGTTCGCCCATTTCGCTCATCAAGTCGCAAAGCGCTTGATATTGCTTGCTGGTCGCTTTGGAATTGGAGTCCAGTAGTTTGAGCCAAACACCCGCCGCCCAGCGTGCGGCCTCTTCTGCGCGCAAACGACTGGCGGCCTTGGCTGCCCCTTCGATATAGCTCACGTTGTCCGGATCGTGCCCGAATAGCCAGAGCGAATTGAGATACGCCTGCTTCGCAACCTTGTCGCTCATCGAGCGTTTCATGGTGTCCTTGATGCCCGGCTTCTTGCCGCCGGTTGCTTTTCTCGCGATGGCACATCCGTGAAGGGGTTTGCAGGCTTCCTCGACCGCGTCGGGCGCGAACTCAAGCCCGTTCACGTAATACTCGACGGCGTAATCGAACTGACGCTTATCACCCAGATCGCGCGCACGCTCGAACCACTTGGCGGCCTTCGCCTTGTCCTCGGCGCTGGTTACGAGTCGCTGACTATCGTCCGGCGATACTGCTTCTTTACTCATGCTCGATCGATCGTGGCGAAGTTCTCTATTTGGTTATTGGCTGGCAACGATCAGGTGACGGTCACCGCTGTGTCGCTCGCGCCGATCTGCGTCGGGCGAGTCATTCGACAAACGAAACCAGCGATGCTAACTTCGCTAAGTCTCGTGTCAAGCTAAGGTAAAGATCGACACGGCGACCTTCGAACTTCGATTCGTGAACCCAAAATGAGCAAAGCCGCCAAGAAGTTACAGATCGTCGTCTACCCTGATCCGGTGCTGAAAAAACAGTCCGCGCCGGTAACGGAGTTCGGGCCTGATCTGGCTTCGCTCGCGGAGAAAATGTTCGAACTGATGCATGCGGACAAGGGGGTTGGGTTAGCCGCCCCTCAGGTGGGTATTTCGATCAGGATGTTCGTATGCAATTCGACGGGTGAGCCGGAAAACAACATTGCATACGTTAACCCGCGATTCCTGGAGCTGTCCGGCGCGGAGGAGAAGGATGAAGGTTGTCTTTCCTTGCCGGGTGTGACGGTGGCTATGCGGCGGGCGACGCACGCGGTCATGGAAGCCTATGACCTTCAGGGCAACAAAGTGGTCGTCACCGGAAGTGAACTGCTCGCGCGCATCTGGCAGCACGAGACGGATCACCTCGACGGGAAACTGATCATCGACCACATGTCCGCATCCGACGAGATCGTCAACCGGCGTGCGATCAAGCAGATGCAGGCGGACCACAAGGCAACCAAAAAGCGAAACTAATTCGCATTTCCTGGCGAGGGACTAAATCACGATGCGACTTCTTTTCATTGCCTCCGGAGCCTTCGCCATTCCCACGTTGAAGTGGTGCGTGAACAGTCCGCATGAAATCGTGCAGGTGGTCACTCAGCCAGCGCGGGGTAAGGGGCGCGGGAGGCACGTCACGCGCACGCCGGTGGCGGCTGAAGCAGCGAAATTTGATTTGCCAGTCATCGAAGCTGAGAACATCAACGAACCGGATACGCTGGCTCACCTCCGCAGTCTGAATGCCGACCTTGGGCTTGTCATCGCGTTCGGGCAGAAGTTGAGAAACGATCTGCTAGCCATGATGCCCGGCGGGTGCATCAACCTGCACGCGTCGCTGCTGCCGAAGTATCGCGGAGCTGCCCCAATCAATTGGGCTATCGTGAATGGGGAAGAAACCACCGGCTGTACCGTATTTAGAATTGTGGAGCGCATGGACGCCGGACCGATTCTGTCGAGCCGCTGGACGCAGATCAAACCGGAGGAAATTGCCGGCGAGTTGCATGATCGGCTGGCGGGAATTGGCGTCGATGCGGTTGACGCAGCGTTGAAGCTGTTCGCAGACGGCGCCAACCCGGCAGGTGAGCCGCAGAACGATTCGCTGTCTACAACCGCTCGCAAGCTCGAAAAGAGCGACGGCTGGATTCGATTCGATCGACCAGCCCGGCAGATCGCCAACCTCATCCATGGCATGACGCCGTGGCCCGGTGCGACCGCGATGTATCAATCGAGTGAGGAACGATGGGAGTCGGTGTCGATCTTGCGTGCGAGAGTTTCGGAATCGCTACCAACCTCCAAGCAGGCACCCGGCACGCTTGACTCGCAACTTCGTGTAACCACGTCCGAAGGCTTGCTCGAAATTCTCGAAATCAAACCGTCCTCGGGACGGGTGATGACTTGGCCGGAGTACGTCAACGGAAGGCACGTCAAGGCAGGTGACAAGCTGATGACACCTGAATAGCTCGTTCGGCTAAGTCCGCTGAGATGGTAAATGGTCGGGGCAGGAAACCATTACTTTCTTTAGGAGGAACACATGGCCGGTTATCGCATTCTGAGTCTGGATGGCGGTGGAATTCGCGGGGTGTACACAGCCCAGTTGCTGGTTCGTCTTGAAAAACAAGTTCCGGGATTTCTGAGCAAGATCGATCTTGTCGCAGGCACATCGACCGGTGGCATCATCGCCATCGGCCTGGCGGGCGGGCTCACACCACAGGATCTCGTCGATTTGTATGTGAACAAGGGGACCGCGATCTTCGACGACTCGTGGCTCGACAACATCATGGACCTCGGAAAGATCGGCGGAGCGGACTATGATTCGACCAACTTGAAAAAGGCACTCGTCAAAGCGTACGGCAAGGACACCAAGCTCAGCGACTTATCGAAGAAAGTTCTGGTGCCGGCGTTTGATCTCGACAACGAAGCCACCGGCGCAACGCCCAGGACTTGGAAGCCAAAGTTTTTCCACAACTACAAAGGTTCTGATTCGGATGGCGCGGAGCTCGCGGTTGACGTCGCTATGCGAACGTCGGCTGCCCCGACTTTTTTCCCTGCCTATCAGGGTTATGTCGATGGCGGCGTGGTGGCCAACAACCCGAGCCTTTCAGCACTGACGCAGGCGCTGGACGCAAAGGCTGGCAATCAAGACTTGAAGAACATCAAGCTCTTGTCGCTCTCGACGGGCATTAACCCAACCTACATCAAAGGTAAAGACCTCGATTGGGGATATGCACAGTGGGCGAAGCCGCTGCTCTCGCTGATGATCGACGGCGTGATGGGCGTGGCTGATTATCAATGCAATCAGTTGCTCAACGACCGCTATCATCGCCTGGAGCCGATCCTGCCAGAAGCCATCGCCCTTGATGACGCGAAGAAAGTAACGCGGCTCGTCCAACTGGCGGATCAGGTGAATCTCAACGAAACAGTGAAGTGGCTGAACGCGACGTGGAATTGAGCGAATCAATCATACTGCACAGTGGATTGATTGATGCATTCCGAAAGCGGTTCGATGCCGAACCCGAGCTTATCGTTCGCGCGCCAGGTCGCGTGAACCTGATGGGCGACCATACGGATTACACCGGCGGATTGGTGTTGCCGATTGCACTGCATCACGGATTGTTCGTGACGGCGGGCCGACATGAACATCAATCGATCGAGATTTGTTCAACCTCTTTTTCAGAAGATGCGGGCATAACGCTCGAATTAGCCGCGATCGCAAACGTACCATCATGGGCGAAGCTCGCGGTCGGTGTGATTGTCGGATTGCAGCGCTTGGGCGTTCCACTTGGTGGCGCTCGTTTGCATATCGACGGATTTCTTCACGTCGGCGCAGGGTTGGCTAGCTCAGCAGCCACAGAGGTCGGCATCGCACTGGCGTTGACATCGCTTGCAGGTGTCGAAATTGATCGAATGGAATTGGCGCGGCTTTGCCAGCGGGCCGAGCACGAGTTCGCGGGCGCTCCCTGCGGCCTGATGGACCAGGTCAGTTGCCTGTTCGCCCGACGCGACCATGCGATGCTGCTTGATTGCCGATCGCTGGAAAAGCAGTTCATACCGTATCCGTGGAACTGGACTAATTACGTTAAGCTCTCGCCGAATAAGCCCGCGGTACTGGTGGTGGATAGTCGCGTGAAACACTCCATCGCGGGCGGAGAGTATGCAAAACGGAGGAAGGAGTGCGAAGAAGCTCTGACGTTGATTCAGGATCGGGATAAATCCGTCCAAACTCTTCGTGATCTTTCAACAGACGATCTGAGCGCCTTGGAATCTTACCTACCGTCTACCTTGTATCGCAGAGTTCGACATATCGTTACGGAAAATGCGCGGGTATTAATGGCTGCCGATGCGATGCGTTCGAACGGTGCACAGCAGTTCGGTCGATTGATGACTGAGTCGCACGCATCCTTGCGCGATGACTTTGAAGTTTCCTGTCGCGAGCTTGATCTGCTGGTCGAAGGGGCGCTGCGTGTTGACGGCGTATACGGTGCGCGAATGACCGGCGGCGGATTTGGCGGTTGTGTGATCGTGCTTCTGGAGGAGACCGCGATTTGCGAAATGACCAACAAGCTCGGAGAAATCGGCCATAACGAAAACGTTTGGGGATTCACCGCCCCGGGCGATTCGTGCGATGCGGCGGAAGTAGTTTTCCTGTCCGCATCGAACAAGTGACCGACGCGAACCAATCATGCTCTATTGCTAACGATCAATTATCGGCCTCATGACTTTTTCATCATCAACAACGTTATGGGCCGTAGCTCCGTTTTGCCGCGCGTGCTACACTGACAGTTCGTAGTTTTTTTCAAACGGAGTGTGATGATGAATATGCGTGTTCGTTTTTCAATGTTCGCATTGGGCCTTGTCGGAATGGGCGCGTTCTTTTTTGGATGCTCAGCCGGTGGAACTGGCGGCAACGGTGACGGCAACAACGATGGCGCTGGCGACGACCGTCCCAATCCCGGATTGAACGGCTTTTTCCGCGAGAACGAGGCGTGGACGGTGGCCTCGCCGGACCTGCTGCTGCTTGGCTATGGCGACACGATTGAGGCTGCGCTGCTGGTGTCGGCCAATGATTTTGAATGTCTGCAACAGGATCCGGGTGGCGTGGTTTCTTTTGACGGCGAGACGCTGCGTGTCGACTCGGAATTCTTCTCTGAGGATACCAACCATGATTGCACGATCCAAGTGACGGCGGATGCTTCGGAGTGCCAGTCAGATGGCACCTCGACAACAACGACGGAGTGCACGCTCGGAACGGGCAATGGCAAAGGCGAGTTTGGCGGCCAGGAAGTAGAATGGACGCAGCAGACCGTGAATCGCTTCGAACCGTGCGATGAGATTCCCGTTGATCTGGATAACGAAGCCAATTGGGGCTTCCTCAATGTACACCCGTTGTTGCTCGCGTTCCTCGATGACCCGGAATCAATCGGCGCGGTTGTGCTGGTGGCTGGACAGTTCGAGCAACGGGCCGCGACCGTGGCGTTCGGGTTGGAAGGCACGGAAGCCTGTATTGATGAAACTCCCACAGGCAGGTTCGAGTGGGACGGCCAGACATTGAATGTCGACTACGCTCTCGGTGGCAACGACAACCAAGATGGCGTCGGGATCGAAGGTGAATGCAGGCTGACTTTTGAGGGAACGACGTCGTATTGCGCCGTCTATGATCCAAATGTACTGAATCCCGGTTCGGGCAACAGCGCTCCCGGTCGATTGGTTCGCATCGATGGCAACGGTTCGTACACTTCGCCCGGTGATCAGGGCAGCTTCGATTTGCTTTACCTGCTAGTCACGGAGCCGGCTAACAATAACGGCGGGTTTGGCGGCGGGAGTGGTGGACCGAGGCGATAGCACGCTTGGTTAGTTTTTTCGCGATATTTAGACTATCAACCGGGCAAGTGTAGCGTCGCCCCTCGTGGGCGGCGTTGCGCCGGGGACAAGCCCCGACGCTACATTTGACTATGAAGTGCTCTATTACTGACACCAAGGCAAAATCGATGTGAGTCGAATGGCCTAAGGTTACTTCGTGCCAACCGGGTTCTTGCGCAGCTCTTCAACCGTCAGCTTGAGAATTTCGTCGCGGCGATGGCGTAATTCTTCGGGTAGGTCGCTTTCCCAATAGAGGTATTCGATCGTCTTCCCTCCGGGCAACGTCTCGACAACCTTGACCATGACGCGCGGGCGAGCGGCACTGTTGACCGATGTGATGTTTGGATCCGGGTTATCCGGCTGCGGCCTTGCCTCGCGATCCTGTGAATAGAAAACCACACCGCCCGGTTCCACGATGTAACCAAACCCCGTCTCGGCTGCGATCTTCGCGAGAACTTGTTCCGCGGGTGCGTCGGAAACATTGAGCGAGTAAATCTTTGGCGCAACATCGGCGCCGTCTAGGCGGATTGGCACGTTGGCCTGCTCGCCGATCTTGGTCAGCGTTTCAAACAGCGGACGACTATTGCTCCGCAGGGTTATTCTTCGCAGCAAATTCATGCGCATTTGATGTTCGAGTGTTGTGATCGCAACCTTGTCATCCGAGAGTCGCCACGCCCAACCGAGCGAACCACAACCTATGGTCAACGCTTCATCAGCCGGTCCCGCGCCGACGTTCTTCAACGCCGCGCTAAGTTCCGCCCAAGGGTCGCGCGATGCCACCTGAAACTGAATGAGCCCGTTCAGCTTTTTCAAATCTTCGGGATTCGATCCCGGATGAAGCTTCTCGAGCGTGTTGAGCAAATCAAGTTCGGCCCACGTAGCGGTCCGCCCCAGCAGGAAAATCGGCTCCTTCGGAATGATCGCGACGTGATCGTCCATCACCTGAAATGTCATTCCCAACGGACCAAACAGTTCCGCCAGTCCACGACGAAGCGGAATGTTGGCGATTTCGACCTTGTTGATCTTCGTATCCGCGCCGTAGGGCAGATAAGCCATCACTGGGTCAGCCATCATGATACGCACGCCGGTTTGATCCGTGAGCTTCGTGACGGCGTCGCGCAGTTTTATGTTTTCAAGCGTGATTTGCGGCTTCTCGTCCAGCGCCTGCTCGATGAGGGCGCGAGTGTCGAGAAATGTCGCGGGGAGCCACGCCGTGGCCCAGACAAACAAGGTTAGAAATATCGTACGCATATGATGAACCCCACTATAGTGCCAGCATGTGGCATACTACAACGGATGATACTCCTCTACACTCCGTGCAACCGGCGCAGACGAAAGCGAGATAAACGAAATCTTCGTGGTTTCGCTGGATACTTCCACGGCTTCGTCTCTGGCAAACGACACAACGCTGTGCTCCAGCTTGGTCTGATTAATACCCGCAAGCTGCAAGGGCCCAATATCTACTTTGATAACCGCTTGCGTCTTGACGACCGGCGAAGATTGCTTCCAGAAGCCGGGGATGACAGCCAACGCAATCGCTGCGGCAGCCGCCAGCGGCATTCCAAGGCGAATAACGTATCGCAACGGCGACGATCGCTTCTTCGGCGCGAGTTGGGCCAAAACGCCATCGGCAAACCCATCAAGTTCGATGTCGGGCGTAGAACTCGCCCATCGCGCCACCAGTTGATCGACTTTGTCGACTTTCGCCGACTCAGACTCCGTCATCGCGATCTGTGCGACTGATTCGCCGAAAGCGTCCCAATCGATCGCAGCCTGCGCTTTTCCCCACTGCGCAACCAGCCCTTGCGCCGCACGGAGTTTCGACACCTCGGCGCGAAGTTCCGGCGATTGCTTCAACGCACGATCAAGAATCTGCTTTTCCTCGGCCGTCAGATCGCCGTCGATCGCCCGACTCGCGAGAAAAAGCGGATCGTTTGGATTATGTGCTTGAGTCATGGTTCACCCGTTCACGGTGCGGTCCGCATGGCGGACCCTACTTACTTCTTGTCATCCCACCTTTTTTTGACGCATCGTCATAGATGGTCCGCCAGTAAGTCCTTCATTTTCTTTCTGGCCTGAAACACGTTCCACTTCACCAGCTCGATACTGCACTCAAGGATTTCCGCCACGTCCTTCTGCGGCATGCCCTCGACGCTGAAGAGGATCAAAGCCATTCGCTGTTTCTCAGGCAGTTGGTCCATCGCCTTCGTGACAGCCGCATGAAGCTCCTCGGACAGCGGCCCGCTCTCGCCGTTGCCATGTTTGGCTTGCGGCTGGAAGCCGGTCTCGCGACCCTCGTCGCCATCGCCGCCATCGCCGGGTGCATCCAGCGACGGCATGAATCGCAGGCTTCGCGAGCGTCGGTAGTTCAGTGCGAGGTTGCTGACGATTCGCAGCAGCCACGGACCGAACCGCGTCGGGTCGTCCAGTTGCGACAGGCTCTTGAAGGCCTTGACGAAGGCATCCTGTCCGACGTCCCGCGCGTCGTCACTATTTCCGAGCAAACGGTACGCAACGGAAACGACGCGCTTCTGATAGCTTTTGACCAGCGCAGCAAAGGCATTCCTGTCGCCTCGCTGAGCCTGCCGGACTTGGGCAACTTCCTGGGATTCAAGCACTTGCACTTCTCGAACCTCGTTGCCCACATCCTGTCAGTAAGACACGCCAGCTGGGGTGTCGTTAGTTACGTAATCATGACGGGAAATGAACCGTCGCAGAACCCGGTACATGCCCCATTTCGGCGATCAATCGGCCCATTTATCGGCGACAAGTCGGGCTTGTCGCAGTTTCGCATATGTCGCGGCTATCGGCCTGCTCGACCGCGTTTTGCAGGCGCAACAATACACCGTAGAGTACCGGCGATCTAGGTTAAGCGGAGAAAGCCAACTCGGGGCGCACGGCCAGGTTCCAGGTCCTGACGCGGTTCCCGCAGCGATAAGCCGCAGATCGCCTTCAGAATGATGCGAATCATCTCGGACATTTCAGAGGCCCGCCAAGCAGTCCGTGAGTTGCAGTCACGCGGAAAGCGAGTGGGGCTGGTGCCGACGATGGGAGCGCTACATGCTGGGCACGTCTCGCTGATTGAGGCCGCCCGGCGGGAATGCGAGGCGGTTGCGGTCACCATCTTCGTGAACCCCACGCAGTTCGGACCCAACGAGGACTACTCCAAGTACCCCCGGCCGATCGAGGCGGATATTGATGCCTGTCGCAGAACCGGTGCCGAAATCGTTTTCACGCCACAAGTCGACGCCATGTATCCCAGTAAGCCGCTCACCACGATTCACGTAGCGAAAATGGCAGACGGCTTGTGTGGGAAATTCCGCCCCGGACATTTCGACGGCGTAGCTACCGTGGTGTCGAAGTTGTTTCATGTTCTGCCCACGGACGCTGCCTATTTCGGCCAGAAGGACTATCAGCAGCTCATGATCATCAAACAGATGGTGAGCGACCTGAATATTCCCATCGACATCGTCGGTTGCCCGATCGTGCGCGAGAGCGACGGGTTAGCCATGTCGAGTCGAAACGTCTATTTGAATCCTGCGGAGCGGAAACAAGCGACAAGTTTGAGTCGCGGTCTGTTTGCAGCCATGGAGCAGGTGAAGCGCGGCGAGCGCGAAGCTGCGCAGCTCGTGGCGGGCGTGCGGTCCATTATTAGTAAAGCCGGCCCGGCGACGATCGAGTACGTCGAAGTCGTCGATGCGGCCACGCTGGAACCGTTACACACGATCGATCGGGCAGCGCGAATTTGTTTGGCGGTGCGGATCGGGGCTTGTCGCCTGATCGACAACGTCGGCGTGGACGTAAATGGCGAAGTGCGCTAGGATCACACGGACTAGGACGGGAGTCGTATGGAGAATGCGTTCGCGACTCCAGTTTAGTCACCTTTGCTCGCGCAAAGGGCTTTGATTCTCTGATTTCTTGCGAGTTCCTGACTTTTGTAACGCAAAGGTCGCTGATGTGGAGAGTGAATGCATCCTGAACTGTTTACGCTGCCCGGCGGAATGAGTATTCAGACCTACGGGTTCTTCCTGATGATCGGGTTTCTGACGGCTGTCTGGTTCGCCATGCGGCGTGCGTCACGGGTGAAAGCCGACCCCGATGTTGTCCTGGACCTCTCGTTTTGGGCTCTCATCTGCGGTGTGGCCGGTGCCCGTCTCTTTTATGTCATCCACTATTGGCAAAACCAGTTTGCCCATGAAGAGAGCATATTCTGGGCCATCGTCGACATCCGCAAAGGCGGACTGGAGTTTCTCGGCGGGTTGCTCGGAGGCATGGGGATTTCCCTTTTCATCCTTTGGAAGAAGAAACTCTCCATCCGCCTTTATGGCGACATCATCGCACCAAGCGTCGCGTGGGGGTTGGGCGTCGGACGCATTGGGTGTTTTTTCAATGGTTGCTGCTTCGGCGCCATCGCGGTCGCGCCAGGCACGGAGCAGGCTGCCTATCCGTGGGCGATGAAGTTTCCATACGGCAGCCCCCCGCACAACCATCAGTGGGAGGCGCGAAAACTGACTGTGCCCGCCGAATTGATCAATACGCTCCCCGGTGCCATGTTTGCGAACTTAGTTCCGGCGGCCGATCTCGCGTTGCCCGTTGAGAAGCTTGCAGGCCCATTGCGACAGTACGCAGAGCTGAAGGAAAAATACGACGCAGCCCTGGCAAAGTCTCCCAGCGACCCAGCCACCACCGCTCTCAAATCCAAAGTTGACGCAGCCAAAAAAGTTGCGGACCAGCACCAATCCGACCATCTCCTGCTCTTCGCAGCTCAGAAATACCCGTCGCGCATGGTTCCCGGGCGCGTGACTTCGGTGAGCGAATTGCAGGACCTGGCAGCGAAGTGCAGCTCGCTACCGATACATCCGGTGCAATTGTACGCCGCGGGCAGCGCAATGCTGTTGTCGTTCTTCCTTTCGTCCGTTTTCTATCGTCGCAAGCGGCACGGCGTGGTGTTCGGGTTGTTGTTACTGCTAAGCCCCATTTCGCGCGTGCTGGAAGAGATGATCCGCACGGACAACCCGCACGACACGTTTGGCCTGTCGGTGTCACAATTCATCAGCCTTGGCATGTTCACGGCTGGGTTGATTTTCCTGCATGTGATCTATCGCAAAATGCCGGAGCGCGCGCCGGGGTTGGTGGCGGTGACAGCAGCGTAGCAGAACATCTCCCGGGTTGTCGTTTCGCACAGTGCGAACATAGAATCGATAGCGATTCTACGTGAGCGTTTCTAATGCGCAAGAAGAAATGGAATTGGCGCGCGAGGAAGACCGTGATTGGGCCGGTAGCAGTCGCCCTTGCAACTCTTCCGTTTCTATTGGCGGTGTTAGCTCTTGTAGCGCTGGAGATTTTCTCAAACGTCTTCGGATATCCATCCACAGAGTCGCTGGCCTATGTCACAACCGGACAGGCAATTGTCACTATCATCGTCGTTGTTTGCGCAGCCTATATGGCAACTTGGCTTGTCTATTTGGCTTCTTCACTTAGGCGCGTCGAGTTTGGTCCGGAAGTTTGCGGGCGCTGCGGTTATGACCTGACCGGAAACGAGAGCGGCGTCTGCTCCGAATGCGGTGCGGGACCGGAGATTCAGTTTCCGCCGGACGCATTGTTCTTGAACGATTCTCGCAAACACAGTTTGATGCTATTCGGTGTGAGCCTATGGACTGCGACTTGGCTGAGTGCTTCATTGGAAACAGTCTTTAGAAGCAGCATGCAACCGGCCGCTTGGTTTCAAATCGCTATGATCATCTTACAGGCTGTTTCCAGCCTCGTGATTTGCCTTGCTTTTCGATCGATGGCAAAGACGGCATGGGAGCGATGCCTGTCCCAAATTGGGCTCATTTTCGTCAGCTTTTTTGCTATCTACATGGCATTGTCATTTTCCTTTCTTCATTGGGTTGCGAGTGTATATGTGAAGCTCTCCATGGAAGAGCTGATGGTCGCGGTATTTGTAGCGAGTTCCTGGTTCGGCTGCACACAATTGATGATCGCCCGCATACTGCACAGAGTTGGTGCGAGGCAAATGAGTTGGGTCGCGTTGTTCGTTCTTGTGGGCGTTGGTGCACTTGTATTGAATACGTTCGAGTTGCTTCCCCGAATTCTACCCAAGTGGCGCGACTCGATCATGCGGGTAGCGCCTGTCGGTACGGCGTTGACGATACATATTTCGGGCGTTGCGGCCGTCTATTGGCTGTGGAAAGTGACCCGGCAACGTGTGAAATATGATCGCACCGGCGAATGGCCACGCTATTGACATTTATCGGTTGCGCGGCTGCGTAGTTGCTCATTTCGCCAGCGGGTAATTAACATGGCAAACACATGAGGTGGCTGGCTGACATCGTTTATCTGCTCGCGGGCTTGGCGTATCTGCCAGTTGCTCTGTATCAAGCCGTCTTCCTGCGTAAGAACCGCACGGGCTGGCGTGAGCGCTTCGGCCGGGTGCCACAATTCGACCCGGATCGCAAGCGCATCTGGATTCACGCGGTTTCGCTGGGCGAAATGAACGCGACCCCGCGACTCGTTTCTGAACTGCTTCGCTGGTTGCCGGACTACGACATCGTCTTCTCGACGACCACGGATACCGGTTATGCCCGCGCGGTCGAGCTTTATGGTGCTGAAAGCGTCTTCCGCTTTCCGCTCGATTTCAGTTGGGTCATCAAACGCGCGCTCAACCGCATACAACCTGCGGCCATCATCCTTGTCGAGCTTGAGGTCTGGTACAACTTGGTGCACGAAGCCCATCGTCGACAGATTCCGGTGATGGTGGTCAACGGTCGGCTGACTGCGCGCAGCGCGCGGCGGCTCGCGAAGCTCGGTCGATTCGCGCGATCGATGTTTGAGAGAATTCGATGGGTCGGCGCGCAGGATGAAGAAATCGCTGAGAGGTTCAAGTCGCTCGGCGTCTACGACTATCGCATCAAAGTCACCGGCTCCGTGAAGTGGGACACAACCACCATCGCCGATGAAGTGCCCGGCGCAACGGAGTTGGCGCGCGAGTTGGGATTGGACATGTCACGGCCAATCTGGGTTTGCGGCAGTACGGGGCCGGGGGAAGAGGAATTATTACTCAATGCTTACCGCATGATCCTGAAGCAATGGCAAGGCATGCCGCGTGCCTGGGAAGAAGCGGCAGTAGAGCTCCCGCCATTACCTATTTTGGCCATCGTTCCGCGCAAGCCGGAGCGTTTCGATGAAGTGGCGGCACTTATCAAGAGCAATGATCTCCCTCTCATCCGTCGCAGCCAATCGACAAGAGATGGAAATTTTGACGCAACATCGCCGTTAGTAGTCCTCGGCGACACGATGGGCGAGCTGCGAAAATTCTACTCGCTGGCACGCGTCGTGTTTGTAGGTAGATCAATGGTGCCGATGGGTGGCTCGGACCCGATGGAGGTGGCTGCGCTCGGCAAGCCAATTGTCTGCGGCCTGCACATGGAGAACTTTCGCGCCCCCGTCGATGCGCTCAAAAAAGATGAAGCCTTGTATGTCGTTGCCGGCCCGACCGAGCTGGCTGAGAAAGCGGGTGGATTGCTGAAAAACCAAGTGCTGTCCGCCGATGCAGGTCGCAAAGGCCGTGAGGTTGTACGCCGCAACCTTGGGGCCACTGAGCGCACCGTCGAACGTGTGATGAGCATCATCGATCCCGGTCGCTATTCCGGACCCGCGATGGCCTGCCAGCGAAGTTGACATCGCCGCTCGCTCACCCGACGCTACTGACGACAAATAAGGCGAATGGAGTAACCAACATGACTACAACGCAAGCCCCGAACCAACCTACAACTGAATCGCGAGTTTTTCCCCCGCGATCCGATTTTTCGCAGCGAGCGCACATCAAATCGTTGCAGCAATACAAGGAGATGTACCAACGCTCGATCGAAAAGCCGGAGGCATTCTGGGGCGAAATCGCGAGCGGGTTCTACTGGAAGCAGAAATGGACCAAGTTCCGCGAGTATGACTTCAAGGACAAGATCTTTGTTCGCTACTTTATCGGCGGGAAGACCAACATCACGTACAACGCTCTCGACCGACATCTCGATAAGCGAGCGGACCAAACCGCGATCATCTGGGAAGGAAACGAACCGGGCGAGGACGGCAAGCTGACCTATCGCCAATTGCACACCGAAGTCTGCAAGTTCGCCAACGTATTGAAATCCTTCGGCGTGAAAAAAGGCGACCGCGTTTCGATCTACATGCCGATGGTGCCGGAACTAGCCGTGGCCATGCTTGCGTGCGCGAGGATCGGCGCGATTCACTCCATCGTCTTCGGCGGCTTCAGTCCCGATTCGCTCGGCGGTCGCATCGTCGATTCCGGGTGCCAGATCCTTGTCACCTGCGACGGCGTATTTCGCGGGAACAAGACCGTCGCACTCAAAGCCAATGCCGATGCAGCTATAGACATCGCCGCACGAGACGGCGTCCACGTGAAAACAAGCATCGTCTTCCGTCGCCTCGATGAAAAAACCATGCCCGTCACCATGAAGCAAGGCCGCGATCATTGGTGGCACGACGTGATGAAAAACGCGTCGCCACAATGCGAGCCGGAATGGATGGACGCTGAGGACCCGCTGTTCATCCTCTACACGTCCGGTTCCACCGGCAAGCCGAAGGGCGTGCTGCACACGACCGGCGGCTACATGATCCATGCCGCGACCACGTTCAAATACGTCTTCGACTATCACGACGGCGACATGTTCTGGTGCACGGCTGACATAGGCTGGGTGACGGGCCACTCGTACATCGTTTACGGCCCGCTGTGCAACGGCGCGACGACGATCATGTTCGAAGGCATCCCGACATACCCCGACGCCGGTCGTTTCTGGGCTGTGGTGGACAAATACAAGGTGAACCAGTTCTACACGGCCCCCACCGCCATCCGCGCGCTCATGCGTGAAGGCGAAGAGCCAGTAAACAAGTACAGCCTTGCAAGCCTGCGATTGCTCGGCACCGTCGGTGAACCGATCAACCCTGAAGCGTGGATGTGGTATCACCGCAACATCGGCAAGGAGCGTTGCCCGATTGTGGACACGTGGTGGCAGACGGAAACCGGCGGCATCCTGATTACGCCGATTCCCGGTGCGATACCCACCAAGCCGGGCTCAGCCACTTTACCTTTCTTCGGAGTGAAGCCGGTCATTCTCGATGAGAAAAACAGCCGGCTTGAAGGCGCGTGCACCGGTGCGCTGTTCATCGAAGAACCCTGGCCAGGCATCATGCGAACGGTGTTCGGCCAACACGAACGTTTCAAAGATACTTATTTCTCGCGACAACCGGGTTTATACTTCACGGGCGACGGCTGCCGCCGCGATGAAGACGGCTACTACTGGATCACCGGCCGCATCGATGACGTCATCAACGTCGCGGGCCATCGACTCGGCACTGCCGAGGTCGAGAGCGCGCTCGTCTCACATCATTCAGTGGCGGAAGCGGCAGTAGTGGGTTATCCGCACGACATCAAAGGTCAGGGCATCTACGCGTATGTGACGCTCAAGGTCGGCCAGGAGTACACGGATGCGCTGAAGAAAGAGTTGATGGCCCACGTCCGAACGCAGATTGGCCCCATTGCCCAGCCCGATGTGATCCACTGGGCACCGGGACTGCCGAAAACGCGATCAGGCAAGATCATGCGCCGTATCCTGCGAAAAATTGCGGACAATCAGTTGGACCAAGTGGGCGATACATCCACGCTGGCTGATCCGTCGGTGGTGGAGCATTTAATTAAGACGCGGTGACGTTGGGGAGCATCAATGAGCATGCAACACCATATATCGCCTGAGAACTCGACTCTTTTCCGCGGAGACTATTGGGGCGTATGGTCGATCATGGGACTCCTCGTGCTGTTTTCGCTTGGCGTCTTGGTTATCAAGCTAGCGTTGCATTGGCGCGCGGTTCGCGCACAGGAGCGGCTGGCGGACGCGGCAGAGAAAATCGCCGATCGCAATACTATTTCCTAGCTTCCAGTGGAAGCGCACAAAAAAACGATCGATTACGGAGAACACAGTGAAGTACGTTCTAGCACTTCTCGCAGCGCTGATTCTCAACGCCGCTGCCAACCTACTGATGAAAGTCGGCATGAAGCCGATTCACGAGTCGGGCGGCGTCTTAAAGGACGGCGCTGTTGGTGCAGTGAAGGCTGTGCTTGGTAGCCCTACGCTGGTCATTGGCTTAACGTGCTTCGCTTTGAACGCCGCGCTCTACATGTACGCCCTGCAAAGCAAAGCCCTCAAGATCAGCATTGCTTATCCTATCATGGTAGGCGGTGGATTCGCGTTAATCGCCTTGGTCGCGCATTTTCATCCCGCGCTGGCTGAACGCATGACGTGGGGCCAAAAAGCGGGCGTTGGGCTGGTCTTGTTGGGAATCATCCTGATCGCCACCCAAAGTGCGGAGACTGCTGCATGACGAAAAACGGCACAGGCTCGCAAGGCACCATCGTGGCCATCGCCTATCGCCCGAACGTCGGCGACCCGATGATCGAGATCGATCGCGCCGATGTTTCGGTCGGCAAAGGTCTCGATCTCGAACCGAGCCACAAGGGAAAACGCGGCGTCACCTTGCTTTCCAGGCAGTCGTGGAATGACGTGTGTCGCGAGTTGAAAGCTGACATTCCCTGGCACACGCGCCGCGCAAACGTGCTGATTGAC
Source organism: uncultured Phycisphaeraceae bacterium (assembly GCA_964494205.1). GTDB lineage: Bacteria > Planctomycetota > Phycisphaerae > UBA1845 > UBA1845 > JBBTCX01. Next base: position 315,024 of record CAZBRD010000001.1, on the reverse strand, counting down.
GGACTCGATTTAGAGCGACTCGTCGGCCACTCGCTACAAATCGGCGATGTGCGGCTCCAAGTCCACGGCGAAACCCAACCGTGCTCGCTGATGGACAAGCTGCATTTCGGTTTGCGAGAGATTCTAATTCCAGAGTTCCGCGGCGGCGTGCACGCGGAAGTCATGTCAGGTGGTTCAATCGGAACCGGTGATCGTGTGCAACCCGAAGCGTGAACTACAACCCCGCCTTGATCATCTGATAAATCGCGCGCGTAGCCGTCGACCGATTCAGCGTATAAAAGTGAATCCCCGCCACCTGATTTTCGATCAACCCCATGCACTGATCGGTCGCGTGATACATACCAACGTGCTGGACGGCGGCTGCATCGTCCTCCACTGCCTCAATCTTCTTGAGCAGGTTTTTCGGAATCGTCGCACCACACATCTGAGTGAATCGCTTCACCTGTTTGACGCTCAGAATCGGCATGATGCCAGCGATGATCGGCACGCTGATGCCCGCCCGCTCCGCGCGGTCGCGAAATGAAAGAAAAGCCGCGTTGTCGAAAAACAGCTGTGTGATCAGGAAATCGACGCCAGCGTCGACCTTGCGTTTGAGGTTTTCCAGATCAGTCTCGATGCTTGTCGCTTCCGGATGCTTTTCGGGATAACACGCCCCACCGATGCACAGATTGCTGCGATCGCGAATGAACGCGACCAATTCATTCGCATGGCCAAACCCCCCTTCCGTCGGCACAAACGCGTTCTGACCCTGCGGCGGATCGCCACGCAGCGCGAGGATGTTCTCCAACCCCTTCGAGCGAAGCTCATCCACCACGGCCCCGATTTCGGTCCTTGTCGCGCCCACGCACGTGAGGTGGGCCATGCTCTCGATGGCCATGTCGTTCTTGATTCGCGCGACTAGATCGAGCGTCTTTCGCCGCGTGCTGCCCCCTGCCCCGTACGTCACAGAAACATAGTCCGGCTGAAGCGGTTTGAGCGATTGAATGGTCTGGGCGAGATCCCAGAACCCGATGTCGTCTTTCGGTGGGAAAAATTCGAACGAAAGCGTGGGACGATTGGAAGCGAGTTGATCGCGGATTCGCATAATCGAAATTGGGCGCGGAAGGATTCGAACCTTCGAAGGCTTGCGCCAACGGGTTTACAGCCCGTCCCCTTTGGCCACTCGGGCACACGCCCACGGACAACGCAAACCAACAGTTGAACCCGTCGATCCTGCGTCAGAAGTCCGTGCCGCGGTTTTGGAAATCCAAACTATCACCGCACCGCGAGCGGCGGATTCTACCTTATCGGTCGTTTGAAGCAACGGCGAGAATTCGAGCCGAAATACGAAGTGATTCCAGCGGCATGACTATTCGAAGTCACCTTTCATCGTGAACATCAGATTCGACTCACCAGCCACGGCGATTCCCGCACATATTGCTCAACATTCGCCGCGTATTTTCGAATCGCCTCAGCCACCGTCGCTTCTTCATCCATCATTTTGGCCGGGTCGCTCTGTAGCTCGAGAAAGTCGACCCGATAGCCGAGCTTCTGATGCGGGATGATGAAAGCCTGCAGGATCGGCACACGACAGCGCACCGCAATACGCAGCGGACCGGTGATGAACGGCTGTCGCTCGCCGAAAATGGTTACTTCCTCTGTCTTCTGATTTGGATGTCGCAGGCGGCCAACGTCCATCGCACTTCCCAGCAGGAATCCATCCTGCAGACAGCGATAGATATCACGCGGGTAAGAATCCGAATACAGGATGCGTGCCCGCCGGAACTCCGGGTACTTGTTGTCGTAGCGCTCCTGCACCCAGCGTCGCAGGCCGCCCTCGCGTCGATCTCGAACACCAGCCACCTTGTAACCATTCAGCGACATCAGCATGCCGATGACGTGGTGCGCGCCGTGATGTGATAAAGCACAATAAACGCCCTTGCCGTGCGCAACGGCCGCATCGAGCAATTCACGATTACCGAAACCCAACAAACTCATCGCCCGCTCGCGCGGGATGCAGTCGAACAGCAGGTAGAACAGCTTGTCCCATCGACTGCGGATGAAAAACTCGCGTGTCGCCGCCCGACGAGCTTGAGTTGTCGGCTTGCTCCCCCAAACCTGTTCGAGCAACGAGGCAAATCGTCGACGCCGCTTGTAATTGATCATCCATTCCGCAGTCCCGAACCAGCGAGCCATGCGGTACATGCCGTTAAGCGAAAGCGCCGCCAGACCAACGGCAGCCATGGTATGAACCACAGTGAACGAGAGCCGTTGCCACGCACTGGCTTCATTCGATTCACTGCGCTCGGGCCCGTCATTCACCGCAGGGCGATCGTCGAGGGCGTTGGTAGTGCTGAGTTCCATGCTGGCGAAGGATGATACTCGCTGGGAATGCTCCGCCAAAGACGTCCGTCGTTTGCCCGAGTGTGCAAACAAGAGTACGCCCTTTCCGTGCGCCAAATGACATCGGAACAGCCATCTGCTAGGCTCATCGCCATGATCCAGATCGGTTCCAATGAGGTCTACTCGGTTCGCACAGGCTCCTTCGCGTTGGACGGCGGAGCCATGTTTGGCGTCGTGCCCAAAGTGCTTTGGTCGAAATCGTCGGACTGCGATGATTCGAACCGAATCCCGCTGGCAACACGAACGCTCGTAGCCGTAGATCGCGAGAACAAGCGAGTCTTACTGGCTGATACGGGTTGCGGATCGAAATGGTCGCCACAGGACGCAGACCGTTATGCGATGCACAACGATGTCGACGCGATCGACAACAAACTCAAGAGCTTAGGGTTAACCCGCGATGCGGTTACAGACGTAGTCGTCACGCACCTGCACTTTGACCACAACGGCGGTCTGACGGATTGGGCCGATGCGCCGGGCGGAAAGACTATTTTACGATACTCGAAGGCACGACATTGGTTGCATCGCAAACATTGGGAGCATGCTCAGCACCCACATTCCAAAGACAAGCCTTCGTTTCTCGAACAGGATTTCGCCGCGCTGGACGATGCAGGCGTTTTGAACTTGGTCGATGGCGACTCACCGAAAGGACCGTTTGCAGGTCTAGATTGGTTCGTCTCGCAGGGTCACACCCCCTACCATCTGCACCCGATTATCCACGACGGCAATCAGAAGCTCATGTTCGTCGGCGATCTGATACCCACGATTCCGCACCTGCGTCCCACATGGGTGATGGCCTACGACGTCGAGCCAATGAAAACGATCAATGAGAAGCGATTGCTGCTCGAAAAGGCGATCCGTGAGAAGTGGACACTGGCGTTCGCGCACGATCCGAAGCACTCGGACGTGCGGATCGACGGGGCGGTCGATCGCCCGATCGTGGCTGAGGCGTCGATGCTCAGCTGAGTTGCCGTTGCATTGATTGTGTGTTCAGCTTAACGAAAGGGAAATTACGCTCCCTTTGGAACCGGAATGCGCTCTTTCTTGATACAGCTTGCGCACAAGCCTTGGCCGGGAGGGTTTAATGGGGCTGAGCACAGCATACATGTTGAGCGACCCGCCATAATCTTGCGGTACAATTCTCCGTTGGTCATCGCGGCCACTCGAAATTGAAACCCAGACAACAACCATTTGGTCCAAACATCCCAGAGTTCTGCTCGCGAAAACGGCTCACCGCACTCGGGGCACAGATGTGAATCAGGCAGGTTGCGAAGGTCGTAGCCGCAACGCAGGCATAGCATGAACTCATGCTCAGGAAGTCTTTCTCTTAATGCCTTAATGTGTCGATCGTAGCACCACCAACCGATTATCTGCGTCACGACCATTGCTACGAGCGGTATTGTGCTTGGCCGACTGACTCCAAATGACGCGATGAGAAAGAAACCCGAAAATGCCAAGAAGAAGCATGTAGCGCCTCGCGCAAGCGTTCCGTGCCACCACGGCGTCACAAACGGCGGAATGCCCTTCTCGTCGACGGCTGCCATGGGACACTATCGTGCGAGCAGAATCGCTACACGCCGACCAATTCCCGTGCCTTTACTTTCTTTTTGCGTGCACTCGGCTTCACCACCGGTTTCTTGGTGGTCTTTCCAGCCTTCGCCGGTCGCGATGATTTCTTTGAGCTCACCGGTTTCGATTTGGCGACAGACTTAGGTTTCGCGGCTCGTTGCGTGGGTGCGGATTTCTTCGACGCCTTTTGCTTACTCGGCGAACTCTTCGTCTTGGCGGGACTTACTTTCACGCCCTGCTCGATCGCTGACTGCGCCGCCGCGAGGCGTGCGATCGGCACGCGGAGCGGGCTGCACGACACGTAGTCGAGGCCGACTTTCTCGAAGAATCGCACCGAAATGGGATCACCGCCGTGCTCACCACACACACCGAGCTTGATGTTCGGCCGCGTCTCGCGCCCCTTCTCACACGAAAGATAAACCAGCGCACCGACTCCATCCTGGTCGATCGATTGGAATGGATCGGCCGTGAAAATCGGAACTTGCTTCTTGCTCGATGACTTCGCCTGCGACTTAGCGGCCGCCTTGCCGTTTGAATGTGCGACCTGCTGCGTCGATTTGGCATCCTCATCGCTCGGCGAGTCGGGTGTCTTCAGATAGTCGGGAAGAAACTTGCCGGCATCGTCGCGCGAGATGCCCATCGTCATTTGCGTGAGGTCGTTGGTGCCGAAGCTGAAGAACTCGGCTGACTCTGCCATGCGATCAGCCAGCAGCGCCGCACGCGGCGTTTCAATCATCGTGCCGACGAGATATTTCTGCTTGCTACCGCGATTCGCCAACACGCCGTCCGCCACTTCACGGGTCTGATCAACGAGCCGCGCCAATTCAATTCCGTCAATGCTGAGCGGGATCATGATCTCCGGCTGCACGTCGATGCCGCGCTCGCTGCAATTCACCGCAGCCTCCACGATCGCGCGGACCTGCATCTCCAGAATTTCGGGGAACGTGATGCACAAACGGCAACCGCGATGACCAAGCATCGGGTTGGCTTCGTGAAGCTGATCGACGCGGTGTTGAAGCTGCTCGAGCGTGACCCACGCCGATTGCAATTCGCTGCGCTTGTTGTGATCCCACCACGCAACGTTTTCCATCTCGCCGCGAACCGGTGCGTTCAGCGAATCGAGCACCTGCTGCTGGCCATCGGCGTTGTCGTGCTGCGGAAGGAACTCGTGCAGCGGCGGATCTAAGAGTCGAATGGTAACGGGCTTACCGTCCATGGCTGTGAACACGCCTTCGAAGTCATCGCGCTGGTACGGCAAGAGCTTGTCGAGTGCGCGGCGACGGGCGTCGGTCGAATCCGCCAGGATCATCTCACGCATGGCAATAATGCGTTGCGCCTGCGATGGATCAAAGAACATGTGCTCGGTGCGACAGAGACCGATGCCTTCCGCACCCAACTCAACCGCGCGAGCGGCGTCAGCCGGCGTGTCAGCATTGGTGCGAACGCGCAGACGGCGACGATCATCGCACCAGCTCATCAGGGTTTCGAACTCCGCTGGAGCAATCGGTCGCACAAGGCTTACCTCGCCGTCGTAGATCCGGCCGGCAGAACCGTCGAGCGTCACCGAGTCGCCTTCGCTGAGCGTGCGACCGTTGATGGTCAGGTTTTTCTGATCGTATCTGATGTTGAGCGACTCGCAGCCGACGATGCAGCACTTGCCCCACCCGCGCGCGACGACCGCTGCGTGCGAGGTCTTGCCTCCCGTGGCGGTCAGAATCCCCGACGCAACGAACATGCCGCCGACGTCCTCTGGCGACGTTTCCTTGCGAACGAGAATAACTTTGGTTCCCAGTTTCGCGCGAGTCTCCGCTTCTTCCGCCGAGAACACGATTTGACCACAAGCCGCGCCGGGCACGGCACCAATACCTTCGCCAAGGTGACGGCGAGTCAATTCGTCCTTCGACACAGACGAATCGATAACCGGATAAAACAATCGCTCGATGTCGACAGGATCGATGCGACGAATGGCATCCTCTCTGTTGATGACAGGCTGTGTCACCAATTTGGCGTATGACTTCGGCAAGTACTTCTTCTTGACGAATCGCCCCGCCGTCGCGGATGAAAGCAGCCCCTTTGTAGCTTGATCGACCGCGATCTTGAACGCAGCCCCCGGCGACCGCTTGCCGCTGCGACATTGCAGAAGGTAGAGCTTGCCTCGCTCGATGGTGAACTCAAGGTCTTGCATGTCCTTGTAGTGCACCTCGAGCATCGCGCGCACAGCCTCAAGCTGCTCGTACACATCCGGCATCAGCGTTGCGAGCTCAGCCAGCTTCACCGGCGTACGAATGCCCGCGACAACGTCTTCGCCCTGCGCGTTGATCAGCAAATCGCCGTAGAACACGTTTTCGCCGGTGCTCGGATCGCGCGTGAAGCAGACGCCCGTGCCACTGTCATCGCCCATGTTGCCGAAGACCATTTGGCATACGTTGACGGCAGTACCGGCCAAACCGGTGATGTTCTCCACACGACGATACGTAACGGCCTTGTCTGCCATCCAGCTACCGAAGACCGCGTTGATCGCGCCGCGAAGCTGGTCAAACGGATCCTGCGGGAAGGCCTCGTGCGTTTCGTGTTCATAGATTCGCTTGAATTCGTTGACGACTTCCTGCAGCTCTTCGGCGTTGACGTCCGTATCCTGTATTTTCTCTTCGTTCCACTTGCCGAGCCGCGAGCGCGTCAGCGTGTTTTTCACTTGGTCGAACGAGTGATCGAAGTGTTCCTTGCTAATGCCCATGGCGATCGCGCCATAGCCCATGATGAATCGGCGATACGCGTCCATCGCAAAGCGGCGGTTGTCCGATGCCTTCGCGAGTCCCTCGACGCTCGCATCGTTAAGACCGAGGTTGAGAATCGTCTCCATCATGCCGGGCATGGAGCGGGCAGCGCCGGAGCGCACCGAAACGAGCAACGGGTCTTTCGCATTACCGAGCTTTTTCTTACACGCGCGCTCGAGCTTGGCGAGGTTCTCGCGGATTTGCTTTTCAAGACCGACGGGCCACTGCTTCTTGCGATCGTAGTAGGTGGCACAGGCTTCGGTCGTAATCGTGAACCCGCCGGGCACAGGCAGCCCGATGCGCGTCATTTCCGCCAGCCCAGCCCCCTTGCCGCCGAGCAGCGTCTTCTGGTCGCCCTTACCGTCCGCCTTGCCTTGCCCGAAGTAATAAACCCACTTGCGGTCCTTCGCTGCCATGATGATGTTCCTTGTGAAAAGTGCATCAATTCGTATCAAACAGCGATGATAACCTTGCGGTGGGCGCGGTCAAATGCAGTGAACTATGCATGGTACAAGGCGAATCGACGTATAGGGCAAGTCCTTGGACCGACTCAATCCGGAAGCGTTGCTCCCAGATAAGTCGGAAACGCATCCGCCCCGTTCAGCAAGTCGATTAACCGCAATATGTCCGAGGGTTCGGAAGCATGACTGCGATTGACATCCGTTTGAAAGGTCGGTGGGGGTGTTCCCAAGCCTTGAAGTGAATCAATCAGCGCGAGAATGTCGGCTGCTCCGACGACTCGATCAGCGTTCACGTCGCCGGGAAGAAAGCCAAGACGCACCGATGTCATGCTTCCGCGGAGGGTGATGGTAGTCCACGCCCCCGGTTCGATCGGGCGACTCAGAAATATTCGCCCCGTCGACGAAGTCACTGGATCAAAGAATACCGGTGTAGGCGGCGACAAGACGCCACCTTCCTGCGAAATCTCGAAGTCTTCAAGGGTAATTTCGCCGCAACAGGTTTCACCATCAACACTCAACAGGATGTCACGCCATCCCATCGCCGATCCTGTTCCATCGGGGCGAAACGGCTGGCGTGCATCGATGCTGCCATCGGGCGGGTCACTGGCCACGATTGAAACTTCGCACTCATTAGGAATGCCGTCGTCATCGGAATCGGGCGAATCCCCCAGCCAAATATCGCATGTGTCTTGAACGAGGTTACCGTTACAATCAACGAGGTATTCGCAGGATTCGATGATGCCATTGTGGTTACAATCGAGTGCTCCAGCTTCCAAATCACAATCATCGGGATGGTCGTTGCCATTACAATCACCGATGATGAACCCATCAAATGACGCGAAACGCAACGTATCGATAGAGTCGTGGTTCGAATTGACACCGACAAACATTACGCCGTCCCCTGTGAACACCGGCGCTCGTGGCCGAACATGCTCCCAATAGTAGGGCGATTCGCTGTTCAATCGACCGAGCCGCCGTCCATTCGCTGCAAAAATATGGATGGTGCCGAGGTCGAGATCGAACGTATGAGCAACCAGCAGAACGCGCTCGTCAACGGACGACGGAGAGAGAAAGGCCCCCCACCCGACAGGCGAAATTTCCATCCGCCAGAAACCGCCCCCGTTGCTCGAATCAGCATCGCTGATGACCTCCGTGTATGTCCCAAGTTCCAGCGTTAGCAGATCCATGAAGACGATGCGCGTTTCAAATACGGACGTTATAAATACGTGATGTGAGTATGAGCCGAAGTTGTCGCCGACAAGCATGAGATCGTAGGGACAGAAAGGTAGGTCGCGAAGTGTGGTAACGTTGCCGCTGGCATCGACCACACTGAGACGGCCCAGTGGTGCACCAGATTCATTTTCCGACGGACACGAACCAGCGAGGATTTTCCCAGCCGCCGGACCACCAGTTGCAAAGGGGACATAAACCAACTCGAATACTTGGGATTCTTGTAAACGCGCAAACAACGAGCTATCGCCGTTGGGCTCAAGGCGCCTGATATCACCGGTTGTCGATTGAGCGCCCAGGAGCGTGGCCGTTCCTGTGAACTCGGGCGGCGCGAATTCAAGGTTGTTGATATTCAATCCGTCGCCAATTATGGTTGGCACACCTGTTGGCGACACATGAACAAGATCGCCTTCCGCCCCCAGAAACCCATCCGGAAATGGCGGCTGTGAAACAACGAAATCGGTCGCACTTACATCGATTGCCAGCAGACTTGAGTGAAACGGCTGATATTGATCACATTCATCGGGGCGCAAGTTCAAGTTGCAATCATCACTCATCCCGCAACCGTTGATATCGCATGAGCCTCCTGCGGCTCCACAATCGATGTCGCATAAATCTTCAACACCATTGCTATTACAGTCTGAACCCTTGACGTATTCATACGTTCCCCCAACTAGATGGAACAAGATCACGATCAATAGAAAGAAGCGGAGTGTGTGCATTTAGGAGCCTCCTATTCGTAACTACCCCGTTCAAGGCAAAATGACGGAGGAAAAATGTAGAACAGTTGATGAACTTGATCCGGAAGCTGCGATACTTGAGCAGCTCTTTGTAGAACCAGAAGTGACGACTTCTAAAGGTAGACTCGATGTGCAATCAAGACTTCTCCGCCACCACATCCCACACCGGCGGCGTCATGAAAAACGAATTCGGATCGCGCGTTCGTGTTTCCCATTCCTCGTCGTACGCTCGCTGGTCATCCTTGGTAAGAAATCCCATTTCGACCAATTTGGGAATGTAGTTCCTGAAGAATGTTGTCGGCCAATGCCACACGATGTCACCCGGCCTGCCGACGCGGAGGATCGGCTTGATCTCGCGCACGGTGAAACCATTGTTTGCAAGGATTGCCGGCAGTCGGCCAACGATGTCATCATCCCCGCCATGTTGCTTCCAGCTCTTGCTGACAGCCGCAATCACGCGATCGAACGCTGCACTCTTCGGAGCGAGGCTGATGGCTGTGTAGTTGAAATAATCCTGAATGGTGAACACGCCGCCCGGTTTGAGCGCTCGCGCGACACCGGCCACCACCGCATCGGGATCGGGCACGAAACACATCACCCATCGCGCGTAGGCAGCGTCGACGCTCGCCGGCGGCAATTCGAGCTTTTGCACGTCGCCAACTCGTACATCAACATTGGTCATGCCTCGTGCCGTGATTTGAGATTTCAAATAACCGATGAACCGATCCGACGCATCCACGCCGATAACGCGACCCGTGTTACCAATTAATTGCGCCAGATCGAGCGTCGCGAACCCAGGTCCACACCCCACGTCGAGAATCGTCTGCCCGGGCCGAAAACCAGCCCGCTCCCAGAGTGCATACGCCTGCTCGCTCCACAGCCGATGCTGAAAACCCAACCGCGCCAGTTCATCGGCGTCGGTCCCCAGAACATATTCCTTTTCACCCGCCATGAGGCCTCCTGTCGCTGCCAGATCACGATTTTCGCACCGAGATTCTCGCCTTGCGATTGCGAAACTCAAACCCTATCCGGCTGCGTCGCGCGCCAGTCCGCTTGTGTACAAAGATGCATGTTGCTCGGCAATCGTTGTTAGGTCCGGGATAAACACCGGCTATGACGCGCCTACAGTTACTAAAGACGCACAAGCAACCACATGAATGCAATGGAATGACTACGTAACACGCGATCAGCCGATGAATCGGTATTGCTTTTCGAGTACGAATCCTGTGATATACTGTTCCTTTTGATTTCGAGGGGACGTTTGGGAGAAAATGAGAATGCAGCGCAAGACCCTCTTAACCGCTTTTCTTACAGCCAGTTACGGACTAGTCGGCTTCGCCCACGCTGAAAGGCTCAGCGTCGGCATGCCAGCCCCTGCTCTGGACATCGAAGAGTGGGTGCAAGGTGCCAAGGTCGAGTTGTCGACCGACGCTTCGAAGAAACTTCACCTCGTCGAGTTCTGGGCGACATGGTGTCCACCGTGCAAAGCCAGCGTGCCCAAGCTCAGCGAGATTCAGGACAAGTACAAGGACAACCTCACGATCATTGGCGTGACGGACCCTGATAATCGCGGCAACACGCCCGACGCCATCCGCAAGTTCGTCAAGAGTCAGGGCAAAGCTCTGACCTACACGATCGCCATCGACAAGAAGGGCAAGACCTACGAGCGCTACATGGAGGCTGCCGGCGAGTCGGGCATTCCGCACTGCTTCCTTGTTGGGAAAGACGGGAAGATCATCTGGACGGGCAGCCCGCTGGATGATGAATTGGGGCAAGTGATCGACGCCGCCGTGAAAGGCACGTACGACGCAAACTCCGCGAAACTCGAAGCCGAAGTTAACAAGCGGTTTGAAGCCCTCGCCCCGGCATTCCGGCTCGGCAAGTGGGACATCGTCGTCACGGGTTTGAAGGATGTGCTCAAGCTCGATCCTGCCAATGAACTGGCGCTCGATGCCCTGAGCCGCGTGTATGTCGAAGAGCAAAAAGACGTGAAGACATTCCGTACCTGGTTTGAGTCGCACGTCGACCAGAACCGATCCAGCGCCAAGGTCATGTCACGATTGGCTCTCACCATCAGCGGCCGCGATACGCTGATGACAGAAACACCCGACCTCGCGTTGCAGGCAGCCAGGGGCGGATACGAAGCAGCGTCACCCAAGGAAATGGAAGCCACTGTGATCTATGCACGGGTGCTGTACCAGATCGGGGCCATGGATCGCGCGATCAGTGTCCAAACAGAAGCGGTCGCACTCGCGAACGGCGAGGACAAGGACATGGCCCAGAAGCTGCTCGACTACTACCAGAAGTGCAAGCAGTTGCAGGGTTCGGTGAACTGATCCGCCATGCCTCTTGTTTCTGAACCGAGCCCCCTGCGCGAGCAGGGGAATGACTCTTCCGGCATGCAACCCTATCCGACTTTTCAAACTGTCGTCACGGCTGAGCGAGCCAAGCGCGACAATTTCAAGACGTTGCTGTCAGCCGTGCTGCCTCGACCGATCGCCTTCGTCTCGACGGTGTCAGCCGATGGCATCCCGAATCTAGCGCCGTTCTCGTTTTTCAACGGCGTGGGCTCAAACCCGCCTGCGGTCATCTTCTCACCGTGCACCAAGGCCGACGGCACTTCGAAAGATACCATCATCAATCTGCGTGCGGTCCCGGAGTTCGTGGTAAATGTCGTACCCTATTCCATCAAAGAGGCGATGAACGAAGCCTCCTATGCGTATCCGCCCGAGGTCAACGAATTCGAGGCTGTTGGATTTACGCCGTTGCCGAGTCGATTTATCAAACCGCCGCGAGTGGCAGAGTCGCCGGTTCATCTCGAGTGCAAGCTGCTTCAAATCGTTCCCGTCGGCGACGGCCCACTTTCCGCCAACATCTGCATCGGCGAGATTCTGTGCTTCCATATCGCCGACAGCCACTATCTCTCCGATGGCACGGTGGACGTGAATAAGATTGACCTTGTTGGCCGACTCGGGGCCGAGGATTACTCGACCATCCGCGATCGCTTCACGTTGCCCAAGCCGACGGGAAAGTAGCGATTAACCCCGCTTCGCTTATTTTTTGTGTCACCTGTTGGCATTCTTATTCAGGCAGCCGCAATACGAACACGCGACCTTTGATTGTCTGCCCCAGGTGGTTCGGTGCTTCGCCCAAAACGATCTGCACATCGAAACCGGCTGCTTTGGCCATGTCTGCCACACGATCCGCCACGCCGCGGTGCGGATCTGAGATCATTGCGAGGCCGCCCGGTGCGAGCAGTTGCTTAACGCACGAGAGAATTGGCGCGTGGTGTACGAGTTCGTAAAGAATGTCGGCCCCTAACACCCGCTCATATTTGCGATCTGTAGGCGGGTTACGCCAATCAAGCTCGCCCCATTCGGCCACTGTGACGTCGTTCAGTTCACCGTTCATGCGGGCGAAGTCGAGGGCCATTGGGTCGATGTCCGTTGCGCGAACGTGCCACCCCGCGACCGTTGCGGCGATGCCGACCAGCCCGAGACCACAACCGATTTCGATAGCATTCCTTCCCTGGCCTGGCTCACCTTTTAGAATCAGCTCAGAAAGTATCTGCGACGCTGGCCAGAGTTCGAGGCCATAGGGTAATCGGTCGGTTTCGACAAAGAGTTTCTCGAAGTGCGGCAGGTCGAGTAGCTCGGCCGCGTCTTTGAGGACGGCGAGTTTGAAGTCGCGGCCCGCGATGTGCGCGATACGGTGATCGACACGCACGCCGTGGAAATAGGCCACGCCGTCGCGCCATTCGAGAAGTTGGCTAGAAGCTTTGACGTCATTCATACACCGAGGATTTTAGCATGGCGTTGGTGGTGGGCGACTGGTTCACCGCGCAGCGCGATTCGAGCGCGATGTTGCACGACCGAGTTTTTGATGATGAAAACGAGGGTGTTTTTCTGCGCGAACCTGCGCGGCGCAGGGAATTCGTGGATTTGGGGCGTGAAAATGGGGTTTGTTGTCGCGGAAAATATCATCTCGCGCAGATTTTTGGCTGTGGGTGATTTCGAATTAATCGAGGATTGGCAAAAGATCGAGTTGTGGCGAATCGCGAGGTTAGGGGTGAAGAGTGGCCTGGCCATTCGGTTTCTCCGTTTGATCGACGGCGCTACCGGCACCATTGTCTTTGGCGCGGCACGGGAACGCTGCTTTAATAACGTGCAGGGTGATTGCTCAAAAAATCAACCGTGACGCACACCTCACGAAAGTGACAAAAGGTGGGTTCAGAGAACCCACCCTACTCTGCCTTGCCCGGAGACCGACCTATGAGCAGCAGCGAATATGTCTGCCCGCATTGCTGGAAGGGGCAATTGCTGCCACTTAAACGTAAACAGTGGCCGGAGTGCGATTACACTGTGCGCGGATGGCGCCAATGCAATGCTTGCAGCGAGGTGGCAGAGGTACCTGCGAATCTTGCGTTTTGTTCGGTGACGATCCTCTTGGCAATTGGGATGTTGTTAGGTATCACTTTCGATCGAATCGTCCCGTCGATCCAGAATTTGGTTGCCGGCAAGAGTATCATCAGCAGCATCGTCAGTGTAGCGTTCTGGGGGCTGAGCCTAACTGCCAGCGTAGCCATTCTTAAGACGGGCGTACGCACGTGGCGCTACACGAAATGGTATCGTGGTGCACTGCGAGAAAGAGGGGAGCCTAGAGAGTCGGGTGACGCAGCAGTCGGACCGAAGAACTGACTTGCATTTGTGGCAGGCTGCGGGATAAGGATTCCCGCAGAGGTGCGTGCGAGAAGGGATTCTCGCACGAGCATGAGGCTGGAAAGATCGTCTCACGCAAAGGCGCAAAGCCGCCAAGGGAAACGTGAAAAACGTGGGTTCGGAGAAACTGCCCTACACAGCTCATTCGCAATCGCGACAGCGTTCCAAAATCAACTCATCACCGTTGGGCAGAACTATTCGCAGCAGCGGCCAGCCGGTTTCGTCCTCGTCGGGTGTTACTGTGACGGTCGCCTCTACGGCTGCAGCCGGGTCGATGAACTCTGCTTCGCCGCAGGAGTCCAACTGAGTGTAAGAGGCGTGGTTCGGTGACAGCGTCCACTGCGCGCCATCGATATCGAGCGTGCCGGTCTCTGTCCATGAGGTATTGCGAAAGCAGTTGCCGCCGAAGTAGGTGAGGATTGTGTTCAAGTCGTATTGATAGCGTCCATCGGGATAGAAGTAGAAAAAGATGCCCAGCGTGCCGCCGAAATCATCGTTGGCTACCACGCCGGTGTAATAGGCTGGGATGTAGGTGAGAATCGATTGCCAGTTCCCTTGCAGTTCCTGCGGCACGGGCGAGCCGGTTTCTTGGTCTTGCGGCTGGCCGGGACCGCTGGTTGTGCAGCCGAATGGCAGCAGAAGAAATAGTACCAGCACGAGCAGTAAGAGCCTCTGCGAATTGAGTTGACGCCGTGTTTTAGGGGTATTTCGTGATCGTCTCATCACGCCTGAATATCGCTATCAGATGTCGATTTCAAGGACAGCCTGCGTAACAACCTGTAAAGGCCGATTGGATAGCAGCCAAGTCGCGGAGATCTAGATCGAGGTCGTGGTCAGCATCTGAGCGCGCGATGTCGCCGATTGCAACTTCAATATTTGGACCGGCCATATTGGTGATGAACGTTGCCGCATCGTGAAGATCAACGTCATGATCCGCATCGACATCGCCAACAAGGGCTGCGCGGATGGCGAGATTGTGGCCGGTGCCTGCGGCGATGGCTACGAAACCCACGTTGGGTGAGGGAACGCTTAGTTGGTTGTATTGGTTCGAGCCCCAAGCACTGATTGAACCATCGGACTTAAGCCCGATGCTGTTATCGCGACTTGCGTCGATGGCCACGAATCCCATGTTGGGCGGAGGAACGCTGATTTGACCGCTGGAATTGCTTCCCCAGGCGACGATGGAGCCATTGGATTTCAGACCAAGACTGTGCGCAGGGATACCGACGTGCCCTCCTCCGCCGCCGGCGATGGCCACAAAATCCGAATTAGGTGGAGGTACTTGAGTTTGTCCGTTTGAATTGCTACCCCAGGCCACAATCGAGCCATTGGTCTTCAGCCCCAGACAATGGTATCCACCCGCCGCGATGGCCATGAAACCAGAGTTGGGAGGAGGAATGTTGGTCTGACCGAGGAAGCTACTACCCCACACCACGATTGAGCCATTGGATTTCAAACCCATGTTGTGATACCCGCCTGCGGCGATCGCCACGAAGTTGGTGTTCGGCGGCGGTATGTTGCTTTGTCCTTCTTCATTATTCCCCCACGCCACGACTGAGCCGTTAGACTTCAATGCCAAGCTGTGGAAATCGCCGGCCGAAACTGCGACGAAATCCGAATTGGGAGGAGGGATGTTGATTTGACCAAAGAGATTACCTCCCCACGCCACGATCGAGCCGTTGGTTTTCAGCGCAAGACTGTGCGACGCGCCGGTCGCAACCTGCACGAAATCCGCGTTTGCCGGAGGGGGGTTGGTTTGTCCGGAACTGCTGTCGCCCCACACCACGATCGAGCCATCGGTCTTCAATCCGATACTGTGATACGCGCCGCTCGCGATGGCGACAAAGTTCGAATTGGAAGTAGGAACAACGCTCTGCCCGTAATGGGGGAATTCATTCGTCGATGAGACTCCGGCGCCCCAAGCCACGATCGAGCCATCTGCCTTCAAGCCAAGACTGTGGTACGCGCCTGCCTCGATGGCTACGAAACCCGAGTTAGGTGATGGAACTGCGCACTGCCCGTAATCATTCTCGTCGCCGCAACCTTGCGCGACGATCGAGCCGTCAGCCTTTAGGCCAAGACTGTGGTAGGCGCCCGCCGCGATGGCGACAAACCCTGTATTTTGCGCAGGGACGTCGCACTGGCCGAAGTCTGTCGGAAACTCGCATCCCCAAGCCCTAACTGAACCGTCGGCTTTTAGTCCGATGCTATGATGCATTCCGGCAGCAACAGCCGTGAATTCCGCGTTGGGTGATGGAACGTCGTTCTGCCCGTGGCCGTTCGTGCCCCAAGCAAGGATGGAGCCGTCCGGCCTTAACGCCAAACTGTGGAATGCACCCGCAGCAATCGCGGTGAATCCAATGTTCGGTGGAGGAACGGTGCATTGCCCACCGTTAAAGAAGGGCGGAGCGCAGCCCCACGCCACAACTGAGCCATCCGATTTCAGCCCAAGACCGTGGCCCGAGCCAGCCGCAACATCCACAAATCCCGTGTTGGGAGAAGGAACGTTGTTTTGGCCATAGTCGTTGCCGCCCCACACCACGATCGAACCGTCGGCCTTTAGCGCAAGGCTGTTGCTTCCTCCGGCGGACACGGATACGAATGGCCCGCTCAAGTCGACGCCGACCGTTTGTGCACCCCAGCCAACCACTGAACCCGACTCTTGCGCGGAAGCACCGAATGTCGCGAGCCAGCAGGGCATGGTCAGTGTGAACACGGCGATTCGATTTCTTTGGATCATGGTCTTCCCCTCCCGGAGGTGGTTGCATCGACGAATCGAGTGGATGGAACGACGAGTTTCGGCCCTAGATGCCTTGAATTATAGTGAATTGATGAAGGAATGGGAAGCAACACGCCCACGCTCGGTGCTCGTTCTCGTTCAAACCGATCGCGGTTATCATGCCCCCGTTGACTATTTTTCACGGAGAAACCATCGCCATGTTCGAAAACCTGAAAGCACCGACGAGCGGTTCCACGATCACCATGTCTTCACACGGACTCAATGTGCCGGACGACCCGATCCTGCCTTTTGTTGAGGGCGACGGGACGGGGCCGGACATCTGGCGCGCGTCGGTGAAAGTGTTCGATGCCGCGGTCCAGAAAGCCTACAACGGCAAGCGCAAGATTAACTGGTTCGAGGTGTACGCCGGGCAGAAGTCGTACGACAAGTACGGCACGTGGCTGCCGGAGGACACGCTCGCCGCGTTCAAGCAATATCTCGTGGGCATCAAGGGCCCGCTGACCACGCCAGTCGGCGGCGGCATTCGCTCGCTTAACGTCGCACTGCGGCAGAAGCTCGATCTCTATGTGTGCCTGCGGCCGGTGCGATATTTCAAGGGCGTGCCTTCGCCGGTGAAGCGACCTGAGGCTGTGGACATGGTCATCTTCCGCGAGAACACCGAGGACATTTACGCAGGCATCGAATGGCAAGCGGGAACGCCGGACGTGAAGAAGGTCATCGCGTTTTTGCAGGATGCGATGGGCGTGAAGTCGATCCGCTTCCCCGCGACGAGCGGCATCGGCATCAAACCGGTGAGCAAGGACGGATCGCAGCGGCTCATCCGGGCAGCCATTCAGTATGCGATTCGCGAGAAGCGAAAGAGCCTCACGATCGTACACAAAGGGAACATTCAGAAGTTCACCGAGGGCGCGTTCCGCGACTGGGGCTATGAGCTGGCCGAGCAGGAGTTCGCGAAGGAAACGTACACGTGGCCGAAGTGGGAGCGGACGAAGAAGGAGCGCGGCGAGGAGGCTGCCAACGCGGAGCAGAGCGAGGCCATCAAGAGCGGCAAGATCGTGATCAAGGATGCGATCGCGGACATTGCGTTGCAGCAGGTGCTCACGCGGCCAACGGATTTCGACGTGATCGCGACGACGAATCTGAACGGCGATTACCTGTCGGATGCGCTCGCGGCGCAGGTGGGCGGCATCGGCATCGCACCGGGCGGGAACATCAACTACATGACCGGCCACGCGATCTTTGAGGCCACGCACGGCACCGCGCCGAAGTACGCGGATAAGGACGTAGTGAACCCGGGCAGCGTGATCCTCTCGGGCGAGATGATGCTGAGATATATGGGTTGGACCGAGGCTGCGGACCTGATCATCAAGGGCATGGACGGCGCGATCGGCGCGAAGGAAGTGACCTACGATTTCGAGCGACTAATGAAGGCGGAGAATATCCCGGCGAAACTGCTGAAGTGCAGCGAGTTCGGTGCGGCGGTGGTGAGATATATGTAGCGTCGCGGCTTGTCCGCGGCGAAGTCCCGAGCCGCGGCGTTCACGCCGCGCTAGCGCCGCCTGAAGGCGGCGGCTCGGGAAGGAGTTTGGTATGACGCGCACGTTTACTGTTGTCCTCGTTCCACAGGAAGAGGGTGGATTCTTCGTCGAATGTCCGACTCTTCCCGGTTGCTATAGCCAAGGCGAAACCGTTCAGGAATCGCTGGACAACATTCGCGAGGCTATTGAACTAGTCATTGAGGACATGCAGGAAACCGGTGAGCCAATTCCTGAAACGGGATCACCACTGGTCACACAGGTTCAAATCAGCGCATGACTCGTCTGCCGCAAGTTTCCGGGCGTGAAGTAATAACCGCATTGGAACGCATCGGCTATATCGTCGTTCGTCAACGAGGCAGCCACGTGCGCATGCGACACCCCAGCGATCAAACTCGGTTGCCGGTTACTGTGCCCGATCACAAGACACTGAAGGTCGGTACGTTGCGAGCGATCCTGCGCGATGCGCAATTAACGGCGGAGGAGTTGCACGAGTTACTCTGAAATCTACCCGGTCTATTTGCGAGGAAGCTGAAGTACGGCGAGTTGAGGGCGGCAGTGGTGAGGTGGATGGAGGGCGGGTATGTGTGGCGGATTGTAGCGAAGTTCGGGGCTGCGGTGTTCGCGCCGCGCTTGCAACGCGTAATGTTGGCGGCCCGCGCAATTCAGCCCGGAAAATAAATTTGGACATTTGCGCGGAGCTTAAATTGAAGGGTTCAGTAAGTTTCTGGGACGCCATATTCGGCGAAAAGCTGGAGTTCGAGCTTCCAGACGGCACAACACGTCGCGTAACAAAAAAGTGGCTGCAAAAAGCCGAGCGCGAAGGCAAAGCAAAGGCGCTCCCACCTAACGAGGTTATCCGCAAGATTTCAGCGAACGCAGCCACAGAGGCAAGTCGCTTGTTGCAGTCGCCTTCCGAGTATGCAGAAGGTCTCGGAACTCAAATTGTCCTTATGTCTGTCGAAAGCGTCGAATCTGTGATTGAATTGTGGGACCAACAGCTCTCCGACGACACCCAGGTCTTCTTGTGCATGGAATTCACGAATTTCCTGATCACGTATACTGACCGGCTGGCGCTTGGAAAATTCGGTGAACCGAAACGATCAGAATTCGTGAATGCGGTGATCAACAGAATAAAACCAAGCTTCGGAACTCAGAATTGCTTGGGGGATACGAAGTCCGAAAGAAATGAGTACTTCGAAAAGCTAATCGCCGAGCGATTCGAGTATTACTCTACGACGACCGATATGGCAGATCATATCTTTCAAGGAGCCAGGTTAATGGTTGAAGATTTTTGCCATTACCTTCCGGAGGCGGAACGAATAAGACTTACCATCGAAACAGGAAAGCTCTTGAGCGAGCGAACTGTAGTTGCTCTTGCTGTGCTTCCGGCATTCAAAAGCTTGTTGTGAGCCAGTTTCCAAAATCGATCTGTTGCTTCGCGTAGTTGGTAGAGCATCTTGATGTACCAAACGGTGCCGCTTCACGGAATGGTGCATTAAAATGCACCCCACATAATGGCGCTGGCTCTTCGGATTTCATGGCATGTTTCCTTTTATCCTCATCACCAAATCCACCGAGCCGCGTGTATTCGTCACCGTTTTGTTCTGGGTCGTGATCGTGCTGCTCGCGGGGCTTGGTGGGTTTTGCCCTTGGGCAGCGTCGAAGATTCAATCGCAGCCGACGGCGGACGTTGTGCAGGTCGCGCTTGCGTATCGAATGGCCAAGTGGTGCGGTGGAATCATTGTCGGTTTGTTTGTCATACGATATCTCGTGCGAAGACAGCTTGGTAGGTGTCCCGCGTGATAGGAGTTTTTCTTTTGAAGTATGCAGACACGGAAAACAAATCGGAAGTCTTCGGAACGAATGAATAAAAGGTGGGTCGAAACGACCCACCCTACACGACTATTTGCAACAGCACCTCGCAACGAACACAAGAAGCTGTGCATGGAACTCCGTCAGTCCGCGCTCCGTTACACCTCGAATGCCGGATACTTTTTTCGGTCCCGACAATAGCATCGTCGAAATAAACTGCTGAAATATCAGACTCGTCGTGCCTTCCTGTTCACCTGAACCAACAAGACTTTCCGGACCTGCGCGGTCGTCTCACTCCGCCGCACTGTCGCCAAACCTCATCCAGAGATAGCTGCGGCCCGATGATAGATAGGCTGCGCCTCGCGACGTATAGAATCGTTCGCGCGGCCTCGGCCTGCGCGTAGGGATCGCATCTCTTCAGCCACAGAACGTGCGGCTGATTCGTTTGAAAATTGTGCATGACAATGAACGCGGCAAGGAAAACGCGGGTCACCGAACAGTGAGTGCTAAACATGTCTAAGCAGGGTCACTGGTTATGGAAACTGATGGCTTCGTTCGCCCTCCGGGCGAAGCAACAAATAGGATACAACTCCAGGGGCTGAAGCCCCTGGCAACTATCGTGCGCCCAACGGGCGAAACTTACAGGCAGTTCCCACCATGAAGCAGCTACTTAATTCCGCGACGGTTGATTTTTCGGTGCGGGAACTTGGACCGCGAAAGGTCGCGACTCCGTACAAGACCAGGCGATACGTCTCCGATGGTACGCGAACGCCCCTTTGTCAAACCTTCCCATCCGTCGAGAACAAGGGTGGATCGTTTGATGACGGCGTCTCTCCGGGCTTCGAACTGGCCGGACCGCGCGAGAACATTTACTTCGACCCGACCAAGGTGCGATGCGGCATTGTCACCTGCGGCGGTTTATGCCCCGGTCTTAATGACGTCATCCGGGCAATTGTGAGGCAGCTACACCGACACTACGGCATCAGAATCGTCTATGGATTTCGATACGGATTTCAGGGCCTCATTCCCCGTTTCGGCCACAGGCCGATCATGCTTGATCCGGATTCCGTCGCGCACATCCATCAGCAGGGTGGATCGATCCTCGCATCGTCGCGCGGTCCGCAATCGCCCGAGGAAATGGTCGACGCACTGGAGCGGCTGAATCTGCAGGTTCTTTTTTGCATCGGCGGTGACGGCACGTTTCGTGGGGCATTCTCACTATGCCAGGAAATCGAACGACGCTCCCTGAAAATCGGCGTCGTGGCGGTGCCCAAGACGATCGACAACGACATTCCGTACACTGCACGAACATTCGGATTCGAGACGGCTTACTCGGTCGCGTCGGAAGCGATCCGCAGCGCCCATGTCGAAGCTACCGGCGCCCTCAACGGAATCGGATTGGTGAAACTTATGGGGCGACATGCCGGTTTCATCGCCGCGCATGCCGCGCTCGCCAGCCGCGATGCCAACTTCGTGCTGGTTCCGGAATCGGAATTCGAGATGGCCGGCGCCAACGGTCTTCTGGTTCATCTCGCGCGCCGCCTGAAGAGTCGCCAGCATGCCGTCCTGGTGGTTGCGGAAGGGGCTGGGCAACGTCTTTTCGAGCAGGACGAATCGGCGCACGAGACCAAGGACGCATCAGGGAACGTTCGACCGCAAGATATCGGTATCTTCCTTCGCGACCGCATTTCAGAGTACTTGCGACTTGTCGGAATCCCATTCTCGCTCAAATACATCGACCCGAGCTATTTGATACGCTCCGCGCCCGCGACTCCAAGCGATTCGCTCTTCGCCGGCATCCTGGGACAGATGGCAGCCCATGCCGCGATGGCCGGAAAGACCGGTATGTTCGTGAGCTATTGGAACGATCAATTCACGCACGTGCCGATCGCCGCGGTGGTCTCGCAGACAAAAAAGATTGATCCAAACGGTCATCTCTGGCAGAGCGTTGTTGAGTGCACCGGCCAACCCACCCATATGACAAACGATGCAGCTCAGTCACTTTCCGAAGACGACGAGTTCGACGCAGAGACTGCCGCAGCAGAAGGACTCGAAGCCCTGGCACACAACGCCGGTTGATTAGTCTTCTCGCCACAGAGGAAAAGGGAACTCATCAAGCCAATTCCTGGAATCACAAAGGGGATGCACATGAATCACATGAGAGCTTTGGCGGCTGTTGGATTGATTTTTCTTGCCGGGCCGTCCGCGACATTCGCAGACCTCGCAGACCTTGACGTCGACGGGTTGATTTATGAAGCCAGTGACATCGTCGTGGGCAAGGTCGTGGACGTCGATAGCCGTTGCACTATCGAAGATGATGATCAGATACATGATACGTTTGAAGTCTCGATCAAAGTCGAATCAGTAGAAAAGGGTTCCAGCTTTGAAGTTGGACATGTAGTTGTCGTTCACGCGTGGCAACTGCGATACATCCCCGGCAATAATCCGTTTCGCTACATGACGTCGCATGGGCATCATGAAATCCCGGCTGTCGGGCAATCGGTTCGTGCGTACCTGACGGAAATGCTGGATGCAGGTGGGTTCGAGGCCGTATTGCCAAACGGGTTCGCACCGTCCGACGGCGGCGGCATGCTCACTACTAGCCATACGCTGTCGCCGTATGAGTTTGTCTTCTTCATTTGCCCACTTTGGGCGCGCATACTTATTTTCATCGCTATCATTGGTTGCGGTTCCTATTTTGCGACATGGCGTCTTAACCGTCACCCCGAGGTCCGCGAGGCCAAGCGGAAGCTACAAGAACTTGCGAAGTACGCGCATTGACCTCGCGGACAGGCTGCGTTCTAGTTCAACTCCGGTGGACCTAAGCATGGCCACGGGAGTTTGAAGATGTTCGCAGATCGAAAGCAATTTGTTCTTGTAACAAAACCAAGCGATGGCAGATTAAGAGACCCTCACCCTACCCCTCATGCTCCTTTCTCAGTCGCATTCGGTCTAAGAGGGAGAGGGAACTATTGCTGCACGCCATCGTTTCTTTTCCTCCTCGGAATTTCGAGCATTGCGATTGCCGGGGACGCGCCGAAGGATGCCAAAATCGATCGCGCTCGGGCGTTGCTCAAACTGCTCATCGACGAAAAGTTCGGCGACTTCGTGGCGGCCAGCGATGCGACAATGAAGTCCGCGCTGCCGGAGAGCACGCTCAAAGATGTTTGGCTGAGCGTGAAAAAGGACTTTGGGCCGTACCAGTCGGAGATGCGGGCGACCTCGCAAGTCGTGGGCGAAATAACCGTTGTCGACATCCTGTGCAAATTTCAGCAGAGCGCGCTCAACGTCAAGATTTCGCTGAACCAAAAGGACGAAGTCGCAGGGCTTTTCTTCACGCCATCGTCCGAAGGCGTCGAATACATCGCGCCGGCCTACGTCGACAAGAACGCGTTCACCGAAACAGAAGTCACCGTGTCCGCCGGGAAGTTTCCATTGCCCGGCACGCTGACGCTGCCCAAAGGGAGCGATCGCGTGGCGGCGGCTGTGCTGGTGCACGGCAGCGGACCGAATGATCGCGATGCATCGCTGATCGAAAACAAGCCGTTCAAGGATCTCGCGTGGGGGCTCGCATCGAAGGGCATCGCGGTGCTGCGTTATGAGAAGCGCACCAAGCAGCACGGCTACGCGATGGACGAGAACAAGATCACGCTCGAAGAGGAAGTGATCGACGACGCGGCAGCGGCTGTGCGTTTGTTGCTCACGAATGAGCGGATCGACCCCAAGCGGGTGTATGTCATCGGTCACAGCCTCGGCGCGTCGGCTGCCCCGTACATCGCGATGAAGGAGCCGGGCGTGCACGGGATTGTCATGTTGGCGGCGGCTGCGCGGCCAATCGCCGACTTGGTCGAGGACCAGATACAATACATCGCGGCCTCAGATGGCGTGGTAGACGCGAACGAGAAAGCGAAGATCGACGAGACGCTGAACGCGATCAAAGAGCTGCGATCGGGCAAAGCAAAGGATGACGTGTCGATCCTCGGTGCGCCGGTCGCATATTGGAAGGAACTAGACAAGCTGGACGCGGTGAACCGAGCCATGTCGATCCCGCACCCAATTCTGGTTTTGCAGGGCGGGCGCGATTATCAGGTGAGCGCGGAAAAGGATTTCGGTATCTGGAAGAAAAAACTGGAGGGTCGCAAGAGCGTGACCCTGAAACTGTTCGACAATCTCGATCATCTCTTTCGGCCCGGTTCGGGGCCATCGGTGCCGGCAGATTATCAACGACGCAGCTACGTGGACGGCGCGGTGATCGATACGATCGCCAAGTGGATCAAGGAAACGCCGTAAAACAAACGCCCAACGTCGAAAAGTCCAAAAGTCAAAACATGAGGTGCGTCGACTTTCCTCGACGCGACTGGCCGCCATAATATGTATGCGGACTAAAGGAGTGTTTGCATGCTGATGAGTGGGATTCGAAGCCTCGGTCGGATTGGTGTTTGGACGGTGCTGGTGATGCTGCCGTTGTGGGGGTGTACGCCGGGCGATCCGGGCCCGGGCAATGACAACTCTGCCGCGAATGATAACTCGGCGGCCAATGACAATTCGGCGACCAACGATAACGCCGCAGCCAATGACAACACCGCCGGAAATGACAATACCGCCAGCAACGACAACGAATCCGAGAACGACAACGCGGGCGCGAATGACAACGGCGAATCGAACGATAACGATTCGGAAAACGAGAATGACAACACCCCGTCCAACGATAATACGCCCTCGAATGACAACGGCGGTGGTGGTGGAGGCGGTGGCGGCGGCAATGACAACTCCGGTGGCGGAGACGGAGAATTCGGCGTTGAGATCGCGATTCCCAACGAAGGCGCGAACCACATCCCCGTCGGCACGCAGGCCACCTATCTGACGAATCCCCCGGCTTCGGGTCCGCACTGGTCGCAGCTACTTTTCGCGCCGGTTCCGGCCGGCGTCTTCACGGACTTCCTCCAGGAAGAGCAATGGGTGCACAACCTCGAGCATGGTTACGTCGTCGTGCTCTATCAATGCGAGGACGAATGCGATACGGACTTGCAGGATGAGCTTCGCGTCATTTACAACGAACTTCCCGAGAGCGAAGTGTTTGATACAGTGAAGTTTGTGGCCGCACCCTACAACGGCCTACCCGGCGAAGTAATGTGCATCGCGTGGGACGTGCAGCTGAACCTCGAAACCGTCGACGCGGATCGCATCACGCAGTTCTACGAGGATTATCTGGATCAGGGGCCGGAATTGGCGCCGTGAATTACGTCATCTCTCGTATAGCTTATCATTGAGCGCTTTCTTACATCTACTAACGGGATGTAACTATGGGTTTCAACTTTCAGGCCGGTCACCCGAACGACATCCTATGCGACAGCAGCGATATCGTTGAATTGCTACAAGCTCGTTTCGGTGCAGCCTTACCGTTGGGAACTCCAGGCGAACGCTTTTGTCTCAATGATGAGCTTGCGTGGTCCTGGTGGAGCGAACTTCAGACTTTCGCTAAGTCGAAGCTAGACGAATCTCAAACAGTGCAATTGTGTGCGGTTGATGCATGGCACGGTGTATACATCGATGCCGACGTTGTACGCGAATTGCTATGGCCCCCAGGAACGTCGCCTTCGGATGATGGGCCGCAGATTGAAAGTGTAACCGTGATCTCCGGCGGGTTTTTCTCAAGGATCCTGCAATCTCTTGGGCTTAAACGAAAATCGCCAGACAGTGACCAACAGGCATTGGTCAATTCTTTGCTCAGGAGCATGGTTAACGACTACGGTCCGCGTGCTGGCGAAAAGGGCGCGTTTCAGGTTGGAAATCTTCGTAGGCTTATTAGAGAATTAGATTTGCTCCTTGCATTGCTTGAGATCGAAGCCAGTGCAAAGTCGGTCGAAGCAGTCAGTCAGGCATATTGGTCAAGTGAGCGAGCCGACGATGATGGGCACATTCAGTGTCTTTGTCATGCATGGCTTACTGCCAAACACGCGGTGAAAATTCGTGCACCGCTTTGGCTTGTAAAATAGCGGGGCGGCCCGCCTGATGAGCAGTCGGACCCGATGAAGCATCTCGCCCCAATACTTGAATTCCTTGATTCTCCCATCAATCAGCTGAAAGGGAGAGTCTCTTCCTTTTCCTTGCTCGACGCGGCACTTTCTGTTCCTCGTGGTTGTAATCGCTTTCTTAATGGTTGTTGAACTAGCTCAGTACGCCGGTCATGCCTTTGGGCTCGTACGGCGAAACCAGAATGAGTGTCCTTGCACAATGGGGCCGATCGGTAGCGGAACAGCCATTTCACTCTGCTGATGCTTGACGACCTCTAGCTCCGGAGCGAACAGCCGCACCAACTGCTCCCGGGTCCGGCGCGTCGGCCCGACCGGGCGCCAGTCGAGCCAATGTCTCTTGCCGAAATGCCCGAGGACATAATCACCTCCGGGGGCCAGCCAGCGCACGAGCTGCTCCTTGTACCGGCCAACATCGCCGCCGATCAGGGAATGCAGACAGCCGGAATCGACAATGACATCGAACTGCCCGGGCGCCGTCCAGGTGAGCAGGTCCGCGTTGACCCAGTTCACCCGCACACCTTCCGCTTCGGCGCGCGCCCGGGACATATCGATCGCGCGCGGAATGAAATCGACACCGGTCACTTCGTAGCCCTTCTTCGCGAGCCAGACCGAAAAAACGCCCGATCCACAGCCCAAATCGAGCGCCCGGCCCGGTTTGCCTCGCGCCTCAACGACTTCCGGGATGAATCCATCCGGGACGTCCCGGTGCCAGGGGAGGTCTTTCGGGGTCTTCGCCCTCATGTAGAATATTTCCTGCATTTGCCGGAT
The DNA here is from genome assembly GCA_964494205.1 of uncultured Phycisphaeraceae bacterium. Lineage (GTDB taxonomy): Bacteria > Planctomycetota > Phycisphaerae > UBA1845 > UBA1845 > JBBTCX01. The sequence goes on along the minus strand of CAZBRD010000001.1, from coordinate 288,260 downwards.
GAACATGCGATTCTCCTGAAGTCCTTTGTTTCTTCTCGGTGATGCACTAGAAAACGCTGAAGCTCATTATCGGCGCGGTCAGGTGCGGCTGGGGAATTGGCGGTGAAAGATGGGTCCTATTTAAATCTCGAAACCGTCGACGCGGATCGCATCACGCAGTTCTATGAGGAATATCTGGACCAAGGGCCGGAATTGGCGCCGTAGGCAGGCCCTTGCTAAACGTCCACTTACGACCATACGCGACGCGAATAGTGTACGAGTCACACGGGTAGTCCAAGCAACCCTCGCCAAGCTTTCGCGTTCTCACAAGTGGGGTCGATCCGAGAATCCTGGTCATTCGTAAATGGCAACCACTGCCAATCTTCCGCCCCTGCACATGCTAGCGGAACCCAGCGCCGCAATAGGTCGGCAAAGTCGTCGGCGAGAACATGGCCGTGTCCCCCGCCATCATCATGGCTCAAATATACAATGCGCTCATAATTCGTCGGTGACAAATCAATCGCAAGATAATCTCCATTTCCGATCGCGCTGAAGGCAAGCTTGTTATGCCAAACAGCATCATACGCATCATCAGCGTTTGGAAATACGCTCTCCACCCATCCCATGCGACCTTGCTCATACTTGGAAATATGTTCGAGAGACCACTCTAGCTGTCCCGAGAAGTTGCTGCGGAAAGGCGGCGGGAACTCGACCCCGTCCGGAGAGTACCACCAGAAACCGATTTGGCTCGAAACGGTAGTCACCACTTCTCGAAAAGAGGGCGGCAACTTGAAACCGAGTTTCGCTTCTGCACGATCTACTTCGATTGGCTTTGCGGGGGGGTCAAACTCCAGATCGCGTGTTTCGAAGCCGCGCTTGGACAAATGTGCCAAGATTTCGCTAAGCTCAGTTTGCAGCATGGACACGGCAATACTCCAAGACTATGAATACGAAAGTTGATCGATAACCGTTAGGCAGCCCGCACGTTCACTGTGACACTCTTCACTGCCAATGCCGAACGGCATTCATGAAAACCGACAGACCATCGGGCGTTCCCTCTACCGAGCATTCTCTCCCATCCGGGCGATGTTGATGGGAGAAATGTCGATCCGGGTGCGGCATCAACCCGAAGATGCGGCCGGTTTCGTCGCAGAGGCCTGCGATGCCTCCGACGCTACCGTTGGGGTTGGCGGGGTAGCGATCGTGACGGCCTTCTTCGTCCACGTATCGCACAGCCACGTATCCAGATTGCGAAAGCTCTTGGGCGACGGTGTCACTGGTTGTCACCACTTTGCCTTCGCCGTGTTCCACCGGCAGGCGGAGCGTTGATTTCGGCGTCAAGAACGGGCAGCGGTCGGTGCAGACTTCGAGCTTGACCCAGCGAGCTTCGAACTGGCCGGAATCGTTGTAGGTGACGGTGACCTGATTGGTGAATCGACCGCCGGGCAATAAACCTGCTTTGACCAATACCTGAAAACCATTGCACACGCCGAGGATGCCGCCGCCGCGGTGGACGACTTCGCGCAGTTCATCGATCAGATCGAGTGAGAGGCGCTGAGCGAGAATGACGCCCGCGCCGATGTCGTCGCCGTAGCTGAACCCGCCGGGGATGGTGACGATCTGAAAGTCGCGGATTTGTCGCGGGTTTTCGGCGATGCGGTTGATGTGTAGAACCTCGGGCTTCGCACCGACCGATCGCCAGCAATGCGCGATCTCCTCGTCGCAGTTGATGCCGGCTGCACGCAAGACCAAAACGCGAACGTTAGCCATGAACGTGCCCTCCGCCATGCGCGAGCGGTTCGCGCCACGCTCGCGAGATTTCTTCGATGGAGGCGTCGATTCCGCAGGCTGCGATTTTCAAACGGGCATTTTCGGTGACTGTGCCGGTGATCGGGAACCCGCATTGGGTGGCGTTCTCTTCCGACATCTCAAGCACATATGAGGTCATTCTGTTGGCGAACAACGCTTCGTTGGCTAACTCCGCTGGAAGTGTCAGTTCAGCCCCCAGGCCCGAGGCGATGCACATTTCGGCGATCGTGACGATAAGTCCGCCGTCGCTGACATCATGGGCCGCCGCGACTTTGCCATTGCGGATCAGTGATGACACTTTTCGATGAACAGCTAATGATTCTTCGAGAGACTGAAATGATTCACCAGCACTGGCGAAGACGAGGCGATTCCCCGGCTTCTTAAGGTCCATCGTCGTGCAAGCTCGCACGTCGTCGACCAAACCAATCGCACTGATCAGCAGCGTCCCCGGGATCGCCAATTGTCTGGGCAACCCGGTGCGGCGCGATTCTTCGTCGCTCATGGAGAACTGATTGTTCAGCGAATCCTTGCCGGAGATGAACGGCAGGCCATAGGCGATGGCCGCGTCGTGTGCACCGCGACAGGCGCGGACGAGCGAACCCATGCCTTCGGGTGTGTCGCACTTCGGCCAGCAGAAATTGTCGAGAATGGCTACGCGATCGGGGTTCGCACCGACGCAAATGATATTGCGGAAAGCTTCATCGATGGCGGCGACAGCCATCCAATACGGATCGAAGTCGAACAGCTCCGGACATAGGCCGCAACCAATGGCGATGCCCTTGTTCGAGTCGTAGCGCGGACGAAGGACAGCTGCATCGGACGGTCCACTGTTAGCGCCCATCAGTGGTTTGACGACGCTACGGCCTTGCACTTCGTGATCGTATTGGCGAATGACCCATTCCTTTGAGGCGACGTTGAGCTGGCGTAGTTCGTGGATGAGGCGATCGTTGCCAATGAGTTTCGCTGCTGTATTTATCTTTGATGTATTTTCGATGGAAAGCGGATTCCACGTCTCAACTTTCTTCAAGATCGTAATGTTTACTGGGTTCTCATTCGGTTGTTTCGACCAAATGGCTTCGCGCGTATTCGCCGGTCGGCCTACATGCAGGAAATGCATGTCAAGTTTTCCGACTACACTTCCCTGATACCTCACGGTCAGTGTGTGGTCATCGGTAAACGTGCCGATCGCGGTGGCCTCGACTTCCTCTTCGTGGAATACTCGCTGGAAATCGGGCCAATGCTGCGGCGGCACCGCGAAGACCATGCGCTCCTGCGCTTCGGAGATCCAGATTTCGTCGTAGCGAAGACCCGCGTATTTCAGCGGGACGGTTTCGAGATTCACCGAAGCGCCGATCTCCGCACCCATTTCGCCGACCGCGCTACTCAACCCGCCCGCGCCGCAATCGGTGACGGCTGAGTAGAGACAACCCTTCGCATGGTCGCGCGCCAGCAACATCGCATCGAGAACTTTTTTCTGTTCGATCGCGTTTCCGATCTGGACCGCATGAGCGAACTCATCCGCGTGCGTGTCCGTAAGCTCAGCCGATGAAAACGTCGCGCCGTGGATTCCATCGCGACCCGTGCGTCCGCCGGCTACGACGATGAGGTCGCCCGGTTGCGCAGCTTTCGCGAGTCGATTGCGCGGGATCAAACCCACGCAGCCACAATACACCAGCGGGTTCGCAAGATAGCGGTCGTCGAAATAGATCGCGCCGTTGACTGTGGGAATGCCCATGCGGTTGCCGTAATCGCGCACGCCGCCGACCACGCCTTTCAACGTCCTGCGTGGATGGAGCACATCCTTGGGCAATCGCGCTTCGTCGAAATCGGGATGCGCGAGGCAGAACACGTCGGTCGAGGCGATCGGCTTCGCGCCGAGTCCGCAACCCATAATGTCGCGAATGCAACCGCCGACGCCGGTCGACGCACCGCCGTAGGGCTCAATAGCAGACGGGTGGTTGTGCGTCTCGACTTTGAACGCGATACCGAATTCATCGTCGAACTCAATGACGCCCGCATTATCCACGAAAACGCTCAGGCACCATGGCTTATTGAGCGTACGCGTGACGGCTGCGATCGTGTCCCTGAGAAGATTGCCAAAAGTGACGTCGATCTCGCTTGCGTTGCTGCCGAAGCCGCGCCCGCGATATCGCACTTCGCTCTTGAGAGTCTTGTGCACGCAATGCTCGGACCATGTTTGAGCCAGCGTCTCGAGTTCGAGATCAGTCGGGTCGCGCACTTGTCGAACGTAGTAGTCGCGGATGGCACGCATTTCGTCGAGCGACAAGAACAGGTGGCCGTCCCGCGATAAACGCGAGAGCACTGAATCATCCATGCCCTTAAGCGGAACATGTCGCAGCACAAACTCGCGCCGAGGTGGCGTAGGAAACGATTCCGGCAGCTTTTCGTGTCGCGTGGAAGATTGGATGTACCATCGCTCAATGCACGAGTTGGCCAGCACACGCGAAGCAATCTGCTCAAGATCACCCGCTGTAACCTCGCCGCTGAACTCGTACCCTCGCGCGGTTTGAACTTCGACTAGCTCGGTGTCATCCAATTCAGATGCGCCAAGCAGTTGTTGAGCAGCTTTGAGAATCGTCAGCGCCGGCGGATTCATCACTCCCGGTTGGAGGTGTACCTCGATGGACGGCTGCTTCCAGTCTCTAACCGTCAGCCCCGGCGCGATGGTGTACGTCTCGGCCACGGGATCAACCAGCAGCTTTTCCGCGAGATGGCGAACGGCTGACTCCTGGAGTTTGCCGTGTAGAAAAAAGAAGCGGCACGTGCGGACGCCTTTGACCTGCGACAAGCCGAGTTGATGAACATCCGTGAGCACCGTGCGGGCCTGGTTGTCGAGCGCGGCGGTGCGGGCTCGGACGGTTATCTGCCAATAGGAAAGGGCGTCGGTGTGCATTGAGTTCGCTGTGCCAAAAGTCGGTTTTCGCTGACGGACTAAGCCGCACCACAACTGATCTTAGGCCAATTTGATTCTTTGACCAGTGCAACGTATTGTCGTGATAGCCACGCGAATGTCAGGCGTGAAACTACAAATTATCTATTTCACATCGAACCAATGACTGGTTCGAGGAGCGTCCGCGAGTGCGATTTGTTTCATCCGTTACGGCTGCCAAAAGCGTCGATCTGGCGATCCGCGAATTGCTCGCGCCGATCGACGCGCGACTGACGCCCGGTGCGGCAGACCTCGTCTTCGTTTTCATTTCGGCGCAATACGGCGAGGAGACTGAGGTAATCGTCGACCGCATCTCAGCCATGTTTCCCAACGCAATCTTAATGGGCTGTACAGCCGAGGGGACGATCGGTGTCGATCGCGAGCTCGAACGCATGCCGTCGATTTCGCTGATTGCGGCAGAACTGCCGGATGTGAATATCAACCCCTTCCACATAAATCAAACACAACTTGCAGCGGCTGATGACGAGTCCGATTGGGAGCGGTTGGTCGCGGTGTCGAGCGAGAGCAAACCCGTATTCATCGCCCTGGCTGATCCTTTCCGAGTGGATATTCACAGCTTCATCGAGTCGATCAACGCGTTCTATCCCGATGCACCCCTGGTGGGCGGGGTAGCCAGTGCAGCGTCCGCTCCGCGAGAGAATCGGTTGATTTGCCGCGGCGAAATCCACCGTGAGGGAATCGTGGGCATCGCGCTCACGGGAAACGTCGTCGTGAACACAGTGGTTTCGCAAGGCTGCCGACCGATTGGCAAGCCGTTTGTAATTACCAAGGGCGAGAAGCACATCATTCGCGAACTCGGCGGCAGGATCGCGCTTGAGCAATTACACAACGTGCTGGAATCGCTTTCTCCGGAGGATGACGCGCTCGCGAGGCAATCGCTGCTCATTGGCCGCGTGATTGATGAATACAAGGATCGATTCACACGCGGCGATTTTCTCATCCACAACATCATCGGCGTGGATCGCAAGACGGGTGCGATCGGCATGGCCGGTCATGCCAAAACGGGCGCGACGGTCCAATTTCACGTTCGCGACGCGGAAAGCGCGGATCAGGATCTGCGGATGATGCTCTCGCCGCACGCGGGGAACGAGCTGCAGGGTGCTATGCTCTTCGGTTGCAATGGTCGCGGCACTCACATGTGGCCCACCGCAGGTCACGACATCGGCGTCATTCGCGAGCTATGCGGAGACGTGCCGACGGCTGGGTTCTTCTGCGGCGGCGAGTTCGGGCCGATCGGCGGCAAGAACTTCGTTCACGGCTTCACCGCGAGCATAGCCTTGTTTCTTGAGCCGAAGAAGACATGAGCGCTTCTTACTTGCCTGCCTAATCCCGCAATACCTGTAGAAAAGAAACACGGCCAAGCTGTTGCTTGACCGTGCCACCCATGAGTTAACTTATTTTGAATCGTGGCTGGCGATTATCCGTGATGGTAAGAGCGGATGATCTCACTTGCCTGATTGGTCTTGACGTTCAACGCGCCCAGCGCCTTGCTGGCTGCGGTGCGAATGTCCAAGTCCTGTTCTTCGCGGGCGATTTTGACCAACTCGGTGACCTGAGCGTCTTCCAACTGCAAGCCGGCGACTTTGCCCGACTCGGCGAGGAAACCAAACGCAGCCAGCCGCAACGTTTTGGAATATTTACCTTCAAGTGCGACGTGGCCAATCGCTCGCTGAGCGGTGGGCGTGCGAACCAGTGCGAGAACTGCCGCTGCTCTGGTTTGCAAATCTTCACTCGGGGATTGCAACGCACCAATCAACGCGGGCTCAGCCGTTTCAAAGTTGAGCACGGTCTCGCCATCTACCGCAATTCGACGCAGCGTTTCAGCCGACTGCAACGCCATCGACAACGCGACATTAGAATCAATCGCGGTCTGACGCGTGCGCTCACGGACTCGCTGCAGTGCAGCTGTCAGCGTAGCGTCATCCGCGCCGCCGTTAGCCACTTCGACATACGAGTCAGACTTCATCAGCGTGTCAGACACGGCGCTTTGTCCCTGCTTGGTCAACAGCACAACGGGAGTTTTGGAGAACAAGAATTCGCCGCGAAGTTCCTGCATACCTACATCTATGATGGGGTCCTTGATGTCGGTGGCGATGAACAAACCGCTGACCGCCTGCAGCTCCACGCGGGCACGCTCAAGTGCTCGATAAAGGCTCGACTCACCCACCACTTCACGGCCACCTGCTCGCAGACCGCCGACGATGCGGTTCAGATTAGCGGCGTCCGGATCGACAACGATCACCTGCTCCTTGCCTGATTGATTCAGAGCCGAAGCCAATACCGGTACGACCAGCGGCGAGCCCTGGAACTCCGATTTCGGCAGCGCCCCGCCGAGAGCGAGGGCCGCACGAATGCGAACGACCAGATCGGGAAACTCAAGTGCAGCGACCAGCGGCGGCGCGCCTTCCTGCAACGAGAAGAGCGACGACTCACCAGCGGTCAGTCGAAGGGCCTCGATCGAGCCAAGTGCGACCGGCGAATCCGCAGTGCGAACGGCACGATCAAGCACGAGCTGGGCATACAGCGGACCGGCTGCCTGCGTGAAATACAAAGCTCGCGGGAAAACGGTCGGACGCGTTGCATCTTTCTCGCCCGTTTGCGATGCATCGCCGCTTTCGACGTCCAAACCAAGGCGGCCCTCGCGTCGGATGTTGGCAGCAAGCCACAACGCGATTGAGTCCGCGTGATCGCTTTGCAGCTTCAACGCTTCCTCGGTGCATCGCATAGCCATCACCTGTCCGAAAATCTTGGTGGGAACCACAACCGCATTCAGCGCCTGTGTGTTGGTATCCCAATACCAGACGTTCACATCGTTCAAACGCGAATCGGCTTTGACCGCATCGGCCTCGTTGTAGTACTGATCTGCCAAACTGTAGAACTGCTGCGGAGCGTCACCGGGGTACTGACGACCGGAAACTTCCTCGATGCGTGAGACGGCCTTGGTCGCCGCGTCGCGAACCTGTGATGACATCTTTTCGTCGACCGAGAGTTTCATCAGATACGGAATCGCTTGCGCGTAACCAATTTCGCCCAGCGAGCGAATGACGTTCAGCCGAACATCGTCGTTGCGAACCTGAAGGGCCATCACCAAAGGGTTGAGCCCGTCCTTACCAATTTTGGGCATCGCCTGAATAACGCGAGGCCACACGCGCTGTTGCGCGGGATCGAGCAGCGTCCGGATCATTGCGGGAACGGCGTACTCGCCGGACTGGGCGAGACGTTGAATCGCGATCATTTCCTGTTGTGGATCGCCACCAAGCAGTTCCACGTTGTTCTTGATCACTTCCGGGTCTTTGCGTTTCAGGTTTTCGCCCTGCTCGATCAGGTCCATGACCTTGGCCGCATTATCCCCGATCGACGAGTTGCGAATAATGATGATCAGCGTGTCGAGACTCTTCTTGTCTTTCATGGCTGCCGTGTGGACAGCCGCCGGGTCTAGCTGCGGGTGGTTCAACAGCGCCTTTGCGTAGGCATCGGCGGCCGTGAATTGCCCCATACGTGCGTAATGAATGAAGTCAGCGAAGAGCGATTCGATCGACGCATCGGGCGAGACATTGGTCGCCGCCGGCGCCTTAGCCGGTTCCTGGGCAGGAACTGCAACCGACATCATCGCAACTGCGCCAGCCATTAAGACTGCGAGCGACATTGGAGCGCTTGTTCTCAGCCAGTTTGAATGAGTGTTCAGATTTCGCATCGAATTCCTGCTTTCCTGAATCACAACGGTATTCATGCTCGCCCGGAGTCGGTATGCCGTTTTCGGCGCGCCGCCCGCCCCGTGCGCAGGTGGGACAATCAACAGTTTCATCGCCTGCCGCGAATCACGCCGGCCCGATTACGATCAAACCGCGCCCGCGAACACTTCACAGGCAAGACCCGCAGTATAAGCAGGCCAAAACACGCGTCAACGCAATCCCCGAGCCGACCCGGAGCATCACACGTCCGTGGCCATCCGGCGGTAACGACAGACGGCATCAAATGTTACGGAGAATGGCGTAGCCACCGGCGGCGGTGATTCCAAGGAGAATCGTCTGGATCACTTCGTTGATCGCCAGGAAGTTGCATCCGCCGGTCTGGAGCAGCACGCTGCCGACAGCCAGCATGGAGAAAGTACGCAGGGTTTGCATGGAAAGGAAACGCTTCATCAATGGAACTCCAGTTTTTGGGAACTTCCGCGCGCGGTGCGTGTTCGAGACCGTGGTTCGCGCGGCAGACGGGAAGTTTACCGGTCGAGGCGGGGGGGTCAACGACGAAATATGCCCGAGCGACGAGCCTAATGGGTCTAGCGAACCCCCTTCGCCCTGCGATGGGGGTGTGTATTATGGCTCCATCGACAAGAAAACCAAAATCGCCGATACTGACTTGCAATCGAGGGAAGCGGGGTTCTGTTCAAACTACCGCTTTACGGCGAGTCATATTCATTAAGTCAAGGAAAGGAACGAGGAGAGTCATGATCAACAAGAATTTCTTCCGAGCATTGGCCGTCGCGGTTTGTGCAAGCGTATTGACGCTCGGCCTGAACGCCGGCTGCTCGAACAAGTGCTGCGGCGCAAAGGCCAACTGCAAGACCAATTGCGCCGAAGCGAAGTGCTGCTGCGGTGGCAAGGGCTGCGACAAGTGCAAGAAGACCGAAACCAAGGTCACCACTGAGACCAAGACAACCACCGGCAAGTAGTCATACTGGCCAATAATTCCGGCGAACTTGCCGGAACGACAGAACGGCGAGGCTGAACAGCATAATGCTGCTCAGCCTCGCTCTTTTTCTAAGTAGAGATTTCCTGCACTTCTTCTGCTTCCGCGACCGGCTTACGCTTTGGAAATTTGATGGCAGGAGCGGGCTGCATGGGACGGGATGGAATTACCTTCTGCCCGGTCTGTTCATTTACCTTCTTGGCCATCGCAATTCCCGCCCGTCGTGTCAATAACAGGATCATGGCCGGAACCAAGAGCGGACGAATAACAAACGTGTCGATCAGAATACCAGCCGCAATGGCGACAGCCATTTCCTTCATCAGCAACAGCGAGCCGGTAAACATCGAGCCAAACGCGGCAGCCATCACAATGCCGCAACTGCTTACCACACCTCCCGTTTGGCAGATAGCTCTTTCGATGGCGTGGGCAACCGGATTGCCTGTTGTTCGCGCGAGCTCACCCGGCTTCACGCTGACGATTCGTTTCAGCTCCTCGCGGATGCGAGAGACTACAAAGATGTTGTAATCCTGCCCCAGACTCAGAATGACAATGAACAGGAAGAAGTTCACCTGCCAGTTGAGGCTGGTGACGCCAAAACCAAAATGGAACACCAACCATGTCAGACCATACGTCGCCAGGTATGTGAGCACCGTGGCCCCGACGAGGATAGCCGACTGTGCGATCGACCGGGTAAGTTGCAACAGAATCAAGAAAATCAGCAGCGTTGACGCGACGGCAATGACGCGGAAATCGCGAGAGCGGAGGTCGCGAAGGTCAGCGTATGCGGCGGTTTCACCCGAAACATGTACCTCAACCGGTGAACCCGTGTTGGCCGACATCTCATTCGCGACGGCGGTTCTAAGCGCCGGTAGGAGGTCCATCGCAGCCGTCGATCGCGGCTCAATGGCCAAACCCAAGTCGATACGCATGGTGGAACCGGATGCTCCCACATAGTAGTTCCGCGCTGCCTCGGTCGAGATGTGCGAAGTCAACGCAGCCAGCACGCCGGTGCTGCCATTTGTCGACTCGTCGAAATTGGCGGACTCGTCCGTCGCGAGCGACTGAGATGCGGGTTGCTTCGTTCGCCTGTTCCCCAGCGGGTCGGACAAATCTCGTTGATAGATAACGGGAAATCGCGACTCCAGAGCCGCGGCCAATCGATCCAGAGCGAGGCCTTCGGTGTCACCGCCTCGCCACGGATTCGCGGCAACTCGCGTCACCAGCAACGTCATTTCCCCCACGTGACCGCACTGGAAGAAGTGACGTGCGTACAATTTCGCGCCACGCACGAACGAAGACGACGATGGGTATTCCTCAAACGAGTCATACAGCGGCTTGACCTTCGCGCCAACGACACTCAACGGGATGAGCGCTAGAAGGACAGCCGAGACAACGACCGTTGGATAGCGCGTGACGACTCGCGCCACGTAGCCCCAAAGCAACCCGCTTATCTTGCGGCGACCAAGGTCCGCACCCTCGAGTGAATTGCGCTGACGCGATCGTACTCCTCGTGCCTCCGCCTCGTTTATGTTGAATTGCGCCGGCGACTTGCGTGACCGCGCGAACATTTGCCCGACGACGATCATCAACGCCGGCGCAAGCGTCAGCACAGCCGACGCAGTGATGATAAGCGTAAACGCAATAGCCGGCCCCGATGTGTACAGGTCACGATGCTTCGCGAAGATAAGCACGCTGAAGCCGGCAATGTTTGTGCCCGCGCTGGCCAGCACAGCTCCACCCGTGTTAGCCAATGCGATCTCGACCGCTTCGATGATTTCGGCGCCGGCTGAACGTGCTTCGAGGAATCGGCCGAACAGAAAGAGACAATAATCAATTCCAGATCCGACGAGCACCACGATGACGAACAATTCAAGTAGCCCGTTGATAGGCAGACCCCATGAAGCAGCCCACCCGATCAGCCCGAGTGAAAGTAATAACGAGACGGCGATCGTAACGATAGGCAGCGCCAAGCCGACGAGCGATCGGTAGACCAGCAGCAAGATGACCGCCACGCCGACGAAGGTCCAGAATGTTGTTCGATCGACGTCCTTCTTTGCGTCGCGATCGAGCAGTTCAGCCAGCGCACCGCTGCCGGTCACGTGCGCTTCCAGGCCGCCGCCGATCCCAGCGGCAGTCACCACCTTTTGAACTTCTCGAACCCGGTTCACCGTGCTGTGCGTCAGCATCTCGGCCGGCAGATCGATGGCAATGACCGCCGCTTGTCCATCGGTGCTCTCAAGCAGCGGTCGAACAAACGGCGAAGTGACAGCTGAGGTCACGCGCCAATTCAACTCGGACGATTTCTTTTGCAACTCGAGCGCGATCGAATCGATCTGTTCGCGATCGCCCTGGGTGAGTCCCGCCGTACGACGAAAGACGACGGCTGCGCCGCTGGCAGGCGAGTGTTCAGGGAATTCACTCCGCAGAAGCGAGAATGCACGCTCCGATGGCAGATCAGCCGGCAGGGATCCGGTGCCGTCATCGTGCAGCAGGGTGGGAATACTCGGCGCAGGCCACCACACGAGGAAGGCAGCTATCGGCCAGGCGATGATCCAGAACCATCGCGTTCGAATGACGAGCTTCGACCAAGTTTGCATGTTCTAACCGGATTGTCAGCTATCGGACCGCGCGTCCGCACCACCAAGCAGAATGATAGCGTTTTCGGACCGATTTCTCCATCGACGTTCGTGAACGCATAACCCGAATAATCGGCACGCTGAGACGAAATGCAGCAGGATTCACCATTGGTCGACGAATGGATGTCGTTTACCAGGGGTCTGTTGACGCCAGTCGAACTTATCTTTTTTTGAGATTCATCCGTATTTCATGTCGACCGCCACTGCCACGCTACCGCGATCGTTCAACGTGCCCTGCGGGGGCGCCACGTCCACGGTTTGCGTGAACGATATGGAGCAACTCCGCTCATTGCGCACCGAAATGGAGCTGCTGCGCCACGTAAAACGAATCTGCGATGCACAGTCCCTTGCACCGAGGCTCGACGAGGCCCTGCACTTCTCGGAACCCAAGCAACTCGAATTGCTCAACATCCTCGCGGACGCGATGAACCCGCTGGTCGAAGAGACCGTAGCCACCATCGATCAGGATTTTGCAAGCCTTCGAAAGGAAATCGTAATGTCGGTAGTCAACGACGAGGCGAAGAACATTGTGCAGGAGGCCCAGGAGATTGGCGTGGCAGCCGTAAAGCAGCCAGCCACCGCTACTGAACCGAGCAACGCATCTGCGTCTATTGATATTCCGGAAGAGTCCGTCGAACAAGCACTCGAGGCTGCACAGCAGAAACTCTCCACGATTTCAGGCACCGTCGATGAATTGGCCAAACTAGACTCGCAAATACTCGACGAGGCGGTCTCGAAGATGCCAGTTGGTGGCACTGAAGCGTCGGACGACCCCATAGCCGCGATGACCGCCGCGACCGAAGAACTGGCGACGGTGCTTTCGGTTGATTTGCCTCCAGTGACCGCGCCGGAATCCCCGACAAGTTCGGCCGCGACCGAAACCGTGGCTCCAGCATGCGAGACCGTCGTCGTGGACACGCATGAATCATCGATTGCGACAGACTGCGTCCAACCAATGCAAACAGCCATGCAGAATGAGGCGCATACATCGACGATATCCTCACAGTCGCATCATCGCGAGAAGCCCAGCGTGATTTGTCCGCCTGCACAGCACATGCCCACGCACTCGAATACTTTTGGCGTTTTTGCAGGCAGCCAACGTGGAAACACGGCACCGCCATCAAACATGTCGAGTCAAGCCTACGAGATCTCGTCGGAGCGGGCCGAGCACGCGGTCGAGACTATCGAAGAAGGCATCAGAAAACTTACTGCGATCATGCAGTCCGAAGTGCGCGAACAATGGAACATCGCTCGGTCAGCCATGATTGATATCGTTGCATCACGAAACGCATCGCAACAGACGTTGCGCGATGCGCAAAGCTTGCTCTCAGAGATTCGCCGGTTCCACCATGAGGCTGCGGGTGCAAGAGACGCGACCGATGTGGATCGCCGCGAAGCCGGTCTGTTCCGCGAAGACGCGCGTCGCGCCAAAGAACGCGCCGAAGCCAGCGCAGCCGCCGCAGAGCTGTCGGCGGAACAGGCCTCGAAGGAGCGCGACTCGATTCGCCGTGGGCGATAGTCTGAACGTGAGGGGCCGGTGTGGTCTAGGCTGCAAATCTGCGGTCCAAACCCACGCCCGCAAAAACAAGCACGGCCAAGTTTTCACTTGACCGTGCCATCCACCTGCGAGCGTTAACTTCTGTCTTTCAATTGGCAATGAAGTGAAACGGCCTATTACCTCACGGACCCTTCTTCGGTTCCCGCGACTTGTTCTTCTCCGCTTCCTTTTCCGCCTTTACCTTCGGCCAATTTTCGTCTGCCTTCTTGATCGTTCCAGCCGTGTCTTCGTCGAAGACCTTTTCTTCTTCCGCGCCGAACAGTAGGTAGGTCTTCCCATTCACGACGCGAAGTCGCGTGCCATCTGTCGGAAACGCCTTGCCTCGCGAAATACCCGTCGCGCACCAGTTTTCATATTGCGGAAGATACTTCTGCGGGTCCTTGCGGAACTCCTCCACGGCGGCCGCGCTGGCAAAGTGATACATCCAATTTTTGTAGACCGCGTTGAATTGCGGATCGCCTTTGACGCCTTTGCCTTCCTTCTGCGACGTCACCACGCAGTAGCCGCCAACGGCGGGCTTGTTGAAACGCTCATTGCCTTGCTTGATAAAGTTCTCGGGGTTCTTTTCGTAGGCCCGCTTTGCACGTTCCTGACTGAACAAGTAGAGCTTGTCGTCGCGAACATCAAAGACAGTGGGGTCTGACGGAAGCCGGTTTCCATACGTGCCGCCGAGCGCGGTCGTACACAGGCTGTCATACTGCGGAACAAACTTCGCCGGTTCCGCTTCGAACTTCTTTTTGTTCTCCTCGCTGGAGAAGTAGTAGGTCTTGCCCAGATATTTCGCCTGCTGCGCTGCGTCACCCTTCGTCGCGGCCTTTGCGGTGAAGTAGGCCACAGGGTCATAACCGCCGATGGCGGGCTCCTGCTTGTCCTCGAACGCCATCGCTGGGACGGCGAAACCCGCGAGCAATGAAGAAATACAAAGGAACCGGATCATTGAGGGTTTTATCCTGGCTGAATACATGGTTTGACCTCGCTCTGTTAAAGGATCAGTTTTCGGTTTGGTTTGAAATCAATCGGTCCATTTCGGTGTATACTGTCTGCGATGTTACAACAAACTCTACCCCATCGAAACATCGCAGAGCTATGTACATTTCGTAACAGATCGCGATTGACCTTACTCGCGGTGTTATTCGCACTTGCAGGGGGAGGCATTTCGCGAGGGGAGGGAAACGAAACCAAGCCGGTTGATACGCCAAAGGCCGATAACACATTGCGAATCATGACGCTCAACGCGGCTCACGGTCGCGGGCAAGCGGTTGAACCGCTGGGCTTGCCTCGTGAAACGGTGGAAAAGAGCCTTGATGCAATCGCGACCGTCGTCAATCGTGAGAATCCGGATCTCTTAGCCCTTCAAGAAATCGATGGTCCGTCTTTCGTCTCTGGCGGTTTTGATCATTTCGAGCGTATTAAACAAGCTGCGAAATTCCCTTACGAGCAACGTGGCTTTCATTTCGATGAGGGGCTAGGCAGCGTTCGCTTCTGTTACGGCACGGGCATTCTCTCTAAGGTCGATTTGCTGGAGAAGCACTCGAAGCGGTTTGTTGAGAATGATATAAACTTCAAGGGTTTTGTAGCCGCCCAGTTTGATTTTCAGGATCGGCGGCTGCTCGTTGTCAGCGTGCACATGAACTCACAATCGGCCGAAAAGCGGTCCAAACAAGCGCAGGAATTGATTGACTATGTATCGAGCGAAAAGCGTCCGTCGATCATTTGTGGTGATCTGAACTCGCAGTGGCCGAACGAGAAAGATAGTGTGCGCGCGATTTGCGATGGCTTGAAGTTAAGCGCGTATCAACCTGATTCGGATTCACTTCAGACATTTCCCGCGCCGAAGTCGACAAAAAGACTCGACTGGATTCTTGTTTCACCAGAACTCGAAATCATTTCGTGTCGAGTGCTACCCGATTTTGTGTCCGACCATTTCGGCGTGATCGCCGAAGTGCGCTGGAAGCCATCGAAGTAAGTGTACTTAGTTAACAAAGATTTCAGACTCACATCTCAAGCCGCACTGAAATGAAATCGCATTTCGTGATCTCAAAAAGGGCGAAAATAGAGGTTTTTGTAGCGTCATAAGCGATTGTTGCGTTGTGTGTGCCGCGTTTACCGGTGAGGTCCGATGTGGTAGAATGACACGTTCTTGGCACGGAAATTCCACGGACTGCAAACACGCGGTCAGGCCGGAATTTAAGACGGGTACATGGGGGAAGGAAACATGCAACGCCAATTTCGTATCGTTCGGGGTCTAATTGTATCTGCGTTTTTTTTCGTCGCCGCAGGCACAGCCTTCGGATCGACCATCTTCGTTGACGCCGACGCCACCGGTGCGAACAACGGCTCCAGTTGGACCGACGCGTTTCGCGACCTTCGCGCCGCGCTAACCTTCGCCTCCGTTCCGGGCAACGGCGTCACACAGGTGTGGGTGGCGGAAGGAACCTATAAACCAAGTTCAACTCTCAACGATCGTGTAGCCAGTTTTCCGCTGATCAACGGCGTGACCATTTACGGCGGATTTGCCGGCGGCGAAACAGTGCTTTCGCAGCGCGATCCTGTCGCTCATCCGACTATCCTGAGCGGTGATCTCAACGGCGACGACGCGTCGGGCAACGGTTCCAGCAGTTGCTGCGTAGCGCACAGCGGAGGCGGCTGCGAAGATGAAGAATGCGAAGCGGCCGTCTGCGGCGAAGACCCATTTTGCTGCGAAACCACCTGGGATGATCGCTGCGCGGAAGAAACAGCCTGCCTGTGCGGCAACCTGTGCAGCACGCGCTGCGACAACAGTTATCACGTGGTGACAGCCACTGGCACCAACATCACAGCCAGACTCGACGGGTTCGTTATTCGCGGCGGCAATGCGAAGGGACCAACCCTTTCAGAAAGAAATGGCGGCGGCTTCTACGCCAACGCAGGCGGCGCGACGATCATCGGTTGCGTGTTCAAGGAAAACATCGCGGACGACGAAGGCGGCGGTGCATATGCGGCCGGCTCGGGGCATCAGGTTCGTTTCGCCCAATGCGACTTTCTCGACAACAGATCGGAGTTCGGCGGCGGAGCGTTCTTGGGCGGGAACATGTCGCAACTCGCCAATGTGCGCTTCCTTGGCAACCAAGCCCATGCCGAAGGCGGCGGACTTCGCGCAGTCACCGGCTCCGTGTCGTTGACCAACAACTTGTTTGCTGGAAACACCGCTGCCGGTTCGGGTGGAGGAGGTTTGTCGATCATTAGTGCCACCCCCACTCTGACCAATTGTGTCTTCTTCGCCAATCGAGCGATGCCCACTGGCAACGGCGGAGGTATGCGCTTCACCTCCAGCACCGTCGCGATATCCAACACAATCGCCTGGGCCAATCAGGATGTGACAGGCGCCGGCGAGAACGCTCAGATTCGGCGTATCGGCACTACGCTGGCGGTTTCCTACTCGGATATTCAAGGTCTGACAGGCGCGTTCGGCGGTGTGGGCAACATCGGCGGCGATCCGCGTTTTGTCGACGCCGATGGACCTGACGACACGGTTGGCACTGCCGACGATAACCATCGACTGTCGGAAAACTCGCCCTGCATTGACGCGGCGAACAATCTCGCCGTTCCGGTCGATAGCCTCGACCTCGACAATGACGGCAACACAGGCGAACCAACTCCGATTGATATCAGCGGGCGTCCGCGGTTTATCAACGATCCGTTCACAGTCGATACCGGCGCGGGGACGCCGCCGATCGTCGACATGGGCGCTTTCGAGCACAAATCCGACTGCAACAACAACGGCGTACGCGACTCGGACGACATCCTCAACCTGACCAGCCCGGACTGCAACGAGAACAACGTGCCTGATGAATGCGAGATTTCCCTCACCAGCTCAGCACCGGGCGGACCTTTCTTCTGCATCCCGCCATGCGACCCGGACTGCAACGACAACGGCTCGCCGGACGTGTGCGACATCACGTCTGGTTCATCGGGCGATTTCAACAACAACGAAACTCCTGATGAGTGCGAACCGGATTGCAACACGAACGGGTTCCCGGACTTCCTCGATATCCTCTTCGGTGCGAGCGACGATTGCGACATCAACGGCATCCCAGATGAATGCGAAGCCGACTGCGACAACAACGGCGTCACCGATCGTTGCGACATCAAGGAATGCAGTGGAGGGCCTGCCTGCGGGGATTGCAACAACAATTCGTTGCCCGACATCTGCGACATCAACGCCGGTGCACCGGATTGCAACTCAAACGGCGTGCCCGATTCATGCGAGCCGGATTGCAACAACAATCAGATTCCCGACGGATGCGACATCGCGAGCGGCGCTGCCGCCGATTGCAACAGCAATGGCGTCCCCGACACTTGCGACATCGCACAATCGGTCAGCGAAGACTGCGACAACAACAATGTACCTGACGAATGCGAGGAAGATTGCAACTCGAACGGCGTCGACGACACCTGCGACATTGTGCTGGGCACGAGCCAGGATTGCAACGTCAACGGCTCTCCGGATGAATGCGATCTATCAGGCGGTGAAAGCCTCGACTGCAACGGCAACAATCGGCCCGATGAATGCGATATCGCCGGCGGCATGGCCCAGGACTGTCAGCCCAACGGTGTGCCCGACAGTTGCGACATCCTCTCCGGCAATTCCGTCGATGCCGACGCGAACGGCATTCCCGATGAGTGCAAACCCGACTGCAACTTGAACGGCATCGCCGATGCCGTCGATATCCTCGAAGGCACCAGCGAAGACTGCGATGGCAACAACGTGCCCGATGAGTGCCAGGCTGACTGCAACGACAATGACATCGCAGACTCGTGCGATATCATGAGTGGCTCGTCACAAGATTGCCAGAACAACGGAATCCCGGATGACTGCGAACCCGATTGCGACGACAACAACATTCCGGACGTTTGCGATCTGGCAAACGGCGCCCCGGACCTCAACCACAACGGAGTGCTGGATACGTGCGAACCTGATTGCAACGCGAACGGCTTCCCCGATTTCCTCGACCTGTTCTTCGGCGCTAGCGAGGACTGCAACGACAACGACGTGCCCGACGAATGCGACATTGACTCCGGCAATTCGCAAGACGTCAACGGCAATGAAGTCCCGGACGAATGCGAAACGTTCGGCGACAGTGACAACGACGGCGACTCCGACATGCGCGACCTTGCATCGCTCCAGAATTGCTTCACGAGTAGTGGCGGCCAACTTGGCGGCGGCTGCGCGTTTTTCGATGCCAACCACGATCAGGACGTTGACCTGCTCGACGTATCGGAGTTCGTCGACATCTTCGCCGGACCGTGATCGCGTTCGACGCAGCAGATCGAAAATCGCTTCCCCCCTTGGCAAGGGGGGATTGAGGGGGCTCAGGCGGTCGGGTGGCATGGCCAAGCCGCAGCTTGGCCTTGGTGGAATCGCATGATTCGCACCTTCTTGAACCATTGCGGCGCTAATTGGATGAACTGCGTTCCCTAACCGGCGCATACAATCGCATGTTGCTCCGCGTCCACCACTGGCCCGTCTCGCGGCGCGTTTTGAAATCCGTGAAACGATAATCATAGATCACCGCGCGCAGGAATCGCGGCGGTCCATCGGGAAACGGATTCTTTGCAAGCAGCGCTAGCACGTCATCGGACCCTTGATGCACCCGGTCCATGAACCGCGCGAACCATCCATTGCGTGGACTGTTGTAGGAACCCAGCGCCGCAAACCACATCTGCCAGTCGAGCCTTGGCTGATGCGGCGCAACAAAAGGCGGTGGACGCTTCGCGTCGCCCGGCTTTTATTTGAACTCGTATTCCTTCCAAACGCGTCCATCCTCGCTCCCCTCCAGAACAATTTCGCGTCGCTCCGTTGTCATGATCCGAAAGAGACCATAGCTGTTAAGCGACCGAACATGCGACGAGGCAAATTGCGAAACCTGCTTCAACTTCGGCGAGAGTTTCTGGTGATACGTGCATGAATCGTAAATCAGCAATCCATTCACTACTACAACATACAATCCTATAGGAACGGTGAGCCACGGTCGCAGCAGCGGTCGTCGACGATAGGCTGCGTGTTCCACAAATCTCTTCCAACTCGGCAGTCGAAGTATCCCCGCCAGCGCCGCATCATCCAGCAGGGAGAAGCAAAGCACGATCGTGAGCACGTTGAAGAAGCCATAGTTCCCGGTCGAAATAATCACCAGCTGCAGGGCGACTTGCAGCCAGAAACAGATCAATCGCGGACGACGCGGAATGAACATCAGGAAGGGGACGAATATCTCGATAATAAACATCGCCCCGCAGCAATACTTCTGCAGCCACATCGGAAACTGATTTGCGAACCACCCGCCCGGATTGGGTATGCACTGTGTCCAGTAGTGATAGGTGAGGGCCGTCAGGTCGGTCCAGCACTTGATGATGTTCGGGCTGGTCGCCTCCGCCTCCCACACCAGCTTCACCATTCCGGAAAGAAACATCAGCTTGAAAAGCAGCAGTCGAATCAGCCACAGCATGATGCGAGAGGGAGGCGCCTCGGTAGTCAATCGCGGCAACAACTTCCACGGCGCAAAGAACACCGCGAGCAACCCCGTTTCGAGCAGCAAAATGTCCCATTGAAAACTTAAGAAAACCTGGCCCGCGACGGTCATCGAGAGATAAAGCACCCACAGCAGCAGAAAGACAGGCCCGGGTGCAACGCGAAGAATTGCGAAAATTGAAAGCAGAGCGCCCGTTCCGCAGAGCCAATGCAGCGCGACATCGTTATGAAACCACCACGCGATCGTAGGAAACTGCCAGAAGCTGACACTGCTCCCGCGCGCCTTCAGCGTTTGAATCGTATCGGCGATCGGCAGAATCCCGTCGCTGCCGATCATCCCGTGAATCTGCACCCACAACGACAGAAACGCGACGAGATAAATCGCCCCCAGCCCGCGCTCGAAAACCCGCCGCGTGATGTAGTGGGTAGCCGGCACTGAGCCGCGCCCGAACAGCAGTTGAATCACCGGTGAAATGACCGGCCGCGATCGAGCAATCGCGCGATAACCAATCTCCATGGCAGAAGACGCGCCGGGCACATGATCGTAGATCCATAGCGGCCAGCGCTTCGCGCGACTGACCGCCATCGAACGACAAACGGCCTCAGCCGCCCTTGTCTTCCTACCGTCGGGCTCAATGAGAAAAACCGATTTATTGAATTCGTCGCGAGAGATGTCGGGAAATCGCTCGGCGACTTCCTGATAGGGTGCGAAGTCTACGCGATCGCCCGTCATAAACCGCAAGCGCCGAACCGACCAGCGGCAAAACCCGCAGTCGCCATCATAGATCAGCAATGCACCGCTCGACGCAGCCTGGGTGATTTCGCTCATATTCTCACATTGAACAGTTTAAATTGTACCGAATCCAAAACTAGGGCGAGTCGAAACGTTCTTCGAAATCAACTCTCTCGCTGTTGTAGATGAGTTCTGAACCGACGACGCATCAATTGGGGGCATTTCGCACACCCGACAAATTATTCTGTAACATCCAAGCGTTGAACTAGCCACTCAAAACGAGCCTTCATTCCTCCACGCAAAGGGTGAAAAGTTCGTGACAGCTTGCAAGGTTAACACTATAAGGGCTACATCAAGTTCACACTTGGGTGCGGGTCATCACCCAGTGCATTTTTGAAGGAACATGAAAATGAGTTGGTTCAGGACGATTTCACGAATGGGAGCGTGGGCCGGAACAAGTCTGGCCATGCTGGGGTTTGCGGCGATGTGGTTTCAGGGTTGTACTCCCAGCCCGCCATCGGGCAACGAGAACACGAACGACAACACCGCCGGCAATGAGAATCAGAATGCGAACGACAACGCTGCACCGGCTGAACGAGCTTTCGTCGGAGCAGCCACTTGCCTAGCATGCCACGCCGATTCACATGCTGATTGGGGCGCGACACCGCACGCCGACGCGTTTGAAACGCTTCGCGCCATTGGCCAGCACCAAAACGCCGTGTGCGTTGCCTGTCACACCGTTGGCTTTGGTCAAACCGACGGCTTTGTGGATGAGGCGACCACGCCGGAGTTGCTCGGCGTGCAGTGCGAGAATTGCCATGGCGCGGCAGGCGCGCACGCGCGAAACCCGGGCGATGCCTCACTGCGCCCCATGATCGACTCTACGCTGATGTCATCGGTTACCTGCGGCCAATGTCATACCGATGCACACCACCCGACCTTTGACGAATGGCAGTTGTCACGCCACGCCGATGCAGTTGATACACTCAAGTCGAACACCCACGCGAACGATTCCTGCCTTGAGTGTCACTCGCAAGATTATCGCTGGGCGACGGAAACCGAAGCTGACAATGTCCCCACGGTCGCGTCGGCCGTGCTGTCCATCGAATGCTCCACTTGCCACGCTCCGCACGGCAATGCGGCGCAGCCTGCACAATTGCGGCTACCGATCGCGAATCTGTGCGGACAGTGTCACACGCAGGAGGAAGCCACCCTCGGCAACACGCCGCACCACCCGCAATTCGAAATGCTTACGGGGGCGGGCGCGTTCGACGCAACGGGCGACGCTTTCACGTTGGCTCATGCGCATACTTCTCTGACCAGCGGTGGCGGCCAGGCGTGTGCACAGTGCCACGTCGTGCGCCACGAAGTGGAGGAACCAAACGAAGGCAACCCGAACGTAACGGGTCACACGTTCAATCCATTCGATGAGTCAATCGTCACGCATCAGGCGGCACAGTACACCGGCTGCACGATCTGCCACACGGCCGAGGCGGCTGGAGCGCTTCGCGAGGCGACGCAGACTTCGATTTCAGCTCGATTGGCTGCGTTGGCACCGCGTTTCGATTCAACGAGCGATTCGTACATCGACCCCGCGACGTTGAGCGAAACAGATGCTGCGCTCCTTCAGGCAGCGTTGTTCGACTATCAATTCGTGAACGCCGATGGTAGCGAGGGTGTGCACAACCCAGCCTATGCCGACGCAGCGCTTGACGCAGCGGAGGCGATCGTTCAGCAGGTAGCGCCGTAGTTGACTGTTCGCGCTGGCTGAAAGCAGCCTCGCGTTCATCCGCCGAGAATCCATCGCCCCGCCCTGTTTTGCGACACGGCGGGGCGATATTTCTTTGCAAGCTTCTCGTCGTGCCACCGCACAACGAAAGCCCATTGCTTCACGCCTTCCCTAAGCTTGCGACGGAACAACAATCCCGCGAGAATCACGGTTTTCGGGAGGTTTTGCGTTTTGTCCAACCTTGGCGTCAACAACCATATCGGCGAACAAACAAACTATGACCCCGGCGCGGTCATGTTGCGCCTGGAGGAACACTTGCGGCAATATCCGCACCTGGCGGAGCGCATCCATCGCCAGTTCCTGATGGCGTTGCACCAGCGCGGCGTCTCCACGGTGGATGAGATACAGGATGAAGCCCGCCGCCAACTCGGCCTCGCCACCGACGTTCGCAACGACCCCAACCAGGCTGAACGCGATCGCCTCGACGATCAAGAGCGCCTGCTCGTCGAGCAGATCACTCGCGACGTTGTGTGTCGCAACTTCTCACTCGAAGACATCGACGACATGGTCAACCTCGCGCTCAAGCGCGAAGAAGTCCACAGCCTCGAGAAAGTCGCCAACCTCGCGAACCTCTCCTTCCGTGAGCTCGCCGACAAGATACATCGATTTTGCGAACTGCCGCTTGGCGAAACGCGACTCGCCCCGGCTGAGGTGGTGGGCACGCGCGTAGCGCTCATTCGCCACCTCCTCAGTGATCAGCTTGAGTTCATTGGCGTCGCCAAAAACCATTTGACGATTCGCGACTTCGACGACATCACGCAGCGAATCGTCGGCACCGACAGCGGCATGGGGCGCATCGGCGGCAAAGCAGGCGGCATGATCCTGGGTCACCGCATCCTCGCCAACGCGGAACCGAAAGGGGACCCGTTTCTGCCACTGGCGATTCCCGAGTCCTATTTTCTGCGCAGCGATGTTGTCGAAGACTTCCTGCGTCTCAATCGCCTCGATGAATATCAAAGCCAGAAATACAAACCCATCGACGACGTCGCCCGCGAGTATCCGCTCATTCGCGGCGTGTTCCGCAACGGCGACTTCCCGCTGAAGATCGTTCACAGTCTGCGCCGCGTGCTGGAACAACTCGGCACGCATCCGCTCATCGTTCGCTCCAGCAGCCTGCTCGAAGACCGCTTCGGCACCGCCTTCTGTGGAAAATACGCCAGCGTGTTCATCGCGAATCAGGGCACGCTTGAACAACGACTCCGCGCCCTGCTCGGCGCCATCGCCGAAGTTTTCGCCAGCCTGATGGCCCCCGACCCCATTCTCTACCGCCGCGAACACAACCTCATCGACTACGTCGAAGAAATGGCCGTTCTGATCCAAAAGGTCGTCGGCTTCAAAATGGGTCACTACTTCCTCCCCGCGTTCGCCGGGGTCGCTTTCTCACGAAATGAATATCGCTGGTCGCCGCGAATCAAGCGCGAGGACGGCCTGATGCGCCTGGTCATGGGGCTGGGCACGCGCGCGGTCGATCGCAGCGGTTCCGATTATCCACGCATGGTCGCGCTGGGTGCGCCGACTCTTCGCCCAGAGTCCACCGTCGGCGAAATCCGTCGCTGCGCACAACAAACGCTGGACGTGATCGACCTGCAGAAGAATCGTTTCCAGGCTGTCCGCCTGCAGGATATCTTGGCACAAGCGCCCGACTTCCCGCTGCTCGACAAACTGGTCTCTATCTATCAGGACGATGAGCTTTACCCGCCGACGGGCTTGATGATAGACACCGATCCCTCGAAGCTCGTCATCACCTTTGACAAGCTGCTACGTTCCACGCCGATTGCGGGGCGCGTTCGCGACATGCTCTCGAGACTTGAAGACGCTTACAACATGCCCGTGGACATGGAGTTCGCCTGCGACGGCGAAAAGCTCTACGTGTTGCAATGTCGCACGCAGTCCCAGGCCACCGATTCCGGCCCCGTCTCCGTTCCAACAAACGTCCCGGAGGCAGACATCGTCTTTGACGCCAACAAATACATCCGCACCGCACTGATCGAGAACATCGAATACATTGTGTATGTCGATCCAGCCAAGTACGACGCAGTCCCGAGTCGCGAGCGCCGCGTGGAAATCGCCCGCGTCGTTGGTCGCATCAACCACAAGCTTGAACGTAAGTCATTCATTCTCGTCGGCCCGGGGCGCTGGGGCAGCAACGATCTGCGACTCGGCGTGCCCGTGCGTTACGCAGACATTAACCGCTGCTGCCTGTTGGTCGAAGTGTCGCGGTTGAAGGACGGCTTCCAGCCGGAAGTTTCTTTCGGCACGCACTTCTTCCAGGACCTCGTCGAAGCAGGCATCCATTACCTACCGCTCTACCCCGATCAGCCGGGCAACCGCTTCAACGAAGCCTTCCTCAACCAGCCAAAGAACATGCTGGCTGACATCGTGCCCAACGACGCGGAGTTCGCCGAAGACATCCGCGTGATCCACGTCCCCGCCGCCGCAACCGGCAGAAAGCTGCAAATTGCGATGGACGGAGAGACCGACCGGGCACTGGCGTATTTGCGATAACCTTTACCGTCTTAGAACTGCCCTTAGACAAGCTTGCACTTCATCCCAAGACGAGCCGACTTGAGGATTTGTACGATAGGTTTCAAGTCTTGCATCGAGCGATTGCTGCTGCGACTCTGTGAGTTCAATAGCCTCGGGGTGCGCTGCGATTTTGTCCCAGATTTCTCCGCCCAAAGCAAGTACTTCTGCGATGCCAAATCGCTCGATCACGAAATGATCTTGGAGTCTAGAGATGCTCGAATCAATGAGAGAAGATCCAACGACGGCGATTGCCAGTTATGACGCCGTCATCAATGCCCGGTTAGAATAAGGATGTGAATTTGTAGTATCGCCAATTAAGCTCGCAGATTACATTATTCCAACGATCGTTCAGCCTCTATGAGCTGTCGATAATGTCGGAACAGTTCGTCCGTGTCGAGGATCGATCATTAAGCTTGAAGACTGACGAGCACCGCTACCGGACAGTGTGATACTCAAAATGGACGCAATCCTATTTCGGCGAGCCGCCACTCTGAAACTGATTGTATTTTCGTTCATTCCAATATCGATTTGCAAGGGCGTAATAGTTCACAGTGAGGCTTATGGATATCAGATTGCGATCCCTCAGGGTTGGGTCGAAATACCTGATGACGTTCTCAAGGAAACATTTGCCAAGATATTGAACGCCGAGGCCCAGAAGAGGATTGTGCAGGACAAGGGATTTCAGCTTGATTCATCTGAAGACTGGCTTGAGTACCCGTATGTGCTTGTTCAACCGATTCTTTATTCAAGGTTTGGTAGATCGAGCCAAATCAATGAGGATGAATTTCTGGAATTTGTTCGCGCTTTGACAGGGCTCAACACTGACAATGTCGTAAACAATGCTCTTTCGAAAGATGCTGGAGATATACTTGAGAACGTTGCTGCGGGCATGGCTGAACTCGACTCATCAAATCGTAGATTCTTTTGGCACATGAAAATGACGGTAAAAGACGTGGGGCAAGTCCGCGGCTTAGTATGTGGATATTTCGGACGCAATTCGCTCGTGCAAGTTTCCTTCTACGCAAAGAGCGATGACTGGGACAAATACAAGGTTGTACGGAAGGCATTTCTCGACTCATTTAGATTTGACTCGGGAAGTGCTTATAGCGTTGAGCTTGCGAAGGCGAGTTCTCGATCGATCTTTTCAGGAGCTTGGGAGCGTGTGTCTGCGGTTGCGATCGTGGCCGCAGTCGGGGTGATCATCAAGATGGCCATAAAACGAAAATCTCCTCGTTGGAGTCGGTGGCTTCATCTTGATCGTGATTAGCTTTGCGAAATGTTACCTTAATGCCCGAACCTACTAAGTATCTCGTGTTGGCTATTGCAAAGGCGGCAATTTCAGCAATTCCAGCTGTTGGCGGCCCAATCGCAAGCCTCATTGGAGATTACATACCTACAGCAACACATTGTTCTATCGAGATTGCACTTGATGCCCTTCGAAATCGCCTCAACGACCTCGAGGGCCGGATTGATCCGGATGCCGTGAACAAGGTGGAATTTTCTGAGCTATTCAAGTCTTGTTATTACATTATCGTCAGAACGCACCAAGAATCTAAGCTCCGTGGTGCCGCGTGCTTGATCGGAAACATATTGCTCAAGAATAGTGACCCTGAGAAGCTAAGCTACACAGAGCTTGATCATTTCGTTCGATGTCTCGATTCAATTTCTGTTGGAGCAATGGAAGTTTTTGGCCAGGCATTGGTGATCGCTCGAAGCAATAACCGACAGTACTGGATGGGAAATGTGCTTTTCAATTTCTCGGAACTTCACCATCGTCTCCCTAGTATGGCATCGGATTTGATTATGGGTCTCCTAGGCGAACTAAATGTATTTCATCTCGTTCACATGCACGGTTCGCCTAGCGTGCGGATGAAAGACTACGGGAACTATCAGATAGAATTTCCGCCGTTGGGGGTCAAATTTGCGGAGCATGTCTTGCAACTGAACAAGTCGAAGGAGTCGCGAATTGAATCCGGGCGTTAGGGCGATGCGGATCTCACTGCCAAATCATCAAACACCTTCGCCGCATCCACCTTCGTCCAGTGGCCGATCATGCCCGCGTTTGGGAATGTCTCGACTTCGGCGTCGAGGGACGACCCTGCAAATTCCAATCGTTGGTGAGACCGACCGGGCGCTGGCGTACTTGCGCCAAATTCCAAACAGGTGTCCGGTTTCCATTTCGCCTCGGGTCAGGCCTCAAGAACTCAGCAATCACGCTCATTTTTGTCCTAAACGCGCACCCGTTTTCGTTCATCCCATAGAATGTTGTTACAAACTCTCGACGAAACCTTACAACTTCGCGACTTGAGCGTTGTATATCGGGATGGATACACTGAACATAACCTTTGGCAGCAGTACCCACATCCTTACTGTGTGCCCGAGGTTCACTTGTCGCCAGCGGCGACCGGAGACGACTACCATGCGGTTGGGCCGGCATGATTCCGTCACCATGATTCGGGCTGCTTCTTGTCATTTGGCCTTGAGGTATCTCATGTTTCGCACCATTCTCCCCCTTCTCACTTGTATGTTGATGTTCCTGTCGGCGTCGAGCACTCGGGCGGAATGCCCCCATGGCCAGCGGATGGACCATCTCGTCAAGATCCCGCGCGGGCAGATTCCCATGCAGGAGCTGTGGAATATGGGAGCGGATGACATGGGAGTGGTGGACGATCGCGTGCTGGTTCGTTTGTCGCCACAAATGCTGGAGCAATTGAAGGACCGTGGAATCCCCTACGAAGTGGTCTATGAGGACATTGATCAGGCCTACGAAGAGTACCGACGCAATCGCGCGGTAACCCACGCCGAGCCATTTTTCGACTATCACGATTACGACTCAGCCGTGGCCGTCATGGAACGCATCGCCGATGAAAACCCCGAAATCGCCGCCTTGGAGCTTATTGGCGAGTCCGTTGAGGGTAGGCCCATTTATGTACTCCGCATCAGTGACAATGCCCAGGAGATCGAGGACGACGAGCCAGCCATTCTGGTCGATGGCTGCCATCACGCCCGCGAGTGGATCTCCGTCGAGGTGCCCCTCTTCTTCGCCGATTACCTTGTCGACAACTATGGCCGCAACGGCGACATCACGCGCCTTCTGAACTATGCCGAAGTGTGGATCGCACCGATTCTTAATCCCGACGGCTACGTTTACTCAGATGAGGAAGATCGTTGGTGGAGGAAGAACCGCCGCGTCAATGGCGATGGCACCATCGGTGTCGATTGTAACCGCAACTACTCGATCGGCTGGGGCGACGACCTCGGCTCAAGCTCTGAAACGTTCAGCGAAGTGTATCGCGGCACAGCCCCGTTTTCCGAACCGGAGACACGGGCGGTTCGCGACCTGATGGACGGAACCTGGGGGCGAAGCTTTGAAGCCTACCTGAGCTACCACAACTACAGTCAGCTAGTGATGTACCCCAACGGTTACACTTATGACTCGGTCGACAACCGCGATTTCTATGATTCGCTCGCGGCGGAGATGGTGGAGCGCATCAACGCCAGTCACGGCAGCTCACTGCACGATTATTCCTACGGGCCGGTTTCCGAAGTCCTGTACGCCGTGAGCGGTGGATCGATCGATTGGGCCCACCACGCCATCGGCGCGATCTCGTTTACTATTGAAGTTCGACCCGCAGGCCCACCGTTCTTCGAACTAGCACCCGAAGAAATCATTCCCACCTGCATCGAGAACTTCCCCGCGTTCATGCACCTGGCTGAGCAGACGCTGATCCCCACCCTGCGGGCCATTGATACTGACCTCGATGGATTTGCAAACGCCGACGACTATTGCATCAACAGCCCCTCGGCTGAGGTTGACGACATCGGCTGCGGACCGACGGAGCAGGACGTCGACCTCGACGGTGTGATGAATCGCGAGGACGCATGCCGGGATTCGCTTCCCAGTCAGCAGGTGAAAGTCGACGGTTGTCGCGTCGACCCGTTGTTTGGGGTCGAGATCATTTCAAACGTTCAGGCTGTGGATATTTCGGTCAATCCGCCGGACATTGACGCACTCGGCACCGGCGAAGCCAGCGCCGCGGGGTTCCGCCGGGAATATGCCCAGGCGACAACGGTGGAAGTGACGGCCTCCCTTGTCTCAAACGGCAACCGCTTCGTTCATTGGATCGTCAACGGGGTCGACCAGCCGACGGGTGAATTGACCATCATTCTCGATCAATCAACCAACATCAGCGTCGAAGCGGTTTACATTTACCCGGCAAGTGTGGAAATCGTCGGCCCGCGACGACTTCCCGATCGCGGAACCGAGGGCACGAACTTCCTGGTCCAGTACAGCGCACAAGTGTTGTACAACGACGGTTCCTTGTTCCCCGTCGACAACATCGACTCCTGGGGCGTCGCAGACAGCCACATCGCCTCGATCACGCAACAAGGGCAACTGCTGGCCTATGACGTCTCGGCCGACGAAAGTGAAGTTCGCACCACGTTGACAGCCACAGTTCAATTTGCCGGTCGGCAGCTCGCAGCCCGGCCATTACAGGTATCGGTCTACGATCGCGCAACAGTTGCGCCACGTTGCTGGCGATTGAGCATCGAGGGAGATGACGCTGTCGAGTCGCGGTCGTCAGCCTCTTTCCGGGCGCAGGTCTGGATGGACGGGGAATTCGAACCTCAGGACCAGACAACGTCCGTCGAATGGTACGTCCGCGCGGCAGAGAGCGCGACAAGCCTGCCGGCGTCGGTCTCTGCGACGGGAGTCCTGTCGACTTCAAGGATCTCGGAAGACACGGATGTCGTCCTTCGGGCTGTTCTGGTGAACGACGACGCGTCGGCGTGCATCGCCGAGAAAACGGTGAGAGTCGCCACGCGGCAGACTGAAGGTTCGGCGGCGCAAGACCTTGCCGGCGAGAGCAGTAACTCGACTTGCGGCAGCATGGGAATGATTCCACTCTTCATTTCGCTTATGGGACTGTATGCGTTTCGCCCGACGCGGCGCAACTTCTCGAAGCGCAACATATGGTCGTGAACTGCGTTCGCGATTCCGCTCGACAAACATGAATCTAATTGTTCGAGCGAAGCGCGGCAGAAATACTGATCTGACATCCAGCATAGACGTTACGAATTACACATCTTATTGTGCGCAGACAATTCGCCCGAATTCGCATGCACACGCACAATTTTCGACTAGCCAAAACTCCGCGCTTATCGGTATACTCCGGTCGTGCCAGGAAAAAAGTGTCGCCTGGTGGCACCAACGGTGTGGAGTTGACGCAACAATGAGCCCTCATCCAATCGCCACACCCCGACGCCCGATAGTTGAAACCGCGGGGTAACAGTCTCGTCACGTAGAAATTACCGGCCCATCGTCGGCAAAGACGCAAATAGAATTCTCTGGCATGCGCGCTGCTATACCTCATCCACGTTTCGCGGGAAATCGCCCGTGCGGGAGTCCTTTCCCACACGCGTTGGGCGGTGCAGACAAGTTCGAACTGTCTGTCGTCCGTTCTCGATCTTCGAAGCGCCTACAATGTTTCTCAGCGGGAGAGCGTTGTTACGAGGGAAAGCGGCCGCTGCGTCTGATCTTCGGAATCGGCGTGCGGATGGAGGGGAAAAGCTCATGAATGAAGAAACATTCCAGCGCAAATTGGCTGAACTCATTGCCGAAATCGGTACGCTCCCAGCCGGTGAGCGCGACAAGCTCGAACTCCTCGCGGAGCAAACCCGCGAACGTCACAAGCAACTGAAAGAGACCGTCAACAGCCTGCAGGAGAGCATCGACTTCGTGCGTCTCAGCATCAAGTACATGCTTTTCGATCTCGAAGCCACCCGTCGCGAAAACGCCCAGCTTCGAAAGATGCTCGAAGAGGGTCCGCAGCAATAGATTCTGATCTACCTCTCACTAACTATTGATAGCCGGTTGTTTCAATTCTTCGATGGAAAGCGAATCGGGTCACCTCTTGTTCGCCCTCATCGACAATCGGACATCGACATTCGACATGTATTGTCGCCCGATGGATGAAGCATTAAAGCGACCCCCTTCCCGCCGGTACGCCAGATAGGGTAGAACCGGCGGAAGGGTCGCCACGATCAACGCCCGCGGACTCAACCCCGCGGGCGTTTCCATGCGCAAAGAGTCACGTCTTGTTACATGACTTCTATAACGCTGCGTCGAGAATCCCTTCTCGACACAAAGAGTATTCCTTCCGTGTTACATGCCTCGACGCAACGAATTCCGGCTACTTCCAATTTCCCCGTCCGTTCAGGTATCTTATTCCTGTAAGAAGCAACACACGCTCAGAGGGGTACACCGGCGGTGACGCGGAATTCAACGAACGAACACTTTCATTCTGGCATGCACCGAGCAAGTGCGTGTCCTTGGCGCTGTGGCCGCGCGGCGATGTCGTTCTTGGTTGCCCTTAGCTTTGCCGCGAATGCGCTCGGACAATCCACACTGTACGTCGACGACTCCGCGCCAGCCGGCGGCAACGGTCAGTCATGGGCAACACCCTATAACAATTTACAGGTTGCGCTGACAGCTGCATCGAACTCGGGCGGTGTCGTGCATGAAGTTCGCGTCGGCGCGGGTACGTATCGACCCGGGCCGCAGAACGGCAACCGCGTGTCTGCCATTTTCATTCTGCGTAACGGAATCGCGATCCGCGGCGGCTATGCGGGTTTCGGGGCGATTGATCCAAATGAGCGTGATTTCGTTACACACGAGTCCATACTCTCCGGCGATCTCAACAGCAACGACGGCCCCAACTTCACCAACCGAACCGACAACAGCTATCACGTGGTCGGCGCGAGCAGCGTGGACGCGACGGCTGAGCTGGATGGGTTCACGGTCACGGGAGGTTACGCAAACGGGGGCAACCCCAACGATCGCGGCGCGGGCATCTTCCTGTACCCGTTCACCAACAGCCCAACCTTTCGCAATTGCAAAGTGATCGGCAATCGCGTCACCGGCAAAGGCGGCGCGATGTACACAAACGAGAGCAGCGCCACTTTTCACAACTGCGCCTTTGAAGGAAACGTCGGCGACAGCGGAGGCGCGATCTACCACCTGCAAAGCTCGCCGAAGTATTACAACTGCTGGTTTCAAAACAACAGCTGCACCGGCTTGGCTGGCGCCATGTACAACTACGGCTCAGACACGCAGCTCAATGACTGCTGGTTTCGCGAGAACACAGCCCTCGCCGGCGGAGCCATGCACAACTTCCAGAGCGATCCCGTTCTGACGAACTGCGTATTCCAGCAGAACACAGCCGTCGGCGGCCTGTCACCCACCGGCGGCGCGATCCACAACGAACCGGGAAGTCCGACGCTCATCAACTGCATCCTCACAGCCAACCACGCCGACCTTCGCGGCGGGGCGATTTACAACAACCACGCCGACAGTCATCCGCTAATTCAAAACTCGATGCTCGTTGGAAATACTTCGGCGGGCGGCGGCGGAATCGCGGTCAACAACGGCGTTACGACTGTGATCAACAGTGTCCTCACGTGGAACCGCGACAACGACCTGATGCACAGCGAGAGCACCGAAATTACCGTGTTCGGCGGCACGCTCAACATCAACTACACGAGCGTGATGGACTGGACGGGGGCATTGGGCGGAACCGGCAACGGTTCGTTTATGGCCGGATTCTTAAATCCGCTCGGAGAGGATCAAATCCTCGGCACGCCGGACGACAACCTGCGCTCCGCGATTTTTGCTGAGTCGGTCGATCGTGGCGATCCATCGTGGCTGCTGGAGTCAGCCGGTGCTGACCTCGACAAACGTGCCCGCGTGCTGTGTGGCCGAGTCGACCTTGGGCCGTACGAAGCCCACCAAGGCGACTTCAACTGCGACGACACGCTGGACTTGCTCGACTTTCACGATTTCCCGATGTGCCTCGATTCTTCATGGGACGACATCGAAGTCCCCGGTTGCGAAGTATTCATACTCACCTACCCAGGCCACCTGGACCTCCGCGCTTATGCCTGGTGGCAGAACGCGCTGGAGGGGTTTGGACCGTGATTAAGGTTTAGCGTCTCCGAGTTTTGGTAACTTCTTTTTTTCGGATTCCAGCCGACGCTCGACTTTCTTTACGTCTTCAGCGGCAGGAAGTGATTCCGGGACAATTCCGCGCTGTACGAGTAAGCTTCGGACCTCTTGGTTGTTCTTGACGTGTTCATCGCTAATTGAAGGCTCCGTCTTCAGATCGCGCTCCTTGATCTTGAAGTTTGTGATTTCATTGGCGAAGTCCTTTGCCTTAATCGTGATCGTCGGAAGGAAGTCCGCCAATGGCCGACATTTCGGCACACCAAGACGGTCCTTCATGTCTTTTGTAGTACGCCCACCGAACAATGCAGTATCACCTTTGCTTCGAATTCGAGCGAAGCTCTCATTCTCTCGCAGTCGATCGAAGATAATCCCCGAGAGTTCCTTTTCGGATCGACTTAGCTTTTTTCGTGCGCTCACACGTTCGGCCTCTGCCAAGCGTTTCTCAATCAATTCTTGCTTGCGGGCTTGAACTGCAAAATAGGTTTGCGCGAAAGCAATAGGTTCCTTGGCTGGGTCGCCGTTCTGTGCAATCAAGTAACATGCATAACGATTCAGTGCGATATCTTGAATCTCACGTACGGCACCTGAACCCACCTCAACCATTTTCCTGATATCAAGAAAATGGTCGGCCGGATCGTAACCTGCGCTCTTGCAAGAAGTTATTGCCTTGTCGATAACCTTTGCAAAGTTCTCCCACTTTGCATAACCGAGCAACATTTGAAGGTCGCGGGCGCACCAGAATTCTGTACCCGTATCTGGATGGTTTTGCACCATCGACTCAAAGCTTGCCTGAAGTTTAACTACAAGATCGCGTTCCATGTGTTAGCTCCTTGTTAGGCGACCTTCGAATTATGCTTTTTTCGGTCTGGGTTGCAATAATGCGTCTGTTATTCGCTCTCACGCCGGCGGTTTCGGCATGTCTACCTTCGGGTCCGGCGTGACTTCGACTTCCGTTTTCACGACCGTGACCGGGGCGATCTTTTCGAGGTCTTCCTTGATCTTGTCAGCCTCGCCCACCACCACGATCGTAAGTTTCTGGTGGCCGATCAGGCGATTCGCGACGCGGTGAATCTCTTCCGGGTTTACTGCTTTGACGCCTTCGAGATATTTCGAGAGATAATCCTTCGGCAGGTCGGCGTATTCGATGAGCCACAAGTCCCCCACCATTTGGCCCGGGGTTTCGCGGCGACCGGCGAAGCTGCCGATCAGGTACGACTTGGCGATGTCGACTTCTTCCGTAGTCGGAGGAGCCGAGCGAATCTTCTCGATCTCCTGAAGAATCACATTAAGCGTCTCAGCCGTAGACGGCGTTTTGGTGAACGTCGAGACGCTGAACTGTCCCGCGAAGCGATTCGCGCTCAGACCGCCGCGAGCGCCGTAAGTCAAACCCTTCTCGACGCGGATGGCTTTGTTCAGACGGCTGCCGAAGCTGCCGCCGAAAATCTGCGAGAGCACCAGACTCGAAAAGTAGTCTTCATCGTGGCGCGTAATGCCAAGGTGCCCAACACGAATCTGACTCTGCACGGAACCGGGACGATCGACGAGGAAGATGTGCGTCGCGGGTTCGGTCGGCACTTCCGGAATTTTGACCGTCGGTTTTTCGCCTTCGACCTTCCAGTCGCCAAAGGCCTGTCCCAACACCGTCTTGGCCTTCTCGACATCCACATCGCCGGCCAGGTACAGAACAGTCGTGTCAGGTCGAACGTACGTCGACCACCATTTCTTCAGATCTTCCGCCTTGAGCGATTGCACATCTGTCGGCTCGCCGGTGGATGTACGCGCGTAGGGATGCGAGCCGAAAATTCGCTGCCGCATTTCTTTGTCAGCCGCATACTCCGGCGACTTGGCCTGTATCATCAACCCGAGCAAAGTCTGCTGTCGCATGACTTCCAGTTCCTTTTCGGGAAACTTCGGCGTGCGCACCACCTCGCCCATCAACTTGGCAGCCGTTTCAAACTTGTCGCTCACGCACGCGGCGAACACGCTGCCGACGTCGATCGATGCACCGCCGCTCAGCGAAATGGCGTTGAACTCCAGTTCCTCTGCCAGTTCAGCCGCCGTGTGGTTGGCAGATCCCTTCGTCACCATTTGGGCAGCCATCTCAGCCGTGCCGGGTTTTTCCTCGGACCACGCGCCGTTGAGCAGACCGAGAGTCATGGTCACGTAAGGAATCTCGCGATTCGGCACAACGACCACGCGCATTCGATTGGCAAGCACAAACTCAACGGTGTCAGCCAATGGCACCGATTCGAGCAGCTTGGCAGTAGGCGGCGCCTTAGGGAACGACTCGGGTCGCGTCAGATCGGCGCGCGGTCCGCCGCGCTTGGCTACGCGGTTTTCCGTAGGTGGAGGAACGGGTTCCGCCCCTTCGTTGACGTCCTCTTCCTTAACGCCGAAGAGCGACTTCAACACTCCGCCGACCTGCGGTTCAACGATGACCTTGGTCTCGCGTTCCGGCGTGAGGTATGTCTTGGCTACGCGCAGCAAGTCGTCGGTAGTCACCTTGCGGATGCGATCGAGTTGCTGATTGGCCTTGTCCGCCCCGCCTTCGAGAACTTCATAACCGCCGAGCAACTGGGCCTTGCCTTCGACCGTAAGCAGATTAGTCACTTCCTGCGACAGAAACTGGTTTTTCACCTTGTCGAGTTCGCGTTGCGTGACCGGCTCGTTGCGAACTTTGTCGAGATGTTCCTTCACGGCATCAAGAACTTTTTGCTTGTTGCCCCACGGCATGATGGCTGCACCGGCGCCAGCCAAGCCATCGTCTTCCATCGCAAAGGCACCGGCCACTGCAAACTGGGCGAGCTCCTTTTCCTTAACGAGGTCTTTGTACAGTCGGCTGCTCTCGCCAGAGCCAACGATGTTCATCAGCATTTCAAGAAGGAGTGCATCGTCATGGCTCTGGGGCACACTGCGATAGAGAAACCCTACGATCGGAACCGGGCCTTTCTTTTCTGGAATCGTGATCGAACGAGCTTCGGTTTGTGCGGGTTCTTGGGTGATGGTCTTGGGCGGCGCCGGCATCTTGGGAATCCAGCCGAAGTACTTCTCCGCCAGCTTCTGCACGTCCGCATGTTTCACGTCGCCGACAACCACCAGCGTGGCATTGGCTGGCACATAATACTTGTCCCAGAATTGCTGAAGCTCATCGATGGTGGCTGCGCGCAGGTGCGGGATGCTGCCGATCGGCGTCCAGCGATAGGGGTGTTCTTTGAAAATAACGGGAAGCAGTTTCTCCGGCACCGTGCCGTAAGGCGAGTTGAGCGAGCCCATGCGGCGTTCTTCCTCGACGACCGCGCGCTCTTTGTGAAAGCTCTCTTCATCGACTTTCAGAAAGGCCATGCGCTCAGCCTCAAGCCACAAGGCGAGCTCAAGTTGATTCGACGGCAGTTCATTTATGTACGTTGTGTTGTCGAACGCGGTGTACGCGTTGCAATCGCCGCCAGTGCGACGGATGTAGTTGAAATGCTCTTCGGGGCCGAGCACATCAGTTCCGCGAAACATCATGTGCTCGAACATGTGCGCGAAACCCTGGCGATTCGGGTCTTCGTTCTTCGAGCCGACGTGATACCACACCTGTACAGCCACCACCGGGCACGAGTGATCCTCCAGCGACAGTACTGTCAGGCCGTTGTCGAGCTTTTTCTTCTCGAAGTCGTAGGTCTTGTTGGCTGCAAGGGATTGACCGGCGAAGGCAAAAAGAGCAATCGAGCCAATCAGTGACAAAATCGAGCGATGATTTCTTGTGTGCATGTGCCATTCCTCAATTATCAATAAACGCCTTGTAACTTTGTGTGATCGCATCATGCAAGTCTCCCGCATTCGCGTCAACGCGCTCGGAGTCATTTGTTGTCCGAGATGATACGTATGGGTATGCTGGCGAACTCATCGCGAGGGCCGTAGGCTGTTTTGGGGGGCATTCAATCCACTCTTTTGAAAGGAGCAAGACCATGAATTCGCGCTTATTGAGGACATGTTGTGCGATGCTGGTCGTTGGTTTTTCATTGCATTCGGTATCCGCGGCGGATCTCGGTTACGGGTTCACGTACCAGGGGCGACTGGTCAGGAACGGCACGCCGGTGACGAACAGTTGCAGCTTTACGTTTGCGCTGTTCGACGATTCGACCGCTGGAACTGAGAAAGGTGATTCGCCACAGTCCGCGCTGGGCGTGTCCGTCAGCAACGGACTATTTTCCACCAAGCTCGATTTCGGACCGGACGCGATCAACGGCGAAGCTCGCTGGCTCGAGATCAGCGTGTTCTGCTCTGGCGACGTGAGCCCTGCAACTCTTTCGCCGCGAGTCGAACTTTCACCTGTGCCGCACGCGCTGGCGCTGGCAGGCATGCGCACGCCGCAGACAGCCAACACGCCGAATGTCATCGGCGGCACACCGGAGAATTCGATTGCGGTTGGTGTGACGGGCGCCACGATCAGCGGCGGTGGGTTCTACGACTTTGTTGATGGAGAAGGCGAGCCGTTCTTGCTAGAAGATGAGCACCACATTCTTGATCACTTCGGTACGATTTCCGGCGGCGAAAACAACACTGCGGGGAACGATGATGCGAACGTAACCTCAGCCACGCACGCCACCGTTGGCGGTGGGTATTCGAACCACGCCAGCGCATTTGCTTCCACGGTCGGTGGCGGATTGGGGAATAGCGCAACTGGATATGCTGCCACCGTATCGGGCGGCAATAACAATGACGCCGTTGAATATGGTTCTTCGATCGGCGGAGGATTCTACAACACTTCCGCCGGGCAATTCTCGACGGTCGCGGGCGGCAACGGCAATATGGCGATTAACTCATTTGATACTGTTAGCGGAGGCGGGGCGAACACAGCATCGGGGGCTGACTCGACGATCTCCGGCGGATACGGCAATGATGCAACCGGCTACAGGTCGGTGATTGCCGGCGGCAGTGAAAACCTTGCTTCTGCGAATTGGTCGGTCATCAGTGGCGGCAACAGCAACATCGCTTCTGATTACACCGCGACTATCAGCGGCGGGCAGCAAAATGTCGCCAGCGGTTTCGGTTCGATGGTTCCCGGCGGTCATGAGAACCAAGCCGGCGGTGCGTACAGTTTCGCTGGCGGATTACGATCGAAAGTGCGCGATGCGGCGACGGTTGGGGACAGCGATGGTGACGAAGGTACGTTTATCTGGAATGGTTCGAACCTCAGCAACTTTACTTCGACAGGCCCCAGTCAGTTTCTGATCCGCGCGAACGGTGTTGGTCTTAACACCAACGCGCCGGCTACGGTGCTTCACGTCACCGGTGGTGGCGATGCGTCGCTTACCGCGCATGGGCATATGGTCATCGGGCAAACAGGCGGGACAAATATCGTCATGGACGACAACGAGATCATTGCGCGCAACGCGGGTACAACTTCCACGCTGACTCTGCAGAACGACGGCGGAAACGTCGTGATCGCCGGAGCCGCAGCCAATAGTCAGTTGGGCGTCAATCGATTCAGTATGTCTCATCCGCTGCACATCGGAACCAACACGTCGAACGGAAACGGGGCCCATTTGACGGCAGGCGGCGTGTGGACGAATGGTTCGGACAGGAACACGAAGAAGAACTTTGAAGCCATCAATCCAATGGCGATCCTCTATGAAGTGACCGCACTTCCGATCATGAAATGGCAATACAAGGAAGAGCCCGATGAGATCAAACACATCGGTCCGATGGCGCAGGATTTCTATGCGGCTTTCAAGACCGGCGGCGACGAGCGCTACATCGGCACGATCGATGCCGATGGCGTCGCTTTGGCGGCCATTCAGGGTCTGAACCAAATCGTTAAGGAGAAAGATTGCCAGATCGAACAACTTGAAAATCGCGTCGCGCGACTGGAACGTCTTATTCAATCAACATTG
This sequence comes from uncultured Phycisphaeraceae bacterium, assembly GCA_964494205.1. Lineage (GTDB taxonomy): Bacteria > Planctomycetota > Phycisphaerae > UBA1845 > UBA1845 > JBBTCX01. The sequence continues at coordinate 249,181 of CAZBRD010000001.1, read as the reverse complement.
ACCACAGGAGAGAAGCCATGAGAAAAGCAGTATGGACGTTGAGTTTGTTTGTTTTTTCCGCGAGCGCGTTCGACGCGCGGGCCGTGGAGATGGGAACGCACTTCACCTATCAGGGACGGCTGATCAAGAACGGAGCAGTCATCGGTGATCCCGCTCCGGTCATTTGTGACATGACATTTGCCCTGTGGGACGCGTTTTCGGCAGGCAACCAAGTCGGTATGTCACCGATCGGTCCGCTGACAATTTCCGTGGAGCAGGGTTTGTTCAATGTGAACCTTAGCTTTGGACCCGACGCGTTTAACGGTCTGGCGAGGTGGCTGGAGATTACGGTGCAATGTCCGGGCGACTCAAGTGCCACAATATTGGCACCGAGACAGCAGCTGCGGCCAGCGCCGGGGGCGCTGTCGTTGCCCGGTCTATACACCGTTCAAAGCGGCTTTAGCCCAAGCGTGATCGGCGGCAAGCACGAGAACACGATTACGCCCGGCGTGTCGGGTGCGACCATCGGCGGCGGTGGAGCCTCCTCGCCGGACAACAATCGCGTGACGGATACGTTCGGTACCGTGAGTGGCGGTTGCTCGAATCGGGCGGGGAACGATGCGGGGCTGACTAGCGATGCGCAATTTGCGACGGTGGGCGGAGGGTTTCAGAATGTCGCCACCTCAACTTATTCAACAATTAGCGGTGGAAACACCAATCAGGCCCTCGGCTACGCAGCATTCGTTGGCGGGGGAGTGGCTAATACTGCTGATGGCGGAACTACGTCGGTCGGAGGCGGCTTTTTCAACTACGCTGAAGGGCAAAGCAACTTCATAGGAGGTGGCCAGAACAACCTTGCAATAGAGGGCAATGGGATAACGGTAACAGGAGGTTTTAACAACGAAGCAAACGGGGAATACAGTACTATTGGAGGCGGCAGCTCCAACCAAGCAACCGGAACAGGTAGTACTATCTCGGGAGGCTCGGACAATAACGCAACTGGGCAAAGCACTACGATTTCCGGTGGAAGCGGCAATGGAGCAATCGGGAGCTTCAGTTCAGTAAGCGGTGGGCAATACAACACTGCGGGCGGTGGATTCTCGACCATTCCAGGCGGGTCTTCGAACCAGTCTGGTGGTGACTACAGCTTTGCTGCGGGCCAGCGAGCAAAAGTACGAGACGCCGCAGCGGCAGGAGATGCTGATGGAGACGAGGGTACTTTCGTTTGGGCAGACTCAACTGGATCGGACTTCGTTTCCGATGGACCCAATCGCTTCCTCGTTCGCGCTTCTGGTGGCACGAAAATCTATTCAAATGGCGCTGCAACTGTTGGTGTTCAACTGGCATCTGGTGGCAACTCCTGGGGCATGCTCAGTGACAAGAACGCGAAGGAGAACTTCAAGTCGATCGACGCGAGCGAAATGCTTCGGCGCGTGGCTGTGTTGCCCGTCACCTTCTGGAACTTGAAATCGCAGAGCACAGACGTCAAGCACATCGGGCCGATGGCGCAGGACTTTCACGCGGCGTTTGGTCTCGGCGAATCCGACACACACATCAACAGCAGTGACATCGACGGCGTGACGCTGGCAGCCATTCAGGGTTTGCATCTGGTCATGCAGGAAAAGGACTGCGAGATTGCGGAACTAAAATCCGAAGTTTCAGATTTGAAGGCCTTGGTAAATACGCTGATCGAGAATGCGCAAGGAGGCTCGCGATGAATCTAAAGACGATACTTACTAATTGTTCCCTGTGCGTTGGTGTTGCGGTTGCTTTATGGCCGACATTTGCCACGGCCCAATCCGGCAATGGCTACGACCTGACATGGAGCACGGTCGATTCCGGCGGGTTGATGTTCAGCACCGGCGACGGGTACGAACTCGGCGGCACCATCGGGCAGCCGGACGCGGGCGTGTTGGCGGGAAGCGGTTACGAATTGAGCGGCGGGTTCTGGGTTCCGTTTGGTGTTGGACCGATGTGCCTCAACCCTGGCGATTGTAATTTCGATCCAGCGAACAACGCGTGCAATCATGCGGGCTGTCCGGGGGGAACATGCACCTACACGTGCGTGAAGTTTGGCGACGTGCAAACGCCGCCGGATGGAATCGTGAATCTCGATGACATCCTGTGCTTGCTTTCCGGGTTCTCGAGCTTTTCGAATTGTGTCAACGGCGACATTCACACTTGTGGCGGGAACGGGATCATCAACCTGGATGATATTCTGTCCGTGCTCAGCGCGTTCAGCGGAAGCAATCCGTGTGGATGCACGGAGAATACTTCGCCCGGGACCGGTGTCGCGCCGTTGTGTGGCAGCAATCAGCCGTAGAAGAATGTGATGCGGCAGAACAAATGGTGCGAGAAAGGATTCTCGCACCGGCCGATGGAGGGATTCTCGCATTTGCATGAGTGGTACGAGAAAGGATTCTCGTACCAGCTAATCGGCGACCCAAGACAAGTTTTTCTGTTGTTGGCCTTTGCGTGCGCAACGGGTTCTGGTGGCGGGTGAAACCCTCCCTACTCTTCGACGAGCAACCTGCATCTACTCTTTGGCGAGTTGGTTCATGATCTCGTCGGGCACGTCGGCGTTGGAGTAGACTGCATCGACGTCGTCGTGCTCATCGAGCGCATCGATCAGCTTCATTACTTTTCGTGCGACGTTGATATCGCTGAGCGCGATCTCATTGCCCGCGACCATCGACAGGTCAGCCGAGGAGATTTCGATTCCCGCCTTTTCGATGGCTGACTTCACCGGTTCGAAAGCATCCGGCTCGCAGCGAATCTCGTGGACGTGCTCGGACGACATCACGTCCTCGGCTCCCGCCTCCAGCGCGAGCTCCATGATCTTGTCCTCAGCCACTTTGTCGGCGGGAACGATGATTACACCCTTCTGGCTGAACATGAACGAGACGCAGTTCGGCGCACCAAAGTTACCGCCGGCGCGTTCAAACACTTTCTTGATTTCCGGTGCGGTGCGCGCACGGTTGTCGGTGAGTGCCTTGGCCATGATCGCTACGCCGCCCGGACCATAGCCTTCGTAAACAACTTCCTCGTAGGATTCACCTTCTAGCTCGCCGGTGCCCTTCTTGATGGCCTTTTCAATGGTGTCCTTGGGCATGTTGGCTGCTTTGGCCTTTTCGATGGCAAGGCGAAGGCGTGGATTGTCATCCGCACTTCCGCCGCCCATTCTGGCAGCCATCGTGACGGCGCGCGAGTGCTTGCTCCACGCCTTTCCGCGCCGCGCGTCGAGCACGGCTTTCTTGTGCTTGATTGTTGACCATTTGGAGTGACCTGACACGTCTTTGCTCCCGTCAAACGCTTGGTGCGAGAAAGGATTCTCGCACCAGCATAAAGGTAATTGTGTCAATAAACCTCGTAGCCTATTTTTCACCGATCGGGGCGACAGCTGGGTCGCGGCCCGCTTTCGCATTATCGATTTTCTGTTGCACAAACTGGCGGACGCGGCGTTCATCCGTGCTGCTGATTTCCTTATCTTTGAGTTTGGTGATCAGCTCCGAAGCGCGTGACCATTGTTCAACAGCCGCCGACTTCTGATTCTGTCGCCAATACGCATCGCCCAGATGGTCGTGAAGCACGCCGTCGGGATTGCCCGCGTTCTTGATGGCGCGAGTCAGCCATTTGACGGCTTCACCGTACTCCCCTTTCTTGTACATCAGCCAACCGTAAGTGTCGAGAAAGGCGGCTGACTGCGGTTCATCAGCCAGTGCGACGCGGATCATCTTTTCGGCGTCGGTGAGTTTCTTGCCCCGATTGATCCAGCCGTAGGCGACGTCGTTGAACAAGACCTTGTCCGGCCGAACCGCGAGCGCGCGCTCGATCGCCTCCTGCGCCTGATCGTCGTTTCCAAGCACCTGATGCACGGCGCTCAACAGGCGAAGATAGTCAAATTGACTGCGAGGGTCGCGCGACTGCTCCAGCCACTGCAGCAGCATCCGTTCCGCGTCTCGGGAACGTTCACTCTTCATGAGTAACTGAGTCAGTATCTGGCGAAGCTGGTGCACGCGGTCCTGGAGGGCTTCCATGGATGGCGGGCTGTTGGGCTTGAGTACCAGTCGATCGAAATCGGCCTTTTTCTCTTCGTCGGGCGCTTGGCCCTGCATGGAGTTGGCTGTGTCGATCGCCTCATCGAGAAGTTTTTCGATCAAATCGATCGCGCGATCGTACTGCTCCGCGTGGTCCAGCAATTCGATCCACCAGTTTTGGATTCCCTCGCGCTCATCTGTTTTCACGAGCCGATTCAGAATCAGTTCCGTGCCGTCATCCCAACGTTTAGCGGAACGCTGCACGCGGACGAGCATGGCGATCAATCCTTCGTTTTCCGGATCGTCGTACAATCGCTCCAGCACCTGCTGGCCTGCTTGAGTGGTCTTGCCGGCATCGGCGGCGGCGAAGACAAAATCGCGCCACGCGGTGGGGTGTCTGGGATCGTCCTTCCACACGGACTCATAGAGTGCGGCTGCCTCCGCGGACTTTTTGCGATCTTCCAGCACGCGTCCCAACTGCATCGTCCAGAAGTTCGTGTCCGCACCGGAGTCGCGCAGCTTGTTGATTGTTTCAATGACTTCGTCGTCGCGATGCGCTTGATCGAGAACATCGATCAGTTTGGCCTGGTAAGCACGAAGGATCCGAGCATCCAGATCAGTTCGTAATGTTTGGGCGCGACAAGTCTGAATGGCAGAATCCATTTCGCCCATGGCAAGCTGCAGGTCGATCAGTCCGAGTCGCCATGGGTGACGATTGGGTCGACGACGCAGCAGCTCATTGAGATGCGTTGACGCGCTTTCAAAGTTCAACAAGCGTCGTTCGGCATCCTTCAGGCCGATCAGGGCTTCCTCACTCTTGGGCTCAAGCTTCAACGCCTCGGCAAATGCATCGCGCGTCTTGCTTTCTTCGGTGCCGATGTATGTTTCCGCGATGGCGATCCAGGTGGCAGCGTCGGGTTTGTACTCTTTCATTGCTTGAAAGAGCTCGTTGCGATAGGCATCGAAATCGGCCGCCCGTGTTTGCTCGACGAGTGCTTTAGCCCGCACGCGCGTTGTTGGGGTCTTAGCTGTTCGCGAAAGTTCTTCTACCTCCTTCAGCGCCGCGTTCACTTCGCTGCGGTCGAGATAGACAAATGCAAGGGCCTCGCGACCCGCTTCGTTCGTGGGGTCCTGCTTGAGCAGCGCCTGCAAATGTTGCTGTGCCTGCAATAGGTCGCCCGAACGACGAGCCAACCGGGCGAGCGCAAGGAGTGCGTCGACGTTGGTGCGGTCCGCCTCGAGCGCGGCGCGGAAATGCGCCTCGGCTTCCCTTCCATCATCGAGACGGTCGTAAATCTGCCCCAAGACGAACTCCAGCCTCGCGTCTTCGACAACGTTCGCATCTGGTCGGCTGGCAATCTTGAGAGCGTCATCGTAGCGGTAATCGTCCATGAACAACTTTGCGAGCCCAGCGCGCGCGGGAATGTACTTCTTGTCCGCGTCGAGACTCTTGCGATACCACGTTTCGGCCTCGGCACTCCGACCAGCTTGCGCCAGAAGAAACCCTCGCAGGTAAGAAAGTTGTGCGCTGCCATCGCGAGATTCAGCCAGCGCTGATTCCAGTATGGATTTTTCGCTGGTCAGCGTACCTATTTTCGATTCGATTTCGGATTGCTTTTCCGGACTGTGTTCAAGCCCCCCCGCAGCCGCGAGCAGGACATCTCCCCATGCTTTGCGCTGGATGAGTTCGTCGATAAGGCGCTCGCGAACCGCGTAGGCTTTGGGATGACTGTCGAGGTAGCGCTGCAATTCGGTTGCGATTTCTCCGCCGCGGTTCAATTCTTGCAACAGGTCAGCCATCAACAGCGCGGACTGCGGATCGGCGTCTGGTTTATTAAGTCTCGTGCGGAGTTCATCGATCGCGCGTTCGGGCTTACCCGACAAGCGATAGATCTCCAGTGTCAGGCGGAAGGATTCGGAATCTGTCGAATCGAGCGAGCCTGCGGCTTTCAGCGCCTCGTCAAAACGTTTCGCCTTCGCCAGCAGTTGCACGTAACGTTTGACGCCCGCAGCGTGCTCTTTGGGTTCATTGGCGAAAACAGCGAGAGCATCAGCGGCCTCAGAATAACGACCAAGTTTTTCGAGTAAGTCAGCCTTGGCCACATTGACCGGTCCACGACCGCGCTGCCACACCAGTGCTATTTCAGATTGTGGAGGCAGATCACTTAATTTAGCCGCGCGCTTTTCGAATTCCTCATACTGAGTGAGGGCAGCTTCCAGATAACCGTCGCGATTGAGTGATTCGCCAAGGTAGTACGTGCATAGCGCAGCCACCGTTGCGTCTGCTTCATAATCGGTGCACAACTTGGCGGTTCGCAGCGAAACGACGGCAGCCGCGACATCCCCGTCGCTCAATTGCGCGCGACCGGAAATGTATTGCGCGACAGCATCGTCGGGATTCAGACGGATGGCTTCCGATGCGTGCTGCTTGGCGCGTGGCGTGTTGCCGGCGGCCCAATGAAGTTGAGCTAATGCGCGTTGCATCGTGGGGTGGTTCGGGTCGTAGCGAAGCGCCTTCTCCAGTTCCAGCGCAGCTTCCGTATAACGCTGATCGTTCATCAACTCTTTGGCTGTCGCTATCTGGCGTGTGGATCGGTCGCTCAGTGGCGCGATATTGGCGGCGGCTGTGGGCTTAGCGACAGAGGGTTCAATCCGCGCAAGCGGCGTTCGTGCCTTCTGCAAGTCGCCCGATGACAATGCGGGCGATTGCTCACCCTTTGAGCTTGCTGCGCCGTTGGTTTGCGTCGTCGCGCAACCGGCGCACACGATCGCGAGCGTCAATGCGATCACCAGTCGCGCGCCCGGTAGCCGCCTGACGAAGTTATGCGAATTCAAAACCTGAAAGAGAATGTCCCGTGTGGTTTGCGGAGAGCGCTTCATGAACATGCGTGACCATCCATGTCGAAACAGTGGGAGTCCTGTGCGGCTGCCCAACGTCCGTCATGGATGGGTGCCGCACATTCATTATATCGGAGGCACGCCGGATTGCGTGAACTTCGAAATCAGGCGGTCGCTTTCTTGGCCTTGGGTTTCTTTTTGCTATCCGTTGATTTTGACTTGGAGGAAGACCCACCGGCCTTCGGCTTGTATGACTGCATCGTCAGGCAGAATTCCTTCGCTTGGTTCGCGGGCACGTGACGCTCGAGGAACGCCTGTATCTCGCCGCGATCCGACTCTGGGTTGACCAGATCGCCGTCGCGCAAGACGTGAAGCAGCCGATCGTTCACCGGAATTGCGTGGCCGCCGAGGCTCCAGAGCACAATCGCCGCTACCGTGTAAGGGTCGATGCCGTCGATCTGTTCGAGATACTGCCGCGCTTCGCGTCGGCCCAGCGACTTAAGTCGATCGAGCGACACCAGGTTTTCCTTGTGGTATATGGACCTGAGCACGCGAATAAGCTGGGTCGCCTGTTCCAGCCCGTCCGACGCGGTGATTCCGCACGCGATACAAACTTCCAGCGGCGTCGACACGCGCACTTCGTTCCAGTCGACCATCGTTTCGACGAGTTGCTTGACCCGACGCTCGGCTTCGTTCGGCGCGCAGCTCACGCCCATGACCGCGACGGCCAGCTGACGGATCGAGTCCATCATTTCGGGAACTTCGACTTTGCCGGCGGACTGCTTGGCAGCTGAGATCGCCTTCTTCAATCGCGTTGCGTACATCGTTCCGTTCTTCATGAACGAACTCCTGAATCAATGACCATCTTTCTCGGTGTCTTCCCCTTCGAAGTCATCGTCGTCGAATTCCTCTTCGTCGGCGACCTTCGCGTCCGCAACATCGGCATCCTCATCCTCTTCAGGAAACAATTGCGGATTCTGGCGGCGGTTTTCTTCCAGTAACCGCATGATATCGCGAACTTTTTTCGCTCGCTCGTCGATTTCAAAGCGAATCTCCGGGCACTGACGGAGATCGAGATTGCGCGCCACTTCGCGACGAACGTGGCCGCCCGCATGACGGAGGCCGACGAGCGACAACCGTTCGATCGCTTCGCCGCCGGGGACGCTGACGTACACGCGTGCGATCAACAGGTCGGCGCTAACCTCGACGCGGGTGATTGTCGTCAACGGATCGATGCGCGGATCATTCAGCCCGTGAATGAGCACGTCGCCGATGATCTCGTGGATTCGGCTGGCAACTTTTTCTCGGCGAAATGGCTTCATTTATGTCTCAATCGGCGACGGCAACGGCGCCTACAGCAACTCCCTTTGGTAATCCACCAGCGTCAACCCGGGCGTATGCCGGAACATCTCGACAATCTTGTCCAACTGGGCATGGACCACCCGCGATTCATCGCAGACCAGGGCGATACCAATTTGACTTCGCTTCGGCGAATCGCCGTGGGCGACTTCCGAAATCGAAACATTGAACTTGTCGCGCACCCGCTGCTTAAAGCTCTGAAGCACCCGCCGCTTGTCCTTCAGCGATTGAGCATCGAATAGCGCCACATCAACTTTCATCACTCCTACAATCATCCTTTGTGTTCGCGAATCACTCGCTGTGTGAATGCCCCGTCGTTGACTCCGATACGGAAAATGCGCGTACGGCCATCGGGCATCACATAGGAAATCACACCTACTCGCGCCAGCGCCTCCATCACCCAACGCCGATCACCTTCCGGCACGCCGTGGTAATTCAACTCACTGTTTACGTGCGACTCGTTAAACGCATACGCCTTCGCCTCGAGCGACAGATAGCTGTTCACCAGGTCTTCAATCGAGAACCCCGGTTGTCCTTCCTTGGCGAGACGGGGCAGGAACAGGGCACGCACCGCCTTTGGCTGACCCTGCTGAATTTCGATGTCTCGATACTGACGCACAATGTACTTTTGATCTTCCACATCCGCGATGAATACATCCGACGCATCGTCAGGTATGAAATAGGATTCAATAAGTTCGCGTCGTTGAGCGTCGGAACCCTCTTCAGCCGGTCGACGAAACTCGCTGTAACCGCGGTAGCTGGTCAACTTCGGATCGTTGATGGCAAACACAAACTCAACCACATAAGTTCCGTCGGAGAGATTCTGCGTGCCATCTTCCGACGTAATCTGCGTACTTCCCTTTATCTTGTTTATGCGTCCACGGCTGGTCGCTTTCGCAGACTCGATGCAATAGACGGCTGCCCCAGGCGGTGTCGAGCGCACAAACAACCCGGAACCAAGCGAACCTCCGATGTAACCCGCACTGCGACGTCGCGTAGAGTTTTCATCCTGCGGCGCCTGCGGGGAATTCTGCTGCACAGCCATTCTTCCCGGCCGGGGCTTCTTGCCAGCATCGTCCAGCATCGGCTTCACCGCTTTCTGGTAAAGCACGACGACGATGACGATGAGCACGGAGGCATACACGAGCCGCATAATCAGCGGGAAAGGATTGAACTCGCCCGCTATCGACTTTCGACGTGAAAAGAACGATCGTTTACGCCGTGGTGCCGGTGCGATGACCGAGCTTTGCGGTGTATCGCTTTGGATTTCGCGGAAAAGCGCGTCCAGATCGCGTTCCGCGTCCTCAGGAACTTTGGCGTTCTTGCCACAATAGGAGCAACGAACGACAGCTCCTGCGTCTTCGTCTCGTGCACGGACGGTATGACCGCACTCCGCCTTAAATTCAATCATGGCTTACCGGATTGGATGCAGACGGCAACGACGGAAACCGCGCCTTGAACCATGCACTGAGCGTACCTACGACTACTGAATACTACGTCGCCGACGAACAAAGGTTGCAAACTACAACTTCTGAGCAATTTTGATGACCTCGTAGGTCTGGATAATGTCACCCGCGTGGACATCGTCAAAACCGTCGAGACGAATACCGCACTCCATGCCCGCACGAACTTCCTTGACGTCGTCCTTGAATCGACGCAACGAGGCGAACTTGCAACCTTCGCGGATCACCACGCCATCGCGAACGACCTTGGCGAGGTGGCTGCGTTCGACTGTTCCCGAAGGAACAAAACAACCCGCGACGAGACCGAGTTTTCCAAAGTGGAAAATCTGTCGTACTTCGACCGTCGCACGGGCCTCCAGTTTCTCTTCGGGGGCGAGCAGACCTTCCAACGCCTTTTTCACGTCGTCGACTACGTCGTAGATGATTCGATAGGAACGAATCTCGACGCCGTGTTGTTCCGCAAGCCGCTTTGCCCCGACGGATGCCTCCACGCGGAAGGCTACGACCACTCCGCCTGATGTAGCAGCCAGCAGGATATCACTGTCAGTCACCGCACCGACGCCGGAGTGCCGGATCGTGAGCTTCACTTTGTCGGACGGAATCTCGGAAAGCGATTGCTTCAGCGCGGCGATACTACCGTCCACATCGGCGCGAATGATCGCATTGAGCTCGGGAACTTCATCCGAATCTTTACGCAGCAACATTTCTTCAAGGCTCTTGGCCTTGCGAATCTGAATGCGATTACCCTCGAGTCGAGTCTGCTTTACCTCGGTCGCGATTTCCTTCGCGCGTTGCAGACTATCGACTTGGTAGAGCCTGTCGCCGGATGACGGAACGTCATCGAGCCCCCAGACTTCCACGGGTATGGCTGGACCGGCTTCGTCGATACGTGCTCCGGAATCGCTGACAATCGCTCGGACTTTGCCCGCCGCGTTGCCTATGACGACGAAATCGCCAACCCGAAGGGTACCGTCCTGCATGAGTACGCGAGCAACTGGACCAACGCCGGATTTGGTTTCAGCTTCAATCACCGTTCCCGAAGCGGGGAGAGTCGGGTCGGCCTTCAAGTCCAGCACGCTGCTCAGGTCTGCAAGGTGATTGACTAGTTCCTTGATGCCCGTGCCGGTTGTGGCTGATGTGGGAATGACGTCAACATTGCCGCCCCACTCGGTTGGCGCAAGCTCCATCTCAGAGAGCTTGCCGTAAATCTTGAGTTTGTTCTGGTCGCCTAGGTCGATCTTGTTATAGGCCACCACAATGGGCACGTTCGCAGCCTTGGCGTGGTTGATCGCCTCGACCGTCTGCGGCATGACGCCGTCGTCGGCGGCCACCACGAGAACAACCACGTCTGTCAGCTTGGCGCCGCGGGCACGCATGGCAGTGAACGCCTGGTGACCGGGAGTGTCAAGGAATGTCACCGCGCCACGTTCCGTATGAATATGGTACGAACCAATGTGCTGCGTGATTCCGCCGTCCTCGGACATGGCTACGTCGGTCTTGCGAATGGCGTCCAGGAGGCTCGTCTTTCCATGGTCGACGTGGCCGAGAATCGTAACGACCGGCGGCCTGGGCACGGGATGCGTGCGCTCGTGCGTCTTAAATTCGTCTTCCAATTCGTCGAGTTTCGTCCTCGCCGGGACGACCGTCAGTTCGATGCCGAACTGAAGGGCCAGCAATTGCGCAGTGTCGTTGGGCAAAATCATGTTGATATTGGCGAGAACGCCAAAGTCGTCCTTAAGAATCTTAAACAACTGAATGAAGTTCTGTCCGGTGGCGGAGCAGAAATCCTTAAGGCGAACGGGTTCGTTCAGGGTAGCAGTCGTCTTCGGACCGGAAACCGTCGTTTGATTTTGCTGCCCGGGGCCCGTCGAGCGACGTCGGTGAATACGGCGACCGGTTGCACCGGCCAGACGTTCGCGGCGCTCGGCCAAGTCTTGATCGCGCCATTCAGCCATGCGTTCGCCGGATTCAACCAGGCGACCCGTGGCCCGACGCGTGTTGAGTCGCGACTTGCGCGCGGCTGCCTCTTTTTCCTTGTCGGTTTTCGCACCGTCACGCGGCGGAAGCGGAGGAAGATCGGGTCCACCACCGGGTGGCCGCATAGGGGGCCTACCGGGGCCGGGACCGCGCCGCGGAATCTGTGTGTCATAATCCGGCGCTTCATAACGGACGACGCGCGGCCCCTGGAGCTTGGCGGGAACCGGAACGTTTTGCGGTCCCGCTGGCGCCGGGGCTGTGCGCGGCTTGGAGCGAGCTTGAGTTTCTGTCGCTTCAGCTTCAACGGGTGCAGCAACCACCGCAGGTGCAACCTGTTGCACGACGGGAGCAACAATTTCCGGCTGCGGAATTGCAGGTGCAACCGCGACCGCACGGGTCAGCTCTCGTTCCGCTGGGGCGGTTGGCACTTCAACCACATTGGTTGGCACCTTGGCAACAGGTGCACTTACCTGATGCGGCGCTTCAGCAGCGACCCTGGCAGGTACTTCAGGTTCTTCTACTTCGGTGACCTCTGACTCATCTGACTCAACGGCATCATCATCAGCGATAGCGACGCCCGTAGCCGAATCGGATTCATCTCCGATTCTCTTGCCCGATTTCGTTACCCGTTTTGGCTTAACGCGAACCTTATCAAGGTCTATTCGATCGGTGGTCTCGAGTGTGTTTTCGTGCCCCCCCTCGCTGAACCATTCGATAATGGTGGCGTGAAGTCCGGCGCTGAGGGTAGACATATGGTTCTTGACCGTGTCGATACCCTCGGCCTTGCACTTGTCGATGATTGCTTTACTGGAAACGTTCAGTTCCTTCGCGAGGATATGAACGCGCATTTTGTCAGACAAAACCGACCTCCACCGAACTTCTGTAAACCTCTAACCCAACGCTTCTTCGGCCCCACCATCGATTATTCGAACGGCTAAGCAGTCGACCATTAAGCCGATTCTTCCGCCTCTGCGGTTTCCGTAGCGACAGCACTGGCGACTGCCTCTTGCCCTTCGTCTGAGGACAGGGTGGCTGTCGGCACCAAAGTCTCGACGGCAGACGTAACTTCAGCACTGGCTTCGCCGCTCGCTGCAGCTTCGGCGGCCTTCGCCGCCGCCTCTGCCCTGGCTGCCAATCGCGCGGCCTTTGTCGCCTCCGCCTCGACGGCTAGACGCTGCGCTTCCTTGGTGGCGACTTCGACGATTCGCTGCGCCAGTTCAGGAGTAAGCTTGACCTCGTCTACCAGCGGCTCAACGCCGACTTCTTCCAGATCGCCCAGAGAGACGATTCCCATGGCGAGCAACTTATCGAGCAGAAGGTCCTCAACACCTTCGATGCCTTTGAGAATCTTCTCAAAGTCATCCATGTTCTTGTCGTATTCGGCGGGAGTCAGGATATCGACATCCCAGCCAGTCAAACGGGCTGCGAGCCGAACATTCTGCCCACGCTTGCCAATCGCCAGCGAAAGCTGGTCCTCAGCCACGATTACTGTCGCCCTGCCAAGCTCAAAGCAAAGGAATGTTTCTTTCACTTCCGCGGGCTTCAGTGCGTTGCTGATTAATACTTGAGACGACTCATTCCAGCGCACGATGTCGATTTTCTCGCCGCCCAACTCGTCGACGATGTTGCGAATGCGACTACCGCGAACGCCCACGCACGCGCCCACGGCATCGATCTTGGTATCAATCGAAGAGACCGCGATCTTCGTGCGATATCCGGCTTCGCGGGCGAGAGCGCGGATTTCGATCACGCGCTCTGCCACTTCCGGAACTTCCATTTCAAACAGTCGACGGATGTAATCGGGATGTGTCTGTGTCAGGACGATTTTTACCCGGTGCTGTTCTTCGCGAACGTCCAGAATCATGGCGCGAATTCGCTCACCGGGTGTATGGGTCTCGCCTGGAATTTGTTCGCTGCGAGGAAGGAAGCCTTCAGCACGACCAAGATTCACCGTCACGGCACCACCCTCGTAACGAGTGACCGTGCCGGTAACTACTTGCCCGACCCGCTGTGAAAACTCATCGAAAATCGAACTTCGCTCATCCTCGCGAATCTTCTGGATCATCACCTGCTTGGCTGTTTGCGCCGCAATACGACCAAGCATTTTCATGTCGATGGGACTGCCGTCAGCCATCGCCTGAATATCACCGGTGAGACGGTCGATCTGGACAGCCACGTCATCGGCGTTGTCGAACGCCTTGCGCGCAGCTGAAACCATCGCCGCTTCGAGATCGAGAAAAACGCTCTCCTTCTCGATGTTCTTATCCCGGCTGATCGAATCAACGAATCGAATCAAGTCCGCGTTCATTTTGCTCCGCTTATTCCAAGCTCCCGCGATACACGGGCTGTATTGTCCAATTCCCTAATTCGCGACCTGCGCCAAACTCTGTAATCCAGCAGCTTCAGTCGCGATGAACCCATTCAAAATAAAAAACGCGGGTGCAAGCGGCAAACCCACGTCGGCGGCAAGCAAAATCGGTAATGGAAGCTCACGGCCTACGCCATGGTCTTACTCCGAACGCCTGCACATCATAGTGAGACCTCACACTTACGTTGCCCAACGTCGATTGGCGCGAATTCCCAGCGAGCGGACCAAATCGATCCGATGCGAAAAACGCCCCATTCCCTCACCAGAGGCCGAAAACTGAATCAGTTCTCTGCCCATATGGTAAGTTGTGATTATAAATCGGACGTTGGTGCTGTCAATTTTTCAAGGATGTTCAAGAAGTTGGCCGCCACAACTAGTTATCGGACCAATATATGCCAAAGAGCGCTGGATCGGAGCGATTTGTTCGAATCTCGGCGGGCATACGTAGCCGCAAGTAGCTTTGCACCTCGTGTGAGAGATGCAATGAAACCCCCGGAAAGATCGAGCGAATAAACTGAACCCATCGAGACTTGGGCTTTATGGGTTTGAACTCAATGAACTCTCGACCTGCCAGTCTTGGCGGCCAAAGGATGCGACTGTTGAAATCGGTTGAGCCACAAAGCCCAAGCAAAATCCCGGCACCAAAATACGTTTCCAGACCGGAAAGCAAGGCGTCGCGACCTTCCGCATAGAATGAAACCTCTGTCCAACCGGGGGCGTCCGTTACAAAACAAATAAAATAGTCATCTGCAAACGGGCCATTCTGGTTTGAGTATTCACCGATTACTTTTACGTCGACGAGAGGAAGCCCAAGGGAATCTGATCGGCCGTGTGAGTCTATTGGCCATTCGTAGTGAACAATTCCATTTTCGATTTTAACGATACCCGACGGATGCATGGGCGTCGTCTTGACCATCCTAATCGATTCTAGCGCGTCGCAATCAGGAAGTTCCTGATAATCCCGCAAAGAATCGATAAAGTATGGCGCAAAATCGCAGAAATATGGGCATTACCTTGAGCCTTGCGGCCCAACTCGTCGATTGTGTTTTAGGGGTCTAATGCCTAGAATTAAGCAATAATCCATCCCACGGTAAACGCTTGAATTCCAAACGAAACCGGTGAGGGAAGGGAGGATCGTCTTCGCAGCGACTCTAGCAGCTGACAAATCCTGGCTGGACAGCAACTGCCTCTTGTTGAACGCCCACTACATGGCGATGCGTGTGGTGAGCGTGCGACGTGGGTTTACCCTTCTATTCAAACGTGACGAAGAATTGCGGCCCGTTGCTGAAGTAGTCAGCATCGAGGACGGCAAATATGTTTCCTACGACTTCGAGGATTGGACTCAGCTAAGCCGTTTAAAGCGGGAATTCGAGCCCAACAATCACGATTGGATTCGGACGGTGCGCTTCGACGTGGTGGTGCCGCGCATCATTCGCGTGCTCACGTTCGCCAAACTTCCGCGACAGGACGTGAAGTTCAATCGTCGCAACCTCTTTGCCCGCGACCACAACACCTGCCAGTATTGCGGCAGGCGCTTTGGCACGTCCGAGCTAAGCCTAGACCACATCGTTCCGCGCTCGCGTGGCGGCCCGAACACGTGGGAAAACATCGTCTGCGCCTGCCTGAAGTGCAATGTGCGAAAAGGTGGCCGCACCCCGACCGAGGCCCACATGAAGCTGATCCGCCCGCCGGTCAAGCCGCGGCGCAACCCGGTGGTCAGCATCAAGCTTTCGGACCATCGTTATTCCTCTTGGAAGCAATTCCTCGACGCCGCTTATTGGGACGTGGAACTGACCTAGATTCTGCTCGTCCGCAATAAGTACGGCCCAGTTGCGCTCGTATTAACTCACAGTATTACATCCGCTTAACCGCGAAAGCAGCCTTTTGCGTGCGTCGATAAACCTAGGGGTTCTCCGGTCGTTGGAAAGAGAGGAGTCCAAACGACCGCAAAGCGCTGCCCGACGCGACGCAGTGGCTGCGTCACCCCAGTATTGGCCGTCGGCCCGCGCTGTTTATTTGGGGAGCTTTGGTGCCGGAATACACTTCTATCGATGTCGTCATCGTCGAAGACGACGCCGACCAGAGGCAACTCTATTCGCAAGTCCTGACTCGTGCGGGTTTTTGTGTGGAGGTTGCGGACTCCGCCCAGTCCGGCTGGGAGCTGGTGGAACGTCTGCGCCCGCGACTGGTTCTTTCCGATTACGTCTTGCCTGATCAGGACGGCCTCTCGCTCTGTGCCAAACTGCGCCAAAACCGCGAACTCTGTGGCACGTACTTTGTGCTGATGAGCGCCATCGCCGAGCCGGCGCTCTTGCATCGCGCGCTCGATGAAGGCGCAGACGAGTTCCTTCGCAAGCCGATCAGCTTCCCCGAATTGATTGCACGTGTTCGAGTCGGCATGCGCATCTGGACCATGCACGAGCAACTTCGACGGGCAGCCATCACCGACGGTCTGACGCAACTGTACAACCACGATCACCTGATCCGAATTCTCGATAACGAAATGAACCGCGCCCGGCGTTACGGCCACCCGCTCGCGGTGTTCATGCTTGACATCGATTTCTTCAAGGCCGTGAACGACACCTATGGTCACCTCGCGGGCAATTCAACCCTTGAACGAATCGCAGCGGTCCTGCGCGCATCGGTGCGCGATGTGGATGTCGTGGGCCGATTCGGCGGCGAAGAGTTCGCCGTTCTGCTGCCAGAGTCAACAGTCAATGATGCGAAACAAGTGGCGGAACGCGTGCGCACGACGATCGCCGCGACTGTTCGCCCCGACGAATTGCGTTCCCACGTCGTGACCGCATCGATCGGAATAGCAGATACAGAAGATCAGCGCGTTCGAAGCGCCGCCGACTTGATCGATCTGGCGGACCGCGCTTTGTACCTGGCCAAGCGGCGCGGGCGAAACCAGATCGCCTGCTGTGAAGAATTGAACGATGCGGGAGACCTTGCTGCCGGAACGCAGACAGACGAAGTCGAATGGCTGAAACGAAGATTGGCGGCGCTCAGTGTGCGCGCGAAGGACGTCTACATTCAAAGTGTCGCGTCACTGTTGCAGGCGCTCGACGAGAAGGACCCGTACACCGGCCGTCACGCCATAAACGTCGCTTTCTACGCGGAACAGATCGCGGAACACATGGAACTCAGCCCAGCCACGGTGAAGACCATTCACAATGCGGCACTGCTGCACGACATCGGCAAAGTCGGCGTGCCCGATCGAATTCTGATGAAACAAAGCCCACTGACGTCGATCGAGAAGATGGTCCTCGATCAGGTGCCACTAATTGGCACTCGCATCGTCGATCACCTACGCATTCTCGAATCGGAGATCCAGATCATTCGCCATCAACGTGAATACTTTGACGGCTCGGGCATCCCCGCCGGGCTCAGCGGCGATCGAATCCCCATCGGTTCGCGCATCCTCCTGGTAGCCGATGCCTTTGACGCCATGTCGACCGATCGCATCTATCGCGAACGACGGCCGATCTCAAAGGTGATCGGCGAACTCAGACGAAACGCCGGCAGGCAATTCGACCCCGACATCGTATCCGTCGTCGAAGAGATACTGCGCGACGACGAATCCGCCTGGAAGGCGCGAATCGACGAGACCATTAACACGCTCTCCGCCCCGGTCGGCACCTAGCCGCCGCTTCGCGCAACGGGCTCCACGCGGAGTTGCAACTGAGCGTGTCCATCAATCTCAAAGTGTTCCACTTTGAAATCGTGATTTCCTTCCGTCAGGCTGATGGTTGCGCCGTCCTCGGTTGGGCCATGGTACGTCCAGTTCTTCAGCACTTCCTTGCCGTCTACGTAAACGCGAACGCCGTCGTCCGAAATGGTGCGCACGCGATATTCACCCGCGGAAAGTTTCATTGATGCCGTTGCAACGGTGGCAAAATGATCGGGGAATTTGCCTTCGACAGGACCCTTGCCTCCCCAGATAAAATCGATCGACGGCACCGTTCGTTCCGCGATCGGCTTCCCTTCGATAACGCGCTTCCATGCGTCGTCGCCGTTTCTTGGATCCATATCCGGCGACCAATAATAGAAAGTTGTTTTCCAATCCGCCTTCGTGAGCGTACCGGTCACCCGCTGAGTGGCATTTCCCAGTCGGATCTCCACGTTGAACCGATGCAATCCCTCATCATTCGCTTCAATGGTGAGTCTTGCGGGAAGCTGGCCGTTCATCGGAAACGCCTTTACGCCGCCTTCTGTCTTGGTTACTTCAAACGGTTGACCAATACCCGCCAACTGCACGACAGCTTTGTCGCCCCCCGAAATCTCTTTCGGAAAAACACAAACGTCCTTGAAATCGTAGGGGCCCCATTCGTCCACGAAAATGAACTCCCGCCCTCGTTTCGCGCCGTCCGGCAGGTACGCATTCTGCACGCCCTTGAATGCCTCGATGCGCGGTTCGAGTGAAGCCATATCAAGGGGCATGATTCTCCCCAGCGGATCGTCCGGCTCCATCAACGTAACGTCAGCTTTCTCATCCTTGTCGACGTTGAATTTCTGTTTCAACGTCAAACGAAGTTTCGTTCCTTCATGTTTCCCAAGAATCTCGATCGGCGACTTGCAATCGTGCGTCAAGTTATCGAAGGCGGCGCTCTTCGTGTCATCCACCAATCGAATGCCAGTCTCAAACTCTACGAGCTGATTGCCGAATATGATGTTCTCGCTGGACGGGCAACCTTCATGCGATTTGCAGAAGGCGGAATCAAGCAGCTCCTTGTCATCATCATTCCACAGATGTATGCCCAGCTTTCCGCCAAACAGCGCATTGCCCGTGAGTCGATTCTTGCGCCCATGTTCAATCGAGATGCCGTTCTTCGAATTGCGGATCGTGTTCTTTTCAAAGATTGAGTTGTACGAATACCCCGCCCATATGCCGTGCTCGCATTCATTCAGCGTGTTCTCGACGAAGTAGTTGCCTTCGGAAAACGTGGCTTCGATACCGTTTGCTGCTGCGTGCGAAAAATCATTCTGATAGAACACATTTCCGTTGCAGCCCCCCTGCCCCGTCTTCTTGAGTGTTTCGTTCCCTGCATAGAGGAAAAGCCCGTCGCCGCTGTGCGTGGCGCTGTTGAAGGCGAACACGTTCTTATGGCATTGTTCGTAGACGAGAATTCCTGCCGAATCCTGCCCGCGTGAGTACACGCCGTGGCTGTATCCGCGAATGCACCAATCGAACTTGTTATTGAAGATTTCGCATTGGCTGCTGCGCCACATCGCCAAACCCCAACCGTTCATGAACGACATATCGCAGTCCGCTACACGAGACTGGTCACACTGGACGAGGCACAGGCCGTTTTGTCCGTTTCGCGCACGACATCGTTCGACACGCGCATTGCGACACTTATGCAGATAAATGCCTGCCCCATATCGCAGCCACTCGTTATTGTCGTTCTCGTGTCCATACAGCCAATCGGACAGGTCTTCTCGTTCAAGCGTGCTCTTGAGACGCTGACGGTAATTTCGCGAAACGTCACAATCCTCCATCCGAAGATTCTCAGAGTTCTCCGCATAGATGCCGACTTTGTAGCCGCGCACGATCGCATTTCGCACGGTGACGTTTTTGCCACGAATCACGATGCCGCGACCCACGTACTCGTCTGCGTTTGCACTGGGGCTGCCAACAAGGATCGCTTTTTGAAAATCGACGGTGATGTTATCGCCTTCGATCAACACAGCCTCTTTGCCGTCAACGCCGCCGATGGAGTAGTCCGCCTTGGCGACGCGCGAGCTTGTCGTGATGCGCTGACCCTGCTCGATGCGTATCTCCGAATCCCCGCCGAGACAAATACTCGAACCTGTAAACACGATCGCAGACACCACAAGCACAAGTTTGATATTCATGCGTATTTCCCATTCAGTGACGAAAGTTCTCTTTTATCGTTCGGAAGATATTTGAGGGATTGCAACGAATCGTGCAAGTCGATGGGGTAACCGGGCTGTCGCCATGTTCAACTTGCAGAAACGACGGGAACCAGGATTTCGAATCGAGTTCCTTTGCCCGGAGTCGAGTCTACGGTGATTCTTCCGCCCGCCTGCTTCACAATGCCGTAGACAATTGCCAGCCCCAGACCCGTGCCTTTCCCGGTGGGCTTCGTCGTGAAGAATGGCTCAAAGATGCGCTGGGCCACTTCAGGTGTCATTCCGCTACCGGTGTCTGAAATGATCAGCTTCGCATACTCGCCCGCCGGCAGGCCGTAACCCGTCGCCGAGTTGGCTCGAATGGTTTGCTGCGTGGTGCTGAGCGTCAACCTGCCCCCGCGCGGCATGGCATCGCGGGCGTTAACCGCGAGGTTCACGATGACTTGCTCCAGTTCGACCGGATCGATACGCACATGCGGATTGTGGCCATTCGAGTCAAAAGTCAACTCGATCCCATCGCCAATCAACCGCTGAAGCACCGTCGTAAGCTCTTTGAGGCTCTGATTCAGGTCGAGCACGACCGGCCTGGCTGGTTGCTTGCGGCTGAATGTCAGCAAGCGCCGCACCAGCGTGGCCGCGCGATCACAGGAACTGAGTATCAACTCCAGCCCCGACTTCATCGACGCGCTATCAACGACCTTTCGATTCGCGTGATCAAGGAGGCGCTCTGCGTTAGTCAGTATGACTGCCAGCATGTTGTTGAAGTCATGCGCGATTCCACCGGCCAACTCGCCCAGCGCTTCCATCTTCTGTGCGTGTCGCAGTTGTTCTTCCAGAAGTTTGTGATGTGTGATGTCGGATGCGACGCCGAGTATCTGATTTGATTTCCCATCGGGACCAATGATCGGTCGCTTCACGGTCTGAAGCCAATGCGTTCCGCCTTTCGCATCAGTGATCACTTCTTCGGGAATGACGACCTCCTCCAGAGTGTCCATCACCTGCAAGTCCATGCGGCGAAAGAACTCAACCTCTTCCGGATTCGAATTGAAATCTGCATCCGTCTTGCCAATGAGACTTTCGACGGTTGTGCCATAAATATCCGCAACCGTTTTGTTGACGAGCGTGAATCGGCCCTGCCGATCCTTGGCGAAAATCAGGTTGGGATTAATGTCGAGAATCTGGCGCAGGAATTCGCTTTGCTCGCGAACAGGCGTCATCGGAACACCCGCAGGAATTCCCTGAGTGTTGTCTGCGCTGGTGGGCTGTTCAGACATGATCGAACTCCCAAGAAACACGAGTTCGTGAAACAACAATCGACCGACGGGGAGCGGGCGCAATCAACTACGCAATTGGACCGCTGGGTCGTTGTTCAATCCCCTCACTGCCCGAAAGACCACTTCTAATAGGCAGTTCGCAAAACGTCGCGCCGATCTAAGGGAGCACATGTCATGCGGCGCGATTCGGAAATCGTTGTCCCCGACCTACAACCTGATTTCCAGCGTATCAAATGCTATCACTCGTGCGCACGTTGAAAAGAGCTTAAATATTGCGATTCCCACTGACTACGTCCAAGTGCGTATCGGACATCAAAGAGCTGCAATGGCGTCAATCGATGGGAAGAGGAGTTTGGACGAAGTTAACGGAGGACCATACCGGTTACCCGCGCTTCGAACACGAGTCGGCCATCGACGACACCTTGTGTATCGGAAACGATTCGGCGTGAACGGTGCTCACGACCAGCAGAAAGTATCTGAAGTCGAGAGGGTGGTGTGACCGGTTCACGGAACCGACAATCCTCCACGCCGCCATAAGCGATGAAGCCCTCAAACTGTCCGCTCAGCTTGGCCAGCACAGCCGCGGTTTGAGCAGCCATCTCCAGCATGAGCACACCGGGAAGTATCGGCTTGCCTGGCACATGCCCTCTGCACCACCACCCGTCCGGCTTCACATCATGAAACGCGACGATGTGCAGGCTGTCGTTATCGACATAAGTGACGCCGTCAAGCAGTTTGAATTCAAAGTCGTGGGGCAACAGCGAGTAAATCTGTTCGCGCGAATACAGCACCCGCTCCGACGATTCGAACTTGGCAGGGTCAATCAATAGCGGCGGGGGCATGATTCGTTCCAGTTCGACAGAAGCGGGTTCAAACAAAAAGACCGGTTGAAATGATCGTGCCAATCGATGCCACGATCAACCGGTCGGGAAACACACCCTATCAGGGTTAATTCGGTTTCAAGGTGCGGAGCAACGCCCCGTTGCTGCGACAAACTAACGTTCGTCGGCCTCGCGTTGCTCAAAAATCAACTGACCGAGTACGCAGCAGTCAAAAAAGTTATGCAACTTCGTGGGAACGAACCTCGAGGATCTTCTTGCGAAGTTCCTGCGCGGCTTCCTTGATATCCTGCATAGTCTTGCGCACACGCGTACCCGCAGCCTTGTTGCCGCCGAAAGCCTTGGCAACATCATCAGCAGCCGAATCAACGAGGTCTTTCAGTTTCTTGTATTCTTCCATGGGCTGATTGCTCCGTTCTATGAAATACCTTCGTGCGCACCACGGCTCAATGCCAAGCCGTTCGCACTACCTACGCTCAGTGGCCCCCAGAGGCTATTTTATCGGTCAGGAGCCCATCGCTCGACCAGAAAAGCCTATTCAGTTCCGTCACATCTATAGCCAAGCAGAAACGGAACATCGCCTTTCGGCACCTTAGGCTGTTTCATTATAGGTCAGGCAAATGCCTGATGCACTAAAACAGGTCTACCCGATATCTGGCAGATAGCCGAACCGGCGATTCTTGCGCCCGCATCGGCAGATGTGGCAGGAGGCCTTATGACGCGTAACTCATTATTTGGCATGGCTTTATTGGCTAGTCCGTGCATTGCTGACCCCGGCAGTCCCGAATTTGTGCCGATCCGGTCGTCCAGTTTCGAAATCGAATACTCAGTCAACGAATCTGCATTGCCGCTGGATTCTGTTCATCTGTGGTACACGCGAGACGACGGGCAAACCTGGATAGACGGTGGTGTTGATCGAGATCGCCAATCGCCGCTTTCATTCCAAGCGCCAGCCGAAGGACGCTACGGATTCTATCTTGTGCTGACTAATTCGGCGGGTGGTTCGCAGGCCCCTCCCGATCGTGGAGCGAGGCCGCAACTCACAGCCATGGTGGACTTCACGCCGCCTGTCGCCCAACTGCAACCCCTTCGCGTGGTCGAGTCGTCGCTTGGCGAGCGAACGATAGAGATTCATTGGTCCGCGATCGACGCCAACCTCGGACCGCGCCCCATCAACCTGATGTATCAACGGTTACCAGAAACAACATGGGAACCGGTCATGGCTGACGCACTCGCGAACACCGGGCAGTTCGATTGGCGAACGCCGCGCGATCTAAGCGGAGCCATTGCCATTAAGGCTGTCGTCACAGACCTTGGCGGTCATCGAATCGAGACCGATCGACAAATCGTCGACCTTCCCGCTAATCGCGCGATACGGACGCCGCCGGTCGAACCCATACTCGTCAAGGACGGCGCCGCCTCTGCGAAAAAGTCGAGTAGTGCCGACAGCAAGGGGCAAGCGAACGAATTGTATCAAGAAGGATTGTCACTCAAGAAGTCCGGCGATAACCGCGAAGCGATCTCGCGGTTTCGTGAGGTCGTTCGACTTGATCCTCTCCATGCCGAAGCCTTCTCCGAAATGGGAGGGGCACTCTACGAGCTTTCGGACTATGAACGCTCCATCGGCGCGTATGATCTCGCGCTGAAACTTCAGCCGTCGATGCGAAATGCGTTGCTTGGTTCAGCCAACGCACATCGTCAGCGCAAGGAATATCCCTCTGCCGCCGACAAGCTGCGAACGTTGCTGCACTTCTATCCCAAAGACGCGGACGGCTGGCTGTATCTCGGTGATATCGCCATCTTTCAGGGAGACGAATCGCTCGCGCGCGAGTACTATACCCGCGCGACGCAGATTGATACGGAAGCGAGTCGCGCGATCAGCGAAGCGCGACAGCGATTGGCCATGATGGCGGAAGCGTCGCGATCGACGCAAGGCGGCAAGAAGTGATGTGATCGGATCACTTTGTAAGGTCGCCATGATTTTCAGGCAGCCAAAGGCATGAGTGATCCATCGCCACGAATGAAGCCCGTTTATGCGATCGTCGGCAAAGAACGCTTCCTGCGCAATGAAGCAGTCGAGCGTATCTGGCGCGAAATCGGCGACGCATCCGAAGGTCTAGGTCCGGTTCGATATGACGGCGACTCGGCCAAGTTGGCTGATGTGCTCGACGAAGTGCGGACGCTGTCGCTGCTCGGTGGTTTGCGCGTCGTCATCGTAGACGAGGCTGATGATTTCATCAGTCGTCATCGAGCTTCGCTCGAAACGTATTGTGCAGCCCCAGCTGACAGCGGTTGCCTGATCTTGTTGTGCGATTCTTTGCCGAAAACGACGCGACTGTTTCGCGCGATCGGCGAGAATGGTGAAATCGTCACGTGCGAACCGCTCAAGGGGCGCGCGTTGACAACTTGGCTCAGCCATCGGGCAAAGGCAGCACATGGAAAGGCGCTGATCGAGCAAGCAGCCAACATGCTCCGCGAGCACCTTGGCGACTCGCTCGGTGAGCTGGACGCGGAGCTGGCAAAGCTCGCGGCGTTTGTGGGTAAGAGACCGGACATCACGCCGCAGGACGTTGCGGCTGTCACCGGTCGACACCGCGAAGAAAATGTGTTCGCAGTCACGGATGCAATGGCTGAGGGAAATGCTGCCCGCGCCTTGCATCACTGGGAGCAGGTGTTAGCTACGGATCGCGCCGCACCCGGTCGTGCGATCGGCGGACTCGCGTGGGCTCTACGACGATTGCTGGAAGCGAGGCGCGAATTGCAAAAGGGGGCGAACGTACGGTCCCTCGCAGCAAGGATGTTCACCGATCCCGACGTCCTGCGAAAACGATTGGAGCGCGTGACGGTCGCTGATCTTGAATCGCAGTTGTCCGACCTGCTGCAAGCGGACTTAGCCATCAAGACCGGCGGTTCGACGATCGAGCTTGCGGTTGAAAAATTGATTGTGAAACACGGATCAAAAACTCCGGGCCGCGCGAAGGTCGCGGTTCATTAACGAAGATAATATCTGGTTACGCTGAAGAGGGATTTTCAGATGGGCCATTTGACCACGGAAGGTCGACGTCGAATTCAAAGTGCTGGGTTGCTGCTGCCATTAATTGGCGCATGTGCAGCACCGATTTCAAGTCCAAAGATCGTTAATCCCGGCGGCAACACGCCAACCAATCAGCAATCCGTTGAACAGAAACCGGCTGAACCTGAACGCGACACAGCCCTATCCGCTGTGGAGTCTTTCCTCGATAGAACAAAGGATTATCAAAGCAAGCCGACGGCCGTCACCCCCGCCATCGAAACAAAACAAGTCGTGACGCAATCCAACACGGATCGCGCACAACCTTCTCCCGCCGACCGGCCACTAACAAAGGAAAGTGCGAACACAACGGCAGTGCCCGCTGTACCGACTTCCACCGTGGTCGCCAATGGACAAGTAACCATCGATTCCGCCGCACCGCGCCCTCGGCAGTCCGTGCCGGTATTGGAGAAGGTCAGTATTCGGCCGCCCGCTGTTCCGGCAAACGCCGAGACTTCGCCCGCCGCTGTCAGCATGTCCAATCAACCGCTCGAAGCCGTTCCGATGAGCGAATCAGATGTGGCTGACCGGTTTATGGCTGACCTCGCCCGGCAAGCAAAGACTTCGGGAAGGCTTACCGATGCGTGGCGACTGAGACTCGTTGAATCGTTACTCGATCGCCCGACGCGCATCGGCGACACAGCAGAAACCGGCACACTTTCGACCGAGGCCAAGCAACTAGCTGCAGATTGGATTGACGTTTCGCGGGCACTGGCAGACAGCCTCGAAAACCCACTTCATTCGGCAGACGAAGCCATCGAGCGAGTTGAGAAAGTTCGCGACTCTCTGGTTTCCCGCGCGGACCCGGTCGTCAACGCGGTCGCTTTGTGTCGAAAGGTTCTGACTTTCGGCGTATTTGAGCCAATGCTTCCCGAAGAGATGGTGGCTGGCCGCTCGATGCAAACGATTGTCTATTGTGAGCTTAAGAACCTACGCTCAGAACCGGTTGACGGAGGCCAATACCGAACCGCGCTATCTACACGCATCGAATTGTTCAGCGCCGACGGTAAATCCCTCTGGCACCAGGAAGAGCCAAAGATTGAAGATCTGTGCCGTCGAAAAAGGTCGGACTTTTTTATTGCACAGAGAATCGCACTTCCGGCTAACCTCACACCGGGTGAATATGTCCTAAAGGTGACGGTGACCGACGAGCTGTCGAACCGAATGAATGAAGGCGGACTTCCATTTGCACTGAAATCCGCCGGTTCCGTGGCACAGGGCGGTTAGGTGCGGCGCGATTTGATCGTAACCTGTTTGTTTTCAATATATTGTAGTAGTTTCGACACCGTATGACAGGCAAATAAAATAGGGTCTATTTTGGCTGAAACCGACACTGGTGACAGTTTGGCTACACTCAGGGGTTGGCGCTGGCCGAAACAGAAGTAAGATTTCGATACATTCGATGACAGGCGTCCCCTGCCGAACGGCGCGGTTTGGCGGGACGAAGTCGAAAACATGCAATCAGAAAAAGGAGTTTACCAGATGAGACATTGTCTAATCACGCTTTGCCTTCTCGGATTTGTGGGTACGGCAGTGGCCCAAGAGAAGGACGTCACGACCGTAAAGACGACGACCACCACCATCAAGTCATCAGAGTATGACCTGACAACCGACCTCTGGCAGTTTGCCGATGCGGTCACGGTCGCCCCGCAACGCATCGATCTGCGTTTGAGCTATAAGTGGGTCACTGCCGGCGCCCCGGCTAACCGCGGCGACTCGAGCGATGATCACATCCTCATCCCGAAGATCGTTTGGGGTGCGGCTGAGAAGCTCGAACTCTCGTTGGACATTCCGAGCTGGGTTGGCAAAGGCGGCGAGAAGCCGAACGACGGCGATGGTAACTACGACAGCAACATCGGTTTGCTGTGGCGTTTTAAGGATCAGGACGGCGCTTGGTCGCCAGCCATGGCCCTCGGCGTCTCAGGTCGTTTCCCGACCGGTCGTCACTCGTCGGGTATCGACGGAACCGCCACCCTCGTGATGACCAACGAATATGACGGCGGTCTTCGTTCACACTTCAACCTCTGGGGCAAGACAGCCAACGGTAACAACAACGACGGTTTTGAGCAGGATGGTCGCGTGTACGGCAGCGAGCGCGATTTCCAATACGGTGCGGTCGTCGGTCTCGACGGCCCGCTGGGTGATGCTCTCCGCTGGGTCGCTGACTATCAGTGGCGCATCGGTCAGTACGACGGCACGGGCAGCGGCTCGAACATCTTCGAAGTCGGTCTTGAATGGCAGCTTGATGATTGCAACCGCATCGGTATGTCGAACCAGATCGGTCTGGATGACAACGATGACACGCCGAACTACGGCGCGATCTTCAACTTCAGCCACTCGATCATGTACTAAACAGGTTGAAGGGTTCGTGCGACCGACGTAACGCGTCGGGTCGCCGGCTCGATCAGCCTTCAGGATACGAAAGCCCGCCCCGGTCGATTGATCGGGGCGGGCTTTTTCATGTCTACAGAAGCGGTCAACCGACCGGAGATTCCGATACATGAAAAGGGCAGGCGACTTGGCTTTAACGGGCGACATGATGCGACTTGGAGTTCTGACCAGCACGGACATACGCCATCGATTCGTTGTGCAAAGTTTACGCGCGCGGTTTGAGGTTGCGGCTGTCGGGTATGAAAACACTGGTTACTCTCCTGCGGTAGTTGATGACTTCGGTTTGACTGATACGGAGTCTGAAATCGTTGCCGAGCACTTTCGCGAGCGGGGCAATCAGGAACAGAAGTTCTTTGGTCATCAATGTGAACCGTTAATTGACGGTCGCGATTGTGCGGTGCTTCAGATCGCGCCGGGACAATTGAACACGGAAGCGACGCTTGGTTTTCTGACCGACGCGCGGGTCGATGCGGTCGCCGTGTTCGGGACTAATTTGATCAAGCGGCCGCTGATCGATCGCTGGCCGGGACGAATGGTCAACATGCACCTCGGCCTGTCGCCTTATTATCGCGGGACTGCCACGAACTTTTATCCGTTGCTAAACGAAGAACCTGAGTACGTCGGCGCGACCATCCATCTGATTGATCCGGGCATCGACAGCGGGCCGATTCTGAAGCACGCTAGACCTGATATCGTTG
Source organism: uncultured Phycisphaeraceae bacterium (assembly GCA_964494205.1). Classification (GTDB taxonomy): domain Bacteria; phylum Planctomycetota; class Phycisphaerae; order UBA1845; family UBA1845; genus JBBTCX01. The sequence continues at coordinate 221,011 of CAZBRD010000001.1, read as the reverse complement.
AGAGTGACCGGCCACACACGATCGGGTGCAATGCCATCGTCGCGGGGGTGCGGGCGATGATCGACGTGCTGGAGAGGCTCGAAGCGAATCGGCTGGATCCGGTAGCGCAATGGAAAGTTCCGAATCCAAAACTCTACTTGCGAAGAGACTATCATCCTCGGCAAGTGGTTGAGCTCTATCGAAAGCTGGATGACGGATTGATTGCGAAATACGTAAGGCGGGCGCATGAAGTGGCGCCTCGCGTGCGATTGGTGTCGTAGAGATGAACCACCAAGACACAACGATTCTGCAACACAACCGTGTGCCGTTGCCAAAGAGACCCTCACCCCAACCCTCTCCCTAAAAGGGAGAGGGAGATATTGCCACACGATCAAAGAAGAATCATTTGTGTGGATGCCGGTTGTTTTGATGTTAGTGTCATTAATTGGCATCGATTAGTTCGCGAAGCGTTGCAGTGGCTTTTCGCACGTCTTTCTGGCTGATTACGCTGGAACAAACGCAGAGGCAGCATGGCGCGGCAGTGAGAACGTCGCGCGCGTTTTTTGTGTTGATGCCGCCGATGGCAACGAGCGGCAGCGATGTTCTTGATTTCGCGAGCGCGAGCGTCTGTGGGCCGGCGATGTGCGACTGCGGCTTGGTGGTTGTATCGAACATGGGGCCGACGGCGATGTAATCAGGTGATTGCTTAATAGCTGCGTCAATTTGGTCCGCGTTGTGAGTGCTCACGCCAATCATCAAATCGGCTGACGCCATGCGGCGAACCGATGCGATTGGCAGATCATCCTGGCCGAGATGTACGCCGTGGGCGTGGGACATCATCGCGATGTCCGGTCGATCATTCATGATGAAGATCTTTCCGCGCTCACGGCATAGTTTTGCGAGGCGGGTCGCCCGGATTAGTAGTTCGGCATCCGACAAATCCTTCTCACGCAGTTGCAGGCAATCTGCTCCGCCGTCGAGAGCAGCTACGGCTGTCGAGTGCCAGTCGTTGGCACATAGTGATTCGGTAATGATGACATAGAGTCGGACGTGGCCGAAGTTTTCGCGAGCCTTGGCGGTTAAATGCAATTGTTGTTCCAGCTCATACGCACGATAGCGAAGTTGCTCGACGACCCTGGCGAAATTCGAATCGAGCGTTTTTCCATACTCCTCGATCGCCCGCAACGCTTCGGTGAGTCGGGCGGCTGCTGCGAGTGCGACAGATGCTGTGGACGTTCGCACATATTCGGTGGGCGCTTGAATGGCGGTGCCGACGTCGTTGGCGGTATCGCGCGAACGGATGAGCATTGGCGCGAGGGCTAGAGGTATGGACGCGACAAGGTCATGGCGAAGCTGCTTGGCGGCTGCCGATAGCGAGGCATCGTCGAGTGCGAATCGGGCGTGCTCTTCCATGACGCGAATGGCTTCGCGCGCGCGGTTGAGGTTTGCGTCGATAATCCGAAGAGCGGCTGGGTCGGGGTTGGACTGCATTTGACCTATTCTAACGCTCGCTGGTGGTTCGGTCATCCATTTGGGCCGCCCGTTGCAGTGGCCATTGGCCGGTTGAAGTGAGAATTGCAAATGGCTAATTCGCTAAAGAGAAAAATTTCTCAACAAGTGCCACTATGTGGCACCAACAAGAGTTAAAGCGTCAAAAAGTCCAAACGTCAAAACAAATGAAGAAAGCCTAAAGCCTAAAACCAAAACGCCTAAAATGAAGGAAGTGTCGATTGTCGAGTTCCGATTGTCGATTGGCAGAAAAACGTCAAGAACACCAGGGCACTTGAATGAGTTGGCATCGTGTGCCGGTGGCTGGTCAATTTGATGGTGCATCCGTTGTATCGCCCGATCTGAAATTTGAAATCTCATATGATACGCATCCCACCAATTGATAACGCACCGCTCAGTCGTGGCTACGGCACTTCGATTTTTTCAATACTGCATGCGAATCCTGCAGTCGAACTGCTGCGCCATGTTCAAGTTCTCACTGCTGGCCGCTTGCAGGCGCGGCGCGAGCGTCGCCGTGGACGCACAACGCCTTGCTCAGCCAGTCAAAACAACTTGCCCGGCGCTCGCTTTGGTTGGCGCATTCTGTTGGTCGCCATTTGTTGGCATGGTGTGGAGGTTGAAATGTACCCGATATGACAATGGAACCTGCCTGTCGCGCGAGGGAAGACAGCCTCGCACGACAGGCAGGCACAGATTTAGACTTTTTAGGGTTGACTGCTACCGCACAAGGCAGGTACGCCAGCTCCTGGGGATGTGTTTTCGGTACAGGAGCATGGGTTGCCGCCAGCGAACGCAACTAGAACGGACAAGATGTCGTCGAGGTTGATTGTGGCATTGCCACCGCAAGGATTGATGTCCGCGTTTGGACAACTCTGATAGCTCGCGAAGCCACCCAGAATACAGAGGATATCATCGATGTTGACGATTCCGTTTCCGCCTGCGGGCTGAACATCACCGTAGCGTTCGCACGTGAATACGCAGGTGCCGCTGACGCAAGTGGCGTGGTTGCACCCGTTGTCATCCATGCAGGTTGAGTTTCGACAATCGGCGAGTGTTGTGCACGGGCAACCTGCAGGTGCGGCTGCGTGCCAGAAGCCGTCGGCGAGAGTGTAGGTGTTGCTGAAGCTCGTCAACTTTCCGACGCCGCCGTGTTGAGCCGTTGAGGCTGTTAGCGCATAGACGCCGCCGCTCGATCGGGTGCCGCCGGAGTTGATGTCGAAGAGAACGAGGTCGGCGTTGCAGTTAGGCGATTCGCACTCGTCGGGGACGCCGTTGACGTTGCAGTCGGCGCTGGTTCCGGTTGCAATGTCGCAGATATCCGGTTGCAGGTTCGAGTTGCAATCAACGAGGATTTCGCATTCGTCAGGTATATTGTTTGCGTTGCAGTCTAAGCTTTTACCCAAGGCGAGCTCGCAATCATCGTCCATACTGTTCGGTTGACAATCCGATCCCCCGATCGGAATTGTTGGGCAGGGGTCGCAAGCGTCACCAAGGGCGTCGCCGTCAACGTTTGACTGGTTGGAGTTCGCCACGTTGATGCAATTATCAATCGCATCGGGAACTTCATCGTCGTCGGCATCTGGTTCAACGTTTAAGTCCAAAAAGCTGCACGTCCCACAGAAACCGCCTCCGAATATGTACTGATTTCCAGTCCCAGAAATGGACCCTATGACTGTTCCCACGGCGAACTGACTGCTTGCATCGTTGGCGGCATTGAGCTGACTTAGAAAATATGCATTCATCGGTATGCTGACGAGGGTGCCATTGTTTGCGGCGGACACCGTTGTAGATCCGTAGATGTAGCCCGACGCGAGATCGGAATACCCTCCAAATCCCGCTGTGCCAGCCACGAGCGCAGGAATCGATGTAACCACGTCGACGACATACAGACTCTCTGTAGCGTCCCCATGATAGCCATAGCCATCGGTCGGCGGCGCACCGGGGGGAGGGTTGAAGATTCTCAATGTGGCGCTGGTAATAACTCCCGAGACGGAGGGGTTGAACACATGAAATCCCGCGAAATTGCCGTTGCTGGATGAATCCCATCCCGTCAGGTAACCCGTGTTCACTGGGTCGTGGAATCCGGTTTGAAAATACCAGCCTCGGTCAACACTGAATACTGTCACCGTTCCAGCCTCAAGGCGTAGTGCACCAATGACAAATACGAAAACACTCAGGACAAATGTATTAGTCGAACCAAGCGATCGCTTGTTCATGACTTGATTCCTTTTCTGCAAATTCAGCAACCAGTTCATTTGGCAGACGATGTTCCTCGCGGCTCACAGCCGTACAAAACTAGCTACTTCACACGCATGATCCAGACGACGGACATATTAACGGGCTTGGAGTGTTCAAATGCCCGTGTCTGTTGACCACCATCGGAAAAACCAGCCGCGCAACCATATGTCGTGCCGGTGTCATACACATCACTGCCATCGCCTTGGTCAACCCAGGCTCCATCCCCTCTTGGGAAGCACTCTCCTGAACCTGAAACACTTTGGGAAAAATGGCGTGAACCCTCCTGTAGTACTCCTGAAACGGTTCCGCCCCGGAGAAACCGACCGCCGGTGTAGGTGTTGTCGGGAAGGTTGTTCAAGTCGGGAATTGCCTGCCCGTTTAACGGGCTCTTATTGTCGCTTAGCACCTGCCCATTACATTCGACCCAGCCATCCGGTAGCGACGGAACGCCTGGCATGCTTTTGTGCCACGCGATGATCGAACCGATCGGCGGTTGGAATTGGGTCTGGAACGCGTAGGGCGTAGTCGTGAGTTTGTGGTCCGGGGAGAGTTGCTGGTTGCCATTCACACCGTCATCAAACCAGATTCGCAGCGAGAGGTTGGCATTTCCAAATGCGCTTGGCGGCAATTCATTAGTCATGTTTGCGAGCGCGGTGTTACCAAGCTCGACACTGTAAACGCCGTCGGTGACGGTAATGCTAACGGCTGCGGTTGGCATCCCGGGACCTGGGACAAAACTGTTGTTGTTCGTCCAGACATTTTGACCCGTCGAGGGGTCGAGGATGGCGAACCGAAATAGCCCGGTGCCGTTGAAGCGAGTGCCATTAACCGTCACCAAGCCTTGATGGTTGATTGTTTTGGGCACGTCGGCCAAAAGGCTGGCTGTAAGAAGTAAGAGACAAAATCCGCTCAGGAGTTTCCGGTTCATACATTCCCTCTCATTTCGTGTTCTGCTTTTGCAAGAATCGCCAACAACGGGTCGGAATTGACGGGCTGACGCACGTTATTGCATTTAGACTGCACCTGCGTCTTGTCGCGCCAACCTAGTCTTCTGATTCTGCAACCGGCCCGATAACAAGTAAATCATTATCTAAATTATCGCTTATCAGTTCAAGCCAAAACAGCACTGATGGTAAACCCGCACTTGTGCGGACGCACAAAAACTGCCGATAATTGGCCGAGTTTCTGAAACTTCACACCTTCTGACGGTCCTATTCTGATTGCGGTTTTTCGGGCGTTACGGGTATACTTTTGGTTCATTCCCGACGCTTAGGGGAATTGTGGTTTTTGGTCTAACGACCATCCTGAACAAGTTGAGTTCTTGACGCAGCGCGAGCCGATGCTCGCGGCTCGTTGTTTGTTCAGGATGAGTTGCGTAAGGGAGTTCTGCATGTTTGCGAAGAGCAGACGACACGGATTGTTGTGGCCTGGTACTGTTTTGTTGATGGCGGGCGGGTTGATCCTGCCTGCGGAGGGCGGAAGCGGCGGCTGGGTTGAGTTTGAAAACCAGACGAGCACGCGCCTTGTGGCTGCGCCGGGTTTGGGCATCGACGATCCGGAGGAGAAGGACTACGCCTACGGTGACGTCGACCAGGACGGCGATCTCGATCTTGTTTGCGTTCGCAAGCAGCCGTGGACGACTCCGGGGCGTCGGCGAGCCGTGCTGTTCATGAATGAAGGTATTGCAGACGGGCAGGCGATCAACGGCGTGCTCGTCGATCGAACGGTTCAGTATGCAACGGATGCTGATGACGGCGGTCAGGGTTTTCTTGATGCGACCAACAATCGCGACATTGCGCTGGTCGATGTCACCGGCGACGGCTGGCTGGACATGGTGACGGCGGTCACGATCAGCGAAGGTTTGCCGAAGACGATTTCGCACCCGCGCGTGTACATCAACAAGGGCGCGCCCGAGGGCACGTGGCTTGGTTTTCGTTATGAAGTCGCTCGGTTCCCGCAGCTGACGACTGTCGCGAATCCACTGGTGGCGCCGCGGTTCTGCTCGGTGGCGTTCGGCGACATCGACATGGACGGTGATAACGATCTTTATTTTGGCGATTACGACAGCGCGGGCGCGGGCGGCAGCCTGCCTGAAGCACCGGGCGATGACGTGAATGATCGATTGTTGATTAACGATGGCAACGGGTTTTTCACGGACTCGGGCACTACGCGCATGTCGGCGAACATGTTGCTGTCTGCGTTCAGCATGGCTGCCCAAATCGTGGACATGAATGGCGACGGGTTTCTGGATGTGGTGAAAGACTCCGGGTTGAATGCACCGCAGCGCGTTTCGATTTCGTATAACAATCCGCAGAACCCCGGATTCTTCAACGCGTTCGATGTGGTTTACGATAACGCACCTTATCACGTCGTGGTCAGCGATTTGAATAATGACGATCGACCTGACATGGTGATTACGGATGACGGTGCGGATCGGTATTTGTTGAATACAGGTAATGGGGCCGATGGGTTGGCCAATTTCACGCCGCGTTCGTTTGCGTTTCAGGGCGGTGGTGGCGATGACGGGTTCGGGGGCAACAATTACATCTTCGACCTGAACAACGATGGGTTCAAGGATGTCGTGATTGCAGACGTGGACGTAGATATTCCCGCCTGTAATCGTCGTTTGCATATCTATCGCAATCTTGGCGACACGCCGAACGTAACGCTGCAGGAGCAGGGCGGCGCAGCGCCATGGACTCCACAAGGCACTTTTGATCTAGCGATCTTCGATATTAACGGCGACAACTGGCTGGACATGGTTATCGGCACGTGTGAAGGGACCGAAGTGTGGATCAATCAGCCGCCGATCGGTCTGGTGTTTGGGTACCCACAAGGATTGCCGGGACTGGTACCTCCGAATGAGGGTTTGACGTTCCGAGTTCAACTGACCAGCAGCGGCATTGGTCAGCCGGTGCCGGGAAGTGCGGTGCTTCACCTGTTTGAGAACGGGACGTGGGAGGAATACTCGCTGACGGAGGTCGGATCAAATGAGTATGAAGCGACGTTCCCGCCGCGCGATTGTGCGGAGACGTATCGCTGGTATGTGTCGGGCATGGTCGATGGTGGATTTGAGTTTACCGATCCGAGCGTTGGTGCGGCTGATCCGTTCGTCGCAACATCTGCGAATGATATTGAGATCACGTTGCGTGATGAGATCGAAGGCGATGTGACCGCATGGACCGTCGTGAATCAGGGCCTGCAAGCCGGTGCTTGGGAAGCGGTCGATCCGATCGGCACGCTGTTCGTCGGTCAGTTGGCTGCTCCGAACGATGATGCGTCAGCGGCTGCGGAGGCGGTCAAGGCGTTTGTCACGATGAATGGGAATCCGGGCGGCACGCCGAGCGCGTCTGACGTAGACGGCGGACCGACGTATCTGATTTCGCCGCGGGTGGACCTCGCGGGAACGGATGGAACGATTTCGTATTCGCAATGGTACTTCTGCCATAACGCGGGTACGCCCGACGGCGATGAGATGTCCGTTGAAGTGTCGAACAATGACGGTCAGACTTGGACGCACGTGCGCGATGTCACGAGCACGGGTGGAAACTGGGAGGTGGCGTCGTTCAATGTGGGAGATTACGTCGAGCCGACGGGATTGGTTCGCGTGCGATTTGGAGTTTCGGATACGCCGAACAACTCGCTCACCGAAGCGGGCATCGACAACTTCCAGGTGCAGGCACTGGTCTGCGGTGGTGAGCCGCCGTTGGCCATTGTTTCGAGCGATCCGCCGAATGGTGCGATCGACGCCGGTCAGCCGACGGACCCGAATGGAAACAACCCGGCTGGCTGGAACTCGGTTGTACTGACGTTGAGCAGCGATGCGAGCGCTCTGACCATTAATGATTTCACGATCACCGTTGAACCGGCTGGTCAGGCTCCGCCGTTGACGGTGGTTTCGGGCAGCGGAAACACGGCGCATTTGTCGTTCTACGAAGTTCCGGGGCAGTCTATACCTGTCGGCAAGTGGACTACGATCACGCTCAATGCGAGCGGATCGTCGGTGCGACTCGGTTATCTGCCGGGCGACGTAAACGGAGATGCCACGAGCAGTCCGGTTGATATTCTGGCGATCATCGACAACCTGAACGGGTTGACGACGCTGCCGAGCTATTCGACGGATGTGGATCGCAGTGGTGTGACGAACCCGGCTGACATTCTGCGGGTCATTGACTTGCTGAATGGTGCGGGTGCGTATGACGTTTGGAACGGCGTCACGCTGCCGTAAGGAATTACGACTGAAACGTGTGTGAGCGTGATCTCACGCACGAATCAATTTTTCAGGGTCGGAACAGGTGGCCAGGCGAAAGCTTGGCCATCTCGTTTGGTGTGGGAAGATTACGCGGGTGTGGCGCAGGCGTGGGTTTGTTCGTGCAAGCGCTGGCCGGAGTTTGATATGATGGGGCTACGAAAGCCAGCCTGAATGGGGAGCGGGGTTCACAGGTTTCAGGGTTCCCACCGAACAGGTGAAAACGGTGTTAACAGGGAAACGAGCATGACACGGCAATGGGTGTTGAGATTTGTGTTTTCGGGAGTGCTGGGCGCTTCGACGTTTGCGCAACAGCAGCAAGCGATTCAGCCGCGCACTGGCGAACCGTTGAACGGGTTGACGCCGGCGCAGCTGAATCAATTTGAGATTGGCAAGACGCAATTCGCGCGCATTTGGACCGACGTCGAGGGGCGCGGGCCAGTGTTTAATCAGAACGGGTGTGCGTCGTGCCACAGTCAGCCGGTGATCGGCGGGGCGGGCACGATTGAAGTGACGCGATTTGGCTTGCCGCTGAAGGAAGGGTTTGATCCGCTGGCGGAGTTGGGTGGCTCGCTGTTGCAGTCGCAAGCGATCAGTCTGGAGTGTGCGGAGATGCTGCCGGACAACCTGCCGATCGTCACAGCCAACCGCGTGACGCCGCTTTCGATCGGGCTTGGATTGATTGAGGCGATCGACGACGGCGACATCGAGGCGATTGCCGAGAACCCTCCCACGGGGATACAGGGAGTCGTGCACTACGTTCAGCCGCTGGAAGGCCCGCCGAACACTCCGCGAGTGGGGCGATTCGGGTGGAAAGCGCAGGTGGCGACGGTGCTGACGTTCTCGGCGGATGCGTCGCTGAATGAACTGGGCATCACGAATCGTTTGCTGATGGAGGAGAATGCGCCGAATGGCGACGCGGATTTGCTGGCGATGTGCGACGCGATTCCGGATCCGGAGGATCGCCCCGACCCGGTCAACGGTGAGTTTATCGACCATATTACGGACTTCCAGAGGTTTTCAGCCGGTCCGCCGCAGACGCCGAAATCGGGCATGACGGGCGAAGAAATCTTCATGGACATTCGCTGCGGCGAGTGCCATGTGCCATCGTTTGTCACCAAGGATGTGCCCGGGCTGGAGTCTGCGTTGAGGAATAAGCCATTTCAGCCGTATTCTGATTTTCTGCTGCACAATATGGGTCAGCTGGGGGATGGAATCGTGCAGGGGATGGGCACGGAGCAGTTGATGCGCACGCCGCCGCTGTGGGGGTTGCGCGACAGGAAGGCGATGATTCATGATGGCCGGGCGGATTCGGGCGAGTTTGCTGAGCGGGTGACGAACGCAATCATCGAGCACAACGCGCTGTTCAGCGAAGCGGTTCCTTCGGTGATGATGTTTAATGCGTTGTCGCTGACCGAGAAGCAGAGTTTGATTCGATTCCTCGATTCGCTTGGCCGGGGGGAGTTTGATCAGGAAGGCGATCGCGATATTGATGTGAGCGATTACGCAGTGATCCACGGATGTCTTGTGAGCCCGGACGAGGATGTCTATTCGGCGGATGATCTCTGCGCGATTTCGGATCTTGATCAGGATGGGGATGTGGACTTGCTCGATGCGGCTGGACTGCAGCGGGCGATGACAGGGCCGGCGCAGTAGTAATCTTAAGACGAACCACCAAGGCACCAAGACACCAAGACGAGAAGTGGTTTCAGGTGCGGACTATTTCGCATCGCTAAGCACTTCGCGCATGATTCAGAGCAACGCGTTTAGTTTGACAGCGATAGAGTTCAATTGATACGGCGGGGGCACTTAACGCCGTAGCCTGAAAGGCTGCTCGTGAATCGCAGTGGGTTGAGTTCGAGCGAGCAAACGAAACCCACGGGAAAAGAAACGTAACGATCGAGACCCTGAAAGGGTCCTCTTCGGCGTGCTACTTCGACCCTTTCAGGGTCGCCAAGGGTTGCCATATTCAACCCGGGGGTCTCGCTACGCTCGACCACCCGGCTATGGACGATGAGCCTTTCAGGCTCAAATCGTTTCGGACTCAAGGGCTCCATCGCTTCAGGCTGTCAGGCTCAAAGGGTTCAGCGCTTCTCGCTGATAGATTCAATGCGCTCGGCGCTTCGGACGTACGGATTCAAAGCATTCGGTGCTATAAGCTGAATTAGTTTGGCGCCGTCACATTAGGCGCGGGTGAGTTCCGACTGCTTCTGAAGTTTCTGCAACAAAGCCTGTAACTTATCGAGTGGAAATACCGTGGCTGGGTCGCTCTTGGCGCGGTCGGGGTCGTTGTGCACTTCCATGAAAATCGCGTCGGCGCCGGCGGCGATGGATGCGGCTGCGAGTGTGGGAACGAACTCACGTTGGCCGCCGCTCATGGTGCCTGCACCGCCTGGTTTTTGGCAACTGTGTGTGGCGTCGAAGACGACGGGGGCCCAGCGCTGCATGATGGGGATAGCGGTTATGTCGTTGACGAGGCGGTTGTAGCCGAAGAACGTGCCGCGCTCGGTGAAGAGGAAGTTGGTGCAGCCTGCCTCGCGGAGTTTGACGGCGACGTTTTCCATTTCTTCGGGTGAGAGAAATTGACCCTTCTTCACGTTGACGCAGCGGCCAGTTTTTGCGGCGGCGAGAAGCAAATCTGTCTGACGGCAAAGGAACGCGGGAATCTGGATGCAATCTAGCACTTCGCCGGCGCGGGCAGCCTGCGACGGTTCGTGAATATCCGAGAGGATGGGGACGTCGAAACGCTTGCGGACTTCGGCGAGGATTTCGAGGCCTTTCTCAATGCCGGGACCACGGAAGCCCGCGATGCTAGAACGATTCGCCTTGTCGAAGCTGGCTTTGAAGATGAACGGAATTTTCAGTTTGCCGCAAATCTTCTTGATTTCCTCGGCCAGCATGAAGGTGTGGTCCGGAGACTCAATGACGCACGGGCCCGCAATGATAGCGAGAGGAGAACCGCGACCAATGCTGATGGGGCCGATGGTTGCGTTGTGTTTGGAAACGGATCCGTCGCCGCTGTTCATCAAGCTCGTTCCTTATGGTTTGATTATCAGGCCATAGTTTAGCGAATTGGCAAGGATTTGCGACGGAGCGGTTGAAAGTCTGATATTCGCACGCGGCACACGCTAACTGATGATGCACCTATCAATACAGTATTCAGCTAACTTGCCGGAATGCGAGTGTTAGACCTACACTGTTTCAATTCCCGGTGTCGCTGCACGTGACACTGGGGGTAGCCTTATTCGGACCAGTCAAATGGGGGGAAACATCATGTTCAACCGTCGTCGGGGAATCCTTACTTTCTGCATGCTGGCTGGAGTGATTGGCATGGCTGCTTCGTCAGCTTTTGCGCAATGCCAATTGGAGCGACTGATCGCCAGCGACGGCGACGCGGGCGACCAGCTCGGGTTCTCGGTCGCGCTGACTGATGACTATGCAATTTTGGGAGCGCCGTTCAATTCCGACGCGGGGGCGAATTCCGGATCGGCGTATATCTATCGTCGGGTGGGAACCACGTGGCAGGAGCGAACGAAGCTCGTTGCGCCGGATGCGGGCATGAATGACTTCTTCGGCGCGACCGTGGCGATTCATGGTGATTATGCGGCTGTCTCGGCGGTGCTTGATGATGAGGCTGACACGAACGCGGGTGCGGTTTATGTGTTCCATCGCAACGGCAATTCGTGGGTTTTTGAAGATAAGTTCACGGCATCGGACGGTGCGCTGGATGACGAACTGGGAACATCGCTGGCGATTTATGGCGATTACATTATCGCCGGTGCGCGTAACGATGACGCGGGAGAAAGCTCCGGCTGTGCGTACATTTTTGTTCGCAACGGAACGACGTGGACGCAGCAGCAGAAGTTGACGGCCAACGACGCAGCGATAGGTGACGAGTTCGGTGTGGCTGTGGCGATCAGCGGTGAATACGTCGCGATCGGTGCGCCGCTGGATAACACGACCGCTGCAGACACGGGATCGGTGTACATTTTCAGGCGGACGAACACGACGTGGACGCAGCAGACGCGAATGACCGCGACGGATGGAGCAGCTGGTAACGAGCTCGGTCGCGCGGTGGCGTTTAGCGGTGATTATGTGGTGGCTGGTGCGCGACTGGCTGACATGCCGGGTACTAACAATGCGGGTGCGGCGTATGTTTTCAAGCGTACGAACACGACGTGGGCACAGCAAGCGAAACTTACCGCCAGCGATATGAACGGCGAAGATTTGTTCGGCGTATCGGTGGGCATCAGCGGTGACTATGCGGTGGTGGGTGCGTTTCAGGATGACGATGGCGGAAACGCTTCGGGATCGGCTTACGTTTTTCGGCGAAATGGAACGACATGGGTCGAAGATGCGAAGTTGACGGCGTTTGATGATGATCCGAGTGATCACTTCGGATTCTCTGCGGCGATGAGCGGCGGGTTTGCGCTGATCGGCACGCCGGATGTGGATGACTTCGGTTTGAGCAGCGGCACGGCCTACGTGTTTGGTGCGGCGCTCGACTGCAATGGAAACGGCGATCCCGATGCCTGCGACATCATGGGCGGCGTCTCCAGCGATAACAACGGCGACGGAGTTCCCGATGAGTGCGGCGGTGCGGGCGGCGACTTCGACAGCGAGAACGACCTCGACCACGACATGAAGGACTTCCGATCGTTCCAGAATTGTTTCAATCGCGGAGGTGGCCTGCTCACGGGATGTGGTGATTATGACGGCGAGCCGGATGGCGACGTGGACCTCGATGACTATTTCATGATGGAAGGGTTGTTCGACGGACCGTGATTCGAAAACCTAAAACCTAAAGCCGAAAACCTAAATAGAACATGAAAAATGCCCGCGTGATGCGGGCATTTTTTCTAAGGCGCCTTCACAAAGCTTGGCAATCGCAGCTCAAGAGACCCTCACCCTGCCCTCTCCCTAATAGGGAGAGGGAGCTTCAGTCGTTAATTGTACTCATTCGTATGCAGTCTATTGAGCGGATTTCATCATCACGCGGCTGCTCGCGATTTCATGACGCCTTGCAGAGCGGTCAAGGCCTGGTCAATGCCATTAGCTGGCACATCTAGGTGAGTGACCGCACGGATGCGCTGCGGGCCGATCGGCATCATCCACACCGAGCGCTCCTTCAACACTTCGCAGAGTGATTTGGCTGTACCTACGGACTCGCGCACGTCAAAGTAAACGATGTTGGTTTCAACCGTCGCGGGGTCGATCGATAAGCCCGCGATGTTGGCAACGCCGAGTGCCAGTTTCTTGGCATTCGCGTGATCATCGACGAGACGCTTGACGTTGTTGTCGAGGGCGTAGATGGCGGCGGCGGCAAGGATGCCCGATTGACGCAGCGCGCCACCAAACATCTTGCGGGCGCGGAATATGCGTCCAATCAGTTCCTTACTTGCTGCGACGATCGAACCCACCGGTGCGCCCAAGCCCTTCGAAAAACACATCGAAACCGTGTCGAAGCTGCGCGTGTAATCGGTGGGCGGAATGTTCTTCGCGACGCACGCGTTCATGAGGCGAGCGCCGTCGAGGTGCATCGCCAGTCCGTGTTCGTCGGCGACTTTGCGGATGTCGCGAATGCGATCGACGGGCCAAACCGAACCGCCGCCGCGGTTGTGTGTGTTCTCGATGACGATGAGGCGCGATTGTGGAAAGTGGGCATCGGGCGGGCGAAGCGCGTTGCGGACGGCATTCGCGTCGAAGATGCCGTAGTCGCCGGAAAGCAATCGAAAGGAGCAGCCGGAGAGGCCGGCGGGGGCACCTGCTTCGTAGTGGTAAATGTGGCTGTCGGCGTGGGCGATGATTTCTTCGCCCGGGCGCGTTTGCGCGAAGATTGAGGTCTGATTGGCCATCGTCCCCGAAGGCACGTAAAGTGCGGCTTCCTTGCCGAGTAACTGTGCCACCTTCTCTTGCAGTCGAATAATTGTCGGATCGTCGCCAAGAACATCGTCGCCGACTTCGGCTTCGGCGATGGCTTTGCGCATGCCGGGAGATGGGCGAGTTACGGTATCACTTCGCAGATCGACGATGCTTGAACTGGTCATGGTTTTTCTCGTTTGTTTCGTGAGGAACTATGCACTAATCCCCGAAAATACGCGTTATTTTCGATCATCGTAAGAGTGGGGCATGATGTGGTCAAACGCAACCGTTTCGACACGATAGCAGAATTATGGGGCGGGTTGCAGCGTCGCTCGTCCCGGCCAAGGTGCAGATTGAATGGAACGTATTGCCTGCGTGGTCAGCTGATATTCAGGATTCGTTTTGTACGCGATTGGGCCCACGATAAGATGAGGATGGACGTTGGCAAGGGGCTCGCCGGAGCTTCCGCCAGCGCAAGTCGTGCAAGGGCCTGAGTCAACATGGTCGTTTCCCTCGTTGTATTCCTCCATGCCGTCATCGTAGTGGTTCAATTCCTGGCGCTTTCGGCCACCGTGAAGCTGGTTCGCCTTACGCGGCAATGGACCTGGCTGGCAATCGGGGCGGGGTTGGGATTGGGAACTGTCCGCACAGTTCAACCTATCTATCGATATTATGCCGGAACCGGCTATTTGCCGACGATTGAGCGCACGTTGATTTCGTTGACTGTCACCGTCCTGATATTCATCTCGCTTTATTATGCCGTGCCGAAGTTTCGCGAGATGCTGACACAGGCGAGTTCGTCGAAGGAGAACTTACGACGACTTGGCACGCTGATGGACAACCTGCCGGGTATTGCGTATCGATGCCGAAACGATCGAAACTGGAGCATGGAGTTCATCAGCGATGGGTGCGTCGAGCTGACGGGCTATACATCGTCGCATTTGGTCAACAACACACGTCTCTCGTTCGCCGATTTGATTCACAAGGACGACAAGGATCGCGTCTGGCGCGAGGTTCAGTCTGCGGTGGATGAGGGTCGTAAGTTTCAGCTTACTTATCGCATTCGAACAGCCAGCGGTGAAGAGCGCTGGGTATGGGAGCAGGGATGCGGGGTCTGTTCCAACGGCGGCAACACGCCTGACTCGTTGGAAGGGTTCATCACGGACATTACCGAGCGGAAACGGGCAGAGCTGGAGCAGGCGGAGAGCGAAGCGCGTTTTCGACAAATCACGGAGAACTTGCGCGATGTTTTCTGGCTGACGGACTGGGCGGATCGAAAGGTCGTCTATGTCAGTCCGGCGTACAAGGATGTGTGGGGGCGCGATTGCCAAAGCCTGTACGACGAGCCGAAGAGCTGGCGCGACGTACTGCACCCGGAAGATCGCGATCGGGTTGTTGAGGCGTTTGAACATTCGTGTCCTGAGAAGCCATTTGATATCGAGTATCGCATCATCCGCGGCGACGGAATCGTGCGCTGGATTCACGATCGAGCGATTCCCATTATGCGGAGCGATGGCTCGATCTATCGCATGGCGGGTTTTTCCGAGGACATTACGGCGCGGAAGGAGGCCGAGGTCCTTATCCGCGAAAACGAAATGCGCTTGCGCCTGATGGTCGAGCAGATGCCGGCGATCCTGTGGACGGTCGATGAAAACCTGCGGATCAATTCGTCGATGGGTGCGGGGCTCAACGGGCTGGGGTTGAAGCCCAACGAACTGACCGGTCAAACACTTACCGAATTTTTCGGAACAGATGATGAGGAATTCCTGCCGCTGGCCATGCATCGTCGAGCTCTCGCCGGTGAGTGCGTCGCGTACGACATTGAATGGGCCGGTCGCAATTACAAAGTCGTTCTAGAGCCGCGTCGCGCCGCAGGTGGTCGCGTCGAGGGCGCGATTGGAGCGGCGCTCGATGTGACCGACCAGGTGAAGGTGACCAAGCTGCTTTCAGAAAGTGAGCTGCGTTTCCAGGGCGCGTTTGTGCATGCACCGATCGGCATTGCGCTGGTTGGCACCAACGGGCGATTTCTGAAAGTGAACCATCGCCTGTGCGAAATGGTGGGCTACAGCGAGGCTGAGCTGATCGAGCTTACGTTCCAGCAGATCACGCACGTAGACGATCTGCGCTCCGGCATGGAAGCGCTTACGGAATTCATGCAGGGGAACCGCGATGTCTATAGAGTCGAGAAACGTTACATTCACAAGGATGGGCAAGCCGTCTGGATCGATTTGAGCGTCTCACCGGTGCGCGACACGGAAGGTCGGGTGCAGTATTTCGTATCGCAGATTCAAAACGTGACGGATCGCAAGAATGCTGAACGTGAGCTCAAGAAGAGTGAACAACGATTCCGCAGCGCGTTTGACAACGCGCCGATCGGGGAAGCGTTGATCGACCGCGACAATCACATTCTGAAGGTGAATCGCCGGCTGTGTGAAATGCTCGGGTATGAAGAGCGAGAGCTGCTGGAAAAGTCGTTTGATTCCATTGCGCATCCAGAAGATGTTGAGCAGTGTCGCCGTGTTTACGATAGTTTTCGGGCCGGGGAAACTCGATACGTTGAGTTGAAGAAACGCTACCTTCATCGCAATAGCAGCATTGTGTGGACGGAAGTGACGGGGTCTGCGGTGTCTGCGGATGACGGTCAACCGCTTTACTTCGTGGTGCAGATCAAGGACATCACCCAACAGGTAGCGGCAGAGGAAGCGAAACGCGAAATCGATGAACTGTTCCGCGGTTCGTTCGAGAATGCGCCGATTGGAATCACGATCAACAGTGCTGACGGGTCCATCGTGCGGGCCAACCCGCGCGTGTGCGAGATGCTGGGATATTCGGAGGCAGAGCTCAAGCTACTCAGCTTCCAGCAGATCACGCATCCGGATGATCTTCCCACCGACGTTGCCGCTTACGCCGAGTTCATGCGGGACGAGCGCAATCACTTCTTCTTTGAGAAGCGTTACATGCACAAGCGCGGTCATCCCGTCTGGATTCACCTGAGCGTCTCGGCCGTAAGAGACGAGAACCGGGTGTTGCAGTATTTCGTGACGCAGATTCAGGACATTACGGAACGAAAGCGGGCCGAGGACGAACTCAGGCAGAGTGAAGAGAAATATCGAACGCTCACCGAGGCCGCCAAAGACAGTATCTTCGTGATCGATGGGGAGGACCGCATTGTCTTCGTCAACGGATTCGGCGCCAGTCAGTTCGCGATGTCGCCGGAACAAATGATCGGCAAGAGGCGGGCTGAGCTGTTTCCGCCGTCGATCGCTGCGCGGCAGGAGAAGAACATACGCCGCGTGTTTGAAACGGGCGAACTGGTCAAAGCCGATGAGCAGACCACGTTTCCCGGAGGCGACCAGTGGCTGCACACGCAGCTTGCGCCACTGCATGACGCGAAGGGGCATGTACAGGCAGTGATGGGCATTGCCCGAGACATCACGGATCGGCGTTTGGCAGAAGAGGCGCTGAAACGCAGCGAAGAGTTCAACCGTCGAATTATTGAAGCCATTCCCGGTGGTGTCGTGCATGTGTCGCGTGATGGGCGGATCGTGAATTCCAATGCGGAAGGCGCGCGGCTCATGGGCATGGGAATCGATCAACTCACCGAAAAGACGCTGACCGATTTCGGTCCCGCGACGATTTGGGAGGACGGAAGCCCATGTCCGCCGGAAGAATATCCTGAGTCCAAGGCCATTCAAACAGGCGAGTCGCAGTCAGCCGTGACCATCGGCGTGCGGCGACCGGACGGCGACATATGCTGGGCGATCTACCGCGCGGTGCCGACGCGCGATCCGCTGAGCGGCGAAGTGACTGGCGCGGTCGTCACATTTCTGGATATCACTGAGCGAAAACAGGCGGAAGAATTGCGACGCCAGCGCGACATGGCAGAGGCCTCGAATCGTGCGAAAAACGCATTTCTAGCGAACGTCAGCCATGAGATTCGCACACCATTGATGAGTATTCTGGGGGCAGCCGAGACGTTGCAAGGTCAACAGAGAACCGTCGACAATAGCGTCGACTATGTCGATATGATCCTGCGCAATGGAAGCCATCTGCTGGCGCTCATGAACGACCTGCTCGACTGGGCGAGTATTGAGGCAGGCAAGTTGGAAGTACACCCGCTGGAATGCTCGTTTACGGAACTGCTGGCGGACGTGCAGGCTGTGATCGGGCCATTACACGCCAAGCCCGGAATCACATTGTCTTTCGAATATGCCACTTCGATTCCGGTGCGCATTTGGACGGATCCCATTCGCCTCAAGCAGGCCGTCATCAACTTGGTCAGCAATGCGCTGAAGTACACTGATCAGGGCATGGTCACGGTGACAATCAGCGTGGAGGAAACGAAGTCTCAGCCGTGGGCCAGCTTTGCGGTGGAAGATACCGGGACCGGCATCAAAGACGAGGATCTCGAAAGGATATTCCAGGCGTTTTCGCGAGCCGACCTGCGACCCCACCAGGTGAAGTCAGGGGCGGGACTTGGGTTGCCGCTTACAGAAACAATCGCGCGGGCGTTGGGCGGCAGCCTGGAGGTGCAGAGCGAATGGGGGCAGGGGAGCATCTTCACTCTTGTTGTTCCCTGCGGCGAGGTGAAAAACCAAGAATGGACGACGTTAAGTGGGACAGTGATACCGTCCAAAGGACAGGTCCTATCAAGCCTGCCTGGACCGACTCATTCACCACACGGCAGCATTCTGCTCGCAGAAGATGACCCCGATGTTCGATTTCTGGTTGTGGGCAGCCTGATGCGCGCGGGAGCAGAGGTTGTAGCAGTGGACAACGGGCGCGATGCGGTCGAATTGGCCACCCAGCGGGAGTTCGACCTGATCCTGATGGATGTGCGGATGCCGATCATGACGGGGATGGAGGCTGTCGCCGAAATGCGAAGCCGCGGCATCATTGCGCCTATCATCGCCATGACTGCATCCACCGCCCAGACGGAATTGGAAATGTTGATGCGGTCTGGTTTCGACGACCTTTGGCCCAAGCCCATCTCGATGGAGAGGCTCGTCGAATCAGCGATGGTCTATCTGCCGGAAGCACTTCTGGCAGGTGAACCGAAATCGGCGCCGATTCACGACGTCAGCAATTCCTTAGACAATATGCGAATGTTACAGGTGATTGATGAGTTCAAGCGGACCCTGCCCGCGCGCCTGCAACGTATCGAAGACGCGGTATCATCAAACGATCAATCTGAAACCCGCGAGGCACTGCATCAACTGACGGGGACCGCCGGAACCATGGGGATGGAGGAGCTTTCGGATGAGGCGGCCCGATTGCTAAACATGATTCGAGTCGACGGCATACCAGTGGGGACTAATGATCTTGCCCGAATCCGCGAGATCGTCTCTGGGCTATTGGTAGAGACCGCTTAAGATTTGTGCCAACCAATGACACTTCACAACTGAGGAAAGTTTCCGCCGCCTCTCTACGGTAGGGTTACTCCATTCCATGCTGCGAAGCTGTCCGCGCCGTTCAGCAGGTCGATCAGGCGAAGTACGTCGGACGGCTCAGTCACGCCGGAGCGATTGATATCACTTTGCCAGATCGTCAACGGTGGGTTCTGGACGCCGTTGAGCTGATCGATCAGGGCGAGGATGTCGATCGGGCTGGCTGTTCCGTCTCCGTTAGCGTCGGCCGGCAGGTAGCCGAGCGATACGCTGTCGCCGCTGGTTACGTGGGTGAATGTGGTCCATGCGCCGGGCGTAATCGGCGAAGACAGGTTCAATGTGATCTCATTGCCGTTGCTGACGACGTTTTCAATCGTCGGTGTCGCACCCGGCGGATCGAGCGACAACGTGAAGTCTTCAGCTGTCATGCCGCTGGTCGAACAATTAAACGTCAGCGTAATCGACTGCCAGCCGACAGGGTTGGATCCGTCGAGGTTGGATGGCTGGCGAGCGTCGATGGCTCCATCCGGCGGAACGCTTGAAACTAGCTCCAGTGAACCGGCACCGGGGTTCACGATGAGGTTGCCGCAGTCCACATTGCCCAATGCCTGACTGAACTCCGCGATCATTTCGAACCCGCTCGAAAAGCGTACGCTTTCGTCGGTCACCGGTGGAAATTGATGACCACAGAGATCGAGCGCGCCTTCCTCAATGATGGTCGCCTGCACGTGCGCGACGAGTTTGGGCGTCGCGTTTAGATTGAGAATCAATCCGGGAGTCGGTGATTGGCCAATATAGGTTGCGGTGTAAACCGAACCTTGAACGAGCTGGAGATACAGGGCGTCGCTGGTCAGTTCCTCGATGCTCCAGTTGAACTCGTCGATCGTGACGCCGGAAGTGAGCGCCGTGTCGAACTGGATGAGACGAACGTTGTTTATGTCGCCATCAGGAGCGGACAGCAGGACATCGGCGGTGAAGGACTCGCCCGGGCAGAGCGTGCCCAATTCAAGCTGCGGAACGATTTCCACCACGACAGTCCGCGGGTCTGGCGCATCGAGATCAAAGATCGTGATGTCGCGCATGTCGGTGTCGCTGCCGGTGTCGTCTGTGTAGGTGGCGACGATGGTCACTGGTTGATCGCCAATGACATTGCTAGCCGTGAAAAGTCCCGGAGCATTGAAGAAACCTGCGGAAGGTGGATCGACGGACCAGACCGTGCCGGCCGTCACGATTTCATCATCGCCGAGTTGATACTGGGCGGTGGCGATGTACTGAACCGTTGTCCCTTCGGAAACTTCCAGCGGACCGCTGATGAGAATGCGAAGGAGCGGGTCGTTAAAATTCAAGCACGAGCGCGTGTTGCGAAACGCAATAATATCCGGAATCGAATCGGTTGGGTGGAAATTGTTTGCGCACGTCAGGCTGGGGTTCATCGTCCAGCCGGGACACGAGCAATGCGCCGCGTCCCAGGTGTGGCCAAGCTCATGGGCAGATAAGTCTGTGAGGCAGGCCATGCTGGAGCAGCAGTTTTCGACGACGCTGTAACCTTGACCGTTGCAGACGCCGCCGAGCCACGCGACGCCGATGGTACCAGAGCTGCCGTTGTCGCCGACGATGTTGCGGCCGGTGAACAATTGCGCTACGTCGTGATGCGCATCGGACGGGGGATTCTGAGTCCAGACGTTGCGGAACTGATTGAGAATGCCCGATGCCGACGTGCCCGAATACGGATCGGGCTCGGCCGTGCGCACGATAATGATCGTGATTAGATGCGAGATTTGAACTTCCTGCTCGTATTGCAGGTTCATGCTGTTAATGATGTTCTCGATCTTGGTTTGGACTGTTTGAACGTTGCTGTTGAAGTCCTGGAAATATTCGACGTCGGCTTCGCAGACGAGCTCTGTTAGATAGAAAGCGCCACCGGCTACACCACCGTTTTCGGTATCTTGTTGAATAGCCTGTTGCTGTGCCATGGCGTGACGCTCGTCGAGGAGCTCGCATTCGCCGCCGCTGGGCACGACATCCGCGCCGCGATAGATCACGTGATCATTCGGACCTGCACCCGCGACTGATCCGGCGAGTGGTTCGATCCAGTGCTGGCTGCCATCTGGCAAGAAGATTCGCGCGTACAGACCTTCGTCCGCCAGAAGACCGGCCGCCGAACTTCCGTCGATGCCTTCGACGTGGCCGCGCAATGTACGGACCGGACCCGGTTCGACGGGCATGAACGAACCGTCCGCCAATTCGAGGCGGACTTCGAAACCAGGGGCGCGGACCGACTGTGGATAAAGCGTGAGCGTTGAGTGAATGCCGTTGACCGGGACTTCGATGCTGACGGCACTGCCGGCGACTACGGGCAGATCGAGGGAGATAACGGTGCTGTCCTTCAGGCCGAACGACTGGTTGACGTCGCGCGGTGCGGCGAGACCGATCGTCGTGACGAGGCAAAAAGCGAGCGATGCGATGACTGAGCGCATGGGTGATGCGACACAATCAATCGCTCGATGATGACCGGCTGGGTTCACGTAGTTCAACATTTCGGAACCTTTCTGTTCACTGCGTGGAGTGACATCCTTGCGAGGTAGATTGTGGGTGGGTGGAGTGTCGCCGAGGCGAACGTCGAATTGACGTCGGCGGCGGTTGGCCGCCTGATTGCGAACTCTCCCCTCTTGCGCGACACGCCGGTTGGCGACTATCGCATCCCCCTGATCGACCCACGATTTCCTACTTATTATGTGCCGAGCGGGCGTTTCTTTCAAATGTGATACACGATTGTTCAACGGGCGATAACCAATGGTGACATGAGTCGGAAGGAGACCCCTTCCGGGCGGTCCCGATATTCTGGAACCATTTGTCAGACATGGAGTTCGCTAACTGGGCCTGCCCGAGGATGGTCTATTCCGGCAGCGGAAGGCCTGATTGCCTTGACCAACGGTGGTCCGTGGTCACAATCGCGATCCGGTTGGACGATCTAAAAGGTTCCGGCTGCGGGTAGTCGGTGTCGACACCGTTTTTGCTGGTTTGAGGAATAGGGAGGTTTCCATGGTCAGTTTGCGGACCATTTGTTTATCGCTCGTGGGGTTGGTTTTCTTGACGGTCGTGCCGATCGCGGCGGCTCAGGATGTGGTCGAGGTGACCGTGACGGGGGAAGCGTTGAGCGAGGAGAGTGCTTTAAACGACGCCAAACGAAAAGCGCTGGAACAGGGCGGTAAAAGCGAAATCAGTTCGCGAAGCCAAGTCGAGAACTTCGAGTTGGTTCGCGACACGATCTATGCACGTGCAGATGGCATCATCAGCGATTTCAAGATTCTTGAGAAAGGTGAAGGGGCGGGCGGAACGTATTACTGCAAGATTGTTGCGAAAGTGAATAAGAGCGAGATTGCCACAAGTTGGGGTGAAGTGCAAAACGTGCTCGATCAGATTGGTCGACCTGGAATCATGGTATTCATCAAAGAAGTCATTGATGGCCGGGAACAAGACTCCAGCATCCTCGAATCTGAGATTGAAAAGAAGCTGCTTGAATCAGGGTTCAAGGTTTACGCTGGCGAACAGCTTCGCGCGATAGCCGAGAAGGAAGGCGCGGATGCAGCAGCTGAAGGCAACGTCGCGAAGTTGCAAGCGATTGCAAAGGATTTCGGCACGCAGATTTTCATTACTGGAACGTCTCAAGCAAACGCAGCAGGAGTCAAGGAATTAGCTGGTGAGCCCGTCGCGATGTACAACGGCGACGCGATGTTCAAGATGTATTACACCGACACAGCTCAGCTCATCGTTAGCGATTCTGAACCAAATATACGTGGTGGAGCGCAAGGGTTTCGCGATCAATCCCCGCAAGCGGGGAAGAAGGCCCTTTCAAATGCCGGTCAGATATTGGTAAAGCGCGCCTACGAAACCTGCATGAAGAATTGGGCTACGCGCATCAGCTCCGGTGGCGAGCTTTCACTTGAAATTGAGGGGATGACCGTCGGCGATGCCTTGAAGCTCAAGCAGAAGCTTCGTGACATCAGCCAGGACAAGATCATGAACGTCACGGGGCCATCGGTGACGAAAGGCAATGCGACATTCTCGATCAAGGCCAAGATGACGGCGGAAGAATTGGCGGAGCACCTTGTGAAGGACGATTGGGCGAAGTTGATTGAGATTGTTGACCTGAAGGGGAATCGTATTCAGGCGAAGAAAGTAGCGGGATGACAATTACCAATTACAAATTACTAATTGCGAAATTCAAACCGTTAATCAATCGTTGACGAGAAGATGCCTCACGACATCCAAGGTCAACTCTCTGTTCATTCGCAGCGTTTCGCCATTGTGGTGAGTCGCTTCAACGAGTTCATCACGTCGAAGTTGCTTGCGGGGGCGGTGGATTGTCTGGTTCGGCACGGGTGTAGGGATGAGGACATTACCTGCGTGCATGTGCCGGGGGCGTTTGAGATCCCTGTGGCCGCGAAGAGGCTGGCGGAATCGGGCGGATTTGATGCGGTCATTTGCCTGGGCTGCGTGATTCGAGGGGACACGCCGCATTTCGATTATGTGGCTGGCGAGGCAGCGCGGGGTATCAGCGAAGTGGCATTAGCTACCGGCGTGCCCACGGCGTTCGGGGTGATCACGGCTGACACCGTTGAGCAGGCGATTGAGCGGGCTGCTCCGATTACAAACGGGGGCGGCGTGGAATCTGTTGTGAGGACAACCAAGGACGCTGGGCCGTCCAGCTGCAACAAAGGCGTCGAGGCTGCGATGAGTGCGATTGAGATGGTTAATGTGCTAAGAACTCTAAACAAGACTCAGTGATACTAACTCAAGAGACCCTCACCCTGCCCTCTCCCTAAGAGGGAGAGGGAATGACAGTCAAACGCCTTTCGTCAGATTCCCAAACGTATGCGGTGACATCAGACCAAGTCCTCATTGTCGATTAAAGAATTCTCTACAGATTTGAATAATTCACGCGTTATCTAATCGACAATAGTCATTCGGCCATCGACAATCGGCATTATCTTGTTCATTGACACGTTTTGTTGAGGCATGGCCCGCGAGCCAAGATTGATCTATGCGAATCGAACGGCAATCTCGAATTCTCGCGATGCAGGCGCTGAGCCAGTGGGATGTTCAGCAGCAGCAATCTGATTCCGCCTGTATCGAATTGGCTGACGCGATGGAGGTGTCGCAGGAGGCTGTCCGATACGCGATCACGTTGCTTCGCGGTTTTTGGCCCAATCAAAAGCAGATTGACCAATCGATTCAGAATCACCTGCAAAACTGGGACCTCTCTCGTCTTTCGCCGGTGGAGCGTAATATGCTTCGCGTGGCGGTCGTCGAGCTGCGCGAAGGCGAAACGCCGCCACGTGTCGTGCTTGATGAGGCTGTCGAAATCGGCAAGGAATACGGCGGCGCGGAATCGCCGAAGTTCATCAATGGCGTGCTCGATAAGCTTCTGAAAGAGATGGAAGGAATCGACAAGTGATGCCGCGATTAAGGTCTGCGGTATTGTTACGGCTTGCTTTCAATCGAAATCAACCGCCAAGGAATTGACTCATGGGCGTTACAGTATCTCCGCATCTTGTTGACTGGAATTGGTTTTCAGATGTGTTGAAAAAGAGCGTTCCGCTGGCGGAGTTACTTGAAGATGATCAGTTCTTGCAAGAAGACTTGGGTTGGGATACTCACCTCGCGAGAATGGAATTCCTCGAAACCTTTGACGTCTGGCGAGGTCTGTGGAAGTCCGCCAGTTGTACGGCGTTCGCTGAAGTGTTCGATTCCCTCTTCTGGTCAGTGAGAGAAAACACGGCATTAGCGATTCGGGATCTTTCGATTCCCGAACGCCCCGACTATGTAGCTCTGGAATCGATTTGGAGCCCTGCGACTGTGCTGCGATTTGCGACGCGGTGGAAATCGATTGATCTGGGCGAATGTGCGGAGTTTTACAAGCCGGGGCCCGACGATCGAGGCGGGTTTGAGACGTTTGAGGACTTTCAATCGTACGCCGAAGAATGGGGCGGGATACTTGAACGCGGAGCCGAAGAGAATAAGGGTCTCGTCACGATCGTGTGTTAGTTCGCCTGTTCGCGGGTAAATCGCCAAGTGAAATCAACCAATTAGGAAGGGAAATCATAACGATGGGTCTGTTTGACCGTCTCAAGCAAGGGTTAGCCAAGACGCGCGAGAAGATCGCCGCGAGCTTTCGGTCTGTCCTGCGCATTGGGAAGAAGATCGATCAGGACACGATCAGCCGGCTGGAAGACACGATGCTCACGGCGGATTTCGGCCCGACGACATCCACGAAACTGCTCGACATCGTGAAGAGCGGCTGGAAGAAGGGCGAGATCGTTGAAGAGCAGGAGATCACGGATTACCTGAAGAAGCATATCACGACGCTGTGGCCGGAGCAGGATCGGCAGATCAAGTTCGCACCGAGCGGGCCGACGGTGATTCTGGTGACGGGCATCAATGGCTCCGGCAAAACGACGAGTGTTGCGAAGCTGGCGAATTACTTTCACAAGAGCGGGAAGAAAGTAATCCTTGGTGCGTGCGATACGTTTCGGGCGGCTGCCGTCGCGCAATTGACGGTTTGGTCGGAGCGTTTGGGAATTCAGATTATCAAGCATGATCAGGGTGCGGACCCGGGTGCTGTCGCGTTTGATGCGTGTGAGGCTGCGATCGCGCGCGGCGTGGACGTGCTGCTGATCGACACAGCCGGCCGCTTGCACACGCAGGACCATTTGATGCGCGAGCTGACCAAGATTCAAAAAGTAGTGGAGCGAAAGATTCCCGGTGCACCGCATGAAGTGCTTCTCGTGCTCGACGCGACAATCGGCCAGAACGCGATCAATCAGGCGAGGCAGTTCTCGCAGCATGTGTCAGTGTCTGGCATCATGCTCGCGAAGCTAGACGGAAGCGCGAAGGGCGGCGTCGTGGTTGGCCTACGGGATCAACTGAACGTACCCGTGAAGTTTGTGGGCTTGGGCGAAACGCCGGCGGACATTGAGCCGTTTGATCCGAACACGTTTACGCAGGCGCTGTTCGCGGAGTAAGAATGCGGGAGAGGATTCCCGCGAAGTGTTTCGTGCGAGAAAGGATTCTCGCACGAGCGAACACTGCTCACAGAGCAGTGGCACACGGTCGATCTGAAATTTGAGATCTCAAATTGAGCATTCGAGGCCTCGTTCTGACTGATCCAAAACACAACGAAACTCTTTGGTTTTCTATTCCATACGACCGTGAGAAGTTATGCCGCTGACGCCTGATGAACTTGAACATATGGCTGACGAGGGCGAAGGCCACTCCGGTGTGCGAATTAAGCACACGGTGCATTGCGGTGTTTGCGGATACAACCTCAAGTCGCTTCCCGTTACATACACTTGCCCCGAATGCGGCAATTCTTATTCTGCCCGTCCTTTGAAGATGTTTGGGGTTTATCAGCCGGGCGATGAGACGTTTCCGGGAGGGCGAATCGCCACGGTGGTACTTTGCGGAATCATCGGTGCGGTCTTGTTTGGAGCGGGAATCAAAGGAAAGGACGCACTGCATCTCGGATTTGGCGGGTTGTTTTTGGTCATCACGGCGGTCCTGGTGGTTATCACGATCGGGGAAGTACAGGCGTTCATGAAGGCGAAATCGATCCGCGATCGTATCGAGCAGGAAAAGCGAGAAAACCGGTTCTAGCAGCGGAAACCTGGTGCCATGACCATTCATCCCGGTGTTTCGTCCCTCCTTAGTTCCCTACCGTCTTTGGCTGGACTCGGGCAAGGTTGTTTTGTTAAGATATTGAGCGTCGAGCCTTGCGCGTCAT
Source organism: uncultured Phycisphaeraceae bacterium (assembly GCA_964494205.1). Taxonomy (GTDB): domain Bacteria; phylum Planctomycetota; class Phycisphaerae; order UBA1845; family UBA1845; genus JBBTCX01. The sequence goes on along the minus strand of CAZBRD010000001.1, from coordinate 194,004 downwards.
TAATCGACTGGTTTGAGCACCCGTAGTGTTGTCGGGCGGTTATGCACGCACGGTTGTTGTGTTCGTCTTGAAACACGATCCATACTCGGAGTCCGTACCATGACCATGGTCAATTCAAAACGATGGAATCGTCCTCTTGGTTTCACCCTCATCGAACTGCTTGTCGTCATTGCGATTATCGCGCTACTTCTGGCGATCCTGCTTCCTTCTCTGGAGGCGGCACGGCGAAACGCCAAGCGAAACGCGTGCGGTGCGCATATCAAGAACATCGCGACGAGCAGCCGCGTGTATGAAGCGGACGATCCTTCGGGATGGGGCATTCCAGTGCACCCGCTGCAATTTCAACAGAGCATGAGTGACCCAACCTTCATTGGTGCTTACGAATGGGGCGGCAAGTCTGGCGTCGGGCGCGAGGGTTTCGTGCAGGCGCCGGGTGGGCAGTTCGCGTTTCTCGGCAGCAAGTACGGAACCAAGGCGGGGTTTGGACCGGTGACGCGCCCAATGAACGAGATCCTTTACCCAGGCGGCTTCAAGGACAATCTGCTGCCGACGTTCGATCGCATCGGCGCTGAGGCGGATACCAAATTGAATCTCGATATCTTCAAGTGTCCAGGTGACGATGGTCCCCCGCGCGGCGGCCACTGCCAGGAATGGATTGATGCTCCCGAGCGTTCGTCGTTTGACCATTTCGGAAATAGCTATTCGGCCAACTTGTTCATGATCGCGACGACCGGCGGCAGCAATCCGATGGTGAGTAACTCGCCCTACATGCGTCCGACGACGCGCGTGCCGACGCCGTCACGCGCGCTCTATTATGAGGAGAACATTGGCCGATGGGCATGGGCGGCGCGGCGCGAAGCGTGCGATTTCCTGCAGCCCGGCGTTGATCCCGGCCCGAACAAGGCGATCCGCGGCTGGCATGGTTCGGACTGGACTTACAACCGTGCTTTTGTCGACGGGCACGCCGAGTACCAGCGGGTCATCTTCGAAGGTACGGAAGATGCTCAAGGCTATTCATTGCACTATCGGGCGGAGATGCTGGGAGATTACCCTGCATTCCCGGGGAATTCTGATGCCGATTTCAATTTCTATCGATGCGTGATTGTCCGAGGAAACGGATGGCAGAAGGATACATTGCCTGCGGAAGTGATTGAGACAGGTTTGCTGAGTCCGGGGTCTGGCCGACCATCCTATGAGGATTGCGTCGAAGGCAGCTGATTAGGCGGGCGAATAGCCGCCTAAATTGATCTAACTAGACTCATCCAAGGCGAGGGCTAATTGCCCTCGCCTTTATCCTGCGCAGATTCTGGAAGCCTTTCAAAGAGAAAGACGTATGCCTGCCACGATGACATAATTCGCCTCAGCGCGATGTTCGACTTCCTGCCAGGTCGGTATCTGGATGGAAAGCTCTGCAGCCCAGGTCTTCGCTTCATACATCAAGCCGGGCGAGAAGAAGAGTTCGTTATCGCCGTTGGTTTCGTAGTATCCGTTCGCTTCGAACTGCATGTACAGCGCCCCGTACGTGTCTGCCGTGTATTCAGCTGGCGTGAGGCGATAGAGATAGGCAGCATCGTAGCGCAGCAGGTCGGCACTACTTTCGCCGGCGTAAATCGGCTCGTCGTTGCCGTTGGTGGTGAAGGTCCATTCGAGCGATGCGTTGAGGCCATGGCGACCCGTAATCTGCGTATAAGCGAGACCCACTATCGGATTGTAGCCGTCACTCGTAAACGGGGCATCGCCGGTGCGTATCTGTAGTCCACCGATCAAGGCCAGGCGCTTCGTGTCGAGCGGGTTAGAATCGTTCTTGTAGAAGCGCCATTTCGCCAGCGCGGTGAGGTCGCCGACGCCTTCCTCGCGATCCGATTCGCCGCTTAGTTCAAACTCGCGATCACGCAGCACGACAGGCAGACGGAAACTGAGCGACCAGTCCGGAGCCACGCCCACGTTGACGATGGTCATGAACGAAGCATCTTCGACATCGCCACGTCGATCGGGCGCGACGTTGTCGAGATCGAGATTGTAGTAGTGAAACATTTCCTTGAGCACGACATAGCCCGGTGAAGGCTGAGTGGCAGAGTCAGCTGCGTTGGTGGCCTCCTGCGCATATGCGTCGTTCGAACTCGATGCAAACACCGCCACGCAAATCATCGCAATCCATCGTCGCATCTCAATGGCCCTCCGTGAGAGGCATTTCGATGCGCGCGAGCGTGAAGCCGCTGCGCTCAATAGCGCGGGTCAGCTCGTCGGCTGTCGGTCGCGGGGCGGCTGCGAGACGAACGTGGACTTCGCCGTTGCCGAGGTTGACGGATACCTTCTCGACTCCGGGGATCTTCAACAATTGTTTGTCAATGTTGTTGGCGCAGAGCGGGCAAGACATTCCGCGTACATGCAGCACTGCGTTTCGCTCATCGGCTAAACCAGTGCCGGGAACTTCGGTGGAGGCGGGGACCGCCTCGGTATGAACGGACGTTGAGGTCGATGGCGAATGGCAACCAGCCAGCCATAGGGCGCCCAAAAACAATGGTAGGAATATCGATCGTCTAATCATGGAAATCTCCTCGTATGTCGCGCGACAATATCAAATCAGCCAAAGCGGTCCGCGCGCGGCACTTCGTCCGTGCGCACCATGCCATTTGATTGCGCGATCAGATGAGGAGGACGGTTGACTGTAGAATCGGTTGATCCGGCGGAGGACCGCAGTTAATGCGATTCAGCAGCGAAGAAAAGTCTGTTTGCGCGGTGCAAATCCGGGTGGATTCATGGGCAGTTTCGATGCATTTCTGCGGCGCCAGACGTGCTGACGATTCCTGGTAAACCAAAGGCGTCTGCTGGCCACTGCAGAAGCAGGCTGCCCGTTTGTTCTTAGGGAGCTTCGAAGGTTGCGACGAGTCATCCTTAGCCGGCATGCACCCACAGCGGCAGATCTTTATGCCGCTGCAGCAACAGTTGCAGGTCGGAGTATCGGGCGATTCATTCGGAATGGCGAGAGGCGTCGTCGCAATAACAGAGGCAAGGTAGATGAAGATGGTTACGATTGGACGCATCGGGGATATCTTAGGGGCACCGAATCGGAACGTCCATATGAATAAGACGTAACGATTCCGCTACGACCAATCTTCTTCGCACATAACGTAGTCGCACACGGGCATGCCGAGCTTTTCGTATGTCTTGATGGCGCGGTGATTTTCGCGATAGGCATAGAGACGCAAGCCACAGACATCGTTGCGGGATTTTGCCTCGTTCCGGATGTACTCGTGCAGCGCGGTGAAAACACCCGCCCGGCGGTGAGCAGGCACGACGTAAACGCTTTGAATCCACCAGAAGAACCTGTTTCGCCAGTCGCTCCATTCAACGGTGATCATCGTTTGGCCGACCACAGCCCCATCGCGCTCCGCTACGAAATAGAGAGATCGTGCGGAATCAGAAAGGGCGGCACGCACGCCTGGCCGGAGAATGTCGAGGTTGAGCGACTTGTTCTCAGTTTCGCTGGCGATGGCGGCGTTGAATGTGACGACGTGCTCGAGATCGTCGAGCGTAGCCAGTCGAATGGTGGTGCCACTGCTTGTCACTTCGCGGCTCCCTCCGATCGGCGGTATTGCGGGGCGATGGCCACGAAGGGCTTGCCCAGCCACTTTTTGAACAGAATCAACTCGCCCATGTCGTTGCCCTCGATCCGGTGGCCAATCCACTGCAGGAAATAGCTGACGACAAAAAGCGATACCGGCCGCCACCAGAGAGACCACGCACCCGCGAGAAGCTGGATCACGACGAGATAAACGGCTAACGGGAGCATTGGGATGGCTACAATGTGCAACGCCAGCGATACCGGGTGTTGGTGTCGATCGAGCCAATTTCGCAACCATGCGGGCATGTGGTGAGCGTACAATGCAGGCTCGATGATTTCAATGCTATGCTGATGATAGGTGGTGAGGCGACATGACGATGTGGCGATTAAATTGGCGACGGATTCAAGCGTTGATACGAGATCTTCTGTGAAGTGTGTGAGGCAGATTGCTGGAATTGTCTTGTGCGGAGGCGCGAGCACGCGCATGGGATCACCCAAGGAATGGCTGGAAGTCGACGGCGAGACGTTGTTGCAGCGGACGGGGCGGGTGATGTTGACGGTAGTTTCTCCGGTCGTCGTGGTTAGTAGATCGGGGCAGGTGTTACCAACATTGCCGGGCGACGTTCGACATGCGTTTGACGAAGTTGATGGGGAAGGACCGCTTCGCGGTCTGCATTCAGGTTTGACGACATTGGCGAACGATTTTGATGCAGCGCTAGTGGTTGCGTGTGATCATCCTGCGCTGGATGCCGGGTTTGTGGGACGAATGGTGGCTCGATCGAACGACGACTATGACGCGACGATTGTTCACTGGCCGGATGGGAGAATCTGTCCGCTTCCCGGTGTTTATCGAACGACCTTGGTCGGTCGTGTGGCGCGGCTGTTAAGTGAAAGACGGCGATCGTTGAAGGATCTGTTGCAGGAGTGCACCGTCTTGAGCCTGACGCCTGCTGATTTCGCGGATGTGGACCCCGCCATGCAATCGATGTTGAACGTGAATCGACCCGAAGAGTGGAAGCAATGGCGCGGCGACGACGGTGACAGATCCGCCTAAAGCCGCGAAGCAGAGTTTTTCCGCAATACGGCAGCAACATGGAAAAAAGCGGGCTTGCTAGTGTCACATAGTGGCACTCAAATAACGCCGTTAATGGCCGCAAAAAAAGAAGCCCCCTGCTTGCACAGGGGGCTCCGTTAGAACCTGTCTTAGTTCTGTACTTGCAACTCGTGTATTACGTCGGTTGCTTCGGTGAGAACTGCTGCACCATTCGCTCGATGGCCTTGAGCGGAACGCGAATGTCCGCGCGGGCCGGACCACCGGACATGGACACCGAGATCGCGATGGGCGGTCCGGGCTGTGCCGCGGTTGCCTCGGGCATGTTGCCGCTCATCGCCGCGATGATGGGCGTCAGTCCCGCGAGGTCAACGAGCAGGATCGCGTTGCGACTGCTGGGCATTGAAGCCAGCGCCTCGGAGATACGCGGCGAGCTCGATAGCGGTTTGGTGATTTTCGAGGCGAACGCTTTTTCAAGGTCCTTCTCACTGCCCAGCGCAAACCGAACTCGATCGCCCACAATGCCGTACGCCTGGACTGCATCCTTGGGGTACATCTTCGCGGCGGACGCTGCGGCTGGGCTGGCGGGATCGAATTTCAAGGTGAAAGTGTGCAGCTCGGTCGATTCAACTTTCTTTGCCGGGCCTGCTTCGTACTTGACGCCACCGTCGAACATCGACTGCAGCGCGTTCGGCTTGGTAAGCACTTCCTTCTGCAGGTTGAGAATGCCCGCCGCATCCTTGCCGATATAGTCGCCGCTGACTTGCATGCCGTTGACGGACATGTTCATGACCATGTTCTGGCCGTCGATCTTGCTGTACAGCTCGCGAGCGAGCTTGATCGCTTTGGCAGCCTCATCGTTCGCACCGGCTGCGGCATCGCCAGCCGCTGGCGCTGGCATTGCAGCCTGCATTTTCCCGAGAAGATAATCGCCAATGGAACCACCGCCGGCTGGGAAGTGGTAGCTGGCGGCGACGACGAACGGTTGTTCCTCGATCTGGTCGAACGGTGCGATGGAGGCGGGCTTTTGCGCGTTGAGGTAACTCCTGATCGCCCCTTCCTTGTAACCTGTGACGAGCGCGATGTCGGCGTTCTTTTCATCCAGTGAAGCGGCGACTTCGAGGTAATCGATTTGCTCGACGAAAGACTTTACGCCATCGAGCAACGCGGTGAAGACGCCCGTCAAGGCTGTGGGATCAGAGACGCCCATTTGCGGACCAGCCATCATCGCCAGCATCGGGACCATTTGTGCACCTTGCGCGAGTTGCCCCAGCGCAATGGCGCGCATCGGCTCGAAATTGACATGCATGACGACTTCCTTGCCGTCATAGCTCGGCATGCGACTGCCGATGAGTTCAGCCATGTTCTTGCCGGATTTGGTGGCTGCCTCGACTTGTGCCTTTGAACCGGCGATGACAACGTAATCCCCCGATTGCTTCAGGAAGTACTCAGCATCGTCGCCCTTCTCCACGTGCCAGATTCCGCCCTCCTCCGTGGCGTTCTTCATTTCCTTGATTTTCTTGTCGAAATCAGCGATGCGCGCCCAAAGGATTGGCTCTTCGCCGATGCCGTTCACAGCCATGCCGACAGGCTTGCTGAAATCGATCCACTCAGCCACAGGAACTTGCGATTTCAGGTCAGCCAGAATGCCGCCGTCGGTTCCATCGGGATCGATGCGCTTGACAAACGACGTAACCGATTTGTCGAACTTCTCGAGGTTGACGAAGCAAGCCCCGTAAAGCGATTCGGCAGGGATTAACTTGAAGACGCCGGCCGCGTCGTCTGCGGCGCGGGCGGGAGTCGCAACGACTCCCATCAAAGTGCCAAGGCATGGCACTAACAGTGTGCGAAACAACCATGATTTCATAGAAGACCTTTCTGCCAGTAGGACTCGGCGGCCGTTGTGTGCGCACTGCGGCGCTGATTTTCATTGATCGCGCCGACGCGAGCGCGGACGACCGATATTGCGCAAGAAGAGTAGCCTAATTTTCACGTTGCGCGAACGGCGAGCGCGTGGGAAATTGTGCGCGCGTGTCTAAGGCGCGGCGACAATTCTTGCGCGCCAATCCATGGCAATGCTCGGAGGCGACACGGTGCTTCAGTCCAGCTGCACGCCGAGTTGCTCTGCGATGCGCTCGAAATCGTGCAGTGAGTAATACTCGATGGTGATTCGACCTGTGCCGCGACGCTTGCCTTCGTGGATCGTGACGCCTGTCTTGATCGCGCGCTCGAATCGTTGCTCCATGTCCTTGAGATGTGCCGAGCGAACTCGCGGCGAGGGTTTTGAAGATTCGGCAGGGTCGGCGGAAGGCGTAGACAGTTTCTCCCGACGAACGAGTTCCTCCAAAGCACGGACCGATAACTCGTTGCGGGCAACTGATTCTGCTAACTCCATTTGGCGCTTGTGGTTATGAACACCCAAGAGGCATCGGGCGTGCCCCATCGACAGCTTCCGATCGGCCACCATTTCGTGTAGCGACGATTGTAAGTCTAACAATCGCAGGTAGTTAGATACGGTTGTGCGGTCTTCCCCCAGCCGCTGGGCGATTTGATCGGCGTTAACGCTGAAACGATCTGCAAACGCGCGATAGGCTTTGGCACGATCAATCGGATTGAGGTCCTCGCGCTGGATGTTCTCGACGAGGGCAAGCTCGACCATCTGTTCATCAGTTGCATCACGGATGAGGACAGGGACGGAAGTCATATTCAACCTCTTGGCAGCCCGCCATCGCCGCTCTCCGGCGACGATTTGATACCCCCCCTTTTCCTTCTTGCGGACGACGATGGGCTGAACGAAGCCGTTGGTACGAATCGACTCCGTGAGCTGTGCAAGGTCGCCGTCGCCGAACTTTTGGCGGGGTTGAAACGGGTTGGCGGTGATCGAATCGACCGGAACCATGGCTGCCTGAACGCCCCCAACCGCCCCAGTAGCGTTGTCGATCTGCGGTGGCGGAGCGGACACGGGAGGCCGATGTGGTCCTTGTGGGGGCTGCACTGGCCTATCTGTTGGTTCAATCGGCACGCGCGTGATAAGTGAGTCGAGTCCGCGGCCGAGGCGTTTCGTGGGTTTGTTTGTTTGCATGGCTCACCTTCCGTGGCTGAATTCCTAGCGTTACGAGTATTCCATTGCGCTCGCGAGAAGGATACTTTCAATCGGAAGGACTTCAAGGAAATTCGTCCTTAGGCGAGAATTGGCACAGTATCTGGGGGTCTTATTGAGCTGATTCGAACACCAGAGAAATCATGTTTCACGTGAAACAACGGTTGTAGGCGCATCGCCCTTCGACGCGAGTTGCGCAGGCCTTCCTCGTTTCCCTGTACCTCACGGCTACACTTCGATCGGGCAATGATCCCGCCAAGAAGGTCAGGTTCTATTGATCGCAACAAAGATTGAACCCAGTAGCAAACAATAATTGCGCGGGCGACTGGCCAGCTATACTATTATCGGACTATGCGGCATTAAATCGCAAAGACATCGCTCGCGCGATTGGTCGCATACGAGGGGGCACGTTCTTCGGTGCGTCGGGTACTGCACGGGCCATTGGCATCTTGACGATCGTGGCGTTACAGAGAGTTCCGAATAATTGTCCTGGGACTCTCTGGGTTTGATGCGGAAGTAACGTGGCGATCAGAGTGAACGAGGATGCAACTCGACCATTGGTGCCACACAGTGGCACTCGTGAGTTAATGCGCCAGGCGATTCCGTTCGTACTCGTTAGCATTCTTAGTCTTGTCATTCGTTGCGCTTATTTCTGGCAAACCGCTTCCATTCCATTTCTGCATAACCTGGTGGGAGATGCGGCCGGGTATTGGGAGTGGGGGGCACGCATTGCAGCCGGAGATTGGATGGGAAAGGAGTCTTTCTATCAGGCTCCGTTGTATCCCTATTTTCTTGGTGTCCTCTTCCAGCTATTGGGTGAATCGATCCTGGTGGTTCGTGTGATGCAGGCGCTCACTGCGCCTGTAGCGTTGGCTGCGTTGGGTTGGGGAACGGCGCGATTGTTCGGGCGAGCGGCGGGGCTGGTCGCGGCAAGCATGTTCGCATTGTATGCGCCGTCGATTTATTTCGACGGCATCGTGCAGAAGGAATCGATCGCAGCCTCACTCATTTGTATCTTGTTCGCCGCGGTGATTTGGCATTCAAACAGCTCAAGAGTTCTTCCATGCTTAGTGATTGGAGTGCTGCTCGGGTTGCTGGCCCTCATTCGCGAGAACACACAATTATGGATACCGATTGTTCTACTTTGGCTATGGAAGATGAATCGCGGAAGCGGGCGCTGGTGGGCGAAGTGTTTAACGTGCGTTCTGGGATGTGCTCTCATGCTAGGACCGGTTGCTATTCGCAATAAGCTCGTCGGCGGTGAATGGTCTATTTCTACATTTCAGGCGGGACCTAACTTCTACATTGGAAATAGTGCCGAAGCGGATGGGCGATATCGTCCGCTTGTGCGAGGCCACGAGACGCCGGCGTTCGAGCGACGTGACGCGACGGCGTTGGCGGAGGCTGCTGTTGGCCGATCGCTTTCGTCGCGAGAAGTATCGCGATTCTGGTTTCGACGTGGGCTTACGGACATCGCAAATGATCCGCTGCGTTGGGCGAAATTGATGGCGCTCAAACTGGGGATGGTGTTCAACGATTACGAGGTGACTGATGGAGAAAGTCAGTATGTTTATGCGGACTATTCGCTGATTCTTCGAGGTCTCCAGAGTTTTTCCCGGTTCGGCGTGCTTTTTCCATTGGCGATTATGGGGATTTGGATGACTCGATCGCGATGGCGCGAATTGTGGATTTACCATGCGCTATTGTTGTCATTCGCGCTTTCTGTGGCTGTGTTTTATGTCCTCGCGCGATATCGGTTTCCCATGGTGCCGTTGCTGATCTCCTTTGCGGCGGTCGGTGTTTTGGAATTGGGTCGAAGAGTTCTCGCGGGGAATTGGCGTGAAGCTGGTGCGGGCTTGGCATTCGGCGTGTTGGCTTTTTGCGTGACGTACTTGCCCGTGCATGATCGCGGGCGATTGGATGCGCTGGCGCGGATGAATCTGGGCGTGGCGCTGGCACAGTCGGGTGATTTTCCATCAGCCATCGTGCAATTTGCCAAAGCGGTGGAAGGTCACCCTACGTCGGCAGAGGCCAACATGAATTTGGCGCAAGCACTTGCTGTGTCGGGGCGATTTGCAGATTCGATTCCGCATTATCTGCGAGCGATCAAGGCTGATCCTGGGTTAATGGGCGTGGAGTTCAATTTAGCCGTTGCGCTGGAGCAGGTCGGGCGAATAGAGGATGCGCGTGCGATGTATCGGCTGGCGGTCGAGAAAGATGCGAACGATATTGACGCGCAGGCGGCAGTGAAGCGATTGGAGGCCGGAGTAAGATAAAGAGGTTTTCTCCAATATGCTCTCGCGCAAAGACGCGAAGGCGCAAAGCTTTGGACAAATGACGCTCTATTTTTCCCCTACTTGCGCAGGGGGCTCTGCTGGGTAAACTGGTCAAAGTTTTTTTGTTCGGCGTGATAATGAGTTCACGCTATTTGGGGTTTGTCACGATCACTTTTCGCTCGCTGATCTTCTTCGTGATTTCTTCTTTGGCGCGGTTGAGCGCATCGGCGGCTGGAACTTCGATATGTGGCTTGACGCCGACGCCTTCCCAGTTGGTTTGGGTGATAGGGTTCACTGCGCGCGCGTAGGGAACCATCATGCTGAAGCGATCGTTGATGCGCATCGATTGAACCGGGTGAGCGCCGCCGCCGGTGGTTTCGCCGATGATGGTCGCACGTTTGAGGTTTTGCAGATTGTATGCGAACTCCTCGGCCCCGGAGAAGGTGTACTTGCTGGTCAGCACGTACACGGGCAGGTCGTTTGCAAAACGTCGGCCGTCAATGGGTGATTCGGTCCACCACTCTTCGGTTTTGTTGGCGCTGCGGTCGTAGAAGCTGTTGAGGTGCGTTGGTTTGTCGAAGAGGTAGTTTGACAGGAACTTGATCATCTCGGGCGAGCCGCCGCCGTTTTCGCGCAGGTCAAAGATGAGGGCGTCGCTGTTGGCGAGGAATGCCATCGCACCGGCTGCGACCTGCTTGGCGCCGTCGCTGGGGTGGAACTCGTCAAACTTCACATAGCCAATGTTGCCGGGAAGAACTTCTACCTTGCGGAAAGCGTAGTTTTCTCGGCGGGCGTCGTCGGGCGTGCCGCGGCGGCGCATCGGGCCGCCTTCTTTTTCATCAGGGAGAGCAGCGGCTGAGACGGCCAGATGCTTGTCTTTGCAGATTGCGCGGAGGTCTTCGGTCAGTCGGCGAGCGAGATCACCGGCGGTGGATTCGGAATCGTATTTCTTCGATTTCAGATTCTCGCGAAGGGCAGCCGCCATTTTCGCGCCGACTTCCGGAAAGACATAATTCTCTTCCAGCGTTTTTGCGGTGGATTCAACGGTGGACGTGCGAAGTTCGGGCGTCAGCGGTTCGCTGGCCTTGGCTGCGTCTTCGATAGTAACCGGGCCCATGATCTTGATGTGATCAAGGCCGAAGGGCTTCTCGGGTTCGAGAACGAACTGGAACTCGAACAACTCGTTTTCATTGGCGATGTGAACGAGGAGGGTAATGTCGGTGTCTTTGGCGGAGGCGACTTTGCGAATCTCCAGCTTGCCCCATTCGCCCTTCATCTTGTCGTATTGCTTGAGACGATCCTCAATGGTTCGCGTCTGGAGCGCTGACTTGGCGCGATACGCCTCCTCGAAAGCGCGCATCTTGTCTGCGTCGCCGGAGTTAAACGCATCGATATACGCGCCGGCGCATTTGCCCGGTGCGGTGTCCGGCAATGCAACTCGTGCGGGCTCGGCCACTCCGCCTTCAGCCCATTGCGGAATGGCGTAGCAGGCGACGACGGGAACGAGTAATGCAAAGGCGGTCTTGGTGTCGATTAGCACGGCTGGCTCCATAAGGGTTGTTGTGTCGCTTTGACCCAATGGAAAGCGATTTAGTGGATGACGATTCAAGCCCCACGAACCGTTCAGAATCTTGCAGGGTATCTAAAAACCGACGGATAGTTACAGATGACCACGCTTAATTGCTCCGTGGCTGGTTCGCAAATAACTTCCACGCGTATGAAGTCGGAAGCGGGAGTATTCTCATCGGCGCGGGTCATCGCCGCGCTCACCATGATCTCGCGCGTGCTGGGCGTGGTACGGGAGGGAGTCCTGAGCTACTTCTTCAGCACGGGTGGGCTGCTTTCGGCCTTTCGTATCGCGTTTATGGTTCCCAATCTCGCGCGGCGACTCTTCGGCGAGGGGGCGCTGTCGTCCTCGATGATTCCGGTTTTGACCGAGAGTTTGCAGACTCGAGGCGAGAGGCCATCGCGCGAGTTTGTCGGTCGGCTGCTGGTCGTGATGGCGGTATTCCTCGGTCTGGGCGTTTTAGCGATTGAAGCGGGGGTCCTGGCTTGGCGGTCGATCAAAGACGACCCGGCGTTGTGGCTCGTGGCGATCATGATGCCCTACATGGTGCCGATCTGCCTGACGGCTGTGGTGGGCGGTGTGCTGAACGTTCGCAAGTCGTTCGCGATCCCTGCGGGTGTGCCGATTCTGCTGAACATTACGATTGTGATTGCGGCTGTGACCGGCGCATGGGGCCTGGGTCTGACCGATGCACCGCTGATGCGCATCATTGCGTGGGGCGTGGTTGTTGGTGGGGTGGTGCAGTTGGTGGTTTCGTATGTGGGGTTGCGCGCCCTGGGGTTTGGGCCGATTTACTCGACGCGAGGCGATAGTAGTTCAAGGCCGCTCCCTAGCGGTCGCGGTGCTGAAATCGACGAAACGGGAACATTCTCGACTAGTCGAGACCCTCACCCCGACCCTCTCCCTAATAGGGAGAGGGAGGCTGCTGCGGTTACAGGCACTACATTCGGTTTGCTGCGACAGTCGTGGAACGATCCGTATGTTCGCAAGGTGTGTACGCTGTTGCTGCCGATGACCATCGGTTTGTCGGCCATGCAGATCAATTCGCTGGCGGACTATTTGATTGCGTATTTGTTCATCAAATCGGATGGTGAGCGCGTTGGGCCTGCCGTGCTTGGCTATGCGCAGTATTTGTATCAGCTTCCGCTGGGCGTTTTTGGCATCTCGCTGGCGACGGCCATTTTTCCGACGCTTTCGGAGCGGGCAGCCAGTGGCGATCACAAAGGAATGGCTGAGATTCTGGCGCGCGGGATTCGCGTGACGCAGGTGACGGCGTTGCCGGCGGCGATTGGGTTGATGTTCATCGCGAGGCCATTGACGGCGGTGCTCTTCGAGCGCGGCGCATTCAATGCAGATGACACCGCGCGCGTGGCAGCCACGTTGGTTTTCTATTGCATCGGGCTGGTGTTCTATTTCACGCAGCATTTGCTGGTGCGTGCGTTTTACTCGTTGCACGACAGCAAGACGCCGGCGCGGGTGGCGGGGTACATGGTTGCGATCGATTTCGTGATGAACTTGTCGCTGGTGTTCCCCATGCAGGAGCGCGGGCTGGCGATGTCGACCTCGGTGTGTGCTGGCATACAGGTTATCTGGCTGGCGATTCTGCTGACGCGACGATTGCCGGACTTGGATTGGGGCAACGTGATGACGGGCGTGGCAAGAATTGGGCTTGCGACAGGTGCCATGGCCGTGGCACTGTGGGGAGTCAATGCATTCGTCTTGGCGAATGGACGCTTTGGTTCAAGTCCGTACATGCAGTTGCCTGTGTTGCTCGGAGTGGGACTTGTCATGTTCGTCGCGGTTGCAAAATTGCTGAAGGCGCCCGAGCTCGGATGGGCGATGGAACGCCGAAAGGCCGTTGTTCCCGTGGAATAGCCAAGCAAGCTCGAGAATTTCCCCTAATATTTCCTATTTAAGTATTGAGGCAATTCACGCCGCGAGTGTACGATTGCGGTACATTTTTCATGCACCTGCATCGAGGTGTCTGTAGCCAGCGGGTACTTTTACGGGGAGCTTTCGACTTCCGGGAGATAAGCGTCATGTCGACTCGTCATCAACTCCATAGATGTTTGATTGTTGTTGTGGTCATGTCATGTACTGCTGCATCAAGTTATGCGCAAATGGTTTGTTGTGAGCATTCCGGAAGCATCTGCGCTGGGCGATCACCTCGTCGGAGTGTACAGCCTTGGGTGGCACAACATCTGTCCCCGGTGGTGCGTGCGGGGATGACGTGGATAGCGATTCTATTCCGGCTGGATGCGACAATTGCCCAGACAAATCGAATGCCAATCAATATGATTGTGATGCAAACGGCACAGGCAACGCGTGTGACTACTGCATGGGCTGGTTCCGATCGACCAGTTGTACTCTCGGCGTACCCGAAATTGTCCAGGCGACTGGCTGCCTTTCGAATCCAAATTCCGTTTCGTGGTGTGATCTTAACGAAGACGGAGTTTCCGACACCGTAGACTTTGGAATCGTGCTTTGCCAATATGGAAGCGGTGGTGTTGGATGTTGTTCTCTCCCGTCAGGAGCCTGTTGCGGGTTTCATTCAAACGTGTTTACTGTCTTGAACCAACCCTGCATCCAAGTGCAGGAGAGTACTTGCGAGTCTTTGGGCGATGGGACTTATCTGGGTGATGGTGTCGCCTGTCCGCCCAGTTGTACGAATGGCGGCGATTGTCCGTCGGACTTGAACGCCTGTACGTGCGAAACCTGTAGCGGATGTTGCCGGAACACGACCGTTCGCTATGGGAATGTAAACTGTGCGGGCCCTGCCAATGCTGTCGACCTCGACGATATTCTCTGTTGCCTGGGCGGTTTCTCCAATGCGGCGAATTGTCGAAACGCGGACATACATCCGCCCTGCGCCGGCAACGGAATCATCAATCTTGATGACGTGCTGTCTGTGTTGAATGCGTTCAGCGGTGCCGATCCGTGCGGATGTTTGGATTGATGGCTACCGTCTATACGGACATCAAGAACAAAAAAACGCCGTGCAATGCACGGCGTTCGTAATTACTCACCCCTAAAAGTAGTGGTTACGGTTTGAACCATCATGCCTGCCGCGAGTCATGCAGCACTTGCGGAAAGGACTTGCCGGAATCGCATGGGCACGGGTCGTTTCGACCGAGCTTTTCGACAAACTCCTTTTCGCCGACTGGCGTGTTCACGAAACGATCGCCGGACTTCACTTGCGTCTCGGATGGGAATCCCCGGCGGCGCTTGCTGGTCCTCTCAAAAGCGCTCCATGTTCTCAAACTGTTCATATGGCGTCATTGGACACCTCCTTCCTATAGTGCAATTGTCTGCTAAACGTGTTCGGCAAAGAGTATGCGTGAAAGTGGTCTCGTCGTCTAGAAACCGCCTTCGAGCGCGATCTCCTTGATTGGCTTGCGCATTCGACGCACATGTATAGCGTTGTTATCCTTACTCGAATGCGTTACTTGTTGTTTGCAGGCATTCTGCTGCTTTCACTTCTTGCTGCATGCAACCTCGTTTGTGGTGATGCCTGGTACGCCTACCTCGTTGAGGGACAAGTTGTTGATGCGAATTCCGGGGAACCCTTGAGCGGCATTCGACTCACGGCACGAATCCTTGATTCTCCGGATGAAGTACCCGAACAGCCCTCCGATCAGTACCAGCACTTTTTGTCGCAGGAAGATGGGTCGTTTCGTATCGAGTTTAATTCCATTGCGCAATCGGGTGATTGCGGTCCAGCGGGGACATTGGACATCGTTCGGCCCGACCTCCCGGATGTCTACTGGCTTACCATTTTCGTGGTTATGGACGATTGCACACGAACGCAGTTTATTGAAGTTGCCGAAGATGCCACTGTCGAAATAGAAGAAGTCTATGACGTAATCAAGGTGCGGGATCCGATACTTGTGCAGCCATGTGACAATCCTTAGACCGCTTTTGTTCCCCCAAACTATGTGTCTAGCCTAAAAACCACCTTCAAGCGCAATCTCTTTGATCGGTTTGCGCGGTGAGGGCACTTCGATCTTGCGCAGGTTTTCAGGCAACGCATCTGGATCGCCCGGGCGACCGACCGCAGCCATCGCGATAATGGAATAGTCGTCAGGGACGTTACAGCTCTTTTTCACCTTATCTGCATCGAACCCAGCCATGCCGTGGACGACGAGGCCCATCTTGGCTCCCTGCAACGCGAGGTTTTCCCACGCCGAACCACAGTCGAACTCGTGAACCGGATTCGGACGGCCGTTGCGCGAGAACACTTTGCTGGCGGTGAACGCGATGAGAACGGCGGCCTTGTCGGCCCAGACGCGGTTGGCTTCGACCAGAAAGTCAACAAACCTCGTCCAATGTTCGCTGCCGCGTGTGGCATAAAGCATGCGCCAGGGTTGCTCGTTGTACGATGACGGCGCCCAGCGGGCGGCCTCGAAGAGAGAGTTCAGTTCACCGTCGGTGATCGATTCGCCGGACATCGCGCGAGGCGACCAGCGGTCCACGAAAATGGATTCGATCGGGTGATCGGCTTTGCGATGATCAGAAGTTTGCGGAAGTTTCATATAGGTTGTCCTAGACTGTTAATGGATGATGATCGAATTCGCTACGGTCAGATGCGTGGTAAATCGATATTGGCATCATCTTTGACGCTCAGGCCGCTCCCTTGCGATCGCGGTTCGGATGAATACGAAACGCCGCAATCGATTACGGTTCTGACACAATGCTCGTGTCTTCAAGTAAGACTTCGGTCGTGGGGTCATTGGCCACACACGTCGCAATCTGAAGAAGAATCGCGATGCTAACCACGGTCTGGAATAACTGTCGCATGTTTGATGGACTCCTTCGAGTGGCCCCCCCTTGGTCCCCCCTTAGTAAGGGGGGAAAAAAGTAGCATCCGCCACAGTTGAGGTCATGTACTCTGGTCGCGGGATTACATAATCGTTGAACCATTGGCTTCGTTCAAGGGAGCGCTCGTTCTTGTTACTTTTTCACGGATCATCTAGCATGATAGTGATGAAAATTCGTCAATTTGTCGTTGCGTTGTTCTTGTGTGCCGCACGCGTTGCCTGGGCGGAGGATCCCGTTAACGGAATAGCTGTCGACCCCAAGGTCGATGAGATTCTCACGCGATTGGAGCGCTCGCGCGACGGTCTTACCGATTTGAAATGCAAGGTCAAACTCTTCGTCGACGACAAGCTGGAGTATACGACACAAACCAAGGATGGTTCATTGCAATTCCTTATCAGCGATCCCAACCCGCTCTTTATGATTCACTTTGAGAAGACCGTCACCGACGGGATCGTTAAGAAGCGCGAGTGGTATTTGTTTGACGGTCAGTGGTTGCACGAGGCTGTGGAGCGGTTGTCGCAGGTGACGAAGCGCGAGATCGCCAAGCCCGGCGAGAAGGTTGACTTTTTCGATCTGGAGAGCGCGCCGTTTCCGCTGCCATTCGGGCAGAAGAAGGAAACGATTCTGCAGAACTTTGACGTCACGCTGGTGCCCTCGAAGGAAGGCGATCCAGCCGACAGCGATCACCTCAGTTGCAAACCAAAGCCGTTCAGCTCGCTGCGCGATCGTTATGAGCAACTCGAGTTTTTCGTGCTGCGCAGCGTCGATCTCCCCGGGCGAATCGTCGTGACCAAAAACCGCGGCCGGGAAGTGAGTACGGCCGACTTCAGCGACCTTGGCAAGAACTCCATTAACACCGGCCTCAGCAACAAGGACTTTGCACTGCCTGGGGATTGCAAGGAATACAAGGTAGTGCTCGAAGAAATGGCGGACGAAAACGAAACGCCGAAAAGTCAAAAAGTCGAAAAGTCGAAACCAGATTGATGCGGCGCAAGTTCTTCGATGAGAGTGACGTCTGTAAAGAGTAGGGGCGAGCCGTGATTGTTTTGCTACAAATACACCCAACATTGAGTTGAGTTTGTTGTTATGCCAGAAACGATGCAAGCGATATGCAAGTTGAAGCCGGCCAAGGGGCTTGAGGTGGTCGAGGTTCCGCGCCCAGAACCTGGGCCCGAGGATGTGCTGGTGTATGTTGAGGCTGCGAGCTTGTGCGGCACCGATTTGCATATCTGGAATTGGGATGACTGGTCGCAGCGGCGTATCAAACCGCCGCTGACGCTGGGGCATGAATTCTGCGGAACCATTGTTGAGGTGGGCGAGAAAGTTCGCCACGCAGCCGTTGGCGATTATGTGTCGGCTGAGTCGCATGTGACGTGCGGCATGTGCTATCAGTGTCGCACTGGCCAGGCGCACATGTGTCCGCGAACGCAGATTCTCGGGGTCGATCGCAACGGTGCGTTTGCCAACTATGTCGTCGTGCCGGAGAAGGTGATCTGGCAGAACAATCGATCGAAGCTGCCGCCGGAAATTGCCACTTTGCAGGAACCGTTCGGCAATGCCGTGTTCGCGACGATGAACCAGGACTTGTCCGGGCAATCGGTGGCTGTGCTGGGTTGCGGGCCGATCGGGTTGTTCACCATCGGTATCGCGAAATCGGTTGGGGCGAAGGCGGTCTATGCGACCGATATTCACCCACGACGATTGAAGCTGGCTGAAACGATGGGCGCTACTCAGGTGTTCGATGTGTCACAGGATGGCACCACGACCGTCAACCGCATGGTCGAAGCCAACGGCGGATACGGCATTGACTTCGTGCTGGAGATGAGCGGCGCGCCGTCAGCCATCACTACAGCCTTTCGCGTGGTGCGCAATGGTGGGTCGGTCATTCTATTTGGCATTCCGTCGCGGCCCGTCGAGATCGACGTGGCCGAGAACATGATCTTCAAGAACCTCACGGTGCTCGCGCTAAATGGCCGGCGGATTTTCGATACGTGGTACAAGACACGCTGGCTGCTGGAGGGCGGCGTCATTGATCTTCGACCGCTGATCACCAAGACGATCGAGTTCAACGAGATCAACGACGCGATGGGCATGCTCAGTCGCGGCGACGCGTGCAAGATTGTTTTGTTGCCCAACGGCGGTAAACCACCGCAGATCGCGCAGCCGCGCAAAGTCCGCGAGCACGAACCGGACATCACCGGCGCGCCGGTTCATCGATAAAGTCAATTTCGATATTTGCGCTGATGGCAGATAATATAATTTGGAGCGAATCGTGTACGTTCCACGTCAAAAGTTACTGATCCCTCTTTTGGTTGGTGGATTGGCCGTGGCTGCACTAATCGCCATGATTATGGCTGTATTCTCCACGTCGTGAATTCAAACTGCACCAGTACCTTTGCTTTGGATACATCGCTTCTCCGTTGCCTTAAGGACAAGGCGCAGGTAGATTCCTCCGCTTTGGCATTTGGGATTCGCGCCCCAGCAAGAGTGGCCGGTCGCCATGCGAAGGAATTATCAGATCATCGAACGCAAGCTGGTGGAATCGCCACAGAGCGAGTCCCCCCTCAGCGTCTTCGTCAACCCGGATGATGCGGAGAAAAAGCAGCTCGTTGACGTCGCGAAGCTCGACGAACACACCATGATGTCGGCGCTGGACCCCGATGAGTTGTCGCGTATCGAGTTCGAGCCGGAACACGTGGCTATCATTTTCAAGCGTCCAAAGAATTACTCTTCGGCCGATCAGTATGTTTTCGGCGTGATGTCGACCGGCGTGTTCCTATTCAAGGACCATTTGTGGATCGTCGTCGCGAATGATTCGAGTCTGTTTGACGGAGTCGCCATACAGAAGGCGATTTCTTTGCCGGGAATTCTGCTTCGGCTCATAGGAAGAGCGATCGTTCATTTTCGCGAGCACCTGCGCGCGATGAGCATGATCTCCGACGAGTTGCAGTCGGAGATCAACAAGTCGATGGAGAACAAACATCTCATCAGTATGTTCGGTTTGCAGAAAAGTCTCGTGTTCTATGTGAACGCCATCAACTCAAACGGAGCGCTGCTGGATAAGCTGAAGAACAACGGCGCGAAGCTGGGTTTTCAGACGGAAGAATTGGAGCTAGCCGACGACCTGATCATCGAGAACAACCAGTGCTACCGACAGGCTGAGATGTACTCGAACATTCTGGCGAGCCTGATGGATGCCCGCGCGTCGATCGTGGCCAACAATCTCAATGTGCTGATGAAGCGTTTGAACGTGATCACGATCGCCATCATGGTGCCGACGTTTGTGGTGAGCGCGTTTTCCATGAACGTGCCGATTCCGTTGGGAGAATGGCGGTTCGCATTCTGGATGGTGATGGTTCTGGCGATTACTTCGGTGTTCGCATTTCTGCATTTTTGGAAGCGGCGCGGGGGATAGGTCGCTAATCGTCGGGAAATGTCTGTTCGACTTTGTTTCTCGCACTCCAATCCCTACACTTGAACTGATGACAAGTACTTGGCACGCGGTTTCCCGTATGGCGAAATCGTGCGCCGTCGCGGACGCATCGATTGTTTTGGGGTAAATGAATGCATCGTATCACTCGTAAACTGTTAGCCACGTTGCTCTTGCTTTCGTTGGCGTTCTGTCCTTCTTGCGCGGTCAATCTCGATCCGGACGGCGGGGACGTAATCGACGACCCCAACGGCGGAGGATCGGGGCAGGATGGGCCTGACGACGGGCCGCCGATCGATCCCGCTGGCGATGCGGATGGAGATGGTTTCAGCGATCAGGATGAATTGAACAATCTGCCCGCGACCGATCCCGACGATGCACAAGACAATCCCGATCATGTGATCGACAACGACGGCGATGGCTGTTCGGATTTTGAAGAGGTGGAGTTGGATGGATTCTGCGACGGCGATCCCGATACGCCGATCGACACGACCACCGACAGCGACAACGACGGCGTGCCCGATGCGTTCGACAATTGCCCGGCGTTTCCGAATTTCGATCAACTTGATTTTGATGACGACCGCGTCGGCGATCAGTGCGACGTATGTCTTGGCGGTGACGATCGGCGGGATTTAGATAACGACGGCGTGCCTGATGATTGTGACCTGTGCCCGATCCTTCCCGGCACCGTACATTTCGACTTCGACGAAGACGGCGTTGGCGACGCGTGCGACAACTGTCCGAACGAGGCCAATCCGAATCAGGCCGATGCGGACGGCGACGGTGTAGGCGATGCGTGCGAAGTGGTCATCGACTTTGACGCCGATGGTGTGCTGAATTTCGAGGACAACTGTCCGTTTGATTTCAATCCCGAGCAGCGGGACGCAGACAAGGACGATATCGGCGATGAATGCGACACGTTTCCTGATTTCGATGCCGACACCGTGATCGACACGTTTGACAACTGTCCCATAGATTTCAATCCGGCCCAAGAGGATGAGGACGACGACGGCATCGGCGATGTGTGCGAGATCGTGATCGGCGAGACGTTCCTACTCGTCGGGGTTTTTGGCGATAATGCCGTCGAGCTTGATGACGGTTCAGTGTGGGAGGTGCAGGCGGGCACCGTGTTTACCTGGCTGGACGGCGAAGAGGTGGCTGTTTCGCCGCCCACGATCATCAATCTCGATGCCGAGCAAACCGTGACTGCCGCGGAAATTGGCGTAGCCGTGGGGCACGAAGACATCGCGGGTATTTCGCTCGATGGACGCTTCGTTGACCTTGAGTTCTCGAATTGGGAGATCGCGGTTTCGGATCAGATGTTCACGCAATTGTGGTTCCCGGGCGAGCCGGTGGTCGTGGTGCAGGGAACTCTCAACGACTTCTTCCTTGTGCGCGAGAGCGATGGACGGGTGGTGGAAGCGGTGGAAGTGCCTTAGGTGAAACTCGCCCGCAACGGCATTGGGCATTGCAAGCAAACGGTTTGCCGATTACTCATTTCGGCATGGCCCGCATCATATATGGCGCATCCGGCGAAGGCCTTGGTCATGCCACGCGCGCACACAGTGTCGGGGCGGGATTGCTCGCTCGCGGTCACGACGTGCGTTTCATTGCTAGTCTGAAAAGCGCCGCCTATTTGCGCGAGATCTATCCAGACAGGTTGACTGACATCTTCGGGTTCGCGTTGCACTTCGTGAATGGGAAGATTCACATGGGGCGCACCGCCATCGATATCCTCGCCAAGAGCCTGCCGTCGCTGAGGCCAACCTATCGGACGATTAGTCAGCTGTTCCGGGATTTTGAGCCGGACCTTGTCGTATCGGATGCGGAATGGTTTAGCTCCACATTAGCGTGGGCTGAGCGGCGCCCCTTTATCAGTCTGGATAATCAACATTTATTAACGCATTGTGATGCGGACTTGCCCCCGGGACATCGCGTTCACTACTGGGCAGCCCGGGCTTTCATTCGGATGGGTTTCAGTCCTGGGGCTCGGCGGAACCTGGTGACGACGTTTATCCGCGCCCCGATTCGGTATCAGCCAACGGTGTTGCTGCCACCAATTATTCGCCAGCGGGTGCGTGAGGTGTCGGGCAAGCGGGGCAATTACCTCGTGGCTTACCTCGGTGCCCAAGGCGGGGGGCAGCACCTGCAAAATGTCCTGGAGAGTTTCAAGGACATGCCCATCCGAGCGTATGGATTTGGGTTAAGCGAGCAACGGGGAACGGTGATGTACAAACCGACGTCTCCAGAGGGCTTTCTTCTGGATCTGGCTGGGAGCAACGGCGTGATCGCTACCGCAGGCCATAGCCTGATCAGCGAGTGCCTGTTTCTGGAGAAGCCGATGTTGTTGGTCCCGATCCAAGGTCAGTATGAGCAAGAGCTTAACGGATTTCACGTGGAGCGAATGGGGGTGGGTATGAATCAGAAAGAGCTGTCGCAAAACGCCATGGGGCGATTTGTGCGCGATTTGGATCGCTTCGGTTCAGCCTTGAAATCAGAGCCAAAGGCACGGTTAGAGCCGGTTCTTGATGCGATAGAGAATGAATTGCCTTCGGGCCTGTGAAATAAGCTAATTTGAAGTGCAGAATCAGCCGTTACATCTTGAATTGGCGCGTTGATTCCGCACTTGACTCCCCTGTGAGTTAGGCGGATGATTTACCATCTAGCGATCTGAGCACCGACGGAGCGGTCACCGTGGCGGCTCGGAACACGGTTTGAGTCAGCGAACGAAAACGCAAACTCCTCGCGGATGCTCCATGGATGGATCATTCGAAGTAGCTGACTCCGGGATAACATTCTGATGACAGAAAATCTTGAACGATACCGGCGCTATGCCCGGACGGCGTTGGCTGTAGGTGGGTTAGCCGGGGGAGCCGCCCTCGGCGGATGGCTGATACTCACCAAGCCCCAACCCGCGAAGAGCAACTCGACACCGCTTCCGCCGATGGTCGAAGTGGTAGCTATCGAGCCGCAAGCGGTCACGTTTCCCGTGGTCGGGCACGGCACGGTTCGTCCCAAACGGCAGGTCAACATCATTCCACAGATCAGCGGCGCGCTGACATACATCCATCCAAACCTCGCGCAGGGAAAAGTGATCCCCAAGGGAGAGGTGCTGTTTGAGGTCGAGCGCGTTGTTTATGAAGCCCGGCAGAAGCAGGCGATCGCCGAGTCGCGCGGTTTGGAAGCGGCCATCGCGCGACAGGAAAAAGAAATCGAATCCCTGGCTATTCGCATCGAGAACGCCCAGCGCATGCTGGCGATCGATGAGTCCGACTATCAGACGTCGAAGCAGCTTTATGAAACGGACAAGGTCGGAACGCAACGCGACGTTGACGTACTCAACCTGAAGTATCTGCGGACCAAAGATGCATTGGCCGAGTTGGAGGCCCAGCGCACCGTGCTGCCGCTATCCGTGCAGCAAACGCGCGCCCAACTTGATGCAGCCAACGCACGTCTTGCGCAAGTCGAGCACGATCTGGCGGAGACGCGCATCGTCTGCCCGTTCAAGGCGCGGGTGGAGAGCGTGCAGGCCAATGTGTCGCAGGTCGTCACGGCGTTCTTCTCGATTGCCACGCTGACAGAGATGGAAGCGTTCGAGATGGCTGTGGGTGTCGACCCGCGTGAGCTGCGCTGGTTGGCTGATTCGATTCATCCCAACGAGCTCGATGACGAAAACGGCGCGGATGGTCCGCGCGTGGCTGTCAGCTGGTCGTTGCGCGATCAGGAGTTTCGTTGGCCGGGCTACGTGAGTCGATTCGAGCGCGTGGATGAGGCGACGCGAACCGCCAAGATGGTTGTGGAAGTTCGCGACAGCGACATGACGGCGCAAGTCGTTCACGGCGGCCAGGAACTTTCGCTGGATCTCGCTATCGGTATGTTCTGTCGTGCGGAATTGCCCGGTCGCCCACTGAAGGATGCGATGCTGGTACCGCGGCATGCGATCTATGACGATCGTTTTGTATACGCGGTGCAGCGCGACCCGGGCTCCAAAACCGGCGGGCACCTCGTGGAGCGCGAGATCTCGATGTTGCGCGCGATCGGAAACCAGGTCTTGATTAGTTATCATCAACGCGGCGAGGCGGAAGTTTGCCAAGTGCAGCCCGGTGACTTTGTGGTCACGACCCCATTGGCCAAGCCGGTCAATGGTATGTCCGTTCGAGTGCGCGAAGCGGTTGCGACGAACCACAATCCGTTGCGTTCCATCGATGCTGAACCGGTCGACGAGGCCAAGCTGACTCTCATGGATTCCGTTATCAAGCCCTCCGTTCTTGCCATGGTGCCTGAGCTGCACGAGTGAGTTTTCTTCGAAGTATCATCACGGGGTCGGTCCACAACCGCATCCTCGTCAACCTGCTGATGTGGTGCCTGGTCGTTGGCGGCATCATGGCCACGCGAGGAATGATCCGCGAGTCATTTCCACAGGTATTCACCGATCACGTCGCCATTGAAGTTGTTTATCCCGGCGCCAATCCGGAAGACGTCGAGCGAACTATCTGCATTCCGATCGAGGAGGCAGTGGCGGGAATCGCCGGTGTCGTCGAAGTGTCATCTTCAGCCAACGAGAACATGGGCACGGTCTGGCTCATGTTGCAGCGCAGGGTGAAGAACACTGATACGATCGTCAAAGAAGTAAAGGATCGCGTCGATCAGATCACCTCATTTCCCCCGGAAGCCAAGAAGCCGGTCGTTAGCGAGAAGATCATTCGCACGGAAGTAGCCAATATCGCCGTGTTCGGCGACGCCTCCGAGCGAACGCTGAAGCGATTGGCACAAGAAGTGAAGAACGATCTGGTGGTGCAGGGCATTGCCAATCAGGTGACGCTTCTCGGGGCGCGCGAAGATGAAATCATCATCGAGCTCTCGGAGGAAGCGTTACAGGCCTACAACCTTTCGCTGGCCAGCGTGCTCGCGTTCGTAACCCGCAGCAGCCTGGACCTGCCTGCTGGCGTGATTCGCACAGCCGAGGAAGAGTTAACGCTTCGCGTCGTGGGTCAACGTTATTCGGCAGCGGAATACGAAAGCCTGATCGTTCTCGAACACGAAGGCGGCGTCGTTCGACTCGGCGACATCGCGACAATCAGCGATGGGTTTGAGGAAGCAGCGGTTCGCGGGCGATTCAACGGAAAACCTGCGGTCATTGTTTCAGTCTTCAAGACGCCGACGCAGGATACGACGAACATCGCGCGGCGCGTACACGAGTATGTCGCGGCGAGGCAGGCTACGCTTCCCGATCGCATTCAATTCTCCGTATGGGGCGACGCTTCGACGGATATCGCTGGGCGCACGCAATTGCTAATCAATAACGGATTGCAGGGCATCGGGCTCCTGTTTTTGACGCTGGCAGTTTTCATTGGATTTCGCTACGCATTCTGGGTGTCGGCCGATCTTCCACTCTGTTTTGCCGGCTCGCTCATTCTGATGTACTTCCTTGGGCAATCCATCAACATGGTGAGCCTGTTCGCACTGATTATCGTCGCGGGCATCATTGTCGACGATTCGATCGTTATCGCCGAGACAGTACACGCGAAGCGAAAAGAGGGACTCTCGCCTCAGCAGGCGGCGATCGAAGGTACGCTTCTTGTGGCTAAGCCCGTCGTCGCCGCGACGTTAACGACGGTCATTGCGTTTGTTCCGCTGATGTTCGTGGAAGGCATCATGGGTCGGTTCGTCATGCCGATCCCCATTATTGTCATCGCGGCACTGGTGGCCTCCAGCATCGATGCGTTTTGTATACTGCCTTCGCATCTCGCGCATCTCAGCGATAAGCATTCGGCCAAATTGGGGCAAACGAGAATTCGCCTGTGGATTGACCGCACGTTCGAGGCGTTCGTCATTCGGTGGTATCGGCCGGTGTATCGCAAATGCATTGATGCAAGATATGTGACGATTGCGATTTCTTTCGGTGTGCTCTTAGTGGCGGCAGGATTCATCGCCGGCGGGCGCTTGCCGTTCACGTTGCTGCCCAAGGAGGACGGGAACATTCTTCGCGCGCGTATCCGATTTCCCGAAGGGACGCCTGCCAGTGTTGCGGGAGATACGATCGAACGAATCGAAAGCGCGGCCTGGGAACTGAACGGTCAACCGGAATTGAAACCGGCCTCCAAGGGCGAACTGGTGCGCCAGGTGTATTCGGTGGCTGGCGAGTTCAACGATTTTCACTCGATTCGCGGCAGCAATCTGGGCGAAGTCCGCGTCGAACTCATGCAGGCTGACAAGCGTGCGCTGGATGACGACAAGATCATCGCCGTCTGGCGAAAGTTCATCGGAGAAGTGTCTGACGCGGCGGAGATGACGATCGGTCGGCAGCAGCTTGGCCCGACGGGGCATCCGCTCGAGGTTCGTCTGCTCTCGGACAGCATGGCGGATCTGGAGGCAGCCTCGGAAACGCTCATGGCGAAGCTTCGGGAATTTGGTGGCGTCACCAACGTGTACGACGACCTCATTCCCGGTAAGCGCGAGCTGAAGGTGAAGCTGTTGCCCGGGGCGCGATCGCTCGGCCTGACGGTCGAGGACGTCGCGCGGCAATTGCGGTACGCCTTCTTCGGCGGCGAAGCGGTCAAACTGCGGCGCGGGCGCGATGAAGTCACCGTGCGTGTGCGCATGGAAGACGACGAGCGGCAATCCGTGGCGCAAATGGAGCGGATGCTGATCGAAGGTCCGGGCGGAAAAAAAGTGCCGTTCGCGGAAGTCGCAGAGATTGAGCGCGGGCGCGGTTTCGCACAGATCATGCACCAAGACAATAAGCGACGTGTTCGCGTGATGGCTGACATTGATGAAAGCACGGCCAACGCGGAGCAGATTCTACAAACGCTGGAGCGGGATTTTCTCGGCAGCCTGGCGCGAGAGTACCCCGGTATGGACATCACCTTCGGCGGCGATCGCAAAGCCATCGGTGAGTCGATGCAGAGTCTGTTCACGGGGTTCATTCTCTCCACATTGGTGATGTACACCATGCTGGCTGCCATGCTTAAGTCCTACGTCCAGCCGCTGGTCATTTTCATTACGATACCGTTTGGAGGAATCGGCGCCGTGCTGGGCCATTTCATCCTGGGGTACGACCTCACCATGATGAGCCTGTTCGGGCTGGTTGCTCTGTCGGGCATCGTGGTCGATCACGCGATCATCGTGATCGACGCCGCGCATGAGAAGCTGCGCGAGGGGGCGTCGCTGATCGATGCGATTCACCACGCCGGCGAAGTCCGATTCACGGCGATCATACTCAGTGCGATTACGGACACGGCGGGGTTGTTCCCGTTGCTTATTGTCACACACGGGCAGGCCCAATCGGTTATGCCGATGGCGATCGCGTTTTCGTTTGGGTTGGTTTTCTCCGCGGTGGTCACGGTGCTGCTGGTGCCGGCCATTTACGTGGCGGTCAATGACGCGAGACGATTCCTGCGCTGGTTTTGGAGGGGCGGCGAGTATCCCACGGCTGAGGCGGTCGAAGAGGCAACTCACACGGAGATGGCGATCGCATGAGAAGCAGTCTTTTGACAATTACGAATCATGCAGGTGGGTACGTTGGAAGCCTGACTCGGCGGCTTATTGCGTTTGGTTTGATTTCGTTCGTTGCATTTCATGCGGCGTGCCAGCAGCAATTGGAATCCATGGAAGTTCAGGTTCATCGGGCCGAGCGGGAGAAAAATAAAGCGTCGAGTGCAGCAGCCACAAAATCAAGTGACGCGGATACGCCCGACGAAATCCAGCTCCCGGAGCTTCCGACTGACATATTGACAATCGAGTATGCCCGCGAGTTGGCCATCCACGCGAACCCTGATGTGCACGCAGCATGTGCAAGGGTCGTCACAGCCGCTGCCCGCGCGGAAGAAGTCGCCGCACTCTATTGGCCTTCGGTGAACTTCACACACAATTCGGCGCGAACATTCCAAACACCGGCCAGCCGAAATCGATTGGCGAGCGCGTTGTCACCGTCGATTTCCCTGCCGAGCGATATCGATTCCACCAACCTCGCGATTACTACGTTACTCAACGCGTTGCGACGACCGCTATTCGGCGTGCCCAATCCCGGTGGGGACAGCAACTCCTTCAGCGAACATCGCAGTTCGTTTACGGCTACGTGGGCAATGCTCGATTTTACCCGCGACGCGCAGTACGACTCAGCCAAGCACGTGCAGTTAGCTTCCGAACACTCGCTTGATGATGTTGAGCGCGTGATCGTTCGAGCCGTGGATGCGGCGTATTATCGAGTGCAACTGGCTGAGGAACAGATTCGCATCTCGCAGGCTGACCTGGAATTCAGCAATGAGCAGGCGAGCGAGGCCGAGAAGTTGCTCAAGGCCGGACGGGCGAGCGCGACCGACGTTTCCAACTTCAAGATTCGTGCGCTGACGGCGGAGACCGACCTCAGCGCGGCCGGCGGCGTGCGGGAGATGGGGCGGGCTGTGCTTGCGGAGCTGATGGGCGTTTCGGGGGCGGATTTGCCGAAAGACCTAAATCTGGCGGCGCTTGAAGACGAGACTGCAAAGGATCTGCAACTGCCTAGCGTCGAGGAGTGGGTGAACCGCTCCTTGGCCAATCGCCCCGACATTAAGCAACTTGATGAACTCGTCCAAAGTGCAGAGCGAAACGTAGCGGCCGCCAAGGCGCTCTACAGTCCTACCGTGGCCGTGAGCGGTTCCTATGGTTTCGACCACAGTGGGAACCTCGAATACAGCAAGGAAGATCAATCATCGGCGCTGGCGATTGAGCTGCAATGGGAGTTGTTCACCGGTGGTGCGCGGGCCGCGCGCGTGCGCGAGGCCGAAGGCAATCGAACAGAATCCGTGGCGCAATTGAACCGACTGAAGCTGGCTGTTCAGGCAGATGTTCGTTCTGCGATCAGCCTGCTCAGTGACACACAGCGGCGAATTGTGCTACAGCGCGAGACGCTTGCAACGGCGGAAGAGACTCGACGCATCGTTCGCGCGGCCTACATCGCCGGAAGGGAACCACTGACCCGACTCAACGAAGCGCAGCGCGACTATCTGACGGCTGACGCGGGATTGGCGCTGGCACGCATTCGCCTGCGCCAAGCGTGGAGCGATCTGTATGCGTCAGCCGGAGAGACTCTTGTAACCGTGAACACCGCTTCCACCGATCCTCAAGAGTAGATCAAAAGCGAACGAACACAGAACCACTTTATTGCAGACGCGCGCTAGCAACTAATACGTACAAGCGATTTCCCGCAGAAGTCCGTAATATCACCGCCGGTCGGGTTTAATCGTGATTCTCTTCGCACAGCAGACAGAAACAAAGTCCTGCGACTTAAGCGGTTCGTCGTGCTCGACGATAGTGACACTTGGCGGCACCTGTCCGCGAGGGGCGAAAGAATCACGTTACAGGCGATCAATGTGTGACTGATCACCTGCCTGCTTGAAATAATTCGACATTGTTATTCGACAAAACGAGTCATCGCCCGCGCGTCAAGACGCGCGGCGTGGGTGACATCGAGAGCTTATGATCGATCGTGTATTGATTGTCGATGACGATCCGTTTGCGCTGCGATTGCTCGAGAAGCACTTGCGGAACGCGGGGTATGAAGTTCTCACGGCGGACAACGGTCGCGACGCGCTTCGGATTGTGCACGGCGAAGGTTGTCAGATCGTCATCACCGATTGGATGATGCCCGAGATGGACGGCCTGATGCTCTGTCGCGCCATTCGCACGTCAGAAGCGACGGGTTTCGTTTACGTCATCATCGTCACCGCGCTGGAAGAGGCGACCAAAGTAGTCGAGGCCTTTGATGCGGGTGTGGATGATTATCTTTGCAAGCCTTTCAATCCATCCGAGTTGTTGGCGAGGTTGAAAGCGGGCACGCGCATTCTTCGGTTGGAGCAGGACCTGGCCCGGCAGAATCGCGCGGTTCACAAAGCCAACGCCGAACTGGCGCTGCTCAATGATCAACTGGAACGAGTCGCGACAACCGACGAACTCACCGACCTGCCCAACCGGCGGCAAGCATTGCGGCGTTTGTCCGAGGAGTGGTCCAACGCGCTGCGGCGACAATTCCCGATTTCGTGCATGATGCTCGACATCGACTTCTTCAAGAAAATCAACGACACGTATGGGCATGACGCGGGCGATCTGGTGCTGCGACATACCGCCAAAGTGCTCAAGGAAAACACGCGGGCAGGCGAATATCCCTGTCGAATCGGCGGTGAAGAGTTTTTCATTCTCTGCGCATCGTCAAGCGTGGACGAAGCATCGAAAGCGGCTGAGCGGCTGCGCCGGGCGGTGGAAGCATCACCTGCTTCGATCAACGGAAAAGACGTAACGGTAACCGTCAGCATCGGCGTGGTGATGCGCGACGCACGCTGCGAATCGACCGACAGCCTGCTGCGCTTTGCGGATGAAGCACTCTACGAGGCCAAGCGCCGGGGACGAAATCGGGTTTGCGTCTCGCGGTCGAATGGAATCGAAGAAGTGGCGCCAACCAAGACGGCAAGCGCGAGCTGAAGTCAACACAATTCAGCTATTCCTCGAACAGGCTATTCTATCGCAATCGATACAAGAATGGATTCGCATTGTTCTTGCGTACGAAAACTACGCATCCAACCTTGTCACACGAAGCGCCTCTTCGAGCGTGGTCAGTCCTGATCGTACTTTCATGACGGCGTCATCGCGGAGAGTGATCGCGCCGTGGTCAACGGCGTAACGGTGCAGTTCATCGGCACTGACGCGTTGCATGACGAGGTCAGCCATACCACTGTCGAAGGTGGCGAACTCGTAGATACCCACACGGTCGTAGTAGCCGGTACGCAGACAGCGCGTGCAGCCAGCGCCGCGGTAGATTTCCACGCCGGGCCGATCGCGCGGGATGCCGAGCAGATCACGCTCGACATCATTAGGTTCGTGGGCGCGTTTGCAGTTCAGACAAATCTTGCGAACGAGGCGCTGAGCCATCACGCCGATGAGCGCGCTGGCCACGAGGTACGGCTCACAGCCCATGTCGAGCAGGCGGGTGACCGAGGAGACGGCTGTGTTGGTATGCAACGTGGCGAAGACGAGGTGGCCGGTGAGCGATGCTTCGAGGGCGAGGTGTGCGGTTTCTTCATCGCGGATTTCGCCGACCATCACAACGTCCGGGTCGTGGCGAAGGATGCTGCGGAGGGCTAGAGCGAATGAGACGCCGTATTCCGCATCGACAGCCACCTGATTGACGCCGGGCATGTGATACTCGACGGGGTCTTCGATGGTGATGATGTGGCGATCGAGGCTGTTGATGCGCTGCAAGCCCGCGTAGAGCGTAGTCGATTTTCCGCTGCCAGTCGGGCCGGTGATGAGGATGATGCCGTACGGTCTTTGCAAAAGTCGCTCGAATGCCTGGCGAAGTTCGTCGCCCATGCCGAGGTTTTCGAGCGTGAGGCGCGAGCGGTCTTGTGCGAGGAGTCGCATGGTGACGCGTTCGCCGCGTGCGGTGGGGATAATCGCGACGCGAATGTCGATGCTCTGATCGAAGCTGCGGTGGCTGAAGCGGCCGTCCTGCGGTTTGCGGCGCTCGGTAATGTCGAGAACGGAGAGAACCTTGATGCGCGAGATCATGGCGGCGGAGGCGTCGAGCGGATACGCGCGGGCTTCGACGAGGCGGCCGTCGATGCGCAAGCGGACGCGGAGACGATCGGGCTCGGGCTCGATGTGGATGTCGCTCGCGCGGCGGTCGACGGCTTCGTCGATGATGCTGTCGAGCTGTTCGACCATGTTGAGGCCGGTGGTAGCGGTGGTCGTCGCGGCGGCGGCCATCGGCACGATGCTGGCCATACGTGCGCCTTGCGCGCGGGCGGCGCCGTAGATGTTGTCGAGCTGTTCGATGATCTGGTAGCGCGGGCTGACAACGAACTGAATCGGGCGCGCGAAACGATCGCTGATGGCTGCGCGGATCGATGGATCGACGGGGTCTGCCACAGCCACAACGAGTTCGCCGCCGACTTCGCCGAAGACGAGGCACGTTTTGCAGCGGGCGATATTCTCCGGAAGTGACAGCGACCATGCTTTTGTCGGCGGGCGGCGCGTGAGATCGAGAAAACGCAGGCCGGAGATTTCGGCAAAAATCTGACCCGCGTCCGCGTCGCTGATGAGGTCCGCCGCGATAAGCACGTCGACCAGCGGGACGCCGATGACTTCTGACTCGCGGCGGACGTTGGCTAGACCCTGCGGGGTCATGTTGCCGTCAGCCAGCAGCTTGGACACGATGCGATGTTCAGCTAGTTCAGATGCGAGCATGGTTTAACGATCGTGTGTGCCACTGCTCTGTGAGCAGTGAAGACATTCTTAACGCCACTGCTGACACAGCAGTGGCACACTCCAAATGATCAATCTGTCATGTCGGCGGGGGAAACCCGCCCTACAGGGCACTCCGATTCGAGGGTCCGAATCATGGTTGTACGACGCGTTCAGGACGCTCTCTCGCGTAATCGAGCCAGTAATTCATGAGTCCGTACTTCCGAGCCTTCTCCAACTTCCACATTTTTGTATTTAGTGGATCCATGACTTTCTCGAGTTCAGAATCTCCGACCCATCCATACCAATTTGAACGTCCCAGCTGCTTCCAAAACGGCAGAGCCAGGCGATACGCAATCCCGAATAAATTCGCTGTTTCAATGGCTCCGAGCTCCCGAAGTCCCGATTCTGTTTCTATCGCAAGCCGCTTGCTGTGCCAATTGCCAAAATGCCACTCGAGACTATCCAGCGCCATACTTACACTTAGTTGGTGAGTGGCTGCCATTGCCCTAACTCCAGGTGAAGTAGTGCGCAGTTGCCGTAGGAACTTTGGAATATCCGAAAGCAAAGACGCGGGAATCTGCCTTTCAATCTCGTCGGAAAGCAGTTTGAAGAGTACGTCATCAGATTTTGCAGCAGCGATTTCCGCCGACGTAAGTGACACGAAATTTAGGCTCCCGTGAACCCTGTCTGATTTATCCTCGCCCGACAACCACAACCATTGCGTCATCATCCGGCGCAGCACCGCCCATGTGCGAGGTCCACGCTTGCGAAATCTTCGAGATGATCGTCGCGGCGTCGGCGTAGGCTTCGCGTTCGAGGAGGACTTCGTGCAGGCGGCTATCGCCGAGTGCTTCGCCGGCGGCGTTGGCGGCTTCTGGTAACCCGGCTGTGCTGCAGATTAATCGGAACGATTCGGGAAGATCGACGCGCGTGGGCTCATAGATGAAATCGCCGTCGACACCGAGCACGAGCGACGGTTGATCGAGCGTGACGAGGCGGCCCGGCGCGACCATGAGCAGCGGCGGGGCGCTGCCCGCGTTCACGTAGGTCATGCGGCCAATCGACAGATCGATGCCGACGTAGCTCAGCGGCACGACCTGTCGGCCTTTCGATGTCGCGATCATTTTGTTGAGCGAACCGAGCACGTCGGACGGATTAAGCAAAGTGTCCTCATTGACCGCCAACGCGGTGCGAATGCCGGCGCGGATGGCGCTTGCCTGTGCGAGACCGGTCATGCCGTGGCCGCCACCGTCGATGACGAAGACAGCGAGACGCTGTTCGGTGAGCGGAATGATATCCGCGAAATCGCCACAGCGTGCGCGACCAGGGAAACATTTCAAGGCTACATCAAACGAATCTACGGCGGGCGCAGCGCCTGCCAGTTGCAACTGCACACGACGCAGCGCCGTCATCCATGCGGCGCTCTCGCGCACGGCTGCCCGCGCCAACTTGCGCGACGCTTCACCGAGCATCGCACCGAGATACGAACCGGCCGCCAGAAGATACGAAGTGGCTGTCGATGGAAACGGTTTCTTCGAACTCGGCCGATCGATGTAAATCACCCCGAGGATTTCCCCGCGATACATAAGCGGGGCGACGACAGCGGTTGCGGCGAAGCCAAGCTTGGCGTCAATCTTGTCGGCACTGGTGGGATAGCGACCCGCGACCTGTTGCAGCAGTGGTGCGAGCGAGAACGTTTGGCTCACGGGCATGAGCGATCCTGTCGCACTCTTCTTCATCGAGCGGTGCGCGACGGGACGAAGGTCGGTCTTTCCTTCGCCCTTGATCGCGATGTACCCGCGCTCGGCCTGCTGATCGAGAATGATCTGGCCGAGTGCGATGTCGGCGAGGTCCTCCGTTCGCGCGGTCATGGCAGGGTCCATGATGAGATTCGCGAGTTGCTCGATCTGGCTCGTGGTGAGCGAGACCGGCGCCTTGACTTTGACCCACTCGCAGCCGGGCGGTTCGGCGCGATCGGGCGTGAGGAACTCCATGCCGATCGCGTCGCGCTTCACGGAGTCTTCGAGGAACTCCACCACGCGGCCGCCGATGCGAACGATGTCGCCGGAGACGAGAAACGTCTCAGTGATCTGCTCGCCGTTGACGAAGGTCTTGTTACGGCTGCCAAGGTCGCGGATGCGGAAGCGTCCGCCCGTTTCGACGTCGATACGTGCGTGCTCGCGCGAGAGAGTGTCATCCTCTAGGCAGAGCTGACACGTGTTGGCACGACCGATGAGAAAATGGTCCGAGTCAAGTGATTTCGTATGAATCTGACCGGCGTCGTCGACAAAGCGGAGTGTGGCCATAGGGGGAATATTAGACGACAGAGAATATCAAGCAAGGTGATTGGCGAATGTCGAGTTTCGATTGTCGATTGGGCATTTTGCTAATCCGCATACTCATCATACTCATTTCGTCGGTGGGGCGGCCGAGTCTTCTTTGATGTCGAATGCAAGCTTCGCGAAAACCAGTCGCTGGAAGTCGAAGGTGTCGTAGGCTTCTTCGAGCAACGTGGGGATGCTGGGTTTGACGATACGGTCGTGGCGCTTTTTGCCGTTGATGTAGACGACGACCGGTTTGGTGAAGTCGACCATATTCTCATAAAGGAGCAGTTCGATATCGGCGCAGCGGCGGGTTTCGACACGGATGGTGTTGCCTTCGATCTCGCCGCCCATGTAGGCGAGTAGGGATTTCAGCACATCGGTGATGTATTGGTCGGAGTCGACCTCGGGGCCGGGGAGAATGGAGAGTTGCTCAGCCGTCCACACGTCGCCGGCGAACTTGGTTTGCCGAAGCCAGGCGCACTGGCCTTGCTCGGGGTAGCGGAAGTAGTGGGAGAGTTTGGGGGGGATTGGTTCACGGCTCGACGTGGTAATTTTGCGGTAGCGTTCAAGAATCTGGGTCTGACTATCATCTGAGCGGCTAGCCTCTTGAGATGTAATTCCGAGGTTGTTCTTTTGGTCTATTTCTTCGATGGCTTGGTTGCACGCAGCAATTGTCTTATCTGCCTCATTAGAATTAGGAAGATGGGCTGACCACCATAAATTGTAGAAAGTCAGTTTGCCAAGATTAGGAACAAGGATCGGATACAGCTGCTTTCGAAAAGGAACCTCGAGGTATGCGCCGAGCGCAGCGACTCCGGCAAATTGGTCTGGGGCATTAACCGTGAGCATCCACGCGGTGTTTCCGCTGCTTCCCGTGCCTTCGAGAAAAACCCTGGTTGAATCGATATGAAATCGTTGACGAACCGCGCGCATCAGGATTCGAAATTCTCCTGCCGACTCTGGCGTCTTATAGAATTGTCCTTCGATGGGGCGCGAGGGAAAGACAACGATGACGTCATCAAATATCTGGGCCCAAAGCGAGTCTCGTATTCCGTTGACGATACTTGCCTGAGAAGGCATTTGCACGAGCAAAGGATACGCGCGAGCAGGGTCATAGGAAGTGGGTAATTCGAAAAAGACAGTGTCATCTCCCACGGGAGCGAGAATGACAGAGAAGTCGCCTACTCGTGTAGGAGAATTGTCCCACACCTGTGCTTCTTCAAGTGCTCGCGCGACTTTGACAATGTCGCCTTCCGAATTCTTGATAATGATTCGGCCTTGCTTTGCGCGATTAGTGAGTGAAGTAGATTTCAGATAATTCGCCACTAAATCAACGAGCTTGGGTGGTTCGGAATCGGCCGAATTGTCGTTCGAATTGGATGATGGTTGAGTTTCAGTCGTCCCTACGGGACTCGTTGTGTTGTCGTTCGTTGACCCAGCAGTGAACTGCTGGGCTATGGTCGGTTCGTCCCGATCGGACGAGAGGCCTGGTGGTTGTAATTGATGCGCACTGGTAGCGGGTGTTTCGAATTGAGGGCTGGCTTCTGCAAACACTGGACCTGATGTGCCACCGAATGGCACTAAAAACAGCGTTATTGATGCGCACACCATCGCAAACTTAATTGGAGTGAATGATGAAACGTGGGGCTTCACAGCAAATGGTCGCTTGCTCACGGCAGTCTCCCTTGCCCGATTATACCCCGCCAGCGAACGATGGGTGCGAATGCGGTGCTACTGTTTTGGCACTTGCGGCGGCGTAATGTGATGGTTTCCATGGCGGCGCGGGCGTTTGCCGGCGAAAGTGCCTTCGGCTGTCATGGGAAGCTTGCACACGAACTTCGCGGCGTCCAGCCTTTCCTGTCGGAATGCCACGATCCGCTGCACAGCCTCTTTGACATCGTCGGTGATGGTACAGAGTTCGAGGTCCTCCGGGCGAATGAATTTGTTCTCAACCTGCTGCGTGCGCATCCAGTCGATCAGCGGTTTCCAGAATTCGCTGCCGATGAGGATGACCGGAAATCGCTCAATCTTCATGGTTTGAATCAGCGTCATCGATTCAAAGAACTCATCGAGTGTGCCGAACCCGCCGGGGAAGCAGATGAACGCCACCGCGTATTTCACGAACATCACCTTGCGGCAGAAGAAATAGCGGAAATCGAGTGAGATGGTTTGATACGGGTTGGCAGCCTGCTCAACCGGTAGGAAAATATTCAAGCCCACACTGTCGCCGCCGGCTTCGTAGGCACCCTTGTTCGCTGCTTCCATGATGCCCGGTCCGCCGCCGGTGATGACGGTGAAGCCGGCAGATACAAGTTCGCGACCCGTCTCCTCGGCCAGCTTGTAGTAGCGATCTTCGCGCGGCGTTCGGGCGGAGCCGAACACCGACACTCCCGGCGGCACTTCTGTGAACGTCTCAAAGCCGTCGACGAATTCCGCCATGATACGGAAGATTCGCCAGGTTTCATCGGCTTGCCGGGGCGCGGCGGAGACGTCATCGTTCATCGTTCAGCTCCGTCGAAGAACGGGATAGGAGAAACCTGCTTGCAACATCGCGGTATTTCACAAGAATTCACGGCGTCCGAGTTGCATTGTAACAAAGGACACCGATAGTAGTAGATGGTATGGGGATGAAGTCTCGCCTCTACTCGGAGGCGATGCCGTCCTATTTGAAAAGTAAGAGTTCCTGAGTTAATCCCGAAGGACTTCGCATGAATTCGATTCAACGAGTCGGTTTACACACCTTGACATGTTTGGGGCTCGCATGGTTCGCGCTATCTGAGGCGACGCCGGTCCAAGCGGGGCCGAACCTGATGGCCATCGGAAATTACAGCGAGGTTCCGTACAAGAGGGCGGAAGGGCGTGACAGTTACAACGGCAAGGAGGTCGTGTTCAGTTTCAACGAACCGGAATTCGACTTTGGTCGCGTAGTTGTGCGTTCGGAACAGCCGCTCTCCGTGGTGCGACGCGACTTGTTCGTGGGATACACCGGGCAGTCACTGCTTATTGATTCGCGCGGATCCGACGGCGGCGGCAGTGTTCGTATCGACGAGCTCGAAATCTGGCTGAAAGTTCGCGGGCGTATTCAACCGGAGAAGAGTTACGAGTGGGAAATCGAAACGACCGGTGCCCAGGAAATTATTCCCGCATTTCCCGCCATTATTCCGGCGCTCTGGGCGGATGGTCAGCAGATCGGCGTGGAAGTACTCATACGAAACCCTTTCGAAGAAAACCCCGAGGTCGCCGAGCAACAGCACGATGACAAGATCCGCCGACTGGAGTTTCCCCACGGTGTCGTAAAGATTCCGTCATACGTCAATCCGTCCGGCGCCGCGTGGGTGGTGCTCAAGCCCAAGGACTTTGGCGGCGCTATTGGTGTCATACGCTTCACCCTTCGCGAAATTGAAACCGATCTCGAAGAAGGACTGAAGCGCGAGATGCCGGTGCCGGTGCGCTACATCTCGATTCGCAGCTCGTTGGAAGACGACATCGCAGCCACGCTCGAACGCAGTTCCGAAGCCTTGCGCAGGTTTCAGAACGAGGAGTATTACTGGGCTGCTGACAATCTGGAAAACAGCGTCGGCATGACAAGCGTGGCTGTGGCAGCCTTGTCAGAGAGCAAGCCGGACACGGAGAATCTCGATCGTGCCATGCTGTGGCTCTCCAAGCAGGAACCACAGCAGAACCAAAAGTGGCAAATCGAAACCATCGCCGCTCGCCTCTTCACGCTCTCGCGATATGGCGGCATGGATACTTTTCGCGGCACCATTAACAAGGACGTTCAGGCGCTGACCAACGCCCAACTGGAAGACGGCGGCTGGGTGAACATGCCTGCCAATGACGGCCAGAATCGCGCACCGGGCGCCGCGGACAACCCCACGAACACGACGACGGAGAATGCCCTTTCCGCCCTTCGCGATGCACGGTTCGCGGGCGCGGTTGTAGACGCCAAAGTCTGGCGGCGTTCACTCCAATATTGGACGGACGCACAAGCATTCGACGGTGGTTTTCGCGAGAAGCTCGAACGATACGGCGGCGTGGGGCAGGCGACCACCAGTGCTTTTACAGCGCTCGGGACAGCGTCACTGATCGCAGCCGTAGACATGGCATCGGGCCTGGATTCTCAACGGTGCAACTCGTACCTCGCGAATCGTGAACAGCTGCGCGGCATTAACAATGCGCTCGCCTGGCTGGAAAAGAACTACAAAGAGCAATTCAAAGACGTCGGTTCGTTTGCTGGCGGCGTTGATCCATATTTGGAGGCTGGTTGTTTTCTGACACTGGGCGATGCGTCGGGCATTTCCCACTTCAACGACAAGCGACACTTTGATGAAACCGCTCGCGATCTGCTCCGCCATCGCGACGGCTCCGGGTTGTTCGGTGTTCGCGATGGGGGTGGCGCCTGGGTGCAACAGCCGAATCCCTACCGCACAGCCATCGCTCTACTGATTCTCGCTCGCGGCGCAGCACCGTCAGTGTGTCAGCGGATCATTGTCGGCGACGATGAGAATCGATGGCGCGAGTATTCCGGCGACGTAACTCACCTCGTGCGCTACCTGTCGCAAGCGCGCGAACAACAATTCAATTGGCGACGCACGACAATCGACCGCGAGGTGCGCGAGCTTGTCGAGGTGCCGATCAGTTTCGTTAATATCGTGGGGCCGCTCAACTGGACATCCAACGAATGGAACAAGATCCGTGCGTATTGCATGGCCGGCGGAACCGTTGTGTTTAACATCGACGAAGGACAGGAGTCGCAGCGGGACGTTCTGACGGCGGGTCTTAAGCAGACTTTCCCTGATTACGCATTGGCTGACCTTCCTGAATCGCACGCGATTTTCAAGACCGATGTGAAATTGGAAAAGCGGCCGAAGCTGCAGGCGCTGGGCAACGGTTTCCGCGATTTCGTGTTCGTTCCGGCGGAGAGTTGGTCGTGTCGGTGGAATGCGTTCAAGGACTCGGAACATGACGAAAGCTTGCAGTTCATGAACAGCCTGCTCACGTACGCCACCGATTCAACACCCGTGCGGAGTTCTTTTGTCGAATCGACCTATGCCTCTGGTTCGGTGCCGACCAAATCCATGACCGTTGCACGATTGGAAGTAGGCGGAA
Source organism: uncultured Phycisphaeraceae bacterium (assembly GCA_964494205.1). Classification (GTDB taxonomy): domain Bacteria; phylum Planctomycetota; class Phycisphaerae; order UBA1845; family UBA1845; genus JBBTCX01. Next base: position 154,545 of record CAZBRD010000001.1, on the reverse strand, counting down.
AAGTGCCTGCGTATCCCGATCTGGTCGAGAACATGGATCGACTCATGCGCTCGAACTTCCGCATGGGTGTAAAGGAGGCGGCCGAGAACCAACCGGCGGATATGTTGTGGATCAGCGTGACCGGTGATGCGCCGATCTCGGAAAACGCAAAATCGCAGATCAGTGCGGCGCTGAAGGATGGCCGGTATTTACTGATCGACGTCGTCAGCGGCAACAAGAATTGGGACGAGAGTTTTCAGGCGATCCTCAAGTCGCTGGGCTCAAAGGTCACGCTGGAGAAACACCGGCGATCAGCTCCGGTCTATACGGGCGAAGTAGCCGGCACGCAGGGGTTCGATGTGGTGGACGTCTCGTTGCGCAAGGCGTTGCACACGCGACTTTCCAAGCGCGGACGGGCAGACTTGTACAGCATTCGAGTCGATGGCAAGGAGGTCGGCGTCTATAGCGGACACGATCTGACCTCGGGTATCGGATATAATTATTTTCCTGAATGTCGCGGCCCAGCGCCGAAGGACGCACGTGGTCTCGTCATGAATGCGTTCCTGGATGCCTACCGCCACAAAGTAACTCGCAACGGCAATGGTTAATTTCATCAAAAGGTGCCCAATGAAACAGAAGACACTCATTGTGATTTCGCTGGCAGCGCTGGTGGGGGCTGCACGTGCGGAAACTCTGATTCTCAAGGACGGAACGTTCATCGAGGGTAAAATCGTCTCGCAGTCCGGTTCCTTTGTTCGGCTGGAAACACGTTTTGGCACGCGAACGTTTAACCAGAAGGACATTGAGCAGATCGTGAAGACGCCCGATGAGGGCGATCCCGATTCCGCCAAGAAGTTCGCGGAACTTCCCGAAGCCGTTCGCGCCGTCCTCAACGCCGAAGCCGATTACAAGCTCGGCAACTACCAAAAGGCCCTCTCGCGGCTCGAGAAATTCAAGGACTACAACGAGAGTCCCGCTGTGCGGATTCGCATCGACTGGTTATTCATCGAAATCAACGAGCGAATGGGCAAGTGGGAAGCGGCGAAGGACCTACTGAAGAAAAAGAAAGAAAGCGGCACGCCGCGCGAGAAACTGCGAGCGCAAGCCCACCTCGATATTTTCGAGGTGAATCCGAACTATGAGTTGAGCTTTGTAGGTAAGGAGAACGCGCGGAATTTTCTCGTGTCGGATGAGCTTCGCACGCTCGCCCGGGAGCGCGACGCACTGAAAGACGCCCAGCTCATGTCGGAAGCCCTCAAAGAGTACTGCGAACAGACTCTGACCGAAGACAAACTGGGCGTGAAGGCGTTCTCCGACAAGCTGCGCCCGCGCGAGACGTACGAAGCCGTCAAGAAGCTGCCGAAGTCCGGCGACATCGATAAGCACCTGCCCTACTACACCGATCTGACCAAGATTCAGCAATCGATTTACAAGGCTCAGGCGGTGCTCGGTGATTATGGCCACGCGTACGAAACCGATCTCATACGCGCTGAACTCGTGCACCTGTTTCCCATTTTTGCGCAGCTTTTTGAAGAGTTGATCATGGCTAGTCCGGAGAACTTTGTGCCTCCGTTCGATCCGATGACCGGCCGGCTGACCGGCCAGGGTCGGCAGCAGTGGCAGCAACGCTGTGACCAGTTCCTCGAGCAGGCGGTCCCTGTCTCGCGATTGATCGACTATATGGTTGATAAGTCAAATCTGTATCCGAACACTCTGCGGGATTTGCGCACGCTTTGTACGGACCTCAAGGAGCGTCTCGACCAGATGATCAGCGGCGTGAAAAAAGCAAGGAGAAGAACCGATGCGTAATCACACGATGAGAGACAAACAAATCTGGCGAGACATCGAGAGCAAAGCTCTGTGCATGTTCGCCTTGGGGTTGGTCGTTTCGACCGCCGCATTCGCAGCCTCCGTTGACGACGCCAGAAAGCTGATGGAAGCCTCCAAGTATTCCGAGGCCATCACCATGCTGTCGGGCACGATCAGCGACAATCCCGCGGATGAAACGGCGCGAACCGTCCTGGCCGAGGCTTACGAAAAATCAGGCAAGCTCGATGAAGCGCTCGGCGTGTGGAAGGACATTCTGAAGCTGTCGAACAACGAAGAGCGCCTGCACGAAGCCCGCAAAGCGGTCAGCCGAATCCGCCGAATCAAGATGGACCAGACGGGTTCGATCACCGTGGATGGCTCCGACACGTACGTCGACCCGTTTTTCATTCCGATGCCCGAAGTGGATTGGAACGGCCTCGAAAAAGTCGAGGATTCCAAGTACATTCCGTCGCCCTTCCCGGAATTTCACCCGTACGATGTTCCGCCCTTCGTTTATGAAACGGAACATTTTACGGTGTATAGCGCCAATGAACGGTACTCCAAGCTGGTGGGAGATCGTGCAGAGATTTACTTGCGGTTCATGTTGGACAAACTCTTCGCGGGGCGTGATTGGGCGGTCCGTTTTCCAATTATCGCCTACACCACGTACGACGATTATGTCAGTCACGGCGCTCCGCAGGGCACCGGCGGTGTGACCGCGGGCCACGTGACGGGAAAGACGACGGTTCTTCTGTTCTATCAGATTGATACCGGTCGACGTCGCGGCGGCGGTGGCGAAGCTCGCGTGTGGCGTTATGGGTTGGAGAGCGTGCTTCCGCATGAACTCACGCACGCCATTCTGAACGAGTTCTTCCAGGGCAAGCGTCCACCTCAGTGGTTGCACGAGGCTGTCGCAGGGCGATTCGAGCAGACACGCGAACATTACTTCGAAGCCGCGCGGCTTGCTCGATTTGTGGTCGGCGGCGAGTACTTCCGCATGCGCGACCTGTTCGAGCAGGTGGGGTACCCCGAGCGCATTTCATTGTTCTATGAGCAAAGCGCGATCGTCGTCCTTTATCTGTTCGAAACCGGCCCGGAGGCGATGAACGCGTTCCTCACGGAGCTTGCAGCTGGTCACGACCCCAAGGTCGCGCACGACAAAGCCTGTTCGGCCGCTCTTGGCATTCCCGAGGAAGGCGCGGTCGAGGAATTCGAAAAGCGCTGGGTCGAGTGGATGAGACGGCGTTATATCAAGGACCTGGATCGCGCCAAAGACAAGACGCAAATGGCGGAGGCGGGCCCCAGCAAGGACAAAGTCTTTTTACCCTGGGTCAATGAACTCGAAACGACTAGCAGCATCAGCGATTGGCGAACCGTAGACCTAGGATCCATGGATGCTTTTTCCGGCGTGGGTCAGTCGAAGTCCGACTGGTCAACCAGCGGCGGCGTACTGAAGTGCGAGGGTAGTAAGCGCGGTGGTTCCAGCATACTCGGCATCCGCATGAATGAAGTGGCGCCGGTTGCGATTTCGTTCGACGTACGCAGCACTGACAACAGCGCCGGTCAAAACGTATTCGGGTTGACGCAACTCGATGCCAACGGACAGGACACGCGAATCGAGGTGTCCGCCAAGCTGCCCGATACCTCAACGCACTCGGTTGTCGCACTGTGGTCGGATGATCTCGCGCTCTACGTGGATGGCGTATGCACGGGGCGATATCCCGCCCATCAGGTGCGCGGCAATGAGCAGGAAGTGAATTACCCGCTCGCGTTCGTAGCCTATGGCCCGGTGGAGATCCAGAACATCAAGATCGCATCGATCAAGAAGTTCTCCGACAAGCCGCTGGTCGCGTCAGCCGAGGAAGAGAAGAAAAACGAAGAGGGCGGAGGACGTCGAAGGCGCGGCGAATCACGACGCAATCACGGCGTCCCGAGCGGCACACCAGGCGGCTGATGCGAAGCATCCCTCCTGACGAAGCAATGGGCAAAGAGCCCCATGATCATGATGAGAACGAAGGCCCGGCGAGTTGATCTCTCCGGGCCTTCGTATTTCTAGACGCAGGTCGAAACGCGAAATTGTCAGTTGTCATCTCCGCCGGGCACATCAACAAACGCGCGACATTCATTGCACTCCTGCACGCTGCCTGCCATCGTCGGCGGAAACTGATTCGATTGTCCGCAATCCTCGCAAACAGCGGTGATTGGGCCCATGCTCGCGAACTTGGCGGCACGTTCCTTGTCGTGCTCAGCCAGCAGCGAGTCCGCCTTCTCCGCCGCCTGCGGATCGGCGACAAGAATGGCAATGCCCTCCATGTCGGTCACACCAAAAGCAAATGTGCCGGTGTTGTTACGATCGCCGATGGTCGCCTCAATGTCGTTGTCAGCCAGCCAGGCGACGATAATCTCGGCTTCTTCCATCGTGGTTGTCCGTCGGATGCAAATCGGTTGCGCGGTCATAACCATCCTCCCTTTCACTACAGATTATCACCCAGTGCCCATAACAACATGGCAATCTCATTGTCGACGAGCCGGAGCCTTTTCCCCAGCTACATCATCATTACCGGCAATTCCGGTGCCGAACCCATCGGCTGTCCAGGGCGAATTCCGCGAGAAAAGGTTGACGCTGTGGCCTAGGCACCTATTTTATCGGTCATGCTACAACCCAAAAACACAGAACGTAAGCTGGCGCTGGTGACCGGCGCGACCGGCATGCTTGGCAGCCACATTGCCGAGCAGCTTCGATTGCGCGATTTCCCCGTGCGCGCGATCGTGCGGGCCTCCAGCGACACAACATTTCTCAAGAGTATCGGCGTCGAAACGGTTCGCGGTTCTTTGGAAGATCCTGCATCATTGAAAGCAGCCTGCCAGGGCGTAGACGTTGTCTACCATGCGGCCGCCCGCGTGGGCGATTGGGGACCGTGGCACGAATTCGTGCGCGATACGATCGAGGGCACGCAGCACCTGCTTGATGCAGCCGCCGAAGCAAAGGTACGTCGTTTTCTGCACATCAGTTCAATCAGTGCATACGGGCACGTCAACGGCGAGGGTCGCGTGTTTGATGAATCCGCTCCGCTGGGGCGGGAACTTTACAAATGGGCGTATTACAGCCGCGCCAAAGTGGAAGCAGAGCATCGCGTATGGGCGATGCACAAGTCAGGTCGATTGCCGGTGACGGTCATTCGACCGAGCTGGTTGTACGGGCTGCGCGACCGCGCGACGCTCTCTCGATTGCTGGACTCCATTCGCCGGAAGAAACTGCGAATCATCGGAGACGGAAAGAACCGACTCAATGTCGTTAACTCCGCGAATGTGGCAGAAGCAGCTGTGCTCGCCGCCAATCACCCGGCTGCGGTTGGCGAAGCGTACAACTGCTGTCACGACGGCGTGATGACGCAACGACAATATTTTGACATGCTGGCCTCTGCCATCGGCGAGCCCCCGATCGCGCGATCGATTCCTTATCGAGTCGTCTACAACGCCGCCTTCGCCATGGAATGCGCCGGGCATCTATTCAAATCAAAGAAGCCGCCTCTGATCACGCGCTATGCACTATGGCTGATGGGTCGGCGATGCTTCTTTGAATGCGAGAAAGTCAAAAAACAGATCGGCTGGAAATCGACGATCGGCTATCGCGAGGGCATCGCAGCCGCTGTCGCCGAGTGCACCGGCCGGAATATTACCCATTCTTCCCAACCTCTGGCACAAGTTCGTAAAGAGAAGGAACTTAGTGCGGTTGCAACCTGAAAAGCCATCGCAAGTCGTGCCTGCGCCCGTCACAAATTGCCTGCTCGCGCGCCACTTAGCGCGACGATAACAATCGAATGGACAGGTCTAATTCCTTGTGAAAACGAATTGATCAACTACACGGAGGTCCAATCATGGCGTTTCACGGTGGTTTGCAGGGAAAGGCGCGAAGGGTTCACCAAATGCGGCGCGCAGCCAGACTACAGGCTCGCGAAATGATCGAGGAATATTTCGAACCCGGAGACCGACGCGTCAAACCCCATCGATTCATTCCCGTACGCTCGCGAGTCGACGTGCTTTCGACCGTGGGCGCAGTCGACGTTGAGCCGCGATCGATCGCGATCGGAAAGCAAATGGAGTTGCCGCTGGTGGCCCGCGTAGAAATGGAACCCGTCAAGACGGTGACGAAAGCCAACCCAAACAATCGACCCGTCGACGATGAGCCGCGCATCCTTCGCTTCCCGACTCTGACGGACGTGAAATCGGAATCGTCGGAATCGCAGCCGACTACGTCAATCCAACCGGTGCAGGCAGTGCCTGCAAAATCGTCGAATCCGGCGCCAACACTGAAGCCGTGGCACACGCGCCCGAAGAAACCTTTCAGCATCAGGGGTTTTCTGTCGGGCTGTGCGATGGGAGGTGTCGCAGCCGCGCTCGTGCTGACAACATTATGGGTGATCGTGCGCTAGCAACTTTCTGCAACTGACACAGAAAAGACTTCGAGAGTGCCGCGCGAGAGACAACAGTCGCGCGGCATTTTTCTTGCGCGGTTGATTTCCAATCAGAGCCCATTGCGCAAACAAGGGACGATCAGCGGCATGACGTTTAGCAATTTGCGTGGCGCAGAAGTGCCGCACGCAACCGCCGCCCACCACGGCCAAGCTGCTGCTTGACCGTGCCACCCTCAAGTTTGATATCGTTGGACAGCTAGAATTAGAACGGAATCACTACTTGCTGCCGGATAGAGTAACTTTAAGCGTCAACTCTTTGCCGTCGCGAACAACCACAACTTCCACTTCGTCGCCCGGTTTGTTGTTGCGCGTGCTGGCCATGTAGTCGTAGATATTGGCGATCTTCTTGCCGCCGATGCGAATGATGCGGTCCTTGGCTTTCATGCCCGCAATCTCCGCCGGCCCTTCGGGGTTAACGCCGTCCACGCCCATGCCCGGCAGACCATCGTCGGTGTAACTCGGTGCGATGCCCATGACCACGCGATACGTGGGCAATGGACCCGGATCATCTTTCTTCTTGTTTTCAACAACCTGAAACGCGGGCTTCGCATCGCGTGTGGCGAGTTCGCGAGCTACTTCGGTGATCAGACGACAGATGCGAACGCCATCCGGTGCGTTGATCTTTTCGCTGTCGTCGCTCGGCTTGTGATAGTCGGCATGCTGACCGCTGAAGAAGTGCATGGATGGAATGTTCGAACGCATGAACGATGCGTGATCGCTACGGCCGCCTTCGTCGACGCCCGGCGAAATGCCCATACCAACGGAACCGGCTTGTCGATTGACGATCGATTCAAAATCAGGCGATGTCGCGAGGCCGAAAATCTCAACCTTGTTCTTGCCCGGCTCCACTCTGCCAACCATGTCGAGGTTGAGCATCGCGACAGTCTTCTCAAGCGGGAACGTTGGATGATCGACGTAGTACTTGCTGCCGTGCAGTCCGCTCTCCTCGGCAGAGAACGCGATGAACACAAAGCTGCGTCGCGACTTCACAGAGTCCTTGGCCAACATGCGTGCGATCTCGATGATTCCACTAACGCCAGACGCGTTGTCATCAGCCCCGTTATGGATTTGCGGCTCCTCCGATTCGTGAACGAGCTTACCCGCTTTGAAAGTGCGGCTCATCGGACGACACTTTCCGAGGTGGTCGTAATGCGCGCCGATCACGATGTACTCATCCGCCAGTGCGCCTTCACCCTTCAGCAGTGCGATGACGTTTTTCGCCGGCGCCGTTTTCTTCTCAAAACCTGCCTGACCCGAAACGCGGATGTGCGGAACAACCGACGTGGCAAACCCGCCCGCATCCAGCTTTTCCTGCAGCTTCGCAAGCGAATCCATCTTCATGCGGGTGAGCTTTTCCTCGACGATAGCGCGAGACACATGAAACACAGGCAGACCGTATTCATCGGGGTGCTCGGTGATGAACGGCGTCAGCTTGTCGCCATCTGCCCCGGGAGTCTGATTCACCAACAGAACAGCCACGGCTCCGCGATCCTTGGCGTTGTAGACTTTGTTGCGAAACATGGCGTGCTTCGTGCTGAAACCATTTTCATCGGCCCACGAAGCAGGCTCGCCCATGAGCATGAGCGCAACCTTGCCTTCGAGATTGATGCCTTCGAAATCGTCGAACTTGCGATCGGGGTTGATGATGCCATATCCACAGAAAACAAGATCGCCTTCAAACGCATCGTCCGAGGAGAAGCTCAGCGGAATAAAGTCGACGTCGCGCTTGCGCTTAGTGTCGTCGCCGACAAATTCGAACCGACTGCGATCAGTCAGCTCGCGGTGCAGCGTCATGGGGAACGATTGGAAAAACGTTCCCTTCTCACCGCCGGGTTTGAGCCCGATTTCGGTGAACTGCTTCACGATGTAATCGGCTGCGTCGTCGATTCCCTTTGTGCCGACACCGCGACCTTCAAGTTTGTCGTCGGCCAAATAGTTGATGTGGGCCTGGAACCGTGTCGTTAACTCGTCCGCGGTGGAATCGGCGCGAACCGGGGAAACGACGAGTACCTGGGCGAGGAAAACGCAACACGCCGAAACCATTCGCATGTTCCCGCGCGCACCGAAACCCCTCAGGCAACCGATGGCGGTCCGCCCGGGGGCGAAGAAACGACCCTTGCTCATTAGATTTCTACCTTGTGAAAGTAATGGATGCGTTTAGCGATCGTGCCAGCGCGTGAGACGCGAAGGCCTGTCGGTCATGGTGATCAGGTCCATATCTTCAACGAGCGCGCGACCGTCGTGCCGATGGACGTTGTGGGCGCTTTCATAATGGTCGTCCGCCGATTGGCTCAGGCTTTCCTGGCCCGCGCTGATGTTGCGAACACCGGTGCTCCAATGCGGCGGCTTGGTCAGCCCGCCACAACCGGAAAGGAGAACCAATCCCATTCCACATCCGATGATTGCCCGCAATCCGTTTCGCATCCGACAGACCTCACACGTTGGTTTTCGCCCTCGCTCCCATTCTCCACGAACGGGAACCGAAGGCAGATAGAACATGCTAGGGAAGGCAGGGAGATTGTCAACACTTCACAGAGGCCAATGACCCGCTGTTTCGAACATGAAAACTCGCCGGAAGGAGCTCACTTTGGATGGTTTTCCGGCGAGTGTTTTGGCTTGTTGGATCGTTTCCTACTTGCTCTCCACACAATCCTCATACGACGGTCGATTGCCGCCGCCGGGGTAATTCAACCCGGTTTCGATCAGGTCTGCCGGAAGCGTATCTTTCTGCCAGCCGTCGCCGCGAACGATGATGCACTGGTGCGCGTTCTGAAGGTCCGGATCGGGGTGGACCTGCTCGTTGCGATAGTGCTGGGCATATCCCTGTGCGTTCTCAGTGCCAGCCACATAAACGCGCTGATACTCCGCGTGGGCGTCGAGGAAGGCCCGATTGAAAGTCCAGTCGGCCCCGTGCCATCCGCGAACCGCTTTGTTGGGACCGGGATCGACTCCGGGTTGTACCCACGGACAAATCTCCTGTTTGGTGGACCACGCCCAGCGGCCGATGTTCTCCTCGAAATAAAGCGTTCGCGACGGAGTGGGCACGCGCGTCACCGGTCGCAAATACGGCGAGTTGCTGGACATCTCGCCGCCGGCGGTGCTACCGATCATGAACAGGTTCGCGGCGTAGCTGTTGCCAAAATGATCGAACGATGATCGCTCGGGGTTATCAATCCAATCCTGGCAATGGGCGCCGCGCGGCGGGCCGTCATCTCCCGGACACCGGAAGAGGTCAAGACCGAGCTTGGTGTCTTCGGTTGACCCGATGTGGCTGAACGTCGGATAGAGATTGTCCTTAAAGCCCCCGGGGTAGAGTATGTTGTTCAACGGACGAGTGGCCGGGCCGAACCCTGCTCTGGTTCCGTACTTGCTCGTGAGAAACGCATATTGCCCGCCGGGTCCCTGCACAAATCCTTCGCGGCCAACTCCGCTCTTGCCGCCCCATTCGTACGCGCCAACGAAAATCGGATCATCCGCGTTCTGTTCATATTGCTTCGGGTGCACCGGAATACTCCATCCGTTCGGATCGTCGGCTTCATACACGCGGCCGGACGTCCCGATGTTCTTGATGTGCGCGAGGCAGGCATTGCGTTTGGCGTTTCGCCGCGCGGCCTCGAGCGAGGGGAGCAAGATCGCGAGTAGAAGCGCGATGATCGCGATCACCACGAGCAGTTCGATCAAGGTAAACGCAGACCGCATGGAACTTGTGCGGGCGGACCGGTAGCGCGTCATTGAAGTGTTCATGACAACCTCCATTCAATTTGAAATGTCAGAAATTCGGGAAACGACGAATTGGGATTCGTCAGTTGCTATCCACGCAATCCTCGTACGACGGTCGATTGCCGCCGCCTGGGTGGTTCAAGCCGGTTTCCAAAAGGTCCGCCGGCAACGTGTCCTTCTGCCATCCGTTGCCGCGAACGATGATGCACTGATGCTGACTTTGCAGCCCGGGATCCTGGTGGACCTGTTCGACGCGATAATGTTCTGCATAACCTTGCGCGTCTTCGGTGCCTTCGAAATAGACTCGCTGATACTCGGCATGTGCGTCGAGAAACGCACGATTAAAGGTCCAATCCGCGCCGTGCCATCCACTCAGGTTCTTGGTGGGACCGGGGTTCACACCGGGTTGCACGATAGGACAAACCTCGCGGCGGGCTGCCCACGCCCAGCGCCCAATGTTCTCTTCGAAATAAAGAGTGCGCGAAGGAGTGGGCACGCGCGTAACCGGTCTTAAGTACGGTGAATTGCTAAACATTTCGCCACCGCCCGAACTCGCAATCATGAACAGGTTAGCCGAGTAGCTGTTGCCGAAGTGATCGAAAGACGACCGCTCAGGGTTGCTGATCCAATCCTCGCAGTGCGCGCCGCGCGGCGGACCGTCGTCACCGGGACACTTGAAGAGATCAAGACTGAGCTTGGTGTCTGCTTCGGCTCCGATGCGGTCGAAAGTTGGAAGAAGGTTGTCCTTGAAGCCCCCGGCATAAAGGATCTCGTTCATCGGGCGCGTGACCGGACCAAACCCAGCCTTGGTTCCATACTTGCTGCCAAGGAATGCGAATTGTCCTCCCGGCGCCTGCACGAACCCCTCGCGACCGACGCCGCTCTTGCCGCCCCATTCATACGCACCGATGAAAGTCGGATCCTGGGCATTCTGTTCATACTGCCGCGGGTGCACCGGAATGCCCCAACCATTGGGATCGTCGGCATCATACACGCGCCCGCTGGTCGCGATGTTCTTGATGTGCGCCAGGCATGCGTTGCGCTTTGCATTTCTTCGCGCCGCTTCGAGCGAAGGAAGCAATATCGCGAGCAACAGAGCGATGATCGCAATAACCACCAGCAGCTCAATCAGCGTGAATCCACATCGTAGTTTCTTGGATGCTGTAGGTTGATTGATTGCGTTACCACGAGCCATGACTTCCTCTCCTGCGATGTAATTCAAGTGCTTGAAACCGAATGTTCTAATTCTCACTGGATCAATTGCCGTCGACGCAATCCTCATACGATGGCCGACCGTTGCCGGGGTAAAGCAAACCCGTCTGAATCGGCTCATTGGGCAATGTATCCTTTTGCCAGCCCGGGCCACGAACGATCACGCAGACGTTGAGCGACTGTTCCCCTGGATCTTCGAATACTTTTTCCACGCGGTAGTGTTGTGCATACCCCGCAGCATCTTCGGTGCCTTCAAAGTAGACTTTTTGATATTCAGCATGGGCGTCAACAAACGCACGGTTGAAAGTCCAATCAGCCCCGTGCCATCCACCCAGGTTCTTGGTCGGACCCGGATCAACACCCGGGCTGATGATCGGACAGATCTCTCGACGGGCAGCCCACGCCCAGCGGCCGATGTTCTCTTCGTAATAGAGAGTCCTCGCCGGCGTCGGCACGCGCGAGATCGGCCGCATGTACGGTGAGTTGCTTTGCATCGGGTCATTGCCCGCATGAATCATGAACAGGTTAGCCGAGTAGCTGTTACCAAAATGGTCGTAAGACGATCGCTCCGGATTGCTGATCCAGTCCTCGCAGTGCGCGCCGCGCGGCGGACCGTCGTCACCGGGACACTTGAAGAGATCGAGACTGAGCTTGGTGTCTGCTTCCGCGCCAATGCGGTCAAACGTAGGATAAAGGTTGTCCTTGAAACCCCCGGCATAGAGGATTTCGTTCATCGGGCGTGTGACCGGACCAAACCCAGCCTTCGTACCATACTTGCTACCGAGGAATGCGAATTGCCCTCCCGGCGCCTGTACGAAACCTTCGCGACCGACGCCGCTCTTGCCGCCCCATTCGTACGCACCGATGAAAGTTGGCGTGGACGCGTTCTGCGTGAACTGACCGGGGTGAACAGGAATACCCCAGCCTTGCGGATCGTCCGCCTCATAGACGCGGCTGCTGGTCGCGATGTTTTTGATGTGCGCCAGGCACGCGTTTCGCTTTGCGTTTCTACGCGCGGATTCAAGCGAAGGGAGCAATATCGCGAGCAACAAAGCGATGATCGCAATGACCACAAGCAGCTCGATTAAGGTAAATCCGCGAACTGAGATTTTTCCGTTTCTGTAATTCATGTTTGATCACCGTTTCGTTTGTTATTGCGCGTAGGCGCACCGCGCGGAAACTCCGTGCTGGCGAGAGCATCACCCTCGTTGGCTGGAATCTCTCTAACCCTAGTCGGTGCGAAAACCGCACTGGACGACCCGTGCGAGGCTCAAGGAACACCTTGTGACGCAACCCCGCACTCAGCACCTAATCATATCCTCTATCCATAGATACACCGCGCGAACAAATCCGGCGTGTTGAGTTTTTTTCTGGGTGAGTGCATGGTTTAAGTGGTGCAATTGCACAACGAGCTTGTGCATTGAAATACATGGACGTACGCTGGCCAACGCATAGTTCCGCATGGCGGAGGGCGCGAGTTGGGTGCGTTGATCGGCATAGATGAGGCGGGGTTTGGGCCGCTGCTCGGTCCGCTGGTGGTCAGCGGCACCGTGTTTCGGGTCGACGATAACGCCCTCGATCAGTGCCTTTGGACGGCACTTCGCCAGACGTGCACACAAAACACATCCCGTACCGCCAACAAGCTGCCCATCGCGGACAGCAAGGCGTTGCACAAAGGGGCAGACGACTTATCGCCCCTCGAGCGCACCGCCCATGTGATGTTGGCTGTCGCTGGTCATCGGCCTGCTACATGGCGGGAGTTACTCACTCTAGCCTCCCCGGATTCGATCGACGGTCTGTTGGAATATCCGTGGTATTCATCCGCCGACGCACCCTTGCCGGTTTCGCAGAGCGTCGGCGACATCGGTACCCGTGCCAACGCAGTCCGAAAGAACTGCACGGAAGCCGGCGTGACCTTTGCCGGCGTGTGCAGCGAAGTGTTGTGGGAAGGGCAGTACAACAAGCTGGTTCGATCCACGCGAAACAAGTCAACCGTTCTCGTAGGTCGAATGCTGCGCGTTCTACGTCGGGCGTTGCGGTTGTCCACTGAACGGCGCGTCCGCGTCTTTGTCGACCGGTTGGGCGGCAGATCGCATTATCGTGAATTGCTAACTGTCGAATTTACGGGATTCGATCTGCAAATCCTGGAGGAATCGGAAACTCGCAGCGCCTACAGACTGACCGACTCGCGCAATGAAATCAATATCGAGTTTCTGACCGAAGGCGAGAAACAGCACATGCCCATCGCCTTAGCCAGCGTGTACAGCAAATACCTTCGCGAACTGTCTATGCACACGTTTAATCGATATTGGTCTGCCATGGCCTCGGACCTGCGCCCAACCGCCGGTTATTATTCCGACGCCATGCGCTGGCTGAACGACGCAGCCCCGCTGATCGAGCGAATGTCGATCAAACGCGAGATGCTGGTGCGCGAACGATAGTTGCGCTTGAAAGGAAATCCCAATGAGAACGCTGGTATTTTTGTTGCTCAATTTATTGAACCCTCAACCCGAGAAAAAACCCACAGACCAATCGGAGGCAGCGAAATCCCAATCCATTTCATTCAACTTTGACAAAGAGCCCATCGGAAAACTTCCCGCCAACTGGGTAGCTAAGCAAACCGGTGTAGCGAAGCTGCCGAGGGTTTGGCAGGTTGTGGCCGACGACTCGGCGCCAAGCAAGCCGAACGTTCTTGCACTTACCAAGACCGAGAGCGAAGGCATTGTTTCCAACCTGCTAATCCTCGACAAACCTCCCTTCAAAGACGTGGATATTTCTGTAAGGCTCAAGGCCATCAGCGGCAAGGTGGATCAGGGCGGCGGCGTAATCTGGCGGTGCAAGGATGAAAACAACTACTACATCTGCCGCCTCAACCCGCTCGAATCAAATTTTCGAGTTTACAAGATGGAGCAAGCCACGCGCACGCAATTCGCTTCTGCCAAAGTCGAAGCACAGGAGGGCAAGTGGTACACGCTTCGCGTCACGATGACGGGCTCCGACATCGCGTGCTACCTCGACGGCCAGAAGCTTCTCGAAGCCAAAGACGAAACGTTCCCAAGTGCGGGCACGATCGGCCTATGGACGAAAGCGGATGCAGCCACCGCGTTTGATGATCTCGAAGTAAAACCCGTCGAATCGCGCTAACAAGCGACGAGAGCTTGTTTCTTTACAACGACCGCGAGCACTATTGCTCATTCAATCGCTTGATGTTCGCGCCGACCCCAGCCAACTTCTCTTCGATCTTCTCATACCCACGATCGATGTGATAAGCCCGATGAACACGCGTCGTGCCCTTCGCGATCAACCCCGCAAGGATCAACGCAGCCGACGCCCGCAGGTCAGACGCCATCACAGGCGCACCGATGAGTCGCTTGACGCCTTCGATGATAACCGTCGGGCCTTCCTTGTGCAGGTGCGCCCCCATGCGCGAAAGCTCGCCCACGTGCAGGAAGCGGTCGGGGAAGATCTTCTCCGTAATCACGCTGTTGCCATCAGCCAGGCAAAGCAACGCCATCGCTTGTGCCTGCAAATCGGTCGGGAAACCGGGGTAGGGCTGCGTGGTGATTTCAACCGCCTCCAACCGTCGCGCTGACGAAACAGAGATCCCTTTCTCCCCTCGCTCGACGATGACGCCGATCTTGCGAAGTCGATCCACGAACGCTCGCAGATGTTCAATCTTCCCGCCGCGAAGTTCCAGATCGCCGTTCGTAATCGCAGCCGCAATCATGAACGTCCCGGCTTCGATGCGGTCAGCCATCACTCGGTAGCGCGTGCCCTTCAAGCTCGGCACACCCTCCACCGTTATCTGCGGCGTACCCTGGCCGGTGATACGGGCGCCACATGCATTCAGAAAATCGGCAAGGTCCGTCACTTCCGGCTCGCACGCAGCTGACTCGATGATCGTCCTGCCCTCTGCCAACGCCGCAGCCATCAACACGTTGGCCGTGGCCGTCACGGATGACCCAAACGGTCCGCCAAGAAAGATGTCCGTCCCCTTTAATTTCTTGGCCTTGAGCAGCACGTCACCGCTGACGAGATCGGTCTCAGCCCCCAGCATGCACAAACCGTTGACGTGCAGATCGATCGGTCGATCACCGATGGCACACCCGCCCGGCATCGAAACCTGCGATCGCCGACGCTTGGCGAGCAGCGGGCCCATGACGCACACGCTCGCCCGCATCTTGCTGACCAGCTCGTACTCCGCGTGGACGTTCATCTCGTCCTCGACGCGCAGGTGCATCGCGCCATCCGAATCGCGTTCCGACTTTACGCCCAGACGTGCAAGAAGTGTCTGCATCTGACGAACGTCAGCCAGATCGGGAACGTTGGTCAGAACCGTCTCGCCCTCCATCAGAATGGAGGCCGCCATAATGGGCAGAGCCGCATTCTTCGCCCCGCTGATGTCGATCGCCCCGCGAAGGCGTGTGCCGCCAACGATTTCAAAGTACTGCATGGTCTTTCCCTCCGTGGATCGCTCAGGCGAGCCGCGAGCTTCAGCCCGTGACCGAGCATTACATGGTCAAATGTAGCGTCGGGGCTTGTCCCCGGCGCAACGCCGCCCACAAGGGGCGACGCTACAATTGCGTGGTTGGTGCTCTACGCAATCATCTTTTTCGAATCAATGACCGCAATCGTACATCGTCAAGCCGACGCGAAGATCATGACTCGTTCACGCCCCGTACATCGGTCGCGCCGCGCACTACCGAATCGCCAGTGACCCGCGCCGCAAAACACATCCTTCACTGGCTGCGAACAGTCGTCGCCAATCTCCACAAACACCGCGCCCTTTGGTGTGAGAAATCGGCCCGCGTCGCTGGCCATCATTCTATAAAAAGTGAGGCCATCCGCATCATCCGTCACCGCCAGCCGCGGCTCATACTCTCGCACGTTTTGCTTGAGCGTCGGCCAAGTCGCCACGGGCACATACGGCGGGTTACTCACCAGCACGTCAATGGTATTGGATGGGACACTTTCAAGCTTCAGTCGATCCGCCTGAAGGAAGTTGATTCGTTCCAACAGGTTATGGCGCTGGGCGTTCTCGCGGGCGATCTCAAGAGCCGCCGGGGAGACGTCGGTCGCGATGGCCATCGCCTGCGGCAACTGCTTGAGAATGCTAATTGCCAGACACCCCGACCCGGTTCCGAGATCGAGAATTCGCGGTTGCGATAGCGCGTTCGTGTTGCAATGGTCAACAACCGCCTCGACCAACGTTTCGGTTTCGGGTCGGGGGATGAGCACATCGCGAGTGACCTTGAACGGCAGGGAATAAAACTCCTTTTCCCCAACCAGATAGGCGATCGGTTCATGGGCAGCCGCACGGCGAACGAGGTCGCGGTATTTTGAAAGCACATCGTCTGCCGGCGCTTGCTCGAAGCGAGCATACACGTCGATCCGCCGGAGACCCGTCACATGGGCCAGCAAAACTTCCGCCGAGAGACGAGCGTCTTCGAGATTGTTTCGCTTGAAATAATCGCAGGACCAATGGAGAAGCTTGCCGATCGTCCAGACTGCCGGAGTCGATGGGGAATCAGTCATGCGGAAGCGACTATAGCGTTAGAAGGGAGGGAGACAAAACCGCCCGACGATCAGTACGTCATCTTCGCAAACGTGTCTTCCATTTGCTCAGGCTTGCCGCCAAAGATACGTTTCCACCAGGATTGACGGTTCTTTTGTTGCGAATCCCACCGCGTCTGATCGCGCTGCGAGGTCTCGTCGATGTACTTGAGCGTCCGGTCGAGGCTGTCCTGTGAGCGCTGGCGCACTTTTCGATCAACCCCGACGACGTAATTCATCCGCTCCGGACCCGCCTTGTCGTAGGCGGCATAATCCGTGCTCATTTTGTAGATCCGCTGATCGCGTTCGTACCGCTTGTCTTTGTAATTGGAACTATTGCAGGCAGGCACGCCAGCCAGGATCGCAACAACTAAGATGACATGAAAGAATCGTTTCACGGGCTTTCGTCGCTAACTATCTCACCTATTCCTACCCACGAATCCGCCAACCGGTTGCGGCCTGTAAACTCATCGTTTCCCGCAAATTATGATACACCACAGCCCGGCGGGATGTCCTTCTCGGGGCTGACCACGACCACCTGCGACCGATCGTCCGTCACCGCCGCCAGCAACATCCCCTGACTCTCATGCCCGCGCATCATTCGCGGAGCCAAGTTAGCCACCACCACGATATTCTTGCCCACCAACTGCTCAGCCGTGTAATGACTCCGAATACCGGCACAAATCTGACGCTGCTCGTTCCCAAGGTCAACTTTAAGCACCAGCAGCTTGTCCGCATTGGGGTGATTGATAGCCTCGACAACCTTCGCCACGCGCAGCTTGATCTTGGCGAAATCGTCAAACGTAATTACGTCGGAAACGGGCAGCGGCGAAGCAGGTTCAGTGGACATAAGTCATCCTTGGGCAAACCAAATTCACGGTAAGAAGAACGCCCTAAGTCTATTCCCGAACGATTGATGAAGCAATTCGAGCCACCCATGAGTCGAGGCAATTCGATAGTTGGATGAATACGCCTTCAGCGCTACAATCGGCTCACGTTTCCCGTGGAGCTTAGGTAATGGCCGTCGTCCATCCGCTGATCTTTGAACCGATCTTCAAACCCAAAATCTGGGGCGGGCGAAAGCTCGAAACCGTCCTCGGCAAGAAGCTCCCGCCGCGCGAGCCGATCGGCGAATCATGGGAATTAGCCGACCTGGAAGACGATCAATCCATCGTCTCCCGCGGGCCCATGAAGGGAAATACCATCTCCGCGCTCGTCAAAGAGTGGGGGGCTGACCTCCTCGGTCGCGGCGAATTGATCGATGGCCGCTTCCCGCTGCTCATCAAGTTCCTCGATGCGGCCGAAACACTGAGCATCCAGGTCCATCCCGACGAAGCCATGGCCGCCCGACTGGGAGGCAAGGTCCGCGTCAAGCACGAAGCCTGGTACGCAGTTGACGCCGCACCGGGCAGCCTGATCTATCGCGGCGTCCGCGCGGGTTTCGACTCCGCAGCGCTTCGCACCGCTATCAATGCTGGTAACGTCGAACCTCTTCTTAACACAATCGAAGCGCGACGCGGCCACGCCTACTACCTGCCGAGCGGAACACTTCACGCATTGGGCAGCGGACTTTTGGTAGCCGAAGTCCAAACTCCATCGGACATAACATATCGCGTGTATGACTGGAATCGCGTAGAACCTTCTACCGGCAAACCACGTACGCTTCACGTCGCTGAAGCCATGGAGTGCATTCACTTCGATGCAGGTCCCATAAAGGAAGAAGAGAAGCAACACGTCGCCAGTGTGTGGACGGCTGTTACGAGTTTGGTGCGCTGCGAATCATTTCTTATCGAACGTGTGCGCATGGTCGACGGCGTCGAACAAGAACTGCCTTACGACGAGTTTATGATCTGGATCGTGCTCGAAGGGAGCGGTACAATCTCGCATAAGGGAGCGAAGGAACCGTTTCCATTCAGGGTCGGTGATACCATTCTTTTTCCAGCAGCACTCCGCGAAGGAAGAGTTCGCACCGATGCGAACTGCATGTGGCTGGAGGTATCATTACCGATTGGAAGCGCGCTGGCGGGATACGATCGGCCGGAGCGCGAAGCGCCTCGACCGTTACAAGATGGCGGTGGATTCGTACCATTGAATATCCCACGTAAGGAATTAGGTAATTCCTGAATAATCATATACTGCTACACGTATGGAAATCTCCTAATTAGGAGATTAGTCTCGGACAATTCTGGAAATGTCCGCGTGCAGACGGCACCGTTAACTTCGCTCTGCCGTGAAAAAGACGTTTTGATTTTCTCGCTGCCGAGAAGAAGGTTGATGGTCGTGCGATGTCGCCGCATCAGGACATGATGGAAAAATCCCGCCGCACGCGACAAGCGATGTACCTCGTCGCGTCGATTTATGTCGGCGCTGGCTTCTTCGTGACCATTCCCGCAGCCATCGCTGGCAATACGATCATTGCCTTCCTGGGGTTTCTTGTGATCAGCGGCGTGCTGGCTGTGGCAGCCATCGTGAACTCATTGCTTCAAGTCTCCGCTCGCGTCGGCGCGATGGAAGAGAAGATCGATGCGCTGACATCTCTTCACGAAACACTCGCTCGAAACACCAGATCATCCACCATCGGCTCCTCCGCAGCCGGCGCATTTACCCAGCAGACAAGCAATCCAGAAATCGTTGACTTGAGCGAAGCGGGCGTCGAAGACCCGTCGTCGCTCGCCGCAGCCACATTGTCGGAAGTGTTCCCGCGACTGGTCACCGACGTAGACGAGCTGGTGATACAGGATCCCTTCACATATGAGTCCATTGCATCGCCGGCGCCCGCTCCCATCGAATCGGAACCGATCGACGACCACGTCGCCGATCTCTCCGGCAACGGACGAAACGGTCATTCATCAATGTCGTTCAAAGAAACCATGCAGTTGTGGGTGACTGCCCGAGGGGCGGGCGACCTTTCCGCGTGTCGGGCGATCATCAATTCCATGCCCGAATCAGCCGACCCCGACCTGGTCGAGACGATGCACGAACAGCTCGACGAGCTGAATGAAACCGCGCGCCATTCCCTGCGCGAGAAATTCGCTCAGCATGTCCGAGCGGGCGAAATCGCCGGCGCGATCGAAATCGGCGAGCGACTCCGCGAGTTGTTCCCCGATTCGGACCTCGCCGAAGAGTTCGTCCAGCTCAAGCCCCTGCTGGAGAAACGCATCGATTCACACACGATGCAGATGTAATCGGCCAGTCGCACTCCTTAACGCAGATCGCGGCTTACTGGTGTGATCTTAGATTTGGGTGGCATGCCCAAGCTCGAATTGCTCAAGTGCTGGCATGAATTGACCTTTCGTGGCGGCAATCCGCTTGGGCATGGTCTTCAGACTTTCAAATGCCGCAAGCACCCGAGGCGCGTCATGGCCGTCTCAATTCTCCGCAGCGATCCGATTGATACAATATGGACGACGCGCGCTCTCGAGATTTCGCGGCGCGCGTTGAAGCTGGTTTAGAACGATGTCGATTCTTGTGGCGGCCACCTCCATCGTTCCCCCCTTTCCAAGGGGGGATAAAGGGGGTCAGAGTACGCGACAATGATGCAGATTACTTTTGTAAGTTAGAACTCATTGAGGAACACGGTTGGCGACAACCAAAGATCATCATCGTTCTTGCACACCGAAGGACAAACCCTCGGACGCCAAACGCTCGCGCAGCGTCAGTCTGCCCGTGATGGCCGTCGACGGAAAAACCGTTCGCCCATCAAAGACGAGCAAGTGGCGCGCTGCAGCGCTGATCACCGTCCACATACTCGTGGCCGCACATATCATTCACTGGCTGACCGCCAAGAAAACAATCTCCCCGGTTGAGCCATCCGAATCGATGTACACCCTCAACAACGGACACCTCAACGCGGGATTCATCTTCTTCATCCTCGCGATCCTCAGCACGATCCTCCTCGGCCGCTTCTTCTGCGGATGGGCGTGTCACGTCGTCGCGTATCAGGACTTCTGCGCCTGGCTCATGAAAAAAATCGGCATCAAACCAAAACCGTTCCGCTCGCGCCTGCTGATCCTCGCCCCACTCGCGTTAGCCATCTACATGTTCATTTGGCCAACCGTGTTTCGCCTGTGGGTCGGCGCGCCGGCTCCGCATTTATCTAACGAGATCATCACGACCGAGTTCTGGAAAACCTTCCCCGGCCCCATTGTCGCCGTACTGACACTAATCGTCTGCGGCTTCGTCATCGTCTACTTCCTCGGCGCGAAAGGCTTCTGCACCTATGGCTGCCCATACGGCGGCTTCTTCGGCCTCGTCGATCCCGTCGCCGTCGGCCGCATTCGCGTCACCGACGCCTGCGAACACTGCGGCCACTGCACCGCCGTATGCACCTCCAACGTCAAAGTCCACGAAGAAGTCGCACTCTATGGAATGGTCGTCGACCCCGGCTGCATGAAATGCATGGACTGCGTGAGCGTCTGCCCCAACGACGCTCTCTATTGGGGAATCGGAAAACCAGCGATCGGCACGAAACCATCTAGTCCGCGCAAACCCGCCAACTACGATTTCGCCCTGTGGGAAGAACTTCTCATGATCGCGTTCGGCCTATGGGGCCTGTTCACCTACCGCGGCCTGTATGGACATATCCCACTGCTGATGGCCATGGGCATGTCCGCAATCTTCGCCTATGTCGTGATGAAACTGATCCGAATCGTCCGCGACTCAAACGTGCGATTGCAAAACCTCACGCTCAAGCACGGCGGTAATCTCACCGGCACCGGAAAGATACTCATTGGAAGTATGGTGATCACGTTAGCGCTCACCGTGCACAGCTCAGCCATTCAATGGGAAGGTTCGCGCGGCCAGCGTTTGCTTGCAGACCTCAACATCGCAGGCACACCTCTGGCTCCCGGTTCGACGTGGTGGACTCAGGCCACCTCCGATCAGCGCGAGCAACTCGATCGCGCCATCGTGCACTTCGATCGCGCCGATCGCTGGGGCTTTCTCTCGACAGACATTTTCCTGGATGAGCTTGCCAGGGCGTATTACGCCCGCGATCAGCGCGATCTGGCAGAGAAAACCGTCCGCCGAATGATCGACCTCTATCCGAAAAACCCTATCCCGCTTGTGCGGCTGGCCGACCTGCAGGAGCGTGCCGGGAAGTTCGACGAAGCAGAATCAACCTACAAGAAGGCAGTCGAGGTTAGCCCCACCAGCGATCAAGCCCGCAGCAGCCTGTGCCAGTTGCTGGCATCGCGCGGTCGAACCAAGGAAGCTTACGACGTCTTCGCCGAGCACGTACTCCTGCACAAGGACACAAGCTGGGCGCTTAAACTCGTCGATACCATGATCCGATTCAGAGACTTCGCATCGGCCGATCGCATGCTTGAACAGCTGAAAGACGCTTCACCAAAAGACGCGCGGATTCACTTGCTGTCGGGGCAAGCTGCCTTTGGTATGGAGAAAATTGAACTCGCAGAACAGCGATTGCGCCGCGCGATCGAATTGGACCCCGCACTGGCAGACGCACACTACGCCTTGGCTCAAGTACTGCAGCAGCAACAACGCTGGCCGGAAGTGTTGGCGGAATACCAGGCGTGCATTCGCTACGCCCCGACCTTTGCAGATGCCCATCACAACATGGCTGCAGTGCTGATGATCACGGGAAAACCAACCGAAGCATTATCTTATGCCCGCGAAGCAGTTCGACTAAACCCCAAGGATGCATCACATCACGGCCTATTGATCGATCTTCTCATGCACTTGAATGACAAACCCGGCGCCGAAGAAGCCCGCCGACAATACGAAAAGTCCCTTCAACCGTAAGAACTCCCGCACCTGGTTCGCATGTGTTGTCGAACGCAAGCGCAGTAGGTCGGGTCCGCAGACCCGACGCCCATGAGTTTGTCAATCCAACCTACAAACCTTGACCCCAACTACGTAATTCACTTACCATTACATCTATCCAAACGTCATCGATCACCGTCACGTGAGGGGGAGCATGGCCATGAAGAAACACGTTTTTTGCTTCGGCATCTTGTTAACTTGCTCGACAGCGACTTTCGCCGGTGCCCGCATCGACCTCCGCCCGCAGGGCCTCACTACAACACCAGGCGATATCCCTTCAGTCACCGTGACACCCGGCCAAACATTGAACCTTCAAGCGTTCATCGTCGACACCGGCAATCCCCAGGGAGCGATCGCATTCAGGGGAGTATTCCTGGACTTCACTGATACAAGTAGCTCAATAGTAGAAGCAAACGGCTGGGCCGGTCCCGATGGAATATTCGAAGATGACCTCGACAATGACGGTTACTTCAACTGGATAAATCCATTCACGATCCCCCGGTTCATTCCACCATTGCCATACCAGAGTTGGGTATATCCACTACCCAATCCCAATCCGATATTTCAAATCGTCTTGCCGGACAACGGCGAGATCCAGCTCGGCAGCATTCTCGTCGACGTGCCATCGCAGCTCCCCGCAATCATCGACGTCATGAACGCCGATGCTCCAAGTGTGTTCTATGGTGCGCGCGTCGATTTCGGCTTCGGCGGCCCCAATGACCCAGTCACCACCTGGCGCGCTCACACCGGCGAACTCACCGGCGGCCAACTGTTGCTTGTCCCGGAACCGGCAACCTTTCTTCTTTTTGTGGTTGGTACTTTCGTTGCTCTGAACACACGGCCAAGGAAAGGTGCGAATTAAGAGATGATTCAACGAACACGATTTCTAGTTGTCGCCGTCTCTTGTTGGACTGCAAGCATCTCTTCCTCTTTCGCCGGCGCACGCTTCGACATCCGTCCTACCGGCGTAACAGTTATCCCAGGCAATCCACCTACCGCAGTTGTCACACCAGGCCAAGTTCTCGCCGCCAACGTGTTCCTCGTCGACACCGGTAATCCGCAAGGCAGTATTCTCTTTCGCGGCATTTTTCTCGATTTCACCGATACATCGGCCCCGATCGTTGAAGCCAACGGCTGGGCCGGGAACGACGGTGTATTTCTCAACGATCCAAACACGCCACAAGACGAAACGGTCGACAATCCATCCGCCTTCGATTGGATTTGCGCCTTCGATTGCTTTCCTGATGGGACGCTGCCAAATACCGCATGGGTTTATCCGTTACCGACGGCGAACCCGTTATTCCAGATCACGGTTCCTGATAATGGCGAGACACAACTTGGTGTAATTGAAATTGAAGTTCCGTCCCAGATCCCTGCCATCATCGACCTCATGAACGCCGACGATGCCAATCCGAACTTCGGAGCTTTCGCCGCCTTCGGCTTCAACGGCCCCGGCGACCCGCTCACCCAGTGGCGCGCCCACACCGGCGAACTAACCGGCGGACAACTGTTGCTCGTCCCTGAACCAACCGCACTATTTCTACTGGTGACATGTGCTTCTATCGCGCAACTCCGTAATCATCAGAGCCGAGAGCGCAAGCGACCGGTTGCTTAGAATTGATAAGAGCACGAGATAAAGAATGTCATAACTCTACGTTGTGTGGAAGTTCGCGTTCTACCTCAACGTCGCCCCCAACTCCACAAACTCCCGCTTCGCCCCCAGCCTCTCATCCGGCGCAGCCGCATCATACTTAACGCGCCAATTCTCACCATCGACGTGCCACTGGCTGTCACTGCGGTTCACCCGGCGATAAAGCGTATCCCGCTCCACCGGCTTGCACCCAGCCTCCACGATCAATCGCTTCAGCTTATCGACCGTCAGTTCCTGATGCGTCGTGCCGTCGCCCTCGCGTTTGGTGATGTCGTACCACACCACCGTGCCGTCAATATCATCCACGCCCCAGTTGAGCGCCACCTGCGCCAGCTTCGGCGTCTGCATGATCCAGAAGGCCTTGATGTGCGGAATGTTGTGGCAGATCAACCGGCTGATCGCCAGCGTCTTCAGATCATCCAACCCACTCGGGCCCGGCAGATTCTCCAGCGCACTGCCGTCGGGAATGAACGACAACGGAATCACGCAATTGAAGTGCGCCCGCCGCGACCGCAAACTTTCCTCCTGATGCTCGCGCAGCTTGATCAAGTGCTTGATCCGCTCAGCCGGCGTCTCCACATGCCCATACAGCATCGTCGCGTTAGTGAAGATTCCCAGCTCGTGGGCCGTGCGATGCACCTCAAACCACTCAGCCTCGCCCACCTTCGTCTTGAACGCCTCGTCATGCACGCGATCGTCAAATATCTCCGCTCCGCCACCCGGCATCGACCCCAAACCCGCCTCGCGCAACTTCGTCAGCACTTCGGCGATCGACAACCGCGGCCTCGTGATCCGCGTGAAGTGAATAATCTCGATGGCGGTAAACGCCTTGATGTGCATGTGCGGGCACGCCTCGCGAATCGCCGCACACATGTCGGTGTAATACGAAAACGGCAACTTCGGATGCAACCCGCCGACGATGTGCACCTCAGTCGCCCCGCGCGAATACGCCACACGCGCGCGACGAACGATCTCGTTAATGGTCAGCTCGTATGTGCCGTCATCATGCACAATGTCCTTGTCCAGCCCGTCGCCATTCTTCGGGTACGCTCGGTAGAACGAACAAAACTTGCACCGCAGCACGCAGTAGTTCGAATAGTTGATGTGCAGGTTGATGTTGTAAAACGCATTCCGCCCATGCAGCCGCTCGCGCACCGCATTAGCCATCTCACCCAGCGTGAAGATATCTGGCGACTGATAGAGTCGCAAACCTTCGTCGAAGCCCAATGGACTCAAACCGTCGCCTTTGTCACCAAGATGCTGAATTGGATTATCCTCTGCTTTCCTCGCGAACTTTCCCGTCGTTTCGCACAATTATATTTCAGAGTTTTGTTATAGAAAGGTGTGCGTAATTTCTGAAAACTAAGCTAGAACCAAGCTACACTCGACGACGCGGCCCACTAAAAGTGCTCACCACCCAACCGAGCAACGCCATCCCGAGACCGATCCGGCCAATGCGGTAATCCACCACACCAAACCAGCTGGCAACAATCAAGACAGTGCCCGCAACGTAGAATAGATTCAATAACTGTTGCAAGCTCGACGGTTTTCGGGGCTGTGTATCGGGCGGAGCAGCCAGTTCAAACGAGCTCCCGCACTCCGGACAGCGAGCGGACGTCAACGCGGTAATGTTGTATCCGCACTTTGGGCAACGCAGCCCAGTGTCATTGGGAATAGCAGGATCGCTGTTCATTTCCCGTCTCAACAGGTTCGATCACACCGAACTTACTGCGGCAACTTCGCCAACTCCTTCTGCAACAACTCCATTAACGGCGCCAACGTCTCATACGAAAAATCAAACCTCGCTCCCGCAGCCGCAAACAACTCCGGCAGCGGCCTCGATCCCCCCAGTGCCAACCCCGCACGATACGCTTTCGTCGCAGCCGCCCGATCCTTCATCGCGTTCCGCCACACCTGCAGCGCCCCCAATTTCGCGATCCCGTACTCGATGTAATACAGCGGCGCCTGGAACAAGTGCACTTGCTTCTGCCACGCAAACTCCAGCGCCCGCTCATACCCCGCAAAATCCGCCACGCCGCCAAACCGCCGATGCAGCTCCAGCCACATCCGCTTCCGCTCCTCGCGCGAGTGCCCCGGCTTGGCATAAAGCTGATGCTGAAACGCGTCGATCGTCGCCACCCACGGAATCAGATAAATAATCCCCTCCAGCTGCGCCCGCTTCGCCCGCGCGAACTCATCCGCATCATAAAACTCATCCAGATAATCCAGCGCCAGCATCTCCATCCCGAACGACGCCACCTCGCAGAACTCAATCGGCGCACTGCGATACTGAATCAACGGATCATCCTTCGCAGCCACTGAGTGAAACGCATGCCCGCCCTCATGCACCAAAACCCGCACATCCCGCTGCACGCCCACCGCATTCATGAAAATGAACGGCCGGCGCGACTCCTCATAATTCGATTGATACCCGCCCGGCGCTTTCCCCTTGCGATTCGCCAGATCGAGATACCCCTTCGCTCGCATCTCATCGAACTGCGCCCCCAACTCCCGATCGACCCGATGAAACACGCGCGAACACTTCGTGCACAACTCCTCCACATCCGCGAACGGCTTCAGCGGCGCCCGCCCCTTCACATCCACCGCCAAATCCCAAGGCCGCAATTTGTCGAACCCAGCGCCTTCTTTTCTTACTCCCTCGCCCCCTTGGGGAGAGGGCAGGGGTGAGGGGCTCTTGCATTGGATTCGCAATTCCGATTCGCGCTCACGCTGCAACTCCCGCAACACCGGCACCGCCGCCTTCTCCACAGCCTCATGAAACGCGAAGCAATCCTTCGGCGTGTAATCAAACCGCTGCATCGCCTTAAACATGTAGTCCACATAGTTCGCACTCCCCGCGTTGAGTGCCATCTCGTGACGCAGCCCGATCAGCTTGTCGAAAATCTCTTCCAGCTTCTCCACATCCTGCAACCGCCGATTGGCCTCCGCCTCCCACGCACCCTGTCGCACGGCCCGATCCGTCCGCTCCGCATACACAGCCAACTGCGCGACCGTCTGCTCCTTCCCGTCGAACGAAACCGTCTGCGCCCCGCCGATCTCCTGAAACTCCTGCATCAGCTTCGCTTCCTGCGTCTGCAACGGCACGTTCTTATCGCGAAACACCTCCACCGAAGCGCGAATCCGTCGATCCAGCACAGCATATCGCCCGCCCGATGACGCACTCTTGCCCGATGGTCCCTCAACCGAATTCTTCGAGGGTGCCCCTGCAATTCCCTCTCCCTCTTTAGGGAGAGGGCAGGGTGAGGGTCTCTGGGTAGTCGTCGGCTCTGAATTGCGTTGCTGCAATAACTCCTTCACCGCAGCCGTCTTCGTATACTTCACATTCAGCGCATGCATCTGCGGTTTGATCTGCGGCTCGATATTCTCCAGAAAATCAAAGTACGCAGCCTTCCGCGCCGGGTCATC
Source organism: uncultured Phycisphaeraceae bacterium (assembly GCA_964494205.1). Lineage (GTDB taxonomy): Bacteria > Planctomycetota > Phycisphaerae > UBA1845 > UBA1845 > JBBTCX01. The sequence continues at coordinate 126,936 of CAZBRD010000001.1, read as the reverse complement.
CGTCTGACACGTCATCTTCACATGTCGATCCGTGCCCATCTCATCCACGCAGGCCGTCAGCTCACTATAGTCCTCCAGCCACCGCTCGACCTCCGCCGCCCCCGCCAGCTCGCGCTTCGCAAGCTTCTCAAAATACGGCTCGATCACCGGCCAACGATCCAGCGTTTCATTCGCCCCAACAAACCGACGCGGATATTGCGGATTCGACATAGAAAGCTCCTCCTTTGAGCGATATGTGATCTCAATCGAGCAGGCAGCCATGGGTGGCACGGTCAAGCCACAGCTTGGCCGTGGTGAGTTCCATCAAACGTCGCCTATTCGATTGTTTTGGACCACAAGGCACCATTGCCTTTCCACTTCTACAGATTGCATTCTACCAGCGCCCCCTGCGCAAGCACGGGTGCCACCCACGTAGGGTGCGGTGCTCTGCACCCACCTGTTTCCTGCTACACGAGGCGGACGATACACAAGACGATTCACCAGCCTCGAATTGAGCATTACCCCACCACTTGATATCATGATTAACGTCATCATCGATTCTCAATTGGATATTCGCCATGCTCACTTGCTTCGCCTGTGGCAAATCTTCCGAAAGCCCGCGCTGCCCCAAGTGCAACACGTTGCTCGATCCACCCCCTACCATCTGGTATTCCCCCGAATCGCGACACGACATGCTCAAGATCTACGCAATGGCTGCCTACTTCTTCTGCATACCCGCGTTCTTTTTTACCTTCACGTGGATGCTCAGCCGAGACGCCGATAACCGGTCGCAAAAGCTCTTCAGCTCCAGCCTGCAACTCGGCCTCATCCTCGCCGCACTCGTCGGCGCCTTTGTCTCGCGACTCGGCGGCTGGAAGAAGATCCACCCATACATCGCCGTCACAGCCGACGGAGTGCTCGTCAACAAAACCGGCCACCGCAGGAAGTTCGAATTGATCAAATGGTCCGACATCCGCCGCTGGCGCAAACAACCCGCCGGCGGCTGGACCTGCATCTCCGCCACCCTAGCCCGCCTCGGCGTCGGCCTGACACCCGAAGACACCAAGTCATTCGAACAGGCCGTCGAGGCGCACGTAACAAGTGGACCAACAACGTCAAATGCCGCGAATGCCCTCGTCCCGTCAGGGACGGAATGAGAATAGCCCAGCACTTTCAATGCTGGGTAAGAAGTGAATGCTCAAAAGATCAAGTGCCGTAGGCACGACTGATCGATCATCCTTGCAGCGCCATTATTTGATGGGATGCGTATAAGACACCAACCAGACTTTGTGTCTTGGTGCCTTTGTGGTTCATCCCCGCCAATCGACAATCGCACTTCGCCCCCACGCAGTGGGTCGACATTCGACAATTCCCGATCGCCCATCAGGCCGCGTGGCAGATTTAGGTTTTTGGTTTTAGGCTTTAGGTTTTCGTCTACGCGTAACTATGCAACCCGCTGATCACGAAGTTCACCACGATCCAGTTGAACATCATGACCTCGAAGCCGATCACCGCCAGCACCGCCGTCCACAGGCCCTTGTCGCGGACCTTGAACCGCACGTGAACGAGGATCAGATAAATGATGAACGTGTTGAGCGCGAAGACTTCCTTCGGGTCCCAGCCCCACGGTCGGCCCCACGAGTGGTCCGCCCAAATCGCGCCCATCACCGTGCCGACAAACAGCGTGATGAACGAAAGCTCGACGAGCACCATCGTCGCACCATCCAATACCTGGCTCGACGTTTGCGCCTCCGGCTTGAGGAACGGCGAAGTGGCTTTGTTGCTTAGAATCAGCGACGCAGCCCCGCCCGATGCAGCCTTCTCCACTCGCAACTCACCCGCGCGACGACGCTCACGAATGCTCATGATCTCCGATGCAACGACGAAGAATGAACCAGCCAGCGCGCCGGCACTCGCCAGAAGTGCATTCCTGCTCAGCCCATGCCCGATGGGGTCAATCGCATGCATGACCAGGTAATACGCAGTCAGGTTCAGCACGCCGAGTGCGATTGGGAGAACAACCAAACGAATCTTGTGAATCGATCCGTTGTCCCACGCGAGGCACCAGCGATGACGCAGCATCAACAGCGCCGGAATACATGCGATGCCGATGATCGCGTAACTCAGGATGATCATGTTGGTGTGGATGTACAGCCATACATCGTTGAGCGCAGCCATCTTGTTGTTGATCGTGGAGGTCAAATCCGCCGGCAGAAAATACGCAGCCATCAGCGCGAGCATCGACATCACGCCCGACCCCAGCGCGAACAAATTGCGAAAGGCTGTGCGCCGCGTGAACCACTCTAACCCAATCGCAAGAACACCGCCGAGCCACGCGGCTGTCGTCACCGCCTCAAACATGTTCGAGTTCGGCCAGCGGCCAGAGATGTACCAGCGCACGCCGAGCGAAGCTGTGTGCGCGCCAAACGCAATGACGAACAAAGCCATGCCGATCGCCCGCGCCCGATCCCATTTGTAGATAATGGACATGAGCAGCGGAGCGATGGCTGCGACATACAAATACCACACCCACGTCATGCTCTTGTTGCGGAAGTACCAGCTTTCGAGCGAGAGTCGATTCTCAGCCGGGTATAACTGCGGAGAAATCGTCGGGAACATGGCCGCCAGTTTCGCAATATGGGCGTTGACCGCGTTCGCGTCTTCGCCGCGCCACGCCGACTGCAAAGCCTGCCACTCGTTCGCAGCTTCCCGCGTGAATTCATCACTCAATCCTGCCAGTCGCTTATCCTTCTGCATCAACCCGGCGTGGTTATCGTCATTGGGCGCACCCGCAGCCGCCACCATTTCACCAATGGAAAGCCATGGCGAGTTTTCCTCGCCGCTCGGTGGCGCGACCACGCGAAGCTCCCTTGTCAGCAGGCGCGAATCGGAAACCGCAAGCCCGTCATTGATCGCGTTGACCACCTTGGCAGTGCGAATCAAATCTTCGCCGAGCTTCTGCAGCAGATTTTGTACGGCCTGGTTTTCGAGCAGCGTTCGCGAGAACAGCCCGCTCTTCATGATCGTGTCGTATCGCGCGGCGTCGACCAATGATTGGCTCTTCAGCAGATCGAGCATCTGTTGGCGAACCTGCTTGTTCTTCACGTAGACAATGTCGACGTTGTCGTAGTTGTCCGGACGAAAGATGAGGTCGAGATAGCTGAACCCGTTGCTGTGTCCGCCGAGCGAGCGCGGCCCGCTGATCATGCCCATGTAAGCTTTCGCGTGCGATTCGAACGATCGCAAACGGCCGTCGGCGTTCACCGCGATCTTGTTGAACGGACCTAGATCAACCTTCTCCGCAAACGACGGCGGCGCGGGATCGACCCTCTTCGGACGGTTCATGACAGAGTAACCGATGAGCCCAGCCAACACGCCGACCACCATCAGATCAATTACTTTTATTTTCATACGCAACCCCATTCACTGTTTTTGGGAGTGCCCGGATCGAGATGGGAATCTCGATCCAGCGTTCGTTTCTTGCTGGACCGAGATTCCTACCTCGGTCCCTCATTTCAAACCGTTGCAGTTTCGCGCATCGAGTCCGCCGCGGGCGCTTCCTCATTCACTTCTCGTCCAACACCACTTTGCGAACGCGCCTGCTCCGCGCGGCGACGCTTCAGAATCGGCTTCACATAGAAAGCGTAGAACATACCAAACGTCGCAATGCAGCAGCCGGCCAACTGAGTATACACGCCGTGCCGATTGCCCACGCCGAGACCGGTAAAGTTCATGCCGCTCTGCGGATTGCCGCTCATCGGACGATCCCAGGTGGACTGGAAGTACCAATAACCACCGTAGTTGGTTGGGGCATTCACCGCGATCTGCGATGTCTCCGTCCATTTTCCATGATCGAGGAATCGAAGCTGGCTCACGTAATTGAAAATCGTAAGTGCGCTTCCGGTGAATCCGCCGACGTGCGTTTGCAAATCGAAACTCTCCAGCGCGATGGGATTGGGCAGCCGTTTGCGCTCGCGAGAGAACATCACCTCAACCCAACTACCGTCGGGCATGCGAAACCGCTCCGGCTGATATCCCATGCGGCCCATGTAGGCATATTGTTCATTCGGCAACGCATACTGATTGAAGTTCAGCCAGCGAGACTGCGTCCCATTACCCGTGTCCATCTCAAGACGGATCATCGAGAAGGTTTCACGTGCGTCCTTCTGTCGCTCGTGCATGGGAACGACGTATGGCTTGGTCTCGAATATCGCGTTGGTGATGAGCGAATCAATTCGCAAGTCCAAGCCATCGACGATATGGGTCACGTCACCCACTGCGACGGGCTTTTCCACCGTCCTGCCCGACTGACCATTTACGATCATGTGCAAACCGTTGGGGTGGGCGGCCAAAATGATCGGTGCGCTCGCGGGCTCGTAAGTCATGACGATGCGCCCGTCGGGTTCTTTCGGCACTCGCTGATTGGTCGCGTGTGGGTCAGCCTCCGCGCCGTGCATGTCGCGCGTCATGTCCGCCTGGTCGGCCACCATTCGGGTGAAGCGACCTTCGGGCGTTTCGATTTCTACCATCGCGATCGACAAAACTCCGTCGCGATTAGGTATCGTGAGTCCATCCTGAACATTGATGATGCGATAAGAAAAATCCGTACCGGCTATCTTGGTGAACTCGCCCTCACGGCCGACGACCGTTTCGGCTGTCATCACTTTTTCTTCGTGATGTTTCGTCGAAGGAACATCGATGATCAGTTTCGCTCGCGAATCCTTCGGCAATGTTGCGATATCCTGCGAGTCCTTAAGCCATCTGAATTCCAATACGCCGTTCTCGACGTGATTTCGTTCGCGATCGAGCGCAACCAGCTCGTACGATTTGTTGCCCTGTGGCGAGAGCGCGGTGACCTTCACCACCGGAAACAACCGATCCCCGCCATCGCGCCAACGACGCTGCTCTTGGGCATACCTCAGATAGCCGGTCACACGCATCGAAGCGTTCTTCAGTGGATCGGCGTCGTTGACGGACGGCACGTTGATGTCGATCGGCCGAGGAATGAACGGCTCGTTCGGTTCGGTGAACACCAACTCGCGAGAGGCTACGCGATCGTGATAGCGACCCATGCCGTGGATCGGTCGCTGAATCCACTCCTTATCGCCCACTTTGCGAACAAACAGCGCCCACGTATCCATCAGGTGGAAATACTCCGTCGGCTCATAATCGAGCGAGAGTTGCAAGTTTTCATCGACCAACTTCTTGCCGATGGCTTTGATCGCCCGACCCTTGCCCGGCATAACGTCTTCGGTGTATTGGGGGTACCCCGCGAGAAGCTGGCGGATGAACGGTTCGCCCGTTGGCGGCTTGACCATCACGTTAATCGCGTAAGCCTTCTCGCCTTTGTTTTCGTCGGAAAGGATCGGCCAGGAATTGTTCGTGTCCTGAATTTCGAACCGCCACATGTCCGGCCCAACGATGGCTGAGGTTTTACTGCCGGGGATCGCGACCATTCGCACGGGCTTATCCATTCCCGGCATTTCGATTTTCACGCTGCGGCGAAAAACGGGCGCATCGCCTTCTTCTTTGAGGCCGAAGTAAACCACGCTGCCGATGCACAAGATGATGATGCCCGTATGGATCAACCAGACACCCGCGTTCACCCAGCTGAGCTGAATCTTCCGGAGGGTCACTACGACGAGACTCGTGCAGAAGAGGGCGATCAACACGTCGAAAGGCCACCAGTGGAACCACTGGAACTCAGTCATTTCGAGCGCGGGAAGCTGACGGAACTGCGGCAACGCGCTGCCGATCGAGCAATAAATGAAGAGCAGGACAAGCCAGACGATGCCGACCCACACGCTGCTGAAGAAATCCAGCACCCAGCCCAAGGGGCCTCGGGATCGCTGGTAATGAACAGAACCGTTTCCAGAGGGCATGCTTGCAATCATGTTGAGTCCTTGGGCATTCGGCGTGCCATTCCCCAAGCCGCCGATGCCTGTGAAGTACGATACGACAATCGTGCCATTATAAGGCGATACGCCGGGTACAAGCGAGCCGGAACCGCCCCCGCAGCCGTCATTTCCTCAAAGACGAACTGCGGCAGCAGACCCATATTCGCGGAATTTCAAAACAAAACACCCCGCTGAACCACTCAGCGGGGTGTTCGATACGTCTTCGTTACTTTGTTTGCTTCAGCCTCTCGCCAACCAGCCTTTTTGTATTCCCATTGCTGGCGAAGAAACATAGGTCTCATCGACTACACGTTCACGGCTGGCCGAGTGGTGGAATATTCGGGGTAGCGGTCTTCGAAGTGGGCGCGCTGGACGCGACCTTTTTCGAACCCTGCACGATCGTGCCGCGGGGCACAAGATAAATCTCAACACGACGATTCTGCTTCTTGCCAGCTTCGGATGCGTTGTCCGCGATGGGTCGATATTCGCTGCAACCCATGACCGACACACGATCGCCTGCATATCCGTTCTTGGTTAGCAACTCAGAAACTGCAATCGCACGGTGGGCTGACAGGTGCCAATTCGTGGGATGTTTTTCCTTGGTGCCCGGCTTGGCGATCCGCACGTTATCGGTGTGACCGGCGATGACCGCTTCAAAATCGGCGGCTGCTGGCGACCGGAGAATATCCGTGAAACCCTTCAGGGCGTCGAGCGACGAGGTCTTCACTTCGTCACTGCCGAGATCAAAGAGCAAGTCGGCGCTCCACTTCACCGACCCCGAGGCGGGATCGTATACAACCTGACTGGGATAGGCGTCGGCGAACTTCTTCAGCGCGCTGTCCAGTTGCGGTGGCAGGGCCGAAGCGATGGTGATGTCGGGCAAGTGGGTCTTGCCGGCCATTCCCTCGGCCAACCCCATCGTTTGTTTCATGATCTGGTCGAGTCGATCGTTCTCTTGCTTGAGATTGGCAATCAGCGCCTCGCGGCTTGCCTTTTCGCTTTCCAGCGCATCGATCTTGGTGCGCAGCGTGTCATTTACCTGGCGTTCGTCGTACAGATCGGTGCCGACCTGCTCCTTCTCAGCCTCCACCAATCGATGGGCCTGCTTGAGCTTGAGGTGTTCATCGAGCGAAATGCAGCCGCTCATGGCGAACAAACTGAGTCCACCGCCTGCCAACGCCATCATCCATCCGCCACTGCGCATGACATGCCTCCTATGCCTACTTAAATTCCTCCGCCGACCATCAAACGCCACGTCGATGAACGCCGGAAGCTCCCTATTTCTTGCTGATTCGAATAAATCGTGATGGCTGTAAGCCCGCGAATTTAACCGGTGAGGCCTCGCCATACCCCACGGAACCGAACTGTCATTCCGCGCCAGATAGGTTCACACAGGGGACAATGAATATATCACTCAATGAAGAACGCGCATAGTGAAATCCATGGAATTCACCGGCGAAAATCGGAAAGGGGAAACAACCTACGCGGACCGCTTGGATACGAAAAACGTGATCGCCGCAGCCAGACCGGCCACCACAACGGCGCCCAACGCGTACATCCACAAGCTTGCATAAATCGTTTTGAGCAAGGAAGGAACAACGCCGCGCGTCAACGCAGCGCCTGCCAAGCCGGCAAACCACATCACGATGACGACGACGGCCATCAGAGCGGTCAAACTGCTGGAGGCTGCATCAGGGCCGTACTCAACGACGGTTCGTGTGACGGCACGTGCGCCCACTGAAGCCGGTTCCGCGCGAGAGAAGACTTCCGCCGGTTCGGGGCGATCGTCGCTGATGGCTTCATCCAAGCCGGCGCGGGTGGCTTCGCCCATCTCAACTGTGCCGGTGTCTTCGTCGGTGTAAATTTCTTCGAGAAGTTCCGCGCCGAGTGAGGTGTCATCGCTTTCGCGGGTGAGATCGAGAATGCCGGAACCGCTGCCGATGCCTTCCAGGCCAAGACCCGCAACATCTGTAACCGCAGTCTGAGCAAGGGGATCGACGTGTTCGGCCAATTCATCGTCGTCGAACACATTGACGCCGACCGAGGGCACCACGGTGCCCTCTTTTTTCTTCTTCATCGCGGCCGTGCCGGTGTGGGTGTCGTCGGAATCGACTTCCGCGAGACTCAAGACGTCACTGGCGGACGGAGAGAGTGCAATGCCCGAATCCTCGGCTGGCTCTAGAACAATCTCGCCACTGGCAGATGAACCAGGGCTGGACTTCTTTCCCTTAGATCCACCGCCTGAAGCCAATTTGTCTACGTCATCGACCTTGTAGTTTACCGAACCGGCATCACGAAACTCGCGGAGCTTGCCTTCGCGAACCAGACCCTTGAGATCTTCTTCCGACCTGCCGAGTTTCGCAGCCGCTTCCTTTGCCGTGTAGAACATCTTGGCCATCGTTTTTACCTCATCAGAGTTTCGGAGTCCGCTCGCGGCGATTTCTTGGCATGTAACTCGCCGTATGGCAGCCGTTTAGGTTTGACTAAGGCATCTCGCTTTCGTTCTTCTGCAACCGGTCCTGCCGCTGGACTTCGATCATCTGCTCGATCGCGTCCGGCGGAAGGTCACAACTATTATAGTTCTCCAAATAGCGATCATATCGCCACGTTCTGGCAGCCGCCAGACGCAGGCAACTCTTCTGCGGTTGGTATTCATACGCCCAGATGGTCATGGCGTCGACATCCACCATGAACAGGCCGAACTCGCCTTTGGTCAGCTGGCCGGAAAACGCAAAAATGCCTCGCGAACCGCCGCTGTTTACGGATTGGGCATAGGCAGCGTCGGAGAAGCGTGACCCATCTGCACGAAAAGCCTGCATGACGACCAGCGCGATCAACGCGCCTGCGATGACCCAGTAGACCGGATGGGGCGAAGCGCGAACTATTTGTACTGGTTGGGCTAACGTCGCGATTGACTGCGAAGTTTGACTAGATTCGGGTTGAATAACGAACCTCCTGACAATAGCAGCGTCAGCCACTGGCTTTGCCGAAAACTCAAACTAGTCGCGTATACGTGGTTACTCGAACCAAGCGGCAACCGGCAGGATCGAACTTCAGGTTCGACCGATTCGGAGCTTGTGAAATTATATAGCGAGGCTCACGACCGGTACAAGTCGGCCAGAGAAATGCAACAGGAAGAGGTTTGCTCAAAGTGCATTGTCTCAGCTTGGTCGTCGGGTTGCCGGGTGGCACGGTCTTGCCTCAGCAAGGCCGTGGCGTCATGCCGGAGACCATGGCCAAGCTGACGCTTGACCATGCCACCCGAAACTTTAGTTGCATCGGAGCACTAGGATTCGCCGACGGCTGATTCGAGTTCGGCGGGCATTTGTGTCAGGAATCGCACGAACTCTGGCTTGGAGCCCAAGCCCAGTTCTTCGACCGCCCGGCTGTTCAACAGGTCGTATTGGGCTTCGTGGGCATACCCCTGCATGGAATTGATCATGTCCGAGAGAATGAGCTGCAGGCGCATGATGCGCTGCGGGTCGTCCGAAGCCGGGAAATTGTGGTGGCTTGAAACGAGCGACGACATCGACAGCGGGAGTTTCCATGCCTGCGCGACGAGCTCGCCGAACTCTTGATGGCATTCGTGGCAGAGGTATTCGAACGTTTCGAGGTCGATCAGTTCGCGGGTGGCCCGCTCCTCACCCTCCACGATACGCAGCACGATGATGTTGCCAATGTCGTGCAACAAGCCGGCGAGGAACGCGTCTTCTTCATCGACATGGGTGAACCGCGATAGGCTGCGCATGATCGTGGCGCTGGCGATCGATCGACGCCAGAGGAGGCTGGCCAGTTCTGCATCGCCTCCGCGTCGACCGGACATGGCCGCCCGCATCGACTCGTGCATCATCAGTGTTCGCAGTGCATTGATACCCAGGCGACTCACGGCTGAGGGCAGTGAGGTGATTTTGTCGATCCCGCGATAGAGGGCGGAGTTGGACATGCGAAAAACCGCGGCCGTGATGACTGGGTCGTCGGAGATGGTTCTTGCCACGTGTGAAAGACTGCACTCGGAGTCGCGAAGTTGCGACAAGGCTCGCTCTGCGACAGGTAGCAACGCGGGCATCGTGAGATCGTGCCCGTCGAAATAGGAAATCATAAGGTTTTCGAGCGCGCGGGCTTCGGTGGATAGATCGGGACAGGGCGGAGCAACTGGTTCGGTCTGGGTAATGCCCTCGGGCGACCACCACATCGACTTCGGTGATTGTTCTACGTCGACACCGACCGGTGCATCAAGGAGTGCCACGCCTCCTGCGGAACTACTTTCGTAGCTACCGGAATTGCGATCAGAAAAACCGGCGTGACGCGATTCGTGCGAGTCGTTTTCCTCGGCAGTCGATTTGCCGAACAACCAATTCAAGAACCCCATGAAATGCTCCCCGATTGCGCCGACTGCCAGTGCCATTCAATGACACCAAACAGGATCAACTTCGGCATGGCGAAACCATTTTTGCCAGTATGTAAAACTACAATACAGGAGCCCGAACTGCGGCTGATGATAGTGTTATCGTACAAATTAGCGGTCGATCAGAGGTTTATTGCCATATGTAGCGCAGCACGTTCGCTATCTCTTCACCATCTTCACGTCTGACATGAACCAATGCATGGTGGTCTCATAATAAGCTCTGAAATCGGCGCTTCGTCAGCAACGATTTCTCGCCGGAAGTGATCAATTTGTGGAGGTGAAAGACGGGCGACTTTTCAGGGTCATCGTCGCAACAAATCGCGCAGGTCTCGAATGTTCAACGGGAACACCGGAATCGACTCGATGCGAACGATCATCCATTCTTTTCCCTGACCACGAAACGTAAGTCGCCATGCTGTCGGCAGGCGTTGCAAATCGCCCTCTCGTGTCGAAACGTCGCAGCTCACCTGAAATTCTGCCACCTGTTCATTGCCATCCGGAGTCACTTCAAATCCGCTGAACGATGTATGTTGCAAGCGATACACGGCAAGCAGCCGTTCGATGTTGCTCAATAGCTCCTCGTGATCCCAGCCGTCGGCATCCACATCATCGACGATGTAGCGACCGATGAAGTCGACTTCACCGCGCTCGGCGTGCGTAGCGATGTTCTGACAGATACCGAGGAGTCGTTCGCGCGGCGTGATGACCAGCCAGGACAAGAGGAGTAACAACGGTATTGCGCCGAAACCGATCCAGACTGCGCGACCGGTGGCTGGCGTTCGCCGCCAGGACCACAAGCAGACGAGCAGAAATTGAATGGCTATCAATACGCCGAGAAGAACGAGCGGTGCTTCGAGGAATAACCAGGTCATAGGAAAACGTGCAGGTCAACGGTTCTGATTGTTCGAGTCAGTCATGCAAGCAATGGTAATAAGGTCCGCGGAGTCGAATCCTGAAACTAGGGTTCGCCGGCGATTTGCATCACTCATCATTCTAGGTTCAACACTCGCAGATTTCTTCCACGTCGCACATCGTCGCGCCGGCTGCGACCAATGCACCGGCACCTTTGCGTCGGATCACCGGCGGCCAATCGACCGAAGGGTCGTACCATTTGTGCAGCACAGCCTGGAAATCGACGGGGGACTTCACGTCCACGAAGGCCATGCGCACGTCTTTTCGAAATGGATGGTGCTCAGAGTATTTGATTCCGAACTTTCGCATTACCGCAGACGCCTTGACGCCATAGTAGGCCAGCGCGTCGGACCAATGCCCATCGATGGCACGCCTTTGTTCTGCAATCGAAGGCGGCGGCGGCAGTTCATCGCCGTTCATGAGCATACGACATTCATCGAATATCCACGGGGTGCCGATGCACCCGCGCGCGATCGTAACCCCATCCACGCCCGTTTCTTCCATCATTCGAACGCAATCGGGCGCACTGAAGAGGTCGCCGCTTCCCAAGATGGTTTTGTCGCCGACGTGCCGCTTCACTTTCTTTAGAAAGGACCACCGACTGGGACCGACATACTTCTGCTCGACGGTGCGACCGTGCACGGTGATGGCAGACACGCCAATCTCGCACGCAGCGTCGAGAATGCGGAAGAAGTTGCTTTCGCTTTCGGGCGAATCGTCCATCCCGCGCCGCATCTTGATGGTGACGGGGCGCATGTGCCCGACGGCCCCATACACGCGACGAATAATGTCGATGGCAGTCGGCGGCTGTGAAAGCAGGTAACCGCCGCGACAACGACCCAGCACTTTTTTCACCGGACATCCGAAGTTGATGTCAATCACGTCGTAACCAGCTTCAGCCATGAGGAACGCGGCTGGAGCGAATTCGTCGGGGTTCGCGCCCATGAGCTGTCCGCCGACCGGGTGATCGTCAGCAGTGACGGTGAGGACTTCGCGCTGGTACTTGCCCGGGTGCAACACGGACTTGTCGAGGACGACTTCATTGAGTGCATAGGGAGCGCCATATCGTCGGGCCAACCGACGCATGGGAGGGTCGCTGTAACCGCTCAGGGCAGCTTGAACGAAGGGCGTTTCGAGTTGAATCGGGCCAATGGAAAGCAATGGTCACTACCTCATAAAACCGACGCTCACATGAGCGTGTTCACCTACTGGTCTTACTATCATCGCGACTGAACGATTGTTGTACAAACCACAAACGGAAGGGCAATCAGGAAGAGAGTTAGCGCCGCGAAATAGAGCCAAAAGGGAGCAAAGATCGGCAATCGCCTGCTGTAAGGACTCAAACCCCGACGAACGGCCCGGTGGGTACGATACCGAATCAACGCATCCCGGGTGTTGACGACCGTAAACACCGCATAAATTATCAACACTGTCGGAATGGCCCAGAACTGACTGACCATCGCAAGAAAAATCACCAGCAAGAACAGAGCTATCGGCGGCCAAGCCAGCTTGGCAAAAAACTCATCGGATGTGAGCGAGATGGCTATCGCTTCGCGCATGGTTCGGGCGAGATCATCGCGATCAAATGCTTCCCCACACTCCGGACACCTCATCTCGACAAGACCGGTCGGGTCGTAGCCGCACTCCGCACAGAAGAGTTGCACGTCTTCATTGGCCATGCATCAATTGCAGTTACATGGGTCTGCGCCCGCGAACGCCTGCAGCACACCGAGAATGTCGTCGAGATTGATCACGCCGTTTCGCTGACAGGGGGCGATGTCTCCCTCGCGACAGTTGGCTGGATTGGCAAACCCTGCCAGTACACAAAGTATATCATCAAGGTTTACTGGTCCCGTGCAGTTTACATTTCCGTACACCGTCGGCGTGAACACACAACAGCCGGCGCACTGCCCGCAGTTGCAGGCGGTGTTTCCAAGATTGCCCGCGCAGTACGGATCGAAAATACAATCTTCAGACTGGTTAATGCAAACCCCCTCCGGGCTGCAAACATCAATAAAGGTGCAGTCGAGACCGTCATCGCATTCTTCGTCCATCGTGCACTCCACGCAAAGGTCGATCATCTCATCGCAAACGAGCGGCGCGCACGGATCACTGCCCAGAACACAAACACCGTCTACGCACGATTCGATCCCGTTGCAAAACAGGCCGTCGTCGCAGGGTGGTTCGCAGCGGCCCGAACGGCCTGAAACTGGGGCTGTGTTGTTGGGGTTGGCTGCATACGACACCCATTCGCCGTTGCCCGGAGTGCCCGCGATCAGTAGTCCGTTCGGCGAACTCGCGGCGCTGGTGTCCGAAATGGATGTGCCCGCGCCCTCCTCAAATCGATAATAGGCGACCAGCGACGGTGCGTTGATCGGCACGACCAAACTCATGTCTGCCGCTATTTGTGATTGCGTGCGCCCGATCGTCCAGATGCGCAGCTCGTCCATGTAGCCATTGAACGATGGGTACGACGGCCCCGCGTCGTGCTTCTCGGCTGCGAGCACGATGTATGGACCCCATGGCGTCTGTTGTCCGGTGACGCCCGCATTGGGGTAGCTGATGTTCCCCTGAGCCACGCCGCCGGAACTTTGAAAATCGAGAGCGCCGTCCACGTAAATGCGCAACTGGCCGGCGGGCATGTCTCGAACGACGGCCACGTGGTGCCATGCATTGTCGAGGACGTTTGTACTGCCTTCGATCGTGTGGTCGCTGCCGACCGGCGGTTCGCCGCGACCGATGCCAAAGCGAACATATCCACCCGCGATGCTGATTCCCCAGTCCGCGTCGCTACCGCCAAAAATATCGCGATCAACGATGATGTTGCCGTTGATCCAACTGAAATCAAAGAACTCTTCGTCACCGCCGGCGTTGGGGCTGTTGTTGTTCGCGAGCTGACCTCGCAACCAGAAATCGATCGTGAAGCTGCCCGCGCCGACGTCGCAGGGGGCGCTGGCGTCAGCCCCGCCGGTGTTGTCGTCGATCGGAATCCGCACTCGGTCCTGCTGGTCCGTACCGGTACCGAAGAAACGCAGGGCGAATTGCGAACCTTGCCCCTGGGCGTGGCCGGCGGTCAGTGTCGAAAGCGAGAGAAACACAACCAGTGTTAACCTCGGAGAGCGCGAAGTGAGCGACTTGTGCGATGGCATGATCCCGCCCCCGATAGACCCGATGACGCGTATTTCCACCAAGAATAGCATTGTCGGAGGCAGCCACCAAATCCGAATGGGCCTGCGATTCAGTGGAAATTGACCGTTTCGGCTGCAACATCGGACCCGCTACATCTTTAGCGACACGACCGTAACAAGTTCCACTCTATCTTCGCTTCACAACCTCCTTCTAATATGATGACGGTTCGGTCTGATGTACTTGTGTAACGCGCGCTGAGAGGCGCCAAAGAAAGGCAATCCGATGAACGCTCGTGGTTCAAACACATTCACTCGCGGCAAGAACAGCGCATTGGCGGGGGCCCTGCTGTCCGTTGTGGTCGTCCTGATCAGCGCTTGCGAACAACATGAAAAGAAAACGCCTGTTGCAACTCAAGACAATCCATCCTCGACGACCAGCACCGCGAGCTCGACGCCCAAGAGCAACGCCGCCACAAAGTCGGGTGCGCAGGCCGCGACGCCCACGCCGCCGCCTATCGAACGCAAGATCGAAGTGCGCGAAGAGAAATGGCCGAACGGAAGTCCGAAGAAACGCGACGAAGGTTACTATAACGCTGAAGGCGAGTTCATTCTGCATGGGGCCTCGACGTTGTTCTATGAGAGCGGGAAGAAGAAAACCGAGATCTTCTACAAGGACAACGAAGTTCATGGACCTCGAACCGCATGGCGCGAGGATGGAAAAGTTCACACCCAGGGTCAGAACTACGAAGGCAAGGCTGACGGCACGTGGATGCAGTACTTCGCAGACGGCAAGCCCGCCATGGAAATGCACTACGACAAGGGCAAGTTCCAGGGAACGTTCATCGAATACCACACCACGGGCCACAAGCGAAAACAGTCAGAATGGGTCGATGGCAAGGAAGTAAACGTCCGCGTGTGGGATGAAACGGGGCGCGAGTTGTTTGTCGTCCCGGAAACGGAAAAGAAGCCCACGGGCTCGGGTGGGCACTAGTGGATGAATGACTAATACAGTATTCAGAATGGCGAATGAAGCGTTCGGCTTGGCCGACTACTGCCGTGTTTCGATTTTTTGACTTTTCAACGATTTGGCGTTTCATTCTGCATTCTTGATTCGTCGTTCTTCATTTGAGGTATATCATGGCTCAACCCTCGTCATTCTCCGCGATCGCTTCCGTCGACCCCGAGATTCTTCCCGTCCTTCAGGCTGAGGTTCGTCGCCAGCAGCAGACGATTGAGCTGATTGCGTCGGAAAACCACGTCTCCCGGGCTGTGCTCGAAGCGCTCGGTTCGGTGTTCACCAACAAGTACGCCGAAGGGTACCCGGGCAAGCGGTACTACGGCGGCTGCGAGAACATGGACGGCGTGGAAGACCTTGCGCGGAATCGGCTGAAGAAACTCTTCGGCTGCGACCATGCCAACGTGCAGCCGCATTCCGGGAGCCAGGCGAACACGGCCGTCTATCTGGCGATCCTGCAACCGGGTGACACAATCCTGTCACTCGATCTCGCGCATGGCGGCCACCTGTCGCACGGGCTGAAAGTCAACGTCAGCGGCTTGCTATATAACATTGTGTCGTACGGCGTCGATCGAAAAACCGAACAGCTCGACTTCGCCGAGATTCGCCGGCTCGCGAAGGAGCATAAGCCGAAGCTGATTATCTCCGGCGCATCCGCCTATCCGCGAACGATTCAATTTGACACGTTTTCTGAAATCGCGCGCGAGGTCGGCGCGATACATATGGCTGACATCGCACACATTGCGGGCATGGTGGCGGTCGGTCTACACCCGTCGCCGGTGCCGACGGCTGGGTTTGTCACTTCGACCACGCACAAAACGCTTCGCGGTCCGCGCGGCGGTCTCATCATGTGCAAAGAGGAGTACGCGAAGACGCTCGACTCGCGCATTTTCCCCGGCACGCAGGGCGGCCCACTGATGCACTGCATCGCGGCGAAAGCGGTGGCGTTCGCCGAAGCATTGAGGCCGGATTTCAAGGCGTACCAACAGCAGATTTTGATGAATGCAAAGGCGCTGGCCGAGGCGCTCGTCAGCAAGGGCAATCGCCTCGTCTCCGGCGGCACCGACAATCACCTCATGCTGCTCGATCTTCGCCCGGCTTATCCCGATGTCACCGGCAAAGATGCGGAAGCGTGGCTCGAACAGGCGGGCATCATCACCAATAAGAACATGATTCCCTTTGACGAACGCAAGCCCACTCAAACCAGCGGTCTGCGACTCGGCACACCGGCGGTGACAACCCGTGGCATGAAAGAAAACGAGATGCGCACGATCGCGGGACTGATCGATCGCTCACTTCGCTCTAAGGGGGATGCAAAGGCAATTGAAGCTGTTCGCGGCGACGTGCATTCGTTGTGTGAACAGTTTCCGTTGCACGCATGAGCTACGGCAGCCGCTGTTTTCTGGCAGCCAGAGCAAATTAGTTCGAGTATCCGATTTCATTTATGATCGGCGGGTTGTATAATTCGTCGGTCTTAACCCAATTCATCGCCAGCACGAGTGTTGTCGGGGCAACGCGAAAGGAGTGCAATTCATGATTCGTTCCGCATTCTGCACCACTGTCGTACTTATATTGCATTATGCATGTAGCCAGCTTGCTGCCCAATCAGACTGGCTATACTGGGATGACTTGGATGGAACTCACCGGATCAAGTTAGACGGGACATCACTGGAAAACTTCCCAGGCATCGGACTTAATAAGATTGTGCCCGAAGAAGGAAAAATATATTGGATTTCGGATCCAGCATTCTTCACGCTTCATTTTTCGCGATCCAACCTCGATGGAACCGATGTGGAATTGCTATTTACTACAGGGAAAGAACTTCACGAAACTTGGTCGCGTGCGTTTGATTATGATCCAGTCGAACAGAAGATATATTGGGGGATTAAGTACACTGGCGGTGGGATGCAAGGGGGTTGGGTGAAGCGAGCAGACTTGGATGGATCGAACGAACAGCTGATCGCGTCGGGCGCGGCCGTCGATTTAGACCTGGATCCAATTAACCGAAAATTCCTCTTCGCCGGTGACCATATTGATGGAAACAGTTTTGTGGCAAATGTCTGGCGATGCAATCTCGATGGGACGGAATGTCAATTGATCGGCCAAAGCCAAACACCTTTCCCTTCACAACCATATGTTCATGTCGACCTTCTCGGAGGGAAGATATACTGGCATACTTTTAGTCGCGGCTTTCGAGCAAACCTTGACTTGTCAAACGTCGAGAGCTGGAGCGGACCGCTCGGCATTGTAACTGATACGCGCGAAGAAAAAATCTATTACTCATCATTTGGCAGAATCTTACGTGCCAACCTAGACGGCTCGTCTCCTGAGGACTTCATCGACCCACCAGGCATGTTCGACACTCTTACGAGTTTGGCAATCTTGCCTGTTCCTCGTTTGGTAGCAACCTTTCCTCGAAACCATGCGATCGATGCGCGTCAACCCCACGACTTGAACAACCCAGATTCGCGAATGGGTTGGCAATCGATTGATCTGATCTTTGACAACGATCCGTCCTATCACCTTTTTGCATCGGTGATTTCGGTTGTCGAATATGGCGGCGACGGTGATCCCCCTGCCGTTGTGGATATTAACCGGCCGGACAATGCGACGCTTCGCGTCGTACTGGAAGAACCACTTGAGCCGGGTGCTTGGACTTGCTTTGAAGTTGGTGAGGCATCGACAAGAACTTGTTTGGGATTTCTGCCTGGCGATGTTAATGGAGATTCGTTCGCAGGGCCTGTCGATATCCTTGCATTAATAGACAACCTGAATGGCACCATTGTTCCGCCACTTGAACTGTGGCAAACCGACATTGACTACTCTGGCAACGCTGCGCCAGCGGATATTCTGCGCCTGCTTGACCTCCTCAACGGCGCTGGAGCTTATGAACCGTGGCTATCTCGCACACTACCTCCACTACCGTGATGTGAGGTCGGTTTACTGAGATTTCGATTCGTACGGACTACGAAAAGTCACTTTCCGCCCTTCATGATCTTCTCATACTCCGCCATCGGCCCGAGTCCCATCTCTGCTCGCCGCGCATCCAGATTGGCCTCATCCCCAATCGGTTGCGGTTTGACATCGTTGCCGAAGCCGATGAACTGCGTACCGTACAATTGTTTCTTGCCCTGTTTCAGCAGTACGCGATCGGTCAAATACGCGACCTGCTGGCCAGTGGCGTCGCCTTTCTGGAACGCCTCCTTAATCAGGTCCAGACACTTCGCCTGAAAACCCGGATCGAGGTCGGCGTGTTGCACTAACAGCCACGCAGCCTGCGATGCCTCGTCGCCCACCATGCTCTTGCCCGGCCAGCCGTGCTTGTCGATCACGGTCTTCATGTAGGCTGTGTTGTCGCGATCGATTTTTTCCACGTTCAGATCGTCGGTTAGCTCATGAGGCAAAAGACCGGGCTGGCCGGCGGGAAGCGATTTGAACTTCTCGTCCAGCGCGTATCGTGCACGCTGGTCCTTGGCCATTCGCTCGAGCAGTTCACGGGCGAGCGCCGGCTCCTTGAGTGAACCGAAGTATTTCTCGCGTGCGTCAGTGCACGCTTTCACCGCCGCAGTCCAGCGTTCATCCGCGCGGAGCGTCGCGAGGTCGGCGTCTACCTGTAAATGATCGACGTCACGCCAGCCGCGCTCGAACGCGAGGTTGAGATACTTGAACGCGTCGTCGGGCTTGTCGGTCAACGCGTAGCAACAGGCCATGTGGTATGGAACGGTGCCGCGCTTCGCTCCTTTGTCGAGCGATTGAAAGCAGAGTTCGAGACTTTTGGCGTAGTCCTTCTCCCGATACGCAGCGACAGCCTGCATGTAGAGCGCGGTTGCTTCGCTGGTGGCGCTGGCGGGCTTGGTGTCCTGCCCACTGCAAAAGCGCGATGAAAACATGAACAGCGGCAGAACTATCATTGCATATCGCATGAACATCCCTTTCGATGGCTGACCACTTCTCACGAGTTCGCCACCCTCCGCTCTAGACGATCCGCGATTCCCCGTCCCGTCAAGGAAACCCGCACACATAGACGCCCGACGGGAATCTACGTTAATGGGCCGGGGCCGATTGACCTCGAAACGCCTTTTGTTTGTTGATTGACGATCCCACTCTACCGATCGAATATAGGCGGAATTAGTGTTTTCTGGTCTTATTCGGGGAGTGCGTCAATGCCCGTGATGGTCGATACCGAGAGTCTGGTTCAGCAAGCTGAAAAGGGAATCCGCGATTACCTCACCCGCCAGCGCGACGCGGGGTTTATCGCCGGCAGCTACTACGAAGACGCCGTCGCGCGGACGGTGCCGAACCTGCGCAAGTGGCTCGGCGCGGAAGAGCTCGACCGCATCTCCCCCGGCCTGCGCGACGGGCTGCGCGACGCCATCGATCGCGGCCAATGGGAACACCTGACCAACGCGTTTTCGCGCGACGTGAGCTTCGGCACCGGCGGCATTCGAGAGAAGATGGGCCCGACGCGAAACGAGATTCTCAAACTCAAGCAGGACGGCATCCAGGCGCGCATCATCAAGGGACCGAACACGATCAACGACGTCGTGCTTCTTTCGACCTCAGCCGGCGTGGCCAAGTTCGGCCAATCGCGCAAGCCGCAACTGAGCAAAGTCGTCATCGGTTTCGACAGCCGCATCCGCGGCGCGGACTTCGCCAAGATCATCGCGGAGCTTTTCCTCGCCTACGACTACACGGTGTTCCTCTTCGACGAGGCGTGTCTGTATCCGAGCGTCACTTTCGCCGTGCCGTTCTTGAAAGCGGACATCGGTGTATTCATCTCCGCCAGCCACAACGATCTGCGCTACAACGGCTACAAACTCTCGTGCCAGAACGGCTCGCAGTTCGACCCGGCAGAGCGAAACGACCTCTACCAGAACTTCATCACGAAAGTGACATTCCGTGACATCAAGACGATGCCGCTGGCGTCGGCACCAAAAGATAAG
Source organism: uncultured Phycisphaeraceae bacterium (assembly GCA_964494205.1). Lineage (GTDB taxonomy): Bacteria > Planctomycetota > Phycisphaerae > UBA1845 > UBA1845 > JBBTCX01. The sequence goes on along the minus strand of CAZBRD010000001.1, from coordinate 106,657 downwards.
CTCTGGTTCCTCGGAGGCGCCAAAAGAGCTTTCGGTCTGAAAACGGCAGCCAGCTCCGTTGAACTTACCGGGTATCAAATGGCTGATCCGCTGCCGGAAGCCAAGCAACTCTACGCCGGGCGCGAGGATCGCATCATCGACCTGCATACGATGCACGCGGAACACGTGAAGACGTTCCTGCTTCGCAAAGAGATGATCGTGAATGCGAAGAAGCCGCTCTCGATCGGCTACTCCGCGTTCAACGGCTCCGGTCGCAAGGCTGTCCCGCGACTGCTCAGCGAAATCGGCTTCAAGGACGTCAAGCGAATCATGAAGCTCGATCCGCTCGACGGCATGTTTCCCGCGTTCTGCAACGACCCGGGCAAAGAGCAGCAGCCCGACCCCGGCGATTGGCGGGCGGCCGATGTGGCAGTCGATGCATTCAAGCAGGAATATCCGAACGCTTGGAACGACGCCGATCTCATTCTCGGCACCGACCCGGACGCGGATCGTTGTGGCGTTATCGTCAAGCTTCCAGCGAACCAGCGCGAAGCCTACCCGCATCCCGGCACCGGCCAACCGCGAGACTACACATTGCTCTCCGCCGACGAGTGCTGGACGCTGATCCTCTGGTATCGCCTCATGCACGAGGTCGAGAAGCATGGCAAGGTTCAAGACGTAGAAAAGAAGTTCATCGTCCTGTCCCACACCACAACGGACCTGCTCACCTGCGTCGCGCGCAAGTTCAACCTCGGCGTGCTGAAAACGTGGGTTGGTTTCGCGCAACTTGCTGCAGGCACGCGCGCGATCTGGGATTTGCACGAGGGAAAAGGCACCGACGGTCTCACCGATGGCACCAAGCTCCCGCACTACGATGAAGGTCGCCGCAACCCGGATGAGACAGTCGCCAACCGCTCGATCCATTCATGGGAGGCCATGGACGACAAGCGTCGCTGCATCAACATCGCCGCGCTCGAGCAATCCAACGGCTTCACGATTCTCGGCGCGCCACCGCCGGATGCTCGCTCGATGGGCGCACAGGGGCACGTTCGTGACAAGGACGGCACGTTTGCAGCCATGCTCGTCGCAGAGCTCGCCCAATACGCCAAAGAGCAGGGCACGAACATGATGGACCTGCTCGACGAGAAAATTTACCTCGACCCGGCGGTCGGCCTTTATATCACCTATTACGAACCCGATCCGCTCGATGGCGAATACGAAGGACTCGCGGGCTATACCAAGAAGCGCGGCTTCCTCGATCGCGCCGAAGATATGTTCGCCAACTTCAAGCAGCGTCCGGTGACGCTCGGCGGTTTGCCGGTGAAATCAGCCACTTCGTATCGCACCGGCAAGTACGACGCGATCAACTTCCCCGGCTTCCCGGATGAGGGCTATCGCTTCTACTTCGACGACGACCGCAAGTCGCACCTGACGATTCGACCCTCGGGAACGTCAAACGCGCTGCGCTTCCACGTGCAACTGTTCGGCGGACATCCAACGCGTGCGGAGTTGATCAAGAAGAAGGCGGAGCTGCGGACGACGGCGCGAAAGATCGTTGAGGACATTCGCAGGAAGATTGGGGCGTAGGAGTTGGAGTGCAAGATGGCACCTCCAAGTCAGTAGCAGTTGCATGCGTATTGACGATTGGCCACGGCCAAGCTGTGGCTTGACCGTGCCACGCTGAAACGCAGACTCGAATGGAAAGGCACCAATCGGCTAGGAAGCTTGACCTGCCGGCGCAGGTTCTTTTACAGGCTGTCCCGGGTCGCTCTTCATGAAGTTCGGCAACGTCTTCGCCTTGGGGCGGCGAAGCGAATCGAGTAGCAGCACCGCCAACACCAATGATGATACTACCAAAGCGATGATCATCGTCGGTCTTTCGTTGGATGGTTCACGCCATTCAGCGAAAGATGCCGTGAACTCAGTATCCTCCGGAGGTACGGGTTCGGAATGTGCCGAAGGCGGAGGAGGCGGTTCGGGGGCTGCTTTCGTTTCCCAGCCCTTCCCTTTGCTCTTCTTTGCCAGCGGCGTATTTTCACGCGTCTGCTTGATGATTTCGCGCGCCTTAACCGCAGTGCGGTGAGCCACTTCGGGTCGGCTGGCGAATCCATCTGGAAAATTCCAGAACACTTCCTCACGAAACTCGCCCATTCCGCGAACCATGAACGTAATTGATGTGCCAATGGCAAAGAGCGCGATGCTGATCAACACGGGCCTAAACACCGTGCCCCAAAAACCGATACGCCGCAACGGCGCGGTCTTGCTCAGCGAAAAGAGTGTCGCACAACCGAATCCGATGCCTATGATGATCGCCTGCGTGCGACCACTGTTTCCCATGCGGCCCATCGCTGCGAACAGAATCATAACGATCGAAGCGCACATCGAGGCAAACGCCACCAGCGCCCAGAACATACGCGTGAGGTTTCCCCGCAAGACCATCCCGGGCGGCACATGAGTAGCGCGAGTCAACACGTCGTCAAAAGGGCCGTTGTGCTTCGATTCTACTTTCTCGGCTGATGGTTGTGTGGCTGACGCTGTCGGAATCGACGTCATTGTGAGGTCCGCGTTGCGGCGAAACGTCGCCGGCTCGACGACCACCGTATCGCGATGCATCGGACCTTGTGGGCCGCGCCCCGGCGATCTCTCGTTTTCGCCGACAGTCTCCGCGCGCCGCAACCACCACGAAGCTGCCTGAATATTCAGGCATGCGGCAGCCGCAATGACCGGCGCAACGAACATGAAGTCATCCGGCTCGCAACTGGTTACTAGGCAAACAGGGAACGAGGCCGCTAATGCGCCGAAACCCTTCCAAAGTGCCCCGCCGATGCTCAGCTCACCAACTGCCCCACGGTCTATTTCCTTCGACCAATCACCAAACACGGCGACAACAAGCAGCGAGAGCACGATGACAATGCCTCGCTCGTCCCATTTTTCCAGGACAGGAACTGCGGCCAAGAACAACAATGGACCCGTGCACCCGATCGCTGCAAGTCGCTTCGCCCAGGTGGGCTGAAATTCAGAAGCCAACCAGTTGATGACCTTGCGCGTAATCGGAACCGAGCCTGTCAGTGCGGCCACCAACATCGCCGCACCCACTCCTACATCTTCGTGGAAGGCGTTCCCAAACAAGACACCGACGCCGATCGATACCGCCAGCGCCACTGCAACCGACAACCCGATCCGTTTCGAACGATTACCCGGCGGCAGCACGTCGATTCGCCGGGCCACTTTCGGCTCGGAGGGACTCGGCGACTCCTTACGTGCAGCCTGCGGGCGATCCACCGTGCCCCACACGTGTACCTTTCCGCCCAGCTTGGCGACCTTCTGGTCGATCTTGCGCGAAATGCGATTGATTCGTTGCGATACGCGATCGGGCAACGGGCCGCGACCCACTTCGCCGTCGGGAAGACGAACGATCCGTTCGCGTCGCGGGGACGGGTTCGGTGAGGGCATCGGCGAAATCATTGGCTCGGCTGAACCACGACGAACCGCACCAGAGAGACTGTCCGGCGAAAAGCCCGCCAAACTCTTCTGCACTGTCTCACCCGAGAGCACTTCGGTGATCATCTCATCAACGGTCTGGTATCGATCCTTGGGGTCCTTTTCCAGGGCTTTGCGGATCACTTGCCCAAACGGCTCGGGGAGTTCGTCGACCTGCGGTTGTCTCGTCAGGTGCGCCATGAGAACCTCGCCCATGGACGAGCCTTCAAACGGCACCCTGCCGAGCAGCATCTCGTAGACCATCACGCCGAGGGCGTAGATGTCCACGCCGCGCTGATAATTGCCGCTTCCGATTTCGGGGGCCATGTAGTGCACGGTGCCGACGCTGGCTGTCTGTGCGCTGTGCCGCGAAACGGAAATGAACTTGCTCAGGCCGTAGTCGCCGATCTTCACGTAGCCGTCGTCGAAGAAGATATTGCCGGGCTTCAGGTCACGATGGACGATGCCGCGGTCGTGCAAGTAAGCGAGGCCCTTGGCGATTTCACGCGCGAAGAACGCCGCTTTTTCGGTGGAGAACCCATTTGGTTCCGCAATAAGCAAATCTCGCAACGAAGGTCCGGAGCAGTATTCCATCACCACGAAATAATCGCCCTCTTCGCTCTTTTTCACGTCGAAGATGGAGACAAGATGCGGACTCTTCAGGTTGATGCAGTGACTGATGCCGCGTAGTTCGACCTGCGGATTGTCGCGAAGGTACTTCAGCGCGACCTCGCGACCACCGTCGCTGATCGCGTAGTACACCTCGCCGAATCCACCGGCCCCTACGGCACGCTGGATCGTGTATCCATCGATCGGTCGATCACCATGTTTGAATCGGTAGGCCATTTTCTTCGTCCACACCCGTAGGGTGGGTTCTTTGAACCCACCTTCTTACTGGGGCATTTGACTATAAGTGTTGATCCGCCTCTGTTCGCCGAAAAAAGTGGGTGCACAGCACCCACCCTACATTGCTGCTCTACGTATTCGTGTTGCCGGTCGCTCGTATTTGCCAGGGCGACAAAACCAGACTTACTCCCGCCATCTCCATGGGCTCACCCAGGCGAAGCGGCTTGGCTTCCATGCTCACATGCCCATCGCCCTTCGGTCGCACCCACAGTTCACCGTTTCGTTCGAACATCACCAGCGTCGTACCGGCGTGGCGGCAACGGATATGGGCTGTCGAACCGTGACCGATCATGGCTGTCCGATGCATCAGCACCACGCGACGTACGTCATGCGGCATTTTACTCGTTTCGCTCAGATCGAGTACAGCCGTGCTGCTTTGCCGCGTGGGGACCTGGAAAGTCAGTTTTGCGCGTCGTCCCAACGTAATTCGGTCGCCGTCGCGAAGCAGGTGTCGCTGCGTCTTGCGCCCGCCGACCTCGATGTCCTTCTCGCTGAACAGGAAATAGTCTTCTTCCACTCGTGCGATACTAGCGTGACGATCCGACAAGTCGCTAACGAGGGCAACGTCCGCCGGTCGCTCGGACGCCAATCGCCCGATTGAGGCTGACGAACCGCGAAGAATGAGGTAGCTGCCGCCGCCATCGACAAGCAACAGAAGCTTGTTGGGGATATTCGAATCAGTCGCACTACGATTCGGTGCGATCACCGTGTCTTCCAGCGAAGGCGCACGAGCCGGCTTGGCGTTTTGTCCATTTGCCCCACCGACGCGCTCGCCCAATGGACCGGTTTGGAGAGCGGTGTAGTTCTCGTCGACCTGTCGCAACTGCTCAGCCGCAACCGCAAGCCACTTCGCGTGCGGCATGAGGCGTTGCATGCTTAAGACGCTCTTTCGAGCGTCATCGAATTCGTTGGCTGCGAGTGCGAGACTTGCCTTGCGTGCCAATTCCAGAACATCATCCAATTCCCGCTTGGCGGGAAGGTCTCGTCCCAGATCACTCAAGCAGCGAAGCTCGTCGGATGCTCGCGCGAGCCGGCCCGATGCAATGAGGCCACGAACGCTTTCGAAAACGGCGGCACAAAGCGCGTGCTCAAGTTGCAACACATTGTCGAAGTGCGCGTCCATTGTTTTCGCACGCAGCAATCTAGACGCCGCAGTTGGATATTGTCGATCCTTCAATAGACGCTCGACTTGCGCAACGATCTCTTTTACTTCGCTCGCGCGATTGACGATCTCGTGACGAAGGCCTTCGGCTGCACGATTGTTGACCGCGACGGCTTCAAGGATTTTCTGCCCAGCCGCGAGCGAACCGCTCTCGATGCGCCGCTTGGCTTCATCCAATTTGGCACGCTGAGACTTCTCACTGCCGTGCATTGCGTTCATCACCGTTTGCACGTGGTCGCGCAGCTCGGCCACCTGGGCCATCAAAGAATGGCCGGCTTCTGCTCTCTCCAAGTCAGTCATCGCTTCGCGGAATCGGTCTGCCCGGAAATGTTCTCTGGCGCGGGCAAGGAACTTCTCAGCCAGCGACGAACGGACATCGATGGCCCGACGATGGTCTTTCAAGTCCGTGGCTGACGCCAATCGGAACGCCTCGTCCAGTCGCCCGTCTCGCAGGGCCTTCTCCGCCGCGCGGAGCCTCACGAATACGAGCTGACTGAACATACGCCGTTTCTCCGAATGTCTGGCTATAAGTCGATAATACGGAAAGCGTTGCGGTTTCCCAACAATCCGGGCTCAGATAGCCCAGCAGGCCCCGCCCGATCGCTTCAAAAGTTAATTCGCGACTGAAGTTGGATTATTTGTGATTTGTGGAGGGATGCCCGGCGCGACGCCATCATCCGAGCCCTTTGCGCAAGCAAAGGAAAGCCTGTTTCTGCACGTACTACTCGAATTTTAACCCGGCAAGCGGCCCGCGTGCTCGCTCAGGGTGGTGGCGTCGCGCGGCGAACGAGGCAAAACCCCAGAGAAGGTCGATCTTTACTTACCGGACCCACGCCCTTTTTTGGCATCGGTCAACCACGTCTTGATGTTCAGCGCCAGAATCTCCGGTTTGCGTTGCGCGAGAATGTGCTCAGCGATCGACTTGGGCACTTTGAGCTGCCCCATGGCCTTCTCCACCCGCGACCAAAGCTGCTCCTGCTTTTTCTCCGTCGTCGCCAAATACAGCTCCGTCACGATCTCCTGCAGCTTGGCCAGCATGATCTCGTCGCGGTTGTCGTAATACCGCTCGATGATTTTCTTTTGATGGCGGGTGTAGTCGGTCATTATGAGGCGCTCGAAACACGACGCAGAGATTCCATTCTTCATTGGAATCAATCATCGTCCCTGGTGCATGCTTGTTCGGGGCAGGATGCCATGGACACTGCGTCCTTGGCCAATCTCCCAAAGGGCGAGCGGCAATTAACTACTTATTGCCTGCCCGCGCCATGGCTCCCCAAAGAGCAATCGCGCCATTATCAGCAACTACATCGCAAGGTTCAACATTCCCCACCGTGTAGTTGCGGGGATTGGCACACTTCACCTGTTTCGACGAAACGCTACGCAAGACAAGGAGATACCCAGGAAAAGCACCATTCCCATTCCCGACCCGCCACAAATACCGCCACCTTGGGATTGCTGCACCTCGGTCTGTGGATCATCTACATCCTGGGCTGGGGGGTCTTCCGGTGTGTCGCTGGATTCATTCTCGTTCGATGGAGTTTCTTCATCGGGACCGGACGAATCATCGCCGTTGTCGTTCATATCGCCTCCCGACGCGACTCCTTCACACTCGTCGCCGACGCCGTCGCCGTTGGTGTCAATGTCGGGCATGCCGCAGCCGCAGAGACCGGGCTCGGTCTTGTCGGGATCGCTCGGGCAATCGTCATTGCAATCAAGAATGCCGTCCGAATCACTGTCGACATCCGCTTCACCGCAACCGCACGCGCCCGGCGCGATCTTCTCGGGATCATCGGGGCAACCGTCATGGCAATCAGGAATGCCGTCCTCATCACTGTCGGTATCGGCCACTCCGCAACCGCATGCGCCGCGAACGGTTTTGTCGGGATCGTCCGGGCAGAGGTCGTTGCAATTGATGACGCCGTCCAAATCGCTGTCGATATCGGGCATGCCGCAGCCGCATATTCCCGGCATCGTCTTGGCAGGATCATTCGGGCAGCAATCGCCGCAGGGGCATGGCCCGCTATCAGTTTGGCCGCAGCCACATTGGCCGGGAGCAACCTTAGTGGGATCATTGGGGCAGCCGTCCATGCAATTGGGCGTCCCGTCGCCGTCACTGTCAGTGTTCGGATTTCCACAGCCGCATGCACCAGGACTGGTCTTGCTGGGGTCGCTCGGGCAGCCGTCGACGCAATTGGGCGTACCGTCGCCATCCGTGTCAGTTTCCGGTAACCCGCAACCGCAGAACCCAGGCGTGGTTTTTTGGTGATCTATTGGGCAATTGTCGCCACACGTCCCATCGAGACCATCAATGTCGACGTCACCCTCACAATTGGTGCCCGGGCCCGCAGGCGTTCCGTCCAGCGAGGTACAAATGTCGGCCGTGGTGAATAAACACGAGCCGGTCTCCAGACAACAAGCTCCCTCCGCTGAACCAATACTGAGTGCCAAAGTGCCACCGGTGAGTTCACCGGTGAACGCACGCCACGTCGTGATCGGATCGCCAGCCCCACCGAAGCCAAAGTCGACGCGAGCGCCAAAGTTGGGATCGGGGTGGTCGGCGTTCATCAGGGTGAGCGTCCCGCCGAGCGCCCCAACATTGACCAAGACGGAACCGATGTAGACCTCACCATTATTGGGAAGCACGTACATTGAATGGGCGGGAGGCGGAATAGGTTTTGACCAAACGATGCTCGCCTGGGGAAGCTCTGGGAATACCGCGTAGTCTTCCGAGCCAGCAAGGTCGAAATCAAACTCGTCGGTGGGAAAGTTGAGCGTTCCGTTTGAATCGGAAAAATCCCAAAAGATGCCTCGAAAGAGAATGTCGCCCTGAGGGTTGCCCGTGTCGACGATGTACACATGAACCACGGTCTGCGAGTTCGGCAGCAACGGCGAAGCCGGCGTTGGTCGCAAGTCAATGCGAGCGCCGGCGTGCACGAATCCGGAAGCCGCAGTCATCAAGACCGCCCAAACAAATATATGTCTACCAAAACAGACCGGATGCGGGCGCGCATTGTTCATGAGCGTTCTCCTTTGTTGCGGACGAATGCCGCGTGATTTTTCAAAGAAACTGCGCCTTGGGACAAGTATAGTACGTCCCAAGTGTCTCGCGTGGCTGACCCTTCGTTCCGAAATTTCAAATTTTTTTGACCGCGACAGCGCTGGCGGGTGGCTATGGCTGAAGAGCTTCCCGCCCCATGGGAACCCGAACGTGGCCGTGTCTAATTGTTGGGCTAGGTCATGCTTTGAAATGGTCAATCGATAGCGCGTCGATGGCGCTTGCGGCTTGTCGCTACTTTGGGAATTCGATTACGTAAGCTAAGTGGCGAGAAAAGAACCCTTGGTTCTCTCGCAACCGGCAGTTTGGTAAAGAGGTCAGGTGGCGCTTTGGCTTGACCGCGCGATTTGCCGCCAAACGCTTCCGCTGCACATCAACAGCAACGTCAACACGATGAGGCCCCATGTGGTGGTCGTGGGAATCGGTGCGCCAGAACTCGCGCAGTCGGGCTGGCCGTCGCCGTCCGTATCGACGGTGTCATCGTCGCCGGGGCAGACGTCGTTGCAATCGGGAACCGTGTCGGCATCGGTGTCAGCGTCTGACACTCCGCAACCGCACAGGCCGGGCGCGATCTTGTTCGGATCCGTGTCGCAGTCTTCGACACAATCAACCGCGCCGTCCATGTCGGTATCGGTATCCGGAACGCCGCAACCGCAGATTCCCGGTGTCATTTTGGTGGGATCATTCGGACAGCAATCGCCGCAAGGGCATGACCCGCCATCAACTTGACCACAGCCACATTGGCCGGGAGCGATCTTATTCGGATCACTGGGGCAATCGTCGAGGCAGTCGGGCGTGCCGTCGCCGTCGATATCGATGTCGGGCACGTCGCAGCCGCAGATGCCTACTTGAGTCTTGTTGGGATCGTTATCACATTCATCAAGGCAATCCGGCGCGCTATCTCCGTCAGTGTCCGTATCCGCTACGCCGCAACCGCAGATACCCGGGAAGCACTTGATCGGGTCGGCCGGGCAAGAATCGTTGCAGTTGACGCAGCCGTCGCCGTCTTCGTCGCCGATGTCTTCGGGAACTCCGCAGCCGCAGATGCCCGCAGCTGCCTTTAATGGATCGGATGGGCAGAGATCGCACGCATCACCCGTGCCATCTCCATCACCATCTTGCTGCCCCGGGTTCAAATGGTTCGGGCAATTGTCGCAGGCATCGCGAACCCCATCACCATCAGCATCACCGGAGACTTCACAGCCGTCGGGAGTCCCGTTCTGATTGCAATCCGCGCACGACGCGTCGTTTGGGGGACAGTTGAGAATATCGCATCCATCAAAAGTACCATTCAAATTGCAATCCAGATCGGAGTTTTGCGCAAGTTCGCAGGCGTCGAGGAGAAAGTTGCCGTCGCAATCGACAAGATCGTAGGGAGCTCCGTCGAATACCCACGCAGGATCGCGAACGTCCCCGTTGGGATTCGAATCTTGACCAAGAACACCGTCATTATGATTGGTTGTTGCATCGAGAACCGATTGGCCGGCGCCCTCTTCGAATCGCCAAACTGCAGCCAAGTCGGGCTCGTCGCCGGCAACGCTTAAGTCCTTATTGTCGAGGATTTGTTGTTGGGTTCGCGCCACCCGCCAGATACGAATCTCATCAAGCTGTCCACTATAGCCTTCGGTATTCGCAACAGTGTAATTGCCGAAATACAAATCCGATCCGGAGTATCGTATCGGACCCACTCCCGACCCAGAAGCCTTGAGTGTGCCGTCTACATAGAGACGGATAGAATTGCCCGGCGCCGAGTATACGCACGCAACATGGTGCCACTCACCTACATACGAAGTGAACATGGAGCTATCGTTGATAACGGCGCTTCCAAACGTGCCGAAGTGAATTCGAAATTGCAATCGGCCTTGGCCAAACTCTTGGGTGGAAACCATATAACCAGATGCATCATCGCCGGCGATTCGCACGATCCGCCCAAAGTTGCCACCGGCGCCTTGAGCCTTCATCCAGAACTCAATAGTTAGCTCTTGTGTCGGCTCTAGTGAGGGCGAACGCGGAATGCGAATCCAATCATTTGCGCCATCAAAGGCAATTGATGTATCAGATGTAGCAAGCTCGCAACCGTCAGGTAATCCATTGCCATTGCAATCGGCACATTGTGGATCGGACAATGGGCATGAATCAATTACACATTTATCTGGTACTCCATCGTTGTCGCAATCTGGTTCGCAATCGTCCGGAATCTGATCTTGGTTGCAATCACCAATTAAGATAACGTCGCAGTCGTCGGGAATGCCGTTGTGGTTGCAGTCTTGTGCCCCCGCAACGAGCTCACAGAAGTCGCTAACACTGTCTCCATCACAGTCAGAACCGACGGTTTCACACTCATCAGGGATCAGATTCGCATTGCAATCCTGACTGAAATTGCCGGACACATCGCACGTGTCGGGAGTTTGGTTCAGATTGCAATCTATTGGGAAAAGAGGGGCCCCTTCAAGCGCCCATTCCGGATCACGAGGGTCTCCTCCGGAGGATGAATCTTGGCCAAGCACGCCGTTGTTGTTGTTTGGGCTTTCATCGACGATCGATTGTCCCGAACCCTCATCGAAGTGCCAAACGGCAGCCAGATCAGGCTCGGCACCGGTTAATCGCCTGTACATGGCAGAGAGAATCTGCGGCTGAGTTCGCGCAACGCGCCATATGCGGACTTCATCAAGTTTGCCGTCAAAGTCTTCGGTATCCGCCACAACGTAATTGCCGAGAAAAAGGTCGGAGCCCGAGTATTGAATGGCCCCTACGCCGCCCACGGATGCTTTGAGTAGACCGTCTACGTAGAGACGACACGTGTTTCCGGTTGTCGAATAAACAGCCGCAACGTGATGCCAATTGTTGAGATACGATACAAAAGGTGAACTGTCATTGGCCACTGCGCTGCCGAGCATGCCCTGATGAATTCGGAACTGCAGACGTCCTTGACCAAACTCCTGCGTAGAAACCACGTAACCTGGCGCATCATCACCGGCGATCCGAACGATTCGACCAAACGGTCCGCCGGGTCCCTCTGGGCGCATCCAGAATTCAATCGTTAGTTCCTGAGTTGGCTCAAATGAAGAAGAACGTGGAACGCGAACGTAATCGTTAGCCCCATCAAAATCTAGTGAGCCGTTCGCGAGCTGAAGCTCGCATTCATCCGGCACATTATTTCCGTTGCAGTCGAGTTGGGTACCACAACCGGGAACGTCGCAGGTTTCACCAGAAGGGCCGCAGCTTAGTTCACAAGGATCGTCTATCCCATTTTCGTTACAGTCTTGCGCCAGCGACTTCGAATCAGCACCAATTGCCGTCAGTCCCGTAATGACCAAAATCATGGCGACAGTGTTGGTTCTCAAATACATGTTCTCTCCCCGTTTTGGCCCACGAGTGGTGGTGGCCGCCATACGTGTGTTTGTCAACGGCAAGTGATAGAGTGCAGATTATCAGTTACCAATGCTGCATTCAAGCCAGAGAGCTGTTGGTCGAAGCCTCTACTTCTTCTTCGTCGCCCTCTCTAAGCTCTCCACAATCGTCCATCTCTGCGAGCCTTCGGTGGCTTGGATGTCGATCATGTCTGGCGGGGCGTCGGGCGGGGGGTAAGTGTCTTCATTGATGTTGCGGCTGGCGGTGGGTGAATCGCCGGGGCCGATGATGAACGGGCTTTGCGAATTCTTCGCGTGTTTGTCGATGGGCGAATTGACGATGCGCACGCGGAACTTGGAATCGCCAATCGCGATCGTGTCGTCATTCTTCAGCATTTGAAACGAGATTGGTTCGGCATTGACGAACGACTGATTGCGGCTGATGAGATCGAAAATTGCCGGGTATCCAAAATACGTCAGCAGGATGGCATGAGCGCGAGAGACTCGCGGATCCGTAATCGCGATATCGCAACCATGACGTCGACCGATAATGCAAACGCGACGATTGGGTTGAAGCACGCGGTGCGAGGCGACGTGTTCGAGCGCGAAAGTCTGCGGGGCCGGTTCCAGGTTGAAGGCTACGTCTGCGGATGCATCCGGCGCGGGCGGCTTGATCTCGACGCCGATTTCCCACGGCCCGACTTTGAGCATGTCACCGTCGTTGAGCTGCTCGTGTTCCATTTTCAGGCTGTTGAGCAATGTGCCTGTGCGCGTCACCAGGTCGACCGCAAATATGCTGGCGCCGTCGTTGACGAGGGCGACGTGCACGGGGGCGACCGAGCTGTGGCGCAGGCAAACTTTGCAGTGGCTTCGCGAGCCGAGCAGGGTAACGATTCGGCGGCACTCGATACGGGGGGGATTGGCGTCGCCATTACTGACAACAAGCGAAAGCCGGGGGGCAGAGGATGACGCCAGCGGCGCAGGCGGAAGCTGAGATGTAGAATCTGGCTCGTCAGGCGGCATGTGCCGGCTCCTCACCGGTCCGGGACGTGCGGCCCCGGGCGACCGGAGGCCTGCTGCCGGACCTGACGGACTGGTACGTGGCCCGCCTGCCTCCTTCGTCCCAGTATAGCGCCCTAACCCACGTGGTTCCAGAGGTATATCTCCCGACCGATGGCCAATAAAGAACGTCGACCAGCCCCGTGATGATTATTACGAATAAACCGGCGGAAAAGTTCATTTCGACGTCGGTTTCAGCGCGCCTTACCAACCTAGCAATGGAAGGAAGGGCAGCATCGCGTCTACCGCAGGCGGCGAAATGTCGTTCTGAGCGCTTACATCCATTGCATGTTCGCCTTCGAGATGATGGGCAAAGCCAAGACAACGATTTTTCAACACTATTATGGCTCACACCGTATCGAATGAGGCGGCGAGAAATTGGTTTTGATGTGCTCGTTTGTCCAAAACGCGTGCTCGGCATCAAAAATTTTCGAAGAATCTTTTGAATTCGTTATCGCCTGCGATTTGCATGTATGCGCGATGAATCGTACGCGCCCCAGGTTCCGTTCGAGTTGTTCGAATTCTCCTGTTTTTGGGCTGTTTTCTTGTTTGATCGATTGATCGCGCACGCCGCTGATTCATCGCGCGAAGTCGTACAAACACTGCGAAAGATGATTGCATTTCAAAAGAAACTGTTCCGGTAACAGCAGTTGTTTCTCAAGCAGCGGCTTTAGCGTTCCGATGGATTTTTCAACGCCGGAATAACGGCATGAACCTTGAGTTCTATTTGGAGAAAAAAATGATGGCAACTTCGTACAAGGGACGCAGCAGCAGCTCGCGTTCAAGTTGGGCCCGCCAGTCGGGTTCGGGTTATGGCGCATGGGGTCGCAGCACTTCCACTTCAGCGTACTCCGCTTCGCCGCGCAAGAGCAACACACAGGGCAGCAACTACTCCAGCCAGTATCGCACCGTTGGCAACAGCTTCGCCAAGAAGATCGACGGCTACAAGATGCTGTATGCCCAGACGCAGAGCGGCGGCAAGTGGGGTCGTCCCAGCCCGTCGACACTCAACTCCTTCGCCAACTGGCTTGGCAAGGGCGCGATTCTTCAGACGGTCAGCCTGTCGCAAGTCGCCCGCTGGGCGCGCACGCAAGGTCGCAATTTCAACACGAGCACCCCAAGCACCGCGACCTGCAAGACGGTTCTCTGCAAGAAGTTCAGCAAGAGCCTGATCAAGGCCGTCTGCATGGGCAAGAACGGTCAGTTCCTGGTCGCCACGTCGCAGACGTGGAATGGCCGCGCGTTCTCGTTCCCGCGATAAGCCGGAGCAGGGAGATTGAGCGGCGGGCCCGCGCGAGGCAGTTACACCGCGCAGGCGCTTTTCGCTGATCAATTCAAAGACGCAAACATTTGACAAGGGAGCTCACCAGCCACGCGTTGGTGTGCTCCCTTGTTGTTTTCATTTCCACAAGTCCAATTCGCGTGAACCCCACTTTCTCGGGCGATGTTGTTCGGTTGAATCACGCAGCACCATTGGAACCATCGACTCGCGGCGATTACGATAAAGGCATGCGATTTCTGATTGAATTCGACGGCCCCATTGTTGATGTGGCCTCGATCTATTTCAAAACCTATCACGCGGTAGCCGGCGAGATCGGCTGGTCTCGACTCGATCAGGCGACGTACTGGCGATTGCTGCGAACCAAAGGCAAGCAGGCGGACATACTACCCGCAGCCAAGCCGCAAAAACGCGAACAGTTTCAAGCTCTGTTCGATCAACGAATCGAAGCGGACGAAGTTGTATCGCAACTTTCGGCTCGCGCTGGTGCGGTCGAGGCGATTCGTTCGATCGTGCGCCACGGTCCATGCAAGGCAATCACTCTTGGCACGAATGCGGACGCTCGCCGCGCGATCCTTGAGAAAGCCAAGCTGGTTCCGACCATTTCAGAGCTTCAATCGATTTCGCAAGACGTGCGTCGGCGACCCTCGGAATTGAAGGTGTTAGCCGAGAACGACAAGCGGGCGATCATTGTCACGTCGTCGGACACACTCGGCCGTGCTGCTCGCGAGGCGGAGATATTCGTGGTGGGCCTCAGTTGCGGAACATGCTCGCCCGCACGCCTTCACCAGGCTGGCGTGGATGTCGTTTTTTCCGAATGGGCGGAACTGCAATCGTCGCTGGCGACCGGAGCAAAAGAGCTTATCCAGGCGGGCTTGCTGCCGGCGTCGCTTGGCTGACTAATCGCTGAAAAAAATCTGGGGCGAGTTCTCAACCTGTCACCAAATCCGAGTAAGACCGGTCCCTGTCGCAGGTTATTTGAGCCAATCGAACAATTGAATTACGCTATTCCCCATGGCTCGCAATGATGCACTCACGCTTGATGAAGTTCTCTTTGTCGGTTTCAACCGTCGCGTAGCGGCCCTTAGCAAACACACCGGCGAGGTCTTGTGGAGCTGGAAGTCGCCGAGTGGTACCGGCTACGTTTCATTGCTGGTTGAGCTCGACCGGGTCTATGCATCGGTCAACGGTTACACGTATTGCCTCGACGCCGCCACCGGCCAGCAACTTTGGCACAACCCGATGGACAACTTTGGCTTCGGCGTCACATGCCTCGCAACCACCACGAGCCACACGGACCATGCTCAATTAGCCGAAGCAAATGCGCAAGCCCAGCGACAGGCAGCGGCAGCAAGTTAATTCGGTTTTCTGGCCGGGCGATTATCGGCAAGATTGGTTCATTGGGCCTCGCGCAGGCGCCTCAACGTATCCTGTGGAAAGGGATGTTGCACCCATCGGCGCTTATAGCCCGACGGGCCCCAAGTCTGGAGTACGACATCCATGGCACGCACCATCTCTGCGCGCAATTGAGAAAATGAAACCCGCCCATGAAATACGAGTTGGGGGTTGCCGCACTCAATGCCCCAGCTCTTCCAATCGTCGAACCAGACAACCTCGATGGCGACATCGTCGCGCGACCGCGTCAACTGCACGTGGAACTCGCCGGGCTCCTCCATGAAGACTGCCGTGGAACTCTCGGCGTTTTGCAGCGCCAGCACGGCTTCACCGAGATCTTTCAATGAGTCGCACAGATAAGAAGCGCCCATCGTAAGGACATCGCCTCCGCACTGAATCTTCGCGGTCGCCCACCCACTCCCGTCAAGGACGTATGAAAGCTGAAACTCGTTCAATCTCAGTCCACCGCTCTGTTAGAATTAAGGCGAATTCGCAATCAAATTGCTCGTTCTCGTGGTACTAATATAATCAATTTTCCTGACAAATGCGCTTTCTCTCGAGGATTGAACAATGCCATCAACTGTCTTAACGAACGAGACCGCTCGAACCATTCGCGCTCCGCGCGGCACGAAGCTCACCTGCAAGAGCTGGCTGACCGAAGCCCCCATGCGCATGTTGATGAACAACCTCGATCCCGACGTGGCTGAGAACCCGGCTGAATTGATCGTCTACGGCGGAACCGGCAAAGCCGCACGCACATGGTCCGACTTCGACCGTATCGTGGCTGCGCTGAAGGATCTCAACGTAGACGAAACACTGCTCGTGCAGTCGGGCCGGCCGGTCGGCATTGTGAAGACTCATCCCGACGCACCGCGCGTGCTCATCTCCAACTCTATGTTGGTGCCACACTGGGGCACTTGGGACGAGTTCCGCAAGCTCGAAGCCATGGGCTTGACGATGTACGGCCAGATGACGGCGGGCAGTTGGATTTATATTGGAACGCAAGGCATTCTTCAGGGCACTTACGAAACGTTCGGTGCAGCCGCTCGCAAACACTTCGGCGGTTCACTGGCTGGTCGCCTCACGATTACCGGCGGTCTCGGCGGCATGGGCGGCGCACAACCATTGGCCGTCACCATGAACGATGGCGTCTGCCTGTGCATCGAAGTCGATCAAACCCGCATCGAGCGCCGCATCAAGACGCGTTACCTCGACAAGTGGACCGCCAATCTCGACGAGGCTTTGCAATGGACTAAAGACGCTGTCGCGAAGAAGCAGCCGCTCTCCGTCGGCCTACTCGGCAATTGCGCCAATATATTGCCCGAGTTGTTGCGGCGCGGCGTGACACCCGATTGCCTCACCGATCAGACTTCTGCACATGACGCGCTCGTTGGCTACGTACCGAACCAGATGTCTTTCGAAGATGCCAATCGACTCCGCCAGACTGATCCCGATCGCTACATCCGCGAATCGATGCGCTCGATGGGCGAGCACGTTCGTGCGATGCTCGAAATGCAGCGGCGAGGCGCGCTCACGTTCGACTACGGCAATAACATTCGTGGCCAGGCACAACTTGTCGGCGTCGACAACGCATTCGACATCGAGGGCTTCGTGCCGTTGTTCATACGTCCACTCTTCTGCGAAGGCCAAGGTCCGTTCCGCTGGGCCGCTCTTTCCGGCGAACCGAAGGACATTGCCCGCACCGACCGTGCGGTGCTCGAAGCCTTCCCGCAAAACGAGCACCTATGCCGCTGGATTCGCATGGCTGGCGAGAGAATCGCGTTCCAGGGCTTGCCCGCGCGAATCTGCTGGCTCGGCTATGGCGAACGCGCCAAGATGGGCCTGATCTTCAACGACCTCGTCGCGAACGGGGAAATCTCCGCGCCGATCGTTATCGGCCGCGACCACCTCGACTGCGGCAGTGTGGCTTCGCCCAATCGTGAAACGGAAGGCATGAAAGACGGTTCCGACGCCATCGCCGATTGGCCAATCCTCAACGCCCTCATCAACACCGCCTGCGGCGCCACGTGGGTTTCGGTGCATCACGGCGGCGGCGTCGGCATCGGCTACAGCATCCACGCGGGGCAGGTCATCGTCGCCGATGGCACGAAAGAAGCCGCCGCCCGCCTCGAACGCGTGCTCACCGCAGACCCAGCCATGGGCATCTTCCGGCATGTGGATGCAGGATATGAGCGGGCGGAGGAAGTGGCACAGGAAAGAAATGTGAAAATGCCATGAACCGCCGATAGAATAGAAGCGAGGTGACTTATGAGTAAACCATTTCGAGCCATTTATGAGAACGGAGTGTTTCGACCACTTGAGTCGATCGAGGGGCTGAATGACCGCTCCACGGTTCATTTGCGATTCGAAACTTCGCCTGCTGGCAGTGGATTCCTTTCAGACCTCGCCGGAATGTGGACCGAGCAGGAAGCAGAAGAAATCGAAGCTCTAATCGAAGCGGTGTTTGAAAAGGTCGATTCGCGTGAGTGGTAATGTCCGCTACGCCGTCGATACGAGCTTTGTCATTGCTCTTATCAAGGGTGCCGTCGAATCCAATCTTGCGCTAAGTGAAGTCGCATTTCCTTTTGCGGTCATCGGAGAACTTCGGTTCGGCGCCTTGGGTGGACGTGACCCGCAAAAGAAACTCGCAGAGATCGATGAGGTCATTCATCGCGGATCGATGCTCGTTGCCGATTCTGAAACGGCGTCAATCTATGCCGAAGTGAGACACAAACTGAAGACCGCAGGTAAACCCTTGCCCGAAAATGATATTTGGATTGCGTCAATCTGCATCCAACACACCCTAATGCTACTGACACTTGACCGACATTTTGAACAGATCGAAGGATTGCAAATCTCAAGGACGTAAAGACCCGTGCGTGAATACAGGCCGCGCGCAATCCGCCAGCTAGAGGTGATCTGATGAGTCGACGAACTTGTCCCCAGTGCGGATACGTCATCGATGAGCCGGCTCGATTGCGTTGTCCCGATTGCTTTGGCCGTATTCAAAGGGCAAACACGGGCAGCACCTATCTCACTCTGTCTCTAGTTGGGGCTTTCTTTATCGTCCTGCCGTTAATAGTTCCCCCCTTCTATCGTCTGATTCTCTTGCTGAGCGCGATGATATGGCTGGGCTTTATCATAGACCTGCTTGTGGTCATCGTATCGTTGTTCAACGTCATCTTTTTGGGGAAGCGATACGGGATCGCCCTCATTAGGGCATACGTTGTTGTGGCCGCCACTTTCCTATTGATAGGGATCGTCATGTGGAAGTTTCCGTCTCCGGCGCCGTGGGTTTAGTTTTCGAACAAGATTTGACTGCACGGCAAGCAATGTGGGGCTTTACAGCCCCACAAAGTCCAACTCGCGAATCCCTAATTGATGCGTCTTATTTTCCAGGTTCTGTCTTCGTCGGCTCATCTGGGCCGCTGGGTGTCCAGCGACGGCCCAATTCCTTGACCGACTTCGGGAACGGAACCTGTGGCACGCCGAAGCCGAACGACTTTCTTCGCTCGCGAATCTCCGCCGACGAGATGCCAAACATCGCATCGCGCTCAGACACGAGCGAATCAGCCACTTGGCCGTCGCCATTGGCTGACCACATGAGCAGCGGTTCGCCGGTGGGCAAGGCTGTTGCCGGATCACGCCACGTGTGCCACGTCTTGCCCCATGTTGTGATCAAACCCGGAAAAATATCGTCGCCCATCTTTGGCATGTCCGGCGCGACCAGCTGACCCGAGAGAATCTCATAGGCGTGCGGGTGCCAGTACTTCTTCTCGTCCTCGGACAGCGTCTTGTATGTCTCGTCGTTGATGATGTACTCGACGCCCAGCAGCTTGGAATTGGTGCCGCGATTGTCATAGATCACGCACTGGTGCACGTCTTTACCCTGCGGCGAGCAATAATGATGCGCGGTCAACTGAAACTTCGGGTTCTCCTTGGCGACGTGGAACGCGCACAAATAGAGGTGCATCTTGTCCACCGGCGCCCAGTTCTCCGGGTTCTTGCCGGCCGCCCCGTGCCCATGTTCGCCCGATGGGCCCGCATAAAGCGACAGCAAGCTAACGCTGCCGACGATGGCCAACGCCATACCCGCTCTTTTGATCGAACTCTTTCCCGATGTCATTGAATCTTCCTTTCTTCAAAACCCGGCCCACATTCTGACCGCAGAATGCGCTCAGAGAATCAACTTATCGACCCGTGAGAACTTTGTTCCTCACGACATTGCCTGCAAAGTTGGATTGGTCACGACGAAACCAATAGACTTCGATCCGAACCCACGCGCATTCGAGGTCAAGCTGCATTGAACGCCGTACAAAAAGGTCTAGCGGATTCCAAAACCCACATGGAGATTCTGGTCATCCATGCCGGCTCGCTCGGCGATTGCGTCCTTGCGATTCATCTGACCCACACGCTCCAGCGCCATTGGAACGCACGCCCTACGCTGATCGCCCGATCTGGAATTGCGAAATGGGCAGAACGACGCAACATGGTCGCGCGATCAATGTCGATAGATTGCAGCGATGTTCGCAATCTTGTCAATGAAAATCTCGATGATCTGCGAGAAGTCGAGCGGGCCTTCGGTGGATACGACTGGATCGTCAGCTTTCTGGGCGATGCATCTCAGCCGATTGCGCGCCGAATTTCGCAGATCGCAGGCGATCGCGCCTTTCACATCGACCCGAGTGCCAAGACACCGACCGAAAGCGAACTTCACATTACCGAACAATGGCTCAAACAACTGGCTGATCAAGGTCTCGATGTTTCCACTATCGTACCTGCCGCGTTGGCGGATTCCGGCCTGGCACGAGACGAGTTTCGAACCAGTCTCGCCCGTCGGTTGAACAGAAACCCCCCGATCGTGCTCATCCATCCCGGAAGTGGCGGACTACACAAGTGTGTTCCCGTTGAGCTTCTTGAAGATGTTGCTCGCAAACTCAACTCGCAATCTCTAGTCGCAACGTGCTGGGTGGTCGGCCCCGACGAATTTGAACGCTACGGGCCTGCTCTGATTTCGCGATTGGAGAAGTCCGCGCCGGTACTCTATGAGGAAACCATCGAACGCGCGGCGGACATGGTTGCCGGTGCCGATCTCTACATTGGCCACGATGCGGGGATGACCCACGTCGCCGCCCTCACGGGTGTTCCTACCGTGGCCATCTTCGGTCCCACGAACCCGCGGGTCTGGAGCCCGCTAGGCACGCACTGTCACATCCATCCATTTCCGACCGCAGACGACTGCGCGAACTGGGCTGACGAATTGGTTCGCCGTTCCATCAGGGTGCTTCTCCGGCCCTTTTCGCCGCCAACATGACAGACAATCTATCTTGATACCGCAGCAAAGACGGTCGATGCCCTAGCGCGGGAATTGCGCCGCGGGCATACGGTATACCCGTATCACTTCGATGATGGGTTGTCCGGTGGTGAAGGCGGATTTCATCTTTGCACTTGCTGACTCATGATGTCCCACGCGCGGATGGGGCGAGTCGATGGAGCGGCACAACTATTAGATGAGTACGTTCGCTCATTCGACCCCACAGGTTTGGCTGCCGAAGAGTGGGACTCACAAACAAACGAATCACTCGGCAACTTTCCGCAAGCATACACGCACCTCGGCTTGTGCGACGTCACTGTGATGTTGGCTGAGCTCGGCGTGCGTCGCGACTGACTTCCTTCATCATCAACTCTTAGACACCGTTGAGACATCTTCGAATTCGCGAAAGCTTTTTTGCACACCGAACCGATGTAGGTCTTACTCATCGCGACGAACGTCGTCGTGTGTGCGATGCAGCCGCCAATTGGTTGAATCCATGGAACAACGAAAACGCATGTTGGGCACGCTGGCGTGTCTTGTCGTTTCTATGACGGGCACAGCCGCCCTGCTGGGGTGGATCGATCCATCCCGATCGGCGCTGGCGGTTCCACTGACCGCGGGCGAGGTGTCCGACGGAGTTCTCGACGGCATAGACTTCAGACCCGAGCAATGGACCGGTGTGGATGTGATTCTGTGCAGACGAAGCGGAGCCACATGGAACGACCCCACCGACGACCTGCCGGCAAGCCACTTGTATGTAGATGAGGCCGGTCGCATTTCCCGTGATGAGTTGTGGTCGCTTCAAGCACCCGCCAGCAGGCACTTCAAGTCGATCGTGATTGTCGTTTGTCTTGGTCGACTCGAGTCGACACTAAATGCCGCCCATCAGGCCACGCTGGTTTCGCTTTTCGGCGAAATGGATGCCGCCATTCAAACCGCCGGTGCTGATCCGCTTCCCATTCGATATCTGTCCTTCTAGCGCAATGTCATCTCCGGGGTTAGCCGCGAGCTAGGGGCTATGATTCTGCGCGGCGCAGTATGAAAACCGCACTGGCGCTATCGAGAACGCCTTTTTCTGGCGCAAATCAACCAGGAAAATAATAATTGCGCAGGAGGGCCGCACCAGTTTGGCGGGGCGGCGAGTGGTGAGTATTAACTTTGGGTAGAGCGCTCGCATCTCTTTGCCTCATGCAAGATGAAGTTCGTACAGCATGATTCAGGTTCGCAGGATCGAGGCTCCGCGCAAACCTATTCAAATAACTTGTATGGTGATCGCTCGCGGCGATGGCCTTGCACTGCGACGCCAAGGCGTCAATTGGGCCTGCGAAACGCTAGTTACAGGGACGGCGAATCGAACGAACCAGGACTTGTGCCCCGCAGAGGAGAAACAGCGTCATGGCGACGAGGCCCCAAGTGGTGGTAGTTGGAATGGGGGCGCCCAAGCAATCGGGTTGGCCGTCGTCATTAACGTCTACGGTGTCGTCGCCGCCGGGGCAGAGGTCGTTGCAGTCCGGGATAGTATCGCTGTCGGTGTCGTCGTCAGACACTCCGCAGCCGCAGAGGCCGGGATCGCATTTATTCGGATCGAATGGGCACGCGTCTATATCGCAATCAGAGAGGCAATCCGCGACACCATCCATATCTGCATCTACGTCGGGCACACCGCAGCCGCAGATTCCCGGGAGAATTTTGTTCGGATCGAAAGGGCACTTGTCGAAGCCGCAATTGATATCTGGCGTTCCACAACCGCAGATGCCGGGGGTAGTTTTCAGGGGATCAAGAGGGCAGAGGTCGTTGCAATTGGGTGTGCCATCACCATCGCTATCCGTGTCGGCCACACCACATCCGCAAATTCCCGCAGCAATCTTATTCGGGTCAACGTCGCATTCATCGATGCAGTCTGGGGTGCCATCGCCGTCGGAGTCGGCATCTGACACTCCACAACCACAGGTACCCGGGAGGCACTTCAACGGATCGATGGGGCAGGAATCGACACAAACATCGTCGCAACTATCTGAGTCCGCGTTAGTGCAAAAAATATCTTCGTGCCAAATGCCGTTGAGGCCGGCGCAGTCCGACTCATATATGTCGTCGCAGGTTCCATTGGCAAAACAACACGCCCCGGTTCCGCATGGTGGATCAAAGCCGAATTCACACGGCAAATCCTGAACAAAGCGGCCGAGGCAGGTACTCTGAGGAACGCCCTCCTGGCAAGAATATTCACTGTTCGGTGTGTGTGTGCAACACGCGCCCACAGGTTCCGTACTGGCGCAATAAAACTGAGTGTTAAATATTCCACAGGGATTGCCCGGGCAACCACCGAAGAACCATACCGGCCCGCTCCATACACCAGCATCGGGGTCGCCAAATATTGAAAACCCATCCACGCTTGACCCGAGCTGAGGTGGATTCGCTATCAGCGGCCCGCCCGTATTCCCTTCAATGTCATAAGAAAGCCAGAATCTTGAAGTAGGAATCTGAATTGGCATCGCCGCCAGAAAAGATACGACAACGGGAGTGCCGGTGCCTGGGCCCGATTTTGCCACGCCGGTGCCCAATACCGGCGCCATTGGTCTGTCATTGGATTCATCATGAGACCAGATCTGTGTGTTCATGGTGAACGGACCATCGATACTTGCAACCCGGGCCTGATATCTGGTTAGTTCGCAAAGTCCCGGCGCAGTAATAGGAAGAATGTCATCTGCGACGAGATCATTGAGTTCCAGGCGAAGCAGTGGGCCTCCGAGTCCAAAAGTCGCGTAAGCCAGAAAGTCTGTGTTGCCAGCAACCCCCTCCGGCTGCACTGCAGGAGGTGGTACACCCTCAAAATAAATTAGAGCAGAATTCAGGTTGAAGGGGGAGCGCTCCGCCATGCTCGCCGCCGAACGATCGTGGCCCTGAGTGATTCGTGCTATTGTCGAATTGATCTCTTGTGGCGCGTTGATTGAATTGGTTTCGCCTTCGACAATACCAGAAGCAAGTAGCACACAAACGACTTGCGGGAGACTACAAAAACTACGCGGCCTAAGTTTCATGCGGCATCCTCCAAGATTGAGCGGCAATGTTTGATTGATCAGTAGTCCCACCGCACGACGAGACAAGAAGTCCGCAACCAGAAATCGAAGAAGACAACTTAGTGCGGTGGTCGAGTAATCAAGGAAAATAATACCAAATTGTCCATATGGCCATCAAGCACCACCCCACGAAACATACCAAAGCGCCACGAACGGCTTTGCAACAGCGGAGCGTTCAATTCAAGATTTCAGCTGGTTTTTCGAGAGTTTCGAGTTTAGCCTTCGGATTGCGCAAACTGGGGGTGCGATCCGAAATAGAACAAAACTCTAGTCCGGGTCTCTGGAATTGCGGCGTCTGGTTCTTTTTTGGTGATTTGATTTCTTATTTTCCACGCCCGTGTTTCTTCTCCAATTGCTCCGCCACCGTGTCGATCGCCTGGCAATCGCAATACGCGCCGTGGCGCATGAAGAGAAGTTTGGCGTCGCGGATGCGGCCTGGAGATGACTTCTTTCCAGATAGGACCTGTTGTGTGAATGCGAAGTCGCCTTTGCACGCCTTCTGGGGTGAAGGGCGCATGGCTTTGCGAATGTCGTCGAGAGTGCCATCCTGTGTCAGTGAGCCGTAGATCTTCGCCTCGCGGTCAGCCACATCTTCGCTGCGCGGCAATCGCAGGAACTCTTCAACAGTTTCACCGGGCGCGAGCTCAAGCCACACGAACCCACCCATCTTCTGCTCGCGAAAACCTTCGGGGATATGACTCTGGAGTCGCTGGAAGCGCTCTTCGGGGAGAAGGTCGCAGAAGCCGGACCAGAGGAAGGTGACAGCCATCCGATTCCAGCGCGAATCGTGTGCGACGCTGATTTTCATGCCAGGGAACGCTTCGCCCAGCAACGCCGCCAATTCGGATTCAACCTTCTTTTCAGTCTTTAGCGCGGACATTCCATTATCGCCTCAAAAAAGACCCGTTCCCTCCCGGAAGGCGCACGCTCTTTGCATTCTTTCCCTGTGAATAAACCCCACTTCAATGTAGCCAACTGCCCCGCAGGATACAAACCATTCGGATGGAAAAAAGTAGATTGACCGGGCAAAGTTTGCCGAGCTTGCCCAGAATCGCGCAGCTACACGGTCGTGCCTTGATCGATGCAATACTGAGTAGAGTGATTCTTTATCGGGCGGACAACACGAAACTGTGTCATCGCACGCGGTGGTCCGTTCACTGGTTCGATCATGGAGAGAACGCGGCAGGAATTCTCAGCGAGTCACTGCGCGAATCGCGGGGTCGGCCAGGCGCGCTTCGCGGTATGCGCGATCTCGTTCCTTGCAGCGCGAGCATTCACCGCAGGGGTGTGTTCCTTTGGCCGCGCAGCTCCAAGTGTGCTCGGCTCGGAGATTCAATCGATAGGCGAGCTTCACGATTTCTCCGTAGCTAAGGTCGACGAGCGGGGCCTCGAAGCGAACAGGGGTGCGAGGCAGCGTGAGTGACTCAGCCACGATGTTCATACCGTGAATGATCTCGCGCATTTGATCGGGGCGTGCGTTGTTGCGGGCGAGGCCGATGTGTTCGGCTTCGCAATGTCGAGCGAAACCAGTGATGACTGCTGGAGATCCCAGGCGCTGGGCCGCTTGCAATCCAATGGAAAGTAGCGTGACGGCGAGCCCGCGCTGCGCGAGCATGGTGGTGGCTGTCTGATGATCTTCCGACGACGGGGTTGTTGGCGCACTGACCACTCCACGTGGCCGGGATTGTTCGAGTTGTTTGACGAACTCCGTTGTGAGCGGCCAGACGTAGGCGGATTTGAATGTACGGGACAAGTCGCGGAGGGCTTCGAGCTCGGACTTGGCGGATCGCTGGCCATAATCGACGTGGAGCAGGCAGAGCTCGCTATCGGCTGCGATGCGCGCAGCGGCGACGGCGGATTTCAACCCACCACCAGCGAGTATGACGGATACAGCCAAAACGGAGCTCCCAGACTTCAGTTTGTTTATCGGCCTACGTAATAGCGCGGTCCACGTACCTTGGCTGTAGACCCGTCGAGGCAGTTTCTTGCGGACGTTGGGTCGGCGGCGTAGGCTTCGATGGTCTAATCGTGCTGTGCCGAGAATCCCTTCTCGGCACGTGGTAATTGGGTGCGAGAAGGGATTCTCGCACCAGCAAGATTCAAAGACAGAGCGAGGTTCGATCATGCTGGAAGTCGCGCCGTTTCAGGGAATTCGGTTTACGCCGACCGCGGGAAATGACATTTCAACACGGCTTGCGCCGCCGTATGACGTGCTGGATGCGGCTGACAAGGGGCGGCTGCTGACGCGAGATGCGCGAAATATCGTCGCCATCGATTTGCCGCACGTGCCGCCGAAGGATCTGGGCCCGCCGGAGGTGTACGAGCGATCGCGGAAGTTGATGAATGATTGGCTCAATGACGGCACGCTGGCGCGCGACGCAAAGCCGAGTTTGTATCTGTATCACCAGAAGTTCCAACATGCGGGCAAGAGTTATGTGCGGAAGATGTTCATCGCGCGATTGCGGCTGCGTGAGTTTTCGGAGGGCGTGATCCTGCCGCACGAGCAGACATTCGGCGGGCCGAAGGAAGATCGGTTGGCGCTGATGAAGGCTACACAGTGCAATTTGTCGCCCATCTTTGGGCTGTATCGCGATCCGCAGGATGCGGTCGGGCGAGAGTTTGCGACTTTGGCTTCGCAACATCCGACGGCACAAGGGACGCTCGATGGCGTCGAGAATCTTTTATGGATAGCAAGCGATGCTGGCTTGATTCAAAAGGTGGCCTCATCGATGTCGGACAAGAAAGTCTACATCGCGGATGGGCATCATCGATACGGCACAGCCCTGATGTATCGCGAGCACGTGAAGGCGAACTTGGCAAGCAAGTGGACGGATCAGCATGCGGCGAATTATGTGATATTTGTATTGGCCAGCATGGACGATCCGGGTTGTTTGATCCTTCCTTATCATCGGGTTCTGCTGCATATCGATCTCGCGACGCTGGTGAACGCATGGGGACCGGGCACGGCGGCGAGTGATGCTGCAAGTGCTGATATTCGTCTCGTTGAAGGTGCGACAGGAAAAGAGCAATTCCTGCGATTCACGGATCGCGCCAAGCTGGCGATGCTCGAGCCGAAAGAGGTGACTCCGTGGCGCGAACTGGACGCAGCCTACTTGCACCGGTACCTACTCAAGGAACTCTTAACGTCAAAGACGAATTCCGAGCCGAAGATTGCCTACGTAAAGTCCGAGCAAGATGCACTCACGACGGCACGAAGTGAGAAGGGTGTCGCGCTGCTTTTGAATGCCACGCCGATGGCACATCTGCGCGCGGTGAGCGATGCGGGTGGACTGATGCCGCAGAAGAGCACGTATTTTCATCCGAAGCTGGCGACAGGGATGACGATCAATTCATTGGAATCATAATGGTACCTTTTCCATGTCGCTTGACCGACCTGATACCATTGAAGAATGGGCACATGTACAGGAGATCGAGCGCGATATTTGCTACTTCTACTACCAGATGTCCGAATACTCGACCATCATGGGCGACTTATACTGGGGACGTGTTTACAATCGACCTTATTGGGAATACCTGAATCTCGAGTTTTGCGGTCATCACGATCCTCAGTTCCTGCGAGACGGTTGTCTGGTCTTGGTCATTGCCATGGCCTTTGAGTGGCTGGACGATGCCGGTGAATACATTAAGGATAAACTTCCGCAATGCATTTCTGCGGTAAGCCGTTTGTATCCCGAAGATGAAAAGACAATTCGATTGGTCGAAATCGCCAAACATGTTTTGAATGCAGCCGCGAGTGATGAGCAGTATTCAAAGGAGATGGTCGAAATGTCGTCCTGGATCCACAAGAATTACGTGCGGGAATATTTTCGTTCGATCGCGAAGAGCTTTGAAAGCGAATTTTACAAATAAAGTTGAAGGCCGCGTACACTGCTTGCCCTTGACTGGGTATCGTAATGAAGTTTGTTGAGTTTATTGCTATGTTGCTGGCGATCTTCTACGGAGCCGCGATTGCAATTCTAGTTTCAGCTGTCTTGTTTGTGCCCGCGAAGCTGTTCGGCCCGGAGCTCGATCTCTATCCCCCCACCACATTGGGCTGGAAGGTCATTATTCCGGTTGGTATTTGGGCAATCGCCCTCGCGTTGGGATTTCGCGAGGGTGTCAAAAGTTATCGCCGCAAACTACCTCGCGATTGACTACAAGAGCTCCAGCACACCGCTCCAACGCAATTGCAGTTCGCGATAATCGACTCCATCCACATCGTTGTCTACATCGATGTCAGACGACGCGGCGCAGTTGGCGGGTAGGCCTGGCGTTGAGCCGTTGAAGCAATTCTGAAGCTGACCAAAGTCTGCGATATCAAGATCACCGTCGGCATTGCTGTCGCCCGTCGGGTGGTTGGGGCGGATTCGACTTACGCGGCCGCCCGCGTTGCGGTCAACGACATACATGAAACCATCTGGGCCGATCTCGACGTCGGTGATGATGCCGAAATTCTCCGCGAAGACGATGGTCTGCATTTCGGCGTAGCTGTTTCCGATATTGTCCTGCAAGGCAGGCGCAGTGAATGTCAGACCGTCGCGGGCTTCATTGAGTTTGAACTCGAAGATGCGGTGGTTGCCTGAAAAGTTCCCCTCAGCCACAAACATGTTGTACCAGCGACCCGCGCCCAGCACGGGGCTAGTGAGAAATGTCACCGAGGTGGGTGCGGCTGTCACTTTGAACTCGAACTTGGGGTTGGCATAGAACGAGCCGGGCACGTTGAACAGTCCGGGCGGTGTGCCTGCCACAATGCCGAACACATCCTGCCAGCCGCCGTTCATGCCCGGGCGAACCAGGTTGACTTCTTCCTCCAGCGGCTCGCCGTTTTCTGATTGCCATAGAAAACCGGTTCGCGGATCGACCGCGATGCCGAAGCTGTTGCGCATGCCGTACGCGTAGATGTAGCGCCAGCCGTTGGTGGTGAATGGGTTGTCGGCGGGCACACTTCCATCCTGGTTGAAGCGAACGACGCAGCCGATCTCGCGCGGTCCGCCGGATGGAAAGTTGGTCGTCACTTCGTCGGCGTGCTGATCGCCGATGATGGCGAACATTGTGCCGTCGAGGCCGAAGTCGATGATGCCGCCGTGATGACTCGAATTCAGTGAGGGTAACTCGTGCACCGGAAACTCGCTGCCGGCATCGAGAGTCGAACCGTTCCACGTGAAGCGCGCGATGCGATTGGCGATGCGCGGGCCGCCGTCGGCCGTGGAGCGGGTGTAGTAGACGTAGATGTAAGGCGTCTGCGGAAAATCAGGGTGCTTCACGATGCTGAGCAGACCGGGCTCCAAACCGCCCGC
Source organism: uncultured Phycisphaeraceae bacterium (assembly GCA_964494205.1). Taxonomy (GTDB): domain Bacteria; phylum Planctomycetota; class Phycisphaerae; order UBA1845; family UBA1845; genus JBBTCX01. Next base: position 77,307 of record CAZBRD010000001.1, on the reverse strand, counting down.
GACCGGCAGGTCCAGCGCGAGCGTCGCCTGAACCACACCGTTGATCACGACCTTGATCTTGCCGGTGGTTTGCTCGAGCACGAGGAAATAGTTTGGTGCGACAAACGTCATACCGGTCGGGTTGGCGATGCCGGTGACAACCGGTTCGATCACCAAACCCGTTCCATGCACCGTTTGTCCGCTCAAGCGGCCGGCAATGATCAGTGACAAAACGAAGACAGGGAGTAGCGCAAATCGACGTGTCATATGGCCCTCACTCTTGGCTGATTCAAATGCGTCGGCGCGAATCAAGCCGGTTGAGTGTTATTCTAGCGTGGGCGTAACGGCCCCGAAAAGACCGTTGAAAAAGCGGTGATATCAATGGCGTCAATGACGGTGTCCTCATTGACGTCGACGACCTGCCGACATAGCGGAGAAACCGGTTCTGTCGGTGAAGTGCCGCTGTAGCAATTCTGCATGGTCAGGTAGTCATGCAGATCGAGATCGCCATCGGTGTTCGCGTCACACGTGGGATGGTTCGGGCGGATGCGGAAAACGCTGGGGGGCGCATATCGCAGAACGTAGAGGAAGCCGTCGGGGCCGATCTCCATGTCGGTCACCCACGGAAGTTGTCGCACGAAGCCGAACTCGGACACGTCGTCTGACGCGGTGACGATCGAATCCTGCAAATCGGGAGATTGAACCGCGAGGCTGTTGCGCTGGCTGTTGAGTGTCATCCGCCAGATGGCGTCAAGCTGTGGCGTGTCGTCGGGTACGAAGAAGCCCATGAACAGGCGGTTCCAATTCGCAGCCCCAAGCACCGGACAGGGTTGAAACACGATGGCTGTCGGGACGCCGCGGAATTGGAGTTTCGGTTCGATGTACTCCGCGCCGGGCATGAGGAAGAGTTCAGAGGGGTCGGGATTTGAGATGCCGATGAACTTGTTCCACCCGCCGTTGCTGCCCGGGCGATAGAGATTCAATTCTTCCGCACCTTCGCCGGTTCCGTTCTCCGTGTTCCAGACGTTGCACGTGATTGGATCGACGGCTAACCCGAAGCTATTGCGCACACCGTAACCAAAAATGTACTCCCAGCCAGGCGTGTCGAAAGGGTTGTTCGCGGCGGGCGTGCCGTCGCGATTGAGGTGCAGGATCACAGCCACATCGTTCGGACCGCTGGTGGCGTGGTTGGTCGTTTGCTCGCTGCGGCCACGATCGCCGGTGACGAGATAAAGCGTCTCATCCGGACCGAAGACCATGGAGCCGCCGTGATGAAAATCGGGCGTGCCGATCAATTCGCGCAGGACGAATTCGCTGTCTGCATCGAAGGCGTTGCCGGTCCACGTGAAGCGGGCGATGCGATCCATGTTGGGGTTGCCGCCCGTGCCTTCGCGCGTGTAGTAGAAGTAAACATAGTTGTTTTCGGCGAAGCGCGGGTCCTTCACCACGCCAAGCAGGCCATCGTGTGCGCCGATGACCGAGGGCACGGGCACGGTCAGCACGGGGTCCATCAGCAGGACGCCGTTTTCGTAGAGGCGCACGTTTCCGGACATTTTTTCCGTGAGGAGGAATCTGTCCTGTGCGAGAAACGTAATCCCCGTGAATTGGCGGGATTGCTGCACGAGGGGCTCGATCATCAAACCGGAATCGAGGATGACCTGCGCATTGGTTGAGGAGAATAGGGCTGTTAGCGCAACGACCGTAGAGAAAATAGTCCGCCTGATTCCCATTTCAGCACCCCCATCGATCTTATTGAATTCACGAACGGCTGATCAAGGACGTCAAGAAGCAAGAACAACTTCGGACTTATCGACTTTCCGAAATCGCTTACACGTCCAGATTCTTCACGTTGATCGCGTTATCTTCGATGAAGCGGCGGCGGTCCTCGACATTATCCCCCATCAGCAGGCGGAAGATCCGATCCGCCTCACGCGCGTCGAGGTCCGCTTGCTCTATGTCTTCCATATCTTCTGAGATTTTTACCCGCAGCAACGTCCGCTTTTCGCGGTCCATCGTCGTTTCCCAGAGTTCCTCGGAGTTCATTTCGCCGAGACCCTTGAAACGTTTAATAGCCAATCCTTCTCGGCCAAGGTCGCGAACACCGGGTGCGACATCCGCCAGGTTGTTCAATTCTTTACGTTCGTCGTCTTCGCGACGGAGCACGTATTTGGCTGGCGGCAGTTCGCCCGTGACAAGCTCCTCGCGCTTCAGGAAGAGATCAAGAATCGGAATGCCGAAGGACTCGATTTGCTTGATGATCTCGTCGATCGTCTGACATTCGGCGAGTGGATATCGCACGATGCGATGCTTGGGAACGTCCGGCTCGCCGTCCTCATTGGAGCTGTCAATTTGTGCGAGCAGCGCGTGGCGTGCCTCGAACACGGGAATCTCGTCACCGCCGGCGGCCTCCTTGCTGCGCAGCGCGCTTAGCTCAGCTTCGCTATGCAGGAAATGGCGCGTCGCGGTTTGTTGATCGGGACGATAGACGTAGGCGAGCATCGTCGGCAGGCCGGTCTTGGGATCACGATGTTCGCGAATCAGCTCTTCAAAATGCACGCCGCGGCGCACGAGAACCTTGGTCTGGTTTTCGAGCGAATCTAGTTGGTGAACCAGACGGCGGAGGTTTTCACCCTCGATCGTCTTTTCGTCCTTGCCGTCTTTACAGAGAAGCAACGCGGTGCCCTTCAGGCCAATCTCCGCGAGCTTGCTGTTGAGCTTGCGATCATCGAGCACGTATTCCAAGCTCTTGCCCTTCTTGACCTGATAGAGCGGCGGCTGAGCGACGTAGATTTTTCCGGTTTCCATCAGCGGTCGCATGTGGCGGAACAGGAAGGTCAGCAGCAGAGTGCGAATGTGCGAGCCGTCGACGTCGGCGTCGGTCATGATGATGAGCTTGCCGTAACGACACTTGGATGCGTCGAACTCATCCGTGCCGATTCCGCAACCGACGGATTGAATCAGCTTGGTGATTTCCTCGTGCGAGAGCATCTTGTCGATGCGCGCCTTTTCCACGTTGAGAATCTTGCCTCGCAACGGAAGAATCGCCTGCGTGACCTGATCGCGACCCTGCTTCGCAGTCCCACCTGCGGAGTCACCTTCGACGATGTACAACTCGCTTTCCTCGGGGTCCTTGCTCTTGCAATCCCACAACTTGCCGGGGAGACCGCCGCTGCTCAGTGCACTTTTGCGTGAAAGTTCCCTCGCCTTTCGTGCAGCTTCCCGCGCCTGGGCAGCCTGCACGCCCTTCTGCACGATACGCCGGGCCTCGGCAGGATGTTCCTCGAAGTAATTCCCTAGTTGCTCGTTCACCAATTGCTGGACGAACGTTTCCACTTCCGGATTGAGCAACTTGACCTTGGTTTGAGCTTCAAACTTCGGATCACGCAGTTTGACGGAGACAATCGAAGTGAGCCCTTCGCGCCAGTCGTCGCCGGTGATGTTCGTGTCGCCCTTGATCAAGTTGTTTTTCTTGGCGTATGCGCTGGCCACACGCGAGACGGCTGCCTTCAGCGCGGACATGTGCGTACCGCCGTGCATGTTGTGGATGTTGTTGGCGAAGCAAAGGATGTTCTCGGTGTAGGAATCGGTAAACAGCAAGACAACCTGCGTGCTGATGCCCGAGGTTTCGTCCGAGCCCTTGATGAGGATGATTTCCTTGTGTAGCCACTCCGCACCGCCGGCGAGGTGCGCACAAAACTCCTTCAGGCCGTCTTCGTAGTAGAACTCGCATTCCTTGCCGATTCGGTCGTCGACAAGCCGAATGCGAAGGCGACTGTTCAGGTAGGCCAGTTCACGAAGACGATTCTGCAATGTATCGAATTTGAACTCCGCCTCGTGAAACACGTTCGTATCGGGTTTGAAGGTGACAATCGTTCCGGTCTTGTCCGTTTTCCCCTCGACGCGTAATTCCTGAGTGATGTCGCCTCTCGAAAAGACCATCGTGTGAGCTTTGCCTTCGCGGCGAACCTCCACGCGGAGCCATTCGCTCAACGCGTTGACCACGCTGATGCCGAGGCCGTGCAGCCCGCCGGAAACTTTGTAGCTGCGGCGGTCGAACTTACCGCCGGAGTTAAGCACGCTCATGACGACTTCAAGCGTCGAGCGGCCGTTCAATCGCGGGTTGTCGTGTTTGAAAGGGCCGGTTGGAATGCCGCGACCGTTGTCCATCACCATGCAGCTGCCGTCGGCGGCGAGGCGAATCAGGATGGAGTCGCAATAGCCTTCGAGCGATTCGTCTACGGCGTTGTCAATCACTTCGTACGCGAGGTGGTGCAAGCCCGCGGCGCCCACGCCGCCGATATACATCCCTGGGTTTTGCTGTACGGCCTTGAGTCCCTCGAGCACCGTAATGCTCGATTCGTCGTACTTTCGCTCCATCACTGTTGAACTACTCATGAACCCTCGCTCTTTGGTGCGCTGATGCGCCGTTTTTTGGTTACTTGCCGCGCGGCTGCGGGGAGGCAGCCTGCGGAACTCGAACCCCAAATTCGCCGTGGCGATACGCCAGCTTGCAACCGGCAAAACTCGCACTCGACTTCAGCGCTTTTGCCAATCGCTGGTGCCAGCGCGTTCGCGTGGAAAACATCATCTCCGCGCGATCCACCACGACGAAGACCTGCTTGTCTTCGCCGACGTGAACTCGCGCGTGCCTGCGAAATTCATCGTCCACGACGGTCGAAATCAATTCAGCCAACTTCTCCGCTTGTTTGGAACCGCCGTCCAGAGAAGCATCGACCCAGCCGGCGATGATTGTTCCAACAGGCTTGACCAGAGGTATCCGTGTGCGGTTCCGCTGAACCCATGCCAACTGGTCCTGATGATTGCCTGACGCCAAGCTCGGAACTCCTCGTTTTTGCCATGCCGCCGGATCGCCGGACGCCAGCCCGCATTGTACCAGAAAGTAGGATCAATGCGCTGACACGACGACGCAACCTCCGAGCGGTGAATTGCCTTGGTAGGAGGCACTGCTCACAGAACAGTGGCACACCGCACCCTGCAATTTTTGATCCGTCCGTTCCCCTACGCCGAGGTCAGATTCACAGGCATGACAACGTACAGGAAATCATCGCCTATCTTGAACACGCCGGGACGGTTGGAGTCGCGGAACATGAAGGCTACGTCCTCGCTATGGGTGACTCGAAGTACGTCAAGCAGAAACACGGGGTTGAAGCCGATTTCCATGGTTTCGCCCTTGTAGCGAACCGGCAGCGAGACGGTGGCTTCGCCTTGCTCTGGTGCGCGGGAGGAGAGCGTCAGGTCGCCATCGGAAAACGACAGTCGAACTCCCTTCGACTCTTCGTTCGTGAGCAATGCTGCCCGCTTCAACGCACTCGCAAACTCGGATGTACTCAACTCCGCACGACGGTCGCAGTCTTCCGGAACAACGCGGCGATAATCTGGGAATTGCCCCTCAACCAAAGCGGAACTCATGACCGCTGAACCGACGCGCAACGTCATCTGATTGTCAGTGATTCGTATATCAACCGGAGCGCTCGGGTCGGCCGAAAGGCGCGTGAACAACGTCATCGCCTTGGTGGGGACAATCGCTTTTGAAGTGCCGCTCTTGGGTGCGGACAGCAGCACACCATGCCCAACGGAGAGGCGACGTCCGTCCGTGGCGGCCAAGGTCAGTCTGGTGCCGTCGATCTCCCATAGGATGCCGTTGATGGCATAACGGGTACTTTCGCGGGCGGCGGAAAAGGCGGTCCATTCAATCAGGCGACGCAGCACCGCCCCATCAACGCTGAAGTCGACTGCACCCTCCATGCCGGGCACGGGCGGAAAATCCTCGCCGTCGTGGATCACAATCTGGAAGTGGCTGCCGCTGCCGCGTACGTGCAACGCGTTGCCCTTGGTTTCGACGTTAAGCACCTCATCGGGACACTCGCGAACGATGCGCGCGAAGGTATCGGCCACCACAAGCACATCACCGGGTTCACTGACTTCGACCTGAGTCGCGGCACAACGCAGGCTGATCTCCAGATCGGTGGCTGAGAGCAGCACCACGTCCGACTTCGCCTCCATCTTCACGCAGCGCAACACTTCCTTGGGGGTGCGAGTGGCGGCTACGTTGCCGATGGCGGTTAAGGAGTCAGCCATCTCTTGTCGATTGAATCGAAGTTTCATGAAGCCGGCTTCCTTTCCTTCAAGTACGTGAGTGATTAACTAAATAGTTTCTATATAGAACTTGTTGTCGTAGTAGAGCCTGTCAAACTTGTGACGACTTCTTTCGCCTTCAAAGGCAACTTTCGTACTCACGTAAAGTTAACGGATTTTCTGCATCTCGTCGACCTGTTATTTGCCTGTGAGCAAACCCGTGATCAGCTCTCGTGAACTCGCAGGTTCGGTTGTTTGAACGGCTTCACCGCGCGGTTTTCGTGTGAACGCGACAGGTTGTTGCCAAGGCGCGGTGAGTTGTTGCGAGTCGGGTGTCGCACCGCTCGCAGAGCAGTGGTGTACGCGCCACGAGAAATGGTGCGGAACTGTTTCGCATTTTAAGAATACTCATTTTCCGAGCCGCCCCGTTCACGGGGCGTTTGTGCGCGACCTGAAGGTCGCGGCTCAGGCGGAGATAGAGAGTCCTTCTTCGAGAAGCGAGGCTGTAATCGACGTTCCTTGCATGTGGCTTAGCGAATCGAGCCTAACCAACGCTTCTATCAGAACTTGCGGGTCATCGATCCTACGGGCGAGTTCGATCGCGATTGACTCGGGAAGTTCGATGCATCGGGCTTGCGCGTGCAGGCGAACGATGTTGGTGCGAGTCTCGACGCACGGCGGGTCCATGCCCGCCACCATACCGGCGGCGAAGCGGCTGGTGAGTCGTTCCGGAAAACCGGCGAGGTCTTTCGGCGGCTTGTTGGCGCTAAGCACCACCTGCATATGAGTTTGCAGAAGGCGATTGAAAAGATGAAAGAACTCCTCCTGACTTCGTTGTCGATCCGCGAACAAATGAACGTCGTCGAGAACCACGAGGCTGAAGTTCGATGCGGCTGCCTTGAACAAGTCGAGTCGATCCTTCTCGATGGATTCGATGATCTGATCGATGAGCATCGGCGTTGACAGATACCAAACCCGTGAAGACGCGGGCGTCGCTGATGTCTCGTTAGCTCGACTTGTCAGTGTCTTGCCTGCACGGTCCGCAAGTGCATGGAGTAGGTGAGTCTTGCCGACCCCTTTTCCGCCCCAAATGAAAAGCGGGTTGTAACCGACATCGGGGTTCTCAAGCACGGCGTTTGCGGCGGCATGGGCAAGGCGATTGCAGGCACCGATCGCGAACGATTCCCAAGTCTTGGTTGGATCGAGTCGGGTCGACCGGAGCAGCGAACTTTCAGTTTGATTCGCGAGTTCATGCGGGCTGTTTTCGTTGACTTCGAAAGCAACAGTAATCAACCTGCCGGTGACTTCCTGTGCGGCTGACGTGAAGGCGTTGTCGGTAAATCGTTCGAGGTATTCCTTCTGAGCGGCGTTTTGTACGCGAATGCACAACGAACCCGCGTCGAACGAGAGTGGTTCGAGAGCCCGAAACCAACCGCGCACGACGGTGGGACGAGCGGATTTGACCCGCTCCATGACGCGACCAAAAACTTCCTCAATTCCCGCAGCCATGTGAACCTTCATCGAGTTATGCGCTGAGCACGACAGCCTTCTTACCGCGCGTTTCAGACGCATTGTAGTGGTCGTCGCGCCCTGTGACTATTTTTGCGCCGCCCTGCTATTGGTGGTTGGTCGACCAGTTTGTTGCCGCTATGCTTTGCCGCGTATCGCACCGCAACCCCGATCGGGTCATAAGCCCATCGGGAGCCGTGTCCCCGAGGTGCGTGAAAAAGCGATGTGCCAAGGCTGAAGCTCAGCGATCACGAAGGAGACGCCACTGTGAGAACCAGAGAACCCGGAACCTTCCTCGGCCACCCCGTCGGTCTCTTCGTGCTCTTTTTCACGGAGATGTGGGAGCGATTCAGCTACTACGGGATGCGGGCGCTGCTGGTTCTGTACATGGTGCAGTACTTCAAATGGACGCAAGAGGAGGCGTCGAGCGCCTACAAGTGGTATACGTCGCTCGTCTATCTCACGCCGCTCATCGGCGGGTTCATTGCCGACCGCTACATCGGGAACAAATGGGCGATCATCATTGGCGCGATCAGTATGGCCATCGGTCACTTCTGCATGGCCTTCGAGGAACTTTGGATTTTCATGGCCGCCCTCACGTTCCTGATTGTAGGTAATGGCTTTTTCAAACCGAACATGTCCGCTCAGGTGGGGCGACTCTATCCGCAAAACGATCCGCGGCGCGATGGCGCGTACACCATTTTCTACATGGGTATCAACCTTGGTGCGTTTCTATCCCCCTTGGTTTGCGGAGCATTGAAAGACACGCCGGGGCTCGGTTTTCACTGGGGGTTTGCAGCCGCGGGCGTGGGCATGGTTTTGGGATTGCTGACCTATCTGATCGGTTTGCCTTGGGTGAAAGAACTTCCCCCGGATGTGGTTTATGAGGGACCCGTGATTCACGCGCACAAGGCGGGTCATAGTCACGGAGAGTCACACGCACTTACCGAAGACGAAACGCGGCGAACGCATTCAGTTACGCCTCGCCTGAACACGGCGGCGCCCAACCTGATTCTTTGTCTTGGCCTTGGCTTGCTCCTGGCAGCACCTGCGCTCTACTTCCTTAAGGTAATCAAGTGGAGTGACTCCATCATCGTCGTCATTGCAGCGATTGCCGCGTTCTTTGCCTCTTGGATTGTCTCGCGCGTGAACATGGCCACCCGCGATCGCGTTCTCGCGATTTATGCGGTGTTCGTCTTTGTCGTGTTCTTCTGGGTTGCATTTGAGCAGGCCGGAAACGCGATGAACATCTGGGCGGATCAGAGCACCAACCGCTACCTTACTGAAGCGCCACCGGCCCCCGCGCTTTATCCAAGTGCGCCGGTTGACATCGCAGAAAAGGGCTGGTGGCCGACTCTGCAGGATGCGTTCGGAACGCTGCTTAAGTTCAATCCGGTTCTCACCACGTCGTTTCAATCGATCAATGCCTTGGCTATCGTCGTCCTCGCCCCGCTTTTTGCCTGGCTTTGGACGTTCCTAGCCAAACGACAAGTTAATCTGTCGATCCCGGTGAAGATGTCGATCGGTGTGTTCATGCAGGGCATGGCGTTCGCACTGATGATCTGGTCCGTCAAGTACGAGGATGGACCAAGTTCCGCAAAGCTTCCGTCCTTGCCGGAAAATTTTGTGACCAAGGACGGAAAGCTACATTTCTTTGACGCTCCCAACCTCGGTGCCGATGAGGCCATCACAAAGTTTGAGCAGGGCGTACGCGAGGAATCGAAAAATCAACCGATGATCGCGCACGGCGGGCGCCTTACTTACGATGCCGGAGCGACAAACATCCAAATGCGCGGCGTCCTCGATGAAAACCATCGCGATCGCATGATGCGTTCAACGGCGCCAAAGGAGTATGTGCGCGCGATCTGGGACCTTGCAAAGGAAAGCAAGAAAGCAAAGGAAGAAGCCACAAAGAAAGGCGAGGAGTCGTTTGTCGTCGAGAAGAAGTTAACGCAATTGCCGGCCGGTTTTGAGCCTCGTTATCTAAGCGGTTTTGCGACAAAGGATGTTCGCTTCGACGCTGCCACAAGCACACTGTACGTGTCCACCGTGCTGGCGGACAAAGATTACAAGCAGATTCTGTTGGCAGGTTCGAACCCTGAGTTTCGCACGGCCATGAATGAGCTATACCTTAACGGTGCAAAATATCGCGTCAGCTCGTGGTGGCTTTTCTGGTTCTATATCCTCTGCACGATCGGAGAGCTTTGTCTGTCTCCGGTCGGCCTCTCCATGGTCAGCAAGCTCGCGCCAAAGCAATTTGTGACCATGCTGATGGGTATCTGGCTGCTGGCGAGTACCTTTGGCCACTTCATTGCCGGATTCCTCGGGGAAAACTGGGAAGTCTACGAGCCTCGTAACTACTTCGCGACGATCACCATTGGCATGACGGTGGCTTCGATCGTGTGCTTTGTGATTGCCCGAAAGATTACAGCCATGATGCACGGAGTTCGCTAACAGGGGATCGGCGCTGTCTTCCTTCAGAATGTCGCGGTTCGCCGTGCGTCTTGATTTGGTCGATGGGCCTTCATTGCAACGGGTCGTTTGCGCGAAGCGGTTTTCATTTGGAAACTCGAATTGCTAACATGATTGGAATTCGATGCGGCGCGACTGGCTGCGGCAGGTTAGGGAGAAGCGGAGCATGCCGATGGGGTTGGGGCAAATTCTTATCATTGGGCATTTAGTATTGCTTTGCGTAGGCGCGACCCGTGTGTCGGGAAATGACAACGCATCCGCAGTGCAGCCCATCTGTTTCGACAACCAAAAAGTCGTTCGCGCCGTTCTTCGCGATGAAACCGATGTTCAATTCGTAGAATCGTTCATTGAGGATTTCTGGTCGCACGAAGTCAGCGTCGGAGCGGTAGATTTTCGCATCGCCGCCAGTGATTTACCGAAACTTGTCCGTCAGGGAATTGAATACCGCGTGTTAATCGACGACGTGCAGGCGCTGATTGATCGCGAGCGCGAAACGCATGCGGCTACGGCTGGCGGCGGATGGTTCGATGACTTCCGCGACCTGAACCAAATTAATGCATTTATGGACTCAATGGTGACGGCCAACCCGGCGCTAGCTTCGACTTTTCTGGTTGGCACTTCGATAGAGAATCGAGCCATTCGAGGCATCGCCATCTCGACCGGTGGCACAGGAAAACCCGCAATCGTCTTCAACAGTTGTCAGCACGCACGCGAGTGGGTCTCGCCGATGGTCACCATGTACATCGCGGATCAATTACTATCGCAATACAACATCGATCCCGAGCTGACGTCGCTGGTGAATAACGTGGATTTCTACATCGTTCCCGTAGCGAATCCGGATGGTTACGTGCATACGTGGGGGCCTAACCGATTGTGGCGGAAGAATCGGCGAAACAATCTGGACGGAAACTTCGGCGTCGACCTGAACCGCAATTGGGGATTCGCCTGGGGCGGACCGGGAAGCTCCGGCAACACGTTTAGCGATACCTATCGCGGAATTGCTCCCTTCTCAGAGCCGGAATCAGCCGCCCTTCGAGACTTCATACTCGGTCTCTCCAATGTGCGGGCGCACATCGATTATCACTCATTCTCCCAGGTGATTCTCACGCCCTGGGGATATGAATTTGAACATCTCGCGCCCACGCTCGATGCGGCAGAGTTCGATATCTTGAGCCAGTCCATGGCCGACGCTGTCCTCGCAGCCGGTTTGCCCTACAAACCCGGACCGATCGGCGGAATTCTCTACCGGGCAGCCGGTGGGGCTGTGGATTGGATGTATGGCGAGCGAGGAATTTGCTCGTGCACCGTTGAACTTCGCGACACCGGCGAGTTCGGTTTCATTCTCCCGGCGGATCAGATCATTCCGACATGCGTTGAGAACATGGAAGGGATGAAGGAATTCGCGTTCTGGGCAGCCACAGCCAGTTCGCTGCGACTCTATCACAACCAATCCACGTTGCCCGTTGTGGCGAGTCCGGATCAATCGAACACGATCACCGTTCAAGCTCGCGCTTGGCCGGGCGAGCAACTGGAAAGTGTCAGCGTGTGGCACAGAGCGGATGGGAAAGAGGCGTTTGTGGAGACGAGCCTCAGCCCCGGTGCGCCGACTGTGTTCCAATCGCACTCCGGGCCCATTCCCGCAACTCCTTGCGGTCAGACCGTTGAGTACTACTTTTCCGCGGCCACGACTTCGATGGAAACAGCCACGCTGCCTGAAAGCGCGCCAGCGGAAGTGTTTTCAATGCCCGTCGCCCTCGTTTCAACGATGGTGTCGGATACATTTGAAACGAGCAGCGGCTGGTCGATCATGTCGATAGGCGATACGGCGACCCGAGGGCGGTGGGAGCGGGTGGTGCCGGTGGGCAACTCGTTTTCTTCGCAGGGCAACTATGCGATCACGTTTGTTCAGCCCGACGTAGATCACACGCCCGATCCCGGCGACGAGTGCTTCATGACACAGAACGGTCCGTACCAGGCGCAGAATCCGACGTATGTGAATGGCATCACGACGCTGACTTCTCCTGCGTTCAACATTACCGGCGACGGGGAAGCTTACGTTTCATTCTGGGCTTTTTTCAACAATTCGAACGGGGCGGGAGATCGGCTCGAAGTTTCCATCTCCAGTAATAATGGCACGAATTGGGTGTCACTGGTTGACATCACTTCGCCGACAAATGTGACCACGGAGACCGTGTACTGGAAACGATACCTGTTCCGTGTGTCGGATTTCATTACTCCGGGTACACAGACGAAGCTGCGGTTTCTTGCACGAAACACAGCTCCCACCACAAACCTGGTAGAGGCGGCTGTGGATGATGTGGAGTTCTTCAGGGTGTATTGCCCGCCGATTCCGGGCGATCTCGACAGCGACGGATTCGTCGATGTGAACGATCATGAAATATTGTTGGACTGTCTGATGGGGCCCGCGACGGCGCACCCTGTTGATTGCGACGATGCAAACTTCGACCCCGACATCGACGTGGACATGGCCGATTACATTAGCTTCTCCTACCTATTGCCGGGCACGTAAAAAGCAGAACCGTCGCGTTGTCATTAGCCGCGACGGTTCAGAGCTGTGTTTGTGTTATGTATGCGACTTAAGCGCCGGTTCCACCACCGCCGAAGAGGCCGGTGATCACCGAGCTCAGGACATCAAACACTACGATGTTCATGATTTCGTAAAAGATGCTGAGTAGAAAGGTCATACCGCTTCTCCCTTAAAATCGGACTGCAAAACCCGTTCCCACGAAAAAGTCGTCGGCTTCCTCATTCAGTCCGGCGCCGCAGCGCACATCGAACTGCAGGTTTTCCGTCACCGGAAAAGTAAGCCCGCCATTCATATAGTGAGCACAATCCGTGCCGTCATCGTTGGGGTATACCCCAAAGTATTCCACGTAAGACCCAAGCCAGTCGGTGATGGAGCATGACAATGATAACGAGGCCGCCGTTTGAAAGAAACGGTCATTTTCGGTGGTGGGAACCGCGAAATTCAGGTTGCCCGCCAGGCCCCAGCGCTCGGTCAGCTCATACGACCACAGCCATTTCACCTGCGGATCGACGTCGCCGGAGGTTTTCGTCACCGTCCCCGTTGGGATCGATGTCGAAACAATGACGCCGAAATCCGGGATCCATCCCTGCTGATCGATCAGGTGGAGTTTGACGCCGACCTCCATGTCGGTGCCGCCGTCTTCGTGTTCCTTCTGGTGAATCTTTCGACCGGAATCATTGCGTTCCTCAAATAATACTTCGGTCGATGAGAACCCCTCGCCACCGATGCGAAGCTCAAATCCCTCGACAATTCCAATTCGCATTAGCAGCTCTGGAAACGTGTGATCGGCTGTTCTCAGCCTGTTCTCGTCGTCTGCGGTAAAGGTGTAGCCGCCCTCGATCTGCATTCGCAGTGCTGGAACGGTCGAGCTGCTTTCCGTGAAATCCGGTCGATCAGTGACGATGGGGCCGTCATCAGCCACGGAAAACTCAATCATATTTACCAGTGCGCAGAACCCAACCGCACACCGGAAGGAACTTCTCCGGATCATGTTCGCCTCCACATGTTGAAAAAACCCTATTTGCGTTTGTCGGGCGATACCGCCGGATCGCCACCTGCAATTGATGGAATTACCTCGCCATGGGGATCCCGCGCCGGGAACCCAAGCGTCGCATCGACCTCGTCAGCCAATTCATGTGCGTGCTCGAGGCGTTCGGCTTCATGATGGATCGCGTCGTGATCGAGTTGGGCGTGATCAGCCAAATACGATTCCCACAAGCGATGGGCGCGAACCAGCTCTCGAGCTCGTTCGTGACCGGCGTCGGTCAGCGCAAGGACACTGCCCGGTTCGAGCAGTCGCTGCGATTGAAGCGCGCCCGTGATAGCCGAAACGCGACGCGTCGATAGCAAGGCGCGTGACGCGATGGTGTCAGCGGTTGGCACTATTCCCTGCTCGCCCAGGTTGTAGATGGCCTTCAGCACGTCCTCGACCTCTGTGTGTACACGCACACTTCGACGACGAAGCAGGCGAACAAGCACGCCGTTCATGGGACTAAACAACACAGCAAGTCCGAAGATGAACGTGGCGACTAGAACCATGGCGGGTCCCGTCGGCGCATTTGTCACAAAAGCGACGGACATGCCTACCGCGGCAGAGATGGCTCCAAATAGGCCTGCCAACAGCAGCATTGGAAACAGCCGATTGGTCAATTGATAAGCAGCCGAGGCGGGCGTGATGACCATGGCTACGACGAGAATCACGCCGACGGTTTTGAGGCCCACGATCACCGTAACTGAAAGAAGCCCCATCAGGAGGTAATGCAGCACCGAGACGGAGATTCCCATGGCTGCGGCCACAAGAGGATCAAAGCTCACAATCTTCAGGCGATGGTAGAGTAGCCCGATGGTGATGAGCACGATCGGGGCGACGATGGCCGTCGCTCGGACATCTTCGCGCCCGACGGCTAGCGGATCGCCAAAAAGGAAGCACTTCAGGTCGAAGTGGGTCGAGCGTGGCATCATGCTCGCGATGACGACCCCCAGAGCGAAAAACGCCGTGAAAACGACGCCAATTGCCGAGTCTTCCTTGCTGCGGCTGTATTGGGAGACGAGGCGAATCAGAATGGCTGCGACGAGACCGGCGACTAACGCGCCGAGGAACAGTCCTTCGATATCCGATCGGCCAGTGAGCAGAAAAGCGATGACGACGCCCGGCAGGATTGCATGTGAGAGCGCATCGCCGATGAGAGCCATTCGTCGCAGAATGACGAAGCAACCGAGTACACCGAGCGCAATGCCAACGAGCGCGCTGCACGCGGTGCCCGCCCACCACAGCTTGCCGAATGGTGCAAGCCATTGGGACCAGTTCAATTCAACTTGTGAAAGTAGTGCCGGCAAGTGTCACCGTTTCGGTTGAGCGAGCGCGACGTCGGCGCGATCGAGCAAGGTCAATCTGCCGCCATAGGTTCGACGCAGGTTTTCATCGTTGACGACAGTGGCCGTTGGACCAAAGGCGACGACGCGTTGGTTCAATAACAAGACGAGATCGAATCGGTTCAGAATGGAAAGATCGTGGTTGACCACCAAGAGGGTCTTTCCATCGAGCTTGAGTCGGTCGATCAAACGGAATATGGCCTGCTCGGTGGCTGCATCGACGCCCGCGAAGGGTTCATCGAGCAGCAGAATATCCGCCTGCTGACAAAGCGCGCGAGCAAGAAAAACGCGCTGTTGTTGGCCGCCCGAAAGCTGCCGAATGTGGCGATCGGCGAAGTCGGACATGCCGACGAGTTCGAGCGCTTCTTTCGCCGCTTCGTGATCTTTTCGCCCCGGCCGTCCAAACCAGCCGAGTCGGCCATAGCGCCCCATCAGCACGACGTCGAACACCGTGACCGGAAAATCCCAATCGACCGCTTCGGTCTGCGGGACATACGCAAGCGCCTGCCGCGAAGACGAAACCGGTCGGCCATTGATCTCGACTCGGCCGGCGTCCGGTTCGATGAGACCGAGCAGGGCCTTGAGTAAGGTCGTTTTGCCCGCGCCGTTCGGGCCGATGATGCCCACGAGCGTGGCGCGGGGGACCTCGAGCGAAACAGAGCGAAGCACCGGTTTGCGGCCGTAAGAGACCGTAACGCCGTGGATGCCGACCGCGGGACGATCGACTTTTGTCGAGTCGAGTCTGGGCTTGGTTGATTCGTTTACAAGTGTGGACATAAGCACTCTAGTCGACGGTGAAGGGTGGCTGCGATTACTTCAAGGCTTCCACGATCGTCTTGGTGTTGTGACGCACCATGCCGACATACGTGCCGACATCGGTGCCCGGATCGCCGAGCGAATCACTGTATAGAGTCCCGCCGATCTTGGCGCCGGTGTGCTCAGCCACTTTCTTCACGACGTCATTCAAAGTCTTGCTCACCGACGTTTCGATAAAGAGGGCTTTTACTTTTCGCTCGCGCACAGTGGATTCCAATTGGGCGACGTCGCCAGGACGAGGCTGCTGTTCTGTGCTGATGCCAATGACGGCGAACACATCAATAAAATACGTCCGCCCGTAGTATTGGAACGCGTCGTGGCTGGTGACCATCACGCGCTGCTCGCGCGGGACGGAGGCGATCTGCTCCTTGACCCAGTTGTGCAGCTCACTGAGTTCACTCAGGTACTTTTCGGCCCGCGTGCGATAGCCATCTGCATTCTTCGGGTCGGCTGCGATGAGGGCATCCCTCGCCCGTTCGGCAAAAATCTTGAAATAAAGCACGTTAAACCAACAGTGCGGATCGGGCGCGCCGCGAGCGGCTTCGCTTTCCAGCGGCACGATCGCGGGCGTTTCAGCCAACTTCACCACGGTTGCTTTCTTGGCGGCGTTTTCGATGACTTCGCCCAAAGTAGCCTCCAGGTGCAGGCCGTTCATAAAGACTACGTCGGCTTCTGAGACCATCTGTGCGTCGCGAGGTCGAACCTCATAAATATGCGGATCCTCGCCCGCACGCATGATGCCCTGCACCTCAGCCGCATCGCCCGCGATGACCTTGGCCAGGTCGGTGATCATCGTGGTCGTGCAGACGATTTTCTTTTTTGCAGGTGCGGGCGCAGTCTGCGAATCGGCCCGGGATGACCCGAGGAAACAGGTAACGATCACACCGGCCGCGAGGATCGACGTTGCGCTAAATGCTCTTTGGCTACGCACGATAAGCTCCTTATTCATGTAACTTCGCTTTACTCTATATCGGCAAATAGCCGGCGTCAAGAAATAAATTAGTCTAGCCTAATTATCTGCCGGGAGCGTTGCGCTTGTGTGGCGCCCCGATTCGCGTAACCATGCCGCTCGGCGGAACCCCAAAAGAAAGGTAACTCGTGCCCAGTACGTCGATTGAAGATTACATCAAAGCCATCTACACGCTTGAATTGGAGGAGCAGAAGTCTTCAACCAAGAGGCTCGCGCAGCGGCTTGGCGTGAAAATGGCATCCGTCACCGGCATGATCAAGCACCTGGCGGCTGAGGGTTATTTGCGTCACACGCCCTACTACGGCGTGAAGCTCACGGAAAAGGGTAAACGTGTCGCGATCAACATGATCCGTCGCCATCGGTTGATTGAGCTGTTTTTGAGCAAGACGCTAGGGCTTTCGTGGGACGAATTGCACGATGACGCCGAGGTATTGGAACATGCGGTCAGTGATCGTCTGATTGAGCGGATTTACGAAGTGCTTGGGTATCCGGAGTTTGATCCGCACGGCTCTCCGATCCCAGCCAAGGATGGTTCTATTCCGCCGCGGCGCGGTGTCCCGCTTTCCGATCTCACCGTGGGTCAAAGTGGCTGCGTGGTGGAAGTTTCGGACAGCGACCCTGAGTTTTTGCGTTACCTTACGTCACTCAAACTCAAGATCGGGAGTGAGATCACGGTCCGCGAGCGGGCTCCTTTCAACGGCCCGATCACTCTGGATTCAGGGGCCGGCGCTATTGCCGTAGGACCTGACGCGGGCGCCAGGATTCGCGTCGATGTCGATGTTTCCACATCGGGTCGCAAAGCGCGTCGGTCGACGCGATGATCGCCACGTGATGCCTTACGGCCTGAGTCGGCGACAGACGCCGATCAATTCAGCGACTTGTTTCTTAAGCAGGTTGACCTCAGGTGTGCTGCTCAAAGAGCTAAGCAGCGATTCTGAGGATTGCACCACCGCGTCGAAACCCAGTGAACGATTCAGGTCGCGAAACGACTGCACCAGTTTGGTGAGTTGCTCGTCATTGGCTGCAGCCGCCTGTTCGATCGCCCGCACCTTAGCCGGCAGCGCGCGGAAGAATCCGGCGAACAATGCCTCGGTCTCTTTCTTCGCTTCCAGTTTGCTGTGAATGGGAGCCGCGAAGTGCGATTTCGCTAACTTGGCGAGCGCCTTGGCGTCGTACGGCTTGGGCAGGTAGTCGTTGAAACCCACGTCCAGACATTGCTTTTTTTCGTCGTCCGAATTCTTGGCGCTGGCTGCGAAGACTGGCCCCGTGTAACCCTTCTCGCGCAGCGACTTCATTGTTGCAAAGGCCGCGCCATTCGGAAGATCAACGTCGACCAGCGTGAAGTCAAAGAGGCGACCCATCGCCAGGTCGTCGAGCTGGGAAGCATTTTCAGCCACAGTGACTGTGCAGGACAATGCGCCAAGGGCCTCGCGTACGGCAGCGGCGGAGGGTTTGTCGAGATCAGCCACAAGTGCCTGGTAGCGCACTGCTTCGTGGCAGAAGAGCGATGGATCAATCCAGAAATCGAACTTTATTCCGACGTCGTGAATCGTGCCTTGCACGTGACGACAACGGACGACCGTTCCAAGCACCGGCTCAAACGATCCGCGAACGGTACGCAAGTGAGCGACGCAGCGGCTGCCGACATGCAGATATCCACCATGCAGGCACGCAAGTCCGCCACGGCTTACGTTTCTCGTGGGGCAGACAAAATTGGTGGCGTCGCCTGCGCCCGGCTGGACAATCTGCATCAAGATAATCTTCTGACGGTAGATAAACCGCTTGTGCTCGCGACTGTCCGGGATCTCCGGGGAAGCCGCATTGTCCAGCGAGTCGAACAGCTCTTTGAGGCGAGATTCGCCGAGCCGAATCGTGCGAACGACGTTGGCTAGACTGTCTTGCATATGGGAATTCCCCGTCCACGTCGGCGCGTGTGGTTTCACCGCGGCCGCGCTAAAATTTGTCGTTGTCGGTCTGGCCGGACAAAGTGTTCTAATACTTCAATATGAAATATCGGCAGAGTGTCGCGATGTATTGGGTGTGGGATTCTGTTGCAGGCGAAACACGAAAGAGCTTCTGATAATCCTCAACTCCTGCAAACGACCGTCTCCCTCAAAAGCGATTCAAGGTCCGCATAATTGGATCACTTCGTGGGAGCCGACTCCTACACGACGTTTTCGATAAACGCTTTCATTTGCGCGGCGTGCTCGTTTGTATACATGAATCCTCCGGAGTTGTGCTCGCCCGGTGTTTGCATGAACTCTTTGGGCGGAGCTGCGGCTTCGAAGAGACGCTTTCCGTTGCTCAGTGGTATCAGCGAGTCGTCGGTGGTGTGGATGAAGAGCTTTGGGCAAGTGATCCTTCCGACTTTGTTGATGGATTCATATCGATGTTGAAGGATGAGGCCGACCGGCAACAACGGGTAGTGAATGGATCCGACATCCGCGAGACTTGTGAACGTTGATTGCGCCACCAATGCGCCAGGCGAAACGCGCGACGCGAGATCGATAGCGACGGCTCCGCCGAGCGACTCCCCAAAAATGACAATCCGGTTCGCGGGGATTCTGCGAGTTTCCGTCAGATACTTCCACGCAGCGTCAGCATCGAGGTAGGTGCCGCGTTCGCCGGGGTGACCTTGGCTCAAACCATAACCACGGTAGTCCACGATCAGCGTGTTGAATCCGAGGTAATGAAGCGTCTTCAACTCCGCCACGCGGTGACTGTTGTTACCTGCGTTTCCGTGAAAAAAGAGAACCGTCGTGTCAGCGCCGTCGCAGGGCACAAACCATGCAGAGATCGCGACGCCGTCGGCGGTCGTGAGTTTCACGTCTTGGAACGCAAGCCCGACGTCAGAGGGAGTGGCTTCGATCACCTTCGATGGAAAATAGATCAGCTTAGATTGCAGCAGGCCGACAAACATAACCACGACAAGGTATGTTGAGGCGATGATGATGAGCAAGCGCCGTGGGTTAATTCGTTTTTTCTTCACCCTTGCCGGGTTTCCGTCCGGGCGAGTTGTGGCGTCGTGGCCCGTCGGCTCATGTGGTGGGAGATGTTCTGTGTTTTCGGCCACGCTGAAGATTGTAGCTTGGTTTCATACACAAATTCCAAAGCCGCCACGGATCGTACACGTTCTTGCACAGGCTCATTGGGGACACATTCCATTTTTTGGGTTTAGTTGGCCAAAGCATTTCGGATGAACTCATCCATTTGTCGTGCAAATTCAGCCGAGTGCATGAACCCGCCTGCATGATGAACCCCAGGAGTTTCCATGAACTGCTTCGGCTCGGCGGCTGCAGCGAATAGCTTCCTGCTTTGAGCAATGGGAATGAGCTTGTCGCCGGCTGTGTGGATGATGAGTTTGGGGCATTTGATGTTTGGGACTTTATCGATCGAATCATATCGATGTCGAAGAATCATGCGGACAGGTAGCCAGCCGGCGTGCAGGGCGCCGACATCCGCCATGCTTGTAAAAGTAGATTTGGTCACAAGCGCGCCGGGTTCAACTCGCGATGCCAAATCTATCGCAATCCCCCCACCGAGCGATTCGCCCATGACGACGATCGACTTGGCCGGGATGCCGCGCGTGACGGTCAGGTAGTTCCAGGCGGCTTGTGCATCCTGATAAGTTGCTTGTTCGCTTGGCGTTCCTTCGCTCTGCCCGTACCCGTGATAATCGACCAGCATAACGGCGTAGCCCAAGGAGTGGAGCTTGGCCAACTCAGCCATTGGGTTTCCGATGTTCCCCGTGTTGCCGTGGAAGAACAGGATGTGTGCTTTGACTGTGTCGTGTGGAACGTACCACGCGGAGATATTCACGCCGTCCGCCGTTTGGAGTTTCAGGTCCTCGTACTCAAGTCCACGTTCGCGAGGCGTATGTTTGATCTCACGGGAAGGATGATAGATTAGTTTTTCCTGAAAGAGGCTGACTACCGCCACCGCGGAGACATACATCAAAACCAAGCCAAGCAGCACTCGTTTGGTGGTGATTCGTCGGGGTTTGATGACTTTGGTCTCAATAGCCGTTGGCTGAGTGCTTGTTTGACGCAGATCGACCATCTATTAGTTCCGCCACGCTGGCGCGTTATTGTTTGGCCATCCACTCGCGCATTCGAGATTCCAGCATATCGATCGGCATTGCACCGCCGCCGAGCAGCGTGTCGTGAAATGCTTTCACGTCGAACTTGCTTCCCAGCTTCTGCTCGGCCTCCTTGCGAAGATTCACGATGCGGATATCACCGACTTTGTATCCCAGCGCTTGGCCCGGCCAGCTGATGTAGCGATCGATTTCATTCTGAATATCAACCAGTGCGAGGCTCGTGTTCTTGGCCATGAAGTCGATCGCCTGTTGCCTCGTCCACCCCTTCGCATGCATGCCCGTATCAACAACCAATCGGCATGCCCTCCACATCTCAAACGTCAGTTGGCCGAACTTTGAATAAGGGTCTGCGTAACCGCCAATTTCGTATCCCAGCTTTTCGCTATACAGCGCCCAACCCTCGATGTATGCGGTGTAGCCGCCATAACGCCGAAACTTCGGAAGGTCTTTGTTCTCCTGATCGAGGGCCATCTGCAAATGGTGGCCGGGGACCGCCTCGTGATAGCTCAGGGCTTCGAGTGTGAAGCGAAGTCGTTCCTGTGGCGCGTAGAGGTTGATGTAATAGTAACCGGGTCGCGAACCGTCTTCGGGGGTTGGGTTGTAATACGCCACCGGCGACGAGGCTGCACGAAATGACTCCATCTCTTTCATCACGCAGTCGGCTTTGGGCAACCTGCCAAACAGCTTGGCCATCAGGGGCTTCGAACGATTGAGTATGTCTTCGGCTGCTTTGTATAGTTCTTCGCCCGAAGTGAAGCGATATTTCGGATCGGTCCGCATGTGCGCCAGAAAATCATCCAGCGATCCCTCGAACTTCACTTCTTGTCTGATCTTTTCCATCTCACCGCGAATGCGCGCGACTTCAGACTGGCCCAGTTCGTGAATCGCCTCTGGTTTCAAGCGCACCGTCGTGTTGAGGTATGCAAGCTGCTCGTAGATCTCCTGGCCGTGTTTGAACGAACCAATGCCTACAGTTTCGCGACATCGCGGTAGATACTCATCTTCGACAAAGGCCAGCAGTTGTAGGTACGCCGGCAGCACCGACGAAGAAATTGCACCTTTGATTTCCTTGGTGATTTGTTCGCGATCAGCCTCGCTCAGCGTGCCCGCATTCATCACGGGCTTGTAGAATTCAGTGGCCGTGGGATCGGAGATCAAATGCGTGCGAATTTGTGGAACGATCTTCTCGATGACCGCGCGCGGTGAAATCCGGCCGAGCGCCATTCCGGTACGCATGTTGGTGATGTGATCGGTGACCAATTGTGGAAAAGCGCGAAGGCGCGCGGCATACGCGTGATAATCGTCCGCGTTGCGAAACGGTTGCGAGACAAGCAGCAGCGGAAGATCAATGTGCGGGCCATTCAAAGGGTTCAACGGCATGTAGTACTCGCCGCATTCGTGCTTGAGCAGATCATCGCGGAGGGCCCGCTCCAGCAGATCGCGCGTAAACTTGTCGTCCGCGCTCATCTTGTCTTTGCTCAACTTCGCGAGGTCTTTGAGTAGGCCATCGAGCGCCTTCGTCCATTTGGTGCGACCCGCTTCGCTTACATCCTCCAGCCGATCGTTGAAGCGGTAATCGCCCATCGCTGTGGCGCGAGTGGGGTTATGCTCCATCATCGCGTTCCAGTACCGATCAGATAGGTCACGCAACCCCGGATCGGTCTGCGCTTCAACTCGTGGTATCAGTAGCAACGCACTAATGGCGCAGAAAAGACAATTGATAACAGTTTTCACGATCGGTTCCTCCACAATCCCGTCGCGTGCGAATGATGCACGCGACGTGTTGGTTGAGCATGATAAGTCGTAACCGGTCTGCGCTAAGAAGGGGGCGCGTAGAAATGTGTCAGGAAACGGCAACGCATGGGAATCGAATGTGGTCAACCACGGCCAAGCTGCGGCTTGACCGTGCCACCCTGCAATGCGCTCGCAACGCAATTAAGCGTGGACTAGCCTATCGATCTTCGAGTTGCAGAAACTCTACCATGTACTGATCGTAGGTTTCCTGGGCCATGGGACTGGTAAGGGCCAATCCAAGCTCGTTGATGACTTTCGTGCCCATCGGGATCCACTCGCGCCAGCATGAGGCACAGACGTTCTTGTGGATCTTCTCGCCGAGTTTTCCCTTGAACGGCAACTTCTCAAGTTGGCCGTGCGGACGTCCGCAGCGCGAACAGGAGAAACCGGATTCAGAAGCGCCGCCCGCTGCGCCGCCCGTGATGGTTTGCTGGGCTTGTTTGAAAGTGGGGACGGGGGCGCCGATCTCGCGCAACAACCCAGCCATGGAGTCGCGCGGCATGCGATCGCCCTGGTCGTCCGCGACGGTAACGCCGCGAGTCAAGGTTTCGATGGCTTTGCCGCGTTGTCCGGTCTTCTCATAGGCTTCGCCAAGCAGATGGTAGACCTTGGACAGCGTCGGGTTGAGGTTGAGCGCGCGAGTGAACGGCTCGATCGCGCTCGCGTGTTGCCCAGCCTCCACGTACGCTTTTCCGAGGCTGAAGTGCCCGAGTTCGTTCTCCGGGTCGGCTTCAGCCATTTGTTTGAACTGTTGAATCTTCTTTTCGATGCTCATCTATTTCGAATTCCCGTCGTATTGAAATCAATCACTCTTTTCATTGTTCCATCATTCTTGCCGGGCGTCTACCGCGCGGCGAGGCTTCTTCCGGGCGATGAGGGCGGTTTCTGGCTGACAGGTCTCGCAAACGAACGTCGACCGACCGTTCATGACGAGACGGATGATGGTCGTGCCGCAGTTCTTGCAGCCTTCGCCTTCGTGCTGATAGACCTTCAGCAGTTGCTGGAATCGGCCCACGGCGCCGTCCGCGTCGCGGTAATCCATGAACGTGGAGCCGTTGAATTGAATCGCGCGGCGCAAGATGCTGCGGATCGATTGCAGCAGTCGTTTCGATTCGTCGGAGTTGAGCGAGTCGCCTTTTCGTCTCGGGTGCAACCGCGCGGCGTGCAACGATTCGTCACAATAGATGTTTCCGAGACCGGCGATAACGGTCTGGTCCATCAACAGGGCTTTCAGGTGGCGCTTGCGGCCCATGATTTGCCGAAACTCCGCCAATTGAATTTCGAGAGGTTCCGGTCCCACTGCGGTGAGTCGATTCCCCACGAGCGGTGTTTCGCCGTCGAAGAACCACACGCCGCCGAATCGCCGCGGATCGCGGAATCGCAGTTCGACATCTGTTCCCGCGAAGCCGAAGCGCATGTGCGTGTGCGACTCAATCTGGTCGCTCTGAGATGCAACGATTAGTCGTCCGCTCATCCCGAGGTGAACGACGAGTGTGCCGACTGGATCGAGCGAAATGAGAATCCGCTTCGCGCGACGATCCACAGCCTTGATGGTTCGATTCGGAAGTCTTTGCAAAAGCTCTTTCGCGTTCGTGCGAACAATATCGCGGCGCTCAAGGTGCGCGCGGTCGATTTTCAGCCCGACGATGTGGCGTCGAAGAGTTCGCGCGACAGTTTCCACTTCAGGTAGTTCGGGCATGCTTGGGTTCGGCTAAGGGTTCATGGGTTCTTGTACTTTTTTGAAATGTAGCAGAATCCTGCTGATCAAGACACGGTTTGCAATTTGATAGTGTCGTCCTCGCGCAAAGACGCCGAGGCGCAAAGATGGTGGACTGGGAATCGTTGTCCGAGTGACTCCATTGATGCATATTCACTTTGCTGGCGTTGCTGCTGGAAGGTCGATGGATTTTATCGATTTCGAGCGGATCATGGAGCGCCGGCCGTCGGGGTGTTCGAAGATCATCAGCTCGCGCAGTTCAAATGGAAAACCCTTCTGCGGCGAGCCAGGGTCGGTGACGCCGATGAGCCGCACGTTTTCGAGCGTTTCGGCGCTGGCGAGGTGAACGGTGACGACGATTTTCTCATCGAGCAATTTGTTCGTGGGCAGGCGTTTCGCGTTGCGGCCGACCTTCCAGCCGAGCCATTCGAGCGTGGAGATGAACAGCATGAGCGCAATGATGCCCAATGCGATGCCGCCGACGATGCTGATGGTTACTTCGAATGGGTGCATGTTCTTATTCAAAGACTTCACGTAATCGACGCGCGACGGCCGCGTCGCGATCAGGTTTTGTGGGCAGGCCTATGTTTACGTTCGCAAGTTGTCCGAGATGTTGGGCAATCTTGTACTCGTCAGCGCCCTCTGACAAAAGGCGATAGATCGTTGGAATGTAACTGTCGTACTCGTCCTGTGCATATGGTTCATAGCCGACGCCGATCGGGTCCCACTCCTTGATCAGGATCAAGTGGATTTTCTCGAAGGCGGATTTGTATTCTCTGGTTTTCGGGTTCATTTTCCGGGTTACGTCAAGTTTTTGTTGTCGAATAGTTTTTGCAAGAACAATCGGTGTTCAATGATAAACTTCGATTTCTCGTTTGGGTTTCCAACAAAACCCCGGTATCAATCCACTGGTGATCCCGATCGCCAACCCGTTATCAGCTGAAAAAGCAATAGGAAAAATCGAGGCAGGATTTCCGCCAAGCTCTTCGTAAAACTGGTGATGTTCCTCGTCGGGTCGTCGAAACATTCCTTCCCAAAAACTCTCAAGCTTGCCGGAGGGCAGAAAAAGGGATGGTTGCATGAATCCAAGATAGGGTGACTCGCGCTTATCTTGAGGAGACATGAACCCATTGAGTGTTCTTCCGTCCGACAATTCAAATTTCGCTCGAACGAGAAATTGAGTTTGATTGGCATCGACCGGTAAAACTTCCAGCCAAGGACGAAAGGTTTCCTCGTCTGTATCGTCGTACCATTCTTCATCATAGTCTATGATGTGAACGGAGACCCAAACGGCAAACTCGTCAAAGTCGGTCTGTCGTAGGTCGGCGAATTGTTTTAGAATTGGCCTTGTACTCATTTTGTTTCTCCGAGATGGTTGTGCAATCCACTGATTCGATGGCAGCACAGCATTGATTCTCTCCCAAGACTCAAGCCTAATCAAACCATTCCCCGATAATCCCATAGTGCGAAGATTCCGCGCGCTGGTTGGGGCGCGGACGAACAGAGATAGTCGCTGAAAACCAAAGACCCTCACCCTGCCCTCTCCCTTAGAGGGAGAGGGACGGAAAAGGGCAAGTTAATTCAAAGATCGGACATGGCTGAAGTCTTAGACCAATCCGAAGTTGATGCACTGCTCGCAGCCGTGGAGGCTGGGGGCGTTGATACCGCCGGGGAGCGCATGGCTGCACGAAGCAGGCAGGCGGCGAAGGAGACGCACGCCTACGACTTCAAGCGGCCCGAGCGCGTCAGCAAGGAGCAGATGCGCGCGCTGGAGGGGATTCACGACAGCTTTGCGCGGAGCTTCGGAGCGTCGCTTTCGGGCTTCCTGCGGACGATCGTCGAGATTCGAGTCGCGACCACCGAGCAACTTACCTACAGCGAGTTCATTCATTCACTGCCGAACCCGACGAACTTCAACCTGCTAACGGCTGAGCCTTTGGAGGGGCAGCTCTGCCTGGAGATCAGCCCGCTGATCATTTACCCCATCATCGATCGTTTGCTGGGCGGGTCGAACGCGGAGTTGTTTATTCCACAGCGGCCTCTCACGATGATCGAGCAGCGACTGGTGAGTCGTATCACGGGTCGCGCGCTCAGCACGCTGACCGAAGCGTGGACCGACCTGATGGAGGTGGACTTCGCGATCACGGAGGTTGAGAGCAATCCGCATCTCGTGCAGATCGTCGCGCCGAACGAAGTTGTCGTCGTGATTGGATTCGAGATCAAGATGGGCGGCCGCGTCGGCACGATGAGCTTATGCATTCCGTTCAACGTCATCGAGCCGGTGATGGACAAGCTGCTGTCGCAGGGGTGGCTTGCGTATCAGCGGAAGTCGACGGTGGAAGACAAGTCCGAAGAGATAGCCAAGGGGTTGGGTGTGACGGAAGTTGGCCTCACGGCGTTTCTCGCGGAAACGAAGATGACGGTGCGAGAGCTGCTCTCGCTGCAGCCGGGCGACATCATTCAGACTGAGAAGCCGGTGTCGGGCGAGATGATCATTCAGGTCGAAGGTCGCAATAAGTTTGCCGGTCACATGGGCCGCGTGAAAGAAAACGTGGCTATTAAGGTCGTGCGGCTGGCTGAGGTGGAGGAACCTCTCTAATCGACTCACTTTCCAAGAACATTTCATAATGGTCCCTTGCTTGCGCAAGGGGCTCTGATTTGCATAACTACATTCAGTAGTTATGGGTCCCATATTATCCAATGGTTGCCTTTCAGTAGTCGTTTGAATCGGTTCGTCGTCCAACAAAATCACTTCGCCTTTGCGATGCTACCCCTGAGGCCGGTAAACTAGAGACTTCAGTCGGGGGTGTTTGCACCGAGAAAACGTGGACTAAGCGGCGCGGCTTATTCGCGCGCGGAGTTGTGTTGTGATGAAGAAGTTTGCGCGATCAATGGCGTGTCGGTTGTTATTTATTTCTGTTGCGACGCTAGCCGCGCTTCCCGGCTGCAACATGCCAACGAATAACGGTGATCCGGCGTGCACCAACAACGCGGATTGCGACGACGCAGTTTTCTGCAACGGCGTGGAATCGTGCAGCGATGGAAATTGTGTGGCTGGTGCGGCTCCCTGTTCTGATGGTGGGACGTGTGATGAGGCGCAGGATCAGTGTGCAGGTGGCGATGCCGTGTCGGGGCAGGGGTTGCCGACGGACGGCAGTCGTTCCGTTCGCATTGTTGAAGTGCGCGACGGCGATGTGCTCGCGCTCATTGAGGGCGATGCGAACGCGGTGCAGGTGAATCAGATCTTGTTTGGCGAGTCAGAAGGTATTCCCTTCCTCCGTCGCGTGACTGCCGCACCTGTGCAAGAGGGGGCTGGGCGCTTTCGCATTGCCACGGAGCAAGCGTCGCTGAATGAGATTATCGAGAAGGGTACGGCGCAATTCTCGGGAGACATCAATTTCGATCGATCGGGCGCGGGGAATGCCGGCTTCCTTGTGGAGATTGAGAACATTCCACTGGTAAATACGGCTGATCTGGACGCCAGACTGGTTTCATTGGCGCTCGAGATTGCACCGCAAGTGGAGTTGGCGCTGCACTGTGACGGCGGGTTGGCATTGTTTCGCGCGACGCTAACTGGCGATGTGATCGTTGATATTCAATCGGCCTATGTGGTGAAACGACCGTTTACCAGTTTGCGGACCGAGCAGCAGATCGTGCCTGACATCCTTGGTGCGCCGATTCGATTTGATTTCTCGATTGGTGAAATGAGGGTGCCGGTCGAGGTGTTGCCTGTGCTGCAGGTGGTGGCGGTGGTGGAAGGGAGTGCGTCGGCGACGGGGACGGCGACATGTGGTGCGGATTTGACGCTGGGCAGCACAGCCGGAGTGGAATTCGTGGGTGATGACTGGGGGCCGATGGGCACAGCCACGATTGCGGCGGAAGCGCCCGCAGCAGAATTCGAGGTGGGCGGTGGCGTTTTTGTGCGAACTTCGATCGAGGCACGTTTGCAGTTGCAGTTTTATCGAGTCAGTGGGCCGCGATTGGACTTGACGGCTGGGGTTGGTTTTACTGCGGATGCACCTTCGAATGAGGGAGATGCGGTCGAGTGGGAGTTTTATGATACGGTGGCTGCGGCGGTTTTCGGCAGTGAAGAATTACTGAGTGGGGAAAGTGACTCAATCATCGAGGGCGTTCTGGCGGCAACCAGAACAGTCGTCTCCACTGGTTCGTACGCGCCACCGCAGGTTGCGGATGCCGATGGCGACGGTGTCTTGGACAACATTGACAACTGTCCAACGCTCGCGAACGCCAATCAAGTGGATGCCAACTCGAGCGGCGTCGGCGATGCGTGTGAAGAAGATGGGCCGACGTCGCCTTTGCGGGCGCCGGTCCTTTCGGGGCCGGGCGTAGCCGTCAGCGGTGAGCCGTTCACGCTGACGTGGACGCCGAGCATGGAGCATTCGCGATACATTCTGCAGGAGTCGCCGAGCAATACGTTTGCTGCGCCGTCGGAGATTCCGGTGACGGCGGCCGCGACGACGTACACGTTGACTCGGAGCGCGGCCTCGCCCACAGACATCTACTATCGCATCGCGGCCGAGAATACGACGGAGAATACGATAAGCGACTGGAGCAACACGCTGCGTATCGTGGTGACGCCAACGTCGAGTGTTGATTTCTGTGCCACCGTCTGTCCGGCTGGTTTCCTTGGCAACGGAGTCTGCAACATCGAGTGCAACTTCGCAGAGTGCGGCTTTGACGGCGGCGACTGCGACAATCAAACAAACGAGTGCGGCCCGGGTTGTCCGGAAGAGTGGATCGGCGACGACATCTGCGACTTCTACAGTTGTTATACAGCTGCGTGTGACTTTGATCGCGGCGATTGCGGCGGCGAATGCAGCCCGGGATGTCCTGAATACGCGCTGGGCGACGGGTATTGCAGCGAGGTTTGCAACAACGCGGCGTGCATGATGGACGGCGGCGATTGCGAAGAATGCGCGCCGGGGTGTCCGCTTTCATGGATCGGCGACAGCATCTGCGATACGGCCTGCAATGTGGCGGCCTGCAGCTTTGACGAAGACGACTGCGAGCAGTTTGAAGATTTGTGCCCGAATTGCACCAGCACGGACGCGAACTTGCCCGCACCGACGACCGGGTGGCAACTGGTGACGGGAAGCGTGGCGGGCGGCGCATGTCGGACGTATCTCGTGACGCTCGATGCGAACGTGACGTACTTCTTCAAGACCGGCTGCGGAAACGCCGCCACTGCCAACTTCGACACTCAGATTGAGATCTTCTCTGACGTCGCTGCGCAGTGCCTGTCGGCTGTGTTCGATGATGATACCTGCGAGAGCCTGCGATCAATGGTTACCTTCCAGCCGACGGCGACAGCGCAGTACGTCGTGAAGGTGAACGGTTACTTCGGTGACTTCGGCGACTTCACGCTGGCGTATCGACGGTAGGCTTGATTGTTGAGGCAATAGGCAACGGGCAATAGGCACTAGGATTCAGACGCCCCAGCCGCGCATGGCGGTTTCGCTGGCCCTTCGATGCACATTGGGGTGATAGCGGGATAGATCGCGCTTAGACGCTGTAAGCAAAACCAAGCGATTGCCGCTCAAGAGACCCTCACCCCACCCTCTCCCTAAAAAGGAGAGGAAGGTTTTGTTGCATGCGCTTAGTAGCTGCGCAATGGACGCGCCACTTCGTTAACCGGCAAGGCATAGGAAAAAACGCACCTCATTGGCCATTCAACGCCGCTCCCTCGCGGTCGCGGTTCAGATGGGCTGCCTTGCTTGCGCAAGGGGCGCAGTTTGCATTTGCCGGCGAGAGAGTCATCATTTCCCTTTGTTGAATCCTGTGCCAGTTTTCTATTTCATCGAAGTGAGTGCGTTATGAGCCATGCTCCGAAGCCGCCGAGTGCCGAGCCGCAGATACGTGTTGTGATGATGCCGCGCGATACAAACGCCGAGGGGACGATTTTCGGCGGCGTGATTCTGTCGCTGATCGACCAGGCTGCGTATGTGGAGGCGTTGCGGCAGGCGCACCATCGCTACGTGACGGTGGCGTTCCGCGAGGTGGTGTTTCATCACCCGGTGTTCGTGGGCGATGTGCTGAGCTTATACGGCGAGACGACGAAGATCGGGCGGACGTCGATGACAATCCACATTCGCGTGTGTGCGCGGCGAAGGCTCGACCCGGATGAGCTTGTGCAAGTGACAGAAGCGGATGTGGTTTTTGTGGCGGTGGGGGATGATGGGAAGCCGGTAGCGATCGTGAGGGAGTGAGCAAGTGTCCGGCGCGGAGTCATCGCCCAGTAGTGGCTTGCGGGTCTTGCGCAAGGTGCTTCGCTATCTGCACGTACTTTTCATCTGTGCATTGGCGACAAGTTCGATTGTCGTCTTGTTGCTTCCCATGATTATTCGACGCGTGCAGCCGCGCCTCAATTTCTATCGATTGGGGCCGGTTACTTCCATTGAGAGCAGCCTCATGCTGGGCCCGGATTGGTTCAGCGTTTCGTATCTTCCTTCGGAATATGCGGCAATTGGAGGAACGATTTATGGCGGAGAGTATGAGGAATTGGGCGATGATTCGTATTACAGGTCCAAACCAACGGCCGTACTTTTCCTTTGTTGGCGAACAGCTTATCAAGGACCACCAATCCAGAGGAACCATTATCGAAATGGCTTCGGCCTCGGTTACGATTGCCCCAACAAGCTGTCTAACGCAATACCCTTGAGTCGACGCAGTACCCGACATTTGTGGGAGTGCCAAGAATTCGAAAAACGAGTGGCAGCCAGGTACGAACAGCAATATGGGATTAAGACCGTTCCCGTGCGCTTGGATTTGCAGGCTCGACCGTGGTTCTTTTCTGCGGTCCTTGCACTCTATCCAACGATCGCGTTCCTGAAGGGGCCAGCCAATAGAGCGGTTCGCCGATGGCGGCGCAAGCGGCGCGGTCAATGTGTGACGTGTGGGTATTCGCTGGAAGGGAATGTGTCGGGCGTTTGTCCGGAATGTGGGAGGGCCCGAAACGCGTATAGGGATATGGAGGATGCGGGTCAAATATCGTTGGGCGAATAGCCGCCGCGAATTTCCGGCGAAGTTGGTTGGCGATCTTGGGGCGGCCAGCGCTTTCTCAAAGTCTTGTGCAAAAGTCTTCATGTTTGTTGTATAATACTGTTGGTGCATTATGCAGATTTCAGTCGACATCCCCAAGGGTATCGCGGACCAGCTTCGGGCCGAATGGAGCGATTTGTCTCTCGTCCTGAAGGAATCTTTGGCAATCGAGGGCTATCGGACGGAGAAGTTGAGCATCGGTCAGGTTGCTGAATTGCTTGGACGTACCGTTTATGAAGCCGAAGGCTTCATGAAGCAGCGCGGAGTGACAGCCACCTATTCCCTTGAGGATTTTGAAGAAGATCAGGCAACCGTTGCTAGAGTGCTCGGACGGTGATCGTTGTCGCCGATTCGTCTCCGCTTCACTACCTGCTACTGATAGGCCACGTCGAAACTCTTCCCAGCTTGTTCGAACGAATTGTCATTCCTAATTCCGTTGCTCTCGAACTACAACAGCCGCAAACGCCGGGCTTGGTACGACATTGGATGGGCGCGCCGCCTGCGTGGGCTAACGTGGTTGCTGCGCGCGAGATCCGCACGGACATTGCGCTCGGGCGGGGAGAAGTGGAGGCTATGCAGCTCGCGGCCGATTTGAGAGCGGAGTTTCTGCTAATGGACGACCGTCGCGCCAGGCGAGCTGCGAAGGGGCTGGGGTTGAATGTCATCGGAACATTGACCGTCATCGGTATGGCTGCGCAGAAAGGCCTGCTCGATTTCTCCGGCGCGATTGAGCGATTGCGAGGTACGAATTTTCATGTGTCGGAGGCTACGTTGCGGCAGATTACAAATAACGCATTCAAGAAGCCGACATAACCATTTGCTGCTGCGACGAGGCGCGTCCTTGTTGTCTGGGGATGGCTGATTGCGAAATCAAGTAGGCCATGCTTCGCAAGATTGAAATCTTCATCTGCTCGTTCGTCACGTTGGCCACGCTGGCGATGTGGATCGCGCTGGATTGTGCCGCGCCAGCCTGGCGCGATTGGACGCGGCATTTCGGGTCGACGAATCTTTCGTTGAACACTTCGAAGTATGAGGCCAGTCCGTATTTCGGGTCGACCGTGGTGCTGCGGATCAGCTTTGGCCTGTCGCACGTGTTCTGGTTGAATGCGAACAGCGACGGTGCGCGGTTTCGCGGGGAGAAGGTTTCGGCTGCGCTTGGATTTGGTCAATCGTTTCGTGTCGACGGGAAACGGAATCTGAAACTGCACGAGTGGAACAAGTGGGGATTTCACGTGGCGTTTGGCCCGCCGTCGTCGCTTGTGCCAGCGTTCAGCGTGCCCTATGGCGCCAGCGCCGACGAGATGACGCGAGCGCAGAACATACTGGGCCGTCTGCCGGATGAGGAAGAATCAAACTATCTCGACGCGACGCAGAAGTTTCATTGGCGCGTGCGCGTTCCGTTCTGGGCGATCATCGCGGCGTTCGGGGCGTACCCGCTTACGATCTACGTGCGGCGACGGTTGGTGCGCCGGCGGCGGGCGCGAATGCATCTATGCGAGAAATGCGGCTATTCCCTGACGGGAAACACGTCGGGGGTTTGTCCGGAGTGTGGAATTAAGTTGGTTGAAGTGCCAAGCGGCGGCACCAGTCAAATTGAAGGGGAAAAGGCGGCATCGGGTGAGTTAACGACAAGAGAAAGTGGTGTGCAGGACGCTCCGAAGCCGTGAAGCTATTGCACGAACTGGTTTTTCTCTGGCTTGGTGAACCATAGAAGTAGTAAACAAAGTATCCACACGGGAGGCGCGGCGAACAATAAGTAGCGGAGTAATACTAGGGAAAGCGGGGCACTCACTTTGGTGGCTGCGACTACGTCGGGCGGCGGCGGAGGTAGCTGATCCAGCGAATTGACGCGGAAAACGCAATTTGGGCCTCCAGCGGAATCTGTCTCCTGAAGAAAGTAGACCCGTTCGCCGCCCTGCCTGACGATGAGTAAGGCGTCGGCGAAACCGTCGTCATCTTCATAATAGAACTCTCGTGCCTGGCCAGGTTGGATTTCGAACTCGTCAAACGAGTTAAACGCGCGGGCTCTCTTGGTGTCGGTCATCAGCGTCTGTACGTACCATTTGTTGAAAGTGTTGGACATCACGGTGGCCCGGAAAGGTTCGTTTGATTCGTTTCGAATCAGAACTCCCTTCCAGAAGCCGATGCCGGGAATGAGATCGATTGCGTAACCAACGCTGCCGAGGCAGCCCGGAATGGTGAGAAGCACCGTCGCAAGGATCAACACTCGTCGCATATTCGGCTCGCAGTCGCCGGGGCTAAGAACTCACGATATTCAATCCTCAGTT
Source organism: uncultured Phycisphaeraceae bacterium (assembly GCA_964494205.1). Classification (GTDB taxonomy): domain Bacteria; phylum Planctomycetota; class Phycisphaerae; order UBA1845; family UBA1845; genus JBBTCX01. The sequence continues at coordinate 43,587 of CAZBRD010000001.1, read as the reverse complement.
TGGTTTTTCGCCTTGCGACGTGTGATCGTGAATGATCACCCATTGATTATCGATTCGTCGAAGCACGAGCGTGAATAGGCCGCCGATGGGGTCTTTGCGATCGAGGTGCCAGCGGCCGAGGACCATGGCGCTGTTCTCGCTCAACACTCGAATCTCAAGATCGCTGAAGGTGAGGCGGCCCATGGCTTCGGGTGTTGGGTATTTTTTGTGGTATCGCGCGAGCGTGTCGCCAAACCCTCGGGTCACGTCGCCGCCGGAGGCGAAAGTGAGCTCCGGCGAATTCCAATAGGCTGACATGAAAGAGTCGATGTCGCCGCGATTCCACGCGACAGCCTGTTGGTCGAGCGTCATCCGAATTCGGCTTGCTTGTGATACCTTGGAGCAGCTCGACGATACCACTACACAAAGCGAGACAATTATAAGTGCAAGTCGAGTCATTGTTTCACTTCGCTACAGCCAGCGCTCTGATTTCTCGCAACACCGTCACCTTGATCTCGCCCGGGTAGGTCATTTGCTCTTCAATCTGGTGTGCGATGTCGCGAGCGATCTTGGCGGCCATGGCGTCGTCCACTCGCTTCGCATCGACCACCACGCGAATTTCGCGGCCCGCCTGAATGGCGAAGGCCTCTTTCACGCCGGGATCGAGCTTGGCGATTTCCTCGAGCTGATGCAGACGTTGGACGTAGCGTTCGAGTGATTCGCGGCGACTGCCGGGGCGCGCGGCGCTGATGGCGTCAGCCGCCATGACGATCGGCGTGTATGGGGAAATCGACGGTATGTCGCCGTGGTGGCCTTCGATGGCATTGAGCACCTCGGGACGCTCGTTGAATTTCTTGCAGAAGTCAGATCCGACTTTCGGGTGGCCGCCTTCGACTTCGTGGTCGATGGCTTTGCCGATGTCGTGCAGCAGGCCGCAGCGACGGGCGAGGCGACCATCGAGCCCAAGCTCATCCGCGATGATCTGGCAGAGGTACGCGACTTCCATGCTGTGGCGCAACACGTTTTGGCCGTAGCTGGTGCGGAACTTCAGTCGGCCGAGCAGTTCGAGTTGTTTGCGGTGCAATCCTGCAACGTTTGCTTCGATGGAGGCTTTGCGACCTGTCTCGAAGATCTCTTCGTCGAGCTCCTTGCGAACTTGCTCCACGAGTTCTTCGATGCGGCCGGGGTGAATGCGGCCGTCCTGGATCAGACGCTCGAGTGAGCGGCGAGCGGTTTCGCGGCGCACGGGGTCGAAGGCGCTGACCACGACTACGCCGGGCGTGTCATCGACGATGACGTCAACACCGGTTGCTTTTTCGAAGGCGCGGATGTTGCGGCCTTCGCGACCGATGACGCGGCCTTTCATATCGTCGGATGGAATGTCGATCGTCGATACGGTGCTCTCAGCAGTGTGCTCGGTGGCGTATCGCTGAATCGCGGTGAGAATGATCTCGCGCGATTTGGTGACAGCCTCGTCCTTGGCGGCTGCGGTGACCTTGTCGATGAGTTCCGCGCATTCGTGGTCGAGTTCGATCTTGAGATCCGCGAGCACCTGGCGAGTGGCTTCGTCGCGCGACAGGCCGCTGACTTTCAGCAGTTGTTCTCGACGTTCCACGAGCAGAGTTGCAGCCTGCTTTTCGCGGGTGGCGACTTCATCGGCTTTCGTGGCGAGCTTCTTCTCTTGATCGTCGAGGTTTCGCTCCTTGGTGACGAGCGTGTCGAGCTTGCCTTCGAGATTGTCTTCGCGCTTGGCGAGGCGTTTCTCGGCCTCCCTCAGCTCGGCGCGAGCTTTGTCGGTCTCCTGGCGAAGTTGCTCCTGACCCTTGAGCAATTCGCCCTTGGCTTCGACCTCGGCGGTCTTGCGGACGACGTCGGCATCGGCCCTCGCGTCAGCGACGATCCGTTCGGCTTCTCCCTTTGATTCTTTAAGCCTCTTGGCGAAGAAGAACTTCAGAATAAGGTAGCCGCCACACAGCCCGACCACGGCTGAGAGCGCGCCCCACAAAAGCGACTTTGTCACATCAACTTGGGCGACTTGTATGAGAATCGCGTTCATTGTTGCACCACCGGATTACCCCAAAACCCTTGCACGCGAACGTAAGTTCATCGGGTGCGAGTAACGAATGTGGGCGTGGACTGAACTGTTGAGGTGGTGGTGCAGACCGAATGGCGTGGGCTGCGGATTGACCGTGTTTGCTACGGCAGGTCGTTTGCCTGGAGCGCCGGGACGCCTAGGGGGCGATTGCTCTCCCCCGCCCGATGGAACTTGGCCATCGATGCGCTCCGATCCTGCTCTTTGTTGAACACGCGGGGATGCGAATCAACGCGAGTGAAGTTGAACGTAGTGCTTCTAGTTTTCTCAACAGGTCAATCGCGTGGAAACTCTCCGAATCGGGATTCAAATAGGCCCGAGCCGACTCTTTCGTGAGCCGACGAAACCGCTGCTCCCTCGCCAAATGGTTGAACCAACGCAAACCACCCCACAAGGCAAGGATTATTAACGTAGTTGTGTACACGGAACTCCGCTAAAACCTAACACGCTTCGGTAAGCAATGAAGCGCACAAAAACGAGACCGTTTCTTGCGATTCACCTACTCAACATACGAAGTCCAAGCCGCCGAACGTTTCTAGCGACCCAAACAACAATAAAGTGGCAGTAAATTATTGGCCTGCCAAGCTTGGATTCGATTATAGGAACGCAACAGAAACCGTCAATGACCCGCGATGCGCTGGGACATTAAGCTCGAATAGTGGAACCATGATTAAGTGTCTCTGTGCGGTAATGTAACAGGGGTCCGACAAGTTACATCAAAGCCTCCTGTGACCGCTGCAGCGTACAATCTGTAGAATCTAGGGTATTGTTCCGAAAGCTGTGCAAGACCGGTGAGGCTGATGCCGATCGGCGTGGGGTCGAACCGCAGGAAATCTGTACAGCCAATGATTGAGAAAAGGCGCATGAAGATTACCAAGAGTGCATGGTTGCTCAGTTCCCTTGTGGTTCTCTTATCGGGGGCTGTCGTTTGGGCCCAGCCCAATCCCGGCAAGTCGAAGGTAAAGGTGGAGTTCGTTCCTTCGGTCGAGGCGGTTGTGCCGGGCAAACCGTTCGAGCTGGCGATCAGTTTGAAAGTTCAGGAGAATTGGCACGTCTACTGGAAGCATCCAGGCGAAGCTGGACAGCCGACGAGCGTCAAATGGCACGCTGCTCCCGTTGGTTTCTCGATCGGTGATTTGCAATTCCCCATCCCGAAACGACACAAGGACGCGGGCGGTCTCATCACGACGAACATTCTTGAAGAGGACGCGACCTTCCTCATATCCGTGACACCGCCGAACTCCATCAAGGAAGACAAAGTGTCTTTCAAAGGCAAGCTGAGCTACCTCGTCTGTGAAGTGAACTGCTTGCCGGGGTTTGAAGACCTCAACCTCGAGATCCCGGTTCAGAAAGAGGGTGAACCCAAGCCGCTGCACAAGAAACTGTTTGATGAGGCGCGGCGACAGCAACCGTTGAAGACCAGTAAGCACCTGAAGGTAACTCCCAGGCTCGCGCCGGAAACTCCCGCAGAGCCGCAATCGCTGATGTTGCAATTCGACGTGCCGATCGGGTTCAAGATTCAATCGAACGCGCCGCTGCAGTCGGAGTTCATTGCCACCGATGTTTTCACGCTCGGCACGCCGGGGATGATCTTCAAACCCGCAGAATATCCGGAGCCCCGGATCAAAGAGATGCCCGGGCTGGGAAAGGTGGCTGAGTTCAGCGGCAAGTTCGATGTGCGGGTTCCCATCGAGCTCACCGGAGAGCCGATGACGTGCCCGGTCTTGTTCGCGGGCGTCGTTGAGTTTCAGGCTTGCGACACGAAAGGAATTTGCTCCACGCCGGAGTCACTCGAATACTCTCTGTCGTTGCCCTGTACACAAGTGAACGGAGCCGGCGGGCATGGCGAACCGCCATCGAACACGGCCACCGCCCCGACGCCGAGTCAACCGCCGTCAACAGGTTCGGCCGGCGCGCAATCAGGTTCTGCTCCAAGCACGCCGCCAAAGACTTCATCGTCATCAGCCCCACCCGAAACGTGGGTGCAGCGAATGCTGCACAGCACGTGGGGCGTTTTGTTTCTCGCGTTTCTCGGCGGTTTGATTCTCAACGTGATGCCGTGCGTGTTGCCGGTCATTTCAATCAAGGTGTTGAGTTTCGTGCAGCAGGCGGATGAGTCGCCGGGGCGAGTCTTTCGGTTGGGGCTCACCTTCGCGGCTGGCATCATCATTTCGTTCTGGGCGCTGGCGCTGGTGATCATTGGGCTGAAGTCGGCGGGCAATACGCTTGGCTGGGGTTTTCAACAACAATCGCCGCATTTCACGCTGATCATGGTGGCCATTGTGTTCCTGTTTGGTCTGAGTCTCTTCGGAGTTTTTCAAATCACGTTGCCCGGCGCGGCGTTTACGAAGCTCTCGGCCGCAGAGGAGCGTGAGGGCTACGCCGGCGCGTTCACAAAGGGGCTTCTCGGCACGGTTCTCGCGACGCCGTGCACAGCCCCGTTTCTTGGCCCGGCGCTGGGCGTAGCATTCAAGAGCGAAAGTGGGGTTTTGTTCGCGATCTTCACTTCTGTCGGGCTAGGCATGTCGTTTCCGTTTTTGCTGCTCACGATGAATCCGGGCTGGCTGAAGTTGATGCCCAAGCCGGGCGCCTGGATGGAGACGTTTAAACAGTTGATGGGTTTCCTGCTGATGGGAACCGTGGTGTGGCTGCTGTACCCGATGGGTGGGCTAGTAGGCGCCGATGGCTTGATCTGGTGTTCCGTATTCATCGTGTTCGTTGCGTTGGCTGCGTGGGTGCTGGGTCGGATATCACCGCTTTCATCATCGCGGCGTCGTGCGGCGCTTTGGTTGATGGCGTTGGCTGTCGTGGTGTTCGGCTGGTGGTTTTCGTTTAACGGCACGCACTCATTGCATGCGCTGAAGGATGATGCAAACCCGCCGCACCCGCCGTTGCAAATTGATCCCCGAAAAATGGACTGCGGCCATCTCGCGGGCCAACTGCCGCCAGGTCCGTGGAAGCAAATTCCGTGGGTGCATTGGCATAAGGGGTTACCCGAGCGGCTCGCGAATTGCGGCTACACGGTGTACGTGGACTTTACGGCTAAGTGGTGTGCAACGTGCTTGGCGAACAAGCGGGCGTTCCTGGAAACGGACGCGGTGCGGCAGAAGATGCTAGACGGCTGCGTGATTCCCATCAAAGCCGACTTCACGCAAGAAAACGCAGAAATGCTTGAGGTGATCCAGAGTTTTGGCCGGGCGGGAGTGCCACTGAATGTCATCTACCCCGCGAACGCGCCGGAAAACGCGATCGTCATGCCGGAAATCCTGGGTTCGACAGCCTTCGTGAATGAGAAACTCGACGAAGCGGGTAAGTCGACGATGTCGTGCCCGAGTCCGGGGGCTGAGTTGACTGCCCCGCCAGGTTCGGCTGTGGGCAAAGCACCTTAAGCGCTTGCAGCGACAGCTTGCGGCTCAACCGCGAGATTCTGGTCTGCGCCAGTTGGGCTGTCGATCCAGCATCCGCCGAGGACAGTATCGCCATCATAGAACACGACCGCTTGTCCCGGTGTGACTGCGCGCTGGGGCTCGTCGAACGTGATGCGGACGCGGTTGTCGGGCAGAAGATGCACGGTAGCTGGTGTCGCCTGGTGCAGGTAGCGAATCTTCACGTCTGCCCGAAAGCTCGGCTCATCTGATTGGACATCGACATTGATCAGCATGTTCGCGCGCGAGCCAAGCAAGCCCGGTGCGAGCAATTCTTCGTCGTCGCCGAGTGTGACGGTGTTGCGCTCGACGTTCAGTTGGGTTACGTAGACCGGCTTGCCCGCGGCGATGCCCAGGCCGCGACGCTGGCCGATGGTGTAGTTCGGGACGCCGTTGTGCCGCCCGATGACACTTCCTTCTGAGTCGAGAACATCGCCCTCGGCGAACGAATCGGGGCGGCGCTCGCGCACGATGCGGGCGTAGGCGCGATCGGGGACGAAGCAGATGTCCACTGAGTCGGGCTTGTTCTGGTTGGGCAGGTTGAATCTCGCGGCGATCTCGCGCACCTGCGGCTTTGTCATATCCCCGATGGGGAACATCACGCGGTCGAGGATGTCGCGACGCAAGCCAAAGAGGACGTACGACTGGTCCTTTTGGCGATCAACCGAGCGGGCGAGCGCGGGTCGACCATTGCGCTCGACAACGCGAGCATAATGGCCCGTCGCGATGTACTTTGCCCCAACAGCGTCGGCGTACTCGACGAGCTTGCCGAACTTCAGGCGATCATTGCAGACGACGCAGGGGTTGGGCGTTCGGCCGCGGGCGTATTCGTCGGCGAAGTAATTGATGATGCCGTCAAACTCCTCCTGAAAGTTCAACGCGTAGAACGGGATGCCCAACATGCCGGCGACATAGCGGGCGTCGGCTGCGTCGATCGCACTGCAACAGCCCTGATGCGTTCGCGGCGATGCGGTCGTCGAACAGGTCTCCGCGACTTCCGGCTCCTTAGCGCCGACGCGCATGAAGAAGCCCATGACTTCGTAGCCCTGCTCAACGAGCAGGCACGCAGCCACGCTCGAATCCACGCCGCCGCTCATGGCGACGACAACCTTTTCCTTGCGATACGACATCGAGGCGATTCTAGCTGTGACTGTGAAGAGTGACAAAAATGAACGGGATTTCGTAATCGAGCCGCCTCATAGAATCATGCAACTAATCATGCCGCCAAGTGTGCCATAGCATGGCATTTCCGGTTGTTGAACGCCAAGCCCGTTTCGCCCCCGAAAGGCCTTTGCGCGGGGCGAGGATCAAATATCGGACCTACTTCTGCCAAATCGAACACTGTCAACCTGACAGTTCGGCAAGTCTCATGGCGAGCCACCTAAGCGTAAGTCATGGAAGATTAAGCAGTTGTGCGCTGGGCTCTAACGGCGAAGTCCATGGCACGGTGATTGCAACATCGAAAAGCGTGGACAGGGATAGGTTTGATTAGGGCGCCTCTGGAAGTCCCAAGGCTTGAGGAAAACGAAAGGAGATCTGTCATGTTTCTGAGTCGAATCAATGGGTCTTATGGATTGCCGGGTTTGCGCGAGGATTTTGGTCGTGCGGTCGGTGATTTGTTTGAAACGGTGGCCAACACGGGCCCGTTCGCGGCACTGAATCGCGGGACGTTCCCGGCGCTGAACATGTGGGAAGACGAGCGCCAGGTCTTCGTGGAAGCCGAGCTGCCGGGGCTGACGATGGAGGACATCGAAGTCCTTGTGCAGCGCGACGAGTTGACGATTCGCGGTCAGCGCAAAGCCAATGGACCGGCGGACGCGGCGTTCCATCGGCGTGAGCGCGGCGTGGGCGAGTTTAATCGCGTCATTCAGCTTCCCTATGAGGTGGATTCCGAAAAGGTGTCCGCGACCATTCGCGATGGTGTATTGAGCATCACGCTGGCGAAGGCTGAGGCTGCGCTACCGAGGAAGATCAAAGTGTCGTGCTAACGATGCAACGTAACTTTTGTGAATGATTTCAAGAAGATCAGGCAAGCGAGATTTTCTCAAACGAACAATAGGAGGATGACCATGACAACAGCAACGATGGAAAAGCCGGCGAATGCAGCCGTGACCCGATGTGAGCAGACGCGATGCGGTCGCCAGTATCGCCCGAACGTGGACATTGCGGAAACGAAGGACGAGCTGACCGTCTACGCGGACATGCCGGGTGTGGCTGCAGGGGATATCGATATCAATTTTGAGAACGGAACGCTGACGATTCGCGGCAAGGTCGCGCCGCGTCAGAACGGTGAGACAAGGTTTGTGCATCGCGAATACGGCGTCGGCGATTTCGTGCGAACGTTTGAAGTGAGCGAGAGTATCGACTCGACGCGGATCACGGCCGAGTATGCCAACGGCGTGCTGACGCTGCATCTGCCGAAGGTCGAAGCGGTGAAGCCGCGAAAGATTGCAGTTCAGGCTCTGTAAGTGTGATGTTGTGCGATTTTGTTGGAGACGAGATCGATTTCAAAAAGGAGGTGCTGCGATGAATCTCATACCGTGGCGAAACAAGAACAAGCAAAACGAGACTTATGACATTGAACCGTATGACATGATGGATCGTTTCCGGTCGGAGATGGACCGTACCTTCGATCGGTTGTTCGGTGGATTGGCGGGGCGCGATGGCGGGAGCATGATGCAGACGTTTGCGCCGAGTCTCGACGTGACAGAAACCGACGCTGAGTTTGTGGTGCGGGCCGAAGTACCGGGGATGGAACCCAAGGACATCGACATCACGATCACCGGTCAGCAACTGGTGTTGTCCGGTGAGAAGAAGGAATCGAGCGAGAGAAAAGGAGAGAACTTCTTCCACAGCGAGAGACGGTTCGGGTCGTTCCGCAGGTCGATCACGCTGCCGTCGACAGTGGATGTCGAACAGGTGGCAGCCGAACACAAAAACGGCGTGGTCCACATCACGCTGAAAAAGCGCGAGGGTGCGCAACCGAAAAAGATCACGGTTCAGGCGAAGAAGTAATCGTGATATACCGCCGCATGGCGTGGCGGCGAGGACACATCGAATACCCCTTGGTGCGATGGCTCGGTCGGGATCGGCAGGAGGTTTTCCCGACTGCAGCCATCGTTCGCATTTGACAAAGGCCGGGGTAGCGCGCACAATTATGATGACAGTTTGATATCCGCAACTGGGCGGCGTGCTATGGCTTCTCACCTACACAAATCAATTGCCTTATTCCTGATTGGCCAATTCCTCGCCTTTTCCTCGGGAATTCTGACTGTCCATCATGATGAATGCGATCATGCCCATCATGAAGCAGACCGGTGTGCTTTGTGCTATACGATTACGACGGCCGGCGCGTCAGTTCTTCCTGAACCAATCGTCTTGCCAGGTTTTTCGCATGATAATCGCACTGGCAGCGAGCATCACCCTCTTCAATTAGTTACCGAGTATCAATTCGGCCCCGCCGCACCACGCGGCCCACCGGTAGCTTGAATCCCCAATCATTTATTGCGCAATGGGCGTAGTCGCGCATGGCTCGATTATGAATTAGGCCATGGCCATAATCGTCTACATTGCGCGCCATATATGTCATTCTATTTGAGTCGGCTGCCTGCTTTGTGTGCATTCATGCATAGGGAATGCTGCGCAACGGCACGGCACGCGATCTCATGAACTTCGCCAGGGCTTGAAGAAGGCCAGTGGACGCCATGAGAGCGCCAGCCGTTTATTCCGAAATTACATCCGCGTTCTGAAAGGAATTGCGATGACGAAGAGAGTGCGCGCATTCACGCTGATCGAGCTATTGGTCGCGATTGCCATCATAGCCTTATTGATTTCCATTCTGGTGCCGTCGCTGTCGCGAGCGCGAATCAAAGCCAAGCAATCGGTGACATTAGCCCACCTGAAGGGCATCGGTACGTCGGTTACCCTCTACGAGAACGACAACAAGGAGCGATTACCAACGCTTATTGAAAATGAGGAGAAGGCGTTTCTGGGGTTGGGGCTGCTGGCGAAACATTACCAGATGCCCCCGGAGTATTACATCAACCCGAACACAAACGACACGCCGTCTACGATCTTCACGTTGGACAAACGCCCGGTATTGGCTGACCTGGAGGGGGTGGAAATAAACCAGAAGACCGCCATCGGGCCGAATGAGATTCCGCGCATTAACTGGCATTGTTCATACAGCTACGACAATGACGTGAAGCGCCAGGGGCGATCGGAGCGGTTGCGAGTCTATCTCGGCGATCGGGCGGATTACGAGCGCGGGCGCACCTATTCCGCCAACTGGAATGGTGAAGGAATGTGCCTACTGTGGACCGATCAGCACGCGGAGTTCTTCCGGCAGAAGTCGTTGAAGGCTCAATCGGACCCCAACATGTACCATCACAACGAGTTCGATGGAGAAGGGGCCGACGAGGAATCAGACGGAGTTGTCGTGACGCCCAACACGATCGACACGCACTTGCGATTCTTCACCGAAGAGGAGGATGACGAACTGTTGCCCAATTGAGGGGCGGAGTTATTCCGCCTCGACCGTCTCGGGCGAAGTGGGGATCCCCTCGAAGATCGCGCTGCCGATGCGCACATGGGTTGCGCCGAACTCGATGCCGAGGTCGAAATCGTTGCTCATGCCCATCGAGAGATCGCGGAACTTGGGCCCGCAGATGCGTTCATGGATGACTTCATCAAAGAGTTCACGCACGCGCCCGAAGACCTGGCGAATGCGCTCGCGGTCCTCGGTGAGCGGGCCCATGGCCATCAAGCCGCGGAGTTCGAGATGCTTGAGCGTCATGATCTGCTCAGCCAGGTGCGTGGTGGCTGCCACAGCCACGCCGGTCTTGGCTGACTCGCCCGTGGCGTTCACTTCGAGAAGTATGGGGGTGACCTTGCCGATTTTTTCGGATTGCGCGTCGATTTCCTCAGCCAACCTCAAACTGTCCACGGAGTGAATCAAGTCGACGGCGGGCAGAAGGGCTTTGACCTTGTTCCGCTGAAGGTGGCCTACCATGTGCCAGTGGGGTGGTGTCGGCGCAGCGTCATCAGCCGCTGATCGCTTACCAAGCCATTCCTTAATCATGGCATGGCGGCGGGTGAGCTCCTGTACATGACTCTCGCCGAGGTTGCGGATGCCGATTTCGACGAGCGTGCGGATGAGATCGAGCCCGACGTACTTGGTGACGACGACGAGCGTGACGGAGTTGGGATCGCGGCCCGCCTTGGTGCAGGCGTCAACCACGCGCTCTTTGGTGCGCTTCCAATTTTCCACCAGCTTTCGCTTCATGCGTCAGCCTTGCGAAACTTTGCCGATCGAATTGGTCCCTCTTGACCGCTCTCGACGCAGTATATCTGATCGCGACTGGCTGGCCAAATGGAGAGATGGGATGAGTTTCGGGTACCGAGAATGGTTTCTCAGCACAGCGATGGGATTGGGTGGCATGCCAAAGCCCGGCTTATCCAGGCGCCGGCATGGATTCGCGTGCATGGCGGCGCTGGGCTTGGCCATGCCACACACCGAGGATGGATTCTCGGCACAGCGGTTCACCAACTTACATGCTGGTGCGAGAATCCTTTCTCGCACCTACTGGCGCAGCAAGCTTAGCCGGGTGCGCTTGAATCGAAGTCGTGGTTTCGCGACGATAGGCCCATGCCAACGATGGAGGACATAGCGGTTTCGCCGCCGGTCGAAGGCGAAGTGGTCGATCCCCGCACATGGTTTGAGGGCGATGGGCCATTCGAGCTGGAGATTGGCTGCGGCAAGGGCGGGTTTCTGCTGAACCGGGCGAAAGCGAACCCTGATCGGCGATTCCTGGGCATCGAATGGGCGAACGAGTTCTATCGATTCGCGGCTGACCGCATGGCCCGCTGGGGTTTGTCCAACGTTCGGGTCATGCGGACGGATGCGAAGATCTTTGTGATGCAACAACTGGTGCCGGACTGCCTGTCGGCGTTGCACCTTTACCACCCCGACCCATGGCCGAAAAAACGACACCACAAGCGACGATTGGTTCAAGATGATTTCGCGGCCATGGCTGTCCGCGCGTTGAGATTGGGAGCGGAGTGGTTGATTCAGTCCGACCACGAGGAGTATTTCGTGCAGATGCGTGCGGTGCTGGGTCGGCGCGGGGAGTTGCGCGAGATTCCATGGGAGTCTGCGACGTGCCAGCCGGACGCGACGTGGTCGGGCACGAACTTCGAGATCAAGTACGCGCGCGAGGGTCGAGCGATCTATCGCACGGCGTATATGCGAATGTGATTGAGCGAGCGGATGAGTAGTGATCCGATCATTCGCCGGGTTGAAGCACGGGATCGTGCCGAATGGATGCGGATGCGCCTGGCGCTTTGGCCGGAGACGGACACCCGAACGCTCGATTCAGAATTGACCGACATCCTTGCGGATCATGTCAATCAGCCCGTGTTCGTGGCCGACGTTGGGGGCGGACGGCTCGCCGGTTTTGTCGAGGTATCCATTCATCCTCATGCAATCGGATGCGAGACGCGGCCAGTGGGCTATGTCGAAGGGTGGTATGTCGATCCCGACTTTAGACGGACCGGTGTGGGGCGACGGTTGATCGATGCGGCTGAAGATTGGATGAGAGAAAAAGGATGCGAAGAGGCGGCATCCGATGCCCATGCGCATAACGACATCAGCCGGGTAGCACACCGATCGATCGGATACATCGAAACGGGCCACCTCGTGCATTTCAAGAAAAAGCTGTGATAGCGTTCGATCGACCGCTGGGGCCCTGGCGACAATGAGTGCCACAATATGGCACTACGCTATTCGTTGGTGGGTCGATCCTGTTTGGCCGGGGGATTGGGCTTGGCTGATGGTTGTGTGCCCACGGTGGCTGCGTTGTCCGTTGTGGGTGGTGGAGCGAAGCGCAGCGAGAGCTTGGCTGAATAGTGTCGATCGTCGGTCGCGTTGAGGGCGAAGTTGGTCAGTTGCAACGTGTGGCCGATTTCGGACAGTTCCCGCAACGCGGCTGTGGGCTTCATCGCCAATTGCGGCAGCACGCCCTCCGTCTTCGTTTTCTTAACAACCACTTCCTTTGTTTCGTCGCCGCGGATGATTCGTAGCGTGGGACCCGGTTCAGCCGTGCTCGCCAACCAGCGGCGGCGAAGATCTACGTTGGGACCACTCATGGCCAGCAAATGACCATCGATTCCGATGATGTGGTCGCCGGGTTCGAGCAGATCGGCCGCAGTCGATTCGGGATAAACGCGAGCAACAACCACCATGCCCGGTCGCTGATTGGCCTTCATGCCGATTCCCAATTGCCCGGCTGTAGATTGTTCGTGTCTCGTCGCCGACGACCAGACTGCTGGATCGAGCAAAGACGCAGCGCCCACTTCATAACTCTTGAGCCACTCATCGACGACGTCAGCCACCAGGCCGGGTTGAATGATGGACACCGCCGCCCTGTCCGCCCGCTCTTTGTACATGGAGAGAACGTCGGGCAACGCGGTCAATGACGGAATCAGGCCGTAATGCGAGTCTATGATTCGTTCAATTTGTTCGCGATGCACCGCAACGATCAGCCATTGATCCCAGATCGCCCACGCCGGTTCCGCGCCGCCGAGCAGGCTGAAGATGGGGCCGTTGGCTTCGTCGGCGATCGACGAAAGTGGAACGCTGTGAATCGTGACCCCCAACCGATTGGTTTCGGAAACCGCCAACTGATCAGGTCCTGCGGGAGTCATGGCTGACACGAGCTTCAACGCATTGGCGACGGATTTGTCAATCGCGTCACTCACGGCCCGGGTGTCCTGACATTGAATCATCAAGGCCGCCTGCGGTGTCGAGTGATTGGGGCGCAAGTCCGGCTCCCACGCGACGATCGCGTGAGGTCCGAGTTGCTTGAAGAGTTCCGTTGTTGTGGTGGCTGGCGCAAGAATACTATCGAGCAGGACAATGTACTTCTGCCAGCCGCCGGCGGTTGCGTCGCTCGCCTGGGCAAATGTCTTTGCAAGGTCGATGCGCGAACAGGCTGCGAAAATGGTTGTCTGTGGCAGTCGTACCAGTTTCTCGACCGCATCGGGCGATACTTCGTCCTGCTTCAATGATTCGATTCGCGTCGCGCGGACAGCCAACTCGATTCGGCCATCACCTTCAAACATGCGAATGACGGCGCGACTTGCACCGGGAATCAGGTTCAGCTGATTGTCCGGCTCGCCGGATTCCTTCAGCCCCGACCAATAAATGGTGGATAGCTCGCGCTGCGGCATGTAGGCGAGCATGCTTTGATACTCGCGATGACTTTCGAGTGAATCTCCTCGTTGGCCGGACATGAGCGAGACTGCATCGCGGAACAACGACGGGCGACCTGTGTGGCGCGACATGATGATCACACCGTCGCGATACGCAGCCACAACACCCTCCTCGGAGCGAAGGAACCGCAGGCCGTTCGGCTGTTTGCCCTCGACGCGCTTGTTCTTGGGGAACCAGCGATCGAGGGTCGCTTCGTCGGCGACGCGAGCGATCCAGACGGCACGTTCGAGGTTTGGCCAGGAGTCGATCACGATGCCGATTTCCGTGCGCATCAGATCGTCGATGTTGATGGAACTCTTGTCGCCAAGGAATCGACTGACCGCCTGGCGAAGATCGACGGGTGTGTCGGACGAAACGGACGTGCCGAACAACACCGGAAGGAAGCGCCATGCGTGAGCGCGGTTGATGGCCCGATCGACGTCAGCCAGCTTGCGAACGTTGACATAGAGTCGGGCAGATGCAGGAACGAAGCGAGCGAGCGATGAAGACGACTTGGGTGGCGTCTTCGCTTCCTGCGAGAACGCAAATCGACCCGTCGCAATGACAAGAATGAAGACGGCTGCGACGGCGCACAGGTGCGCGGTCTTGGGTCGGCGCGAAAAAACAAGATGGCGTGCAGCAGTCGTCATGACAATAAAAGATCGCCCGATGTCGGCATGCGATCCAGCTTGGGGGATATTGTAATCGAAAAGCGGACTCGGGTGAGTTTACAAATCTTCGACGGCATCATCGCCATCTGTTGATTCGTCATCCTGCTCTTCGGCGGACTCGGAGTCGTCGGAGAGGGGGGTGGCTGCCGGAGTTTCGACGGGCTGCGGTTGGTTCACGATGTCGAGCAGTTGAATGACGCTCAGGTTGAAGAAGCGCTGGACCGACTCCCCTGCTTCCTTCTTGATTTCGATGTTTTCCTTCATCTGACCAAAGAGCTTGTCCAACTCGGCCGCCCGTGCATCCGCTGGTGATGCGTTGTTGGTCCCGGTTGTTGCCCCTTCATCTTCGTCGGCCCATTTATCCAGCAGGTCCTGATTGGCTTCGACAATTTGACCGGCCACATGATTTTCATTCGCGGGATTCCGCCAAGTGCCGGAAAACGCAATCGCAATCAAAGCGGCGGCAGCGAGCGGCGTAGCCACGTACAGCGCACGGCGATAACGCACGTACCAATTCGTGCGCCGCTGCGGCATGCAGGCGAGCAGGCGATCGGTGAAGCCGTCGCTCAAGCTCTCTGAGGCGCGGTCTGATGTAATGATGTGGCCCGTCACTTCGAGAAGGGCCAACTCGCGGCGACAATCGGCACAACGCAGACGATGAGCACCGAGCTCGGTCCTTAGCGAACCGGTCAGCTCGCCATCGAGGTATGCGTCGAAGAGTTGTCGTGCCTGTGTGCAATCCATGATTGAGATTCTACTTTCGCATCTAGTGACCGAACCGCCCCATGCGGCTCGCGTTTCATTTCCTTCTACCCGACACTGGCGATGCGATTGCGGTATGTTTCAAGATTATTTTCATCCAGCGGGGCCAGCATATCCTTCAACCGGCCACGGGCACGGTGCAAATGGCTTTTCACGGTAGCTACAGGGAGTTCGAGAACCTGTGCTATCTCGTGGCACCCCATCTCGTGGCGATAAAACAGGAGCACGGTGGCTCGCTGCGGCGGACTCAATTCTTCTACGGCTGACCAGACAATGTCGCGCAGACGAGACGCGTCCTCAGATTCCAGGACGAACGGCTCGTTATCATGCGAGTCTTCGATGGGCGTGACGTCGAGGTCGCCCACCACTTCCTGCTTGCGACGCAGGCGATTCAGGCAGACGCGATAACCGATGGTGAACAGCCACGTGCTGAAACGAAATTCAGTTTTGAAGGTGTCGAGCGAGGCGAAAGCCTTCAGGAGAGCGTCCTGGCAGATCTCTTCGGTGTCGTGGTGATTGCGCACCATCCGATAAACGAAGGCGAAGAGACGATCCTTGTGAAGATCGATCAATTCACGGATGGCGCCGCTATCGCCGCGCTGGGCTTTGAGAACAAGCCGCTCTTCCGCTTTCCGAGTTTGCTTCTCTTTCGTTGGATTCACGCGCGCACCTACCTCCCCACTCTTCATTATACCGTGAAAACGGGTGTCTGTTGCGTCACAACCTTCCCCTTATACAATCGGCTCGGGAAGGCCAGGAACATCCAGCCAAACACCTGTCTTTCGTGATTTTATCATCTTATCCGGTCGTAGTTTATGGGAAAAGCGAAGGAAACGGACCAGACGGTATGCTCCAATAAGAAAGCAGGGTTCCGGTACGAAATCATCGAGAAAATTCACTGCGGCATGGTGCTGGTGGGGACTGAGGTCAAAGCCCTGCGGGAAAAGGCCGTCTCGCTGGACGAATCATACGCCCGGCTGGATGGAAATGAGCTGTGGCTGATCGGGTGTCATATCTCCCAATACGTCCACGGGGCCGGGATGAACCACGACCCTACCCGGAAGCGGAAATTGCTTGCGAAAGCGGTTGAAATCGGAAAGCTGGCCCCCAAAGTCGAGCAGAAGGGGCTGACGCTGGTGCCCCTGCGGATCTTCTTCAACGAACGAGGCATCGCCAAGGTGACCATCGCCCTGGCCAAGGGAAAGACGCACTCAGACAAGCGGCAATCGCTGAAGGAACGGGAGGACAAGCGGGAAATGGAACGAGCGACGAGGCGAGGAGGGATATGAACTTGCAGCGGACTTTCGTCCGCGCGATTTCAATGCCCTTTGTGAAGAGAGGAAATACCCCATATTACGCCCTGCAATGACGCGGAAACTAGTTGCAGGCATTCAGACAACCCGAGAACTCGCGTTGCATCGCTGCAAAGTCGTACAAGTCGATGTCGTAATCGAGGTCATCATCAAGACGGGTGAGATTGCCTATGTTTGGCTGCAATTCTGGTCCAAGAAAGTCATTGAGTTGAATTCCGGCATCTGATTGATCAACGTCGCTATCGGCGTCGAAGTCTCCGAAACGCGCCCTCAGGCCCAAAGTGTGGTATCCCCCGGCGGCGACACTAATAAATCTGCTGTTCTGCACCGGCGAAATACTGGCCCCGTAATATTCCTCACCCCACACAACCACCGATCCATCGCTCTTTAGTCCGACATTGTGAAACCAGCCCGAAGCGATTGCGACAAAACCAGCGTTAGGCTCCGGAAGGCCGCAAGCTCCATGCCCATTCATTTCGATGCATCCCCAAGTGGCGACCGTCCCATCATTCTTGAGGCCTAGACTGTGAAAGCGACCGGCTGCAACTGCAACGAAGTCTGTATTCGGAGCCGGAACATCTAATTGTTGAAAGCTATTCGATCCCCATGCGACAATGGCCCCGTCAGCCTTGAGGCCCAAGCTGTGCATGAAACCCTTGCTGATCGCAACAAAATCAGAATTTGGCATTGGAACATTCAGTTGTCCTTGGCTGTTGACGCCCCAGGCGACAATTGAGCCGTCATTTTTTAGGCCTAGACTATGTGAACCGTTGGCAGCAACCGCAGTGAATTCGGCGTTTGGTTCGGGGACATCGCATTGGCCATAGTCGGTTAAAAAGTTCTCGCATCCCCACGCCGTAATCGTTCCGTCAGTCTTTAAACCTAGACTGTGATACTCTCCTGCTGCCGTAGCGATAAATTCCGAGTTGGGGGTGGGAATGGTCGTCTGTCCATCATAGTCGGATCCCCAGGAGACAATCGATCCATTCAGTTTGAGGGCTAAACTATGCTTCGAATTAGTGGCCATCGCAATGAAGTCCATATTCGAGTCAGGAATGTTCAGTTGGCCAAATGAATTAGATCCCCACATGACGATGGAACCGTCAGCTTTTAAGGCTAATGAATGAAAGCGCCCGGCAGCAACGGAAACAAAATCAGTGTCGGGAACAGGAATATCGATTTGACCTTCTGAACTACTGCCCCACGCCTCTACAGTTCCATCTGCTCGTAAAGCAACCGTGTGATTGCCGCTCGTCGAGATAGAAACGTAGCCCGAATTGGGAGTGGGAATTTCCGTCTTACCAACTGTTTCCTGGCCCCATGAAACGATTGACCCATCTGCGCGAACCGCAAAGTCGTAGGTAAAACCTGCTGTCATTGCGACAAAGTCCGAACCGACTGGTGGGACGGTCAAGCCATATGTATCCGAGCCCCAAGCAACAAGAGAACCATCGGCCTTCAGAGCAATGCTGTGTCTCGAGCCTGCTTCCACTGCAACAACGGGCCCATCTATGATCAGAACTTCGCATTGACCCCAGTTGAAAGTGGGGCCGCAGCCCCATGCGACGACGGAACCATCGGCCTTCACGCCCAAGCTATGATTGGAACCGGCTGAAATTGCGATGAAGCCATGGTTTTGGGGGGGGATATCGATTTGCCCTGCGTTGCTTAGACCCCAGGCGACAATAGAACCATCGCTCTTAAGGCCGAGGCTATGATTCTCACCGGCGGAGATGGCAATGAAGTCCTTATTGGGAGCGGGAACATTACACTGACCAGCACTGTTCTGGCCCCAAGCAACGATAGACCCTTCGGCGGTTAGGGCAAGATTATGCCAACTGCTGTCAATCGCCGTAAACCTGGCGTTCAATTGGTCAGTGATTACGTTATCGCCCCAACCAACAATCGAGCCGACTCCGTTCCCATGTGCCTGACTAACGTAAGCACAATTCAGAAGCAGCACCACAACAGTTGTTAGGTTACGGTCTCGTTTCACCTCCAGCCTCCGAGTGGACTTGTTGCGATTATGCTTGAGCGATCAAAGCCCAAAAAAGAGCATTTGTGATTTCTTTCATTGTATAGGCTCAGTGATGAAATGTGAAAGTGGCCACGCGCCGTTGTGCAAATAACGGGTTCATCGTTCCCGGGCCGTTCGAAGCCTAACGGGACAATTCAGAAATCGGGCGCGCATACCCGAAAAAAAGCACGGAAATCTATTCGCCAGCTTTGCCCACTTGCGACCGATGCATAATCTCACATGAGGTGTCGATTTATTCTTCGCCGGAGTCTAATGTGCATGTCGTTCTGTGATCGGGTCCCCAGACGTCCACAGGCCCAACACCTCTCAAAAGGCGGTGAGCGCCGGTGTTGTTATTAAAGGGTATGAAAACCACACCCACGCGTTCCTATCCGGGCAACCTACTTCGGCGGCCGATGCGCGCTCATGATGCTCGGACAACAAGTACGACTTGCACGCCATTTTCTTCATAGTGCAGAACACACGTCTAAAACCGCGTTACGAAGCTCCAAAGTGGGGTCCATTTTGCACGACGCAGAAACGCGCAAATCTCTGCCCCTGTTTTCAGTTCAAAAATGAGGGTGTGCAGCCACGCGCGGGAATTACGCAAGCCCTCGTGCAACAAATTGAGAGGACTCTTTCACTCGCAAATTCGGGGTGACAGTGTGCCACTGCTCTATGAGCAGTGCGTTACCTCGCGTGGAACCCGCAAATTCGAATAGATTGTGGCCCTAGCTGCGATCGTGCTTCCGAATTGCAATTGCAAAATAGCCGAGGAGTATAATCTAAAGGCGGCCAGTGCCCCGGAACCTGGAAATGTCGACTTCGATCCAACTCAAAGAACTTCTTTCTCAAAACACGATGGTCTCGGCGTCGGAACTCGTCCGTTATGAGGATGAGGGGCGCATTCGTTGCCTTGCCTGTGGCCACCGATGTTCGGTCCTGCCCGATCACAGCGGGGTTTGCCGGGTGCGGTTCAATGCGAATGGCGAGCTGCGAGCGCCAGCGGGTTACGTGGCTGGCGTCCAGGTTGACCCGATCGAAAAGAAACCGTTCTTTCACGCCTACCCGGGTCGAAACGCCCTGTCGTTTGGAATGCTCGGCTGCGACCTGCACTGCGGCTATTGCCAGAACTGGGTGACGAGCCAGGCCCTGCGGGACGACCAAGCCATCTCGCGGCCAAGATTCTGCACGCCGGATCGACTCATCGAGCTTGCCAAGGAGCACGAAGTCCCCGTTATCGTCAGTACCTATAACGAACCGCTGATCACAGCCGACTGGGCGGTGGAGATTTTCAAGCTGGCCAAGGCTGAGGAGATCGTGTGCGGGTTCATCAGCAACGGCAACGCGACGCCGGAAGTGCTGGAGTTCCTTCGGCCCTACGTTGACCTGTACAAGGTCGATCTAAAGGGCTTTGACGAAAAGAATTACAGAAAGCTCGGCGGCCAGTTGCAGAATGTGCTGGACACCATCAAGCGACTGAAGGCGATGGACTTCTGGGTGGAGATCGTCACACTGGTGATCCCCGGATTCAACGACGGCGATGACGAGCTACAGCGGATTGCCGATTTCGTGGCCGGTGTCTCCTGCGACATCCCCTGGCACGTGACGGCCTACCACCCCGATTACAAGATGACCGATCCTCCGAGAACGCCGACTGCGACCCTGCTGAAGGCGTATGACTTTGGAAAGGCTGCCGGGCTGAAATTCGTCTATCCCGGAAATGTGCCGGGTGCGTTCGGTGATCGAGAAGACACACGTTGCCCTGGTTGCGGCGAAACCGTCATCCGGCGAAGGGGGTTCCTCGTTCTGGAGAACCACATGCGGGGATCCAGCTGTCCGAAATGCGCAATGCACCTTTCTGGGGTCTGGGAAACCAACGCCCCGAAAGCATCCGTGGGCTCTGGGATACCTTTGCCCATCGCCAATCTGGCTCATTCGTAGCCGCATGGTCGGAACTGATCACATCGTCGCATTGGGATTTGTCACAGCCAAAGTTGGGGGCGAGTTCGATGCAAGTTCATTACTTCGGCCCCCGACGCCCTATAAGTTTCAATGGCTGTGCTCAATTCGGTGTGAGTTGCCGACAGCTGGTGACCTGAATGTCGTTGCCGACTTGCGGATCCTTGCAAGGATTGAAATTGAAGGAGGTTAGCACAGTTTTTGTGCGGGAATGCGCTTGTGTTTTTCGATCAACCAGATGTATAGTATAGAAGCGACGGAATGGCTTCGGTTGGCGACGTTGGGTTGATGTTCATCCAAGAGCTTCTCGGGTAATCGAAAGTACACACCGACCTGTTTCCCTGTGATTTGTTCCGCGCCGTGAATCAAGTTAGCAAACTTGATCGCGCGATTTCGACCGCTATACTATTGTACGACCTCGTATTCGCCGATCGTAGAAAATAGCGGAGACGAAATCCGGCAAAATAGTTAAAAGCTTCCACTCGCTGCGGCACCCTTTGACCGCGCCAATAACTTTCCGGGGTGCCGCACGCCTTTTTTACTGATCACATTTTCGCACTCGATTTTCAAGGCTTAGCTAGCCCGCGAACTGCTGTAACCTCATATAAATCATTTTGTTGCAGCTCGGTCGAAATGGAATTCGATGGGTGACTTGATCAACGGCGCGCGAATACCCGTCCCAATTCGCCGCTCGTTATTTCTGTTGATTTCGTTTTTGTTTTCGAGTTCGAGCGCGATTTCACGCCTGCTCAAGGGTTTCGCGCCTTGAACTCTTGGTAAGCGGGGCAAACCGTAGGATCGCCGCAACAAACGTCGCGAATATACTCGTAATACACGTCAGGCGGGTGGCCATACTGTTTGCGGAGTGAGCATTTCAAAGCGATGCGCGGCTTGCTCGTTTTTCCGAGGCCAACGATGAGCGACTGGAGGTAGACCTGGTTTTTGCCCGCGAAGCAAACCATGTGGCGATTGAGCTGTTTCTCCAGCTCAGTGATGTTGGAGTTCCACTCTTCCTGTGAGACCGGCGGAATCACACCGTGCGCGTCCTTGTCGATCTGGTGTGATTTCGAAATCGCCTGATCGAACGCAGCCTGCTCGATCGGATATTCCACAAAACTAGCGGCGCCAAGCTTCATCGCGAGTGGCTGCATGATGGCTGCGCCGGGCATGCCGACGATGACAGTGGGGATATCGATGCGATTGCGCTTGAGATAGCGAAGCAGGTCGAGGGCTTCTGCTTTCTTACCGTCGAGGCCGGCGACGATCACATCGGGGCGAAACGTCGTGATCATCTTCATCGTCAGCGCGAGATTCTCGACGCTGCGTGTTTCATGATGGACGGATGCGCGCTTTTCGAGAACCGCACGTGCCGACTTATCAGAATGAACGAGTAAGACTCGCGACATGCGTAAGGTCCATCACGGTTCTAATTGTGTTTCATGGTGCGCGTCGCGATTCATTTCATTGCAACTCGTTCACTAACGCGCCTGCCCAGCTTTGAAAATCATAGCCGGATCGATGGTCGAATCCAATTGAATTGACTCGTCTTTCATGATCGATCGGCTGCGACAGATCAGTTATGCTCGTGAACTGCTTACACCTGAAAACCTGCGATTTATCGAAAGGACGCGAAGCGATGGCCCATTTCTACGAAAAGGTTCCGGAAGCCCTGCGACGGTTGACGAACAACGAGGCGATCGAAGCCTATGCGGAGCGGGCTGCGGTGCCGGGCAAGGCTATCGCCGGGTTGAGGAAAGAACAGCTATTGAGTTTTCCTGTGTCAGGCACTTGGAGCATTCAGCAGATCGTTGTGCATCTAATGGACACTGATCAGGTGGCTGCATATCGCATGAAGCGAATCGTTGCGGAGGATCGGCCCATACTGGATTGTTATGACGAGACCGCGTTTTCGCAGAAGCTCCATTACGACAAGCTTGATGCGACGGCTGTGTGCGAAATGTTTCGGCTGAATCGCATGTTGACGGCGACGATGTTGCGGTCGTTGCCCGATGGTTCGTTCGATCGTGTCGCGCAGCATCCGGAGATCGGCGAGTTGTCGCTGGGGCAGTTGCTGCGGTTGTATTGTTTTCATGTTGATCACCACATGAAGTTTCTGAATGAGAAAAAGGAAATGGCGTTGAAGGCGTAGTGTTTCGATGCGGTTTGTACCGTACTCATCGTTGTTTTGAAGACACCGATTGAATTGAACGTCGTGCAAAGCTCAATGCGCGGGAGCAGGGGCTGCGAGTGACCTGAGCATTCGGAAATCGAAGATGCCGGTGTCGTGGCCATCGGACCAGCGGAACTTGATGGCGTAAGTGCCGACAAGCTCGGCATGTATTACGCGCACGCCCGTCGGGTCAGCCTTGAGGATTCGTAGCGGGTTTTGCGTTTGCTGCTCGCGTTCGGTTCGGCATGTCGCACATGGGCATGCGCGGCGGAGGGCGTGGAGCGAATATTCGTTTGTCGTGCCATCCTGCCAATCGATGATGAGCTTCTGCTCGGCCATTTTGACCTTGAGGTCGCGCGGAATGTTGGCTTCCTCATAAGCGCTCTGGCGATAGGTCTGCTCGGTCATCACCGAATCTTAGCACTTTTGCAGTTTTATACCTATGCCGCATCTTCGGGTTGGGTTTTTGCCCGACACTTCGATATGATAGAAGCCCACTAAATCGCATCGCTGGGTTCCTGGTCAATTCTTGCTGCAGGGGCAGGGATGTTGTCGACTGCCCTTTCGGGACAAGGTTGGTAGAGTTCTGTACTCGGTTTGAAGATCGTGCATCTCAAGGAGGCTTCGATGAATCAAAAGAGAACAAGCGACATTTCAGGTTCTTTATTGTCTGCGATTTTGTTGTTGTGCGGGCTTGTGGTCACCCCCGGACGTGCCAACCAGTGCCATAATGGAATTACGGAAACACCCGAAACATGTGACGACGTTCACGGAAACTCGGCGAACGGCTGTAATCCGCTGTGCCTGCTTACGACACCCGCAAATACGACCTGCGCAGCCGCATCTACGTTTATGAGTCTGGATCCAGGGCTGTTTGCCACGAGCGGCAATAACACGATGGCGAATGTTTCAGCAGCTCCCGGTTGTGGAGCCACGTTAACGCGCCATGCATGGTTTACTTACACGGCTGAGTGCACGGGGTGGGTCGCGTTACATCCCAATTGGGTTGATATGGGGTCGCCGATGCCGGACGTGGATACGACCTTCAGCCCCAATTCTGCCGTTGTTCTGTCGGCGTTTGATTCGTGCGGTGGGTCCGAGCTGGCCTGCAACAACAGTGCGGTTTCGGGGAATGGAACGTTGTTGTTCCCGGTGGTTACCGGCGAGGATTACAAAGTTCGGTTGTCGTCCGTTGATTCCAGTTCGGGCAATTACTTCTTACGCGGAACGTGCAACTCGTATTTGCCCAACGATCTTTGCGGCACGGCGACACCGGTGGTGGAAGGGAGTCCGGCGGCTGAACATCCCTACGCGTCGGTCGGCGCACCGTTTGAAGATGCGATAGCCAGTTGTGGCGGTGGCGGGTTTAACGACATCTGGTTCTCTTGCACGCCGTCGTGTACCGGCGCTGCCTACATAACGACCGTCGGCACACTCTTTGATCACGTGCTTTCTACTTACGATTCCTGCGGCGGGCAGGAAATGGGGTGTGCGACAATCACGGCGCCGGGCTATGTGCAACTTTATGCGCCGGTGATAGCGGGTGTAGAAATAAAACTTCGATTGGCGCATGTTGATGGCCCCCCAAACAATGATGGCCCGTACTCTTTGCAGATTTCGTGCATTCCGCCGCCGGCGAACGATATCTGCGCGAATGCGGCTGTCGCCGTTGATGGTACGAACGCGGTGAATCTGACGGCCACCGAGATGGACGGTTCCAACGAGACGACTTGCGGCTTCGCGAGTAGTTCGAGCATTTTTGACGATGTCTGGTTTGACTATGTGGCTACGTGCAGTGGAGCACTGCTCGTCGATACCTGCGGCGGCGGCTCGACGAACACTCGATTGGCTGTGTACGAGGGTTGCGATTGCTCGCAGCTTGGTGCACCGATTGAATGCAACGACAACGCGGGCGACCCCGGTGATCCGAATTTGTGCGCGGGGCCAACAATCGAGTCGAGCTTGGTGACACTCGCAACGTCCGGTCAGTGCTACAAGATCCGCGTGGGGACTGTTGCACCGTCGGTGGTTCTGCCGCTGGATAATTTGCGAATTCAGTGCCAAGCGGCCATTTGCGGCGACGGCACGACTCAGATTCCGGAAGAATGCGATGACAATAATTTTACAAATGGCGATGGCTGCAGTTCGACGTGCGGGCTGGAGATTCCAGCGGGGTCCTGTGCTGCGGCTGTTAGCTGCTTCGGGTCACAGCGCGACAATGCCTGTAATTGTGCGTCGTGCGATTCGGGGACGTGTGCGTTTTCGTGCACGCGGTACGGCAATTCAAACTGCGCCGGCAACGTTGATCTGAACGACATCCTATGCACCTTGGCGGGCTTCTCGGGGTACACCAATTGTCCCGACGCCGATATCGCGCCGTGCGAAGGCGATGGGATCATCGGCCTCGACGACATATTGGGCACGCTGACGGCGTTCTCCGGCGGCAACCCGTGCGGATGTGCGGCGAACGATGCGTCGGCGATTCCGGTGCCGCCGCTTTGTGGTGCGAGTCCCTGACGTCGATTTCCTGGGTTAGACTAGATAGTGACAAGTCATGGCGCTTTCCTTGCTCGCGCAAGGGGCTCTGAAGGGGAACGCGCGCAGTACATGGTCCCGGCGTTCTATCTAGTTTTTGTGCGAACTTCGCCGCCGTAGATGGTGCCTCTGCGCTCGCGAAGCAGGCCGATGTTGATCACTTCGCCGGGCGGAGCGGCTGCGAGAAACGCGCCGAATTGATCGACGTCGCCCACGCCGTGTCGTTCAAGTGACACCAGAAGATCGCCGGGCTCGATGTTGGCTTCTGCGGCTGGCCCGCGCGGGTCGACGGCCATCACGATGACGCCGGGTTCACGATCCCAGCGGAACTTTTTGCTGGTCGTTTCCTTCACGTCGGCGATGGTGAGGCCGAGTCGCTCCTTCGCAAGTTTCTTGCCATCCGGTTTGGGGACGGGAACGAGGGCGAGTTTCGTTTCGCGCGACTTGCCTTCGCGAAGCAAGGAGAGCTGCACTTCGTCACCGGCCTTTCGCTCGAGCATGGCGACGTGAAAGTCGACGCCCCGTTGAACTTTTTTGCCGTTGATGGCTGCGATGACATCGCCGGGTTTGATGCCTGCCTGGTCTGCGGGACTCCCTGATCGCACTTCGGCTACGGATGCGGGCTGTGCCTCGTTGACGGTCAAGCCGACAAGCACCTTGTTGAGTTTCTCTGCGTTGAGCACGTCGGGAAGAATCTCGCGCAGTTGATCGACGGGAATGGCGAAACCGATGTTCTGCGCGTCGGTGCGAATGGCTGTGTTGATGCCGATCAGTTCGCCAAGAATGTTGAGCAGCGGTCCGCCGGAGTTGCCGGGGTTGATGCTCGCGTCGGTTTGAATCACGTCGCGATAGATGAGCTTGCCGTCGATGTCGAGCTCGCGATGCAGGGCGCTGACGACGCCGGTTGTCAGTGTGTTCTCGAGACCCACGGGGTTGCCGATGGCGATGGTCTGCTCGCCGATCATGAGATCGTCGCTGCGGCCCATGGTGATGGGTTTAAGTAGTACGTGGGCATCGACCTTGATGATGGCGAGGTCGAGCTTGGTGTCGCGGCCAATGAGTCGCGCGGGATACTCGGTGCCGTCGGCGAGGATGACTTTCAACTGGGTGGCGGCTGAAACTACGTGGGCGTTGGTTACGATGTAGCCGTCCTCGTGGATGATGAAGCCGCTGCCCACGCTGCGCCGCTCGGAGGGATAGGTGAAGATGTCGCCCCACATGCCCATGCCGTGGAGCTGGACTTTCTCCTTGGCGGAGATGTTTACGATGGAGTTGCGTGTGCGTTCGTAAGCTTCGACGACCGGCGTGCGGCGGGCACGAAGGGATGCCTCGTCACCGAAAGATGGCGTCGGCCCTGTGAACTGTGTAAGCAGCGAAACGATCGCGATGGAAACCAACGATATTTTAGAATGACTACGCATAGTGATTCGAAGGTCCATGTTCCTTTTCCGTATCAAAGAGTAACTAGCCACATTCTTACTGAATCATATTCATTGATTCTGGGAATGACGGTTGTTGGCAATATACCCTGTCAAAGTGGGAGACCAACGGGCGTGCGGCGAGCTCCGAAAGGAGGCTTGGGCGGTCGTTGTGACCATTGTGTGGCACTTCCTGGGTACTTTGCCGAGTATTTTGACCTGTCGGCAGCTTGTGCGGTGGCAGGAATGATTTTGCAGGTGGACTATCCGTTTAGGAAGCGCTGCCCCTAGAGCAGTGGCACACCTCGCCCCGCAATTTCTGACGAATCCGTCCGCTTGTTCCAAAAGCACAAAGGTTCGTGAAGTAGGGCTGGAGTTGCTGTTTTTGTTTCGGGCTGCATGCTGCTTAGGAATCCACTCAGTTGGATGAGGTGACACGGATTGGCACGGGTTCGATGGATTGGTAACCCAGATCGGTCATTGGACTGGAGTGTTGAATAGCCGGGGCCGGCGCGGGTCGCTGTTTGTTGGCGGCACCGCCGGTTGTGTTCAGATGTTCGCTCACGAAGGCCAGTACATTTCGCGAATAGGATATGGGGTGGACCATGATGGCTTCGTTGTGTTTTGCGCCCGGAACGATCCAAAGTCGTTTGGGTCCTTGCGCTCGCGCATAAAGAGTTTCGGCGAGGGTGACCGGGATATAGGAATCGCGTTCGCCGTGAACCATCAGGAGCGGCCTGTTGCCCTTTCGCGCTACAGCTTTCAGCACCGAAGGGAACTTACAGCCAAACCTGCGGCCGCACTCCCTGAAAAATAACCAGCGAAGGAATCGCCAGAAGATGGGGGGGTGGTTTTCGGCGACAACGCGGATGCGTGCGAAGATGGTGGCGAAGCGCTTCATGAAATATTCCATGGTGATGTCGCTGCTATACACACCGTCGCAGATGATAGCCCGGACGTTGCTGATGCCCTCGGCGGCCAGAATGGATGCGCCCGCCCCGCGTGAGACGCCGAAGAGTACGACATCGCGAGAACGATTTTGCTGTTCAAGCCAGGAGGAGATGAAGGCAACCGCGCCGATCATGTCCGCCTGTTCCCGGTCGCTGGGCCATTGGCGCGGGCGGTAGTCGCGATCGACGCGCGACGTGCCGTGTCCGCGGAAATCGAAAGCGAATACATCATATCCCTGGTCGAGCAGGCCTCGACAGAAACGCATACATGACGTTCGATCGCTTCGATATTCGTGGGCAAAGACGACCATGCCCAAGGGTTGCTCGTCGTAATTGCCACGGACAATGGTCCCTTCGAGACGTTGGCCGTCGGCGGCGCGAAACGAAACTTCTTCACCTTGGAGCGATGGAAGCTCGCGACTGTCGCAGCCGGACCAAGCTGCGTGGTCGTCGAGGATGTTGATCATGATGCGGATGTATTTGCGAAGAACGAGCGACGCGAAGACCAGAAACAGGAGGGCGACTGCAATGCCCCCCGTGGCGAGGGCAATCTTGGGCCCTGTGGCCGCAAGGAGAGGGGCTGACATCGCACGAGCGGCCAAGGGGATCATGGATTGAGCAACATCTCCACGTCAAACAAACGGTGACACACCCATCAACATCTTTTCACCGCTGATCTTACGTATTTGAAAGCGTCGCACCGGCCAGCGCCATTGGCTCAATGGACGATTGTTTCTTTACCTGCGATCTCGCCCAAACGCAACAGAATTATTGTTGCGATGACGTCGGCGGATGCCGCTCCCGCTCGACAATCAACTATGTATCGGACGGCGAATGACAAAGAGTTCAGAATGCGGGAAACAGGGGCGTCAGACCGCGCAGGACTCGCGCGACATCTTCGACGACGGCGTTCATGCGTGCGAGGCTCGCGATGGTGCGGGCGCCGATGTGCGGGGTGATGATGGTGTTGGGGGTTTGGTGGAGGGCGTGATTGCGCGGGAGTGGTTCGGGGTCTGTTACATCGAGGCCTGCGCCTGTGAGTTTTCCGTCGTTGAGGGTGCGTGCGAGGTCGGCTGCGTTCACGATCGCGCCGCGGGCGGTGTTGATGAGGATGGCGTTGGGCTTGAATAGCGCAAGCGTGTTGGCGTTGATGAGGTTGTGGGTCTCGGATGTGAGCGGGGTGTGCAACGTGATGATGTCGGCCGTGAGAAACAGTTCTTCCTTCGACATAGGTTCGGCGGTGAAATCGAGCCAGCCGGGTTCGACGATATCGTTGTAAATGACCCGCATGTTGAATCCGTGGCGACAGCGGCGGGCGACGGCGCGACCGATGCGACCGAGGCCGATGATGCCGACGGTTAACTCGCACATTTCACGGCTGACGGCGAGGTCGCGAACGAGAGAGAAGCGACCATGCTTCGTTTCCTGATCGGTCCAGGAGATTTTGCGGAGAAGGTTAATCATGAGGCCGAGAGTGAGGTCGGCGACGGCGTCGGTGGAAGCGGCGGGGGTGGAGACGACGGTGATGTTTCGTTCGCGGGCGGCGTCGAGGTCGATGTTGTCGAGGCCGACCCCGCCGCGGCCGATGACGCGAAGTCGCGGGGCGGATTCGATGACGGAGCGAGTGACTCTGGCGGCTGTGCGAATGAGTAGGGCGTCGCAGTTTGGGACGGCGGCGATGAGCGAGGTTTCGTCGCAGGATTTCAGCGTAGTGATGTCGCCGACGGATTCCAGAATTTCGACGGCGACAGGGTCGTAGGGTTCTGCGACGACGATGGATGGTCGATTCGGAGACATTTTTTGTGGTTCCGCGTGTTTTGCGGGCGTTATGAGAACGATCGTCGGCTAGCCTGGCCACGGCCAAGCTGCGGCTTGACCGTGCCACCCGCTGTATTCGACTTGCAACCCATGTTACGGCACGGCGGTATTACTTAACAGCAAGTGTTTCGGTGGGCCTGTTCGGGCGAGTCTACATATGGAACAGATCACAAGAATGAGGAAAACCCTGTCCATTGTGCTATTGCTTGTCGCATCGGCTGCAGCATTTGGCGAGGAGGCGGTTTCAGCCAAGCAAACAACCAGTGGGGCGACGAAGAAGTCGCGCGTGCCGGTTGTCGTTCATAGTCGGTCCGAGTGCAAAGAGCTTTCGGACGAGCAATATGAAATGCTCGTCGCCGAGGCGATCGAAGAGAACCCTGAAGAGCAAGAGTTGTGGTTCATCAAATTGAGTCGCAATTATCGTGAGCGAGTTGTCGCCACGGTGTATTTCAAGCCGGAGGAATCGACGGAAAGTTTGCGGAAGGGTCGCTATTTTGTACACGACGAAATCTATGATTTGAACAAGGCGATTCGGGGCCGATTGAAGGAAAGGGGGATCATTCCCAGGGAACTGCCGTTGTATTGCCAAGTATCGTTGAGGGAAAGGCTGTTCGAAAAGGACAAACTCGAAACTCCTGCTGGAACACTGTTGCCGTTCCCGCAGCCCAAGGAAATCAAGGATGAAGAGCTTGTCGAGCTCATTGATTTCGTGCGTTCGTCGCCAAAACGAAACGGGCAGCCGCACAATACGTTTACGCCAGTAATTGGCCCTCATGGCGAAATTATCGACGTGATACCTGCCCGCGAGAAGGCGACCGGTCCAGAGGACACGGCACCATTCGTCAGCATTGAGTTGAAGGACTCGGAGTTTGAGGTCCTCATGGGATACCACGAAGGACCGATGTCTGGGATTGGAAACATGTTGACAATAAAGCGCACCGACGAGGCATTTGTAATCGTTGGTGCCGGCGAATGGGTTTTTTAGTCAAATCAGCGGCGTCGGCCGATTGCTTGTTTGAATCGTAGTCGCTCATATCATTGGCCTGATGTCTGACCAATCACTTCAACCGCTGCTCGCACTGGCTACACGTCTGGGGAACGAATCAACTGACCTTGCGATGCGGAGCTTCGGTGCGACGGCGGGAGCTTTGAAGGCCGATCGCACCATTGTCACGGAAATCGACCACGAGATTCAGGCGCACATTCTCGACGGGATCGCGCGGAGTTTTCCCGATCATGCGGTGATCGCGGAAGAGAAAGTGCAAACTCCGGGCGCGCATGCGAAGATTTCGGATGCGCGTTATTGCTGGGTGATTGATCCGCTGGATGGCACGCGGAATTACGCTTTGGGATTTGGATGTTTCGCCACTTCGATCGCCGTGCTCGATCGCGGAGAGCCGGTGGTTGCGGTGGTGGTCGAGCATAACATTCGCGCGACGTACACAGCCACACGAGGTGGTGGATCGTTCGTTGATGGAAAGCGGATTCATGCTGGTGTGCCGCCCGAAGGACACGATTGGTTGATTGGTGTTCCGTCCAGCAAGGACGAACTCAGCGTACGGGCGGTGTCGAAGTGGTCAGCCACGAAGGGATTGATTTGCCGAAATCTTGGTACGGCGGCGTATCACCTCGCGCTGGTGGCTACGGGTGCGTTCGCAGGGACATTCTGCAAGCAATGCAAGATCTGGGATGTGGCTGCGGGCGAGTTGCTTGTGACGGAAGCGGGGGGCGTATGCACTGGAATACGCGGAGAACCATTAACGCCATTTCGCTTGGAAGGGGATTTGAGCCTTGATGTTCCTACGGTTGCGGCCAGTCGCACTGCGCATCCAAAAATGGTCGCGACATTGATTGCTTAGTTGAACTTCAAACCTCGGTGTTGAACTCTTTTGAGAGCGTCAACCAGCAGCCTAACCAAAACTTCAACCCTTATCGGTTCCCGGGTCGTCGACCAGAATTCGCTGGATTGCTGACTTGAGAAACGTCATCTTGGTGTTTGTGTTTTCATCGACTTTGAGGACGACTTCGTTGTCTTTCACGGAAACGACGGTGCCGATGATGCCGCCCAGTGTGAGCACACGGTCGTTCTTGGAGAGCTTGGACATCAGATCGTCGCGTTCTTTCTTTTCGCGGTTGCGCTGACTGCGAGATGTGAGGAGCATGAACACGAAAAATGCGGCGAGAACGGCGAGCATGAGGCTTTGTCCGGCCATGCCGCCGGGCGGACTCGCTGGGTTTGCTGGAGTGGT
This sequence comes from uncultured Phycisphaeraceae bacterium, assembly GCA_964494205.1. Taxonomy (GTDB): domain Bacteria; phylum Planctomycetota; class Phycisphaerae; order UBA1845; family UBA1845; genus JBBTCX01. The sequence continues at coordinate 11,975 of CAZBRD010000001.1, read as the reverse complement.
CGGAGCCGTGTTCGGGGCTGCGGTGGCCAGTAATGTGATCACGTGATTCATGGTGGTTGTTCTTTCTTAGGTGCGATGCAGGTGTTCGCGATATTCACGCCCCTGTTTCGTCAGTCGATTTCCTGAACGGCTTCGTCGTCCAACGCAGCCCTCTCGCGGTCGCGGTTCGGATTCGCCGGGGCAGCCATGGCTGCGATCGGGAATTCCTGCACGATCGAATCGAGCCGCTGCTCAGCGATCAGCTCGCGGATTCGGCTCATAAACATCTGATAGAACCGAAGGTTATGAATCGACGTCAGGGTCGGGCCGAGCATTTCGCCGACGTTGAACAGGTGTCGAATGTAGCCGCGTGAGAATCTTTGGCAAGTTTCGCAGTCGCAGCCCTTTTCGAGGGGCTCGGTGTCACGAGTGTGCTTCTCGTTTCGCATCTTGAGGGGGCCATGGGCGGTGAATGCCTGACTGTTTCGTCCGTTGCGGGTGGGAAGGACACAATCGAACAGATCGATGCCCGCGCGGACGGCTGCCAGTATGTCGCGCGGCATGCCGACGCCCATGAGATAGCGTGGACGATCTTGCGGCAGCAGCGGCGTGATGGGGTTCAGCACTTCGACCATCTGTTCGTGAGACTCGCCGACGGATAGGCCGCCGAGCGCGTAGCCATCGAAGCCGATGGAAATGAGTTCGCGCGAACAGTACGCGCGAAGGTCGGGGTCAAGGCCGCCTTGGACGATGCCAAAGAGCGCCTGGTCTTTGCGTGCATGCACTTCCTTGCACTTTGCAGCCCAGCGAATCGAGCGATCGACGGCGATCTGGATTGCTTCGCGAGTCGAAGGCAGCGGCGGGCATTGGTCGAAGGCCATGATGACATCGGCGCCGAGATCGTTTTGCACGCGCGTGGCGCTGACCGGGTCGAGTCTCGTGCGAGCGCCGTCGACGTGTGAGCGGAAGTCCACGCCGTTGTCGTCGATCGAGTTGATCTCAGCGAGCGAGAAGACCTGGAAGCCGCCGCTGTCGGTGAGAATGGGGCCATCCCAGCCCATGAAGTTGTGCAGGCCGCCGAGGTCGCGAACGATTTCAGCCGTAGGGCGAAGTTGCAGGTGATACGTATTTCCAAGGATCATCTGAGCGCCGCTGGCCTTGAGTTGGATCGGCGTGACCCCTTTGACGGAACCGGCGGTGCCGACGGGCATGAACGCGGGCGTTTCAACAGCGCCGTGCGGCGTGTTGAACTGGCCTCGGCGGGCGTTGTTGTCGGTGGCGAGCACCCGGAAATCGAACATGGCGGTATTGTGGGCGTGTGAGGTTTTTAGGCAACGGGGCGAGCTGGCACGGCAGGTTCCTGCTTTTGATCGACGGCACCCAACAATCCCGTGCTTGCGCAAGGGGCTCGGATTTGTACTGATGACGCGTCTGTGAATTACTCATATTTTCCGTTTGACAGTACCCGATCATTAACCTAACATACGACCCCGTTCAAGGGTTCGTTTGCCGGAAGTGAAGGGTGCGTGCGATGCAAAATTTGAGCTGTTTGGCCTTGGTTTTGCTTCACCCAAGACGTACTGCGTCGGAAACCGTCAAATGTCACAGTGATTCCTATGGATGTTTCTGACAGATTGGTATACTACGCCGCTTACGTTCAGCCGGGTAGAAGCACATTTGCGAATGATGAGCTGATTTCAACGGATTGATTCTGCACGTTCGCCTGCACTGGACACTTATCTGAAATACATGGCACGGATGGGATCGCGGAGCGCGCGCAGGCTGGATGTGTAACTTGTGAACCCCTGTCGATCGTGCATGAGCGCGGTCGTTCTTGAAATGTAGCCGGTGCGTCGGGGCCGAGCGCCGGGAGAAAGGACGAAAAAATGTTTACACGAAATTGGTTGACCCATCTGATGGTGGCGTTCGCGATGGTAGCGGTGGCTGGCAACGTGCGCGCGGAGGACAAGAAGGACGAGAAGAAGCCGGAAGCGAAGAAGGATGCTCCCGCGGCGGGTGGCGAAAAGAAACCCGAAGCGAAGCCGGCTGACCCAAAGGCTGCGGATGCGAAGAAGCCTGAGGCGAAGAAGGATGACAAGGGTGGCCATGATGCGGGGAGCATGGCGTCGCCGATGGGTCCGGAGCACGCTGTGTTGAAGCAGATGGCGGGCAATTGGGACTTCGTCACGAAGTGGAAGATGGCGCCAACGGATCCGTGGATTGAAACCAAGGGATCGAGCAAGGTGGAAGTGATTTTTGACGGTCGCTATGCCCGCCAAGAGCTGAATGGTGCGCCGATGGCAGAGGGCGCGCCTGCGTTTCAGGGTCGCGGCGTCACCGGTTACGACGTGAACCGCAAGCAATATGTAAATGCGTGGATCGACAATCATGAGACGGGCATCTTCCTGAGCTACGGCACGGCTGATGCAACGGGCAAGGTGATTACTTATTCTGGCGAAGCACCAGATCATGCAAATCCGAGCAAGATGACCAAGGTGAAGTCGGTCTACAAGATCAAGGACGACAAGACTCACGTGTTTGAAATGTACAACACGGGTCCGGACGGCAAGGAATACGTGTCGTTGGAAGTGACCTACACCAAGAAGTAAGTCGCGAGCTTGTTGTATGTACGCGAGCATGTGATCGGTAGTTCGAAAGAAGTTTGGAGATTCGGCGTTTGGGACCGGATCTCAACGGCGGACTTGAATTGAAAAAGCAGTTCTGTCGTGAATTGGGTTTGAAAGGAAGAAAAGCAATGAAGTTGCGATCATGGTTGTTGAGTGTTGGCGTTCTCTGTTGTGCGGCGCTGGTTGTTGGACAAGCGTACGGCGAGGACAAGAAGGACGAGAAGAAGCCCGAAGCAAAGAAGGAAGCTGCTGCTCCGGCCCCTGAGAAAAAGGCTGACGCACCGAAGGACGCAAAGCCCGCTGGTGGCGACAAGAAGCCGGAAGCTGGTGGCAAGCCTGCCGGCGGGCCGGAAATGTCTGCGGAAGAGATGGCAATGATGGAAGCGATGGGGAAGGCCGGCACTCCGGGCCCTGCTCACGACGCCTTCAAGCCACTGCTCGGCAGCTGGACCTATACTTTGAAAATGCGCATGACTCCCACCAGCCAGTGGATGGAGTTGGCGGGCACCATCGAGCGCAAGGCGATTCTTGGCGGCCATTATTTTCAAGAGGATGTAGCCGGCCCAGCGATGGGTCCCGGTGGACCGTTCCAGGGCATCGGCATGATGGGCTATGACAACACGATGAAGAAGTATGTCGGCTCATGGATTGACAACATGTCGACGGCGCTGCAAACCTATGTCGGCGATTTTGACGCCGCGAAGAAGACATTCACGATGACGGGTGAGTTCGCCGATCCGACGGACGGCGGCAAGATGAAGAAGTCCAAGACCGTCATGACGATCAAGGATGACAAGAGCCATACCGTCCAGATGTTCATGCCGGGCAAGGATGGCAAGGAGTTCCTGAGCTTCGACATGAATTGCACGAAGAAGTAAATCACGAGTGCCACATGGTGGCGCTAGTGTGTTAGCTTTCGCGGCCCGTTTGGACGATCATTCGTCTGAGCGGGCCGCAGTGTTTTTGTGGGCGACTTAAGGTGTTTCGATGTGCTCGGTTCGAGTTGGTTTGTTTTCAGATTCCGGCGAGTCTGTCGTCGGGATTTCGGATTGAGGGAAGTCGCCGTCACCGGGCCAGATAAGCGGACCGTTGGGGCCTATCGGGGCGGATGTTTCAGTTCCGTTTTCATTGAACCATTGGCTTGTGCCGACCCATTGACCGCGGACGACGTTGCCCACGCCCCGCCATTTCTTCTGGCCGCTGGGATAGAACGCGATGTACGTTGGGTCGCTTTTTCCGTCGCCGTAGAGGAACTGCCAATTGATCGTGCCGTCGGGACGCCACAGTGTGGACGTGCCTCGAAGCTCGCCGTTCTCGTAGTGAGATGAACCCCAGGGCCTGCCGCTGGAGTACCAGGATTGCCAGTGGCCGTGCTGTTGGCCGTCGACGTAACGGCCGGTGATGTGGAGTCGGCCGTTCTCGTACCAACCCTCATAGGTGCCGTGCGGGACGTGGTTGCCTTCGTGGTCTTTCTTGTATTGGCTGCGAGAGACGAGCTTGCCGTTCGGCGTTCGCAGTTCGTCAGCTTTGCGACAGGCGGGGATGAGTGCGAGAAGACAGATCAGAACCTGTAGGGGCCAAGCGATGTGGTTGTTTGCGCTAAGGGCTCTGATGTTTCGCGACCTTCGCCATGGCCAAGCTGCGGCTTGACCATGCCACCCTTTGTGCAAATTTATCCAATTCGGCACTACTTTTCCTTGATCAATGCCAGCGCGTGCTGCACGACGTCGTTCTCGCTGGGGATGACGAGGTCGGCGGCTGGGCCGAGCGGGACGTAGGTGTCGAGCGCGTTGAGTCTCGCGGCTTTCACTTCGGTGCGACAGTTCTCGTGAATGACGGAGAGGATTGATTCTGACACGCCCGCGGCGCGGCGGCCTTCGTCGACGACGAGTACGCGCTTCGTGCGAAGCGATTCTTCAACGATGAGTTTTTCGTTGAGCGGGTTGAGCCAGCGCAGGTCAATGACGCGAGCGTTGATCTTGTGCTTTTCGCGCAGGGTCTTCGCCGCGCGAAGCGACATGTGCACGCCGTTGGCGAAGGTGAAGATGGTCATATCTTTCGCGTCTTCGTGGTAGATGCCGGGCTGGCCGAATTCGATGATCTCGCCGGGCGGCGGATACGCGAAGGACCATTGCTGGTCTTTGGGTTCGTACAAATCTTTGGTCATGTAGAGCGCGATGGGCTCGATGAACGCGACCACGCGCCCATCGACTTTCGCAAGGGCCATGCACGTACGCATCATTTTCACCGCGTCGTCGCCGCGCGAGGGTGTGCAGATGATGAGGCCGGGCACGTCGCGAAGTGCGGCGATGCTGTTGTCGTTGTGGAAGTGGCCGCCGAAGCCTTTTTGATAACCCCAGCCGTTGATGCGGATGACCATCGGGTTGCGGAATTGGTCCTTCGAGAAGAACTGCAGCGAGCAGGCTTCGCCGCGCACCTGGTCCTCGGCGTTGTGGTAGTAGGCGAGGTATTGGATTTCTGGGATCGGCAGCGTGGCGAGGTGGCCCGCGCCGGATGCGAGGCCGAGGATGGTCGTTTCGTCGAGCAGTGTGTTGAAGATACGGCCCGCACCGAACTTACTGAACAAACCGGTGGTGACGTGGTACACACCGCCTTTCTTCGCGACGTCTTCGCCAAAGATAAACGACTCCGGATATTTGATTAGGATGTCGTGCAGGCCTTGGTTGATGATGACAGCCATGTGTCGCGGCGGACCGTTTTCCGGCAGGTCTTTTTCGCCGCCGAAGATTTCGATTCGCTCCTTCTGGGTCGGCTTTCGTTTCGCTTCAGTGTGGACTTTGTCGAGATTGAGCGGCGCGAGAGGCGTAATGATCTCTTTGGCGCTCGTCAGCTTCGGCGATTTGGCTGCGTAGGTGGCGGCTTCTTTCACGCGCGAGCGAATGTTCTCGTACATGTCGAGGATTTCGTCAGCGGACATTGTGCCGGTTTCGAGCATGATGCGCGCGGAAGAGAGGAGGGGATCGAGCGCCTCGGCTGATTCGATTTCCTCGAACGTGTGGTACTCGGTTTCGGCGTCGCTGCCCGCGTGGCCAAGAAGGCGAACCGTTTTCATGTGCAGGAAAACGGGCGAGCGTTTCGCGCGGCAGTAATCGACGGCTTCCGCGGTGATGTCGTAGGCGTCGACGAGGTTGAGGCCGTCCGCTTGGAAGTACATGAAGCCGGGCCGATTCTTCATGGATGACTCAACCCAGCCGTGCGGCGTTTGGACGCTGATGCCGATGCCGTTGTCTTCACAGACGAACAGAATGGGCATCGGAACTTTTTGGAACGTTGACCACGCGGCGAAGTTGAAGGCTGTCTGCGCGACGGCGTGATTCACCGAGGCATCGCCGAATGAGCAGACGGCGATGCTGTCGTGCGGGATTTCCAGCGGAGAGTTCAGAAGTTTCGCGCGGCTGATGGCGACGGCTGCGCCGACGGACTTGGGCAGGTGGCTCGCGATGGTGCTGGTTTGCGGCGGCACCCAGAGTTTGCGACTGCCCCAGACTTTGTGGCGGCCGCCGGAGATCTGATCTTCGCTGCTGGCTGCGAAGCTGAGCATGGTGTCGCGGACAAAATCGAGGGCGGGGATTTGTCGCGCGCGTTCGGACATGAACGCGCCGGACCGGTAATGCAAAAAGGCGATGTCGGTGTAACGCGTGAGTCGGCCAACGACGGCATTGCCCTCGTGGCCCGCGCTGCCGATGGTGTAGAAGCCTTCGTTTCGGGCGCGCATTTCGCGCGACATGATGTCCTGGTGGCGGGCGATGATCTGCGATTCGAAGAGTTCGATGGCTACGCCGCGCGTCAGCAGGCTTCCTTCGAGGATCGGCTCGTCTGCATTGACCCCCCTCTGTCCCCCCTTAGTAAGGGGGGAAGAAGTGCGCGTGCTCGCGCCGCATGAATCGCGCCATTCGCGCACGCGCTTGACGAAGTTCTCGTCGACGACCTGAGCGCGGTTCATGTTGAATTTCGTGGCTGGGCGCGGCGGAGGATTCATGGCTACTGAACTCAAGGTACGACTCCGAACGGGGGTTCTTGCTTTTTGGGGGAGCGAGAAAGGATTCTCGCTCCAGCGAAGATCGAATCCTCGCACCATCTATGAGGCCATGCTATCGCTCGGGCTAGGGCGATTCAACGACGCGTGGATCATTCGCTGGAATTACGTAGATTATCCGCGATGAAGAAGAACGAACCGATTTCGGCATTGCCGTTGCACTGGTTTACGCCGGCAGAGTGGGCGGGGCAGGTTCTCCGCGAGCCGATGGCGCTGCTCAACGATCACTCGTGGCTGGAAAAGAAGGCGGCGAGCAACGCACTGGAGATGATCCACCGCTGGCCGGAGCCGAACCCGCCGGAGAACTGGGTGGCAGCCATGACCGCGATCGCACGGGACGAGGTGGAGCATCTGGGGTTGGTGGCCAAGTTGATTTCGCGGCGCGGGGGCCGGTTGAACAAATCGCACGCGAACCCGTACGCGACGGGGCTGCGTGATTTGGTGAGATGGAGTCGCGGGCCGGAAGAGTTGATGGACCGACTCATGGTGAGTGCGCTGATCGAGGCGCGCTCGTGCGAGCGATTCTATCTGCTCGGTGAGCACTGCACGGATCGCGAGTTGGCGAAAGTTTATCGAAGTTTGTATGCGTCCGAGGCCGGTCACTACGAGACGTTCATCGACCTCGCGCGACAATTGACGGATGCGGGCGATGTCGACAAACGATGGGAACACATGCTGAAGGAAGAGGCGAAGATCATTCGCAAGCAATCACCGGGGCCGAGGATGCATTCGGGAGTGGAGTAGGCGAAGACATCATTCCCACTAAACGTTTGGTGCAAACATCAGAAGAGTGTTCGCATTGTCTGTTTGACGGACGCGATCATGTCGGGGATACGAAAGATCATAAAGACGATCATTGCCAGGACGACAATAAACAGAGAATAAACACCCGCCTTCGCAAATCGTACTCTCGTCTTAGAGGTTGCCATAGCCAATTCGCAGCAGCCACAAAGGACAATGAGAACACAAACCCACGGAAAGTCCTTTGCTTGCTGCGGTTCCTTATCCCCCTTCAGCCACAAGTACGCTGCGATCGCAAACATGAACATGCTGCTCACTGCGAGCGAGAGTCGTACTTGCAGAGGGACATACTTTTCGGAATCGGGGACTTGTTCGCCTGGCGGATACTTGGAAATCGGCATCGTCGTGCTCACTCTCTCGGTAGTATCGTCAAATACTCCTTCCAGGGTCCGACGTTCTCGCGGTACTGCCAGGCCATGCACTTGGCGATCTGGTGCAGATGGCCGAGGTCGTGAACGACCCAGGTGGAAAGCAGTTGTCGCAGCGTGACGGTGCCGAGTGCTGGGTGCGTGCCTTTGAGATCGAGTTTGTCCGGCGACAGGTTGAGCGCGGTGAGGTCGCTCAGGTTTTTCGTGCGATAGGTTTCAAACTCATCGAGTAATTGGTTGATCGATTTGCCTCTGCTTTCCTCGTACATCGCGTAACGGTCGAACGCGGCGAATGGTTTCGATGGGCCGTGGTCGAGAATGATGCGTACGCGAGTCATCCAGTCGGTCTTTTCGCCGTGCAGCAGGTGCCCGACGACATCGAAGGGACTGAACGTTTCGGGGCCGTAGTTGTTGCGCACCCAGGGTTCGCTGAGACCAGCGAGCATCGCACGCACTACCTTCGGCGTGCGGTTGAGAACCTCAACAGCTTGGTCGAGTTTGAACTCCACAGAAAATCCTACTTCGACAGCTCGACCACGATGCTCTGGAAATAGAGTTGCGTCAGGCCTTCGAACGCGGAGTCGGTGCCGACGAGAAGCCAGAGGTCGCCGTTGCTGTCGGTACGCACGCGAGTCTCGTGTCGGCCTTCGCGGACGATGGTGACGTACGGCGCGTTGGAGGGGTCGTCGCATGCTTGGCCGTTGGCGATGTCGCCGATGACGGTGGCGACGGGACCGCTGTTGCTTTGTATGCCCTTGTCGACGCTAAGTGCGTAGTAGCCGGTGTCATCGGGTGGCAGCGTGGTGGGTTCGGCGACGGAACCGCCGACTTTCAGGTAGACGCTCTCTCCCGGTGCCCCGCCGACGCCGGAGCAGCCGCTCTGTGCGTTGGAGGCCAGCGTGATTGTATAGTTCAGGCGATAGGTCGTGTCGGGTTCGAGCTGTGTATCGGCTGTGATCTGCGCGCCGATGCGGCGCTTGAGATACACAAAGAGGTCGTCGCTGCGGTTCTGGCTCGAGACGTAGAAGCCGCTCGCGTCGCCGTCGATTTCGTCGGGTAATTCCTGAATGCCGGATTCGAACTCGATGATCTCTTCCTGATCGACGGAATAATCCGACACGCCCGCGACCCAGCCCTGAGCGCCCTCGGAGAAATCGAACGTGACGGTGATCGTTTCCGTGGATGTCGGCGAGCAGGCGGTGAGGGAGAATGCGATGAGTGTCATCGAGAGCAGTAGGGCGTATCGTCGCATGGGTGGGTCCTTTCAATGGCTGCCTCGCCTTGGCACTCGAACTCCGGTGCGCATACGGCGGATGTCCATTTATTGGAGAGTAGTATAGTGGCAGGCAAGGGGTTGACGAGATTTGACGGGGCCGTTTGAGTGCGGTGCAGGCGCATTGCGCAGGAATTGCTCACCATACGGGCGGGCCCACAGTGAAATGAGATCGATTGGAGAAACTGCATGACCGCGGAGACGTTCCGTCAGTTGGCGCTTGGATTTCCGGGGGCAGTCGAAAGCGCACATATGGACCATCCGGATTTTCGCGTCGGGGGAAAAATCTTTGCGACGATTCGCGTGGTTGAGGACGAGGAATTAGGGATGCTCAAGCTGAAACCGGAGCAGCAGAAGATCGTAGTGAATGCGGAGCCGGGTGCATATTCACCGGTGAACGGCGGCTGGGGTCGACTGGGGGCCACGAATGTTCATTTCAAGAAAGCGAAGAAGGCGAGCGTGAAGAATGCGCTGGCGCTGGCGTGGTGCAATACTGCGCCGAAGAAGTTGGTTGAGAAATACGAGGAACTTGGCTGAGCGTGCTCTGCCGATCTATTTCTTCACTCGCTTGAACGAGAACTTTTCCTCACGCAGGTTGCCGTCCTTGCCTTTGATAGCCACGTAGACCTCGAGCGTATCGTCGTCCTTCTTGCGATAGGTGAGGCCGTCGAAGTTCGCTTCGTTGGTGCTGACTTTCACCAGCGGAAACTGCACGGGCTTGTCTTTTTCTTCCCAGCCGGTCATGTCCGGGTTGAAGTGTTTGAGTTTTAGGACGAGGCTTTCACCTTCTTTGACGAGCGAAAAGAATTCAGTGAACTGCGTCTTGCCGTCTTTGAGAAAACGGAACAGGCCAATGACGCTATCGCCCAACGGCGGCGCCCAGGTTTCCTCGCATGTTCCGCCGAGCCCTTCGCCGCTCCAATGCCCAGCCAGCCAGGCGAAGTCGGACACGCTGGCTTTGGGCATATTCTCTTTCTTGCCGAGGGTGAGAGTGTTGGTGGTTTTTTGAGATTGGGCGTGGGTGAGGTTGCAAAACAACAACAACGCGGTGGCACCAAAGAGGACGAGATTCGACTTCTTAAACATATTGCACTTCTCCTGTTTTTATTGTTTTGTTTTCAATGAATGAGCATCAAGGCCCACTCTTCTTCTCATCCGAGTTGGCAAAACGATAATCCAAGCAGAACTTGTCAACCACTTCAAGCAAAAACCGTTTGTCGTTCTCAAAGTTTGGCTGCGCGACTTCGTGGTCGCGAATGATCTCCCACGTTTTGTGCCAGACCGTAATCGAGTTGTCGCGCTCCAGTTGGGCGAACTCACTCAAGTCTGCTGCAACACGCAACGTTTTCCCCGCTCCACGATCAAGATAAACCATTTGACAGAATAAGATTGGTTTCCCGGGTGGTGTTTTGTCGCTCGCGGATCGTAACGGCACTCCACACTCTAATAGGCGTGCTTTTACGGCGGTCGTAAGTCGGTCATTCTCATCATTCTCCTTGAAGTTCTTCCAAACCGCATCGACGTTGACTCCGCGCAAGCCCTTCAATAGAGCGCCGTCTGATTGCATCCTCTCAAGGTATCCGTCGACGGTTTCACCGGGATTCGGGCGCTGGGCGGTCCGACCTACCGATACAAACGATATGCCTACTAATACAGTTAAAGAGAAGAGAATTTTCCAACGATTCATCTTTCTACTCCAATTTCAATTTCCTATCTGCGACCAATCTACCGTCTCGACGCATTCGGGGAGTGCCCAAGTCGTTCCGAAAACCGGCTTCAAACGTGCTGCAACATTGTGGGCATCTGGGTCGATCACGACGATTCGGTGAAACTTATCGGTGCGAAGTCGTGTAGACGATGCGAAGTGGAAACGCGCCATTCGATCGAAGTCGGATGCTGACCATCCTACAACAATAAGGTCCCTTGTCTTTTTTATCGCCTGTAGTGCGCTGTGCCACACAAGCCCACTCCCCAGTAGCTGATGAAGGGGTTTGTACGATCCCAACCCGCCAAGTCCAGGGATTGGAAACGGCGCGTTCTTTGGCCAGCAACCCAAATCCGTCACGATATTGTTCAATGCACGAACGTTCTCAATCGAACGGGCGCGACGCAAACCGAATCGGTTTTGGTTCTTGCTCTTCTCTGTCTCGTTTGATGTGGCGTTTTCAGGATCGAAGCGTCCTTCAAAGAGCTCCTCTGTATTTCCGAGTGGAATCGATTGATGAATAATCCACCAATCGATCGAACCATGGAGCTTAAGAATTGGAATGCCGTTGTTGGCTTCATTTGCAAATCCGTGATTCCACCCCTTGTTTCGATGCTGAAGTGTCTGCTCCAGCAACGTATCGTAATTGAAAGTCAAAATGCAATCGCCGTGGCGAAGTGCATCGACGAAGGATGTGAGCTTCGTGCAATCTGAGTTTTTCTGCGAGCGCAAGAGGATGTCAAGTAAATCCTCTTCAAAGTATTCGAGCCAAGTTTCAACGCTCTTGCTGGCATCGAGCCACGCGCTACTTGGAGATTCGCCCGTTTGGCTCTGGTGGTACATTCGCATGAGTTCTATGTCATGCTTTGCAAAATCGAAAAGTTCCTCGACATTTAGTGGTGTTTCAGAATTTCCTCCCAAGCCACTTCTCAGGGTTGAGATTCTAACGGAGATGTCCTTTATCCAGTCTTGAAGTTCGGGGTAGTCTCTTATTCCAACGCGATCGAGTAATAAAGGAATAAGTTCGGATGCCAGTGGCATGCCAGCAGATTTAGAGAATCCCGCTCCGAGAATGAAGACTCGATTGGTCTCTTCCTTCGCCATGCGATTCTAAATAGCCGCACTTGAAAAGGAAACTGGCCTGCCTCCAAGATACCAGTTGTTG